>JADZBE010000033.1 GCA_020852275.1 Phycisphaerales bacterium
CTCCGTCCTATTGTATGCCATCACGCTGGCACTGAGCGTCAGCGTCGTGTTGTGGCTCGGCACGGCGGGAGGCTGGATGGGGGCGACGAACCTGACCACGTGGGTGTTGCTGCTGAGCGAGCTGCGGGTGTTCATCAGCAACCCGTCGCGCGCCGGCTTCATGCCCTCGTCGCGCACACGATTGGTCGGGCGGCGCGCGTCGAGCTATACTCCCGCCGCGAGAGGCTTGGTTGTTTGCCAGAGGGAAATCTCTTTGGAAGTTGTCGTGTCTTTTTTCGGTCCGTCGCGGGACTGGGCGGGCGTTGATTCCGACAGGCTGCCGCTGCACGACGGCGCGCGGCTCGCCGATGCGCGCCGGGCGATCGTCGCACGCCGGCCGGGCATGGCCGCGCGCATTGACCGGGTCCGCCTGGCGGTGAACGAGGATTTCGTGCCCGGCGATCCTCCGCTGCGCGACGGCGACCGCCTGGCGGTGATCCCGCCGGTCACCGGCGGTGGCGGCGAGGCTCCGATGATCAACCTGGTTTCCGCGCCGATCGACGTGGCGCGGCTGCGTCGATTCATGGATGGGGACGCGTCGTGCGGCGCGGTGAACACGTTTGACGGGATTGTTCGGGCGCACCGCGACGACCGCCACGGCCACCTCGTGCGACTGGACTACGAAGCGTACCCCGAGATGGCCCTGCGGCAGATGCACCGGATCGCCGACGAGGCGATGAGCCGCTGGCCGATCGGGCGGCTGGCGATGGCGCATCGGCTCGGCCCGATCCCGTTGGGTGAAGTCTCGGTCGCACTCGCCGTGGCGTGTCCGCATCGGCGCGAGAGTTTCGAGGCCTGCCGGTTTCTGATCGACGCGCTGAAGCGCGACGTGCCAATCTGGAAGCGCGACGTTTATGAGGACGGGTTTGTCGAATGGGTCGAGCCGCCGCAAAGTCACGAGTAAGAAACAGGCGGGCGTCCGCGGCGCGAGCGTCGAGCAAGACGCCCGCGGCCGCGAAAACCGGGGCGGCGAAAACCGCCGCGTGTCCCCGCCGGCCGTCCGCCAACCGCCGCAAGCCGGCGCGCACGCGCGAATCGCTGAAGCATCGCCAGGCGCGATGCCGCGCGCTGATCGCGCTGCTCCGCAAACTCTATCCCGACGCGGACTGCGCGCTCGAACACGGCGGCGCGTGGGAGCTGCTCGTCGCCACCATCCTCTCCGCGCAGTCCACCGACGTGACCATCAACAAAATCACGCCGATCCTGTTCGCGGCCTATCCGACGCCGCAAGCCCTCGCGGACGCGCCGATCGAACACCTTGAGGAGATCATCCACAGCAGCGGCTTCTTCCGTCAAAAAGCCAAGAACATCCAGGCGTCGGCTCGAAGGCTCGTTGAGGAGTTCGGCGGAGAGGTTCCAGACACGCTCGAGGCGCTGACGACGCTGCCCGGCGTGGCGCGCAAGACGGCGAACGTCGTCCTTGGCACGCACTTCGGCAAGAATGAAGGCGTGGTCGTGGACACGCACGTGGGACGGCTGGCGGTGCGGCTCGGGCTGACGTGGAACGGGCGCGACGGCAAGGACGCGGTGAAGATCGAGCAGGACCTGATGCAGGTGGTGCCGCGCGAGGACTGGACCTACCTCGGGCACGCGCTGATCCTGCACGGTCGGCAGGTCTGCGACGCCCGCAAGCCCCGCTGCGAATCCTGCACACTGAGCGCGCTGTGCCCTTCGGCGGGGACATTCGCTTGACCCGGCGAGCTGCCATCCGACTGCCCAAAGAAGCGATTTCGCCGCTCCTGCGACCGGCGCAACCGCACGGCGGCGCGGCGGTCGGGCGATGCATCGCGCGACGAAGCTTCCTCGCGGCGGCATGCCTCTTGATCGCTGCCGCGCCGGCGATCGCGCAGGAATCGCGGGAGGTTGGCCTTTTTGCCGGCACACAGGTCGTCTGGCTTTATGAACGCGTTTCGGATGGGAGCCTCGGCTCGCAGCTTCGGCTGGCGATTCTGCCGGCAGCGGCGGACTCGTCCGCTGAGGCGCGCCTCTACAACGCGACGGCGATGCGCGGCGTGATCGACGAGGCGGTTGTGGCCGGCGACGCACTGCACGTCTTCTTCACCGACGGAACGCACAGCCGGCTTCAGTTGCCGCGGACCGGCGGCAACGGCGCCACGCCCTCCGGTCCGCAGCCCCAAACGCCGCTCCCCGGCCCGGCCTCGTGTCCCATCCAGCTTCTCGTGGAAGCCCGCGGCGACGCGCTCTACGCGCTGGTCGGATCCGCCATCGCGCGGGAAGTGCTCTCCCAGTCCCTCGGGGTCGAGACCCCAGAATCGAAGTCTGCCGATGGAGACAAGGCGCTGCCGCGCCGGACCGACGCATCGAACGCCGCCTGGCTCGTGCGTTACTCCGAGGGACGTTGGAGGCCTGATCGACCGCTGCCTGTGGAAGTTGCAGAGGGAAGCGGGCGCCTGCTCGCGGCTCTGTCGGGCGAGCGGCTTGTCGTGGTTTTCGGCGGCGAAAGCGAAGACCGCGCGGGCGATTGGCGGATGGGCGTCAGCGGCGGCGCTTCGGCGCCTTCGTGGGAAGTGCGACCCCTTGACGACGTAAGACCCGGCGATGAGCCCCTCGCGCTGCAGGCTGATGCGGATGAGCTGCGCCTGCTGGCTGCGACCGGTGAGACTGGGGACCGCCGGCTCGTGGTATGGCGGGGCGATGCGAATGGCTTCAGCCAGCGCATCGAGCTGGAGTCCCCGTTACCCACGTTGCACTTCACGTCGGGTGAATCATGGGCGGGATTCGCCGGTGACCACGTGTTGGCACTGCTGCAAGGCGAGTCGCGCGAGCTTCGCCTGGCGCGATGGGACGGCGGCGGCGCCCTCATCGGGGAACCGCACCCGCTCGTGGTATTCCAGCAGGTCGGGCAGACGATCGTGCGCGACGCGCTGGTCAGTTGGCTGGAGCTGGCGCTGGTTCCGCTCGTGCTGCTTCTGGTGCTGTTTCGCAGAAGGGAATCGGTCATCCTGCCGGCGAAACTCGCCGAGGGGCAGACGCTGGCGCCGCTTTCGAGGCGGTGCGTTGCGTTCTTCATTGATGTGCTGGTGACGGCGCCGCTGCACGTTGCGCTGGGACTGGGGATGATCGCGCGCCCCTTTGAGCTGTCGCGGCTGCCCGGCGTGCTGGACGTGATGCGCAGCCTGCGTGCCCTGCCGGTCGACCAGTTCTGGACGTTCGTTGCCTGCGGCGCGGCGTTCAGCGCTTACGCCTTTGTGATGGAGGCCTGGTGCGGAGGCACGGTAGGGAAGCGGATGGCCGGACTGCGCGTGGTGCACGTGGACGGGCTGCGTTGTCGCGCGCGGGCGGCGTTGCTGCGCAACCTGCTTCGCTTCGTGGACGCTTACTTTCCGCCCGGACTGCTGCTGGTGCTGATGACCGTGAACCGGCAGCGCATCGGAGACATCGTCGCGCGGACCGTGGTCATTGTGCAGGCGCGTGTGGAAAAACTTGATTCAGTGGCGTCTCCGCCGGAATCGGGATCCCGCCCGCCCGGTCCCGACGCGGCCTCATCGGGTCGTGAGAGTTGATCTCGCATGAGCAGAGCCGCGCGCGTCAGCAAGCGAGTCTCGACGCATCCCGGGTGGCGGCGTGCGCTCCCTGACGGTTGCGGCTCTCTTCATGCGACGGGTTCGCTCCCTGACGGTCGCGGCTCTGTTCATGCAAGCGGTTCGCTCCCTGAGCGTCGCGGCTCTGTTCATTTCGGGTGGCGGCGTTTGACGACTGCATCCGCGGCGCTGTACAATCCGCCGACTCGACGACACCGCGAACGCTCCGCTCGCGTCGGCACGGCCCCCGCGGAGCCTGGTTGGTAGTGCAGCGAACTCAACGTGAAACTCTCTCCGTCGCGCGCGAACGGGCGTTGCTCGTCGGCGTGCTGCTGCCTGATTCCAACGTGGACATGAGCAACCCGCTGGCCGAGCTGGCGGCGCTGGCCGAATCCGCGGGCGCCGAGGTCGTCAGTTCCATCGTGCAGAAACGCCTCGCACCGCATCCGGGTTTGTTCGTCGGCACGGGCAAGGTCCAGGAGATTGCGGAGCGTGCGGAAGCGTTCGAGGCGGACGTCGTCATCTTCGACAACGACCTCAGCCCGCGGCAGATCCGCGGCATCGAAGAGATCGTCCAGCGGAAGATCATCGACCGCAGCGAGCTGATCCTCGACATTTTCGCCGGGCGCGCGCGAACGCACGAGGCGAAGCTCCAGGTGGAACTGGCGCAGCTTCAGTACACGGCGCCGCGGCTGCGCGGCATGTGGACGCACCTGGAGCGGATCGCCGGCGGAGCGGGAGCGGCGGGCGACGTGGGCGCGAAAGCCGTCGGTGTCGGCACGCGCGGTCCCGGCGAGCGCCAGATCGAGATCGACCGGCGCATCGTCAAGGACCGCATCCACCAGCTCAAGATCGAAATCGACCAGATCGACCGGCGCAAGCTCCGCGAGATTCAGGGCCGGCGCGATGAATTCACCATCTCGCTCGTCGGCTACACCAATTCCGGCAAGACGACGTTGCTGAACCGCCTCGCCGGCGCGGACCAGTTCGCCCGCGACATGCTCTTCGCCACGCTCGACACCAAGACGACGCGCTGGCGGCTCGGCGACGGCTCGAGCGTGCTTCTCTCCGACACGGTCGGGTTCATCCGCGATCTGCCGCACCGGCTCATCGCCTCTTTCCGCGCCACCCTGGAGGAGGCGATCCATGCCGACCTGCTGCTGCACGTGGTTGACGCGGCTTCGCCGTTCGCCCTGCACCAGGTCGAGTCGGTAAACGTGGTGCTCAAGGAGCTCGGCTGCCAGGAGCGGCCCACGCTGCTGCTGCTCAACAAGGCGGACGCGGTGACGGATGACACGAATCTGCGCATCCTCGCCCGGCGGTTTACCAGCGCCCTGACGATCAGCGCCGCGCGCGGCGATGGACTGGAGCAGGTGCTGGAGCACGCGCGCAACGCGATGAAGGGCAAGGTTGTCGAGGCCACCCTGCGCATTCCGAGCACCGAAGGGCGCGCCATTTCGGAGATCGAGCGCTACGCCCACGTGCTGGGTCGAACGTATGAGGATGCGTCCGTGCTCTTCCATGTTCGCGCGAACCAGACGCAGCTTGCCCAGCTCAAAGGCCGCCACCCGGCGATGCAGGAGCTCGCCGGTGGCTGACGCGGCGCTCGGGCGGGTTGCGGTGTTGTCGCCGGTCGCGGTGTTGGCGCTGTTCGCAATTTCATCCGTTGGACGGACACAATCCGCCCCTTCGCCCGACATCACGCCCAAGCCCTCGCAAACGATCGAGGTCACCGTCACGCTGCCGGGCGGCGTGGATTTCTCGGGGCGAGTGGTCGATGACGACGCGCACGGTCTGGTGCTGTGGGACGGCAAGGCGCCGTACGTTTTCGCGTGGTGCGAGATGACGCCGGGCGCGGAATATCGCGTGAAGCTCGCCTTGCTCGGGATGCGAAAGGGCGACGCGGGAGTGAGCGCCGAGGACCACTTTGAGCTGGGCGCGATGCTGCTTTCCCGCGCCGAGCCGGAATTGGCCGTGCAGTGCTTCCGCAAGGCACAACAACTCGACCGCTCGTACGAAACCCGGTGGCGCGCGCTGATGGAGGAGCACAGCCACCGCCCGCGGGATGAGACCGCGCTCGATTTTTCCAGCAAGGCTGAGACGAACGAAACCGGCGAGCCGCAGCCAGGCCTGAAGACGCAGGAGCTGCTTTCCGGTCTTCCGCCTGCCTCGCTCGACGATCTGCGGATAGCTCCCGTTCCGCCGGACCAGACGAGGTCGATCGCCGACCAGATCAAGGGCTTCTTCTCGCCCAAGCTGCGCGAGTCGATCAACAAGGACATCGACCTTGTGGAGACGGACCACTTCCTGATCTGGACCGACCTGCCGCGCGCGATGCGGCAACCGCTGGCGCGCGCGGCGGAGGACATGTACGCCGCGCTGTGCCGTCAGTTTGGATATGACGCCGAGGGAAACATTTTCCTGGGCAAGTGCCCGGTCTTCTGCCTGCGCTCGCGCGGGGAGTTCTTCCGCTTCGCGCGCAGCTTCGACGATTACCGCGAATCCACCGCGATCGGCTACACGCGCTCCGTCCAGGAGCGCGGCTACGTTCACGTCGTGCTGTTCTATCAGGGGCGCTCGCCGCAGGAGTGGCAGCGGTTTGTCGGCACGCTGGTCCACGAGGGCAGCCATGCGTTCCTGCACCGCTTCCGCACCAGCCGCCTCATCCCGGTCTGGCTCAACGAAGGGTACGCCGAGCTGATGACCGAGCGCGTGCTGCAGGATCAGTGCCCCGCGGCCGAGAATGCCGCGCTGCTGGCGCGGCAGTTTGTCAAGTTTGACTGGCCCGTGAGGAACCTGATGCGCGGCACGGGTCCGATCGAGGTGCATCAATATCCGATCGCGCACAGTCTCGTGGCGTGGCTCGAAGCGGGAGATCCGGCGAAGTTCGCGGTCTTCATGGCGGCGCTGAAGGACGGGTCGGGAGTCGAGGAGGCGCTCAAGGCGAGCTTCGAGGGCATGACGCTGGATGATTGGGAAGCCCGTTGGCGGCAGGCGATCAAGGCAGGATTCCCGCAAGCGCCGTAGGTTGCTGCCACGTGCGTCGCCGCCACGCGGCGCGGCGCTCAATCCAGCTCCTCGGTCGCCAGCATCACGTCATCCGCGCGCTCGGCGACCATGACCTCATCATCCTTGGCGGCGATCTTCAGCGCGTCCTTCTTCTGCTCCTGCTCCTTGCGATCAAGCTCCGCTTGCGCCTGCTCCGCCTCAAACTGCCGGCGGGCAAACGTCAGCCCGCGCGCGCAGACGCGCAGAACGAACATCGCGGCGGTGTACAAAACGAATCCCTTGATGACCCAGGACCATTCACCCATGCGCGCGGAATCCACGGGGGCGCATGGCTTATCGGCGGCGCGCGGGCTGGTCTTCAATTGCGCCGCTGAGGCGCCCTCTCAACCTCCCCCAAGGCGCTGGGCCATCATCCGCGGAGGAAACTGATGAAAACCGCGTCAAACGACGACCGTGCCCTCCGTCTCCGTCAGGCTGCGGAACAGCGCGCTGAGCCTCGCGGCGAGCGGACCGGGCCGTCCCTCGCCGATCGTACGCCCGTCCACGCGGACGACCGGCGCCAGCTCGCCCATCGTGCCCGTGCAGAACATCTCGTCCGCGCGGTAGACCTCGCTGAGCGAAACGTCCTTCACCTCGCAAGGGATGCCATGCGCGCGGCACAGGTCCAGCACGGTGGCCCGCGTGATGCCTTCCGGGCAGGCGACGGTGTGCGGCGTGCCAAGCGCGCCCGCGCAGGCGATGAACACGTGCGTGGCGTTGGTCTCGGCGACGAAACCGCGCACATCCAGCATGAGGGCGTCGTCCGCGCCGGCGTGATTGGCTTCGAGCTTGGCGAGGATCGACTGGATCAGGTTGCAGTGGTGGATCTTCGGATCAAGACAATCGGGCGGGAAGCGGCGGATGCTGCTGGTGATCAGGGTGATGCCGCCCTTGTCGTACACCGGGGACTTGTGCTCCGCGAGGATGATCAGCGTGGGTCCGGCGTTGTTGAGCCGCGGGTCCATGCCGCTGGTGTATTTCACGCCGCGCGTCAGGGTGAGCCGGATGTGCACGCCGTCGGTCATGTGATTCGCCACCAACGTGCGGCGGAGCTGCTCGGTCATCTCCGCGTCCGTGGGGATCAGCGCAAACGCCAGCGCTTTCGCCGACGCGCGCAGCCGCGACAGGTGCTCCCCCAGCTTGAAGATGCGCCCCTGATACAGACGCAGCCCCTCCCACACCGCGTCGCCGCCCTGCACGGCGGAGTCGAAGGGGCTGACGCCGGCCTCGTCGCGGTGAACAAGCTTGCCGTTGATGTTGACCAGCAGGTCGCGGTTTCTCGGATCGTAGGTTTGAAGCATGGTTCAAGCCGGACTATGATGAATGGTGCATTCCACGGGACACAGCATATGCGAGCGAAAGACATCAAGGAAATGCTCAAGGCTCAGCCGTTCTCACCGGTCTTGATCGCGTTGTCGGACGGCCGCTCTATTCTGGTCCGGCACCCGGATCAGGTCGTCGTCTCCGACCGCTTTCTTTTCGCGGGACTGACGAGCCTGCGCAGGTCGCAGCCTCAATTGACGCCGGCCACTTCCGAGGAGGTCGCGCGCGAGGGCGTGTTTGTGAACCTGCTGCAGATCACAACCGTAGAGGTGGTGAGCGCCAACGGTCGCAAGCCACGCAGGACCAAGCCGCGCGCGAATCCATAACAGCCCGCGGTGAAAGGCGACACCCGTCATTCCCGCGGAGGCGGGAATCCAGCTTCGTCATTCCCTCGAAGGCGGGAATCCAGCCCATAGCTTGCAAGGCCGTACGCGTGCTGCCGTTTTCCTGGGTTGACTGGACCCCCGCGTGCGCGCGGGTGACGGGCTTGACGTCCCGTTCCGAGTTCCACCACGGGCTGAAAACCGCAAACCGCTTCCGTCCTTCGCTTCGTGCGCCGGCCGGCTACCCTGATCCCGGTCGGATTCTACAATGCCGCGATGCCGAGCTGGCTCGATTCAACGTGGGGGATCATCGGCTTCGTCGCATGGCTGTTCCTGGCGGGACTCGCCGCGGGGCACGCCGTCATGTACAAGCGCGACCCGCGCAGCAGCGCCATCTGGGTGCTGCTGATCCTCCTGCTGCCCTATGCGGGTCCGTGGCTCTACTGGGTTCTGGGCATCAACCGGCTGGAGCGCCGCGTCGCGCGTCGGCTGGGCCGGCGCGAGCGACCGTTTGACGCCTGCGAACTTCCGCGAACGCCGCATCCGCCGCAGGAGGTCCGCCGCGCCGTCGGCCACCTGGAGCCGCTCCTGGCCGTCGCCGACCGCGTCACGCGCCTTCCCCTCCTGCCCGGCAACGCCATCAAGCCACTGCACAACGGCGAGCAGGCCTATCCGCGCATGATGGAGGCCATCCGCGGCGCGGAGAAGACCGTCACGCTCGTCAGTTACATCTTTGATTCCGACGAGGTGGGCTTCGGGTTCGCCGACGCGCTGTCCGAGGCGGCGTCGCGCGGCGTGCGCGTCCACCTGCTGGTGGACGGTCTGGGGGCGCTGGGCCATCTCTCCCGGATGGGCCGCCACCTGCTGAAAACCAGGGTCGAGACGGCGGCGTTTTTTCCATTGCGATTTCCGTTCGGCCGATTGAGGATCAATCTGCGCAACCATCGCAAGCTGCTCGTGGTGGACGGGCGCATCGGCTTCACCGGCGGGATGAACATCTCGCAGCGCCACCTCATGTCGAGCACCAGGCCGGGGCGCTCCGAGGACCTGCACTTCGAAATCGCCGGCCCGGTGGTCAGCGAGCTGCAGCATGCTTTTGCGGAGGATTGGGCGCTGGCGACCGACAAGGTTCTGGAAGGCGCGGAGTATTTTCCGGTCATCGGTCCGCGTGGATCGGCCCTGTGCCGCGGCATTTCCACCGGCCCGGACGAGGATATGGAAAGGGTCCACTGTATTCTGCTGGCCGCCATTGCTGCGGCGAAAAGCGTCATTTACGTGGTGACGCCGTATTTCGTGCCGACGATGGCGCTGATCTCCGCGCTGACGCTGGCGGCGCTGCGCGGCGTCCGCGTCGTCGTGCTGCTGCCGTCGGAGGTGGATCATCGCTTCCTGCGCTGGGTCGCGGACGCCTACCTCTGGCAGCTTCTGGAGCACGGCATCGAGGTCTATCGCCGTCCTCCGCCGTTCGTTCACACCAAGCTCGTGATCGTGGATGGCACGTGGGTGCTGCTGGGTTCCGCCAACCTGGACCGCCGCAGCTTCCGGCTGAACTTCGAGTTCAACGTGGAGGCGTATGACACGGCGTTGGCACAGGAATTGTCAGCATGGTTGGAGACGCTGCTGCCCGGCTCCGGGCGCGTGACGCTGGAGGAAGTGGACTCGCGAACCACAGCGCAGCGGCTGCGCGACGGGGCGTTCAAGCTGCTTTCGCCGCATTTGTGATGGGGATTCCGCTGAACAACAAGCCGTTGCACAAGGGGTGGCGTGCAAATGAGGTGGCACGGACCTCCGGGACGTGCTTTTTCCCGGGAGATTCCGCGTCGAACCATGGGAACTGGAGGCTTGCATCGGTCTGTAAGACAGCAGGCGGCTCGGTGTCGCAGCTCGTGCTTCGCGCTCTGCGCAATCCCAAGGGGCGGGCTGCCCCGGTCGATCAGCCCAGGGTGGAACTCGAAACGGGACATGGAGGCCGTCACCCCCGCGCAGGCGGGGGACCAGGACGCTCGGGTACAGACTGGATTCCCGCCTGCGCGGGAATGACGAAGGTGGATGCCCGCCTCCGCGGGAATGACGAAGGTCGCCGTTCATCCAGGACTGCTATTCCTCCGCTCACAGAAGCGGGGGGGTTGACCGATCGACGAGGCGATTTGCAAGGACAAGAATCTCCGCATGACGCCCGATGAGCAAACGCAAGGCGATTCCCATGTCCCCGCGACGTTTGAGCAACGTCGCCGGCGGATGATCTACGAGGACATTTACCGGCGCGGGGTAACCGATCCGCGCGTGCTCAAGGCCATGGACGAGGTTCCGCGCGAGCGGTTCCTCCCGATGGATCTGAGCGAGGCGGCCTATGAGGACCGCGCGCTGCCCATCGCCGGCGGGCAGACGATCAGCCAGCCCTACATCGTGGCCTACATGACCGAACGGCTGGAATTGACGCCGCAGTCCCGCGTGCTGGAGATCGGCACGGGCACGGGTTACCAGACGGCCGTGCTCGCACGCCTTGCCGGGCACGTCTGCACCATCGAACGACTGGACACGCTCCACCGCCAGGCTGCCGGGACGCTTGGAGCTCTCGGCGTGGTGAATGTCCAGTTCGTCTGCGGGGACGGAACCCTGGGGCTGCCTTCGGAAGCGCCGTTCGATCGCATCCTCGTCACGGCGGGCGCTCCCGAAATTCCGCGCGCCCTGCTGCAGCAGTTGGCGGACGGCGGCGTGCTGGTCGCTCCCATCGGCGGCGAGGTTGAGCAACGGATCGTCCACGTGCGACGGCTGGGCGGCCGAACGCATGAAACGACGCTGATCCCCGTTCGCTTCGTGCGGCTTATCGGAAGCGAAGGCTGGCCTGCGGACTGACAGGCGCATGGCACTCGCGGGCAACGCCCGGCGCCGCGCGGCCTGACAAAGCGCGTGAAACCGCAGGAAATCAAGGGCAAACCGGGGGAGAGCCAGACTCGGCGCCGGTCACGCGCGGTCTTGCTGGACGTTTGCGCCCACCCACGTCCGATCGTGTGGCGAATAAGCGACAATCTTGTTCATGAGATCACAAGCCCGCCCGCGCGAACGCCGATGAACCGGCACGATCGCGGACGGGGTCGCACACATTTCTCCGCCACGATCACCGGTCTGCATTACGGATTGCGAAGCAGGGCACAGATGTTCCGGATCACCGACACATCCTCGGGGTTCCGCGTTCAGATGTCGTCGCGCCTTGATCTCATTGATCGCGCGGACGAGCTTCTGGCGCAGCGCCTCCTCAGCGACACGTCAAACCTCGACGCGTTCGCCGTCCGCATCCTGCTGCGGGAAGCGCTGCTCAACGCCGTCCTGCACGGCGGGCGGCAGGGCGAGGACAGCCCGATCGACCTCGACGTGGCGTTCGACGCGGACGGGCTGACGCTGACGGTGGCGGACCGCGGACCGGGCTTTGACTGGCGGCGGCGGCTGGATCGCCTCGATGTCCTCGCGGACGGGGGGCGCGGCATCCCGCTGATGGGGATTTACGCGGACGAAATGCAGTACGACAGCGGCGGCAATCGTCTAACACTTCGTAAGCGGGCGAATGGCGCGGGCGCGAAAACGCTGCAACGAACCTGATGGAGGACTTTTGGATCATGGCACAATCGACGGCAACGCAGGCTCCCGTGGTTCGACCCGCGGGCACGATCACGGCGCTCAACGCGGACGAGTTCCGCGCCGCGCTTCAGGAACAACTCGCCGACGGCGCGAAGGACCTGACCATCGACCTCAGCGACGTGGACCTCATCGATTCGCGCGGGCTGGCCGTTTTCGTCGTCTGCCACCAGACGCTGCTCGCCCGGGGCGGCACGCTTACGGTGCTCGGCGCGGACGCGAACCTGAAAGGGCTGTTCCGCGTCATCCGTCTCGACGAGCACTTCCGCGTGCTGGACTGACGGCGACGCCGAATCGGTCGGCATTCTGAAGCGATGAGCGGGAGTCGGAGCGTCTTGAACTTTCTCAGGCGGAGAAACAGCCGTGCTTTCGGATCAGAATGAGCTTATCGAAAGTTTTGTCACCGAGGCCGCGGAAGGCCTGGACGGCATCGAAACCGACCTCCTCGCCATGGAGGCCGACGGCGCCAACATCGACGTCGAGCGCGTCAACAAGATCTTCCGCAGCATCCACTCCATCAAGGGAACCGCCGGGTTTCTCGGGCTGACCGCGATCGGCGCGCTGTCGCACGAGATGGAGAACGTGCTGAACATGATCCGCAACCGCGAGCTGACGCCGGGAGAAGCCGTCGTCGAGGCGCTCATCCGCGGTTCCGACCTGTTGCGGAACATGGTCTCCGACGTCAACGGCTCCAACGGCGTGGACGTGTCCAAGCACGTGGCCGCGCTCAAGTCCGCCGTCAAAGGTCAGGCGTCGCCCGCCGTGGCCGAGACGCCGGATCATGAGATTGACGTGCTCATGCCCAGCGGCGGCGTTGCCTTCATGGGCGTCAGCGAGAAGGCCCTCCGCCGCCAGCAGGAACGAAACTGTCACATCCACGTCGTCGAGGCCGACCTCATCAACGACGTCGAGTCGAAAGGCCTGACTCCCGTTCAGTTCCTTCAGCGGGTGTACGCCTGCGCGGAGCTGATGGACAGCTACATCAGCACGTCGGGCGTCGGCACGCTGGACTCGAAGCTGCCGGCGGAGCTGCTCTTCCGCATGTTGCTCGCTTCCGAACACGGTCCCGACGACCTGCACCTGGAACTCGGGCTGCCCTCCGACCGCGTGCATCCCATCGCCACGCCCGATCACGGCCCGTGGGATTCGCCCCGCTCGACGCCGAGTCCGGGCCCCGCAGCCGAAGAAACCGCCCGCGCCAAGATGGCCGTGGCAGCGCCGGCGCCCGGTGTTTCCGTCAGGCCCGAAGAAGCCGCGGATTCCGCCCGCCCCTCCGCCGCGCCGGTGAAGGCCGACGCCACGCTTCGCGTCGGGGTGCGCATCCTTGACAACCTGATGACCCTCGCGGGCGAACTCGTGCTGGCACGGAATCAGCTCCTGCAAATCAGCGCCTCCAAGAGCCAGGCCGGAATCGACTCGGTCGCCAACCGCATCGACCAGGTGACCAGCGACCTGCAGGAAGCCATCATGCAGACGCGCATGCAGCCCGTCGGCACGGTCCTCGGGAAGTTCCAGCGCGTCGTCCGCGACCTCAGCAAGACGCTCAACAAGCAGTGCGACCTGTTCATCGAGGGCAACGAAGTCGAACTGGACAAGACCATCATCGAGGCCATCGGCGACCCGCTGACGCACCTCGTCCGCAACGCCCTCGATCACGGACTGGAAACGCCTGATCGCCGCGAGGCAAAGGGCAAGAAACCCACGGGACAGGTCCACATCCGGGCGTTTCATCAGGGCGGCAAGGTCAACATCACCATCGCCGACGACGGTGCCGGCATCGACCCCGAGAAACTCAAGACCAAGGCCGTCCAGAAGAAGATCATCACGTCGGACCAGGCCCGGTCGATGTCCGAGCGCGAGGCGATCCGGCTCATCTTCCACCCCGGCTTTTCGATGGCGGAGAAGGTGACCGAAGTCAGCGGTCGCGGCGTGGGCATGGACGTGGTCCGCACTAACATCGAAAAGCTCGGCGGGACCGTGGACGTGGAGACGCAGCTCGGCGCGGGCACGACCATCGCCATCCGCCTGCCGCTGACCCTGGCGATCATTCCGGCGCTGATCGTCTGGTGCAACGAGAAGAAATACGCCCTTCCGCAGGTGCACATCCATGAACTGATTCGCGTCAAGGCCTCTGAAGTCCGGTCGAAGATCCGCCGCATCAACGACGCGGAGGTTCTGCACCTGCGCGGCTCACTGCTGCCGCTCGTGCGGCTCAGCAAGGCGCTGGGCGTGCCGTCGCGCTTCCGCGCCCGTCACGACGGACCTTTGGCGGACAATCACCGTCTCGCGCTGGCCGATCGGCGCGACGACGGCGCGCCGCTGGCCGCCGACAACCGGCGCGACGGCGCCTCAGATCGGCGCGAGGACACCCACGAAGGCGCGCTGAACATCATTGTGGCCGAGGCGGGGGCGCTGCGCTACGGGCTGGTCGTTGACGGGCTGGACGACTCGCAGGAGATCGTAGTCAAGCCGCTCGGTCGGCACATGAAGCAGTGCATCTGCCTCGCCGGGGCGACTGTCCTTGGCGACGGGAGGGTGGCGATGATCCTCGATGTCACCGGCATTTCCCAGCACTGCGGCCTCAAGGCGCCGGACGACACGCAGACCGACGCCGCCGACGCTGCGAAGGATGCCCAGGACTTGTGCACCGTTCTGATGTTCCGCAACCACGAGACCGAGCATTTCGCCGTGCCGACTGCGCTGATCTCGCGCATCGAGAACATCAAGGCCGAGCAGATCGACAGCGTGGGCGGGCGCGAGATTCTGCAGTACCGCGGACGCTCCCTGCCGCTGCTGCGGCTCGAACACTACGTCAAGGCGAAGCCCGGCGAGGTGCACGGCGGCTGCCACGTCGCCGTCTTCAACGTAGCCGATCATGAGGTGGGGCTTGTCATTCCGCGTCTTGGCGACATTCGCGACATCAGCACGCACCTGGACACCGCCGCGTTCTGCGAGCCGGGCGTCTTCGGCTCGCTGATCGTGCAGGACGCCACCACGCGCGTCGTGGACCTCATTGCCGTCACGCGCCGCGCGTACGCCGAGTGGTTCGAAGCCGCCGGCGGCGCGGCTTCGGGACCGGCCGGCATCCGCATCGTGCTCGCCGAGGATTCGGCCTTCTTCAGGGGACAGGTGGTCAGCTTCCTGCATTCCGCCGGTTTCGAGGTCGAGGCGTTCAACGACGGGGAGGGCGCCTGGGCGCGCCTCCAGAAGTCCGGTCCGCCCGTGGACCTGGTGCTGACGGACATCGAGATGCCGCGCGTCACGGGTCTGGAGCTGACCCGCCGGATCAAGGCGGATCCGCGCCTTCGGACGATCCCCGTCTTCGCGCTCACGAGCCTCGTGGGCGCGGCCAACCTTCAGCAAGGCCGGGAAGCGGGCGTGGATGAGTACCTCGTGAAACTCGACCGAGAATTGTTGATCAGCGCGATTCAGAAACGACTGGGCGGCGCCGGCGGCCCTTACGCGGCAAACGGCAGCGCCTCAGCACTCGTGGGGAGACCGTCATGACCCTGTGCCTGGAGCCTTCGGCGGCGACGATGACCGAGGATCGGGAGATCGAGCTGGTGACCTTCGCCATCGGCGAACGCATGTTCGGTGCGGACATCGCCGGGGTGTCGGAAATCAACCGCAACCTCGACATGGTTCCCGCGCCCAACGCGCCCCCCTGGGTGCGCGGCGTCATCAACCTTCGCGGCGAGGTGGTCAGCGTCGTGGACCTGCGCGTCCTGCTGGGAGAGCCGCCCGCGGAGATCACGCCGACCAGCCGCAACGTCCTGGTGTACTCGCGCGGCGAGCGCGTCGGGCTTCTCATCGATCGCGTCGGCGAGGTGGTCCGCTGCCGCACGCACGAGCTGGAAGATCCGCCGGCCAATCTCGCCGGCGCCGACGGACTGTTCGTCAAGGCGGTGTACAAGAACAAGGAGGAGCTTCTGCTCATCCTCGACAGCGAGGACGCGCTGTCGCGCGATCGGAATGATTTGCTCCCCGAATGCACGGTCAATTCCCGGTAATCCATGTGCGAGGGCGCACCACGCCCCGCCTTGAAATGTCCACCTATCTGAAAGGAAGACGATCCCTATGAAGCTCCGAACTCGACTGACGTTGGCGTTCCTCGCCTGTGGTGTTCTGCCCATGCTGGTCGCGGTCGCCATCAGCTACCAATCAGCGCACCAGGGCATGGTGGCCATCCAGAAAGAAAGTGCCAAAGAGCTTGAGCAGATGGCCAAGAACCAGCTCGACGCGATTCGGCACCAAAAGCAGCTCCAGCTTGAGCGCTACGTCAAGTTGCAGGAGGAGATCATCGTTCCTTTCAGTTGCAGCCAGGTGGCCCGGGACGCGGCGCGCGACATGGTCAGCGCCTTCAAGTCGTTCCGGCAGGACAACAACGTGACGCCGGACGAATTGACAACGATGCGCGCTGAGCTGGCCGATTATTACGGCGCCGACTTCACGGACGCTTTTAAGAAGCAAACCGGCGGCGCCGTCCCGGACGTTGCGAGCTATCTCGCCAAGCTCGACGACGACTCCATCGCGCTGCAGCACCAGTACATCAAGCAGAACCCCAATCCGATCGGCTCCAAGCACCTGCTCCCTCGGGGCGACGATGCCTCCACCTATAGCGAACTTCATGCGAAGTATCACGCGGCGATGCGCCCCTACGTCGAGCAGTTCGGCTACTATGATATCTTCCTGATCGACCCGGAATCCGGCGACATCGTCTACACCGTCTTCAAGGAGACGGACTTCACCACGTCGCTGAAGAATGGGCCCAACGCGAACACGAACCTGGCCGCGTGCTTCAAGCAGGCGGCGTCTGTGGGCGCGGGCAAGTACGCCGCCGCCGACTTCGCGGCTTACTGGCCGTCCTACCAGGCGCCGGCCATGTTTCTCGCCGCGCCTATTTATGACGGGGACACGTTGCTGGCCGTCTGCGCGTTTCAACTGCCCATTGATCGAATGAACTCGATCCTGACCGCGCGCGACGGCATGGGCGAGACCGGCGAGACCATCCTGATCGGACCGGACTACAAGATGCGGTCCGATTCCTTCCGGGATCCGGAAAAGCACTCCCTCGCGGCGGCCTTCAAAAGCGCCGATGGCGGAAAAGTGGACACCAAGGCGACCCGCGCCGCCTTTGAAAAAGGCGAGGAAGGCGTCGTGACGTGCGTGGACTACGTGGGGCATGAAGCGCTGATCCACTATGGTCCGGTGAGCCTTCTGGGTCTGAAGTTCTGCCTCAACGCGAAGATGGACACGTCGGAGCTGTTTGCCTCGATCAAGACGCTGGACCAGATGACGCAGCAGGTTGGCAAGCGCACGATCAACTCGAGCGTCGCCGTCGGCGCCGTCGCCCTGATCGCCATTCTGGGCTTCGCCCTGTTCATCTCCACGCGCCTCTCCAAGCCGGTCGTGGCCGCGGCCGCATTCTGCAAGGAGGTGGCGGGCGGCAACTTGACGCAGACCTGCAGCCTCAAGGCCGGCGGCGAAGTGGGAACCTTGATCGATTCCATGAACGACATGAGCACCAAGCTGCGCGACACCGTCGGGAAGATTCGCCAGAACGCCCAGACGGTCGCCAGCTCCTCGACCGAGCTTTCCGCCACCGCCACCCAGCTAAGCTCCGGCGCGGAGCAGACCACGTCCCAGTCCGCCACCGTCGCCGCCGCCGCCGAGGAAATGGCCATCAACATGAACAACATGGCCAGCGCCGCCGAGCAGATGTCCTCCGGCGTCAAGGGCGTCTCCGCGGCGATCGAGGAAATGACGGCGAGCATCAACGAAATCGCCAAGAACACCGAGCACGCCGCCACGGCCGCCGGCAGCGCCGCGAGCCTCGCCAACGTCAGCAATGACAAGGTCGCTCAGCTTGGCTCGGCCGCCGACGAGATCGGCAAGGTCGTCACCGTGATTCAGGACATCGCGGAGCAGACCAACCTGCTGGCGCTGAACGCCACGATCGAGGCCGCCCGCGCCGGCGAGGCCGGCAAGGGCTTCGCCGTCGTCGCCAGCGAGGTCAAAGAGCTCGCCCGCCAGACGGCCTCGGCGACGGAGGACATCGCCAAACGCATCTCCGCGATTCAGTCCACCACCTCGGAGTCGGTCAAGGCCATCGGCGAGATCGTGCAGGCGATCGCCAGCGTCAACGACGTGTCCGCCACGATCGCCGCGGCCATCGAGGAGCAGAGCGCGACGACGAAGGAGATCGCGCGCAGCATGAGCCAGACGGCCACCGCCGCGGAGACCGTTTCCGTGGGCGTGGCGCAGTCCGCTTCGGCGAGCAAGGAAATCACGCGGAACATTTCCGGCGTGGACCAGTGCGCCAAGCAGACCGCATGTGGCGCCGGGGAAACTCAACAGGCGGGCCGGCGCCTGTCGGACCTCTCCGAGGGGCTGAACTCGCTGGTCGCGCAGTTCCAGGTCTAACGGCCCCCGGGTGAATGACGACTTCCGTCATTCCCGCGCACGCGGGAATCCAGCTTCGTCATTCCCGCGCATGCGGGAATCCAGCTGGGTGATTCCCACGAAGGCAGGAAGCCGGCAGTGCCTTGCGAGGAGGCATGAAGCCGGCGGTTCTCCGGGACTGCCTGGACCCCTGCCTTCGCGGGGGCGACGGTTGACGGGGTGAGTGAGTCTTGCGGACCGGTTCGCCGGCCATCAGGCTGCGGGCCGGTCCGCGAGGGGGTTGAACGTGGGACGTGCCAACCGGCATCGTGGGCACCGCCCTTCACGACTGAAGTCGGGGAGATACACATGAAGATCCGAACGCAGATCACAATTCTCGCTCTTTCCGGCGTCGCCGTGCTGGGGACCAGCACGCTTCTCCTGTGGAATCGTGCCGACCGCGATCTGAAAGCCAGGCAGGACAAGCTGGTCATCGACCAGGCCGCTTCCGTCGGCGTGTCGGTCGCGGCGCAGGTTGCGGCGACGCGCGGCATCTACACGAAGCAGATCGTGGAGAAACTCAAGCCTCATGGCGTGGACTTCAACCGCGCTCCCAAGGACGGAGAGGGCCCGCTCCCCGCGGTCTTCATGAGCGCCGTCTCGGAAAAGCTGGCCGCCAGCGCCGGCGAGAACAGCACGACGTTCGTCCTCCGCAGCGGCTGGAACATCAACGCCAACCAAGGCGTCACCACGCCGTTTGAGAAGAAGGGCTGGGAGTTTCTGCTGGCCCAGGAAAAGCAGCTTGCCGCCAGGCCCGCTGCGGAGCGGCAAGCGTTGTACAAACCCTACGTCGAGCGCGGCGAGGACGCCAAGGGACGCGCCGTGGTCAACGTTATGACGGCGGATCTCGCCAGCGCCGAGAGCTGCGTCAACTGCCACAACGCCCTTGAGGCCACGCCCGATGTCATGGCCATGCGCGGCAAGGCGCCGATGAAGCAGTTCGCGCTCGGCGACCTGATGGGGGCCGTTTCCACGACGGTTCCCATCGCCAACTCTGAAGCGATCGTCAAGGAACTCGCCGCCGCGCAGGCATCCGTCGGCTCCCAGTTCCGCTGGTTCGCGATCGTCGGAGGCCTGGTTCTGGGGTTTTTGAGCCTCTATGTCGGCGCGAGGATCGCCCGCCCGATCGTCCGCGTCGCCGGCTTCGCGCGCACCATAGCCGACGGCGATCTTACCGCGCGCTGCGAGATCACTTCCCGCTCCGAAGTAGGAGAGCTGGTCACCGCCATGAACGACATGAGCGGCAAGCTGCGCGACACGGTCCGCAACATCCGTGAGAACGCCCAGACGGTGGCCAGTGCATCCACCGAGCTGTCCGCCACCGCGTGTCAGCTCACAGGCGGCGCGGCGCAGACCACGTCGCAGTCCGCCACGGTTGCAGCCGCCTCGGAGGAGATGGCCATCAACATGAACAACATGGCGAGCGCCGCCACGCAGATGTCCGGCAACGTAAAGGGTGTCGCCGCCGCGGTCGAGGAAATGACCGCCAGCATCAATGAGATCACGCGGCACACGGAGAAGGCGTCCGCCGCGGCGAAGGACGCTTCCAGCCTCGCCAACGTCAGCAACGAGAAGATTTCCAAGCTGGGAGAAGCGGCTGACGAGATCGGCAAGGTCGTCACCGTGATTCAGGACATCGCCGAGCAGACGAACCTGCTGGCGCTGAACGCCACGATTGAGGCCGCCCGCGCGGGAGAAGCCGGCAAGGGCTTCGCCGTCGTGGCGAGCGAAGTCAAGGAGCTGGCGCGGCAGACCGCGGGCGCGACCGAGGACATCGGCAAGCGCATCGCCGCCATTCAGGCAACTACGGGCGAATCGGTGGACGCCATCAGCCGGATCGTCCAGGCCATCTCCGGCGTGACCGGCGTATCCAGCACCATCGCCGCAGCACTTGAGGAACAGTCCGTAACGACCAAGGAAATCGCCAAGAACATGAGCCAGACCGCCACCGCGGCGGAGACGGTCTCCGTTGGCATCGGTCAGTCCGCCTCCGCGAGCAAGGAGATCACGCGGAACATCTCCGGCGTCGATCTGTGTGCCAAGCAGACAGCACAGGGCGCCACGGAAACCCAGCAGGCCGGCGAGCGTCTCTCCGGTCTGGCGGAAAGCCTCAACTCGCTGGTCTCGCAGTTCAAGGTCTAGGGCGGCGCATCAGGACTATCGCATCGTTCGGCTTCAAGAGCCGCGACGGGAGCAGAGCCCAAGACACGGCTCGCAGAGCAGTGGCACACTCCGAACAGAGCTGCGACCGAACGAAGCTGCGACCGAACCGAGCTGCGACCGAACAGAGCCGCGACCGTAAGGGAGCGTTTCTTGGAAGTGAGCACGTGCGGGCGCGGCGCGCGCGCCCCGGATCTGGAGAGACGCCTGTGGACGGATCATCCCATCTCCGCATTCTCATCGTGGACGACAGCGTCCTGTACCGCAAGATCATCGCCTCGGCGCTGAACGACCTGCCGGATGCGGAGGTCGTGGGCGTGGCCGCCAACGGTCGCCTGGCGCTGCAGCAGATCGAGCTGCTGCGCCCGGACCTCGTGACGCTCGATCTCGAGATGCCTGAGATGGACGGGTTGCAGGTGCTCGAGCGGCTGTCGGAAATGGCTTCCCCTCCCGGCACGATCATGCTCAGCGCGCTGACCTCCCATGGAGCGGAGACGACCGTGCGGGCGCTGCACCTGGGCGCGTTCGAGTTCGTGCTCAAACCCATCGGCAGCGACGTCGCCGCCAACGTCGAGAAACTGAAAAGCTCCCTGCTGGCGAGGGTCGAGGCATTTCGTGCGTCGCGCGGTGGCTTGCGCGCAGGACGTCCGGCGCCGCGGCCGATCCGCCGCGAGGGGGCCGGCGCTGCGGCGCCGGCCCGGCCCGCAACGCCTCCGGCACCGAGCGCGCCGACGCGCCCGCCGGAAGTCGTCCTCATCGGCGTCTCGACCGGCGGACCGGCGGCGCTGAACCAGGTCGTCCCGAAGCTTCCTGACGGCTTTCCCCTCCCCGTGCTGATCGTTCAGCACATGCCCCCGCTTTTTACGCAATCCCTGGCGCGCGACCTGTGCGACCGATCCAGGCTGCGCGTCGAGGAAGCCCGGCACGGGCAGATCGTCACTCCCGGAACCGTGCTCATCGCCCCGGGCGGACGGCAGATGAAAGTCGTTCGGACGGCAGACCACGTTCAGGTCGTGCTCACCGACGATCCGCCGGAGAACAGTTGCCGCCCCGCCGTGGATTATCTGTTCCGCTCCGCCGTGGAGGCCTATTGCGGCGCGTGCCTGGGCGTCATTCTCACGGGCATGGGCAGCGACGGCACCGAAGGCGCCAGGTGCATCAAGCAGGGGGGCGGCACGGTGCTCGCCCAGGACGCACACACCTGCGTCGTGTACGGCATGCCGCGCAGCGTGGTTGAGCACGGATTGGCCGACGGCGTGTTCCCGCTGGACCAGATCGAAGCCGAAATCGCCCGTCGCGCGGGCGCGAAGGAGGCGTTGTGCATCTGACGCCGGAGGACATCAAAGTCATCTCGCGCCTCGTGGACGATCTGTGCGGCATTGTTCTCGATGAGTCGAAGGGGTATCTGATCGAGAGCCGGCTTCGCAAGGTCGCCGAGTCCTCCCAGTGCAAGACCTTCAGCGAGCTGTATTACAAGGCCCGGTATGAGAACAACGCCGCCCTGCGCAGCGACATCGTCAACGCCATCACCACCAACGAGACGCTCTTTTTCCGCGACACGTCGCCGTTCGACGTGCTTCAGTTCAAGGTCATCCCCGACCTGATCGACGCGCGGGCAAAGTCGCCCAACCCGCGCCGGCTCGAATTCTGGTCCGCCGCGTGCAGCACGGGGCAGGAGCCGTACAGCCTCGCCATGACGCTGCGCGAGATGATTCCCGACGTGGACGCATGGAACATCCGCATCACCGCGACGGACATTTCCGAGGCGGCCGTGGCACAGGCCAGGCGCGGCGCTTACAGCGACTTCGAGATTCAGCGCGGGATGAAGAAGGAGCTGCTCGAAAAGTATTTCACGCGCGAGGCCGACGGCTGGTCGGTCACTGAAAAAGTCCGCAAGCTCATCGACTTCCGCAGGCTCAACCTGCACGAGCCGTTTCCGTGCATCGGTCCGTTCGACGTGATTCTCTGCCGCAACGTGGCCATCTACTTCAGCGCCGAGGCGCGGAAGAAGCTCTTCGAGCGCCTGGCGCAGATGCTCGCGCCGGACGGCGTCCTGCTCGTCGGCGCCAGCGAGAGCCTCACGGACATGGGCTACGAACCGCTCCACCACTGCCGCGCGGTGTACTATCAGCCCCGGAAGCGCACGCTTCAATCCACCGCAGCGCTCTGCTGAAGGGCGCCATGGCGGCGACCCAAGGAGGCTGGGCGAGAACGGTCGCGGCTCGGCGAGAACGGATGCGGCTCAGACATGCTGCACGATCCATGAGGCAGGGCACTACTTCGGATTGTTCACCCAGCCGAACTCGTTGGTGTTCGTGGACCAGATCATGTATTCCCCCTTGCCTTCCACGACCAGCCGCAGATGGCGTACCTTCAGGTCCGTGCTTTCCTGCAGCCTCGGGTTGGGCCCTTTGGCGGACTTGAACCGCCCGGCCGAGCCGTTGAGGTAGGAGAGGTTACAGCCGCCCGAGTGGCGGTCGGAGAACTGATCGAGGTTCGCCCAGGTGCCGTCGTCCACCGGCTGGTTGTACCAGAACTCATCCTCTTCGATGAAGAGCGGCATGGCGTCGAAGCGGCGTCGGGGCGAACTCGAAACCTCCGGTTCTTCCGGATACGTCACGTACCAGCGCAGGTCGGTCCGCGCGCCGGAAAATCGGCACTCCATCGTGTAATCGAACATCGTGTTCGCGTCCCGCTGCGCCGTGGGGCACTCGAGGATATTGTCGATCCCGCTGATGTAAGGCCACAAGACGGAGGTTTCCATCGGGTGCTTGTAGCGCTCCGGGTTGTCGAGGTACTCGGCGTTGCTGCGCCCGCTCCAGTCGAGGTTCATGACGCCGTGCACCGACACGCCCGGAATCACGCGGTCGTCCTCGGCGTAGAGGAAGACGGCCTGGATCAACTGCCGCTGGTTCGACAGGCATACGACGGCCCGGCTCTGCTCGCGCGCCTTCTGCAGCGCCGGCAGCAGGATGGAAATGAGCAGGGCGATGATCGCGATCACGACCAGCAGCTCGATCAGCGTGAATCCGCGGCGACGCAGCATGACTTTGCCCTCCCCGGGGGGGATCGCCGAAATGCTCGACTCTACGCATGAGCATACCGCGCTCGGCCCGGCCCGCGAAATCGAGAAGGGGTCCAAACCGGCGGGATCCCTCCCGAGGAGCGGATTCGTTCCGTGTCGCTGGCTCGGTTCGGTTCGCGCGTATTCACGCGGAGCCGGTCGCCCTTGCTCGCGCATCAGGCTCGGCGTGCCGGTCCGGATTGCGGAATCAGGTTGCCGGTCGAGATCACCTTTTCAGAACCCGAAGCGCAAGCGAGGGTCTCCGCCGCCGGTCAGGCGGGGGAAACCGTGCAGGCATCCCGCGCATCAAGGGTCAGCCCTTCAGCACGCCGTCGCGTTTCGCCAGCCGCCGGGCAACCCCCGCGCCGGAGTTGAGCGCGCCCTCCATGTACCCGATGAACTTGTAGCAGGCGTGCTCACCCGCGAAGTGCACGCGACCCAGACCCTTCTCCAGCAGCGGGCCGACGCTCGTCACTTCATTCGGTGCGGGAAAGGAGTATCCGCCCAGCGTCCACGCATCGCCGGGCCAGTCCATGAACCGCCCGTTCGTCACATTCTCGGCGTACCTGGGGAAGATCTTTTCAAGCTCGATCTTGTAGAACCCGTCGCGGTCCTTTGCGGGTCGGGCGCGGCATCCGTCCGAAGCCGGGCCGCCGGAGAACGCCACCATCGCAGACCCGCCCTCCGCGGGCTGGTTGTCCGTGCCTTCCCAAGTCATGCTGACGTCGCCGTCGGTGAGGCAGTCGGGCGCCAGACCCTTCGCCTCCCAGAACTTGGCCTTGACCGCCGCGAGATATTTGATGTTGGTCCCCATCTGCGGCTTGATGCTGGCCGGGATCGGCGGCGCGAACTCGATCTTGTTCCAGACGGTCGGCGGCACGGCGAGGACGAGATCGTCCGCCGTAATCGTGCGGCTGTCCGAACAGCGCACCTCGATCTTCGTGGCGTCGGCTTTAATGCTCTTGACCGGCAGACTGAGGTTGAGCCGGTCCTTGCCGATGGCGTCGGCCAGCTTCTGCCCGAGCAGCCCGTTGCCGCCCTTGCAGCGATACACTTCACTCTCGGTCCAGTACTTCTCGACGCCGCCGCCCTTGACCTGCGCCAACATGCCCAAGTAACTCTGAAGCGAGACGGCCACGCCGTTGTCGCCGGCGAGCTGCGCCTTCAGCGCGTCGCGGCAGACATCGGAGACCTTGGCAGCGGCGAGCCAGTCCGCGACGGTCTGTTTGTCCAGTTCCGGCGCCTTCGGGCTTTTCCAGGGCTGGTCGGCGTCGATGGGCGTCGCGTCCGCGTTCATGGCCGCCAGCGCCGCGTCCATCTCCTCCCAGAGCGATTCGGATTCCTTGGCGTCAAGCTTGCGGCCGCCGATGATGATGGGCGCCTCCAGCTCGGATTCGGTCACGTCGAGGAACTCCAGCCCGAACTTTTCAGCGTACTGCACCCAGGTCGGGTGGTTGGAGCCGATCAGCTCCGCGCCGCCCTCGACGTTCTTGCCGGGCACGAGGTCGGAGAAACTCAGCACCCGCCCGCCGATGCGCCCCCGCGCCTCGACGACCGTGACGTCATACCCGGCGGAGATCAGCTCATGCGCGCAGGCCAGGCCCGCGAAGCCTGCGCCGACGACGATCACGCTGCGCTTCTTCGCGGCAGCCTGATCGAGCGGAAACCCCTGCGCGCGCGAGCGGCTCAAGAGCATGCCCGCCGAAGCGGCCAGCGTGGTCTTGAGCATTTCCCGCCGCGAAACAACGTCAACACGGCGCCCGAACCGATGCGACAACCGAGCAAACATGGATCGAGACATGAGCGACTCCCGTTATGCACACGTGCGAACTGGATCGAGGCGCGCGGCCTCAGAGATACTTGGCCCCCGTGGTCCCATCCCACGCGGCGGGAGTATATCCCGGCGGCGGGGGGACTGCACGGTCCACGGGATGGAACCGGAAACGCCTCCGTGTCGCCAGGTCGCGCTGCCGGTTCGCGTCCTGCTTGACGCTTGGAGCGCGAATCCTAGACTGACTCCCGACCTTTGCGGGTCGGCTTTTTGCGCCGTTTCATGGAAGTTCGGCACGGGCACATCCAAGGAGCAATCACATGGCGGTTCGCGTCGCGATCAACGGGTTGGGGAGAATCGGCAAGCTGGTCTTTCGCATCATGTCGCAGCGGGCGGGCGACTTCGAGATCGTCGCCGTCAACGACCTCACCGACGTGCCCACGCTGGCGCACATGCTCAAGTACGACACGGTGCATGGCCGCTTCGGAAAGCGCGTCGAGGCCAGGGACGGAGCGCTCGTCGTCGATGGCAAGACGGTGAAGGTGCTCGCGGAGAAAGCGCCGGCGAATCTGCCGTGGAAGGACCTGGGCATCGACGTGTGCATCGAGTCCACCGGCGTGTTCACCAAGCGAGCCTCGGAGAAGGGCGGGTATGGCGATCATCTCAAGGCCGGCGCGAAGAAAGTCATCCTCTCCGCCCCCGCCAGTGACGAGCCGGACCTCACGGTTGTTCTCGGCGTCAACGACGATCAGCTCAAGAGCAGTCACCTTTGTATCTCCAATGCGAGCTGCACCACGAATTGCCTGGCGCCGATGGCCAAGGTGATCCACGAGACGTTCGGCCTGGTGGACGGACTGATGACCACCGTGCACGCTTACACCAACGATCAGCGAGTTTCCGACCTCGTGCACAAGGACCTGCGCCGCGCCCGGGCGGCCGCGCAGAACATCATCCCCACGACGACCGGCGCCGCAAAAGCGGTGGGCAAGGTGCTGCCCGCACTGGACGGCAAGCTCAATGGTTTTGCGCTGCGCGTGCCGGTGCCGGACGGCTCGATCGTCGATCTGGTGGCGACGGTGCAGAAGAGCGCGACGAAGGAGACGATCAACGCGGCGCTGAAGGCGGCGGCGGAAGGAAAGATGAAGGGCATCCTGGAATACTGCACCGATCCGATCGTCAGCAGCGACATCGTCGGCCATCCCGCAAGCTGCATCATCGACGCGGAAAGCACCATGACCATGCCCGGCAAGGGCGGCAACCTCATCAAGGTCGTCGGCTGGTATGACAACGAGTGGGGCTATTCGAGCCGCACCGTAGATCTCGCGGCCCGCGTGGCGAGGATGTAGCGAGATTGAGGGATCAACCGTGAAGAAATCCATTCGAGAGGAAATTCATCGCGAGCACGTACTGCGCGCGATCCACGCATTCCTCTTTGATGCCAACATCAAACAGCAGGGACATCGCGGCGAATCGGCGAAGTACGATTTGATCCTGGATGGCGAACGATACCCGCCTAAGTCGATAGTGCGGATTGCAGGCTGCTTCTCCCCGCTCGGACGCTTGCTTAGAAACAAAGGCGACGCTGGTGGAGGCGATTTCTACGGTGGCGAGGCTTCAGTGAACGATTTTCTTCGGAAGCGAGGGTTCCAGATCGTTCGCAAGTGACGGTGTTCCCGGTCGGCTTCAGCCGACCAGATCTTGCCGCCAACTTCAGTTGGTGGGGCTGCCGGCACTGATGCTCCTCAGTCGGCCTTCAGCCGGCTTGTCCAGGGCCATTCAATTCTCGGCGGGGTGGCATGCTCTCGCTGTACTCAGCGTGAGCATGTCGCCGGATGCGCAAGCATGTGACCAAGGGAAGCAGCCATTGTGAGCTTGTCCGCAGGACCTTCCTATTCTCGGTCGCTGCGTTGATGTAGCTTGCTTGGCGCTTGAAGACGAAGGAACGAGCCGATCCCCGTTCCCGGGAAACGGGATCATTGAAAGGCCCTGCCGGTTGTCCCCACATGATGCAATCCGAGTGTCGCGGTATTATCGTTCGCGTCTCATGCATCAGCGTCCCGACATGCCAGCCCTTGCCGCGCTGCGCCCCGGTCAGGCGCTCGGCTGGCACGCCTATGCGGAGGGCTGGCTGAACTTCCCGCTGGGGCGCGTGCTCGATTACGGCTGCAGCACCGGCGTTTTCATTCAGCGGATCGTCAACCGCTGCGATGAATGTCATGCCGTGGACGTCGATCCCGCCTCGGTTGCGGAAGCCGCGAAGATCAAAGGCGTGCGGGCGTTCACCCTTCCCCCGGCGACGACCGCCGCGCCGGCCCCGCGCCTGCCGTTTCCTGACGCATACTTCGACACGGTGCTCATCATCGAGGTGATCGAGCATGTTTCCGACGAGCGCGCGATTCTGCGGGAGCTTGCCCGCGTGCTCAAGCCGGGCGGGAAGCTGCTGCTCACCACGCCGCACAAGGGGCTGCTCACCTGGCTGGACCCGGCCAACCTGAAGTTTGTGTTTCCGCGCCTGCACCGGTTCATTTACAAGACCGTGCTGCGACGCGGGGAGTATTACGAAACCCGATTCTGCGCAAAGCGGCAGGAGGAGACGGGCCTGATCGGCAGCGTCGCGGCCGGCGAAAACCCCTGGCACCGGCACTGCCATCGCGCCGGGCAGCGTGCGCGGTTTTCAGAGCCGCGACCGTAAGAGGGCGAAGTGATGCGCTCCCTTGCGGTCGCGGCGCTGAAAGAACGGTCGCGGCTCGGTACCAGCGGGCGAGAATCGCGGGCGCGCCTGATGCGAGATCCATGTAGCCGCGCGTCAGCGCAGCTTCAGCTTGCGGAGCGCGATGAGGCTCATGCGCAGCAGGAGCAGGCCGTGCAGGAAGCGGCGGATGTTGCTGACGCCGTACGTTCGGGCCTGGTAGCGGATGGGGATTTCCAGGATTTTCAGGTTCGCCCTCGACGCGCCGAAGATGAGGTCGAAATCGCCGAAGGGGTCGAAGTCTCCGAAGTAGGCGCGATCGGCGGCGATGCGCTCGTAGTCGCTGCGGCGCAGCACCTTCGTCCCGCACAGCGTGTCGCGGAAGCGCTGCTCCAGAAGCCAGGTGAACAGCCGGCTGAAGAAGGCATTCGCCAACTTGTTGAGCGATCGCATCGCGTCGCGCTGCATGGGATAGACCAGCCGCGTTCCGTTGACGAACTCGGCCTTGCCGGAGGCGATGCAGTCGAAGAACTTCGGCAATTCCTCCGGCGGGACCGTGAGGTCCGCGTCGAGGATCATCAGCACGTCTCCGCGCGCAGCGGCGAAGCCCTTGCGCACCGCATCGCCTTTACCGCGACCGTCGCCCTGCCTGATGAGGCGGATGTCGCGGTCGGGATAAGCGGCGATCACGCGCTCGATCTCCTCGGCCGTGCCGTCCGTGCTGTCGCCGTCCACGAAGATCAGCTCGGTGTGCGCTCCCATGCGCGGCGTGCGGCGGACGGCGGCTTCGACGTTGCCGCGTTCGTTGCGCGTGGGGATGACGACGCTGCACGTCAACGATCTGTCCACCGAGCCGGCGACGAAAGGCCGGGCAATGACGAGCCGCACGAGCGACAGCGCCCGCGTAAGGCGGAGTCGCGCCAGGACCCGGTTGCACAGGGTGGCAAGCCCCGGCACGCGCAGCGGCAGGAGCATCTCGTCCGTGCGGCGGATCAGCTCAAAGCCGGAAAGGGTCAGAAGGTTCTGCACGTCGGCGTTGGAAAGCCAGTTCATCAGGCCCGTGCTGCGGCGCAGTCCGACCTTGTCGGCGAGCTTGAGAATCGGCTCCCATGCGGGGTTGTAGTACGCGAGGATGACGCGTGTCGTGGGCTTGCACACCCGGCGGACGCGCTCCAGGCAGGCCTGAATGTCATTCAGCTCCGCGACGGCATCGGTGAGGAGCACATAGTCGAATGTTTGATCCAGCTCGAAGGTCTGCGGGTCAGCGACCTGAAATGAGAACTCGGGCTGGGCGCAGCGGGCGGCGGCAATGACAGCCGGTCGGGAGTCGATCCCCGTGCCGCGCGCCGCGCCGACCTGCGCCAGCAGATTCGGCGTGTGACACCCGACCTGCAGCACGCTGCCGCCGGGGCGAATGTGGATGCGGAAGAGCCGCAGCAGCTCGCGGCGGAAGCTGGAGGCCGCGAAGGAAGCGCGGCTGCCCGACGGCTTTGCCTCCGCGACGGACGGCGCGTTCGCGGTCGGCGCCAGCCAGTCCCCGCTCGACAGCGACCCCCAACCCGTCTTAGGCGCTGTAATGGGCGGCTGGATCATGCGGTGGCGTTTCCCCGGCGTGCAAAGGACGAGTCTCGATCGGGTTATCGGCGCAAGGAGCTTGTCGGTTGAGGCGGGAGGCGCGGCATTCGGTGGCGGGAAATGGCCGCGATGGGAAAGCACGGGTCCGCTGCTGCGGACCCGTGCCACCCGCCAACCCAAGCCGCGGGTGTGGATCCGTGCCCCCCGCCACCGGCGGTTCGCAGAACGCTGTTGTCGTGCCACGCGCTGGGTTGTCCGGGCGGGGGGGTGGGATTGCGCTGGGGGGAGCGGTATAATGGGGCCGGCCTGCGGGACGTGGGATGGGAGCCTGCCACAGAGACGCTGCCGGAACTGCCGGATGCGCTGTGCACCTGCCCAGGCTGCGGATTCGGGCGATTTTGACCGCACAAGGTGGACCCGTTGGGTGCCGCTGCGCGGACATGTTGAAAAATGGGGGTCGGACAGGGGGCGGCGCGCCGCTCGGGGGAGCAACGGAGCGTCGCAGGGGTTCAGTGCGAGACGGGACGTCTCGGATGAAAGGAGCCAGGAAGATGGCAATGCGAACAATCCGTTGGGCCGTTCTTGCGGGGCTGATCGCCGCGGCCATGCCGCTCGCCACCGCCCGCGCGCAGTACGAATCGAGCAACATCTCGCTCTACAAGCAGTTCACGCTGGCGGACTTCGGAAATGCCGGCAACGGCAACAGTTGCTGGGGATACGTCTCCGGCTCCGGGCGCGAGTATGCGATCATGGGCGTGTCCAACAAGGTGGCGTTTGTGGACATCACCGATCCGGTTAACTCACAGATCGTCGCCACGGTCGCGCACACCAACAGTCTGTGGGCCGACATGAAGGTGTATGGCGACTACTGCTACGTGGTGAATGAGGCGGGCGGCGGCATCCAGGTGATTGACATCTCCAACATCGACAACGGCGTGGCCAATCTGGTGCGCAGTGTTTCCTCGCCCTCGACCAGCCACACAGTGGGCGTGAACACGGACAGCGGCTTCCTGTACCCGACGGGCTCGAGCACGGACAACGGCGGCATGTTGATCTTCAACCTGGCCGATCCGAGCAATCCGGTCAAGGTCAATGCATGGAACACCGCCTACGTGCACGAGTGTCACGTGGTGAAGTACACGTCCGGACCGTACGCGGGCAAGGAGATTGCCTTCCTCTTCTGCGGCGGACAGGGCATCTACATTGTGGACGTCACCAACAAGTCCAACCTCGTCAATCTGACGCACAAGACGTATCCGTGCCTGAACTACTGCCACCAGGGTTGGACGACGGACGACCGGCGTTATCTCTTCGTGGACGACGAGCTGGACGAGTTGTACGGCTGCCGGAATGAGACGACGACGTACGTGTTCGACATCGCCGACCTTACCAACATCCAACTGGTCAACACGTTCAGCAACGGCATCAACGTTCCCGACCACAACCTGTATTTCCTGAACGGGCTGCTGTTTCAGTCGAACTACGGCACAGGCTTGCGCGTCTGGGACGTCAGCGACATCATGGCGCCGGCGGAGATCGGATACTTTGACACGTATCCGGGCAGCAACCCGCTGGACTTCGTCGGCGACTGGAGCAATTACCCGTATTTCCCGAGCGGGACGGTCATCGCGGGCGACATCAACCGCGGGCTGTTTGTGCTTGACGTGGATGCCAATCATGGCGGGATCGAGTTCAACTTCCCCAACGGCATTCCAGATCGCGTGCAGCCCGCCGGCGGTACGACGGTTCGCGTGGAAGTGGTGGGAACCTACGGAGGCGATCCGCAACCGGGCACGGGGCTGTTGCACTATGACTTGGGCGGCGGATTCGTCAGCACGGCCATGAACCAGATTTCGGACAACGTGTACGACGCGGTGTTCCCGGCGGTTCCTTGCGGCGACACGGTTCGATTCTACTTCAGCGCCGAAGACACGGAGGGCACGGTTTACAACGATCCGGCCAATGCTCCGGCGGGCAGCCACTCGGCCCTTTCAACCGGCGGCACGAACCCGGTGTTCGTGGACAACTTCGAGGCGGACATGGGCTGGACGGTGACCAATGAGAGCGTATCCGACGGCGCGTGGGTGCGCGGCATTCCCGCGGGCGATGGATCCCGCGGCGACCCGACGCAGGACTACGACGGCTCGGGCCGATGCTTCGTGACCGGTCTGGGAAACGGGACGGACTTGGACGGCGGACCGACGCGCCTCACCTCGCTCGCCTTCGACTTGTCCAGCGGCGGCTTGGTCGAGTATGCCGCGTGGTTTGCCAACGACGACAACGACGCCGACCGGCTGACGGTGGAGGTCTCCAACAACGACGGCACGAACTGGACGCCCGTCGAGTCGCTCGGGCAGACGTCCGGCTGGGAGCTGCACCGCTTCGACGTGGCGGACTACGTCACGCCGTCCGCGCAGATGCGCATGCGTTTTAGCGCCACGGACAATCCGAACAACTCCGTCACCGAGGCCGGCGTGGATGCTTTCAACGCGTTCACGCTCGTCTGCGAAGGCGGCATCACCTGCGGCGACATCAAAAAGTTGTCGGCTCGCTGCCGCGACAACGGGCAGATCAAGGCGAAGGTCGTGCTGATCGATGAGAGCTTCAGCGGGCAGACGGTGACGATCGCCATCGACGGCGTTGAGCACGTTTTGACCATCAGCGGACGCCGCGCGCCGCACAAGGAGTGCTGCTTCAGCGGCACGCGCACGATCACGCTGGAAGATCCCGCGGGATGTGGGCGATCGAAGACGGTGACCTGTCCGTAGAGGATCCTTCTATCAGGGTTTGGATTGAGGCGGACGCGGGCAGGGTGAACTTCGGTTCGTCCTGCCCGTGCCGTTTCGCCGAGCGGCGTCCGGCAGGCTTGCCGTCTGGAAAGTTCGCCGCCCCCGAACGGCTCGCCGTGGAAGTCAGACGGAACGGCTTTGCTGCCGGCGGGCGTGCCCCATCCCGCTGAGAGTCACCGCCTGGAAAGCCCGTGCGCCAAGGGAAAACGGCTTTGAACACAGGCTGCCTGGGCGGGTCGTGCCGCGGACGCGCGCGACCCGAACGGCCTCAGGATCCACCCGACAGGGGCCGTTTGGCACTTCCAGACTCATACTCCAGGGACGCGACCCTTGTTTTCCCGGGCACAAGACCGAGTGCCCAACACCACGGGCTGGAAACCGAACGCATCGGCCCTCCTTCTGTCGTAGATGCGTTTCGAGTGAACCTGCCATCGCTGCGGGACATGGACGGATATCGGCCAAAGTTCTTGACGGCCGTCTACGATTGTAGTAATCAACAGACTTGCGTAGAGCAAGCCGGAGGGAGTTCGCCATGCGTCGGTCGCTGGTACCTGATCTCGGTCCGTTGGAGCACCACCTGCTCCGGATCGTGTGGCGAATGAACCCGGTCTCAGCGCGGGATGTGCTTGACGCGCATAACCACAGCGCGGACAAGGTGTTAGCGTACACAACGGTGATGACGCTTCTCACCCGCATGGTGGAGAAGGGAGCGCTGACGGTGGATCGAAGCCGGCAGCCGTTCCTGTTCACGGCGGCGATCTCGCGCGAGCAGATGCTGGCGCAGCGTGTCCGAGACTTCGTGGATCAGTTCTTTGACGGTCAGAGCACCGAGCTTGCCTTGAAGCTCGTCGAGGAGTCGCCGATCTCGGCCGAGTCGCTCCAGCGGCTCGAGGAGATTCTCAAGCAGCACCGGCGCACTTCGCTACCCGCGTCCGCAAACTCTCCCACTGCCTCAATCGCTTCCCTCCCTTCATCAGAGACTTCAAGTGCCATGGATCAGGAGGAGCGATCATGACCGCCGCCGCGTTGTACGACCTCGTTCTGCGTTACGGCGGTCTGACGCTGCTCCACGCCACCGTGCTGGCAGCGCTGACGTGGGGCGTATGCCGGTTCGCGCTGAAGCAGGCGCGGCCCGCCTTGTGCGCGGCGCTGTGGACGATCGTGCTGCTGAAGTTCGTCATCCCGCCGGTGCTGCCGGGAGAGATGGCGCTGAGCGGCTGGCTGGCGAAGGCGCCGTCGGCCGCGGAACTGACCGCCGGCATGGACTTCCCGGACGAGTCCGACCCTGCGGGCAGCGCTGAAGCGGACGGCGCGGCGCCTTCGTTGAAGCCCGCCGCGCGAGGGGCGTTCGCAGGCGCGAGTTCCAGCGGCGTTTCGTGGAGCGGCGCGATCGGACTTCTGTATCTCATCGGACTGGCAGCGGTGACTTTGCGGTGGTTCAGGCATCGCCTGGCGCTCGCCCGTCTGATTCGCGCGTGGCCGGCCGCGGACGATCGGATGCTGGAGGAAGTCGCGGCGCTGGCGCATCGCGTCGGCTTGATGTCCGTGCCGCGGGTGCGCATGACGCGGGAGGCGATCAGCCCGTTCATCAGCGGGTTCACTTCCCCCACGCTCATCCTGCCCGTGGATGTGCTCGCGTCGGTTTCAGCGACGGAGCGCGACTCGCTGATTCTGCACGAACTGGCGCATTTGCGCCGCGGCGATCTGCTGATTCGCGGCATGGAGAATTTCGTCCGGCTGGTCTTCTACTTCTGGCCGCCGGTGGGATGGGTGTGCCGCCAGATCGAGCGTTTTTCTGAAATGGCCTGCGACCAGTGGGCGGTGTTGGCCGCGCGTGTGTCGCCGGATGTTTACGCGAATTCACTGCTGAAAGTGGTTCGATGCTGCACGGACAGGCCTGTGCCTGCCGGTGCGACCCTGGCATTCGCCCGTGGCGGGCGGTTATTGGAGGAACGATTTCACATGATTCTCGAAAAGACCTGCAGGACGCCGCGGTACTCGTGGCTTGGGACGGCGGCGGTGATCGCCTGGGCCGCATTCGCGCTGACGGGAGGCGCCGCGGCGCAGGACGCTCCGGAAAAACAGCCGCCCGCGCCGCCGCAGAATTCGCCCCCGGCGCGGCCCAACGTGGACATGGATCAGCCCGTGCTGCCCGAGCGCGCCAAGGCGCTCATGGAGCAGTACGGCGCGGAGGGCATCGACGCCAACAGCGACGGCATGCTGACGCGCCGCGAGGTGTTCGAGTTCTACCAGAAGAAGGGTCTGCCGCTTCCGGGTCGTCCGGGCGGGCCGGGCAGCGAGTCGGACCGACCCGCGCCCGGCAGGTTCGGCCCGGGGCGTCCGGGGCCCGGCGGACCGGTGGACATGCTGGAACTGTTCGAGCGATTCCTGCGGATTGAGTCGGGCAAGATCTCGCGCGAGCGGATTCTCCTCGCCTCGCCGCGCGCGGACGCGGACCATGACGGCAAGCTCAGCGACGAGGAGTTCGCCAAGGCGCTCGACTTTGCGCACGAGATGGCGGTGAAGCGCCTGCTGGAAGCGCAGCCGGCCACCGACACGGACCGCGACGGGAAGCTCTCTGACGAGGAACTGGCGGCGTTCAAGACTTCGACGTTGGAGCGCGTGGGGCAACGGATCCTCACGTCTAACAAGGACGCGGACAAGGACGGAGATGGCAAGCTCTCGGAAGAGGAGTTCCTCTCGTTCCGCGAGGCGCAGGCGGTGAAGCTGCGCGAGGAGATGCTCCAGCGCCACCCGGAAACCGACACGGACAAGGACGGCAAGCTGAGTGAAGAGGAGTTCCGTGCCGCGGAGCAGAGGATGCGCGCGGCGGCCGGTCGAGGTCGTCCCGGCGGCGCGCCCGGCGCGGGTCCGCAGCGTCCCCTGCCCGGCGAGTTGAAGAAGGACGCGCCGGAAACGAGTGAGCCGCCGACGCCGAAGCCATGACGCGCCGTTGGCGCCGAAGCCGTAGCGAGCCGTCGGTGCAGAAGCGGTAGCGAGTCGTTGGCCGGGAAACCTCAGCGAGCCGTGTCGCAAGCTGTACTCACTCTGGGGCACCGGCTTTCCAGCCGGCGGCTTCTTGGCCAGTGACGCGACGCCGCGTGCATGGAGGCACCGCTTCCTTACGGTCGCGGCTCAGATTGGAGAGCCGCTTTCCCACGGGCATCGCTCGGGAAATATCCTTTTCCCCAAGCGCGGGGCTTGATGGGTGTTAGAAACGTCTAACCGCCTCAACCGATGCTGCCCGGCATTCATGAAGCAAACGGCGTGCATTTTGCACGCCGGAGTCGAGGATTCGAAAAGCGTGGTCAACAAAACAGAAGGAGGTTGAGCAGATGAAGAGGACGATCCGAGGATTGGCCGCCGTCGCGCTGGCGGCGTCGATATGGACCGCGTCGGACGCGCAGGCACAGGTGCGTTTCCGGGGCGTGATCACGGCCGTGGGCGATCAGGGGGTTGCCCTGCACACGGACCGGGGCGACGTTCGCGTGTGGGTGACGGAGCATACGCGGATCATGCGCGACGGGATTCTGGTTCGGTTGCCCGCGTTACAGCCGGGGGACCGGGCCGCGGTCTCCGCGGAGGAAACCGACCGTGGACTGGTCGCGCTGGCGATCAACGCGCGCAGCGAGAATCCGGATGTGTTCGGAGTTCGCGGCGCGGTGGCGGAAGTGGGGGAGGCGGTCGTCGTGCTGCGGACGCGGCGCGGACCACTGGAGATTCACGTCACCGACCGCACGGAGATCTTCCGCAACGGCGAGCGCGTGCGGCTTGCGGCGCTGCAGGTCGGCGACCACGCGCGAGCGCTGGTTGAGCGGACGGATCGTGGGCTGCTCGGGATTTCGATCCAGGCGTTCGGCGAGGGCGTCTTCGTCATGGAAGGCGTCGTGGCCGGCGTGGGGGATGGCGTCCTGCTCCTGCACACGCGGAGGGGAGACGCGGAGATTCACGTGACGGCGGAGACGGAGATTTACCGCAACGGCGAGCGCGTGCGTTTGCCCGCGCTGCAACGCGGAGATCTGGCACGGGCGATGGTTCAGCGCACCGATCGAGGGCTGCTGGGCATCCGCGTCGACGCCCACGGGGGGTAACGGGGCGCGGATTGCCGCTTGGGCGAGAATGGACGGGGCTGGATTCCCGCCGGCGCGGGAATGACGGGTTCTGCCACGGGTTTGGATCGAGCGTCTGCAAATGCGACCGGCCCGCGCCTTGCTCGGCGCGGGCCGGCCTGTTTCCGCATCAGGGATTCGCGAACACGGCGCGCGGGGTTGCCGGCGCTCGCAGTGCTTGCCTCCGTCATCCGCCCACTACGGACAGCTCACCGGAACCGACGCGCAGTTGGCCGGGTTCTTGAGCGATACGTTGTGGTTGCCGGCGTGGCAGCAATGATTGAACGGCGCCCGATCCCCATTGATGGTGAGGACGAGGTCCATCGTGCCGTCAATGCTCACCGTGACGGTTTCGCCGTGGTGCGAGGAGTCGGTCAGGATGACCTTGCCCTTGATCGTGCCGTTGGTGCGGCAGCTTGCCCTCAGGCGCTTGACATCCGCGCACGGCACGCCGCCGCCGCCGCCCGGGCACACAGCATCGCGAGCGGCCTTGAAGTCGGCGTTCGTGTGCTTGGTGCCGTAGTTCGGGCAGCCGGTGCTGCAATGCGTGACGATTCCCACAAGCTTGCCGCCGACGATCAGACCCGAGCCGCTGTTTCCGCCGCGGACGTCCGCGTTGTACTCATAGTGGGTCCCGGATCGCACGGTGATGGAGCCGGTGGAGAGCTGCTGCGTCTGGCTTCGCGTGCAGGTGGTGTCCACGCCGAAGCCGTAAATCTCCGCCGCCTGCCCCACGTTGGCGTCCGCCGCCGCCAACTGAATCATGGCGCCGTAGCGATCGAACGGCTTCTGACCCAGGCCGTTCGCGCTGGTGGTCGTCACCCACCAGTCGGCGCCCACGCCGCCGTTGCGGGACTGCCCGGCGCCGGAGATGGGGAACTGATCTGCGGCGGGCGGGTTGTTGGTGGAGCAATTGGCGTTGGAGTTCGGCACGCGGAACTGGATGACGCCGCTCGAGCGGCAGTGTCCGGCGGAGACGACGCAACTGTCGGTGTTCCAGATGGAGCCCGTGCAGCCGACGTTCATGATGCGCCCGGACCAGTCCTGGCTGGAAGGCGCACGGTCGTCAGCGCCGCAAATGCCGCACTGACCGCTGCCGCCGGTGCCGGCATCGCTCGGCGCGAGCGCCGCTTCGACGTAGTCGAGGACGATGCGGTTGCCCGTGGTCTGCGGCGCGGCGTAGAGATCGAGAATCAGCGTGTTTCCGTTGAAGTAGGCGGTGCTGTTGAACCACTCGTTGAGCTGGTAGCCGTCCAGCGCCTGGTCGTCCTGATCATACGCCGAGGTCACGCGGATGAAGCTGCCGTCCGGCAGGCTGGACATGCCGAAGTGCAGGCGCATGGAGACGCGGTCCGCCAGCGTGATCGTCTCGGACCACACGATCACGTGCCCGTCGCTTAAGTTGTCCTGCGTCCCGGAATCCAAGAAGTACGGGACATCGTCGTGCGGCAGCGGCGCCGGCAACGTGTTGAAATCCCCGTCCTGGGCAACAACCACCCCCGCGCCCCATGCCAGTGCCAGGCATGTCAGCGCGCCGACATAGACCTTCATCCTCATCTTGCACCTCTCCTCAAAAAAAAGGAACAAAGAAACCGGGAGGGGAAACAAGACGCCGCCCCCCAGCGGCGTCACACCGGCCCAAACGACCCGAGTGAATGATACACGAATCAACCGGTCGGGGTCAATGCCTTGCCCATGCCCTCAGCGATCCACTCACGGCAACCGCGCCCAACCTCCGGCAGTCCGTGCTGAAGGTCGGCGCTCGTCATGGCCGCCAAGGCGGGAATCCAGTCGGCGGCTTGCGAGGAGGCACGAATCCAGCGGTTTTTCAAGGCGGACAGGACCCCCGCCCGCGCGGGGGCAACGCGCCCCATGTCCGGTGTCGAGTTCCACCGCGGGCTGCTGTCCGCAGGTCAACCGCATTCCGACCTGCACAGAACCGTAGAATCCCAAAGCCCGAGCCGCGAAGCTTCAGCCCGCGCCGCGAAGCTTCAGCCCGCGCGGGCTTCGCGCGGGCTTCGCGCGGACCGCCGCCAGCCTTCGCGCCGTTCCTCGCAGCGGTTACAAACACGCTCATCCGCATGGAGAACCGCATGTCCAGCCGCCGATACCGCCCGGTCGTTCTGATCGTCCGCGATGGATGGGGCGCAAGCCCGCATCCCGAGTGGAACCACGCCAACGCCGTGCACCTCGCACGCAAGCCCGTGGACGACCGCCTGATGGCCACGTACCCGCACGCGCTTATCAAGACGAATGGGCGCGACGTGGGGCTGCCGGGCGAGACGATGGGCAACAGCGAGGTGGGGCATCAGAACATCGGTGCCGGGCGCGTCGTCGAGCAGGAGATCATGCGCATCACCGGGCGCATCGAGGACGGCACGTTCTTCACCAACCCGGTGCTCGTCGGCGCCTTCGAGCACGCCCACAAGACCGGCGGCAGCGTGCACCTCATGGGCCTGTGCAGCAACGGGCAGGTCCATTCCGATCTGGATCACCTGTACGCGCTGATGGAACTGAGCGTCAGGCTGCGCTTTCCCGGCGATCGCGTGTGGATCCACGCCTTCACCGACGGCCGCGACACGCCGCCCCGCAGCGGGCTGGGCTTCATGGACGCGATCGACGAGAAGTGCCAGGCGCTTGGCATCCACCCGGTCGCCAGCGTGTGCGGGAGATACTGGGCGATGGATCGGGATCACCGGTGGGACCGGGTGCAGAAGGCGTATGAGATGCTCACGGGGCAGGGCGGGTGTTGCGGCGGAGCGTACCTTGATGCCCCGAAGTTCGCGTCCGCGCCCGAGGCAATCCAGCACTATTACGATCATCCATCAAGCGACAGCATGAAAGGGGACGAGTTCGTCCCGCCGTCAATCGTCTATGAGAGCCGCGACCGTAAGGGAGCGAACCCGGGCAAAACGAGCCGCGCTCGTCAGGAAGCAGTTTCTGATGGCCCGGAAGTCCGCCATCCCATCGATCCATCGGCGTTGCCCGGCCGCATCCGCGACGGTGACGCCGTCATCTTCTTCAACTATCGCGGGGACCGCCCGCGCGAGCTGATGCAGGCGTTCACGTTTGACGAGTTCCCCTTCGAGGGCGCGGATAAGACGGGTCAGAAGAAACGCATGGGCTTCGATCGGCAACACGCCCCGCGTCGCGCGTCCCATCCGGGCGCGATCTCATCGACCGACGCAGGGCCCACGGGGCGCAAGCTCGATCTCTACTTCGCCACGATGACCGAGTATGAGAAGGGTCTGCCCGTTCACGTCGCATTTCCAAAACCCGAAAAGCTGAAGGGCATCTTCGGCGAAGTCGTCTCGCGCCTGGGCCTTCGCCAGTTCCGCTGTGCCGAGACGGAGAAGTATCCGCACGTCACGTTTTTCTTCAACGACTACCGCGACGAACCGTTCCCCGGCGAGGAGCGGCAGATGGTGCAGTCCCCGCGCGACGTGGCCACGTACGATCAGAAACCCGAGATGTCGGCTTACGAGGTGACGCGCGTGATGCTGGAGCGCATTGCCGCCGGCGTGGACGACGCGATGATCCTCAACTTCGCCAACCCCGACATGGTAGGCCACACCGGCAGCCTGCCGGCCGCGATCCGCGCGGTCGAAGTCGTGGACGAATGCGTCGGCAAGATCGTGGACGCGGTCCTCGCCCGCGGCGGCGCCCTCATCGTGACCGCCGACCACGGCAACTGTGAGCAAATGATCGACCCCGCCACCGGCGGCCCACACACGGCGCACACGACGTATCCGGTGGAGTGCATCGTGGTGGGGAAGGGGCTGGAGCGCCTGGCGAAGTCGAGCGGGGGCCCCGGCCTGCGCGAGGGCGGCCGCCTGGCCGACATCGCGCCGACGCTGCTGGAGTTGATGGCGGTGGAGAAGCCGGGGGAGATGACCGGTGAATGCTTACTCCAAATCCCTTGACTGGCTGGTGATGGCGGTTAGGATACTGTTAAGTCAAACGGCATGACCCTTGGGCGGAGTCCCTCAGCAGTGAAGTCGAAGAATCGATCGCAGCGGAATGAACCATGCCCTTGCGGTAGTGGACAGAAGTTCAAGAAGTGCTGTGCGAACAACAAGGAGAAGGCCAAATATCCTGTTGGAGTTTCGCGCACCTTGGAATCCGCACGCGAGTTCGCCATGAATAAGTCTGCCGCTGAGAACCAGCGGCTCGCAAAGTATGGTGACGTGCGGCCTATTGTTCAGGCCGACTCAAAGGTCACAAGTTCGTGGCCGCCGGATGTGAATACTACTCCGCCGACTCTTCGGTTTGGCGAACGTTTTTGGACTTCCTTGGCGACTACATCAAGCACGTGCTGACCCCTGCGTGGGGCAAAGCTGAACTCGCCAAGCCGTTCGAGCGACGCCACGTCATCATGCAGTGGTACGACGGGATGTGCCGCCACCAGCAGAATCTACAACTCAGTCCTGAAGGATTGTAGGGCGCTGTCCCGAATGGTGCATGGCGCGCATACATGCTGCTCGCCGATGACCTCTACACCCTTCAACATCACAGCAAACTTCAGGACGCCGTTGTCATACGGTTGAAGCATCCCGACCCGTTCCAAGGGGCTCGCCATGAATTCTTTGCCGCGGCGACATGCATTCGCGCGGGTTACGACATCGAGTACGAGGACGAGGGCGACAACTCACGTCGGCACCCGGAGCTGATTGCAACTCATCGTGCAACTGGCCAACGGATCGCCGTCGAGGCCAAGAGCCGGCACCGGCCTGGCGTACTGAGATTTCAAGGTGAGGCGCAGCGGACTGGCAGGCTGCGCGTGGGAATTGAGCGGCTGCTGAAAGATGCTCTGGCAAAGCAGGTCTTGTATCCTTACGTGAGCTTCTTCGACCTGAATCTGCCCCCGTTCCCCGGCCACGCTTTTCAGGCCCCGTGGTTCGAGGAAGTTGGTAACTCGGTTGCGAAGATCGGCAGCGACAACGGGAGGCAAGACGCGTTCAACCTCATCGTGTTCATCAACCCACCCGACCACTACCTGGACAACGAGATTCCATCTCCCGGCGGCACGACTCTTTCGTGCTTTGGGCGAAACCCACAGATCGAGGCTGTGCATGGTGCGCTCATGGCGATCCACGAGGCTGCGAGCAAGTATGGGATGATTCCCAATACCTTTGGGGAGGCTAGCTGAAAACCTCGTTTGTAATGCTTGCTCGGTTGAGCCAGCGTACTTCCTGCAGCGCGGCCCCGATTCAGGAATCCCGACCATGCCCAAACAACCAATAGCTTCGCTCGGGGAAATCATCCTCTACCAAACCGATGACGGTCGAACCCGCGTCGAGTGCCGCTTCTCTGACGAGACGCTCTGGCTCAGTCAGGCCCTCATGTCGGAGCTTTTCCAGACCACCGCGCAGAACGTAACTCTTCACCTGCAAAAGCTTTACGAGGAAGGAGAGATCGAAGAATCGGCAACTTGTAAGGATTTCTTGCAAGTTCGTTTCGAGGGGGGCCGCGAAGTGCGGCGCTCGATTCAGTCTTACAACCTCGACGCCATTCTGGCCGTCGGCTACCGCGTCCGCTCCGACCGCGGAACCGCGTTTCGCCGCTGGGCCACCGAGCGCCTGCGCGAGTACCTCGTCAGAGGTTTCACCATGGACGACCAGCGGCTCAAAAACCCGCCGGTCGATGGTTCGGGCGTTCCCGATTACTTCGACGAATTGCTGGAGCGCATCCGCGACATCCGCGCCAGCGAGAAGCGGATGTACCTGCGCGTCCGTGAAATCTTTGCACTCGCCGGCGACTACGATCCCAGGAGCAAGACGACGACCGCATTCTTCCAGACGATCCAGAACAAGCTGCACTTCGCCGCCACCGGAAAGACGGCGCTGGAACTGATCGCCAGCCGCGCGGACCACGCCAAGCCCCACATGGGCCTGACGACGTGGAAGGGGGACGTCGTCCGAAAGAGCGACGTGACCGTCGCCAAGAACTATCCGCGAGGATGTCGCCTGCCAGCGCAGTCTTGTCGCGGATCAGGGCGTCGATCTTCTCCTCGATCGTACCCTGACAGACGAGCTGGTGGACCATCACGTTGCGCATTTGTCCGATGCGGAACGCGCGGTCCGTGGCCTGGTTCTCCACGGCCGGGTTCCACCAGCAGTCGAAGTGAATCACGTGCGACGCGGCCGTCAGGTTCAGCCCCGTGCCGCCGGCCTTGAGCGAGAGCACCATGAACGGGGGACCGGTCTCGCTTTGGAACTGGTCCACAAGCTGCTTTCGCTTTCCGACCGCCGTCCCGCCGTGGAGCACCAGGCCGCCGCGGCCGAAAACGGTTGAAAGAAACGCGGCGAGCGGTTCGGCCAACTCACGGAATTGAGAGAACACCAGGGCTTTTTCCTGCCGGGCGGCGATCTCCTCGCACAGCTCGCGGGCGCGGTGAAACTTGCCGCTTTCGTCGGCAGCATAGCCTGCGGTCCCCAGCCACTGATCCGGGTGATTGCAGATCTGCTTGAAGCGCAGGATGAACGCCAGGATCACGCCGCGCCGCGCGATCCCTTCCTCCTGCTGCTTGAGCGCCGACGCAAGTTCGCGCACGGACTGCTCGTACAGCACGGCCTGCTTCTTGCTGAGCTGGCAGAACGCGGTCTGCTCCACCTTGTCCGGCAGGTCGGCGATGATGGACTTGTCGGTTTTGAGCCGCCGCAGGATGTAAGGCCCCACGAGCTTGCGCAGCGGACCGTACTGATCGGCTGCGCGATCTTCGATCCGGCGGACGAAACTGCCGAACGCCTTGACCGAGCCGAGGAGTCCGGGGCAGAGAAAGTCGAAGATCGACCTCAGGTCGGTGAGCCGGTTCTCCACGGGCGTGCCGGTCATGGCGATCCGCGCGCCAGCCTTGAGTTGCTTGACCGCGCGCGTCTGGTGCGTGCCGGGGTTCTTGATCGCCTGGGCCTCGTCCAGCACCACGATCGACCAGGGCACGTCCGCGAGCCACTCCAGCCGCGTGAGGGTCCCGTAGGTGGTCAGCACCGCATCCATGCCGGCCATGTTTTGCTGCGGGTCTTTGCCCATTGCGGCCAGCTCGGCGGGTTTCGCCTGCGAGGGATGCACAAACAGGCAACGCAGCGTCGGGGCGAAGCGCTCGATCTCGGCCTTCCAGTTTGCCAGCAACGACGCGGGCAGGACCAGCAGCATCGGCATCGACTTCCCGGCAGCGCACTGTCGCTTGAGCAGCAGCATCAGCGTGATGACCTGGATGGGCTTGCCCAAGCCCATGTCGTCTGCGAGACACGCGCCCAGGCCCAGTTGCGTCGGTAGCCACAGCCATTTGACGCCCGCCTCCTGATAAGGTCGCAGCGTGGCGCGGCGGACGCCTGGTCCACCAGTTGGGCACGCGCACCAGCAGGCCGCTCTCTTCGAGCATGGGAATGTCGCGCAGCAGCCGGTGCGCTTCGCGCGGCGTCCAGCGCAGCGGATGGAACACTTCTCCGCTGTCCACCAGTTCCTTGACCCAGGCACACCGCTCGACCGCGCGTTGCACGGGCGTGAGCAGGTGGACCAGGAGCTTGCGGTTCCTGGCGCCGGCGTATTCCTCGAGCGCGCGACCCAGCGGCTGATACTGCACGCGCCCTCCCTCAAGCACTTTCGGGGCATACGTCGCCAGGAAGGCGAAGGGATACTCGACGTCGCGCCTGTTCTCCGCGAGGTGAAAGCAGACCCGACCGACGCGGTGCCACGTGGGCACGCGCTGTTGCAGCCACTCGTTCAGTCGTCCGGAGAGGGCGGCGATTTCGCGCCGCAGACTGTCGTCCAACTGCTGCCACAACTCCGCGAGCGTCTCAGTGCCGAGGTATTCGCCGCCGCGCATCGGCGGCGCCGCGGCGACCTGCTCGGCGAGGTCTTCGAGCGGGGCGGGCAGCGGCTGCCGCAGGTTCTCCGCCGGCTCGGGAACGTGACACAGCTCGGTGAGGTAGCGCTCGGCAAATCGCCGCCAGAAGCCGAGCACGGCGGGCAGAGGCGGCACGCTCGGGACCGTTGCCAGGCAGAGCAGCAGTTCGGCCGTTCCTCGCTCCGCCGCGTCGCGCAGCGCGGTTGCGGTTGCCGCGGGAAGCTCGGTCCGCGCGTCCTCGGTTGCCGTGTCGAGCCGCAGCAAATGCCCTTCGCGAGATAGCACCAGCTCTTGCACGGGGGCGCCCTTTTCCTTCAACGCCCCTCGCGGCCCGAACGCCGCCCGTCGACTCCCTCCCGCGGCGCCTTCGAACGTATCCTCCGCAGCCTGCTCCCGCCAACGGTGCACGCGCGGGGGCGCGTCGGCCGCGCCCTCCGCCGGCGATCCGGTTTGACTTCAGCCCTGGGGCCGGATATACTTGCATGATGACGCAATCACGCAAACGTGGAGCAATCAGTCCGAAGCAGGCGGCGCGGCGCCGCGCACCGCTCGATGCGATGCTGGACGCGGGGCGCTTCAAGGCGTTGGGCGACCCCACGCGGGTCCGGCTGCTTGCCTGCCTGGCGAAGTGCGGACGGGCGTGCGGCGTGACCGAAATCGCCGAATGCTGCGCCGTGGACTTGTCGGTGGTCTCGCGGCACCTGTCGCTGCTGCGGAGGGCGGGGCTTCTGGAGGTGGAGAAGCAGGGCCGGATCGTGCTGTACAGCGTTCGGTACGGCGACTGGGCGGAGGCGCTGCGGGCGCTGGCGGATGCGATTGAAGCGTGTTGTCCCGCGGGCGCTCGATGTGGCGGAGGGAGATGCGGATGCTGAGGGCAGGACGCGTCGTTGGGAGGACGGGGGGCGCCGTTTCTGGGGATCCCCTCCGGGAACCAGGCACAGGTTGGGAAACCTGTGCTACACACCGGTTGGAAACCGGTGCCACAGTCACCGGTTGGAAACCTGGGTCACACACACACACCGGTTGGAAACCGGTGCCACAGCCACCGGTTGGAAACCGGTGTCACAGGCACAGGTTGGGAAACCTGTGCAACACACCGGTTGGAAAATAGCACCACACTTGCTGATCCCATGCGCGAACCACGGCTTCTCAAGAGAGGACTACGACCATGCAGAATGGGGTGAACCCAGCGGAATGGGTTCGAGAGCAGGTTCGAGAAGGTTACGGCCGGATCGCGGAAGCGGGCGCGGCCCTTGGCCCGGCGGACGGCGCGGAGGTCGAGCACGCGGCGCGCGGTGCGGGCGGATGCTGTGATGCGGCCTGTTGCGGCGGTTGGGCGGCGAAGGGGTCGACCGAGTTCGCCCGCGGCATCGGCTACGAAGCAAGCGATCTCTCGGCGCTCCCAGAGGGCGCGAATCTCGGTCTTTCGTGCGGCAATCCGACGGCCATCGCGGCGCTGCGGCCTGGCGAGGTCGTGCTGGACCTCGGCAGCGGCGCGGGGTTCGACTGCTTCATTGCCGGACCGAAGGTGGGCGCGACGGGGCGGGTCATCGGGGTGGACATGACGGCGCAGATGATCGACCGCGCGCGCCGCAATCTGTCCGCGTACACACAGCGTACGGGGCTGAAGAATGTGGAGTTCCGGCTCGGCGAGATTGAGCATCTGCCCGTCGCCGATGGCGCGGTGGACGTGGTCATCTCCAACTGTGTGCTGAACCTGTCGCCGGACAAGCCGCAGGTGTGGCGTGAAATTGCCCGCGTGTTGAGACCCGGCGGGCGCGTGGCCGTTTCGGACCTGGCTCTGCTGAAACCGCTGCCCGAAGCGATCCGCCGGATGGTCGAGGCGCTGGTCGGCTGCGTGGCCGGCGCGGCGCCGGTGGAGGAAACGCGGCGGCAGATGCAGACGGCGGGTTTCTGCGACATCCGCTTGACGCCCAAGTCGCTGGGTGTGAAGTCCACGAATGAGCTGCAGGATCCGCTGTACCGCAAGATCGCCGCCCACCTGCCTGCGGGAACCACGCCGGGCGACTACATTACGAGCTTGGACATTGCAGCGCGAAAAGCTTGAGCAGGCCAGACAGTCGGGCGACGCACTGGGCAACCCCCATCCCGGGCCTGCAGGGATTCGAGGGTCGGGCGTATTCGTCAGGTTGCGGGGGATTTGATGCGAAGGGTCATCCCTGCGCCGCACGGGTGCGCTGCCGGAGACTCATTTCACCCAACGCTGACCCATGACGCCTTGCAGTCTCGGAGTGCATTGAATGAGGTCACGCGTCGGGCGCAGACGAGCGAGGGGCGTGGGGTAGCTATCGTGAGCCTTCCATGGTATAAGGGCCATCCAGCCATGAAGCTGCGGCCCAAACACGATCGACGACGGTATGACGCCCGGGCACGGATCGCCAAGGCGCTGGCTCATCCAAGCCGGCTCATGATCCTCGATGCGCTCGACCGCCGCGAAATCTGCGTGTGCGATCTCGCGCAACTCGTCGGCGCCGATCAATCGACCGTCTCGAAGCACCTGGCGATTCTGAAACAAGCGGGGCTTGTGGAAGATCGCAAGGATGGCGTCATGGTGTACTACACGCTGAAGGCGTGCTGCTTGCAGGGATTCTGGGACTGCCTCGAGGCGGTTCTGGCCCAGAACCTGAAGGCGCAACAGGCAGTGCTGCGATGATCCAGGTGTCGGACGTTGGCGTGAGCATTGTCTTTTCGGTCACATTAATGGCGGAATGGCCATACAGGCATTGATCTTGCCGGGTCCTCCGGTGAAGGGAGTGTCCTGCCATGATTTCGCGCGAGTGGAAGATTGCCGCCGTGTTCGCAAGTGTCTTCCTGGCCGCCTATTACCTGCCGCTGGCGGACCCGAAGGTCTCCGGGGCGATCGTCGAGGCCTTCAAGCTGCTCCAGTGGTATGCGCGAAATCACACGCTCGCCTGCGTGGTTCCGGCCCTTTTCATCGCCGGCGGAATCATCACGTTCCTCTCCCAGGACGCCGTCATGCGCTACCTGGGTCCGAGGTCCAACAAGTTCTGGGCGTACACGGTCGCCTCGGTTGCCGGTGTCGTGCTGGCCGTCTGCTCGTGCAGCGTGCTGCCGATGTTCGCCGGCATTTACCAACTGGGCGCGGGTCTGGGGCCGGCGTCGGCGTTTCTCTACTCCGGACCTGCGATCAACATCCTGGCCATCTTCCTGACCGCCCGCGTGCTGGGGATCGACCTCGGCTTGTGGCGAGCGCTCGGCGCGATCGGCTTCGCGTTCATTGTCGGGCTAGGCATGGCCTGGCTCTTTCGCAGGGAGGAGCGAGCCAAGGTTGAGGCGGCGATGTTGACGCCCGATTCGCCGGAATCGAAACGTCCCGGCTGGCAGCGCGCGCTGCTCCTGGCCGCGATGGTGGGATTCCTGGTCTTCAGCGACTGGTTCAACCCGGGCGACGCGATCGTCCAGCGCTTGGACGGCACCGAGGTCCGAGGTGTCGTGCTCCAGGAGATGCGCGACGAGGTGATGATCCAGGTGCAGGAGAGCACGAGCGGCGTGCGCGCGGGCGAACGACTCACGATGCCCAAGACGGAAATCGCGGAGATCGTCGAAACCAAGAGTTGGGTGATGGACGTTTTTCATTTCCGCTGGCTGCTCGCCGGTCTGTGCGGGTTGGCGGTCACGGCGATGACGTGGCGCTGGGTCGAGCGCGACGAATTCAAACTCTGGATGCACAACACCTGGGACTTCGCCAAGCTGCTGATCCCGCTCCTGTTTGGCGGCGTGTTCGTCGTCGGATTCATCTCCGCGCTGCTGCCCGACAAGCAGATCGCGCTACTCGTCGGCGACAACGGCCTGCGCTCCAACTTCGTCGCGTCGCTGGTGGGCGCCCTGTTCTATTTCGCAACGCTCACTGAAGTGCCCATCACGCAGGCACTCATGGAGCATGGAATGGCGAGGGGGCCGGCGCTGGCGCTGCTGCTGGCCGGTCCCGCGCTGTCGCTCCCGAACATGCTGGTGCTCGTGAAGGTGATGGGCGTCAAGAAAACGGTTGCATTCAGCGCGATCATCGTCGTCGTGGCGACGACGGTCGGAATCATCTACGGCGCGACGCTGCCCGGCGGCGGCGCCGCCATCGCGCACGCAGGAGATTTGCCATGAAGATCGAAATCCTCGGAACCGGATGTGCCAAGTGCAACCTCCTCGAGCAGACCGCCAAGTCGGCCGCCGACAAGCTCGGCGTTTCGTATGATCTTCAGCATGTGAAGGACATCAGGGAGTTCGCCAAGCGCGGCGTCATGTTCACGCCGGCGCTGGCGGTGGATGGCAAAGTGGTCGTCGCGGGCAAGGTGCCGACCGAGACAGAGGTGATGCGATTGCTCGGGGGTTTGAGCTCATCCGAAGGACGGGTTTGAGGACCTCAGGTCGGCTACGCCGTCGGAGGTATCTGCATGACAAGCACATGGTTGAAAAACGGCATCATCCTGCTCGCCGTGATCGCCGGTGTCGTGGCCGTCGCCGTGGTTCGGCAAGAACGTGCGAAACCTGCTGACATTCAGGAGGGCGCGTCGGCGACCCTCTCCGCGCCTGCCGCCCTGCCACGAATGGTCGACCTCGGGGCGGACAAGTGCATCCCCTGCAAGCAGATGGCGCCGATCCTGGTCGAATTGCGGCAGGAATACGCGGGGCGGGCGACCATCGAGTTCGTCGACGTGTGGAAAGACCCCGGCGCCGGCGAACCCTACGGCGTGCGAATGATTCCGACGCAGGTTTTCTTCGACCGCGACGGCAAGGAGGTCTGGCGGCACGAGGGCTTTCTGCCCAAGACCGAGATCGTCGCGAAACTCAAAGAACTGGGCGCCGAATAATGCTCGAACAGCTCAGCGAGAATCTCGCTCAAGTCGTGCAGAGCAACCCGTGGCTCGCGCCGGCGGCGGCGTTCGTGGGTGGACTTCTCACGGCTGCCAATCCGTGCGTCCTGGCGATGGTGCCGCTGATGGTCGGCTATGTCGCGGGGCAGGAGTCGCGCGGCGTGGGGCGTTCATTCCTGCTGGCGCTGACGTTCAGCATCGGGCTGACGATGATGTTCGCGGTGCTGTTTCTCGCGACATGGGCGGCGAGTTCGGTGCTGAAGGCGAGCTGGTGGACGTATGTTGCGGCCGCGGTCTGTCTGATCATGGGACTGCACCTGATCGGCCTATTGAACTTTGGCATCGCCGCGCCGGCGGGGGTACGACCCAAACAGAAGGGGTTCATGGGCGCGTTGCTGCTTGGCCTGCTGTTCGGACTGGTTTCGCTGCCGTGTGCCGGGCCGGTGCTGCTGGCGCTGCTGGCGGTTGTGCCGCTCAGCGGCGCGGCCTTTGGAGCGGTCTTGCTGATCGCCTACAGTCTGGGGCACTGTGGGCTGGTGCTGGCGGGTGGGACATCCATCGGACTGGTTCAGCGCCTGGCCGACTCGCGCGGCTGGACGCGAAGCGCCGACGTGCTGCGGCGGCTTGCGGGCGTTTTGATTCTGCTGGTGGGAGCGTTTCTCCTCTTCTCGTGAGGTGTGTGCGGCGATGGCAGAAGCGATCGACGTGCGGCGTCTGAACGTGTTCGAGCGCAACCTGACGCTCTGGGTCGTACTGTGCATGGGGGTCGGCCTCGCGCTGGGCAAGCTGCTGCCCGGCTTGATTGGCGGGCTTCGCCGTCTGGAGTTTGGCGGCGGCAGCCGGATCAACATCCCGATCGCCGTGCTCATCTGGCTGATGATCTACCCCATGATGCTGAAGGTCGATTTCGCCTCCGTCCTGGGCGTCGGGAAGCGACCGAAGGGGCTGATCATCACCTGCCTGGTGAACTGGCTGGTCAAGCCGTTCAGCATGGCGCTCATCGGCTACGTCTTCTTCAAGCACCTGTTCCTGCCGTGGATCGGAGCGGACCTGGCGGAGCAGTACGTCGCCGGGGTCATCATTCTCGCGGCCGCGCCCTGCACGGCGATGGTGTTTGTGTGGAGTTACCTGACGCGCGGCGACGCGGCGTACACGCTGGTGCAGGTGGCGGTGAATGACCTGCTCATGCTGGTGCTGTTCGCGCCGATCGTGACCTTTCTGGTCACCGGCGCATCGTCGCTGGCGGTTCCGTTCAACGTCCTGCTTGCGGCCGTGATCTGCTTCATCGTGATTCCGCTGGCGGCGGGGGCGCTGACGCGGCGAACGCTGATTCGCCGGCGCGGGGCCTCGTGGTTTGAGCAGTCGTTCCTGCCGCGATTTCATCCGTTGGCGGTGCTGGCGCTGCTGGCGACGCTGGTGCTGATCTTCGCGTTCCAGGCGGACAACATCACGCGGCGGTGGTTCCACGTCCTCCTGATCGCCGTGCCCATTCTGATCCAGGTCTATTTCAACGCGTCGCTGACCCACGGGTTGATGAAGCTCTTCCGGCTGCCGCACGGCGTGGCCGCGCCCGGCGCGCTGATCGGCGCGAGCAACTTCTTCGAGCTGGCGGTGGCGACGGCGATTGCACTGTATGGGCCCGAGTCCGGCGCGGCGCTGGCGACGGTGGTGGGGGTGCTGGTGGAAGTGCCCGTGATGCTCAGCGTGTGCGCGATCTGCAACCGGACGCGCGGCTTGTTCGACGCCGCATCGGCGCAGGACTGCCCGGTTCCTGCGCCGGGGTGCTGCGCAAATTGGGAGCGGTTCAGTCGCGCGAGTTTCAGTCTTGCAGGGCAGGGTTGAGGGGCGCGTCCGATGGCGCGCCGCCGATGGGTTGTTCATGATCCACCGGATTCTGGCGCGCACGCCGGGCGGCGCCGCCCTTCGCCCCCCTTGCGCACCGTGAGACGCTCCTTGGATAGCCGCTGTTTTTGCGGTACCATCGACGAGCGGTTGGAAGCGATCTCATCCGTCGTGGCAAGGGGTGGTGGACCGGCTTGGACTATCAACGCGAACCTGAAAGCGTCACGGACCAGCCTGCCTCCGGCGATGCAGGCTTGCCGCCGTTGGGTTCGCCGACGCCCGAGTCGCCCACGTTGCAGTCGTCTCCATCGCAGTCGTCACCGTCGCAGCCGCCTCCGTCGGCGCCGTTTCAGGAGCTTACGTTCGACACGCCGCCGGAGGGCGCTCCCGACGCGCGTGGAATCGCGGCGCCGTCCATCGAGGCGGCGGGATCGGCACGCGTCGTCGTCGTGCCGTGGGCCAGACCGCTGCAGCATCCCGGGTTGGTCCGCGCGCCGGCGGACGGTCAGCCCGCTGATGATCACTTCCCGTATCCCCGGATGCCCTTCATTCCTCAGCGACGCCCTGACGGGACGTTCGCTGCGGACCTCGTCGTGCCCGCCGGCGGTACGTTTCCAGCGGACCCGGGCGGGCCGATGTCCGGGATCGCCGTGGGACCGGCGTCTCCCGTCGAGGACCCTGACCCGATGCTCCTTCGGCGGATGGGACGGTGGGCGGCGCTGGCGGATGCCGGGATTCTTGTGGCAGCGGCCCTGTTGACGGAGATCGCGCTGGGGATTGCCTTCGCGGTGCTGAACGGGGCCCCCCTGGATGCGGATGGCGAGCTGGACATGGCGGCGATGAAGCCGTGGATGCTGCCGATGGTGACGGTTCGGGCCGGGCTGTTGACGCTGCTCATTCTTCTGCTGTGCCGTGTCCGCGGTCAGCGCGTCGCGGCGGTGGGGATGACGGTGCGACGGCTGGCGCTCAACGTCGTGCTGGGCGTGGGCGTCTGCGGCGTGGTGTATGGCTTCCTGCTGGCATTTGTGATGGTCGTCATGCTCCTCGTTCCCGAACTGCGGGAGCAAATGGAGGCGAATCAGGGCAAGTTGCACGATATGTTGCCGGAGCTGAGCCTGGCGGGCTTTTTGTGGCTGGCGATCCTGATCGGGTTCTATGAGGAGCTGATCTTCCGGGGCTTTCTGATGCCGCGACTGAGGCGGTGCTTCGGGAGCTGGATTCCCGCCGTGCTCGTCAGCACGGTGGTGTTCACGGCGCTGCACGCGTTCGACCAGGTGGCCGCGGCGCTGCCATTGATCGCCATGTTGTCATTGGCGTTCAGTCTGGTGACCATATGGCGGCGGTCGATTGTCCCGGCGATCGTGGCCCATGCGCTGTTTGATTTCTCGCAGTTCGCCTTGATGTATTGGGCGATGCAGCATGGCCCGGGAGGCGGTACTGTGTAAAGCTTGGGGGATGTTTCAGCACAGGTGGGAAACCTGTGCTACACACACCGGTTGGAAACCGGTGCCACACTTTCAGGCGCCAAACTTGGGGTTGCCACACCAGGGGTTGCCACACTTGGGGTTGCCACACTTGGGGGTTGCCGCACTGGGGTTTGTCACACTTGGGCTTATCTGGCAACCGCCGGCAACAGGTTCTTTAAGTACTGTTGGGCTGCAGTTCATTCGGAGCACGCGTGGCTGAAGCGATCCGGTCAAGCTGGTGGACTCCCGTGGGCGTGTGGGCGGAGATGGTGAAGCTCTCGCACTCCGTCTTCGCACTGCCGTTTGCGCTGATGGCCACGTTTCTTGCGGGACGCAACCTGCCGGCGCGAGGGGTGCCCGCCTGGGGACAAATGGGTCTGATCGTGCTCTGCATGGTTGGGGCGCGCAGCGCGGCGATGACGTTCAACCGGATCGTGGACGCAGGCATCGACGCGCAAAACCCCCGCACGCAGGGTCGCGCGCTGCCGACGGGGCGTCTGTCGAAGGGCGCGGCGTGGCTCATGTTCGTGCTGAGCGCGGCGTTGTTCGTCGCGGCCTGCGCCATGTTTGACCTCGCATACGCAAACCCCTGGCCCGCGCGGCTCGCGCTGCCCGTGTTGCTGGCGCTGTGTGGTTACTCGTTTGCGAAACGGATCACGCGCTGGTCGCACGTGTGGCTCGGCGCGGGGATCGGGCTTGCCCCCGCGGCCGCGTGGTTGGCGATTCACCCGGCGTCGCTGGGGTGGGAGGCGCTGCTGCTGGCGCTGACGGTGACGTGCTGGATCGGCGGGTTCGACATCATCTACGCCTGTCAGGACATCGAGGTGGATCGACGCGACGGGCTGCACAGCCTGCCGGCGCGGCTGGGAGCTGCCAAGGCCCTGGCACTCACGAAGGCGATGCACGCCGCGGCGCTGGCGGCGCTGATCGCGCTGGGGTTTGTCGGCAAGCTGGGATTGTTGTACTACGCGGGCGTGGCGGCGGCGGCGGTTCTGCTCGTGGTGGAAAACGCCCTCGTGCGCCCGGGAGATTACGCGCGGGTGAACATGGCGTTCTTCACGATCAACGGCGTGGTCAGTTGTGTACTGGCGGCGGCGACGATCGGCGACGTGCTGCTGGCGCGACCGGCGGGGTGAAGTTCGCGCGGACGGCGTGAGGTTCGCGCGGACGGCGTGAGGTTCGCGCGGGCGATGAACCATCGATCGCATCCGGTTGGCGCGCAGGGGAGGCGTGGATCAGGCCGGCGGTGATTGAATTCGGAGCAGGGGCGGGGGCATGAGCGACAGCATCGTTCGTCCGATCCTGGGAACCAACGTGTACATCGCGCCCACGGCGTACGTCGGCGGCGAAGTCACGCTCGGCGACGACGTGACCATCATGCACCACGTGATGATCCGCGGCGACGTGTCGGCCATCCGCATCGGCGCGCGCGTCAACGTGCAGGACGGGACGATCATCCACACGCAGACGGGCGTGCCGCTGGACATTGAGGACGACGTATCCATCGGCCACCGCGCGGTCGTGCACTGCCGGCGCGTGGGGCGCGGCTCGCTGATCGGGACCGGCGCCGTGGTGCTCGATGGCTGCATACTAGGGGAGGGCTGTTTGATCGGCGCCTGCGCGCTGGTGACGCCGGGAACAGTGGTGCCGCCGGGCAAGGTCGTGATGGGCCTGCCAGCCAAAGTCGTGCGCGACGTGACGCCCCAAGAGTCCGCCTATGTTGCCCAAGTGATACAAACCTATCGACGACTCGGGAAACTGCACGGGGCCGGGGTTTATCCCAATGCCGCGCATTCGCTCACGAGTCCGCCGAGTCCGCAGCCCGGCCCGGATCCGTAAGCTGCACGTTGTCGAGCTACCGATCCAGGCGTGCGCTGCTGCTTGTGGGCCGGAGCATGCAGCAAGTAAGTTCGTCCCGCCAGCGCGTCGCAACATCATATGATGTCAAAGGTTACGATTCGCTACGCCACGCGACGGGTTCGCCGCCTAACCTGCCCACACGTTCCCCCGTCCATCCTCTTGGCGCGGGACATCCCCAGATCGCATTCTCGGTTATAATCGTTGCAGATTCCTCTCATGGCATAACTCGTCGCGGCGAGCGAACCTATAGAGGGCGGCCCGCACCACATGGAAAAGGGTGCGGGTCGGGCGCTCGCCGCGCCTGATCCGATGGCCCGGGGTGCGACATTTTTTGACAGACCGGCAGGAGGCCGGAGCGTCCCCCATGATGCAGGCCACGCTGAAGCGCAGGAGAACATGGTCGCAAGCAACGAACTGACGCCCGGCAGTGGCGACGCGGTAAGCGGATCGAGCGGCGACGCGCTGTTCGGGGGAGCGGTGCGCCCCGGGCAGGTGATCGGCGAGTTCGAGCTGCGCGAGGTCATCGGGCGCGGCGGAATGGGCACGGTGTACAAGGCGTGGCAGCGGTCGCTGCGGCGCCTCGTCGCGCTGAAAGTGCTCGCGCCGCACATCGCCGGCAGCCGCGCGAGCATCGCCCGCTTTCAGCGCGAGGCGCAAGCGGCGGCCAAGCTGCATCACCCGCACATCGTCCCGATTTTCGCCCTCGGCGAGGAGAGCAGCACCTACTACTACGCGATGGAGCTGATCGAGGGGCAGAGCCTCAGCGACCTGATCCGAGAGGAGCGGCAGAAGCTTGGTTACGAGGCCTCGGATGAGGACCTCGACGCGACGCGCGTGCTGCCGCGAACCTCGTCGGGCGTGTCGAGTTCGGCGCGGGCCGGCTCGCTGGCGGCTTCGGATACGGGGGTGATTCTGGCCGGTTCTGACATGCACCTTCCCACGGGTGGGCGCTACGAGCGGATCACCGAGCACCTCGCGCGCATCGCGGACGCTCTCGACTATGCGCATCAGCAGGGCGTCGTCCACCGCGACATCAAGCCGCACAATTTGATTCTCAGCCGCGACGGGCGGCTGCTCATCACGGACTTCGGCCTGGCGCGCGTGCTGGAGCAGCCGGGCATCACGATGACCAGCGAAGTGGTCGGCTCGCCGCTGTACATGGCGCCGGAGCAGATTCGCGGCGACGGCGTGGTGGATCAGCGCTGCGACGTGTATTCGCTGGCGGCGACGATGTTCGAGTGGCTGACCCTGCAGCCGCCGTTTTCCGGCAAAACACGGGAGACCGTGATCACGCAGATCCTCACCGGCGAGATGCGCGAGCCGCGGTCGATCAACCCGGCGATTCCGTCGGACCTGGAGACGATCTGCCTGAAGGGGCTGGAGCGCGAGGCGCACCGGCGCTACGCATCGGCCGGAGATTTTCGCGATGACCTGCGCGCGTTTCTGTCGGCCGGGCGGATTCGGGCGACGCGCATCGGCCTGGTGGAGCGGACGCGGCGCTTCGTGAATCGCAATCGCGCCGGCGCGGCGCTGATCGGACTGGCCATGCTGGCGCTGGTCTCGGTGCTGGTGATCTGGCGGCAGAACTCGACGATCCGACGGATGGAGACGCGGCAGGAGGCGCGTCGGGACGCAGGTCCGCGCGAGAACGGACCGCGGCCGCCCGGCGCGCGACCTCAACCGCCGCCCGGAGGCGATGGCCCGCCCCCGCCGCCGGATGGCGCGGCGGGCGAGGTCGGCAGCGCGCCGGTCGATCCGCTGGGCAAGCTGATTGCCGGGCTGTTTCCCGCAGAATCCAAGGTCTTCGAGGTCGCCAAGGACATTGCCGACAAAAACGCTCCCGCTCTGGCGGAGCAGGCCTCCGGTCTGGCGGAACATGCGTCGGGCCTGACGCAGCCGCTGATCAGCGTGCTGGGCTTCGGCGCGGTCGGGCTGGAGTTTGGCACGGTGCAGAGCCTGTGCCGCGCGGCGTCGGTGGAGATCTTCCGCAACGCCGGTCCGCTGAGCGAGGTGCTGTTCATGGTCGATCCGACGGACATGGACCGTCGCAGCGAGACCCTGATCGACGCACTGCAAAGCACGAATCCGACGTTTGACATCAACGTCCTGACCAACGTGCTGCTCACGCAGGACGCCTCGGACGCGGCGGCGCTCTACGTGCGCGCCGTGCTGTACGGCAAGACGGGCAATTATGAACTCATGGCCGCCGACGCGACGGCCCTGATCGCCGCACGTCCGAGCGATCCGTACGCGCTGCTCGTGCGCGGGCTGGCGGCACTGATGGCGGGTTCGACCGAGGCTGCGCAGTCGGACATCCGCGCGGCCATCGAGCTTCAGCACGACCTTCACGTAGCGCACGCCCTGAAGGGGCTGGCTGATATTCGCGGCAACGATGCGGAAAGCGCGCTGAAGTCGTTCGAGACGGCGATGGACCTGGCGCCGGATTCCGCGCTGTGCCGCGTGGGACATGCGCTGGCGCAGGCGCGGCGCCGCGAGCACTCCGCGGCGATGGAGGAGCTGACAAAGGTCCTCGATGAAGATCCGAAGAACGTCGACGCCCTGGTGATCCGCGGCGATTGCGAGCGGGAGATGGGGCGGCTCGAAGACGCGCTTCAGGACTATCAGAAGGCCGCCGTCGTTTCCGGCGGGAATGCGGCGCTGCTGGCTAAGTTCTTCCAGACGCAGGCGGACCGGGAAAAGGCGAATGGGCAGGCGGGCGCGAGCGTCCCCTCCACCTCCGAAGTCTCCGCGCCCGGCTCGGCGGGCGCTCCGAAGACGCGCTCCCTGGATTCAACGCCTCGCCCCTCGCTGGGCGGTCGTGCGGACGATCATGGCGTCTGGCTGATTACGCGGTGACTCTTAGCCGTTGAACGGGCAGGGCGTCACTGAGCCTCCAGGCTCTTGCGGACTTGATCGATCCGCTTCTTCAACTCCGCCTGCGTCGGCTCCTCAGGCGCGACGTCGATGGCCCGTTGCAGAGTCGCGATGGCCTCGAGGCCGCGGCCCGACGCAAGCTGCGCCTTCGCGAAGACCTCGAGTTGATGGAAGGTCGGCTGGGGCGAGTCGGCAACGGCACGGGCGGCGAGGCTCAGCGCCAGCTCGCAGTCCTCGGCGGCGCCTAACCCAAGCAGCATCTCGGCGCACCCGCGCAATCCCTCCGGCGGCGCGACCGACTGGTCCAGCATATCGCGGCAGGACGACCGGAAACGGTCCATGCATGCCTGTGCGTTTTCGGCATCCTGCACACACTCGAACAAGTGAGCGGCGCCCTGGAAACCGGAGGCAACGCCCCAGATCTGCTGGGCATTGTGCTTGGGCGATGCTTCGACGAAGCGCTTGGCATCCAAGGCCAGACGATGCGCCGCTTCCCTGTTTCCTTCATCCAGCGCGGCCTGCCCCATGCGCAAGGCGAAATTCTGCGCGTAGGCGAGCGAGTACGCATGTTGGGGGTCCGCGGCAAGCTGCGCCTGGGCCAGATGGTAGCCGCGCTCATACAGCGGCTTGGCCTCGTCGCGCGGGAGCCGATCAGCCACGCCCTCGAGAGCGTGCATCAGCCCGACGGAATACTCGCGATCGCGCGGGTCCAGTTGATAAAGCCGCTCGCCCAGCTCCAGTGCGGTCGTGAAGTGCTGCAACGAAGCCTGCGGCTCGTGCCGCCAGTCATTCAGGACGCCGAGGTAAGTCTCGGTCTGCCGGGCGCAGCCCAGCGCGGAAGCGTGCGCGGGGTCGCGTTCGAGAATGGGTCCGCAGATGGCCAGCGAGTCCTCCGCCCGCTCGATCGCGGGCTCGATGTTGCCTGACTGCAGTTCAACGGCCGCAAGGCGCTGAAGACTCCACGCATGTTCGCACTGGTGTTCCTCCGTGGGCCACATCGCCGCCAGGTTTCGCGTCACGACTTCCGAGCGCTCAAGCCACGCGCGGTATTCCTGCGCCTCTCCGAGCGCGAAATGCACGTCGGCGATGAGGACCATGTCGATGGCCAGCTCGCGGCGCTGGGACGGGTCCGCGATCGACGCCTCGATCGCCTTTTGGCGCAGTCGAAAAGCTTCCCTGCGGCACTGCAACGCCTCGGGAAGGCGGCCCTGCTCGTGGAGGACGTGAGAGTGCTGGCGTTCCGCGTCCGCCGCGAGAATCAGCAGGCGCGGGTTCTTCGGGTCGCGCGACAGCAGTCCGCGCGCGTCTTCCCGGACGTCCGCGGCCACGCGCGCCCGCAGCTCCAATGTGCCGCTGCGGGACTCGAGTTCGCGCAGCAGGTGCTGCGTCATCTGCTCGAGTCGGGCGGCCAACCGGTGCTCCGCCGACCGGGCGCGAGCGCCTTCCGCCATCGCAAGCAGCGTCAGGACCAGCGCGATTAGCGCGCCCGCGATGGCCACCGCCGCTGAGGTGCGATGCCGGCGGACCAGACAGCGCAGGTGGCGCGTGATCGTCTGCGGTCGCGCGACCACCGGCTCGTGACGCAGGAATCGACGCAGATCGGCCGCTAGTTCTCCGGCCGAGGCATAGCGCTCCTCGGGCGCCGCCGCCAGCGCTTTTGCAACGATCGTGTCCATGTCGCCGGAACACGAGCGGTTCAGCGCGCGCAGCCGAGGCGCCGGAACCTCGCAGATCGCGTGGATGCACCTTGCGAACGAAAGCCCCGTCAGGTCGTGCGGAGGACGACCACTGAGCAGTTCGAAGAGCATGGCGCCGAGTGCATACACGTCGCTGCGCGTGTCCACGTCGGCCAGGTCGCCGCGCGCCTGCTCCGGCGCCATGTAAGCCAGCGTGCCCACGAGCTGACCGTCGAGCGTGTGCCGGGTTGCGGCTTGCGCCTCGGGGTCCAATACGCGCGCGACCCCAAAATCCAGAACTTTCACCGCGGCCCGTTCATCCACAAGAACGTTCGCCGGCTTCAGATCTCTATGCACGATGCCCTTGTGATGGGCGTGCTGCACGGCGTCTGCCGCATGGGCGATCAACTCGATCCGGCCGCGCATGTTCAGCGGCGCCGCACGCCCTGATGTTCTCGCGCCCGCCGCGTAGGACCGGAGTTCCACGCCTCGAACGAGCTCCATGGCGAGATATGGCTGCTCCCCATCACCCAGGTCCACGGTGCCGGATTCATAGAAATGAGCTATGCCCGGATGAGACAGACGGCCCAGAATGCCAACTTCGTTGTGAAACCGACGCAGAAGCGTTTCCCACTCTCTCTCGCCGAGCACGTCGGAGCGCCGGATCACTTTGATGGCCGCGTGTTGCTCCGGAAACCCGCGCGTGCCTTCGAACACCGTCCCCATCGAGCCGCGACCGAGAATGTTGAGGATGACGAACGAACCAATTTGCCGGCCCTGCCAACGGCGACCATATGACGGGCCATCATCACGCTCACCCTCCAGCGGCTGGGCTTCGTCGGCATCCACCTGATCGAGCAATCCGCGCACCGCGTCGAGCGTGCCCGGGTCGGTGCCCTCCTGCCGGTTCAGGAACTCTCGCCGCTCGGGGCAGGGCAATTCCAGGGCGCGGTGAAAGAGCTGCTCAACCAGATGTAACCGGCTGGAGTTCATGTGCCGCTGCGTTCGCAACCGTGACGAAAGCCAAAGACGTGCGATCGCCCACGGCCCGGGAGGGCTGCGGCGTCTGCCCCTGAAAAACGACGGGCGAGCGCCTCATGCGACCGCAAGCTGCTCCCGCAGCCAGGCTTTCGCAAACCTCCAGTCGCGTTCGATCGTGGCCCGCGACAGCCCCAGCGCCGAAGCCGTCTGGTCATCCGTGAGACCTCCGAACCACTTGTGCTCCACGACCTCCCACTTACGGGCGTCCAGCGTCCGCAACTTCACGATCGCCTCGTCAAGAGCCAACAAATCGAAGCGAGGCCGATGATCCAGCGGATCGTCCCGCCCCGGGTCGTACGAAACAAGAACGGCGTTCCCACCTCGTTTTTGCGCTTCCGCGGCGCGCAGGCGGTCGATCAGCGCGTGCCGCATCGCCATGGAGAAAAGCGAAAAGCCCTGCCCTTCTCCCTCAACCGTGCAGGACGATTCCGCCAGCCTGCGGTAGGCCGTGTGAACGAGCGACGTGCCGGCGTGGTTGCCCAGCGTGTGCGCGAGACGGCGCAGCTCTGCATACTTGCGCGCCACGAACTGTGCGAGAGGCTCGCCCGCGGTTGTGTCAAAACACGTCAGCTCCGCGATCGCTGAGGCGTCAACCTGTTCGCACATCGCGGAACTGCTCCAACCCAAACCCGGTGCACCCGCCCACCTTCCGAAGCCCATCCCGAAACGAGCATGAGGGAACCCAGGCAGTTTACACGCTTTGCATGGTGCGGGAAAGAAAAACCCGGACCCTGCGCGGAGGGTCCTCACGCGACCGCGAGGAGCAAGAGATCCATGAGAATCGCCAAGGGCCTGGTGCCATGCCTCCTCGGCCACCTCGCAGTGATGAGCGGGTGCGGCTCGGTGAACGTAACGACGTGCCCCGACTGTCCATCCGCGCCGCCGGGCACGTGGACAGGGCAGCGCGTCAATCCCGTCAGCGGCGAATCGTTCGACATGAGCGTCGAAATCGACGACGGCGGACAGCAGTTTATCGGAACCGTGCAGTCCGACGCGATCACCTTCTGGCGCCTCGCCGGCCAGACCGTGGCGCCGCGTCAGCTCGACGACGAGGAAATCGCCGTCTGGGAGGCCGTCATCGGCAGGGCGGTGACCGCGGACCTGCTGCTCATCGAGTTCTCGCCGACGACGAAGATCGAGGGGCACTACCTGAGAGGAACCTTCCGCGCGCGCATCGAAGGCGACGAGATGACCGGAACGCAGACGGACGGGGAGTATGAGCACGTGTTTACGCTCCACAGATGACGCCGCGCAAGATAGCGAGTCGGCCGCGCATCGGTTTGTGCGGACATTTAGAGAGTATCCAGATTGATTAAGGAGTTGAGAATGAACCAAAGAATACCGAGCGGCTTTATGTTGAAAGTGATCTGCATTCTGATTGCGCTATCACCCGCTGGAAGCGCGCTCGCAGGTGACCGCGGTTCGAAAGGGTCCGTCGATGCACACCAGGATGCGCCTTCCGGGATGAAAGACGCGATCGCTCTTTGTCTTCCAGTTCATGTGATCTGGTTCTTGGATTACAATCTGGATGGGCGTTTCGACTCCGGCACGCAATGGGGGCTTCCCGGCGACCGCTGGGCCGCGGGGGAACCATTCAAGAAACACAGAAACGGCTGCGAAGAAATCACGGCCTACCGGCCTCACGACTATCAGTTTGCGACGTGGTATGTGAAACTCAACGACGGTTGCCCCGGCTTTTCCGGGAGGTTTCAGCAACGCGACTTCTATGTGACTTCATTTCACCCAAATTGGCAGCGATGGCCCGTGATAGGGGATTTCAATGGCAATGGCAAAGATGAAGCGGCTGATTATGTCGAGAACGGAGACTTCGGGCGCATCGTGATCGATCGGAACGGCAATCTGAAATGGAATACCGATCGTGATGTTTTCAGCAATATCTACTATGGACTGGACACAAACGACCACTTGATGGCGGGCGACTTGGGAGCAGGATGTTGTGATGAACTGGCCGTATGGAGGAGCGCTACGGGCCATTGGGAGTTCTACGGCAACGATGTCGAAGGGCGCCCCACCACGAATCGTTGGAAGACAACGCAATTCGGGCTTTCAGGAGATATCCCATTCCTCGCCAACGTGGATGGCGATGCAATGGACGACCTGTGCGTGTTCAGGCCCACTTTCGGCTGGGTGTTCATCAACTTTTCGTCCAATGGGTATGATGATAACGAGGTCGATGAGATCATTGACTATGAGCTGGAAATCGAACGAATCAACAATGAGTATGGCATGCCCGGACGACCGTGGACGGCCGGGGCGCTGGGGATCCACGCGAACTGATGTCGTGGTAGGACTCGCAAGCTGTCGCGAAAGGTCGCGTCGCGAGGCGACTCACACGCGCGACGTGCGGAGCAGTTCAAGGATCTGCACCGCGTCCAGCGCTGCGCCCTTGCGCAACTGGTCTCCGCAGGCGAAGAGGTTCAAGCCCCGACCGTCCGGCTGGCTGGGGTCTTCGCGGAGGCGGCCTACGAGGACGTGGTCGCCTCGGCTGGCCTCGACGGGCATGGGGAAGTGGTTGTGTTCGCGGTCGTCGACGAGGCGGACGCCCGGCGCATGCGACAGGGCTTCGCGCGCCTGCTGCACGGAGACGGGCTGCTCAAACGTCAGGTTGATCGACTCGCTGTGCGCGCGGGGGACGGGGACCCGGATGCACGTCGGGGAGATGAGCATGTCCGCGTCGCCGAGGATCTTCCGCGTCTCCTGAATGACCTTCGATTCCTCGCCGTTGTAGCCGTCCGCGCCGATGGCCGTGTTGTGTGAGAAGACGTTGTGGATCACCTGGTGCGGCAGGACTTTCGCCGCGACGGGAATGCCCTCGGCCATGCAGCGCGTCTGCTCTTCGAGTTCGGCGAGCGCGCGAGCTCCGGCGCCGCTGATGGCCTGGTAGGTTGAAACGACGATGCGGCGAATACGACTGAGCCGGTGCAGCGGATAGACGGCCATGCAGAGGATGATGGCGGTGCAATTGGGGACGGCGATGAGGCCCTGATGTTTCCGGATGGCGTCCGGGTTGATCTCCGGCACGCCGAGCGGGACATGCGGCTCCATGCGGAAGGCGGAGCTGTTATCAATGACCACGGCGCCGGCCTGCACGGCGCGCGGCGCGTGCTCCCGGCTGATGGCAGCGCCGGCGGAGAAGAACACGGCGTCGAACTTTTCCCTGGCGAACGTGTCGGCGCTGAGCGGCTCGACCTCGATTCGTTGCGAGCGGAATTCAATGGGTACGCCCGCCGATCGCGGCGACGCGAACAGCCGAAGGATTTCCACCGGCGCATGCCGCTGAGCGAACACATGGAGGAGTTCCTGCCCGACGGCGCCCGTTGCTCCGACAATCGCAATTCTCACGCCTCAGACTCCGACTGAAAAGGCGGCAGCACCCCGCCGGTTGTTGTTAATTCGTTGTGGAACAATCGGTTAACGCAATCTCGCCAACTTTGTGCATTCCGGCACGAACCCGGTTGACGCACCTGCATCCCGTCGCTATGCTCGCCCGCCCTCAAGCGGTGGCGGGCGGCTGTGAGAGGGGTTTTCCGCTGCGAACGATCCCATTGTCGGGGGCGGGCGCGATTCGGCAAGGTCGGGGGCGGCTGCGATCCGGCAGGGTCAGGATCGCGGGTGATTCGGCAAGAAGGACGATCGCCATGCCTTCGGACCGGGACGACGATCCACAGGGTCGGCGCGACGACTCGCTCAGGCAGCTTGGCGTCGGGTGGACGCTGACGATCGAGTTTCTCGCGTATCTGGGGCTGCTGGGGTACGTCGGGCATTGGCTCGACGGGCGCTACGGCTGGAGCGGGAAGGGCTTGGCGGGGGGGCTGATGCTCGCGCTGGCGGCGTGGATCTACCGCGTGCTGCGGCTGACGCGGCAGATGTGGAAGTGATGCGCATGACGTCGCATCGCCGGGGCAGCTCGTCGGCGCGAGCGGGTGGTTCGTCGGCTTGAGCGGGTAGCTCGTCGGCGCGGGCGGGTAGTTCGTCACTCCGTGACGAACGAATTCAGATGCGAGCGTGGCTGGGATTCATGCTGGCGGAGGCGCTCGCGTTCGGCGCGGTCTGGTTTGCAGCGCCGGTGTATTGGGCCGCCGCTGAGGCGCGGGCACTGGTCGCGGCGGCCGCGATCTGCCTGATCGCGGCGCTGGCGGCGATGGCGCCGGTGGCGTGGGCGAATGCCCGGTCGCCGAAGCTGCTCAACGAGGCGGGACTGGCGGCGATGGGGCTGCGGATGTTCCTGACGCTGGGCGCGGGCGGGGCTTACTGGGCGCTGGCCGATCCGCCGAAGTCGTTCTACTTGAAGAGCATGGCGGCGTGGTATTTGGCGCTGCTGGCGGTTGAAACGGGCGTGATCGTGTTCGTGACGCGAAAGCACTGGGGCGCGACGCCGCCTCGAAGCAGGGAAGGGCAATCGAGCGAATGATCCCGATGATCCTCGCATCCGGCGCGGGCCATGATCCCAAAGATCACGTGGTCGCGCACGGGCTTTTCCGGCTGCTCCCAAGCAATATTCACCTTCCGGATTTCCTTCCGCTCTGCGGCGATCAGGCCGGCGAGTTCTGGTTCACCAACCATCTGCTGATGACCCTCGTCGCGGCGACGTTGACGCTGCTCATCTTCGTCCCGATCGGGAGGCGCTATCAGGTCGCGCTCATCCGCGGGGGCGTTCAGCCGGCGCAGAAGGGCCTGGCGGGGATGATCGAGGCGCTGATGGACGCGCTGCGGACCGCCGTGGTCAGGCCGCTGCTGAAAGACTCGACCGATCGCTTCATGCCGCTGCTGTGGGCGCTTTTCTTTTTCATCCTGATCAACAACCTGCTGGGCATGATTCCGCTCGGCTCGATTTTCGGGCTGGCGGTGGGCAATCAGCACATCGGCGGAACGGCCACGGGGAACATCAACATCACAGCCGGGCTGGCGATCGTTGCCTTCTTTGCGATTCACGCGGGCGGCATCGCGCAGGTGTTCCAGCAACTCAGGGCGGGAACGTACGGTCACCATGATCATGGCGAGCATGGGGACGAGCACGACGCTGGGCATGGGCATGCCCACGGTTCGCACGGTCATGGTCACCATGCGCACGGAGCGACTGCCGGCGCTGCCATGCTTAAGGCGCCGCTGCTGTATCTCTGGAACTTCGCCCCGCACCCTTTCAAGCCCGGACCGGGCGCTTCGCCGGCGGTGCAAGCAGCGCTGTGGCTGGTGGACGTGCCGACGTGGCTGGGGCTTCTTGCGCTGGAGTTCATCGGGGCGCTTGTGAAGCCCTTCGCGCTCTCCATCCGTCTGTTCGCCAACATGGCGGCGGGGCACATTGTGCTGGCGTCTTTGTTGTTGCTGCTGCCGGCGTATCACGGGATCGGCGCGGGATACCTGGCGGGGTCGCTGCCGATTGCCATCGGGTGCGTCCTGCTGAGCTGCATGGAATTGTTCGTCGCGTTGCTTCAAGCGTACATCTTCATGTTCCTGACCTCCATCTTTTTGAGCATGGCGGTCTATCCGGAGCACTAGGCGAAAACGCGAGACTGAGTTTTGGTTGGGGTATTCGGCGCCCTGGCCCTTGTTTTTGTGAACGCCGAAACGGTTCGAATTCATACGGGTTTGTTGGAGGATCAGATCATGATGATGGACATGTTGGCGCAGGCCACCCAGTTGATGGGCGACAAGGGTCTTGCGGGTCTGGGCGCGGGGATCGCGCTGGGGCTGATCGTGCTGGGCGCGGCGAAGGGCATCGGGCACATCGCGGGCAACGCGGTGGAGTCCACGGCTCGCCAGCCTGAGGCGGGCGGGCGCATCTTCCTGGCGATGCTGATCGCGGCGGCGCTGATCGAAGGCTTCACGTTCTTCGCGATCATCTCCGCGTCGGGCATCGGCGAGTTCCTCAAGACGGCGACGCCGGGTCAGTAGGTCGCGAGGCGGGCTGCGGCGAGAGTTTTCCCATGCAACGGCGCGGCGGGTGCTGGCATCCGCCGCGCGTTTCCGGAATCAAAAGCCTATGCGAAGGCCAATACTGTTGACCCTTGCGATGTTCGCGGCGGCCGGGCTGTGCGCACCGGCCATCGCGCAGGAACACAAAGGCGGCGCAGCGACCGGCGCGGCCAAGCCGGACGCGGCCCATGCGCCTGCCAGCCAAACCGGACAAGCTGCGCATGGCGCGCCTGCGCAAGGGGATGCACATGCCGGCGAGGCGCAAACCGGCGACGCGCATGGCGCTGAGGCCGGCGGCGCGCATGGTCAGGAGTATCGCCTGCTGACCATCGACGTCGCCTCGGCCATCTGGTCGATCCTCATTTTCCTGGGCCTGCTCGCCATCCTCAGCAAGTTCGCGTTCAAGCCCATCCAGCAGACGCTGGTGCAGCGGGAGCGGTTCATCAACGACTCGCTGGCGAAGGCCAAGCACGAGCGCGAGGAAGCGGAGCGCGTGCTCAAGCAGTACACCGAGCAGATCAACAAGGCCCGGGCGGAGGCTTCCGCGATTATCGCCGAGGGTCGCAAGGACGCCGACGAGGTCAAGCGCCGCATCGAGGACGAGGCCAAGAAAGAGGCCGCGACGCTGTTCGAGCGCGCGAAGCGGGAGATTCACATCGCCACCGAGACGGCCATTCAGCAACTGCACCAGCAGGCGGCGACGCTGTCCACGCAGATCGCCTCGCGGCTGATCAAGAAGGAAGTCAGCGCCGACGTGCATCGCCAGCTCATCCGCGAGTCGATCGAGGAGCTGAGCAAGGTGAGGAACAACTGATAAATTGCGAATGGCGAATGGCGAATGGCGAATACCGGGTGCTGATTGCTGAATGGCGAATGCTGAATGCTGAATGCGGAATGCTGAGTGCCGGATGCCGAAATCTGAACTCCTCACGCCCGTGAGGTGGGCTTGCGCTGAGATCGCAACAATGCTGGCATTGCTGGATAGTTCCGCGGATTAGAAGGACTGGAAAACGACGTGGGTGCGGCAGATCCCAAAACACAGGCGATCGCGGGCGTGTATGCGGATGCGATTCTCGGGCTGGCCGAGGAGCGGAAGCAGGCCGACGCGCTGCTCGATGAAATCGTCGAATTGCAGCAGCTTCTGGACACGGACGCGACGCTGGGCGCCTTCCTGACCAGCGCGCAGATCGACGCCAAGCAGCGCGCGGCGACGATCGAGAAGGTGCTTCGAGGCCGGGCGGGCGATCTGCTCGTGGATGCGCTTCAGGTGATAAACGCCAAGGGCCGGATGGAGCTGCTGCCGGAGATTCTGGAGTCGTACCGGTCGGCGCACGACGCGGCGAGGAAAATCTCGGAGGTGCAGGTAACCACGGCGGTTCCGCTGGCGGAGGATCTGCGGGCGTCGTTGAAGGCGGCGGCGGAGCGGTACACGGGCGGGGCGGTGAAGCTGGTGGAGTCGGTGGATGAGTCGCTTCTGGGCGGGCTGATCGTCCGCGTGGGCGACGTGAAGCTGGACACCAGCCTGTCGCGGCACCTGCGGCGTTTGTATGAGACGGTTCACGAACACGGGGATCGTGCGATCCACGGCGAGGCGGAAAAGCGGTTTGTCGAAGGGGCGCTGGTGTGAAGACGGCAGTGACCGGCTGGAAAGCCGGTCCCCCGGGCAACATGTCGCCCCCCAATGGGAAGTTCCATGAAGTTCAAAGTCGATGAAATCTCGTCGGTGATCCGCACTGAGATCGCCAATTATCGCCAGGAGGTGGACGTGGCCGAGGTCGGGCGCGTGCTCGAAGTCGGCGACGGCATCGCCCGCGTGTACGGGCTGGGCAACGCGATGGCCGGCGAGCTGATCTCGTTCGAGAGCGGCGCCAAAGGGCAGGTGTTCAACCTCGAAGAGGGCTCGGTGGGCATCGTCATCCTCGGCGACTACCTGGCGATCAAGGAGGGCGACGAGGTTCGGCGCACGGGCGAGCTGCTGTCCGTCCCCGTCGGCGACGCGGTGGTGGGTCGCGTGATGGATCCGCTGGGGCGTCCGCTCGACGGGCTGGGCGCGGTGGACACGCCGGAGCGGCGCCCGCTGGAGTTCAAGGCGCCGGGCATCGCCGAGCGCCAGCCGGTCAACGAGCCGCTGCAGACGGGCATCAAGGCCATCGACGCGATGATCCCCATCGGCCGCGGTCAGCGCGAGCTGATCATCGGCGACCGCAAGACGGGCAAGACGGCGATCGCCATCGACACGATCATCAACCAGAAGGGCGGCGACGTGATCTGCGTGTACGTCGCCATCGGACAGAAAGAGTCCACCGTCGCGGGCGTCGTGGAAACCCTGCGGGCCAACGGCGCGATGGACTACACGGTGGTGATCTCCGCCTCCGCGTCGGACAGCGCGCCGCTGCAATACATCGCTCCGTACGCCGGCTGCGCGATCGCCGAGTATTTCATGTACAAGCACGGGCGCGCGACGCTGTGCATCTATGACGACCTGTCGAAGCAGGCGCAGGCGTATCGTCAGTTGTCGCTGCTGCTGCGGCGTCCGCCGGGTCGCGAGGCGTATCCGGGCGACGTGTTCTACCTGCACTCCCGTCTGCTGGAGCGAGCCTGCAAGCTGCGCGAGGAATTCGGCATCGTGCCCAAGAACACACCCGCGGACAGCCGCGATCGCAAGATCATCAAGAAGCATCCGCAGGGGTTCGGGGCGCCGCCGGAGCATCGCCCGGACGACGAGCAGGGGCTGTATCACCGTCCGCACGGCAAGCACAAGGCCGAGGCGTTTCTTGCGACGCTGCCGGACAAGGATAACTATCGCATTCACAAGTACCCGGATACAGGCGGCTCGCTGACGGCGCTGCCGGTGATCGAGACGCTGGAAGGCGAAGTGTCCGCGTACATTCCGACGAACGTGATTTCGATCACCGACGGGCAGATTTACCTGGAGCCGGACCTGTTTTTCGCGGGTGTGCGCCCGGCGGTGAACGTGGGTATCTCGGTTTCGCGCGTCGGCGGCAATGCTCAGCGCAAGCACATGAAGAAGATCGCCGGCTCGCTGCGCCTGGACCTTGCGGCGTTCCGCGAGCTTGAGGCGTTCGCGCAGCTCGGCACGGATCTCGACGCGGCCACGCAGCGGCAGCTCGATCGCGGTCGGCGCATGGTGGAGCTGCTCAAGCAGCCGCAGTACCGACCCAACAAGGTGGACGACCAGGTGCTGTCCATTTTCGCCGGCGCGCAGGGATTTCTGGATGACCTGCCCGTGGGACGCGTGGCGGAGTTCGAGGAGAAGTTGCTGCGGATGTTTCAGGACGAGCACCCTGAGATCCTGCAGGAGCTCAAGAAGGGCGAGCTGCCGGACGCGCTGGGCGGGAAGATCAAGGAGATCGTCGGGAACTTCAAGGCGGGGTTTGTAAAGGGGTAAGAAGGAGCTGCTAGCTGCCAGCTATCAGCTATCCGCCAGAGAGCAGTTACAGGGGTCGCATGGCTTGCAGCTAGAAGCCAGCAGCCGGCAGCTTTTTCATGGCCAACAAGAGACAACTCGTCAAGCGCCGCAAGGCCGTCCGCAACATCCGCAAGATCACGCGGACGATGCAGCTCATCGCCACGGCGCGGTTCCAGGCGACGTTCAAGCGCGCCACGGCCAGCCGTCCGTACAGTCAGAAGCTCGCGGAGCTGGTGGGGAATCTTTCCGGCATCGAGGTGGAGCTCACGGATTCGCTGCTGGAGCCGCACTCCGAGACGGCGCGCGACACGACGCTGGTGATCACGAGCAATCGCGGGCTGTGCGGCGGTTACAACGCCAACGTGATCCGCAAGGCGATCGAGCACATTGACGGGCTGACGGGCTGCGGCACGCCCTGCGACGCGCAGATGATCGGCAAGAAGGGCATTACGTATTTCCGCTTTCTCAAGCGCGCGATGACCGAGGTGTCGCATCTGGGGGACACGCCGAAATTCGAGATGATCGAGCCGCTGGCCGACGCGCTGATGGATCGCTTCCGCAGGGGCGAGATCACCACGGCGCACGTGACGTATATGAAGTTCTACTCCGCGGGACGGCAGCGCCCCGAGGTCATGCAACTTCTCCCGCTGGCGACATCGAAGGCGGGCGATCCCCACGGCGCCGGCGCGAACGCCGCGTCTCCTGGAGCTGCGGGAAGTGAAGGCGCGGCGGTCGGTGGAGGCACGGCGGCCGGTGGAGGCGCGGGCGGCGCCGACGCGCGTTCGGGCGGAGGGGCTTCCGGGACAGCGACGGGCGTGCAGTTTGATTTTTCGCCGGCGCCGAAGGAGTTGCTGGAAGAGCTTCTGCCGGCGACGGTGCGGCTGCGGCTGTTTCAGTGCTTCCTCGAAGCGGCGGTCAGCGAGCAGATCGCGCGCATGGTGGCGATGAAGGCGGCGACGGACGCGGCGGGGGACATGATCAAGACGCTGACGAGGCAGTACAACCGGGCCAGGCAGACGTCGATTACGATGGAGCTGCTGGACATCATTGGCGGGGCGGCCGCGGTTCAATGAGAAATGCTGAATGCAGAATGCAGAATGCAGAATGAATTCGGCCATCTCCCAGACACGCATGATATCACCGACCGGACCCTGAAATATGCGCTGAGGATCATCAAGGTGACGCGCGCGATCCCCAAGAGTACGGAGGGTTCGATCTTTGCGCGACAATTGCTGCGATCGGGAACCAGCGTAGGGGCGAACGTGGAGGAGGCGCAGGCCGCAAGCTCGAAAAAGGAGTTTATCAGAAGGATAAACATCGCCAGAGCAGAGGCGAGAGAAAGTCTGTACTGGCTGCGCCTGGTGGGCAAGGCCATGGTTCTACCGGCTACCCGATTGCGAGAAATCACCAAGGAATCTGACGAGATTGTTCGAATACTTACGGCCATCGAGAAGAGTGCACGGAGTCGGTAATCGTCGTTCGCAAGTGAATGCAGCGGGGAGCACCGGAGTGGGTGATCAACGGGCGGCGGTAGGCACATTCTGCATTCTTCATTCTGCATTCAGCATTGTTGCGCAGAGTAACTGACATGCAAAAAACTAATGCGGGTAAAGTCATCCAAGTCATCGGCTCCACCCTCGACGCGCAGTTCGCGGAGGACGCGATGCCCTCCATTTACAACGCGCTGAAGGTCGAGGTGGAGCGCAAGGTGCTCGACCGTAGCTTCAAGGAAACGCTGTGGTGCGAGGTGGCGCAGCACCTGGGCGGCGGGCGGCTGCGGGCGATTTCGCTCGGCTCCACGGACGGTTTGAAACGCGGCGACGTGATCGTGGACACCAGCGCGCCGGTCTCCGTCCCGGTCGGCGACGCCACGCTGGGGCGCGTGTTCAACCTCGTCGGCGAGGTTATCGACGGGCGTGGTCCGGTGGCGGCGACGGAGCGGCGTCCGATCCACTGTGATCCGCCGGAGTTCGCCGACCTCTCGCCCAAAACCCAGCTCTTCGAGACTGGCATCAAGGTGATCGACCTGCTTTGCCCGCTGGTGCGCGGCGGAAAGGCCGGGCTGTTCGGCGGCGCGGGCGTGGGCAAGACGGTCATCATTCAGGAACTCATCGCGCGGCTTGCGCGGTTCCACAGCGGGTACTCGTGCTTCGCGGGCGTGGGGGAGCGGACGCGCGAGGGCAACGACCTGTGGCTCGAAATGCAGGAGGCCAAGATCGGCAACACCGGCAAGAGCGTCATCGACCAGACCGTCATGGTGTTCGGGCAGATGAACGAGCCGCCGGGCGCGCGACTCCGCGTGGCGCTCTCGGCGCTGACGATGGCCGAGCACTTCCGCGACCAGACCGGCGCGGACACGCTGCTGTTCGTGGACAACATCTTCCGCTTTTCGCAGGCGGGTTCGGAGGTGTCGGCGCTGCTGGGGCGCATGCCGTCGGCGGTGGGATATCAGCCGACGCTGGGCACGGAGATGGGCGCGTTGCAGGAGCGCGTGACCTCGACGAAGCACGGCGCCGTCACGTCGATCCAAGCCATTTACGTTCCAGCGGACGACTACACGGACCCGGCGCCGGCGACGGCGTTTACGCACCTGGACAGCACGGTGAACCTGGAGCGCGGCATCGCGGAGAAGGGCATCTACCCGGCCGTGGACCCACTGGCGTCGAGCAGCCGCATCATCGACCCGAACTACATCGGCGAGCGGCACTACAAGGTCGCGCGCCGAGTTCAGCAGAATCTCCAGCGCTACAAGGACCTTCAGGACATCATCGCGATTCTCGGCGTGGACGAGCTTTCGGCGGAGGACAAGCTGATCGTCGCCCGGGCGCGGAAGATCGAGCGATTCCTCTCGCAGCCGTTCTTCGTGGCCGAGCAGTTCACCGGCTTTGCCGGCAACTACACGCCGCTGGCGGAGACGATCCGCTCGTTTGAGGAACTGTGCGACGGCAAGTGGGACCACCTGCCGGAGCAGGCGTTCATGTACGTCGGCAAGATCGAGGAAGCGGCGGAGAAGGCCGAGAAGATGGCGAAGGGGTAAGCAATAGAGAACCACCAAGACGTCGAAACGTCGAAACGTCGAAACGTCGAAACGCTGAAACGTCGAAACGCTGAAATGCAGCGAGAATCCCACGGGCAGCGACCGCGGACCGGAAGGCACGGTAACACGGACAAAGCACGAAGCACGAAGTACGAAGCACGATGCACGAAGCACGATGAACGAACTCTGGCGAACAGCCAGTAGCCAGCAGCTAGCAGCTTTCCCATGGCCACGACAAGCACATTCCATTGCAGCGTCATCACGCCGGAGCGCGAGGTGCTCAGCACCGATGCGACCTCGGTGGTGTTTCCGGCCCATGACGGCGAGGTCGGCATCCTCGTAGACCGCGCGCCGCTGCTGTTTGCCTTGGGCATCGGCGTCATGCGCGTGGACGGGGCGGAAGGGTCGAGACGGCTGTTCATCGACGGCGGCTTCGCGCAGATGCTGGCGAATGATCTGACGATCCTGACCGGCCAGGCGCTCGAGCCGGCGGAGATCAAGGCGGACAGGGCGCGATCAGCGCTGGCGCAGGCCGGCGAGCTGAAAATCACGGATGACGCCTCGTTCGCCGCACGGGATAAGGCCATTCGTCGAGCGCAGGGGCAGTTGAAACTTATCGAGCAGGGCGGTTAGACTAGCTCGTTACAGCAGCGGGGCAGGAGCGGCTCGATTCCGCCGGCCGATTCAGACGCACGCACGGAGAACCTAGATGGGCAAGGGCGACAAGCGCACGAAGCGAGGGAAGTTGTACCGGGGCACCCACGGCAAGACCCGGCCTGCGGGGAAGGGGAGACCGGCTGGTTCCGGGACGGCGCGGAAAGCGACGACCGTGAAGTAACGGCGCGCTTATTCCGCAGCGGGCGGATCCGTCGCTCGATGCAAGCCGATTTCGGGATGGCGCCGGCTGTCCGGAAGCCCGCAAGGGGCGACCCTTGAGGCAGTCGATTCCGCCGACGTGGTACTCGTCGAGGCAACCCCGACGGTCACACGCGTTCGATACTCGCGCCCAGGCGCGTGGGGCAGCTTCTCGTGCTGCCTGTTTTTTTGCGCCCCGGATCCGCGCGGTTGGTTGCCCCACGGCTTGGTTTCCGTAGAATCTACCGTGAAATCCTCAAAAGGTCCGACGACGTGTCCACCTTCGTGATTGGAGCCGATTCATGGCCGAAGGACCGGTTGAAGGTCAGGAACGCATTCTCGATCATTCGATCATCGAGGAGATGCAGGATTCGTTCCTGACGTACTCGATGAGCGTGATCATGGCGCGCGCGCTGCCCGATGTGCGCGACGGGCTGAAGCCTTCGCAGCGGCGCATTCTGGTCGCGATGAACGACCTGAACCTCGGACCGCGCGCCCAGACGCGCAAGTGCGCCAAAATTTGCGGCGACACGTCCGGCAACTACCACCCTCACGGCGAATCCGTCGTCTATCCCACGCTCGTCCGCCTCGCGCAGCCGTGGAACATGCGCACCGTCCTCGTCGATTCTCAGGGCAATTTCGGATCGATCGACGGCGATCCTCCCGCGGCCATGCGTTACACCGAAGCCCGGCTTTCTCCGGCGGCGGCCATGATGCTGGAGGACCTGGAGTACGAAACGGTCGATTTCATCGCCAACTTCGACAACACGCGCGAGGAGCCGACGGTGCTGCCCGGCAAGTTCCCCAACCTGCTGGTCAACGGGACGACGGGCATCGCGGTGGGCATGGCGACGAACATGGCGCCGCACAACGTGCGCGAGGTGTGCGACGCGCTGCTGGCGACCATCGACGACCCGGACATCGGCTTGGCGGAGCTGATGCAGGTGGTGCCCGGCCCGGACTTTCCCACCGGCGGACAGATTTGCGGACGCAGAGGCATCCTCGAGGCGTACATGACCGGGCGCGGCGCGATCACCATGCGCGGGACGGTCGAGGTCGAGGAGCACAAGAGCGGACGCAAGACCCTGGTCATCAGCCAGGTTCCGTACATGGTGCTGCGCAGCACGATCGTGGAAAAAATCGCCGAGAAGGTGAAGGACGGGACGATCAAGGACGTCTCGGCCGTGAACGACGCCTCCGACCGGCGGCAGGACGTGCGCATCGAAATCGAGCTGAAGAAGGACGCCAACGAGGGCGTCATCATCAAGCAGCTCTTCGAGTATACGCCGCTCCAGTCGAAGTTCCACGTGCTCAATGTCGCCCTAGTGGGCAAGCAGCCGCGCGTGCTGAACCTCAAGGACATGCTGCGGCTGTACATCGAGCACCGCATGGAGGTCATCCGCCAGCGGACGCGGTTCCTGCTGCGGCGCGCACGACAGCGGGCGCACATCCTCGAAGGGTTGATCCTCGCCGTCGGCGACATCGACGCGATCATCCAGCTCATCCGGGAGTCGCCCGATCCCGAGACGGCCAAGGCGCGGCTCATGGCTCGGCCGCTGCGGCTGACGGAGAAGGCCACGCTGCGGAAGCTCCTGCCGGAGGCGTTCGTCAGGAAGGCCGGAGCGCAGGCGACGACGCTGACGGGCGTGCAGGCGGCCGCGATTCTCGCCATGCAGCTTCAGCGCCTCACGGGGCTGGAGATCGAAAAGCTGGCGAAAGAATATGCCGCCTTGATGGAGGAAATCGAGGGGTACGAGGCGATCCTGCGCGATGAACGCCTGGTGTACGACATCATTCGGGAGGATCTCCATGAGATCAAGGAGAAGTTCCCGGACAAGCGCCGCACGGAGATCGTCGAGGAGGCCGGCGAATTCAGCATGGAGGAGCTGATCCCCGACGAGCAGGTGGTGGTGACCATCAGCCACGAGGGGAACATCAAGCGCGTGGACGTGGATTCGTATCGCAAGCAGGGTCGCGGCGGCAAGGGCGTGCGCGGCGGCGCCGCCAGCGAGACGGATTTCACGGAACACCTCTTCGTCGTGTCCACGCACGACCACATGCTGTTCTTCACCAATCGCGGGCGCGTGTACTGGACGCGCGTGTTCGACCTGCCGTCGGCCAGCCGCATCGCGAAGGGCCGCTCGATCGCCAACCTGCTGCACATGCAGGAGAACGAGCGGCATTGCGCCATCCTGTGCGTGCCCAAGTTCGAGGATGAGTCGTACATCTTCTTCGCCACGCGCAACGGAACGGTCAAGAAAACGCCGCTGATGGCCTACAGCCGTCCGCGCACCGCGGGCATCATCGCCATCGCGCTGGAGGATGATGACACGCTGGTGGACGTCGTGCGCACGAGCGGTTCGCAGGAGATCGTGCTGGCGACGCGGAAGGGCATGGCCGTCCGGTTCGACGAAAGCGCGGTGCGGGCGATGGGTCGCAATGCGCGGGGCGTGATCGGCGCGAGCCTGGAGGAGGGGGACTGCGTCGTGGCGCTGGTGGCGGCGGATCCGAGCCTCTCGCTGCTGACGATCTGCGAGAACGGCTACGGCAAGCGCACCAGCCTGGAGGAGTATCGCAAGACGCGGCGCGGCGCGAAGGGCGTCATCAACATCAAGACGACGGACCGCAACGGCGACGTGGTGTCCGTGCACGCGGTCAAGGACGACGATGAGATGATGATGATTACGGCGCAGGGGATGATGCTGCGCAGCGGGCTGGAGGCGGTGCGCGAGATCGGCCGGGCGACGCAAGGCGTGCGACTGATACGCCTCGACGAGGGTGACAAGGTGGTGGCCGTTGCCCGCTTGGCGAAAGAGGATCAGGAGGAGGCGGGAGCGTCAGGGGCTGCTCCGGGGACTTCGCAGCCGCCGGCCGCACCGGGGTTACAAGAGGAAAGTGACGAGCCGCAGGACCCAGAGGCAAAGGGTTAGCGCGCGGTGGTGGAACTCGAAGAAGGACAGAGGGCCCGTCACGCCCGCGGAGGCCGAGGTCCAATAGGCCCGGGGATGCCGCTGGATTCCCACCTTCGCGGGAATGACGGGCGTCGACTTTAGCCACGCGCTGCTGGGGGCGTACAGGATTTCGCGTGCGGCTTTACCTGCGAGGGGCATGACCCGATACATGGGTTGGCACGACATTCGCGGCGGTGGATAATAGGTCGGCGATCGAGAGGATGCCTGCTTGGATGTTCGCGCGGAAGCCCGCGTGGAAGACGAGCAGACGCGGCTTGGGATGCTCGGGGATCCCGGGAGTGACGACGATGCGTAGATCAGCGGTTTTTGTTGGCGTGCTGTTGATGGCGGCGCTCGCATCGGTGTGCCGCGCGCAGGACACCGGAGATCGTGGGGATTATCAGAACGTCAACAACAATGCGCGCAGCGGTCGGGTCGCGGCCCGTGCTCCAGGCAACGTCGTCTCCGCCGGCTTGGCGCGCGCGCGGGCGTTCATCACGCGCGGACAGGAAGGAACGCAGATTGACCGCGACGCATCGAGCGTGCCGCTGAGTCCCTGGGCGCAGGCGCGGATCGAGTCTCTGCAAATCCTGTTCACCAACCTCAACCTCATGATCAACGCCCTGCACAACACGATTCGCGCACAGGCCGGGCTGGATCCGGTTCCGCCGCGTGTTCCGAACTTTCCGGACGTGGGCGGCGGCTCGACGGACGGCGGTGATCTGGGAGGTGGGTTCGATCTCGGCGACCTCGGCGGTCTGCTTGATGACTTTGGCTTGACCTCCAGTTCCTCATCCGCGAAGTCGATCGGAACGAGCCGGTCGATGGAGTCCGCCCGGTCGGGAAAGGTGATAAAACGATCCAAACCCTCCAGGGTGTCCAAGGCGCTCAAGCCTGTGAAGCCGCGGCACCGCCGTGGGACATGACCGTAAGGCAGGCAGCTCGGTTCTTAGCCTTGTGCTTTGCGCCTGGCAACTCGGGGTGAACATCTGCCGGGAGGAGCTTACACTCCATCAGGTCACCCAATTACACTGAATACCACCGGCTGAAAAGCCGGTGCCCCAGCTCGCCGGATGAAAAGCCGGTGCCAGCTCACCGGCAGGAAAGCCGGTGCCAGCTCACCGGCGGGAAAGCCGGTGCCTCCATTCAGAGGCTGAAAAGCCCGTGCCCTGACTCCTGCCCCGGTTGAACAGTGCCAATGCCTTGGCCGCGGACCCTCGCCTACCGCCAAGGGGTGTTCATTCTGCCTTCCTGCTTGGAACACAGGATTCCGCCGCAGCCGTGAGCGCGTCTATAATTGTCAGGTGCTTCCTCGCGCAGCGGAAGACTTGGCGGAATAGTCAGTTATGGCCCAACCCGTCGTTCAATCTCTGACGACCTGCACCGTCACGGAAGAGCAGCTCTGGAGCTGGCTTGACCGCGAGGGAGAGGAACTGGAAGCCCATCTGGCGGAGTGCTCGCGCTGCCGCGCGCTGGCGGACGAAATTCGTCGCGGCATGGCGGCGGTGTCGATGGCGTCCAGCCTTGAGAAGCCCGCGCTGCCGTCACACATCGGCTCGTATGAAGTGATTCGCCAGATCGGAGCAGGGGGGCAGGCGCTGGTGTATGAGGCGCGGCAGCTCTCGCCGCGACGCCACGTGGCAGTCAAAGTCATTCGCGGCGGGCGCTTCGTGGACGAGCAGAGCCTGCGGCTGTACCAGCGCGAGGTGGCCACGCTGGCGCGCCTGCGCCATCCTTCGATCGGGTCGATCTACGAAGCGGGCACGACCGAGGACGGCCTGCATTTTTTTGCGATGGAGCTGGTGGACGGCGCGCCGATTACGAAGGTGGCGCAGCAGCGGCAACTCAGCGTGTCCAAGCGCCTGCGCCTGATGCGGGACGTGTGCCTTGCGATCCACCACGCACATCAGCGCGGCGTCATTCATCGCGACCTGAAGCCGACGAACATTCTGGTGGATTCCGCAGGCGCGGCGAAAATCCTCGACTTCGGACTGGCCCGCGTCGTGGATGAGGAACTGGGCTTTGGCGGCACGATCACCGGCGCGGGCAAGGTGCAGGGCACGCTGCCCTACATGAGTCCGGAGCAGGCGGCGGGGCGGACCGATGAGATCGACGTCCGTACCGACGTGTATTCGCTCGGCGTCGTGTTCTTCGAGTTGATGACGGGCAAGCTCCCGTTCGAGTTGAAGTCGCGCCTGCCGCACGAGGCTGTCCGGCAGATCTGCGAGGAGGCGCCTGCCCGCCCTTCAACGATCAATCGCGCGATTCGCGGGGACGTGGAGTGCATCATTCTCAAAGCGCTGGCGAAGGATCCGGCGCGGCGGTACCAGAGCGCCCGCGAACTGGGAGAGGATATCGATCGATACCTGTGCGCCGAGCCGATCCTCGCGCGCCCACCGAGCGCCGGCTATCAGTTGCGCAAGCTCCTGCGCCGTCACATGGTGGCCTTTGGTTTTGCGGCATGCGTCTTTGCTCTGACAGCCGCGTCGGCCATCTGGGTGAGCCTGCTCTACTCAGAGGCGACGCAGGAAGCCGACAAGGCAACGCAGATCAACGTCTTTCTGCAGAAGATGTTGGCGTCGTACGACCCGTACAACCCGAAAGGACAGGCGACAACGGTCTCCGACGTGCTGAAGGAGGCGACCCGCCGACTGGAGAGCGACCGTGGCATGGCGCCGGAGATCGAGGTGGCCATCCGCGAGACCATCGGCAACACGTACCTCAGCCTGGGGCGGTATCAGGAAGCGGAATCGCACTTGTGGCGCGTGCTGCAGTTTCGCGAGGCACAGCTGAAGGAAGCCGATCCGCTGCTGGCCACAAGCCGCTTGAACATGGCAAGGCTTCTGGAGGCGAAGGGCGACTTTACAAACGCCGAGCCGCTGCTGCTTCAGGCTTTGCACAAGCGCCGCGCGGAGTTCGGCGAGCAGCATCCGCTGGTGGCCGAGGCGCTCTTTCACCTTGCCGAGGTGCAGCATCACCAGGGCAACAGCGAAAACGCGGAGTGGATCATGCGCAGCGCGCTGCGGATCCGCCGCGATGCCTTTGGCGAGGAGCACCTGGAGGTTGCCGAAAGCCTGCACGGGCTGGGCATGATTCTGCTGGAGATCGGCAAGGTGGAAGAGGCCGAGCTTCGCCTTCATCAGGCGCTGGAGCTGCGTCGCCGCCTGGTGGCGGCGGACCATCCGCTTGTGGCGGACACGCTGAACGACTGCGCGCGGGCCGACCTGCGCCTGGGGCTTTTACAGGAAGCGGAGGAGCAGTCGCGCGAGGCGCTGCGGCTGCGCGAAGCGAAGCTGCCGGCGCAGCACCCGGACATGGCGGAGTCCTGGCTGACGCTCGGCGTCGTGCTGCGGGAACGAGGGCGCCCGGAAGTCGCGGAGACGATGCTGCGGGACGCGCTTCAACTTCGGCTCGCGCTGCTGCCGCAGCGGCACTACCTGATCGCCGAGGCCCGCGTGGAGCTGGGTCGGTGCCTGATGCGCGGCGGGGCTTGGGAGGCGGCCGAGGCGGAGCTGCTCGCCGGCGAGGAAATCTGGGTGGAGGTCGGCGGACGTCGTCACCGCTGCTCGATCGACGCGGCGCTGTCCCTGGCGGAGCTGTATCGCCGCTGGTCGCGTCCGGAGCTTGAGGCGCGGTGGCGCCTTGTGGCCGCCGGAGAAGGGCAGTCGTCGGACGCAAGTGAGACGACGGCCGAGGGCTCCGATGCTGAGGATACGCGATGACAGGAAAAGGTGAGCCCGCATCCGCGCCCGATGCCGCTCCGGCTGCATCGGCAGTTGAGACCGCGCCGGACATGACGCCCGCGCTGGTGGAAGCGTTGCGTGCAGGGGACGCCAAGGCGGGGCGTGTGCTGGCGGATACCTACCGGGTCGCGATCGTCCGCTTTTGTCGAGGATACCTCGGCAGTATTGAGGACGCGGAGGATGCGGCGCAGGACATCTTCTACAAGGTGATCGCGGCGCGCGACGTGCCCGGGCATTTCCGCGCCTGGCTCTACCGCATTGCCCGCAACCACTGCCTCAACCTCGTTCGTAATCGCCATCGGCGAAGGGATCATGCCGCCCTTGCCGCAGGCGACGACGTGGACGCGGAATTGACGGGTCAGCTTACACGCATGCTCCGCGTCGAGATGGGCGCCCGCGTCAAGGAAGCGCTGGCCTTGCTTCCTGACAGTACGGCGGAGGCGCTGCGCATGCGTTACGTCGAGGGGCTTTCGAGGCAGGAGATCGCGGACGTGCTGGATCTGCGGGAATCCGTGGTGAAGTCTCGCCTGTTTGAAGGGCTGAAGATCGTCCGAACGAGACTGGTGGAGCTGCAGGCGCCGGGCGCGTCGACGGACGCAACGTGATTCGGCCGGGACGCTCATCCGGCAGGGTTGACACGGCGAGCGGCTCAATCACCCGTGGCGGAACCGGGAGCCGGACGTGGGGCCCGTCATCGCCGTGCGGGCAGGCGTCCGGTCCGCGCGGGAGCCTTTCTGGATTTGTGCATCGACCCATGCCACCGGCTGAATTTCCGCCGGCGCGGGAATGACAGCACTGCATTCCCGCCTTCGCGGGATTGACGGAACAGCATGCTCGTCCTCGCGGGAATGAAGTGCGTCGCCCGTCACCACAGACTGCTAACGTGGTGCTCGCAAGACGCGCCACGTTCAGCAGGCCGCCGCGTCTGGGAAACCGCCGTTTTCTCGGAACCTGGCACCTTAGAGGTCCCGAGAGCTTGAAATCGCCCGCCTGCCCCGCGAGACTTGAGCATGAGGGACAGGGGAATGGGGCAGGAGCGGACCACCCGCGACTTGTTTGCGTCCACGCACGGTGCGCCGGCGGCAGCCTCGAATGCGCCGCACCGCGGCCGCGCGTCAGGATGGTGTGCGGCGATGATCGCGGCCGCCCTGCTATACGGTTCATGGATTCCCTTCGATCTGGACCTTTCGCGTCTGTCGGTCGTCACCCATCGCACGATTCCCCCGCTCGGTTTCCCATCCAGCGATCTTGAAGACCTTTTGGTCAACCTTCTTGTGTACATGCCGCTCGGCGCGGCGATCACGCTGCGCGGCTGGGGCAGCACGACCGGCCGGCGTGCATTCGTGTGGAGAGCCGCGCTCCTGGGCGCGCTGGTCAGTTTTGCCGCTGAACTCGTGCAGACGCTCAGCGCGCTGCGCATGGCTTCCTGGATCGACGTGGCCGTGAACACCTTGGGCGCTACGCTCGGCGCCTTGATGGCGCCCGCCTTGCTCCTCGTGCTGGGGCGTGGCGCCTTGCGAATGCGGCAGGCGTTCAGCTCGGCGCCGCTCATGGCGCTGGCCTTGGTGATGTCGCTTCTGTGGATGTTGATCAGCCTCGCGCCGTTTGATTTCGTGCCCAACACCGTGGAGTTGCACGATCGATTTCTGGCCGCGAACTGGCAGATGGCGGGGGCGCTGCCAAGCGATGCCTGGGGAATGCTGGCGACGCTGGCACGATATGCACCGCTGATGATCGCGTGCGGGTGCCTGGCGCTGGCGCGGATGCGCGGCGGATGGGCGCGCGTCGACGCCCTGTTCTCGGCGGCCAAGCACGCCTTTCTGCTCGGCGCCGTCGTCGAGGTGATCCAGATTTTCGTCGTTTCGCAGTCGTTCGAGCTTGCCGGCGTTCCCGAGGCCTGCCTCGTGGGAGCGGTGGGAGCGGCACTGACGGTGATCGCGACGCGAGTGGAGGGTCAAGCTTGGGCAACGAAGCCTTTGCGCCTGAACCGCGCGTTCATGCCAACGTTGGTCCTGCTTGCCATTGCGGGAGTTGGCGTCGCGGCCGAGGGTGTGCTCACCGCGGGCGAGTCCCGCGTCCTCCAGTTCCCGGCGATGCCACGGTTCCTGCCTCCGTTTGAGGCCGTCTGGCGACTCTCCACGGTCCACGCGCTGGGGGAGCTTGCGGGGATGGTGGCGATCCAGGGCGTGTGGGCGCTGTTGCTGATGGCGCTGCTCGGCGGGCGACGCAGCGCGCGGATGCCGATCCTGTTGATGATCGCCGCCGCGTCGGTTTCCCTGGCGTCGCAGGCATGGAGAGGCGTCGGGCCGGCCGGAATGGACTTGACGGCGCCGGTCGTGGCGCTGGCGATCGCGGCGGGATTGACGCGTATTTATGTCAACTTGCGACCCCCGGTCCCTGCGCAGCGTCATGCCTGATGTATCGCTGAGCGGTTTCTCGTTCGGGCGGAAGCCGCCAGTCGCCGTGATCGTGCGCAGGCACATCCTGCGCACGGCGTTCGCCTTCCTCGCCCGATTCATCCGATAGACGTTCGATGGCTGTGCTTGATGTTCAGGTGCTGGCCCGGCTGGCCCGCGCGGCGCTGTCGGCGAAGGATCCCTACGCCTACGCCCGCGTTGTGCCGCTGCTCGCGCAGGCGCTGCCCGGCGAGGGCGAATGGGCGGCGGGGTACGTACAGTGCCTGCTCAGGCTGGGGTTGCACGCCGCGGCGCGCGAGGTGATCGACCGGGTGGGCGCGGGAGCGTGCAGCGAGTCGGAGCAGGAGGCGCTCCGGTCTGCGGCGGACGGTCCGCGCGGCGGGCGCGTGCCGTGGGATTCGCGCAGGCGCCGCTTCAAAGCAAACCTGGCCCTGCTCGCCAAACGCGATCCTCGCACCGCTCGTCGGGTTGAAACAGCTTGGGTTGAGCATCACACCGAGTTCGAACTGCATCAGACGCCCCAGGGCGAGATGCACGTGAAGCGGACCGGCGCCGTCTGGCCTCCGGCATGGCTGCCGTTCCTGGACGAACACCGCACTCAGGCGGCGCCTCGTCTGGCGCTTTCCGCTCAAGGACTGCTCCCGACGCCACTCGTGTTTGTCGGGCTTGGGTTGGGTTGGGAATTCATGGAAGGCTATGCGAAGACGCAGAAGGTCTTCCTGGAGGCATCGTCCGCAATCTATGTAGTTGAACAGAAGCCCGAGGCGCTCGCCGTCTTGCTGCACATTCACGACTGGCGCGAAATCCTGGCCGACGCACGCGTGGCATGGTTTGTCGGAGAGGATGCCGTCGCCCGGTTCCGCGCGTTGTTGGAATCCGACACGCAGTGGCCGCTGACGGATCGCGTCTACGCGCTTCCGCTCGATGGTCCGGCGGATGCTTCGACGGTTCACGCGACGATCACGTCCGTCGCAAAGCGACGGCAGGCGAAGATCACGGAGCTTCAAGCGGCGATTGCGGACCGCTATGCCGGACGCGACGCGGCCTACTGGGCGCGGCGATTCAGCGAAGCCGCGGACGAGGCAGGGCGCGCGAAATGCGAGCCGCTGCGCATCCTCTGCCTGACCTCGATGCATACGACTTTCCTGCAATACAGCATGCGCGACTGCATCAAGGCGCTGGATCGCATGGGACATCAAACCCGGCTCATCATCGAGCCGTCGCCATACCAGCCGCTCGATCCGGTTTCCGTGCTCCAGGCGCAGCATGAGTTTCAGCCAGACCTGATCTTCCTGCTGTCGCGCATGCGCTATGAAATGACGGGCCTTTTGCACCCGGCCATCCCCTCGCTCACATGGGATCAGGATCAGCTCCCGTGGGTCTTCGATCCCAACAAGAAGCCGCAACTGGCGTGGAACGACTTTCTCATGGGATTTGCCGCAGCCAGTGCCCCGCGGCGGTTCAACTGGCCCGCACATCGCTGCATGATGTGTGAAATGGCCGGCAGCGCGGACACATATCTTGCCGAGCCGCTGTCGGAATCGGAGCTGGCGCCCTACCGATGCGATGTCTCATACGTCAGTCATGCGTCTGCGACCGTGGAAGATGAAATGCGTGCAGTGGAATCATGGCTTCCGGACGAAAAGTTGAGACTGCTTTTCCGTGAAGTCGCGCCGCCGCTCATCGAGTATTGGAAACAGGGCGGTGAGTTTCCCGCTCCGATCATGACACCGCTTATCGACGCTTGTGAAGCAAAGGGCTGGAGCTGGACGGTCGAGGAGCTGGGGCGCGTCACGCAGGTGATTCAACGCCTAGGCGACCGCGCGTTTCGTCATGTGGCTCTCGAATGGGTGGCCGACTGGGCAGATCGAACTGGCCGGACGTTTCATATCTACGGCAATGGCTGGGAGCGTCATCTTCGATTGGCTCAATACGCCAAGGGACCGACTCGCAACGGAGAGGCGCTCCGCGCCATCTATCAGTCTTCCGTCATCAACCTGCAACTCATGGGCTTCGGATTTCTACATCAGCGGGCACTGGACGGGCTGATGGCGGGTGGGTTCTTTCTGGCCCGCCGCTCGGGCTCCGATAGTCATGGAGAGGTCATGCGAAAGCTGGAAGCACTCCTTGATGAGGAGGGAGCTTACAAGTGGGCCGCACTTGAAACCATAAGCGATTCTGCAAAGCGTAGGCTCATCAAAGATCTGTTCCAAAAATGGGGTGCCGATCCCAGGACACTAAACGATTACACCATGGACGTTATCCGCGCCGGGGCACGAAAGAAATGCGCGCTGGATAACTTCCCCGGTTTCGAGGAGATTGCCTTTTCAAACCCGACGGAATTTAAATGCCAAGCGGACCGATTTCTACTGGACGGAAAAAATCGAAGGTTGCTGGCGGAGCGCATGCGAAGAGCGGTGTTCGAGGAGTTCTCATACGACTCCCGGATGCGCCAAATGCCAATCTTCATCCAGCATGGGTTTCGCACTGAAGCCGCAAAGCCCAACATGCCTGAAGCGGTTCGCGATGGCATCCACCATCTTGTGGCCGCGCCGGCAATACCATGATCGCATCCAGCGCCAGGTAAACTTTCAAACGGCGCAATTCGCACACTGGCACTCAAGACTGGATGGAAGCATGGTGTTCCAATATGGGCGCACCGCTCTGTAAGCGCGTCTTTGCCGATCGTTCAACTTCGACGCTCGGCGCTGGTCGCAAAAGCGCGTCGGATGCCTCAACCAAAATGGAACAGTCCCCAGGCGAGGGACAAAAGCGCTCAAGCCAGCAGAGCAGATGCCTGGGCTCGTAAAAGACTTCCACGGGAATTCGATAGAGTCGCGCCAGCTCCGTATAGTCAATGTACTCGCCCGCCCGCATAAGAATATACAGCGACTTTCGGCACACTGCGGGAAGATACAAGTTGCCGCCCTGCGGACCAATGACAAACTGGGCTGCATTGTAAAGGGCCAGTTGACGGCAATTGCGGTCTGCAACGCGTTTTAGGCAATTATATTCTGCGCGCATGTCCCACGTCGCGCCGTCACCGCCAAAGATGTCGGTGTCGTCGAGCATCAAATGTTGATCGACCGCGGTCGTTTCGGTAAAGTGATTGTACACAACGCCATATCCGTTTTTAACAAGCAGGTCGCGCAGTGCAAGCAACGTTGGGCGATCAAAAAAATTGACGGGATTGTCAAAGGTGTCCGGCCATTGCACAAAGTACTTGTTGTTGATCACAACGATAGGGCGGTCGGGAAGGGGGGACCATGCCTTGATAAACGAGTAGTTCGGGGCGGCGTAGCAGGCTTCGTCAATGCGCTTGTGAATATTTTTCGTGGTCCATTCCATGCCGCCTATGCGAATAATGCGCTTGTTGATCAGGTCGTGTCCGGGATGGACAAGCACGTTACCTCCCAGTCGAGCTTTCATGCGAGCGTAAACCTGAGGCGTGCCCCATGATCCCGCGACATAGGAAGCCGGCGCTTCCTTGTGCTCATCACTGAAATCATAGAATGCCTTTGATCCTGGGCGCGAAACTGTTTGGAGGCGAAGTCCAGACGACTGCTTCAGATAGCGCAGGTAAGGTATCCAGGAGATAAGCTCATAGCCGAACTCGCCCAAAAAGCAGAACCAGGCACGCTCAGCTTCGGCGATCGAAAGCTCGATCGGTTCTTCGTGGCAAGTGGTTGCGCAATCCGCTAAGCGGGCATGGCGGCATGAAGAGGTTCTGGTGCGTCGACCCACTGTCTGGTCTCCAACAGGCGCCGACCCAACAGCAAAGCGCGGGCGATCGCCTGATCCATGTCGTAGTACTGATACTCGCCCAAGCGTCCGCAGATGAGCACGCGGGATTCTCCGCCGGCCAGGGCCCGGTAGCGTTGATACCGATGGTTGTTGGCAGCGTCCGGGAACGGATACTCCAGGAGGTCTTCTTCGGGTTCCGGAGTGCAGGGCGTCTCCGAGGTCAGCAAGGTTCCTTTTGTGCGTTGCAAGAGGAATTGCGGAAGCATATGCTTCCATTCAATGCATCGCAGAGAAGACGAGTTGGGATCCGGATCGTTGATTTGAACGCAGGGTTGGACCAGAGTGACGTCGGGAAGGTGGCGCGTGCTGCGGCGCTGCGCGCGGTAATTAAGACGGCCGAAGCAATAGTTGAAGTAGGCGTCAATGGCGCCTGTGTAGATAACCATGTTTTTTGGTGTAAAGTGGCCCCGGTAGGCGAGGTAGTCGCAGTTGAGCTCGACAGGAATGCCGTCGAGCATGCGCTGAACCATGGCCGTATAGCCGTTGGCCGGAATGCCCTGGTGTTTTTTGTTGGGCGTGAGGCGGGGATCATCGTCCTGCCGGACGTCGAACCTTTTTGCCAAGGATCGTGAAAGTGTGCGCGCGCTGACGCCCCATTGTTTTTCGGTGTATCCCTTGACGAAATCTTCGTATATGCGACGAGGCATCATGGCGAGTGAAGCGTCTTCAAAGTTGTCAGGTGTTCCCAGATACTCCGGCTTCCATGGATCGCCCAAGGTGCGCCGTATGTAGCTTCCTGCAACAGGCCAGTTTTCGAGGTTGCCTCTTACACGGGATTTGACGACTGCCTCGAAAGGAAAAAACGATGCGAAACGGTTGACAAAGCGCCACAGCTCGTCGCTTGAGGTGCGGAAATAGTGGGGACCATGTAGACCCATGCGAATGCCACATGGGTGAAGCGCGTCAGCGACGTTGCCGCCAATGATTTGTCGCCGCTCTACGACGAGCGTTTGAAACCCCTGATCGGTCAGGAACCGGGCAAGAGTCGCACCGGTCAGGCCGCTGCCGATAATGACAAAATCTGGACGCACCGGGAGTCTCACCAAGGGCGTGTGTCAGCGCAGTATGCTTCCGTTTGGGTTGCCGGCAAACAAGACGCTTTCGGCGTATCTATCGGCGGATGCAGCAGCGCGGGACCAGCGCAAAATCTGCTGTGCGGAAGTGTTAAGTGAAGGGCGGGGCAGGTTTGTTGCAGGCGGCGATATCGCAATTTGGACGGCGTTGACGGAGGGATGTGGTGGTGGTGTGCAAGGCTGCCGGATGCGAACGCTGTGAAATGGCTCCTTTAGCGGGGCAGGTTTATCGCTGCGGTTGTTCGGGGCAGAGGTTGTTTGCCCGGCGGTGCAAGGCCGGCGGTCTTGGCGTAAATAACGCGCAGGACCAGCGCCATCATGTGGCGAAGGCATCGCCGTCGATAGGTTGTGTGCCGTCATGTGTGAGTGGGTCGAGGTGGAGCATCGACCGCAAACGAGTTGGCCCGTTGGACCGAACGTTGGGCTGGGGCAGGACGCCCGCGCCGCAGGGCGTGCGCCGATTCGGGTCCCGGGCAATGGAGTTTCGGTTTATGCCAATTTCGAATTGTTTCGAGCGTTACCTCGCCTTCCTTCAGCGCGGCGAGCGTTGCCCCTGCCGTGAGATCGCCGCGGAAGTTCTTGCCGCCATTTCCGATCCCGCACACATTTATGAGGAACTTCTCTGGCCTGCGATGACGCGCATCGAAGCGCTTTATCGTGAGGATCGCATCAACACGGCCACGGAGCGCATGGCGACGCGCATCAACCGTGCGATCGCGGACCAGATGCAGGTTCACCTGAGGCAGCAGACGCCGCACGGACGCCAGGTCATCATTGCCTGCCCGAACGCGGAGCCGGAAGAGCTGGGCGCCCAGATGCTCAGCGACCTGCTGGAGTCGCGCGGCTGGCGCGTGTTTTTTCTGGGCGGCGGCGTGCCCAGCGACGAGATTCTCACCCTCGTGGGGCAGGTGCGCCCGGAGATTCTGCTGATTTACGGAACTCAACCCTCGGGCGTGCCGGAAGTGCGGCGCCTTGTGGAACTGATCCGCGAGGTGGGCGTACAAGCGACGATGAACATTATCGTTTCGGGCGGCGTATTCGATCGCGCGGACGGTCTATGGCGCGAAGTAAATGCTGATCATTTCGCCGAGGACATCGGCGAGGCCGTCGAGCTGATCGAAACCGTTCAGCCGCGCAAACCTGACATACGGGTGGACGGCGCGCCTCGTAAGCGGAGGCGCCGCCGCCGAAACAATGAATTGGAGTCGGTCGGCGCCTGATCAAGGCGGGTTCTTTCCATCGGCGGATGCCGCGATCACTAACCAGATGTGCGCGATCACGGTCGCCGCGCGGACCCTGATGCAGAGAAGGCTACTGGGGCTGGTCGGTAAGCCAGCCGACGCGACGCGAAAGCGCCAGCAACGGCGCGATCAGCACGGCGATCACGACCATCAGCACACTACCTGCCGCGGCCGCCCGCCCCATGCGATAGGGCGACTCAAAGGCCGTGCGATACAAGTAGTGGGATACGAAGACGAGGTTGTCGTGCTGAGCGCGGTTCTGAAGCACGAGCGATTCAGTGAAGCTCTGCATGGCGTAGATTACGCCGATGACCGCGTTGAAGGCCAAGACGGGTCGAAGGAGCGGAACGGTGACGTGGCGCAGGCGCCCCCAGCGCCCCGCGCCATCCAGCATGGCGCACTCGGTCAATTCCAGGGGAATGCGCCGAAGACCCGCAAGCAGGATCAGCGCCGGTCCGCCCACGGACCAAAGATGGATCAGGACGAGCGCCGGCTTGCAGCCCGCAGGCGAGAACAGCCAGCCGGGCATGGGCCAATCCTGCGCTGCATGGCCGCTTCTCCATTGGGCGATCGCGCCAAGGAGGCGGTAGATGGCGCGGAGAATGGCGTTCAGCCATCCAAACTGCGGATTCAAGAACCAGCTCCACACAATGAGGGACGCCACGCCGCCCAGCAGCCAAGGCAAATACACAAGGATGCGCAGCAGAAGCGTGCAGCGCGTGCCTTGATTCAACAGCAGGGCAATCGCCAGGGCAGTCATGAGTTCCAGGGGAACGACCATTGCCGTGTAGGCAAGCGAGTTCCTCAATGCACGGAAAAACAGAGGGTCCGTTGACGCCGCACGCGAACCAAGGCCCTCAGTCCTGTCCGGCTGCGGTGAAGCTGAGGGTGCGGTTGCGCCGAGAATGTCGCGATAATTCTTCAGACCTGCGCAGGTGAGCGTTCCGGCGTGGAAGCCGTCCCATTGGGTCATTGAAATCGCCACAGTCGCCAACAGCGGGATGATCGTCAGTATGAGAAGCCCGATCGCCAGCGGCGCCGCAAACGCGGCCATGCCTTCTCGTTTGCGGGAAATCACGGGGGCAGCCCCTCCCCAAGATGCTCGACAATAAACGAATCGCGTCGGAGTTCCTCTAGAAATTGCCGGGCCGTGCGTCCGTCATGCGGGTCCAGAAAACGCTGCATTTCCCGGGTGACGATAACGTCGAGTTGAATATAGGCGGGCGCCACCGATTCAAGCCGGGCGTATGCGAGCGAGTCGACGAATGGGGAACGGCACTTCGGGCGAGGACCCTCCAAGTATGCCTTCAACGAAGCTCGGCGCGCCGGAATAGCTCTCCCTGCAGCGGCAATGCGATCCTGCACGGTCGCGGAAATTAGAAATCCAACAAACGCATCCACTGCGGCGCGGCGTGAATGGCCCAGCCCGGGGGCAAGGACAACTCCATCCCACGTCATCCGCGTCCAACGCCCACCCGGCCCGCGCGGAACGGGCAGAACCCGGTATCGATCGGCCAATCGTGTGCGATCGAGGAACTGCTCAAACCACGGCCCGTTGATGCACATCGCGGTGCGGCCTGTCAGAAACGCAACGTCCTGCGCCAGCAGAGGCAGTTCCTCCTCCCTCGGGCAAACGCGGCGGCTGGTGATCAGTCCTTTGTAGAACGAGACGGCGGCTTCTGCCGGCTCGCCAAAGAACATCCATTGCCCATTATGGGGATCGACAATGTCCGCCCCGAACGACCAGACAAACGGAAGGGCATAGACCCAGCGCGGAGGAAAAAGACCAAACTGCTCGATTTTGCCGTCTCCGTCAGCATCCAGCGTGAGGTCTTCTGCAAGGGATCGGAACGCGTCCATGTCCCAACGGTCCGACGGCAAGTCCACTGAGCGATGGTGAACCCGAGAAGCCCGGTCAAAGCAATCCAGATTGCAATAGATCATGAGCGGGCCGCCGCTGACGGGAAGACCTCGTTGAATTCCATTTGTTTGAAATGCGCGCAAGGCCTGGGGGTCAAGGTCGTCGATCAGGCTCTGACTCAGCGGTGAAATCAGCACCGGGCCCTTCAGAGCCGCAGTGCTGTCGCCCAAGCTCCGAGCGATGATTTCAAAATGGGACGCCAACTCGGCAAAAGGTCCCCATTGCACGAGCGCCACCTCCGGCGCCGCGCCGACGAGCATCTCCTGCCGGAGTTTCGCGTGGTAAAGCGACTGCGTGGCGGTGGAATACTCCTGTCGAACAAGCACATCAGGGTGGACCCGCTGAAAGTCGTCGATGACTTCCCGCCAAAGGACATAATCCTCATACCCGCCGAAGTGCCGGAAGCGAAGCACGCAGTTCGTGGTAGAATGGGCGCGGAGCACGGCATAATGCCGTAGAGTGTCGGCGAACAGGTACCAGGCGATGACGAGCGTTGCGACGCCGGCGGCGATGAGCCGACAAAGCTGGATGACGGTCGGCGGAAGGGCTGGCATGGCGTTCCCAATAAATGCGATTTCTCAATATCCGGCGGCCATTCCGTCCTTGCGAAACTCGGAGGCGCCGAAGTACACGTCGCGCGCGGCGTCGTAGAGAATGGCCTGGTAGCCGCCGAATCCGCCGGCGGCATTCCCCAGCGTGTGTCCCTTGGCGACAAGGGCGGCGCGAACCGCTTCCGAAATGCCGCTTTCAAGATGGAGGGTTCCGCCGTCGGACATGACCTCGCCGGTCGGTTCGCTGGAGCCGGTGTGATAGAAGCGCGCGGCGTCGCCGGCTTCCTGCAGACCCATGCCAAAATCCACAAGGTTGCACAGCACCTGCACATGGCCCTGCGGCTGCATGTCCCCGCCCATCACGCCAAAGCTGATGAAGGGCCGGCCATCCCGGGTCACAAAGGCAGGGATGATCGTGTGAAAGGGCCGCTTGTGTGGCGCGTAAGCATTGGGATGGGCAGCGTCAAGATTGAACAACTCACCCCGGTCCTGGAAGCAGAATCCCATTCCGTCCGGGCACAGTCCGGAGCCAAAGCCGCGGTAGTTGCTCTGAATCAACGAAACCATGTTGCGATCGTTGTCCGCCACGGTGAGGTAGATCGTGTCGCCCTGGCCGAGTTTGGCGTCCGCCTCCTGCACACGGAGGTCGCCCGGCGCAATCCGCGTGAGCGCGCGTTCCGGCGATATCAGGGCGCGCCGCTTGGCCGCGTAATCCTTGGACAGCAACCGTTCGATCGGGTTCTTGTAGAATGCGGGATCCGCATAATACCGGGCGCGATCTTCATAAACGACCTTCTTGGTTTCGACCAGGAGATGGAGATACTCCGCGGAATTGTGTTTCAAAGTCTTGAGGTCGCAGGCCTCGAGAATGTTAAGCATCTGCAAGGAGGCGATGCCCTGGCCATTGGGCGGCAATTCCCATACATCGTATCCGCGGTAATTCGTCGAGACCGGGTCTTCCCAGGTGGACGTATGGTCATTGAAGTCCGGCTCGCTAAGGAAGCAGCCGGTTCGCTCGCAGAATGCGGCCATACGCCCGGTCAGCTCTCCGCGGTAGAACGCGTCGCGCCCGCCGGCGGCAAGAGCCTCAAACGTGCGGGCGAGTCCGGGATTCCTGAAGACGTCGCCCTTCGCCGGCGCGTGACCGCCGGGGAGGAACGTGTCCGCGAATCCGGGCTGGTCCTTCAGGACGCGCTCCCCGCCCGCCCAGTAGGACGCAATGAGTTCCGAGACCGGGAAGCCTTCTCTGGCATATTGGATTGCCGGCGCGAGCACCTCGCTCATCGGGAGCTTGCCAAATCTGCGATGCAGCTCAAACCAGCCGTCGATGCAGCCGGGCACGGTGACCGGCAGCGGGCCATGTTTGGGGATCGATCTAAGTTGGAGTTTCTGCAGATGTTCCAACGACAGACCATACGGACTTCTTCCGCTGGCATTCAGCCCGTGCAGCTTGTGCGATTTTGCGTCCCAGACGATGGCGAACAGATCGCCACCGATTCCGCACGTCGTCGGTTCCATGAGCGCGAGGCAGGCATTGGCCGCGATGGCGGCGTCCACCGCATTGCCGCCTGCTTTGAGGATGTCCAGAGCGACCATCGTCGCAAGAGGCTGCGACGTGCATGCCATGCCGTGCCGGGCGACGACCTCGCTTCGACTGGCGACGTTGGAGCCGCTGTAGCGGTCGCCGCGCTGCGTCTGGGCTTTGGCGGAGTGCATAGTCACCATGGAAAGCAAGGCGGCCACCAGAATCGAGCCGTGTATTCGGGTCATGAGTCTGTGCGCTCCCGTCGGCGCGGTACGCCGCATACGCCTGCGCCGCCCTGTCGGCCCCGGTGCGCAGCCGGCGAAATGTCGCCGCGGCCGGACCGGACATACAGGATGGCCCGCAGCCGGGATTATGCGCGAGATGCAGCAACGATCCAATACCCCGTGGCGCGGAATGGCGGCAATCGGCAAGCTATCTCCTAAAGATCGTGGTGCGGGGTTGAGCGGAATGTGTCCGTAATGGGTGTCGCCAGCAAATGGGGGGCAGGCCTTTTCGGTTCGTCGCGGAAGGTCCGGCCAATGGGCTGCCTCGCGCCGCCCGCCGCTTCAGGGTACGCGCGGGGAGCTGGATCGGGCGAATCGCAGCCGCCGTTTCTGATAGAGCAGACCCAGCAGTGAAAACAGCATCGGGCCGATCATGGCGACGCCGCAGGGGAAGCCGCCGGTCACGGGTGGGCCGTTGTTGCGCGGGCCGTCGGTGATGTTGCCGTTGAAGTTGTCGCCGTTGTCGTTCTCGTTGGCGTTGGCGTTTACGTTGGAGTTCTTGTTCTCGTTGACGTTGCCGTCCGTGTTGTCGTTGAGGTTGTCGTCCTTGTTGTCGTTGGTGTTCTCATTGGCGTTGACGTTTCCATTAAAGCCGTCGTCGCCTTCGACTTCAATGAAGAGTTCACCGCCCTGGACGGTTCCGTCGTGCGGGGTGAAGGCCACTGGTGCGTCAAAGCCCGCGACAAACCAGCAGCCTTCGTCCGTATTGTCGGGCTCGGAAAGGTCCGTGCTGGTCACGTCGATCGTGCCGGAGCGATGCGCAACCACCTGAACACGGGCGATGATGCGGAAATCCTCGTCGAAATCGACAATGTAGCCCGGCTCTCGCTCGGCTTCCGTGTACGTCGCGCGGAGGTGGTCGGGCAGGTTGGTCAGCCGCTCGTAGAGGTCTTCGCTGAAAAGCCCGGCCGCGCGGAACCGCCACTCGAAGTTGATCAGCTCGAGCTGCGCGTCCGTCGCCCGCAGGTCGAATTGAAGCACGCGCACATCTTCGGTGGGGTTGTCGTCCTCGGTGACGGAGGCACGAATGAAAACGAGAATGTTGTCGCCGGCCTCGATGATGTCCACCGGGTTGCCGGCGAGGTCGCGCACGAGGAGGTCAAGGACCACGTCGGCGCGAGCCAGCGTGCCTGTCGCCAATGCCATCGCCGTCGCCGCCCAGCCTGCTCGCCTCATATCCGCCTCATTCCGGGGGAGCCGCCCCCTTCCTTGTAACGTCGTCCCGTGGGTCAGGTTTCAGGTTGAAGAAGCGGTTTCGGCACCGCGAGACGGCGGTTCGCTTCCTCACAGAGCAGTGGCTCACCGGGGTACACTGCTCATAGAGCAGTGGCACACCGGGGTACACTGCTCACAGAGCAGCGGCACACCGGGGTACACAGCTCACAGAGCAGCGGCACACTGGGGTACACTGCTGACGGTCGCGGTTCTGACATGCGAACGGGTACACGACCCCGTTGCACGCCCACCTTGAATCCGATTATAGGGGGGATAGACTTTCCCCCCAACCGTCGGCCGCAGCAGGGTCGCGTGCGTGGCTTCGCCATTCCCGGCGGGGCGCCGCGCAATGAAAAGGGCGTCCGGTCTCCCGTCCGGACGCCCCGTCGCAGTCGCCGCAGACCCAACCGGGTTGTACGTGGCTAAGCGTCCCCCCGGTACCCCATGCTGCGGCCGACTTTGTTCTCCCTATCCGTCAAGGTCTCGGCTTCGGCTGATCCCTTTCCCCTCCGCCCTCGCCGCCACCGCCATGCGCGCCGCCATAGCCCATGCCGCCCAGGGCGCTGCCGCCCCGCGACCCCGTCCCGCGTTCCCCGGCGCCACCGCGACCCGGCGGCTGTTGCCCGAGCGGCGCGTTGGGATTCTCTTCCTTCTTCGGCGGCTTATAGACGAACTGCTTGGCCGCGATTTCCTTCTGCTTCGGCGTCGCCTTGTCGATGTCGAGGATGCGCTCGGAAATGTTGCCCGCCGCATCCACGAGGACGATGGACTCCGCGGCCTTTGTCTCCGAGAAGCGGATGCCCTCCTTGCCTGACTTGCCGCGCCCGCACCATGGGCGGTCGAAGTTCACGTCGAGCACCAGGGCCGCGGCGTCGAACGGGATGCTGGGCTTTTCATCCTCGGCGATCTGGACGCGGGATTCTCCCCCCACGAGGTCGCCGATGCCCAGCTTGAACGTGCCCTTCACCCACAAGCCGTCGTACCACTTGTACATCTCAAAGGTGACGTGCTCGGCGTCCTTGTCCTTGCTGGTGCTGCGCGCGAAGTACTGCGTGTCCGGCTCGACGTAGATCGGGTCGGATGGCTCGGACCACTCGCCGGTGACGAAGGCGATCTTCGCGTCCTCCGGGTTCTTGAGCGACTGCGGCTGTCCGTAGTAGGGATTGAACACCTTCGCACGGATGCGGTACTGATACGTCTGCCCGCCGACCAGGCTGCCGGGTTGGCCGTCAATCGCCCAGACCTGCTGCGTGGGATGCGGCTCGTGGGCGACGAACTGCGTCTCCTTCTCGACCTGCAGCTTGCCGCCTGGCGGCTTGCCGCCCGGTGGCTTGGGGCCGGGCCCGACAGGTGAAGCGGCCTCCATGCGCTTGATCACCTTCTCGGCTTCGGGGGCGATGGCCTGATCAACGGTTGGACCGTTGAGGAGGACGAGCGCGACGAAGTTGTAAGCGTTGGCTTCGAGCGTCTTGTCCTTTGCGGCGACGGCCTCCATGAAGGTCTTCTCCGCGGCCTTGAGCATGGCTCTCCAATCGCTGCCCAGAAGATCCTCGCGCGTGATCTTACGTCCGTTTTCCCATGGCTTGTCCAGCTTCTCCATTTCCTCCGCCGAGCGGGGATACCGGTCTTTCATCAGGGACTTCGACGGCTTGTAATCCGCCGAAACCTCGGGCCAGTGGTATTCATCGTCCTGCATCAGCACGTCCGAACCCGGGATGCTCGGATAGGTCCACATGTCGCCGCACGCCGGCGCAGGGGCGATGGGGCGCAGGAGGTTCATCTGCACGACGGGATCCAAGATGAGGTTGAACAACTGGCTGGCGGCCTGGATGCTCTCGGCCGTTTCCTTCAGCTTGCCGTCGCGATCTTTCTCCAGCGGCACCTCGCTCGGCTCACGAATGGCGGCGCGATCGTACGGCTTGATGGTCTGCCAGTCCTCTTCGCTCCAGCTTCCGTCCGGGCGCATCACCCGGCGCTGAATCTCCATCCCGCCGGCCAGCGCAAATTGCTTCCCCTTCGCGTATGCTTTCTCGTTCTCCTTCACCTGTGCCGCGCGATCCCACAGGGACGACACGGTCACCCAGCTCACCGGTTGCGAGTAGTCCTTGTCCGTGTCCAGCGCAAGCTGCCCTTCATCCATGCCCGGCATCCAGTCGAACACCTCCTCGAAGGCCAGGCAGCTCCGCCCGGCCGCGAGAACGGGCTTGGGCAGCGGAAGGGGCTTGACCAGCTCGACGTTCACCGCCACCACGGTGGAGAACACCGGAACCGGCGGTTGGAACGCCACCCCGCGCGGCAGATCGATCGGCAAGGAGGCGAATTGGTAAGGGTCCAGGCGCTTCTCGAACTCCGGCGCGGCGGATTCGACCGGCTTCTGCACCGGCTTGGCGGCGGCGATCGTCCGACGGACGGCTTCGGCCCCCTCCGCCACCTTGTCATCCACCGTGCCCGGCGTGACCGTGTCGGCGCCGGTCAGCTCGATCTTGTTGGGGCTGATGATGAGGAACTTCGCCACCGCGGCAAACAGCACCAGGACGGCCACGCCGAGAATGCCCTTCTCCAGATGGCGTTCGATGGTTCCAACGGCTTGCTTGGCCATGTCTGATTCTCCCCCGCCTCAGTGGGCGGTTATCTACTTTCGCACAAGTTCGAGCTCTCGCAGACCTGCACAAGACTCAACACGCGCTTCAGCAGGCCGCGCGGTATCAGCCCTCGCCCTCTTCTTCCTTCCCATCGCCGCCGGGTCGGTCGTAGCCATACTGCTCCAGCACCTCGTCCGGCATGAGCCGGCGGTACTCGTCGGCGAGGAGGTGCGTTTCAAAATCGAGGACGGCCCGGACCACCGGATCGGCGCCGTAAATCTTGCCCTGCATCGACGGATCAGGCGGGACGGCGACATACGCGCAGCGCAGCAGCGTGTGGAAGCGGTTGGCGCTGATCTCGCGGATGAGCTTGGGCAGATCCCGCTGGTCCACCACGACCTTCAGCGTGAACTGCAGCACGTCGAACGTGGAGTCGGCCTCCGATGCGCGACCCCTGAAAGACACCTCCGTGGAGTTCACCACCCGTGCTTCACCCTCGCCCGTGGGCGATGCGGGTCGATGTCCGCCGGCGCCTTCCGGACCCTTCTTTTCGTCCGCCATTCCGACGAAGTCCCGAGCCACGCGCAGCGAAATGATGTCCTTCACCGGCAGGACGCCGACCCAGGGCGTTTGGCCTTTGCTCTTCAGTTCCTCCGCCGCGGCGCCGTTGACGCGGGCAATCGCCTCGACGATGTCCTGCTGAATCCAAAGTTCGAGCTGCGCATCCCAGCAGTCCGCGAGCGTGAAGTCTGCTTTGAGCCGGCTGCTCTCCGACAGTTTAGGATTGAACTCGAAGGCCGGCACCGGGGAATCGTTGGGCGCGGCGTAGCAGTAGAGCGTCTGCGCCTTTTCGATGTTCGCGCGGGCGTTGGCGTCCTCCTTGGCGCCGGTCTGAGTCAGCACACCCGCCGGCGTGTAGGGCGGCGCCTCTTTCTCGGTTTCGCCCTTGGTCAGGTCCTTGGCTTGGCGCTTATCGAGCGCGATTTGCTCGGCGGCCTTCTGGACCTCAAGCGTGGTCGCCGGGGTCCCGGCGTTAAGGCGGCTCCGCAGCATGGGGTGCGTTTTCTGATAGCGCGTGCGGAAGTCGATGCGCGCCTCGCGCTCGTCCGCGTCCTTGGGCGGAGCGGGGAAGAAGGACTCCTTCAGCGGCTTGTAAGGCTGAAGGTCCTTCACTTTCGCGAGCAGTTCCTCGAAGCCCTTCATCTGCTGCGCGATACGCGCCTGCTCCACTTCGATGAACTTCTCGTTGACCGCGCCGCCGCGCATGGCCGACAGGTCGCTGTGCAGTTTGGTCGCCTGCTCCATCTGGGATTTAACGCCGCCCAGCTTGGACATGCCGGTCACGCCGAGGGCAATGCCGCCCACGCCGGCCACGCCGCAGAGCAGAAAGAACAGTTGTCGTTTCAGGAATTCCATGTGTTCATATCCTGCGTCTTGCCATGCGGAGGTTCGCCCGCCAACCGGCGCCCGGCATGACCTTGCGTACCCATCCACCGCGGCGGCGCCGCGCCGGCTTGAAGCCCGCGGCGCGCTCCACTCCCGGCACTACCTGTCCCCATCCCGCTTGCCCGACGGCGGCTCTTCACCCTCGGCGTTTCCTTCGGCTTCCTTCTCCACCGGCGGCTCGCCCATCAGCACATCCAGCACCACCGTGAACTCCAGCACGCCGGCGGACACGTCCTCCTCGGTGACGTAGTCGAGGTTCTTGTCGGAGTTCGGCGTGGGCTTCGCCTGCGCCACGGCGACCTGCGGGCGGCTGCTGCGGCCGGGCGCCGTGGGCATGCCGCCGCCGCGGCCCTGCTTGCCCGCCTGCTGGGCCTCAAGCCATTTCTGCTCCTCGGTCATCTCTTCGCGTTCGCCGGCGAGACCCCGCCCGCCGCCTCCGCTCGGCGCCTTCGCCGCGGGAGCGCCGGCCTTGGGTTTCTCCTCCGCCGCGGCGACTTCGCCGCGCAGCCGCTCCGCGCCGACCTCGTACCACCCCGTCAGGTGGACCCGGTTGATGAAGTAGCCCCTGCCCGGCTCCTTGCCCGTGTCCAGCAGCCGCTGAACGAACCTCTGAATGAACTTGTCGCTGTCCTTGTGAGCCGTCGTGCACACCATGCGCACGTAGAAGCCGTCGATGGCGTCGCCCTCGCCCAGGTCGAAGTTCGGCGGGATGGTCACTTTTGAGGCCGGCAGGTCCACCTGGCTCATGCCAATGAGAAACTCGAAATCGAAGTTGGCGACCTGAATCTCTTCGCGATCCGCGCGGGGGATGGGCGGGGCGCCCTTGATCACTCCAAGGTACTCCTCGACCGACGCGGCGTTTCCGTAGGGCTTGTCATTCTGGGGCAGCGCGGCGTGAATCGTCTGGAGGATGCCGGGGACCAGCGACTTGTCTCCCTGAAGTTCGACGAGCAGCTCGCTCTGCTTCTGTTCCGCCTCTCCCTTGCTGTGAAGCTCGTTGAAACGGCGCTTGAGGTTCTGCGCCGCCACGAGAATCTGCTGTGCCCGCTGCCGCGGCGCGAGCGTCACCTGTGGACCCTGCTGAAGAATCATCTCCGCCTGATCATCGGAAACCGCCGTGATGGGCGCTCCGCCGGAGGTCCGCGCCAGCGCCGTGATGTCCAGGTTGTACCGCAGCCACGTCGTCCCGCCCGCCAGCAGCAGGCACGCCGCCGCGGCCGCGAGGAACGGACGCTTTTTCTGCCAGACGACCTGCTTGGCGATTTCCAGCGGGAGCAGGCTCGACGTGATCTTGGACTGCTCCAGCGCCTGCAGCGCCAGCCCGTAGGGGACGGCGTAGCTGAGGATTTCAGAGACGAACTGCGGCGCCTTGGCCGCCTCCGTCCCGACGAGCTTTTTGAACTCCGTCGGTTCGACGACTTCATAGCCGAGGTTCTGCTGGAGGTACTTCACCAGCCCGGGCAGCTTGCAGGCGTTGCCCAGCACGATCACCCGCTCGATCTTCGCCCCGCGGTGCGTCGAGGCGTAAAAGCCCATCGAACGCTGCAGCTCCTGCACCAAATCGGCGAACACCGGGCGCATCGCCTGGAAGATCTGCCGTGCGTAACGGCTTTTGGCGGCCTCCTGTTTGAGCTTCTCCGCCTTGGAGAACGAGAGCTTGAACGACTTGACCAGCGCCTCGGTGAAGCGGTTGCCGCCGATGGGGATGGTTCGCGTCCACAGCCCCGTCGTGGTGGAGACAATCAGGTCCGCGGCCTCGGCGCCGATGTCGAGCACGATGGTGGTCTCGGCGGGCTTAAGCCAGCCCTCATGGTACACGGCGTTGTACACGGCCAGCGGACCGCTTTGGACGAGGATCGGCTCGATGCCGAGTTGCTCGAAGGGGAGCATGTGCGCGCGAATCTGCTCGCGCTTCATGGCGAAGATGCCGACCTCCACGTCGGGCATCTCCTCGTCCTTAAACGTCTGGTAGTCCCAGATCACTTCGTCCATGTCGAAGGGAATCTGCTGATCCGCCTCATACTTGACGATGTCGGGGATCTTCTTTTCCTCGACGGGAGGCAGCTTGGTGAAGCGGGCGAGGGTCTGCTGACCGGGGACGCTGATGGCCACGCGATCGCTGGAGATGTCGTTGCGCGAGAGGAATTTCTCGAGCGCTTGAGAGACCAGCTCTTCCTTATCCGCATCCGGTTGGGACAGGATCTTCGGGTGTTCGACGTAGTCGTGGGCGACCATCTCGACTTCGCCCTCCGCCGCGACTCGAAGCTTGATCGCCTTCAGAGCGCAACGTCCGATGTCAATGCCCCAGACTGCCTTGGCGCCTGCCATGTCATCGTCTCCCTGCCGTCGTGCGTATCCGCCGAATCGTCATCGCGCCGGCGAATCGACCATTTCCAGGGTCCCCTGAAAGCGGGTAGAATGCCGCACGATGCGCGCGAAGTATCGACTCGTCACCCTGGGCTGTAAAGTCAATCAGTACGAATCCCAAGTCGTACGCGAACTGCTCGAAGCGCACGGCTGCCAGACCGCCTCGCCGGGAGAACGCGCCGACCTCGCCATCGTGAACACCTGCGCCGTAACGGCCGCGGCGTCCCGCAAAAGCCGATACCTCGTCCGCCGCCTCGCGAGCGGTGGACGAACGCGCGTCGTCGTCGTCGGGTGCGGCGCCGTGGCGGAACGCCAACGGCTGGCCGGCATCGACGGCGTCGAAGCGGTCATCGGTCACGATCGGGATGTCAGCACCGTGCTACGCGATCTCCTGACGGATTGGTTCCGCCGAATCGGCGACCCATCCGCAACCGGCTTGAACACCGGTCCAAGCGAATCTGCCGGGGCCGCCCCTTCGCGTCGCAGGGATGAAAGAAATGAACAAAATATGAGTCCGGTCGGTCAACTGGATCGGACGCGATTGGACTATCCCCAACGTCTTTCGACAAAGACCAATAAAAGTATGACACAATCTTTGGCCCTTGTCAAGGAAAACGACGAACTTGTGACACAAATCCATCAATTCGAGGGGCACCGCCGGGCGTTTCTCAAGGTGCAGGACGGATGCGACGCCTGCTGCACCTACTGCATCATCCCCCAGCTTCGCCCGATGCTCCGGTCCAAGCCCGTCCCCGTGGCGGTGGAGGAGGCCCGCGGGCTGGTGGCGGCGGGCTTTCGCGAAATCGTCCTTACCGGGGTGTTTCTAGGGGCTTACGGTCGAGAGACCGCGGTGCGAAAACGATTCTCACAGGCCGGCAGCCCGCTCGCCCGCTTGGTTAACGCACTTGCACAAATCGACGGGCTGCTGCGGCTCCGCCTCTCCAGTCTCGAGCCGGGCGACATGGACGGGGACCTGCTTGAGAGTCTGGCGGGGCATCCGGTTTGCGTGCCGCACCTGCACCTGCCGCTTCAGTCGGGCAGCCCCGAGATCCTGCGGCGGATGAACCGTCAGTACACGCTGGAGCAGTTCGTCGCCATGATCGATCGCGTCCGCGCCGTCCTCGATCGACCGGCCATCAGCACGGACATCATCGTGGGCTTCCCCGGCGAATCGGAGCAGGACTTCGCGGACTCCCTGCGCGTCGCGCGGCATGCGGAATTCGTGAAGATCCACGCGTTCCCGTTCAGCCCGCGTGAGGGCACCGCCGCCGCGAAGGGGTCGAGGCAGTTCGTTCCGCAGGCCGTCGTCGCCGAACGGATGCAGCGCCTGGGCGAGCTGGAGTCCGAGTCGTCGCTGCGCTTCCGCTCGCGATTTGTGGGCGGCGTGGAACGCGTGGTCGTCGAGGAGGATGATGCCAAGCTGGAGCCGGGCGAGCGCGAAGATGACGGCGATTTCGAATCCGGGGACGATTTCGCAGTCATGAGGCATGGCCGGTCGAGCCGGTACTTCGCCGTGCATTTCGAGGATGCGGAAGCCCAGCCCGGGGAGGTCGTGGACGTTCGCATCGACCGCGTCACGCCGCGGCGCACCCACGGCTCGCGTTTGCATCCGGGGCGCAGACTCGTGCGGCTGCCCGTGTTGTCGGCGTGAGACTCATGTTCTCTTGTGGGGTCGGCGTAACGCTCATGTTCCTTGGAATCGCGCAACCTTCGAGGCCGTTGGCGGCGGCTTGCATCGCGCTGTTCTGCGTCGGCGTGCAGGCGAGGGCGCCGGCAGATCGACTGCTGCTTGGCGGCGGCGGCGTGATCGAGGGAAGGCTTGTCAGCGAGGACCGCAACACGCTGCGCATCGCGGGCTTCATGGGCGAACTGGACGTGCCGGCGCTGATCGTCGTGCGGCACATCGCCGCGACCTCCCTCCTCGAACAGTATGAATCGCTCGCCGGCACGGCTCCGCTCGACGCGGGGCGTCACGCCGCCCTCGCCGCGTGGTGCCTCGAACAGAAACTCCCCTCGCTCGCCCGTCAGCATCTCGACGAAGCGCTGCGGATGGACCCTTCACACCCGCAGGCACGACGGCTGTTCGGATACGTTCGCATCGGCGACGCGTGGCTCAAGACCGCCGACCCGCCTTCCGCGCCTCCCAAGTCCGCCGAGGGCGACGCGCGCGTGATCGAGCAGCTTCGCGCCGCGTGGCGCCGGCGCATTCACGGCCTGCGCGACGTGTTCCTGCGCGAGGGGGCCGAGCGCGGAGTCCGCACCTTTGACGAGGGGCGCGAGCAACTGCTCGCCATCCGCGCGCCGCTGGCGATGGAAGGGGTCTGTGCGCTCCTCGGCGACGAGGGCGAACGAACGCGCGTGCTGCTGATGGAGCATCTGGCGACGTTCAAGGAAGATGAGGCCCTGCTGAACCTGCTGGCATTTTCCCTGCTGGACGGCGACCTCGACGTGCGCGTGGCAGCCGCGGACGCGCTGGCGGCGCGCAACGACCCGCGCGTGGGAGAGTTCCTCCGGCAGGCGCTCCGCGCGCGCGTGGACGAGATCGTTCGACGCGCGGCCGTGGCGCTGGGGCGATTGAAATCCCTCGACGCCTTTGATGACCTTGTGCGGGCGCTGCCGACGGATGCGTTTGCAACGGAAAGACGGTCGCTCGGCGACCTCATGCGTGAAGCGGAGCGGACGTTCAGCGCGCCGATCGAGGTGCCGATCGACGACCGCGTGGCGCGAGCGCCTGCCCGAATGGCGCTGCCGGATTGGGTCCGCCGCGTCGAGCAGATCGAGGCGAGCGCCTCGCCGCCCACGGCGCGCAACCGATCCGAAGTTCAGGAAGCGCTGATCGCCTTGACCGGTCAAAACTACGGGTTCGACGCCGATGCATGGCGGGATTGGATGCGGCAGCAAAGCGTGCAGAATTCGCCGCCGTAAACGCGCACCCGGTCAACCCACGGGCGTGTCTTGCGCTCTCCCCTTTGAAGACCCTTGCGGTGGCCATCGCTGCGCGCGCAAGCGCTCCAGGCAACGATCGCGGGAACCGTTTGGACGGCGCCTCGGCCATCTCCTCGTCGAGGCCGCAGGCCCTCGCAATTAGCCCATTTCCCGGCAACAGCGATCGACTCGTCCCATCGTTTTCGAGCGGCAAGCAAGCTGCGCCCCCTCAGCGACGGAGAATGGAAGGGCCCCGCGTACAAGCTCCGGACGACAGCCTCCTTTCGTCACGTGCTCATTCCCTTATCAACAGGATGATGCTCACGCTGAGTACAGCGCGAGCATGCCACCGCGGCGGCATGCCGGCCTGGCGGCATCCAGCGGGGCGAGAATTGAATGGCCCGAGTCGAGGCCGCCCGGCGGTTTGGAATCGTCCGGGTTGGCGATAAACTGGAACGTACGTTCGGTCGGCGATGGCGGGTCGATTTGAAGGAGGGATCTCGTCATGAAAACCGTGAACGTTGCCGCGCTGTCCGCGGCCGTGGTCTTGATTGCCGGCCTGGCAATCTCAGCGTTCGGGCAGGCGCCCTACCGCACCTCGCCGAACTGGACTTCATCCGATCGACAGGTGAGCACGGGCGGGGCGCTGGTGGACCTGGACCGCGACGGCTGGCTGGACCTGGTCGTTTCCAACGGCAACGACATCTACCGCCAGAGCGTGGTCGCGTACTACAACCGCGGCGACGGCACGCTTTCCGCCTCGCCCGGGTGGCAGTCCTCCGACCTGGCCTACAACGGTCATCTCGACGTGTCCGACGTGAACGGCGACGGCTTCCCGGACGTGGCCGTCTCGCTCCTGCTCAACGAGGACGGTCCGGCGGCGAAGCTCTATCTCAACCATGCCGGCACGCTCTCAACGCTGCCGGATTGGACCTCCGCCGAGATCGCCAACACGTTCGGTCTGGCGTTCGGCGACGTGAACAACGACGGGCGGCCGGACCTTGCGGTGGCGACGGGCTGGCCCTATGGCGACCCGCACGTCTTTCACAACACGTTGCACGTCAATCGCGACGGCGAGCTTGAAACCGTGGCGAGCTGGCAGTCGACGGACACGCTCGGGTTTGACGGAGCGCTGTGGGTGGATGGCGACGAAGACGGCTGGCTGGATCTGGTGCTGACGGGCACGGACACGGACACGTGGCTGTATCCGAATCTCGGCGGGTCGTTGGACACGATCGCGCGCTGGCGGACGACGGACAACACGCGGCAGTTCGCCATCATGGCCACCGCCGGCGACGTGAACGGCGACGGACTGCGCGAGCTGTTCGTGACGGACAACACGCAGCTCTACAGCGGCTCCGGGCGTTTCCGGCAGTACAACGGACGATTGCCGGGCTACTTCGATCAGACGCCGTCGTGGAGCTACTTTGACGGATACGGCTCGGCCATCGCGTTGGCGGACGTGAACGCCGACGGGCTGCTCGATCTTGCGACCGGCGCCTGGTGGGATCGCACGCGGCTCTTCCTGAACAACGGAACGGGGCTGCCGACCACGCCGTCGTGGAACTCGGCCGGGACCAGCGTCGTCGAGAAGATTGCCTTCGGCGACGTGAACAACGACGCGCTGCGGCGGACGACGGAGCGCTTCGCCGCCGGCGGGCCGCGGTTGTGCTACCTGCGGCATCAGCCCATTCAGGGGATTCTCGATGTGCGCGTGGATGGCCGGTCGCTGGAGCCGTTCGAGTATACGTTTGACGCGGAGCACGGCTGGGTGTCCGTGGGCGCCGCGGCCGCCGAGGAGACGAAGATCGACTACGCATGGTCGCGCAAGCCGGACATGGCCGTGACCAACTGGGACGAGCGCGGAAACTACCTCTACTACAACGAACTGCTGGTCAACGGCGACTGCGACGGCGATGGCGACGTGGAGTTGGACGACTACCCGTGCTTCCACGACTGCATGACGGGCCCCGGCGGCGGCGTGGGCGGATCGTGTGCGGAGTTCGACTGGGACATCGACGACGACGTCGACCTGCGGGAGTTCGCGGAGTTTCAGAACGGGTTCACGGGACCGTGAGGCAGGCCGTAGCAGGCTGCGCACTCTTCGCGCGTGCAACGCTCTTTCAGAACCCGAAGCGCCAGCGAGGGGAAAACCTCAGTGGCTCTCGAGGATCCAGATCGCCCTTGCTGGCGCTACGGGTTCCGAAAGCCCTTGCTTGCGCTAGGGGTTCCGAAAGCCCTCGCTTCATCGCGAATTGATCCCCGCTCATTTGGCGCGTACTGTGGTAGGCGATGAGTCGCCTGCATCGAACCTTCCCACAGCGTTCGGACCGTCGTTGGAATTCAGGTGCGCGCGGGTCCGGCAGAACTTCTCCCGGTGCGATGCGCGAACGTGCGGCTGCGCGCCTTGGGGCGCCGCGGTGGGTGCGCCGGCTCAACCCATGCCTCGCGCTGTTCGCGTTTCTCTTGAGCGGCTGCAGCGTGGCGCCGCGCGGCGGAGTTTCGCGAGTGGCGGACGGACGCCGGGCGGAGCGCGCTTGGTGGGTGGTGACGGGCAACGGGGGGAACGCGCAGAGCGTGGTCGGGTTGGAGCGGCGGATCAAGGGCGGCGGGATCGAGCAGTGGCTGATCTCCGCGCAAGGAGCGCGGCGGCTGCATCATGCCGGCAACGACGTGGTGCTGTGGGGCGCTCCGCTGGCGCCCAACGGAGCGGACTTCGCAGAAGAGGCCCCGCTGGCGGTGCATGCATGGTCGGATGGGCAGGCGCGCATGCCGGAGTGTTCCGCGACCCTCAACTGGAGAGCCTTGAGCGGCGCTTCCCCTGGGGCCGACGGGTCGCCCCAACGCAGCGATGCCCCGCCGAATGTGGGCGATGCCGCTCCGCATCGCACCGACGGGTCGTCGCACGAGATCAACGCCTCGTCGCACGGCGCCGATGGGTTGTCGCACGGTGCCGAAGGATCCTCGCATGGCGCCGGCGGGTCGTCCCACGGAGCGAATGACGTGCGCGTTGACACGCCGGGCGACCTTGCGCGCTGGCTGCGCGGAACGCTGCCGGGGCTGGAGGTTGATCCGCCCGCGGGGTTTACCGTCGCCGTGGCCAAGGAAGCGATGTTTGATTTTCCCCGGGGGATTAAGGAATTGCTGGCGCTTCAGGCGGCGTTCAAGTAAGCGGATTCCCGTTGAGGCGGTCATGTGGAACCGGCAGGCCGGTCGCGCCTCCTGCATGTGGGACGGACAAGGGACGTGGACAGGATGAACATGATGGACAGGAAGATCGCGCCGGCGAACCGCGGCGGAGTTTGGCTTGGGGTTGGATCCGCGGTTCGACGCGCCGTGGTCGTGTGCGGTTGGCTTGCGGTTCTCAGCGCCGTGCAGTCGGTTGTGTTCTCTCAGGAGCAGCCGCCGCCGCCGCCGCTTTCGTTACAAGCGCCGTCCGGGGAGTCGCTCACCGATCGGTACCGCGACGCGGCTAACCGCATCATCGACGCGGCGCTGAAGGAGAATCAGGCGTACCGCAAGCTGGAGGAGCTGTGCGACGGCATCGGGCATCGGCTCAGCGGATCGGCGTCGCTGGACCGCGCGCTCGACTGGGCGGTGCGCACGCTTCAGCGCGACGGGCAGGAGAACGTGCGCAAGGAGCCGGTCATGGTTCCGCGCTGGGTCCGCGGCGAGGAGTCGCTGATGATGCTGACCCCGAAGCGCGAGCCGATTCCCATGCTGGGTCTGGGCGGCTCGGTGGCCACTCCGATCGCAGGGATCACGGGCGAGATCGTGGTTGTCGATAGCAAGGATGCGCTGGACGCGTTGGACGCCAGCGCGGTGGCCGGCAAGATCGTGCTCTTCACCGCGGCCATGCCGCCGTATGACCCGCAGAAGGGCACAGGCTATGGGCAGGCCGTGGCGTATCGGTCGAACGGGGCCTCGTGGGCGGCGGCAAAGGGGGCGGCGGCGTGCCTGATCCGCTCGGTGACGGCGTCGAGCCTGCGATCGCCGCACACGGGGGCGATGCGCTACGACGACGCGTACGCGAAGATCCCGGCCGCGGCGATCGCCGTCGAGGACGCGATGGCGATTGAGCGGCTGGCGAAGCGCGGGGAGCGCGTGACGGCGACGTTGAAGATGGAGGCGCAGACGCTGCCGGAGGCGCCGTCGGGCAACGTCGTGGCGGAGCTGCGCGGCTCGGAGCGGCCGGACGAAGTGGTGGTGATCGGCGGGCACATCGACTCGTGGGACGTGGGGCAGGGAGCGTCGGACGACGGCGGCGGCTGTGCGATCTCGATGGAGGCGATCAACGTCCTGCGAAAACTCAACCTGCGACCGCGGCGGACGATTCGCGTGGTGCTCTTCACCAACGAGGAGAACGGGCTGGCCGGCGGGCGCGCGTATGCGAAGGAACATGAAGCGGAATTGTCCAAACATGTGGCGGCCATCGAGTCGGATGGCGGCGTGTTCGAGCCGGTGGGTTTCGGCGTGACGGTGAAGGAGCCGCTGGTTTCGGAGCTGGCCGTGCGGCAGCTTGGCGAGATCACGGCGCTGCTGGAGCGCGTCGGAGCGGGGAAAGCGACCGACAACGGCGGGGGGGCGGACATCAGCCCGATGGCGGCGGCGGGAGTGCCCATGCTCGGGCACAACGCGGATATGTCGCGGTACTTTGATTATCACCATTCGCAGGCCGACACGCTCGACAAGATCGACCCGGACCAGCTTTCGCGCAACGTGGCGGCGATGGCGGTGGCGGCGTATGTGATTGCGGACATGCCGGGGCGGCTGGGGGAGGCGCCGGTCGCGCGGTCTGCGCCGTAGGGCGGGCTACGCCCGCCTGCTGGTTAGTTGAACGGTGAAAAGGGAAAATCCTGCCGGGTTTGAGGCAAGTGGCGGGCGTAGCCCGCCCTACGCATGGCGGGTCAGAGACCTGCCCTACCTATGTCGGATCCACGGTGAATTCGGAAACGACTTCAGGCTGCGCGCCGGGGTTGAGGATGTCGCGTCGGTAGGCGTCAATGCCGTAGGTGGTCACGCGAAGCTGCTGCGTGCCGGGGTCGATGTTGAACTCGGTCCAGCCGAACGTGTTGAACGAGTAGTAGCGCCCCGAGACCAGCGTTGCAGGAATCGAAGAGCCTTCCAGCCCGACGCTGTCATAACCGAACAGTGCCAGCAGCCCGTTGAGAACGTCGATCAGCGCCGCATCCTTCAAGTCCCTCGGCAGCGCGTCGTAATACACCCGGACTTCCTGCTGGATCAGCCCCATCTTGACGGCCTCATCGACGACGACCGAGCCGAGGCACGGGTCAAACGCCACCGCGCCGGTCGTGATTTCCCAGGCGTCCACGGGGATCTGCGCGCCGAGCACCTCGCGCGTGTACGTCAGGTTGTTGACGATCGTCCCGTGAATGTCGGCGGCGATGAAGACGACGTTGCGGATGTCATGGACGCTGATGAACTCCAGCACGTCAGCGCGTTCCTGCGCGTAGCCTTCGTAGCGGTCGAACGAGAGGATGGGACCGAGGTTCTGAATCGGCTCCGGGATCAGGATGAACTTCCACGTCAGCCCGCGCTCGTGTGCGTCGAGCAGGTCGGCCTTGAAGTCCGCAAGCTGCGCAGCGCCGAGCAGCGTGCGGTCTTTCTCCAGCGAACGAAGCAGAAAGTACGACGTGCTGAGCGGGTCTTCCAGGTCCACCGTTCCCTCGAGGCTCTGATCGCGGAAGGTGCGCGTGTCGAGGAGGATCATGGCCGCGTCCTGTCCGAACGTGCGGGTGCGGTACATCTTGACCTTGCCCGACGTACGCGAGTCGCCCGTGTCGCCGTAAGACTCGTTGCGCAGCGGATGGAACTCCTGAAACACTCTCACGCCGTCCAGGAAAAGCTCGGTCTCGTTGATGAACTTGCCCTCAAAGCCGAACAGCGGGTGCGTCCACGGCGCCGCGCCGCCGGAAAAGTCGTTGGTGACTTCGTGATCGTCGATGACGGCGTAGATGGCGGTGGCGGCGCGGAGGTCGGCCAGCGTGTTAAGCCCCAGCTTCTCGGTGTACACTTCGTTGTGCTTGGCGCGAAACTGGGCGAGGTTTTGCGCCTGCGGCACGCCGATCAACGCAGGGGATTCGTAGTCGGCATAGATGGTGTCGCCCAGCGCGACGAAGAAGTCCAAGTCGCGCTGCGGGGCGTTGCGCACGGAAGGGTAAGGCCCCAGGTCGCCGCGCCAGTCGCCGGAGACACCAAACCGCAGGCCGTGAAAGTCGCCCGGCTCATGCGCCGTGCGGAAGCGGCCTGTCGCCATCGCGTCCCGCTCATCCATCGCGCGGTAATGATACTCGGCGCCCGGCAAGAGGTCGTTGATTTCAAGCTTCACGGGCTGCGGTGTGAAGGCGACGCGCTTCGTGGCAGAGACAACATCCGCGGCGAAGGTCGCGTCCGTCGAGTATTCGAATCGCACCTCACCGGATGTCGAAGCTCGCGCCCAGAGGACGGCGGTGGTCGCGTCAACGTCGCCGGCGGCCACCTGCAATTCCAGCGGGCCTTCCTCCTGCCGCCCGCAACCGCCCAGCAGCGCGACGGCGGCAAGGAGCGCACCCATCGAGCAGCGCCGGCGACGGAGTAGAATCATCGCCCGAATCCTCTGCACGCAGATGGCGCTCACCAGCGTCTCCCGCCGCTTGAGCGTCAAGGCGTATCCTGGTCCAGACCGAACCACCCGGCCAGTTGCTCCGGATCGAAGAGCGAGGCGAACGTGGACTTGCCGGCGTCGATGAAGGATTCTTTCAGCCGGATTTCGCACTTGCCCGGCAGAATTCCGCCGCTCAGCGCGACGATCCATGCCAGCTTCCACTTCCTGATGCGTGCGCCGCGAGCGTTCATCAGCATTCTCCGTATGAAACGTTCGTTGTTTTCACCAGCCAGGTGGCGCCAAGGTTGCACGGTCCGGCGTGTCAGCCGTGCCTTCGGGTGGCACGGTCTGGCGTACTCGCCAAGCCGTGGCGGTTGAAAACCCTTGCACCGTCCTGCGCAACACGGGTCCGCTGCTGCGGAGACGCGCCTCCCGACCTGCTGCAGACCCTTGCTACCCGAGCTGCTGCGGACCCGTGCCACCCGGAGCCGCTGAGGATCCGTGCCGCTCGCCGCGGCGCATGGTAAGGACGGATGCACCGGATGCAACTGGAAAGGTGCGGATGTCGGGCTTGTGAAATTGTGTGACTCGGCCGGGTGGCATGCTCTCGCTGTACTCAGCGTGAGCATGATGCCCAGTACGTAAGCATGTGACGAAGGGAGGCTGCCATCCTGAGCCTGCCCGCAGGGCCCTTTAATTCTCGGTCGCTGCATTGAGGCAGCTTGCTTGCCGGTCGAAAACGAAGGGGCGCGTTGCTCGCCGAAGCCGGGAACGAAGAGGATTGAAAGGCTCTGGTGCAGATGTTCGCTTGTGGAGGGGCGTGGCTCGGACAGCAGGGGGCATTTCCTTATTTCATGGATGGCCGTCCGTGGTTTCGCCTCCCGCGTCGGTTGAGTCGCGGAACGGGCGTTTTTCGCGGTAGCCGTCGCCGCGCGAGCGGATGCTCACGCTCAGGGATCCCTTGCCTTGAGCCGCGGCGAGATCCGCCGCGCGATGGGCAACCTCAACCGCTTTGTCGAATTCGCCGAGTTCAGCGTGCGCGGCGGCGAGGGCGTCGAGGATTTGGGGCACGTCCGGTCCGGAAAGCTGCTGTGCCCGCTTTGCAAGCGTCATCGCCCGGCGTCCATCGCGCAGGGCGTCGTCCGGTGCGGTGGCCAGCAGCCACGCCGCGGCCGTCAGCAGCGCGCCGCTGCGGTCCTCCACGACAGCCGGCTCCAGAACGCGGAGCGCGTCGGCAAACCGGGCCGTGCGGCGATACGCCTCGGCGGACGCCTGGCGGATCGCGTCGTCGCCCGGGGCCAGCGTGAGGGCGCGTTCGAGCGGCGCGATGGCTTCCGCGGACCGGCCGCGGCGGATCAACGCACCGCCCAGCTTCAGGAGCGCAGGCGTATCATTCGGCGCGGCGGCGAGTGACTGCCGATACGTTTCGATCGCCTCATCGGAATCAGCGGCCTCCCGGGCGGCGCGGCGCGCGGCGTCCAGCGCCGAGCGCGCATCGGCGTAGGCGGGTTGCATCGCAAGCGCGCCCTCGAACTGCGCGGCGGCCTCGGTCCATCGCCGCTGCGAGGCCAGGAACTGACCGTAGCGGAAGAGCGGCTCGGCGTCCTTCACCCGACCCGCCAGCGCGGCGCCAAGCTTGAACTGCTCCTCGGCCTTCTCCGCTTCGCCGCAGCGTGCCAGCACCGCGCCGTACCGCCAGCGCAGATACGCGTCATCGCCGCGCAGCGCGACCGCCTTGGCCATGTGCTCGCTCGCCCGCGCGTAGTCGGGCGTGCCGCCGTCTTCCGTCTCCGTGTAGTGGGAAGCAAGGATCGCCTGCCCCTCGGCCTCGCCGATGCGCGCGAACGCCTTGCGATCGCCGTCCGGGGCGGGGTTCATCGCCATCAACATTGCGCCGAGCGCCACCGCGATGCCGGCGCCGATCAGCCGGGGTATGCGCCGCTCCCGGATCCAGCCCGTGATCCGCACCAGCGCGAGACTTGCCAGGATCATCAGGACTGGCACGACGGGAACCCGGTACCTTCCGGGGCAGAAGAACAGCACGACCGTGCCCATGTAGAGCACCATGAACATCAACGGCAGGAGCCATTCGCGCCGGTTGCTCCAGATGCACGTCAGACCTGCGAGCGCCAGAACCGACACGACCGGAAAACCGATCCACATGGCCCAGCTCAGGCCTGAAAGCCCGGCGAAAAAGTCGATCGGCTGGTTGTTAGACACCTCGACGGGCGTCCAGAACAGTGCGAGCTTGTAAAGCAGCCGCCGCACCCAGGCGCCGGGATTCTTTGCGATCCAGTCCCAGCTCTTCGCGGACCAGTAGGCGGAAACCTCGCCCTCGGTGAGCTTGCGTCCCAGTTCGATCTCAGGAATGCGGTGCGTGTCTTCAAATCCTTCCCACCAGCCGGGGCGTGTTCCCGGCACAACGGCCGTGAAGCCGTCGGCGTTGTACGGGTTGTTGCCGATGTAGAAGTTGACGCCGCCCTGCGAGGCGATGAGGACGAACTCGCGCCCGACGATGGCATTGCGCAGCGTGACCGGCAGAATCGCCACCGCCGCGCCCGCGAGCAACCAGCCCGTGGCAGTTGCGGTCCGCTTAAGGCTGCCCCGCCAGTCTGAATCGCGCAGCGTAGCAAACAGCCACAGCGTGATGCCCGGCAGGACCGCCAGCACGTTGGGCCGGGTGATTGCTGAAAGCCCCCACATCAGGCCCGCCAGCGCATATGCCCACCCGGTGCGCCGCTGCCGCGCCGCCCAAAGCAGCGCCAGCAGCAGCAGCAAATCCAGGAAGACCTCCAAGCCGACGGTTTTCAGTTCCGCATCGAAATACCACAGCGGCCAGTAGATCGCGGCAAGTACGCCGGCGACCAGCCCGACGCGAAAGCCCTCCAGCCGCGAACCAAGGCGCGCGATCAGGTAGCAGGACGCCGCTCCGAGCGCGCATCCAAAGACGCGCCCGATCCAGACCTTTGCGCCGAAAAGATGGTACACCACTCCCAGTGTGTAGTAGTAAAGCGGCGCGCGGAAGTAAGGCTTGTCGGCGATGGCGCGCATCGGCTCGCCGCGGGCGAACTGCGACGCCCACTCGTGATGAACCCTCATGTCCATGATGGGGGCGTCGAACGTCGGGTTGTGCGCGGCCTGCCCGGCCAGATAAATCAGTCGCAGCGCCAGTGCGAGGATGAAGACGCCCGCCAGCGCGGCGTGGTGCCGACGCGGGAGCGCCGCTTCGGAGCACGCGTGCCCGATTCCCGCCTGCCCGATGCTCGCGATCCTTGATGAACGGGGATCGCCCGGATTCGAGGTGGCGGTTGGATCGGCGCGATTCGGATCTTGCGGTCCGCCCGGGTCCGGCGCCGCTCCATCAGTTCGTGCTGAGCGAGCGTGCTTCTTCAATCGAACTGGACCTCATCGAGCCGAGGACGCCCGCCCCGGCGCAGCGCGACCGGGCGCATCAACGGAGCGGGAGGGATTCGAACCCTCGGTGCAGTTGCCCGCACACCGCATTTCCAATGCGGTCCCTTCAGCCACTCGGACACCGCTCCAAACTGGGAACCAGCCGGGCGGCGGGTTCACGGTGGATCGTAACCGCACGCGCGGGCCGGTCAATTCAGTCGGGTCATGTCGCTCCGCACTGGTCGGCCCACGATTCCAGAGGTACGCTCTGAAGTGGACGTGGCCGCAGGCGAAGCAGGAGCGCAGAGAGAATGACCCACGGCACTCGGTCATGGGTCACGGCGCGCTCCTTGAAGAACTCAGAGAGTTCAGGGGCCGTAAGGGTTGTGGGAGAAGAACTGCTTCGAGTCGAAGGGCTGACCAAGCGTTTCGGCGCCGTCACGGCGCTGGACGACGTGTCGTTCGGCGTGGTGCGCGGGGAGTGCCATGCGCTGATCGGCGAGAACGGCGCGGGGAAGAGCACGCTGGGGAAGATCATCGCCGGCATTCATCGGCCTGACAGGGGGCGTGTGCTGCTGAACGGCGCGGCAGTCGCGTTCCGGTCGCCGCTGGACGCGGGGCTGGCGGGCGTCCGCATCGTGCACCAGGAATTGGCCACGTGTCCCAACCTGTCCGTGGCGGAGAACCTTTTCCTGGGCGCGTTGCCTTCGCGCTTCGGGTTTGTGCGGCGCGGGGAGCTGGACCGGGCGGCGCGGGCGATGCTCGCGCAGGTCGGGCTGGATGTGCATCCGCGCACGCCCATGGCGCGGCTCTCCACCGGACAGGAGCAGCTCGTGCAGATCGCCGTGGCGATCGGGCGCGGGGCAAAGCTCATCATCATGGACGAGCCGACCAGTTCGCTCTCGCAGGGGGAGGCGCTGCGGCTGTACGACATCATCGCGCGGCTGAAACGCGACGGCGTCACGTTGATTTACGTTTCCCACCGGCTCGATGAAATCCGCCTGCTGTGCGACCGAGTCACCGTGCTGCGCGACGGCAAGCACGTGGACACGCGCCGCATGACGGACGTTTCGACGGACGAGCTGGTGCGGCTGATGATCGGCCGGCCCGTCGGCGAGTATTTCCCGCATCACACGGGCACGCCGCCGGGAGCGGTGCGGTTGTCGGTGTCGCGGCTCAGTGCGGCCGGGCGGTTCAGTGAGATATCATTCGACGTTCGCAGCGGGGAGATCGTGGGGCTGGCGGGACTGGTGGGCGCGGGGCGCAGCGAGGTGGCGCGGGCGATCTTCGGCGTGGACCGGTTTCAGTCCGGGCGCATCCTGCTGGACGGCGCGCCGCTGGAGCGTCACGGTCCGCGCGAGGCGATCCGGCGCGGCGTGGGACTTTTGCCGGAGGATCGCAAGCGGCAGGCGCTGATCGTCTCCATGACCTGCCGCCAGAACCTCTCGCTGCCGCTGCTGGATCGGCTGAAGCGCTGGATTTTTCTTGATGGCCGGGCGGAGAAGCGCGTCACGCGCGAGTATTTCGACAAGCTCCGCGTCGTCGCGCCGGGGATCGATGCGCCGGTGACTTCGCTTTCGGGCGGGAACCAGCAGAAGATCGCGCTGGCGCGGTGGCTGGCGCGCAACTGCGAAATGCTGATTCTCGACGAGCCGACGCGCGGCGTGGACGTCGGCGCCAAGGCGGAGATTCACGCGCTGATTGACCAGCTCGCGGCGTCGGGCAAGGCCGTGCTGCTGATCAGTTCCGAGCTGCCCGAGCTGCTCAACCTGAGCACGCGGATCCTGGTGCTGGCGAAGGGGCGGCTGGTGGGCGAGTTGCCGCGAGCGGAGGCGAACCAGGAGAATCTGCTGCGGCTGATGGCGGGGATTGGGGCGAACTAACGCGCGTGTTTTCGCGGAGCATAGCGCGGACGCGACATCAAGACCCCTCACGCAAGTAAGGGGCCATGCAGCGCTCCGCAACATGGGAGCCGCGGATGGGCACGGACATGCGCTTCCTTACGGGCGCGGCTCTGTTAGAAGGGCGCGGCTCGGCATGACGGGCGCGGCCCGGCTGGAAGGGCGCCGCTTGGTTGGAAGGGCGCGGCTCGGCTGGAAGGGCGCGGCCCGGCTGGAAGGGCGCCGCTTGGCTGGAAGGGCGCGGCTCGGCTGGAAGCGCGCGGCTCGGTTCGGGGCATGGCATGACTTTGCCGGGAATCTCCAACGAGTACATGACGCGCCGCCGGAAACTCGCCCTTGCGGGGATGGTGCTCGCCGCGCTTCTGCTGCGGCTGGGTTTCTGCGCTGCGACGACGGGACTGGGGCGATATTCCAGTCCGGACTACCGCGAGCAGATCACGCTCGCCACGCGCATCGTCACGCAAGGCACGTTCGGCAACGCGCTGACTCCTGACGATCCGCAGCCGCGACCCACCGCGGTGTTTCCACCGCTGTATCCGCTGGTCGCCGCCGGCGTGTTCGCGCTTCTGGGGATCGAGTCGTACGCGGCCATCCTCGCCCTTCAGATCCTAAACGCCGCCGCCACGTCGAGCCTTGTCCTGCCGGCGTTCTCCATCGTGAGGCGCATCAGCGGTTCGTCGCGCGCCGCGTGGGCGGCGGCGGGCATCACGGCCGTGCATCCCGTGCTGATCGGACTGACGCCGCGCATCTGGGACACATGCTTGTTCGCGCTCGGCGTGGGAGGGGCCGTGTGGCTGGCGCTGGCGTGGGCGGAACGGTCTGGGCGGTGGGGCATCTCGCTGGCGTATGGGGCGTATCTAGGCGCGCTGGCGCACTTGAACCCGGCGCTGACGCCGGCGTATCCAGTGCTCGTTTTGTGGATGCTGACGCGCGATCGCACCGCGGGGGGCACACCTCGCGTCGGGCGACGGGACAGCTATCCCAGACCGGGCCGCGGGGGGCAGATGCGCGGCGCGCGGGTTTTAAGCGGCGCGTTGCTGTGCATGCTCGGCTGGGTGGTGACGCTGATTCCGTGGGCGTGGCGCACGCACGAGCAACTGGGCGCGTGGTGCTACGTCCGCGACGGCTTCTGGCAGGAGGTGTGGCTGGGGGTCTGCCCGCAGGCCGACGACGGGCTTGCCGCGGCGCTGCGCGCCCAGTTTCCGCTGCGCAGCGAGGAGGCGGCTGCAAGGTTCCGCGAGCTGGGCGAGGTTGCGTACTTCGACGACTGCGAGCGTCTCGCCAAGACGGCCATCTGTGCGGACCCGGCACGATATGTGCGTTTGTCGCTGCGGCGGCTGGGCGATTTCTGGCTGGGAACGGTTGCGAGCCATCAAGGGGGGGGGAAAGAATACTGGCCTGAAGGGTGGGCGCGGCGCCTGGCGACGGTGTTTCTCTCGGCGGAGACGCTTGCGTCGCTGGTCGCGGCGGCGCTGGTGTGGCGGAGAGCGCGCGACCTTCGATGGTTGACGATTTGTCTCATGGTATTCAGTGTTGTGTACGCGCTGACACATGTTGAAATACGGTATCGGATGCCGGTGGAGGCCTTGATAGCGGTCATGGTTGCCCTGGGGATCGCCGGTGGGGCGCGTCCGCAGGAGGCCGCGGATGCACGCGCGCGAGCGCTCGATGGGCGGGACTGCGAGCGGTTGCACGGAGTCGCGCCGCCACCATGATGCGTAAGCGAACGACGTTCCTCCGATGGCTGCTGTTCAGTGTGCTGCACACAGCCGCGGTGCTTGGGATGATGTATCTCGCATTCCTGCTGGAGAGATGGAATGTTCTGTCGGATCCCATTCCATATGTGTTTTCAGTGCTCTTCATCCCGCTGCTGCTGACGCCGGTGTTCGGATACATGTGGAGCGAGATGTTCGTGGCCTGGCACAACGATCGCATTCCGCCGTATTATTGCAAACACTGCGGATACGATCTGACGGGGAATCAATCCGGCGTGTGTCCGGAATGCGGCGCGTCGGCGGCTTGACAGTCCGTGTTGGAACTCGAAACCCGACATGGAGCCCGTCACCCCCGCGCAGGCGGGCGTCCAGGGCGCATCGCCGGACCGCTCGATGACCGCTTGCGCGGGGCGCTGAAATGCGCGAGGAATCGAATCGCGACGTTGGCGCTTGCGCGTCAGGGCTCGCGTTAATACACGCGAGTCAGGCTTGAGCCGGGGAAGTAAAATCGCAGGATCTGCGGCGCGGTTCGGCCCGCCAGAGCCTGTCCCTGCATGCCCCACTGGCACAGCCCCAGACCGTGACCGAAACCTTTGCCATTTTCCAGCCGCACCTCGCCGGCGACCAGCGACATCCGGCAATCCGTGCTTCGCATCACACGGCTGCCGATCGCCAGTCGCACGTGCTCGGCGGGCAGCGTCCACTGCGCGCCCTTCACGTCGGTCAGGCGGACCTCGACCCACCGTCCGCTTGGCGCCTGTCGCGTCGCTTCGATGGACTTGAGTCGATCCAGGGACGTCAGCCGCGGATATCTATCGAGGATGGCCGCGCGGACCGTCGCCTCAGGCAGCGTCACAGGTCCCCAGCGGTAGCAGTCCGGCGGGGCGATCTGGCAGAAGTCGCAGGGCACGTCGCCGCTGAGCGCCTCGATGCGGTCCGACGGGTTGAACGTCCATGCGGATTGCGAGCTGCCGCCGCAGGCGGAACTGTAGTAGGTGAGAAAGATGTCCTCCTTGCCGTCGCGCGGGCAGGTGCAGACCAGTCCTGCGGTCTCCGCCGCGGCCGCGCGGGCCTTCTCGCCGGCGGCGCCCGCGACCGTGCCCACGTACACTTGCGAACCTTCGGAGGCGAGGACGTCGTAGGCCAGGTGGTCGCGGCTGCGCATCTGATAGAGGCAGAACGTGCGGCAGAGAATGCTCTGAGCGCGGAACGCCTCGATGTGGAAGTCCGACGGGATCTCGCGCGCCGTCACGCCGGCGACGTACTCCTCGATCTCGACTTCGTTGATGATCGTCAGCCCGCGCGGACCGCGCCGGATCAGCAGCCGTCCGGGCAGCGTCATCGCCGGCTCCCACCCGTCGCGCGTGCGCCGCGAAAGCTTCCCCGCCGCGGCGGCCCAACCGGGAAACTCGATTTGCTCGGCCGCCAGCGGGCGTGAACCTAGGCTCAGCGCACCCCCTGGATCGGCCTGGCATGGGGTCCATTCCGTCGAGAGCACCTCCTCCAGGGGACTGCCGTCGGCGGCGAGCGGATGAAGGGGAGTCTCAGCGCGGAGCCTCACCGGGTCGGCGGTTTCGGCGATGAGCACGCGCACGCAGCGTGGAGCTTTGGCGGGGGAGGCGGAAGAAGAATCCACCGGCGTTTCCGCACGACACGCCGCCGGCGCGAGCGACGCCGCCGGCATGAGCGCGAGGCGCAGCACGCGCAGTCCTGCATGGTGGAAGATCATGGCCCGCACGACAGCTCCTTCCGCGGACGGGCGAGTGCTTCTCGGCGTTATCGAAGCCCGCGCAGGCTCAGCCCCCGCGCGCCCAGCTCGCGGCGAATTTCGTCCAGCGAGGTCTGCCCGAAGTTCTTGATGGACAGCAGTTCGGCTTCGCTGCGCTGAATCAACTCCGCCAGCGTCGTGACGCCCAGGCGTTGCAGGCAGCGCCGCGCCCGCACCGACAGCTCCAGCGAGCCGACGGGCTGCGAGAGCATCGCGGGGTCCGCGCTGGCGGCAGCCGGGTCCACGTACGACGCCTGGCGCAGCGGCTCGAACGGGTCGGACGCGCTTGCGGCGAGTTGACCGATCACCAGACCCCGCTGGCTGAGCATTGCCTTGATTTCGTTCAGCGAGGTCTCGCCGAAATTCTTGAACGCCAGGAGCTCCGGCTCGCTGATGCGCAGCAGATCGCCCAGCGTGTTGATCTGCATCTGCTTGAGGCAGTTTCGGCTGCGGACGCTGAGTTCAAAGTCCGACAGCGGCGTGTCCACCAGGCTGGGGCGCTCGGCGCGCTGGCGCGGGTCCGCGTCCTCGCAGACCATGTTCATGCTGGCGTCGAGGTCCTTCATGAAAAGGTGCGCCCGGGGATGTTCCGGGTACTCGTCGAGGACGCTCTGAATGCAGCACTCCGCCTCCTCCAGACGTCCCTGCTCCTCGTACAGCACCGACAGGTTCAGCAGGGCGTTGACCGGGACGGGCGACACCGTCGTGCAGACCTCGTACAGCTCCGTCGCGCGCTCATCATTGCCGCGCAGGTCGTGCAGGTACGCCGCGCGGAAGGCGCAGTCCACATGGTTCGGGTCGAGGCTCAGCCCCTCCTCGTAGGCCTCGATGGCGGGCAGGATCTCTCCGCGCCGCTCGTGGATCTGGCCCTTGAGGTAGAGCTTCTTGGCGGCGGCCTCCTCGCCGGCGCTGGTGGAAAGGGTTTCGAGTTGTCGGGCGGCCTTGTCGAGATCGCCGCCCTTCACCAGGGCGGCCACGTCGTCGAGCGTCATCGGCATCGGTTTGGTCTCGTGAGTGATTCTGTCGCCTCTTCGAGGTCGGACATGCCCGGACCGCAGGCTCCACCTCATCGTCGGCGCAAGAACCAGAGGGATCTTCTCGTCTCGCTACGCCTCAGAAACAAATCAGTGTACCCTCGGGGGAGCGGGAAGCAAGCCGGCAGGACGGGCGGATGGCGTGGTATCGTTTGAGAAGTTCTTCGCAGCCGGGCGCGTCAGCTAGCGCCTGGTCCGGCATCTTGGGCGGCGTCCTGCGCTGCCTCACGCTCGCGCTTCGTTCAATTGATACCCGTACCGCGCATGCGGGGGTCCAGTCAGCCCGGGAAGATGGCCGGACTGTTGCCCCGTGCCGGCCGCAGCTTGGATTTCTGCCTTCGCGGGAATGACGAGCGTAGCCTTTGACCGGAATGGCAGGGATTGGCGGATTGTGCCAGCTTGCTTGAGGGCGGCGGCACGAAGAACAACCGGTGCGGCAACGTCGTAGCTTGATTAGGAACGCTGAGCCACCTACAACACCGGTTTGCGCCGGGTGGTGCTCGGCTGCCGGATTGACGTAAGACCATACATTAGCGGAAGTTACGTTCATGCCGCATGACCATCTGACTTCGGTTCGAGCGGAAACGCGCAAGGCCAGGACCCTGCTGATCGCCACGCTCATGGGCGGAATGCTGGTAATCAGCTCGTTCCTCGTCGAGTTCGATTTCGTGGCGAAGATCCTCTTCCAAGGGGGGGCGATCCGCGACAGCGCGGGCCAACCGCAGAATCCCTACTCAGATCTGATCGCCCTGATCGGTGCGGTCCTGCTGGGGGCGCCGCTCGTCTGGCACGCCCTCAAACACCTGCTGGAAGGGCACTTCCACATGGACGAGCTGGTCGCGCTGGCCATCGGCGCGGCCATCGCGCTCGGCGGGTATCAGGAGGCCGGGGTGATCGCGTTCTTCATGATCATCTCGAACCTGATCGAGACGCGGACGGCGCTGGGCGCGCGGGCGGCGATCGAGTCCCTGCTGCGGCTCACGCCGGAGAAAGCGCACCGGGTCCAAGCGGACGGGACGGAGGAACTGGTCGCGGCCAAGGAGTTGAAGGCGGGCGATCTGATCCGCGTACGGCCGGGCGACAACATTCCCGCGGACGGGGAAGTGCTCGAAGGCGAATCCACCGTGAACCAGGCGAACATCACCGGCGAGTCGATCCCGGTGGACAAGCTGCAAGGCGATGAGGTGTTCAGCGGCACCTCCAACCTGACGGGCGCGATGGACATCCGCGTGACCAAGGCGGGCAAGGACACGACGCTGGGGCGCGTGCAGAAGCTCATCCTCGAAGCCGAGCGCAGCAAGAGTCCGCTCATCCGCCTGATTGACCGTTACGCCGGCTGGTACACGCCGACGATCTGCATGTTGGCTGCGGTCGTGTGGTTCTTCGCCGAGGACAAGCGCGTCGGCGCGCAGACGGCGATCACCATGCTGATCGTGGCCTGCCCGTGCGCCCTCGTGCTGGCGACGCCGACGGCGATGGTGGCGGCGCTGTCGTGCGCGGCGCGGCTGGGCGTCCTGATCAAGAACGTCGTGCATCTCGAATACGCGCGGTCGATTTCGGCGGTCATTCTCGACAAGACTGGAACGCTGACCACGGGCAAGCTGTGCGTCACGCAGATGAAGCCCGCCCCGGGGATCGACGGGGCGGCGCTGCTGCACCTGGCGGCGTCGGCGGAGCAGCTATCCAAGCACCCCGCGGCGGCGGCGGTGGTGGACATCGCGCGGCAGGCGCGGATCACCCTTTCCAAGGTGGATGCGTCGTCGTTCGTGGAAGCGGCGGGGCGCGGCGTGCGCGCGCGGGTCGCGTCGGACGACGTGATGGTGGGGCGCAGCACCTGGCTGGCGCAGCAGGGCGTTGACCTGTCGCTGCTGTCGAACCCGGAGTACCAGGAAACCGAGGGCTTGAGCCTCCTGTACGTGGCGCGCAACGGAAAGCTCGTGGGCTGGTTGGGGATGGAGGACCGCACGCGTCCCGAGGCGCGCGCGGCGATCGACGAGATGCGGGCGCTGGGCGTGCGTAATCTCAGCATGGTGACGGGCGACAAGCGGTCGGTGGCGATTCGCGTCGCTTCGGAGATGGGTTGCACCGAGACCTACGCGGAGGTCTTGCCCGCCGACAAGTTGCACCTCGTGGAGGATCTGAAGCGTCGCGGTCACCGCGTGCTGGTCGTGGGCGACGGCGTGAATGACGCTCCGGCGCTGGCGGCGGGAGACCTGTCCGTGGCGATGGGCGCGGCGGGCAGCGACGTGGCCATCGAATCGGCGTCGATCGCGCTGATGAGCAGCGACCTGACGCGGCTGCCGTTTCTGATCAAGCTGTCGCGCCAGACGACGCGCGTCGTGTGGCAGAACCTCATTTTCGGCATTCTCTTCATCGTCGCCACCGAAGCGCTGGCGGTGGCGCAGTGGCTCAAGCCCGTGGCCGCGGCGGTGCTGCACATGGTCGCCACCGCGGTGGTGATCTTCAACAGCGCGCGTCTGGTGCGCTTTGGAGAGGGACAGGTAGCCGAGGCGGCGGGGTTGCCGACGACGGAAGCGGCGCGGCGCGTCGAGATGTCCGCGGCGGCGACGTAACAGGTCGCGGCGCGGGACTCATTTCGTCCTTCCGGCGAAGGCGGGAATCCAGCCGGTTGCTTTCGAGGAGACGCGAATCTCCCGGTTTTCCGGGGCGAACTGGACCCCCACCCGCGCGGGGGTGACGGGCCTCATGTCCGATTTCGAGTTCCACGACGGGCAGGCAAGCCCGCATGTATGTCGCATCGCGCGGCGAGGCCGGGGCCTGCGAGAACTGGAAACGAGGCGGGCTTTGCGTCACGGCGTTCCTGCCGGACGCAAAGCCCGCGGCACTTTCCCAAGGCTGGTTGGATGGGAGGGTCAGGCGGACCGCGGTCGGATCAGACCATGTCCTTCAGCGCCTTCATCGCCGTCGCCTTGACGACGTTGCGCGCGGGCTTGGCCTTGAACATCATCGACTCGCCCGTGAAGGGGTTGACGCCCTGTCGCGCCTTGGTCGCCGGCTTGCGGACGACGCGCACCTTCAGCAGACCGGGGATCACGAACTGACCGGGCCCGCTCTTGCCCAGGTCCTTCTTGATCAGCCCGCTCATCGCATCGAAGATCGCGGCGACCTGCTTCTTGGTGATGCCTCCGGCATCGGCGAGCGAGGTGTACACGTCGCTCTTGCTCCGCGTCTTCTTCCCGTTGCTGGCTTTCTTCGCCATTGTCGTAAGACTCCTTTCCGATGTTCCGGGCCGTCGTTGCGACGGCCGCTGAAACGTGCCACCGGGGGGATCAGGTTCCGAAGCGCTCCTCCGCGCCGCCGAGAGATACGCTCTCGACGCCTGCGCCCCACGGCTTTCGCGCGTGTTATAGCGTCTCTTCGGACGATTCCAAGCCTTTTTTCCCTGTTTTTTCGATTTTTTTTCACCGGGGTCGCGCGGAGGAGGCGGAATCCTGCGGGAAAAACACCATGCAGCGGCGGCTCGGCGGCGTTTTCCGAGTCGCTTGCAAGGCGAAAGCGAGGCGATTCGCCGGCCCGGAAAAGTCAAGAAAACGCGGAGAAAACGGCCTGAAACGGCCGACGGTCCACGGCGCGGGTCAAACGATTCACAGGCGCCCACGTGCTCTCGCCCGGCGCTGGGGCCGACGGGAGCCGCGCGTCCGCTTGACCTGTACATCCTCGACGGATCCGCACGGACGGCTATCCAAATTCATGGGGCGGCGAATCGGATGCGAAGGGCCGCATTCCACGCGCGAATCCGAGCGGACTGAAGCCCGCGCCTCGCACGATGCAAATCCCGATAGCCGTTGTAGGGGCTCGTTGGAATTCCAGCGTGTCCGAACCGCGACCGTACCGGACCGGTTCCGCTTCCCAGCGTCAGAACTCGCTTCCTTACGGGCGCGGCTCTGATAGACAAACGATGCGAAAATCCTGAGGCACTACCCTATCGACGTTCCGGTTCGCTCAGCGCGGACGACGCCGCGCGTGAAACGTGGGCGTCTCGGGATGCTCCGCGGCGTTGTCGCCGAGGTTCTCGAAGCCGTGCCGCGCCAGCAGCCGCCGCAGGCTCCACGGCGTGTGCACCACCGGCGAGTGGACGGACATCATCCGCCCCGGATAGCGCAGCGTGATTTGCCGCCCCGTAGCGTGGAAGATCAACCCGTTGAGGAACTTGAGCATGACGAAGGCCGTGTCCTTGACCCTCAGCCCACGGACATCGTCCTTCAGAACCCGCCATTCCCACGGGAGGAGATTCAGAATGATCACCGCTTCCGCACCGTCGCGCGCCACCCGCGCCATCTCCGCCACGGCCGCGTTGGCGGGCATGTAATTAAGGGCCAATCGACTGAAGACGAAGTCGAACGACTCATCGGCGAAGGGCAGCGACGCGCCGGTGCTGCACGCCAGCCGCGGCGCGGCGATGCCCTCGCGCCGCGCGAAGACTCGGGACAGCGCCAAGAACGAGGGCATCAGATCCGCGCCGGTGGTGGACGCCGCCCCATGCCGCGCGAAGGTCAACAGCGCGCACCCCACGCCGCAGCCGACGTCGAGAATCTGCTTGCCGGCCACCATGTCCCGCGTCACGCCACGAGGCAGATCCAGCGGGTGATCGAGCCAGTTGACGTACTGCTTGACGCCGTCGCAGATCTGCTTGCCCAAAGGCGTCAGTTGCACCGGGAAGCTGCCGTTGGATTGGAGCACACCCCACGAACGCACCCGCTCCAGCCCGCCGGTGCGCTCGTTCAACTCGGCGATGTCGCGCTCCGCCTGGCGGCGCTTTTCCGGCGCGGCGTTGGCGGCGAAGTTCAGCGAGCGAAGGAGCTTCAAGTCGTCCGGCGCGGACGCGAGCAGTGCCCGTTCGATGTCTGCCAGGTCCATGCCGCCGGACGGCGCAAGCTGATGGATGGATGGATCCGTAGTGTGCACGCGAGAAACCCCGAAAAAGCGCTGCTGATCTCCCCGAAACGCATGTTACGGCGCGACGGCGGACGGAACAAACCGAGCGGGGTATGCGGACGCGGCGGGCTGCATCCGCGGCGCGGGAGCGCCAACCCTGCGGTGCGCGTACTCCGACGCCACGCGCAGCGCCAGCCCGCCCATGGCGAACATCCCGAACATCGAGCGCGTGGGGAAGAAGCTGCACCCGGAGACGCCGGTCACCAGACGCGAGGCGAGCAGGGCGAGCGCCAATCCGCCAACGGCTGTGGACAGCGGCGACCAGCGGATGCGGAACAGCCGCACGACCGTCATGAAGAACGCGGCGTAGAAGCCGAGCATCATCAGCGTCCCCACGATGCCTCCGTCGGCGAGCATTTCCAGAAACGCGTTGTGCGGGTGGCTGGGGCAGATGCCGATGGCGGCCTCGATCTTGGCGCGCGCGGGCGTGCGCAGAATGGCCACGCGCCCTTCGCCGACGAGCAGCGAGGATTGGATTACCTCGACCATAGGCGCCCAGATTTCCGGTCTCCCGGCGGTGATCGTGTCGATGTCGTACTCGGTGCGGTCGATCGGAGAGCCGGCCGTCTCGACGCCCATGAGCATCCGGTCCGACACCGACGGGAGGAAGACCATGACAGCGATCGCCCCGGCGGGCAGCAGGAGCAGCAGCTTCCGCCAGCGCACCAGCCCGAAGAGCAGCCCCGTCGCCGCCATCGCCAGGTAGCCCGCGCGCGACTGGACCACCATGACCGCCAGCGCGGGAATGCCCGCGGCGACCACGGTCAGGAAGCGCATGAGCTTTCGCTTCCACAACCCGGCCATCGCCAACATGCCCCAGAAGGTTCCGGCCAGCACCCAACCGAGCTGGTTGGCGTGCAGCCCGACCTCTTTGCCAAGCCGCTGGCGGCCGCGCATGAAATCGGAACTCAGTCCGGTGGACAGGCGGTACTTGAGCACGAAGCCAGCCGTGATGAGGGCGCTGAGCACAATGCACCCCAGCACGGCCGCCTGCCGCCGGGGCGTGTTGGCGCCTTCATAGACGAGGTAGGCGAGGAAGAGGATTTTCAGCGGGTTGAGGTAGTAGTCGAGGATGAGCACCTTCACGTTGAGTCCGGTCGCGGGCGGGGCGGTCATGTTGACGGCGCTCATGGCGCAAACGAACGTCAAAGCCGCAAGGAAGGCGCCGATCGCCAGCTTCGACGTCCGCGACATCGGCGGCGCCGGCGATTCATAGGGACGCTGCATCATCCACGTCAGCACCGTGCAGATGAAGAGCATGTTCCACGGGTTCGCGCCGTTGACGCCGAGAATCTCGTTGGGGTAATCGGGATGCTCCAGCAGCAGGCTCATCGCCAGCAGGCCGCAGGCGCCGACGAACCAGGTCCGCATCGACCAGGCGATCAGGACGAACGTGAGGATGTAGAGAGCATAGACGCGCATGAATCGTCGTCGAGTTCCTGGAGTACGTAGGTTGCCTTGCCCCGGCCCGTAAGCGGAATATCCTCACACAGCACCGCGTCAAACGTCAAACGCCCTTCGAGCTTGACCGCGAGATGGCGGCGGATGCGGGTCAGATCCGCTTCGCCGAAGCCCGGCGCGGGCACGATGCGCAACACCGCGTGCCCCGCGCGGCGCTGATGAAACTGAAACCGCCGCACCCGGTCGAACGTGTCGTCGTGCATGTTCACCGCGGTCCACGAGATCCGCGCGCCGTCCGCGGCGACCAGCATTTCCTGCGTGCGATGCCCGGCGATGCCGCGCAGAAGCAGATGCTCCCGGCCGCAGGCGTTGCAGCGATCGCCGACGTAGGTGGCGCGGTCCCCCGTGCGATATCGAATGAACGGCACGACCGTGTTAATGAACCCGGTGCCGACGATCTCGCCCTCCCGCCCCGGCGTGGTTATCGGGCGGCCTTCGTCGTCGAGCAGTTCGCAGCAGCCGTACAGAGGATCGACGTGCGCGTCGTTCGACTGCTCGCACTCGGCGGCCAGCACGAGCTTCTCCGTATGTCCGTAGCAGGAGAAATAGCGGCAGCCGAACGCCTCTTCCGCGCGGCTGCGCTGCTCGGGATAGACGATCTCCGACTCAGCGAGGATGCCGCGGATGTTGGGCGGCGGCGACGTTTGCGTGCGGCGCACGAAGCGCGCCAGCGCGTCCGCGGACGAGGGGTAAACGTGCAGGAAGCAAGGCCCGATCGTGCGTACGTGATCGAGGTAGCGGCGCATGTTGTCGTCGGTCATGTGGAAATTGCCGTAGAAATGCTGGCGCAGCACGGGGTCGAAGTGGTGGCGCAGTCCGCGGCGATCCTCCTCGACCACGCGCCCGCGGAACACGGCGAGCGTGTCGCCGGGCGCGAAGCCGACGCGCGCCCACGCGGCCGTGAGGTGCGCATACTCGATCGCGGAGCGGTCGGCGTTGATGTAGAAGCTCAGCGGCGTGCCGCTCGTGCCTCCGGTGGTGACGTAGTCCGCGCCGGAGGCGCTGGGCGGCTGGGTCATCATTTCGTCAAGATGGTCGAGGAGCGTCTGCTTGTCGATCGTCGGCAGCGCCTGAATATCCTCCGGCGAGCGCACATCGCGCGGATCAAGCCCGGCGTCGCGCAACGATTCCCGGTAGAACGCTGAGCGGTCCTGCGCCCGACTCAGAATGCGGCGAAGCTGCTCGACCTGCCAGGCGCGGATGCGCTCCGCGGGCCAGCGCTGCGCGTCGAGCACAAAGCGGTAGCGCCGCCGGAAACGCGCGCCGAGGATCAGCGGCAGCGGAACGGCGCGCAGCGCACGGCCCGCCACGGTCTTCAGCCACGCCGGCGAACGCTCCCAGAGATTCTTAGCCGACCACGCGCGTTTCATGCCGATTCTGTTCCACCTCCACGTGGCCGACCCAACCGAAATGCGGCTTGAACGCCAGCATCCGGCCCGGCAGCGCGCCGATTGCCCCCGCGCACCGCGGCTCATTCGATGCAAGCGTGATCCGGTCGTACGGCACGTTGACCAGCGGCAGCGCATGCGCGGCAAAGCAGTTTCGCAGGACCGGGAGTCTTGCGAAATCCAGACCCATCAGCCGGGCGCAGGCGCAATCCACGGTAACCGGGTTGCAGCCTGCCGCGATGATGCCCGCGGGCTTGGGCGTCGGGTCCATCGGCCCGTTGCCCTCGCCGCCGATGATGCCGTCCACCACGGAGAAGAGCTTCCGCACGGGAGCCTCGTGCAAGCGCCCCTCCGCATCCGCGTAGTAAAGGATGCGATTGAGGTCGATCACCATGCGCCACGTCGTGTCGTTGCCGTACCAGTTGCCCGAGCGGACGCGATCGACGCTGGTGTCGCCGAAGAGTCGCTTGCCGACCGCCTTGATCGGGCCGGCGACGAGCGGGCGCAGCGGTCCGAGGAACGGAAAGACCCCTTTGAACTTCGCCACGGTGGAGCGTTCGAGGCGGTTCTTCACGCCGTCGTCGTTGAACTGATCGCCGCCCTGCGACGGCGTGCCTTCGCGATGGTGCGGCAGCCAGTTCTTGTTGCCGTTGATGCCGACGAGGTTCTTCATGTTGACCGTCAGGCCCGTCTTCTTGTGCGTCTTGAGCTTGGGGAGGCTGATGACGCAGTCGGCGAGGAGGACCGTCCTGGAAATCAGGTACTCGTGAACGTCGCCTTGCTGATGGCTGTGCAACTCTCGCGTGTCGTACTCCGAGCCGTACAGCAGGTGGCACAGGTCGTTGATCAGCGCGAACATGGAGCGCTCGCCGAGATTGACGCGTGCGTAGCCCGCGGGGTCTCCGGGGAGCGGGCGATGACCGACGATCACGCCGTCCACCTTGATTGCAGCCTCCGGGCGCAGGTCGATGACCTCGAGGTTGAAGCCGGCGCTTTCCTGGAAGAAATCCCGAATGGCCCGCGTTTGCACGATGGCGCAGACGGCGTCAAAGTCCGCGTCGTTGTGCGAGGCGTCGGCGATGACGATGCGACCCTTGCCTTGCAGTGCGATGTACACGTAGTCCAGCACCGCTCGAATGACGGCGCCGTGGGTGACGAGGCAGTCGTCATGCCCCGGTCTTGTGTCGCGGAACTCGCGGACCAAGTTGGGTTTGAGCACGACCGTGTCGCCGGGCTGAACACACAAGGCGAGCGGGTTCCATGCGGGCGTGTCGAATCGCGCCGCGTCCAGACCGAGCAGCAAGAGGCTTTCGCGCACGGCGTCGTACACGTCGGGGCAGGCGGAGGCGGGCGGTCCCAGGCTTGTCGAAGCGGTTTGGCCGGCGCCGCGGTGGGGATACTCCGGATAGGCGCGTGTCGGTGAATACGGCGGCGGCGCGTCGTAGGTCATGGGTCCGCGCGCAACAGCCACCGTGCCTGCGGCCTGGCTCAGCGGCAGCATGCGCGGATCCGCGGCCTGCCACGGCGCGGAGGGCGGCGGGACTGCGGATCCAGTGAAGATGGTCGAAGGGTTTTCCACGATTTCGTAAAAACGCTCCAGAAAATGCAGAGTCGGCCGTGCCGTGTCAGTTAACCGTGAGCGCGCCGCTCGTCGCGCCCCGTTCAGAGCCGCAACCGTAAGAAAGTGAAACTCCGTGCCAGTCTGCGGCTCCCTTGTTGCCGAGCGTCGCATGGCCGCTCACTTGCGTGAGAGGTACTGATTTCGGCACTCGGTCTGCGGCATTCGCTATTCCACACCGCGATCATGCCGGCTTGCGGAATTCCGCGAGAATAAAATGCCTCCCGCCTTGAAACAGTTTGCGCCGCAGGATCGCCCGTTCCACCAGCGCCCAGCAGCGGTACGCCAGCGGCGAGAACATGAAATACTCCGGGTGATTCGACAGGTAGTCCAGCCGCACCGCGTCGAACCCCGTCTCGCGCGCGATGCGTGCCAGAGCCTTGACACTGTTCGCGCGGTAGAACACGGGGAACGTGTCCTCCGGCTTCGAGTCCGTGGCCGCGGCGTTGATCCGCTGACGCAGGCGGTGCGGCAGGAGGCGCGCGGCCACGATCGGGAGAAACGACTGGTTCACCGTCAGCACAAACAGCCGCCCGCCCGGCTTGAGCAGGCGAAGAAATTCGCGGAAGACGACGACGGGATTCTCGAAATGCTCGACGGTGTTCATCGTGGAGACCACGTCGGCGCACGCGTCGGCGAGCGGCGGGTGATGCGCATCGGCCCGCGCGAGGAAGAGCTTGGGATCTTCGAGCTGGCGCGCAATCTCGAAGTCCATGCCGATCGCCCGCCCCGCGCTGTCCGCCACGTTGCGCAGCCAGCGGGCCTCCCGTCCGCAGCCGGAATCAACCAAAACGCCGTCCGCTGGAAGCGAGCGCAGCACCGCCGCGGTGTACACCTGGTACGGGCGGACTTCCTTGGGATACCACCGGTCGCGCAGCGCTCGACACCGATCGGCGGCGCTGAGAAGTCCGCTTTTCCGCTCACGATCGGAGGATGAGCGCTCGTCAAGTGCATGCTCGGACGGCGCCCGCCCGGACGACAAGCACTCGGACATCGCGCGCTCGGAGGACGATCGCTCGGACCGCGCGCACTGCGGCAGAGGCTGTGTCGCAGCGGCAGGTGAACTTTTGCCCGTCCTGGTGCTCATGTGCACACGGTTTCGCCAGCCGCGGGTTCGGTGGAATACCCTCGCTCCCTTACGGTCGCGGCTCAGTTATGCAACAGCGTTTCAGCTATCGACCGCGCTGCACGGCGAGTCCGTCGTCCGCCACAGCGCCTCCCAGCGTTGCGTCGAAGGCGCCGGCGCGACGCGCTGCGCCGATGCCTGCGCCGCGGCCGACATCGCCTTAAGCCGCGCCTCATCGGAGAGGAGCGCCACGAATCGCTCCGCGAAGACCTCCGCGCGCCGCCGCGGGACCAGATGCCCGCTGACGCCTTCCTCAATCATATCGCCCAAGTCGCCCACGTCCGAGACCACCGGCGCCAGCCCGCACGACATCGCCTCCATCATCGCCAGCGACAGCCCCTCGGAATCCGACGTCAGCGCAAACACTTTCGCCCTTCGATACCACGCCTCCACGTCGGACTGCTGACCGGTGAATCGAACCTGCCCGTCGAGGCCCAGCTCACTTGCCTGCCGCTCCAGCGCTGCGCGAAGCGGACCATCCCCCACGATGAGCGCGCTGATCTTCGGCAGCGACTTCGCCGCCAGCGCGAGAGCCTCCAGCAGCACGTCGATCCGCTTGATCTCCACGAGCCGTCCGACGAGGATGATATCGGCCTGCCGCGCCTCGTTCCCCGGCCGGAATCGCCCCGCGTCGATCGCGCCGGGAATGACGTGGAAGTCGTTGGTCAGCCCACGGCTGCGGTAATACTGGACGGCTTTCGTCCCCATCGTAACGACGCGGTCCATGCGGCCGATCGCCTGCACCAGCCTCCGCTCGACGACCGAATCCGGCGTCTCCATCCTCGTGAACAAGGCGTTTTCAGACCACAGCCCGCCGTCGAGAATCTCCATCGGCCCGCCCACCGCGACGTAGAACGACCGCCTGCCCAGCAGCCGCGCCATCCAGCCGGCGGCCAGTCCGTTGAGCAGCAGGTGGAACCCGCCGACAAGATCCGGTCGCAGGCGGATCGCCATGCACGTGAACACGATCAGCCGCGCGAAGGCCTGCCCGCAGAGCCGCTGCAGCCAGCGCGGCGGATAGACGACGTGGATGCCGGGAATGTCCCGCACGGGAAACGCGGCCACCGCCCAGACGCCTTCGCACTCAGCGCTCGCCGCCATCGGCTTGAGGAACGAGGTGACCCAGGTGTCGGAGTGAAACTTGCCCGTGGCGAGGATGCGCAGGCGCGCCCGGCGTCGGCGGCGAGGGACGAGCTTGCCGAGGACGTCGAGGGACAGAAGGTAGAGCGCCATGACCGTTCGCAGCACGTGGTGCAGCAGCCACCGGCGGAGGCGCCGCGCGATCGACGTGGACGGCGATGCCCCTTGCCCCACGCGCGGCTCCGTGGTCACGCGCGGCACGGTCCCCACGGCCGGGGCGGAGATGACAGGTTGCTGAGGAAGGCTCATCGCCGCGGGAACTCCAGCCTTTGCCACGGAATCGACACGCTCACGCGCCCGGTCTCGTCCGGCGGATGAAGCCGCGCCTGCGGCACATCATTCCCGTTCACCCGGCAGAGGAGCGCCTTCTCGCTGCGAAGCTCGCCGGCCTGCGCGGTGGACGCATCCAGGTAAACCGTAAGCCCCTGCCAGTCCGCCGGCGCGAGACGCGGACCCCTCCCGTTGGTCTGGGTCAGGTCGATCCGCAGGCCGTTCGCCAGCCGCACGGCTTCCGCATGAACGTGCTCCCGCGCCTGCCGATAGCCGAGCAGCCTTCGCGTGGTGGTCACAAGAATTTGCTGCCGCCGGGCATGCTCGGCGAGCCGCTCGAACGCGCGGCGCGTCGGCTGTGCAAACGGCGCCTCACGATCCTGGATCTTCCCAAGGTGCGTGTAGAGGATGCAGATGCCCGCCCGCTCCACTAGCCGGTCCAGGAACCGCGCCGTCAATACCTCCGCCATTCCTGAAGACGTGTCGCCGCGGGAAACGCCACCCCAGTGCGGATTGCACCGGATGAACTCCCAAACGGAAGTTCCATCGCGCAGCGTGCCGGGTCGCGCCAATTCGTTGCCGCCGTGCATGGCGTATTTGACATCTCCGCTGCGTGCGCGACGGGCTTTCATGGATTCCTTCATCAGCGTGCGGGCGGATGCAAAGGGATGGCGCGGATCGCCGACGCCGCCCAGGCTCGGCCGCTGGTCCTGTCCGATGACGCTGGTGACGCGGCCGCGCCAGACGTATTGCACGCCGTGGCGGCTCGTCAGGTCGGCGTGATAGGCGGGCGACCCCGGAACATCGCCGCTGCCGCGCATGATGTCCGCGCCGAAGTTGCTGGGCGCCACCGCGTGGTCCACCCACACCTCGATGCGCAGCCCGTGCCGCTCCAACTCCGACAGCGCCCGCTCCGCATGATTTCGCGTCGTGGCCAGATCGCCGAAGGAGTGCAGGCAGTCGATGTGCCCGCTGCGGATCAGGTCCTGCGCCATCGCACGCCCCGCGTCGTCGGTGTTCCAGTAGGCGAACTGCCCGGGGGGCATGTCGAAGTAGATCGTGTTGCCCACCTCCAGCCCGACGCCGCGCCCCCATCCGAGATCGTCGGTCGTATTCAGGTAGCGCATGATCTGCGCGTACACGGCGGCATCCGGCGTTTCGTCGAGATCCGAGCAGATCGCCAGCATGGCATGGTATGGGTAAGGAAATCGGCGCAGGGCGCAGGGCACGGGCTTTCCGGTTGCGGAAGGCCTGACCGTTTCCTCCACGCTGGATGTGACCAATCCGGCTGTCATGTTCTTGAACTGCGATCCTCCCCGGACATCATCGGCTGGCAGTCCGCAGGTTGCGGTCGGCACGACATGATTCGCGCAAGTTCACGGACGTTCACGCGGGTCTCCACCCGCGCCCGAACGGGAGTTTATCAGTCGGTGGGGAGGCGTGGGATAGACGTTGGCGGGTCGGCCTTGCCGGGCCCTTGAGGGTTATGGAACTCGAAACCGGAGCCGGAGCCCGTCACCCCCGCGCAGGCGGGGGTCCAGCGCGCACGGGGAAACGCCGGATTCCCCCCTGCGCGGGAATGACGACGCTGGACTCTGGTAGCCTCGCCGGCCGCCGGCTGGATTCCCGCTTTCGCGGGAACGGCGAGCTAGGCCTTTCACCACGGGCTGCTAAGCCGAACTGCCCGGGCGGGTGCAACTTCGGCTCCTACTGAAACCGCTCCAGCAGGCGCTTGCACGCCTTCACGCCGGCAATCTCGTCCGGGTTCGGACCTTCATATTCAATCCCGACGTAGCCCTTGTATCCCGCATCAAGGACGATCTTCATCATCTTCGCGTAGTCGATCGTCGTCTCGTTGCCGGCCTCGTCGAAGCCGTAGCACTTGGCGCTGACGGCTTTGGCCGCGGGCATCATCTTGCGGATGGCCTCGTAGCGGTCGGTCTCCTTGGGAAAGTTGCCGAAGTCCGGCAGCGTGCCAAACGTCGGCTGATTCACGAGGGCGATCACTTTCATCAGCGAGTCCGCGTCGGACGACAGCCCGCCGTGGTTCTCGATGATGACGTTGAGCTTGTCGGCGGCGGCCATCCGCGTCAGCTCCGCAAACGAGTCCGCGCAGCGCTGGATCGCGTCGGCGTCGCCCGCCTCGGCGTGACCGGAGTTACAGCGGATCGAGTGGCAGCCCAGCAGAGCGGCCGCGTCGAGCCACTTGCGGTGATTGCGGACGGCCTGCTTGCGCACCGCCGGGTCGGCGCTGCACATGTCGCCTTCGGAGTCGCACATGATGAGCAGGATCCGCACGCCGTGGTCGGCCGCGCGCTTCTTGAGGTCCAGGCAGTAGTCGTACGTCGGCGCGGGGAAGAAGTTGTTGACCAGTTCCAGCCCGTCGAGACCGAACTCCTCGCGGACGAGCTTGGGCAGGTCGATCTGCTTGATCTTCCCGTCTTGAAACATGCGATGGACGGACCACGCGGCCAGAGAGATCGAGAACCTCTTTGAGGATGAGGCGGGCGCGGCCTGGCTGACGGCGGACGGAAGCGCTGAGAAGCCGCTCGCAGGTTGCGGCGCGGCGAGCCAATCTCCCATCGCGGCGGCGCCTGCAAGTCCAAACGTGCGTCCCATGAAACCGCGGCGCGTGCTTTGAGTGTCCATGTGGGAATTGTGATCGCTCTCGCCTGCGCGGACAAGCGGGCCCATCGCTCACGGGCCGCAATCAACGGCCACGGGATCGCCGCAGTCGGGATCGCGCAGCGCCACCACGTGCGCACCCGTGAACGGTCCGGCGATCAGGATGGCCTTGCGGTCGTGCACTCCGACCGGGAAATCGAAATCATCAATGGACAGCAGAATGACCTGGCCCTCAGCGATCTCGCTGGAGAATCGAACCCGGGAGCGGATGAAGCCGCCGGGTGAGCAACTCGCTCGCATCCGGGGGACGAAGGGGCACAGGCATTGCAGATTGCACGCAGCGCCTTCCTCTTGGAAGCTCCCTCCTCGTTCGCGGCAGATCGATTTGAGCACTTCCTCGCAGGAACCGTCCTCGAAGCAGCATGCGCCGGGGCGCGGACAGTCCACCTGCGAACATCGCCCTTCCGGATTCCAAACGCCCCCCAGGGCTGCACACTCCGACTCGAGGGCATCCCGGCACGCGCCGGTGTCAAAGCAGCACGCTCGCGGCTGCGGACAGTCGAAGGTGGCGCAGGTCTGCGATTCGTGCCACACGCCGTCGGAATGGGCGGCGCATCCCTGCTCCGAGAGATCCAGGCACGTGCCGGAATCGAGGCAGCACGCGTGCTGCTCAAGGCACTCCACTTCCTCGCATTGCAGGTTTTCGTGCCACACTCCGCCGTCCGCCAGACATTCATCCTCATAGCGCAGGGCGCAGCCGCCATCGAACAGGCAACAGGCCGACGGCTGGGGCAATCCACGGATGCGCAATCCAGAGGCGGGTGCGGTTCCCCACCCAGTTGCAGGCAGTCTTCCGGCAGCATTTCCGTGCATTCGAGATATCGCCGGCAGCAGGCGACGGCCTGATCGCATTCCATCTCCCCGCATTCAAGCCCTTCAAACCACGTGCCGTTACGATCTTGGCAGGCGGACAGGGGGATGTCGCGACACCCGCCGTGCCGCAGGCAGCAGGCACCCGGCTGCGGGCACTCCGTCTCGTCGCACGAGGGTCCGCTGCCCGGCGATCCCCCGGCGGCTATGCAATCCAGATAGAGCAAATCCGCACAGGAGCCGTCCTCAAAACAGCACGCGGCAGGCTCGCCGGGGCATGATCCAGCCGTGACGCGCATGGCGAGTGTGCCCCAGCCGTATCCATAATCTTCCGTCGTGATCCAAGTCGAAGTGCAATAGCATCCGCACCTCGCGTTGCAGCAGTGGGTGCCCTCCGCGCACGCCCCCTCGCGCAGCCAGGCGCAGTAGTCGTCGTTTCCGCCGCAAAGATCAGGCGAGCCGGAACGCAACTGGTAGCCCCAGTCCCCGTTCACAGGTTGCATGGCTACGATCCAGCGCGAAGGCGGCAGCTCGGTGCTGAATTGTGCAGTGATGCGCAGGCCCATCAAGCCGAAGATGGTGTCCGTGAAGGGAGCGGTTTGCACGTCCGCCAAAACTACATGACGGGTTTCGACTTCCTCCGGTGGGCCGCCCTCCGGAAGACGGTAGAAGTTAAGGCATGCGTTTCCCACTTCTTCACCGAGCAGCACCACGTAGTCGCCGGTGACGGACGTGATCGTGCAGGAGGTTTGGAGCAGGAAGTCATCCGCGACCTGCAAGTCGTACTCATTTCCGAAAACATTCTTGCCCCCACACCATGCGCCGTGCCCGTTGTCGTAGGCTTGGTTGTCCGTGATGCACAGGCTGTCATAGATGATCACGTCGCCCGCGGGGTTAAGATCAACCGGTGGTGCATCGGTGGAAATCGTCGTAAATCCTGCGGCAGACGGCGCAGGCGACTGGGGCGACTGCAGCGGCAATAGGCCGACCGTTGACGCGGAGAGGCTCGTGATAAGCCAAACATGGAGGGCCATGAGAGGCCTCCTTTCGCAAGAGGCGAGAGTCAGGCATCGCGCCTGAATTGTACCTGATGGGGTGCGGTCACGTCCATGCCGCGCAGCTCGCGACGGTGGACCGCTTGTAAATCCTCCGGGCTTGACGGCGGGCGCGCAGAGCGGTTTCCTGCTGCCATCTCGGATCATTATTGAATGTGGCGTGGCTGGACTCTCGCCATTGAGAATGCCCATCGTTGATGCCCCGCATTCTCGAAGCGGATTCGTTGTAGAACTTCAACCGGCGGCCACTTTGATGCCCCCCATGAATGACGAAATCCTCCTGCAGCAGGCCGGTCGGGGAGATCGAGAGGCGTTCGCCGAGCTCGTCGCGCGGTACCAGGAACCGGTCGTCGCGTTCATCCAGCGCTACCTGCGGAATCCCGACGTGCAGACCGCTGAGGATCTGGCGCAGTCCGTGTTTCTGGCCGCCTGGCAGGGAGCAGGGCGGTTCAAGCCTCGGGCACGGGTGAAGACATGGCTGTACCGCATGGCGATCAATGCCTGCCTGAACGAGCGGCGGCGTCTTCGCGTTCGTCGTCAGGTGCGCCTCGACGACGGCGAGGACCGCGGCGACCGCGGCGGCGTGCACAACATGAAGCACGCTTACGCGCGGCGCGGTTCGCCGGATGAAGTCCATGAGATGCAGGAGGCCGTGCGGTCTGCGCTGGAAGCTCTGCCCGAGAGCCAGCGAGCCGTGGTGGTGCTGCGTCATTATCACGACCTGCCCTACCGTGAGATCGCCGAGGTCATGGAAATCTCGGTGGGCGCGGTCGAGTCCCTGCTTTTTCGCGCGCGGCAGAACCTGCGGGCGCGGCTTCTGCCAGGATTCGACGATTCGCCGCCGCAAGGAACGGGCGGGTGAGGTTCTTAATTGGGTGAGGGATCGATTTCCATGAGGTGTGGCAAGTTCAGAAGAATGATTTCGGCCCGCTTTGACGGCGAGTTGCCCGAAAGCGGCCTGCGACGGTTGGAGGAGCACCTGCAAGGGTGCGCGTCCTGCCGGGCGGCGGAGGCGGATCTGCACCGGCTGGGTGGGCGGCTGTCGGGGCTGCCTGTGGCAGGCGCAGGCGATGAGTTTGCGCGGCGGGTCATGGACGGGCTGGGCGAGCCGTCGCGGCGAAGGGTGGGTTCGCGCATCTGGCTGGACATCATGCGTCCGGCGGCGGGTATCGCCGCGGCGCTGGCGTTCGCGTCGGGTGTGCTCCTGGCGGTCCTGGCGGAATCCGGTTCCACCGGCCCGGCGGCGGACGGCGCATCCGGCAGTGAGCCTGTGGTGACGCTCGCGGCAACGCCCGCGGAATGGACGGTTCCGCAAACGGACGTGGCGACGGAGAGCCAGCTTCTGGTGCTTTGGACCGGTTCGAGCGACGCCGCGACGGAGGGGCGATAGTCATGGTCACCGTGCGAAAAGGGGCGTATGGAATCGTGCTGCTGGCGTCGCTGGCGTTCAACGCGGGTCTCGGCGTGACGTTCGGCGTCCGCGCGTACAACCGCAACTCTCAGCCTTCGCAGCCGTGCGACCGGCGGGGCGGCGGCGACCGCGAAGACGGCAACCGGGAAGGCGGCGACCGGCGCGGCGGCGGTAACCGCGAAGGCGATTTCTTTGAGGCGCTTCATCTGACGGACGAACAGCGGGCACAGTTCCAATCCGACCGCGAGCAGTTGATGCAGAGCTTGTCTCCCTTCTTCGATCAGCTTCGTTCGGCGTCCAAGGCCGTAACCGACCTGATGTCCGCGGAAGAGCCGGACGTTGAGGCCATCGCAACGGAGCTTGATCGCGTGGCCGCGATCCGCAGGCAGATGCAGCAGACGGTGGTCGAGAGCGTGTTGCAGTCCATGTCTCACCTTGACGCGGAGCAGCGCAAGGTGTTCAACGAGAAGTTCCTGCCGTGGGTGCCGATGCTGGGGGGCTGGGGTCCGGGTCCGGGACCGGGTGGACCGGGTGGACCGGGCGGACCGGGCGGTCACCGTGGACCATCCTCGCATTCGGAATGGAGGCCGCCGGACGGGTCGAACGGGCAGCGTCCCTTCGAGCACAACGGATCAGAAACCCAGGTCGGCGGCGCGCGGGCATAAGCCAAGAGATCGGCGCGGCGCCGAATCCGGAACAGGATGGCAAGCGATGAGGATGGAACGCAAGCATGGGCGCGGGTTCACGTTGATTGAGCTGCTGGTGGTGATCGGGATCATCGGCGCCCTGGTGGCCATTCTGCTGCCGTCGCTGCGCAAGGCGCGGACGCAGGCGAAGCGTACGGTCTGCGCCTCGCAGCTTCACGACGTGGGCGTGGCGGTGCAGTCGTATCTGACATCGGAGAGCAACGAGCGCATGCCCCATGCATCCTTCATGCCCTCGATGGGCTCGTTTCCGCTGATGAAGACCATCTACATTGCCGACGTGCTGGCGCCGCATCTGGGCAATCAGGGCGAGGCGTTGCACTGTCCGCAGGATTTGGATGGGGGAGCGCGCCCGGCGCCCAATGAGGGCAAGAGCTACTTCGAGACCGAGCGTTCGAGTTATGAGTATCGCATGCGCATCGGCGGACTGACCATGAAAGAAGTGGCGGCCCGTTTCGAGCGGTTCACGGGCAAGCAACTGCCGGAGAACGCGATCTGGATCATGCGCGACTATGAGAACTTCCACGGCAAAGGTGGAACGATCGGCGCCCGGCGTTACCTCTACGTGGATGGGCACGTGACGGATTTTGAGAACTGACCGCGCGGCGGACGGAGCGTCGCCGAGGCCGAATCCGGCGCGACTTCGCCTCCCGTTCTTGAAAGGAAGCTGTTATGTCAGCATTGGGTCCGATTGCGCAAACCGCTCGTGTGTTGTTTCGCGACGGGTGGCGGTCTCCAAAGGTGTGGGTGCCCGCCGTGGTGCTGATCGCAGCCGGTGGGGCGGGCGTGTGGGCGCTGAGCGGCCAGGGCGAAAAACAGGGCGTGGCGCTGCCGCCCGAACTGTCCGCGGAGAACTTGAAGAAGGACGGCCTGCCCGACCCCGAGAAGATCCGCGCGGCGATGGATCGCAAGGATCTGACGGACGACCAGCGCCGCCAGATCGGGCAGAACATGCGTGAGTCCATGATGGCCGTCATGGAGGAGCATGTCAGCGAGTATTACGCCGCAGCGACGGACCCGGAGCGCGAGGCGGTCCTCGACAAGCACATCGACGAGCTGCAGGAGCGCATGAAGGGCTGGGAGCAGCGGCGCGAGGAGATGCGCAAGGAATGGGAAAAACGCCAGGCGGAGCAGGCGGAGAAGACCAAGGAAGGAGAGAAGAAGGAAGGCGAGGGTGAGCAGCGGCAGGACCCTCGCGAGCGGTTCGGCTCCCGATCCACGGAGGAGCGCAAGACTGAATCCGAAAACCGCAGTCCGGATCAGATGGCCCGGCGCATGGCTTACTTCGGCGCGATCCGCGCACGGATGGAGCAGCGCGGCATTCAGATGCCGTTCGGCGGCATGGGCGGTCCGGGCGGGCCCGGCGGCTTCGGCGGGCCCGGTGGTCCTGGCGGATTCGGCGGCGGTCCACCGGGAGGACGGGGATCAGGAGGCGAGGGCGGTCGCCCATCCGGAGGGGAGGGGGGCAGGCCATCCGGGGGCGAAGGCGGACGCGGACCGGAATCACCACGACCGTAGCGTCCGTGGTGAAAGGCAACGCTCGTCATTGCCGCGAAGGTGGGAATCCAGTCGGCGGCTCACGAGGAGAGCGAAACCAGCGGTTTTCACGGGTGGACTGGACCCCCGCCTGCGCGGGGGGGACGGGCTGCCGGCCAGTTTCGGGTTCCACCACGGGCTGTTAGACGACAGGGGGGCGCGACAGGGGGGATGAGCGTTTCATGCTGGCTGGGTGCGGCCCGGTTTCTTCATGGAAGCCGGGCCGTGCCGTTTTTTGACCTGCCGTCGCACGGCATTCAGGCTTGGCGTTGGGATGGCAAGTCCGCGCACTTACCAGAACGAATCGACCCAAGCCGTTGGTCCCTGGACAAGTGCCCGGAAGGGGGAAACTGGCTTCGTCCGCCCTCCGGGCGGGTGGGTTTTTGGGATTCCGTTCCAGAGGCTGAAGCCTCTGGCAACGATCGTGCGCCCTGCGGGCGAAGAATCCCGAACCACGCTTTCGCCAGTTTCCCCTTTGGCTGCACCTATTTGTGGTATTATGCGACACACTTGCCAAGCGATCGAAGAAACGAGCGCAGCGTCGCGTTGAACTGCGCACGGTTCCACCGCGGCGGATGCGTGAAACCATCGAACGTGCTTGGGTTGCGCCCTCTCGACGGCATGGTGAACATGCCAGATCGCCCGATCCTGATATCCCGCCGGAACGCGGTTGCACTAGGGATGAGGCGGACCTCCGCTCGACGCCGCCCGCGACCGCCGGTATCCTGAGCTTCAGATGCGGAGGGTTCCGTTCATGCGAAAACGCGTTCTTGCGATGAGGTTGGCCATTTCGGTTGCGGGTGTGGCTGCGCTGTCCGGCTGCTATCAGGCGATTTCGATCGAGCCTTCATGTCCTGCCCAGTTGGAAGTCGGCCAGACGGGCACGCTGCTGTCGGGCGCGCAGAACGCGGGGCAGATCGCCAAGTTCCTCTGGGAGGCGTTTCCGGCCGCAGCCGGCGATATCGGCGACCCCACCGACGCCGACACCACGTTTACGGCGCTGGAGGTGGGCACGGTCACTCTGCGCCTGACGGCCAGCGACGGACTGTTCCAGGTGATTTCACAGTGCGAGACGGAGATCACGGCGCCTTAGGGAACGCTTAAGGACCAACTGAGCGCGTTCCCATGCGTGGGCAAGATGAACCGGATGAGCAGGATCGACGCAATCCTGCGGCCAAAGGCCCGGATCATCCCCATCCTGTTTATCTCGTCGATCCTGTCCATTTCGAAGTGTTCCCGTTGTTCCTGATCGCGCCTTCAGCAGCCCGTGGCAGACCTCGAAACCGACCTTCAGGACCGTCACCTCCACGTGGGCTGGAGTCCAGTCCGCCGCGCAAGAACCGCTGACTTAATGCCGCGTCACAACAACCGTCTGGATTCCCGCCTGCGCGGGAATGACGAATGTTGCCTTTCGCCACGGACTCATATGCCATGAAATCGAAGGCCATCGAGATGTCGTATCGACCGCTGGGACGATGCGGGACCCAGGTCAGCGCGCTGGGGCTGGGCGGGTGGACGACGTTTGGTGCGGCGGTGAAGGACAAGGCCGTCGTTCGGCGGATGATCCAAACCGCCTTCGACGCGGGCATCAACTTCTTCGACATCGCCGACGCCTATGCGGCGGGCGAGGCGGAGAAGGCCATGGGGCGCGTGCTGCGCGATCTGCCGCGGCACGAGCTGGTCATCTCGACGAAGCTGTATTTCCCCATGAGCAACGACGTCAACGACCGAGGCCTGTCGCGCAAGCACGTCATGGAATCTGCCGAGCGGAGCCTCAAGCGGATCGGGACGGACTACCTCGACGTTTACTTCTGCCACCGCTTCGACGATCAGACGCCGGTGGAGGAGACCGCGCGGGCGATGGACGACCTCATCCACCAGGGCAAGGTGCTCTACTGGGGCACGAGCGAATGGACGGGCCGGCAGCTTGCGGAGGTGCACGCGCTGTGCCGGCGTGGAAACCTCTACGCGCCCCAGGTCGAGCAGCCGCAACTGAGCATCGTCTACCGTCGCAAGTACCTGGAAGACGTGCAGCCCGCGCTGCGCGAGTTGGGCATGGGCGCGGTGGTGTGGAGCCCGCTGGCGTCGGGGCTGCTCACCGGCAAGTACGACAAGGGCGTACCGAAGGGCAGCCGGCTGGCGGGCATCGACTGGCTCAAGGAGAAGCTGTTCACGCCGGAAAACGTGGCGCGCAGCATGCAAGTGCAGGCACTGGCGGACCGGGTCGGCTGCACGCGAGCGCAGCTTTCGCTCGCCTGGGCGCTGGCGCAGGGCGGCGTGTCCAGCGTGATCCTCGGCGCGACCAAGCCCGCGCAGCTCAAGGAGAACCTCCAAGCGCTCGCGATCAACCTGCCCGAGGAGATCGCACAGGAGATTGAAAAGATTGAGCCTGCCACCGGGAGTCATGAGCGAGGGAGCGGCGCTCCAACGAGCCGACTTGGGTGAGAACCGTCCGGAGGGATGAGCTGCTCGTGGTCTTCCCATGGGCGGGAATCCGGGCGCGACGCGGAACGGCTGGCTGGGTTGCGAGGCCACTACCGTGCTTCGCTTCAGGCGACTTACGGTTCGCCGCATGAATCGACCTCAGCGCAGCCATGCCCGTCCCGCGGGTCCGTGCCGCCTTCTTGCAACTGCCGGCCAGGTCACTGGCGCGCGGTGCGAGGCTTCAGGGAATGCAGCAGGATTCGCGTCACTCCTCCAGCCTTTTCGGCGGGGAAGGGGGCTTTCGTTCCGCGGGCCTTGCATCAGACGACTCATCAGGCTGCGCCTCGAACTGCGGCGCGTTCTGCGACGCCTTGACCCAGTACTCATAAGCGCGTCCGACCGCCAGCCCGAGCAGGGTCGTGTCCGGATAGAAGCCCGAGTCGTCCGGCTCGCCGGCGCGGATGCCCGTCAGCAGCTCCAGCGCGCCGCGTACGTGGTCCACCGCGTAAACGTGGAATCTCCCTTCCCGACAGGCCTCGACGACGTCCTCGCGCAGCATCAGGTCGCCCGCGTTGGCTTTCGGGATGATGACGCCCTGCGTGCCGCACAGTCCCAGATCGCGGCAGGCGTCGTAGAACCCCTCGATCTTTTCGTTGGTTGCGCCGACGGCGAGGATGTTGCCCACCTGGTCGATCGCTCCGGTCATCGCCAGATCTTGACGAAGTGGGACGTCGGTCAACGCGCTGAGCAGGCAGCACATCTCCGCGCCCGACGCGGAGTCTCCGTCGATGCCGCCGTAGCTCTGCTCGAAAGCGATGGATGCATGGAACGCCAGCGGGTGGTGCGTTCGCAGGAGGTGCCGCAGCAATCCGCCGAGAATGTAGAAGCCCTTGGTGTGAATCGCGCCGGACAGCTCGGCCTCGCGCTCGATGTTGATCACGCCCACCGAGCCGGGACCGATCGTGGCCGTGATGCGCGAGGGGAAGCCGTAGGTGAGGGGACCGGCTTGCAGCACGGCCAGCCCGTTGACCTGTCCGACTGCGCGTCCGGTGGCGGCGATCTTGATCGTCCCGTCGGCGATGTACTCGCGGAACTGGCGGGAAGGCAGGTCGGCGCGGCGCTTGGTGCGCGCCACGGCCTGCCGCACGTCGCTGCCGCGGACCTGCTTCGACCCTTCGCGCCCGGCGATGAAGGCCGCCTCGCGCGCCAGGTCCGCCAGACGCCCGAACCGCGCGGTGAGCTTCTCACGGCGACCGGCGATGCGCGCGCCGTGCTCGACGAGGGCGGCCACGGCTTCATTCGTGAACGGAGCGAGGTTCTCTTCCTGGGCGATGCGCGAGAGCACGCGTCCGTACTGAAGGACGTTCTCGGGCGTGCGCGGGATCATGCTGTCGAAATCGGCGAGCACCTTGAAGAGGTAGGGGAAGTCCGCGTCCTCGCTGTCCAGCAGGTAGTGGATCTCCATGTCGCCCAGCAGCACGACCTTCACGTTGACGTCGATCGGCTCGGGCTGAAGCGTCGGCCCCCACCACGGCAGCGACAACTGCGGCGGCACGATCTCCAGCCGCCCGGTCTTGAGCGTGCGCACCAGCACCCGCCACGCGCCGGGCTCCGTGAGCACGTCGCGCGCGTCGAGCACGAGGAATCCGCCGTCCGCGCGAAGGATGGCGCCGGGACGGATCAGCGTGTGGTCGCTGCGCCCCATGCCGTCGCGCTCGAAGCGGCGCTCGACCGACCCGAGCAGATTGGTCATCGTCGGCGTGCATTCGACGATGATGGGACAGCCCTCGCCTTCGCCGCGCGAAATCAGCACGTTTACGCGATACCGCCGCGTGTAGTCGTCCTCGTCTTTCTCGGCGGCGCTGTGCTTGGCCGCGTCCTCGATCAGCTCCGCGAGGAACACGGCGACGCTGCCATCCTGAAACTGCGCGCGGATGCGCGAGGTGAACGTAGCGAGGATGGTGCGGACTTCCTGCTCGCCCAACTCCTTGATCTCCTCCCCATGGCGCGAGCGGATGGCGTTGACCTCCTCCATGACGGCGCGGAGCTGCTCCTGATGATCTTCCTGCTTGCGGCGGAACTCCGCGGCCTCGTCATCCGTGATCCGCCCGCTGTGACGCAGCTCCTGCCACTGCTCCGGCGTCAGAGCCTGTCCTTCCACGATGGGGAAGAGGGCGGCCTGCGCGACGGGACCGACCATGACCGTCACCAGCGCCAGTCCGCCGGCCCGCAAGGTTGCCTCAAACGGCGCGACGACGGCCTCGACTTCCTTCTGCGCCTGCTTTTCGCGCGCGGTTTTCTTCGAGAGGAACGCTTCGCTGCGCAGCGCGGCGGGCAGGTCGTCGCGGATGAAGTTGGCCAGCTCGTCGATGGCGCGGCGGAAGGCGGGCGCCTGGTCGCGCTTCAGCGTGATGAGTCTGGGGCTTTCAGGCTGGGCGAAGTTGTGTACATAGCAGCGATCGCGCGACGGCGGGCAGCTCGGACGGATGGTCTCCAGCATCCGCCGGATCAGCGTGAGCCGGCCCGTGCCCGTCAGGCCGCGAACGAAAATGTTCTGCCCCGGCGCCTGCACCTCCAGCCCGAACGCCAGCGACTCCACGGCCGAGTCCTGACCCACGATTCCCTCGACCGGCGCCAGCTCCGCCGTGGAAGCGAAGGGCAGAGAGGCCGGATCGCAGCGCCAGCGCAACTGCTCGGGCGGCACGGCGGCGATCGGCGGCGCAGCGGCCAGTTCGATGATCTGCATGTCCCCGTCCGGCGGTCGATCGGTCATGGGCGCGGCTCCAAGGGAAGCAGGCGCGTCGAGGTGGTCCCGCCGGGCCTTCCCAGCGGGAAGCTTATCGAGGTGGAGGGGGATGAGAAGCCGTCTCACGCTTGGGCGGGTTCCTTCGTCAGGGTCGCCACGTCCGTGCGTCGCGTCAATGAGGCCGGGTGAACAGAGCCGCGACCGTGAGGGAGCGCAGGACGCTGCCTGAGATGCGGGGGCAGGCGCCTGCTGACGCGCGCGGGCAGGGAGGCACGGTCTGACGTACTCGCCACGCCGTGGCGGGGGAGCAACCGGCGATCGCTTGTGCGAACCACGCGCTGCTGCTGCGGACCCGTGTTTCCCCCATTAGCCGCGTGCCGCCGAAGACGCCTGGATGACGCCTGTGAGATCAATGTCGAAATCGAGGATGGACCGCATCTATTCCGCAGGAATTGCCGATATCCCCAGGGCGCGCGGGCTTCGCAAGCTCGACCGCTGCAACTGAGGACCGTATCCCTCGACGCATGAGCACTTCCAGGAACATCGCCAACATCACGCAGCCCGGGGCAGCGGTCGAGACCGTGCGCTCGGCGGAACCTCGCGCGCCCATCTCCAGCAGTCCCTGTCACCCGGATCGGCGGGGCTTTCTGATCTCCACGGCGACGCTGCTGGCGGGTGCGGCGCGCGCCTCGATCGAAGATGAAAAGCACGGCAAGTCACACGAGCCGGCCCAAGCCACCCCGCACGCGCCGACCCACGCCGAGCCGCACGCGCCGTCGCGCGACGAACCGCCCACGCTCGATCCGCGCACGCCTCGGCCTCGCGTAGTCCGCTGGGCATCCCGTCGCCTGAACACGCCTTCAGGCATTCGCGAGGATGTCGTGACTGAGGGCATCCACGAATCACTCACCGCGCTCACCGGCACTGGGTCCACCGACGCAGCCTGGGCGGCGTTGCTGAAGCCCGACGACGTGGTGGGCATCAAGTTCAACCGCTCGGGGCAGGCCGTGCTCGGCACGACGCCGGCCATGGCGCGCGCGCTGGTGGGTTCTCTTCGCTCGGCCGGCTGGTCGCCTTCGCACCTCGTGCTGATCGAGGCGCCGGAAGGCATCGCGGAGGAGCTGGGGACGCTTCGCGCGCGCGCGGGTTTCGAGGCGGAGGAAACGGACTTTGGCAGCGGCAAGGATCAATTCTCCGCGGTGCTCAAGCAAGTCACGGCCATCATCAATGTGCCATTCCTCAAAACTCATAACATCGCGGGAATGACGTGCGGCATGAAAAACCTCGCCTATGGGCTGGTTCGCCGCCCCGGCCGCCTGCACGCCAACCATTGCTGTCCGTTCATCACGGATATTTACCAGTCGCTTGCCGCGCGCGTGCGGATCGCCCTGACGCTGGTGGACGCGGCTCGCATCACCTTCGCCGACGGTCCACTCGTGAAACCGGAGTACGTGGACGACGCGGGGGTTTTCATTCTCGGCATGGATCCGGTGGCGGTGGATACCCTGGGCTTGTCCTCCTTGAGTGAGGTTCGCAAGAGCAGGGGGCTGCCCGAGCTTGACGCAGGCGCGGGCGATGTTCCATACCTCCATGAGGCCCATCGCAAGGGTCTGGGCGTGGCCGTGCCTCTGGGAATCGACGTGCGCGAGCTGGGAGAGGCCGCACCCGAGTGAGCCGGCGCGACGCCGCCCCTTGTGCGCTGCGGACGCCCGCGCGGGGATGAAGCGGGGGGCGGTGCAGGGATCGAGCGGACGCTGGTTTGGGATCCGGCTCACTCGGCGTTGGCGAACCGGCAGGCGCCGTCCTGGGGCTCAGCCCGGCTCGGCATTGGGGATCGAGCGGACGAGGCTGAGCGAATCAGGCCGCCCCTTCCAGGGCAAACTCGGCCGTCGAATGCGGCTCGAAACTGATTGCCAAGATCAGTGGCCACGCCCCACGGTCCCTGTGGACGCGCTCCCGGTGTATGCACGAAGTCCGCTCGACGACCTTTCAATCGCTCCGGCTCGAACGCTTCAATCCTTCGGTTCGCAGGTCGAGCAAGGTTCACGGCCGGCGGTCACGGCGGCGGCGGCGCTGGCGAAGGTGACGCGGTTGTCTTCCTTGATGCTCTCGGCCCAGCGGCACGTGGGGCGGTGGAATTTCTTCGAGTTCTTGCTCCCGATGAACACCGTCGCGGCCGGGGCGGGAGCCGGTTTCGACGTACTGCCGGCAGGAGCGCCAACCGCACCGGACGAGGCCGGCGGCAATGCGGCGGATCCCTCGGACTTCGGCGGCGCGGGTGGGGACTTGGACTTGTCGCCTTTCGATGCGGTGGCGAGGGTCGAGACCGCGGCATCGCCGTTCGCCGCGGCCGCGCATTGGACGAGCAGCGCCGCCGAAAAGCATGCCGCCGCGTCCAGCCGCGCGGTCACGAGGGGCAGGCATCGTCCGTCCAGTTCCGTCAAGAAAGGCTCGGCGATGGCGACGAACGCCTCCCCATCGCGAAGCCCCCAGCGCTCGACGAGCAAGCGATCCGCCTCCAGAAGCGCATCCAAGGCGGCGGACGCGCGGATCATCTCGTGCAGCGCGTCGTCCACGACGCTCTCCGTCGGCGAACAGATCCGCTGCGAGTCGGCAAGGGCGACCGTCAGCAAGGCCCGGTGACGGCGGATCAGCGCGTCCTGCGTCCGCCCCCGCGCGTTCGCGCAGTCCACGAACGGTTCCGCCGGCGCTCCCTCCGGAAGGACAAACTGCGACGCGGTGGGACCGAGGTGCTGGGTGGTCGTGTTGAACGGCAGGCCCGCATCGACGGCCAGGTGAACGACGGCGCCCGCCAGTCGCGCGGTCTCCGGTTCGTTGCGTCCGCGGATGGCGGCGGTGAGCGCCTCGCACTGCTCCGCCAAAGCCCACGGAAGCCGCCCGCCTTCGCGTTGACCGTGCTCGGTCAGCAGTTTCTCCGCCGGCTGAGCCTCATGCGGAAACGCGCGAGCCGCCTTGAGCCGGGCCGCCGCCGCAGGCTCGGTGCAAGCGGCGTCGAGCATCAGGTAGTGCGACTCCGCGCGCGTGAGCACGGGCGAAGGGGCAAACCGGCCCGCGCCGCCGCCCGTCGCGCATGTGAGGATCGCCTGCCGATGCGGTTCGTAGATGGAACGGTACTGAACGGGTACGCGGTCCAGCGCCGCGGTGAGCACCAGCTCATAAACGGCGGGCGATTCCGAAGGCGGCGAGGCGACTCGCGCAAGGGCCGCCCGAGGCGCGCCGAACGCCGCCGCCATGAGAAGCACGACAGACCGCAGACCGCAGCGAAATACGGTGCGCATCGGGACCGATCCTTGCCGTTTCGCCGCCGCGCGGGCGTCCGTTCAATGCGCGTGCAGCTTCTTGACCTCTTCGGTAATCAGGGGAACCAGGGCGAACAGGTCCGCGACGCAGCCGTACGTCGCCACCTTGAAGATCGGCGCTTCCTTCTTCGTGTTCACGGCGACGATGACCTTGCTGCCGCGCATGCCCGCCAGGTGCTGAATCGCCCCGTCGATGCCGCACGCGATGTACAGCTTGGGCGTGACCACCTTGCCGGTCAGACCGACCTGCCGCGAGTGCGGCTGATACCCCGCGTCGCACGCGGCGCGCGAAGCGCCGACGGCGCCGTCCAGCGCGGCCGCCAGCGGGAAGATAACCTTCTGGAAACCCTCCTCGTTTTTCAAGGCGCGTCCGCCGGCGACGATGGCGTCCGCCTCGGTGACGTCCTTGATGCCCGAACTGGTCTGCACGACCTGCTTGACGACCACGCGCGTGTCCGCGGGAGAAAAGTTGACCGGAACCGCTTGAACCGGCGCGGACGCGCCGGACTGCGGCGCCGGAGCGGAGAAGACATTCGCCCGCACGGTGGCCACCTGAAGGCGCGAACTGGAAAGCCGGAACGCCGCCGTCACCTTCCCCGCGTACAACGTCTTCGACGCGATCAGGTCTTCGCCGTCCGGCACCAGCTCCGTGCAGTCGATCGCCAGCGCCCCGCGCTTCCGCGCCGCCGTCCGCGCCGCCCAGTCTCGACCCATAAACGACGTCGCAAACAGCACCCCCTTCGGCTGGGCCTCGTCGATCACCGCGCACGCCGCGGCGGCATACGCGCCCGCGCGATAGAACTTAAGCTCGGGATGCTCGACCGTGTAAATCGTCTGCGGCTGGTAGGCGCCCACCGCCCCCGTTAACGCGCTGACCGCGTCCCCCACGAGGCAGGCGACCACCTGCCCGCCCAACGCCTGCGCCAACTTCCGCGCAGGTGTAAAAAGCTGATAGGAAGCCGGGAGAATCCGCCCCTCCCGCTGCTCCAGCATGACGAGGATGTTCTTGCTCATCGTGAACCCTGAATCATCGAGCCAACGCCGCAGCGCCGGGTCTCTTCTCAAACCACCTTCGCCTCTTCCCGCAGGAGGCGCACCAGTTCCTTTGCCATCGCCGCCGGCTCGCCTTCGATGAACTTGCAGTCCGGCCGGGGCGCCGGCGGCGTGAGCCGATCCACATGCGTGCCGGCGCTGCCCGCCTCCTCGCCGGGAATGTCCGCGGCGGTGAACACTTTGAGCGGCTTCTTCTTCGCTTTCATCAGATTCGGCAGCGACGGATACCGCGCTTCGACCAGGCCCTTGTCGATCGTGAGCACCACCGGCAGCTCGCCTTCCAGCACCTCTTCCGCGCCTTCAATGCGCCGCCGCGCCGTGAACCGCCGGCCGCCGTCGGTCAGCTCAAAGCCCTGCACGGCCGCCACGTGCGGCAGGTCTAGAAACTCCGCCAGCGCCGCCCCGGTCGCGCCGCTGTCGAGGTCGATGTTCTGCTTCCCGCACACCACGAGGTCGAACGTCTCGCCCTCCTTGCGCACCGCCTGCGCCATCAGATAGGCCGTGAACAGCTCGTTCGATGAGGCGAACTTGGCATCGTTCAGGTGCAGCGCCCGGTCCGCCCCCATCGCCAGCGCCGTGCGCAGCGCCTCGCCGGCCTTGTCGTCTCCCACGGTGATCGCCACGATCTCGCTGACCGGGTTGCCTTTTTCGCGCAACTGCACGGCCAGCTCCACGCCGAACTCGTCAAAAGGATCGACGACCAGCTTGACGCCCGCCGACTCGATGTCCTTGCCATCCGCGCGAACCTTAACCGTCGCATTGGAATCCGGCACCTGCTTGACGACGCAGAGAATCTTCACGCTAACCCCTCAAGCTTTCTCATGGGTCGAATCACGCGGCCAACACGCTGGGCGGTCGGCCACGATGGACAAGAGCACCGTTGCGCCCGCCACGCCTCAAGACGCCTGTCAGCGCCGGGCATGATAATGACCCTGCAAGTTCAAGGCCAGACGCAGGGCCAGCGCACTTTGACTGCGGACATGCGTAACCGTGTCTGCCTGACCGGCCGGCCCAGGGTCGGCATGACCTCGCATCGCGGGCCGGCTACACCTCGCGCACCGCTTGAAACCGGCGCATCTCAAACCTAAGCTGGCCTGCGATCACGCGCGCAGGGGCTGGATGCCGGCGCAGGGGCGGGCTGCCGGCGCACGGGTTGGATCCCGGCGCCCTGGCCCCTTTCGCGGTCGAAGGTGGAGCCTTGCATGGATATCGCCAAGCTCACAACCGAACTGGATCAGATCGAGCGCCGCGTGGAGGACGCACTGCCCACCCTGCGTTCGATCGACGAACTGCGCCGCTTCGAGGCTGAGATCCTCGGCAAGACCGGTCCGCTCTCCGCCTTCGTCAAGGCCATCAAGGACTTCCCGGCGGATCAGCGGGGACAGGTCGGCCAGACCGTCAACTCGCGCAAGAACCGGATCGAAGCTCGCCTCGGCACTCACCGTGACGCCCTCCAGCAGCAGGCCGCCGGCGCCGAACAGCAGGCCGCCGCGTCCTTCGATCCGACCCTGCCGGGCGAATGGCGCGAGATGGGCAGCGTCCACCCCGTCACGGCCGTGCAGTGGGAGATCGAGCGCATCTTCGTCCGCCTCGGATTCACCATCGAGGCCGGCCCGGAGATGGAGTCCGAGTTTTTCAACTTCGAGGCTTTGAACATCCCCGGCGACCACCCGGCGCGCGACATGCAGGACACGTTCTGGCTGAAGAACGGGATGGTGCTGCGCACGCACACATCGCCGGTGCAGATTCGCGCCATGCACAAGTTCGGCGCGCCGCTGCGCACGCTCGTGCCGGGTCGCTGCTTCCGCTACGAGACGCTCGACGCCTCGCACGAATGCACGTTTCACCAGGTGGAAGGGCTGATGATCGACCGCGACATCAGCATCGCCAACCTCATTGCCCTCTCCAAAACGCTGCTCTCCGAGGTCATGCACCGCGAGGTGGAGCTGCGCATCCGACCGGGATATTTCCCGTTCGTCGAGCCGGGCATCGAGATCGACATGAACTGCCAGATCTGCGGCGGCAGGGGCTGCCCGACCTGCAAGCACTCCGGCTGGGTCGAGATCCTCCCCTGCGGCATGGTGCATCCCAACGTGCTGCGCGCCGGCCGGATCGACCCGACGCAGTGGACCGGCTTCGCCTTCGGGCTGGGCCTGACGCGCCTGGCCATGATGAAGTACGGCATCCGCGACATCCGCGTCCTCAACGCCGGCGACCTGCGTCCGCTGGTCGGCGCGCAGCGGCTGGCGGGCGCGATCATCCGAGAGTAACCGCCGGCGGACCCACCGCTGAGCTCAGTCACAACCGGATCCGTTCCCTTGGAGCCCGCACTGACGAGCCGACGCCAACTCCGTCCCCGCCCTCGCGGAAGCTCGTTGACCCAACCCCGGGGTCGAGGCGATCCCGGCTGCGCTTGCTCTGCGGCTGAAACCCCGCTAAGACGCCGTGCCAACATGGGTCGCAGCGGGGAGAGGCCCGGCGGCGCGGGACCGACCTTCGAACAGCGACGGAGCGGGAATTGAACGGCTAAGGGGGCTGCCATGCGAACCTGTCACCACGCGCGTCCGAAGTTGCCATGAGATCGGTGGACGAACAACTCGCGATTCTGACGCGCGGGGCGGAAGCGGTCTACAGCGCTGAGGAGTTGAAAGCCCGCCTCGCAGCGGGCCGCCCCCTGCGCGCCAAGCTTGGCATGGACCCCACCGCGCCGGATCTCACGCTCGGGCACACCGTCGTCCTCCGCAAGCTGCGGCAGTTCCAGGACCTCGGCCACACCGCGGTGCTCATCATCGGCGACTACACCGCCATGATCGGCGATCCCACGGGCCGATCCAAGACGCGGCCAGTGCTCTCGCCGGAGCAGATTCAATCCAACGCGGCGACGTATTTCCAGCAGGCGGGCAAGGTGCTCGATCTCCGCCCCGAAAAGCTCGAAGTCCGCTACAACAGCGAGTGGCTCGCCAAGCTCACGTTCGCCGAAGTCGTCAAGCTGATGAGCAGCATGACCACGGCGCGCATGCTGGAGCGCGACACGTTCGCCAAGCGCATCGCGGAAGGCAAGGAAATCTACCTGCACGAGCTGCTCTACCCGATCATGCAGGCCTACGACAGCGTGATGATCCGCAGCGACGTGGAGCTGGGCGGGACGGACCAGACGTTCAACAACCTCTGCGGGCGCGACCTGCAGCGCCTCAACGATCAGCCGCCGCAGATCGTGCTGGTCATGCCCATCCTTGTGGGCACGGACGGCACGCAGAAGATGAGCAAGTCGATGGGCAACTACGTCGCGGTCACCGATCCGCCGGGCGAGATGTTCGGCAAGGTGATGAGCATCCCCGACACGCTGATGCGCAACTGGTTTGAGCTGACCACCGACGCCTCCGCGGAAGCGATCGGCCAATGGGTGGACCCGGCGGCCACGCACCCGCGACAGGCGAAGGAGATCCTCGCGCGGCAGATCATCACACAATATCACGATGCGGGCGCTGCGGACCATGCGGCTTCGGAGTTCGCGCGGGTGTTCAGCGGCGGGGGCAGCGGACTTCCGGACGACATCCCAGAAATCCGTCTCGACGGCAAGCTCGGCGACGACGGCAAGATCAGCCCCGGCGATCTGCTCGTCGCTTGCGGCATGGCGACGTCGAAAGGCGACGCGCGCCGCGCCGTGGAGGAAAAAGGCGTGCGCATCAACGGCGGCGTCGTGACCGATCCCTGGGCCGGCCTGGCGGTGAAGAGCGGGGACATCGTGCAGCGCGGCAAGCGGAAGTTCGCCCGGATCACCTTGGGGTGAGTCGCGGGGTGCTGCCGTCCGGGGGCGCGGGTCTTGGACCGCCGGGGCCCTTCCATTCCCGCCAGGGTGGCATGCTTTCGCTGTACTCAGCGTGAGCATGTTGCCGGGCGCGTAAGTTTGTGACTCAGGGAGGCTGCCATCCTGAGTTTGTCCGCTGGGCCCTTCAATTCTCGGCTGCGTGGCATGCTCTCGCGGTGCTCGGCGTGAGCATGCGTTGACGTAGCTTGCTTGCCGGTCGGAAAACGAAGGGATGACTCGATCGCCGTAGTCGGGAAATGGGATCATTGAAAGGTTCTGCGTGAACCGTGGCGGCTGTTCCCAACCCGCGCCGATTGCATTAAGCTCCCGCCGCGTGTCCGGCTTCTGCAGGTTCCGGGCTGACTGCGGATCATGAAGCGAAGGCTTCAGGACAATCTCAAACGCGTCCGTGAGCGGATCGAGGCCGCCTGCGCCCGCGCACACCGACCGCCTGCTTCCGTCACGCTGGTGGGCGTCACCAAGTACGTCAGCCTGGAAGTCATCCGGCTTCTCATCGAAGCGGGCCTGACCGACCTGGGTGAAAGCCGCCCGCAGGAACTCATCCGCCGCGCGGCCGCCACGCGCGAGTGGCTCGGTCGCCGCCGCGCGGTCGAGGGGAAGCCGCCGCCGGAGCCGCGCTGGCACCTGATCGGCCCGCTGCAGCGCAACAAGGTCGCCAAGACGCTGCCGTGGACGGCGCTGATCCACTCGGTGGATACGCTGCGCCTCGCGGAGGACATCGACGCGCACTCCGCCAAGCTCGGCGTCGTCACGCCCGTCCTGCTTGAACTGAACGCCGCCGACGAATCGGGCAAGCACGGCATTGCCTTCCCCGCGGCGCCGCACATGGTCGAGGTGCTGTCTACGCTGCGCCACATCCGCCTCTGCGGGCTGATGGCGATGGGTCCGAACACGCCGGACGAGTCGCGCATCCGTTTCGTCTTCGAGCGCATGGCCGAGATGTTCGGCGACATCCGTCGCAAGCGCGGCGCGCGGGAGGACTTCCGCGTCCTCTCGATGGGCATGAGCGCGGACTTCGAGTTCGCGGTGGAGGCCGGCGCGACGCACGTTCGCGTGGGCAGCGCGTTGTTCGAGGGGATCATCGACGCCCCGCGCGGGCGCGAGCGGGCGGACACCGCCGAGGCGCCTTCATGAGCCGCCGGCGCGTCATCCTCTTATCGACTCCGGGGTTACGCGTCGGCGACGTCACGAAGGAGGGCACGCCCACGCTGCACGGCTGGGCGAACGCGGGCCACATCGCGGAACTGACCCCGACGTTTCCCTGCGTCACTTCGCCGGTGCAGGCGTCCATGCTCACGGGCTGCCCGCCGCGCGAGCACGGCGTCATCGCCAACGGCTTCTACCACCGCGACCGTGACGAGGTCGAGTTCTGGGTTGCGCCGAACAGCGTCGTCCGCGGAGAGTTCATTTGGGACGCACTGCGCCGGGCGGACCCCACGCTCACTTCCGCCGTCTGGCACGCGCAGAACATCAAGGGCGCGTCCGTGGATTTCATCGTCACGCCCGCGCCGATCCACGAGCCGGACGGCACCATGAAGCTGTGGTGCTATTCCAAGCCCGACGGGCTGTACGCCGAAATGCTGCCGGAACTGGGGCATTTTCCGCTTCAGCATTACTGGGGACCGCTGGCGGGCATCCAGTCCACGCGGTGGATCCTCGGCGGGGCGCGATGGCTCATCGCGCGACACGCCCCGGCGTTTCATTTCATCTATCTCCCGCACCTCGATTACGCCGCGCAGAAATTCGGACCCGACAGCGCGCCGGCGCGGCAGGCGCTGGTCGACCTGGACGCGGAACTGGCGGCGTTCGCCGCGTGGGTGAACTCGTCGCGGGTCGGAGATGACACCGTCTTTCTCGTTGCGGGCGAGTACGCGATGACGAGCGTGTCGGGCGCGGTGTTTCCCAATCGCACCCTGCGGCAGGCCGGGCTGGTGGGCATGCGCGAGAAGGACGGCAGGGAACACCTCGATCTGCGGACATCCCAGGCGTTCACCGTGGTTGATCATCAACTCGCGCATGTGTACGTGAAAGACTCCGCGCGGGTGATGCAGGTTGCGGATCTGTTTCGCGGGATGCAGGGAATCGAGCAGGTGTGCGCGGGAGCGGATCTTGGGGCGATTGGGATGGATCACGCACGCAGCGGTGAAATCGTTCTGATCGCCCGCGCGGATCACTGGTTCGCGTATCCCTGGTGGCTGGACGACGCGCTGGCGCCGCCATTCGCGCGCACGGTCGACATTCACCGCAAACCGGGCTACGACCCGCTGGAGATGTTTTTCGATCCCGCGACCAAGGGCATCCCGCTGAACACGGACCTGATCCAAGGTTCCCATGGCGCGCCGGCGTCGCACGCTCGGCAGCGAGCCGCGCTCATCGCTTCGGTCCCGTTGAGGCAGCCCAGCGCGCGCGGCGCCCTGCGGGATGTAGACGTCAAGGGCGAGGTGCTTGAGCTGATGCGCTGAAGGTCCGCCGCCGCGAATCACTCTCCGCGGTTGGGGTCGCGGAAGGTGTAGCCGACGCCGCGCACGGTGCAGATCCACTGCCCGCCTTCGCCCATCTTCTTGCGCAGCGCCGTGACGTGCACGTCAATCGTGCGGTCCGTCACCACCACGCCTTCCCCTAGAGCCTTGTCGATGAGCTGATTGCGCGACAGCACGCGCCCCTGCGCCGCCATTAAGGCGCGAAGCAGCCGAAATTCCGTGGCCGTCAGCGAGATCGGCACGTCATGCACCGTGGCCTCGTGCCGGTCCGCATCAAGCACCACCGGGCCCAGCGTGAGCACCTGCGGCTGCGGCACGCCCGCCTGCGAGCGTCGCAGCAGCGCCGCGATGCGCGCCAGCAGCACGGCCATGGAGAACGGCTTGGTGATGTAGTCGTCGGCGCCGATGGACAGCCCGACGACCTGGTCCACTTCCGCGCACTTGGCCGTGAGCATGACGATCGGCACCTGCGCGGTCCTTGGGGCGCTGCGCAGGCGTCGGGCCACCTCGTCTCCGGACGTTCCGGGCAACATGCGATCGAGCAGGACCAGGTCCGGCGGCTGCCGCTGCGCCTCGGCAATCGCCGCACGCCCGTCGGCGGTGGATCGGCAGACGTATCCCTCCCGGCGCAGGTTCAGGCAGAGCAGTTCGAGCAGGTCCTTCTCATCCTCAACAACCAGGATCTGCTTATGAGCATTCGACTTCACGCTGGATGACCCGTTGCCTTGCATCGTGCGGTCATTGTCCCGTCGGCGGCGGTACGGAACAAGTTGCAACATTAGGACCGCGCAAAGATTGCGTCAGCCTTTGATGCAGAAACGCACACCGACCATGAGCCATGGCGGGTGGCACGGGTCCGCAGCAGCGGACCCGTGCATCGCGCAGCCCAACCGGCCCTGCAACGCCGGCCGCGAGTGCTCCCCTTTGGTTCTCGCCCGACCCTCCGCGCCGAATTACAATCCCGCCCGCATGAAGATCCTCGGACGCAACATCGGTCGAGCCGCAAACCCCGACGACGCCTCGGCCGGCGAGTACATGGACCGTACGCGCATGTCCTTCGGCGATCATCTTGAGGAACTGCGCCTCCGGCTGATGCTCGGCCTGCTCGGGGTCGTGGTCGGCGCCGTCATCGGCCTGCTCTCGGCCAAGCCGATCATGACTTTGCTTTTCCAGCCGCTCTTCGCCGTGCAGGACCGCCACCACCTTCCCACGCAGCTCCTGGGCTCCACACCGCAGGCGGGCTTTTCCGTGTACATGAAGGTGGGTCTGCTTTCGGGCGTGATCCTCGCGGGACCGTGGTTGCTCTACCAGGCATGGCAGTTTGTCGCGTCCGGTCTGTACCCGAAGGAGCAGCGTTTCGCGCGGCGGTTCGTGCCAGCCTCGGGGGGGCTTTTCATCCTCGGCGTCCTCTTCATGTACATGGTCGCCCTGCCGATCGTTCTGAACTTCTTCGTCGCATTCAACAAGAGCTTCGCGGCCTCCTACAACGGGATCACACCGTTCCAGAAACTGCTGCTGGGAGACGAGGAGGGTGAGGCTGGGTCGAAAGATGGCGCCACGAATCCCGGCGAAAAGGCAGGCGACACGCCCGCGCCGCGCATCCCGATTCTGGAGAACGATCCGAAGGCTCCGCAGCCCGGAGACATCTGGTTCAACCGGCAATCACGAATCCTTTCCGTGCAGGGTGACGCCGAACGCTGGTCGGTCCCGCTGATCGCCGGGGCGCGACGCGCGATCATCACCGGTGACTTCACGGTGGACTCGTACACCTCCTTCGTGCTGATGCTGGCGCTGGCGTTCGGGCTGGCGTTCCAGTTGCCCATCGCCGTTCTTTTCCTTGCGTGGACCGGCATCGTGTCCGTGGCCCAGATGCGCAAGTCCCGCCGAATCATCATCCTCATCATCTTCATCGTCGCCGCGGTCCTTACGCCGCCGGACGTGTTCAGCCAGATGCTCCTGGCCATCCCGATGTGCGGGCTGTTCGAGATCGGCCTGCTCATCGCCCGGTCCGTCGAGCGGCGGCGCGAGCAGGCCTGATGCGCGGGCGCGGGGTGTGTGCGGGCCTGGGGAGCCTGCGCGGCGGCGGATTCGGCTAACCGACCTGGTGCCCGCACTGTCTGGGCTGCATGGGGGCGTTATCAGACTGCGGCGGCGCTGTGAGCCGGGCTTTCAGATTGTCGCGCCCGTAAAGGCGGGCGTTCAGATCGCACAGCCAGACCGCTGGATTCCCGCCTGCGCGGGAATGACGAGGTTCACCTTTCACCGCAGACGGTCAGGGGCTTCGGCTCTTCTTTTCGGGAGGCTTCGCATGTTCAGAAAGTTGCTGGGATCAGCGGCGATTCTTGGGTTGACGCTTTCCTGCGGGTGCGTCGGGGTCATTGGCAACACCGTCACGGTGCGCGACGACCTGATGGCGCGGAAGCCGGTCGTCGTGGATGGCAGGATCTACATCGTGGACGTGCGAACCGGGCGGGTGATGGCGATGGATCCCGGCGCATGCGCGACGGCCGGTCCCTTCGAGCCGGTGATCATCAAGGAAGAGGAATGACGGTGTGCGGGCCACAGTGCGCGGGTGCTGATCCTCTGGGACTGCCCGGCGTGAAGTGGGGTCTTTCCGCCGGCCAAACAGAGACGCAAGAACGGATGGCCCCGTTGCCGGGCGCCGGATATACCGCCGGGCTGGGCTGGGCTGTTCCCTGTGATGTTCGTCTCAAGCATGGGCAGGGACAGGGTCGGCGCTAGTCGCCCGGCGTTGGCCACCGCCCGCCGCGGCCGACCCTGGCATTGACACCGCCGCGCTGCCGCCGTCTAATCCACGCCGTGGCGACTTCGCCGCGGCGGCGGGACGGACCGCACTCCTCGCGGTCGGCCGTGCGGCGCCTGACCACGGTGGGATCCCTCGCCATGCTTGGCACGATTGAAGAGGAACCGGCCCAGCTCCTGACCTCGCAGCGGGTGGCGCAGCTCAATCGCGGCGACAAGCCGTTTCACGTCATTCTCTCGCAGCAGTTCAGCCGCGAGGGCATTGAGCAGCTTTGCCGGCTGTCGGAAATGGTCCGCCGCATCAACGACGACCGCGAGGGTTCGCAGTTCCTGCGCGGGACGCTCTCGCACAAGCGGGCGATGCTCTACTTCATTCAGCCTTCGACGCGGACGTTCCTCTCGTTCTCCGCCGCCTGCCAGGTGCTCGGCATCCCGTACAACGAGGTGCGCAACCCCTCCACGTCCTCCGAAGTCAAGGGCGAGACGGAGGACGACACCGTCCGCGTACTCAGCCAGTATTTCGACCTCATCATCATGCGCCACCCCGTCGAGGGCTTCGCCGAGCGCATGGCGCTGATGCTCAACGGCATGCGTCGCCCGCTGCCGATCATCAACGGCGGCTCCGGCAAGGACCAGCACCCCACGCAGGCCCTGCTCGACATTTACACGCTGTACCGTTGCTTCTCGCCGCGCGGCGCCGAGCGCGGCGCGGCGACCCGGGGCAGCGAGCGCGGCGCGGTCCCGCGCGCCTCCGATCGCGGCATTCCCCCGCGTTTTCCAGAGAACTTCTTCAGCGGAAAGACGATCGCCTTCGTCGGCGACCTGAAGCGCGGGCGCACCGTCCGCTCGCTGGCGTACCTGCTGTGCCGCTATCCCGGCGTGCGGATGCTGTTCGTCGCCCCGCCGGAGTTGATGATCGGCGACGACATTCTGGAATACGTCACGCGGTACGGCATCGAGTATGAGATTCGCCACGACTTGCGCCCCGTCATCGGCGAGTGCAACGCCGTGTACATGACGAGGCTTCAGGACGAGTGGGACGTGGCCGGCGAGTCCAAGTCCATCGACTACGGGCGCTACCACATCACGCGGGAAATGTCCGGCGATTTCAAGCCGGACCTGGCCATTCTCCACCCCCTCCCCCGCCGCCACGAGATCGACCCCAGCCTCGACGCGCTGCCCCACGCCAAGTACTGGGAGCAGGTGCGCAACGGCATGTGGATGCGCGCCTCCATCATCGCCACTATCTTCGGCGTGGACACGGCCATCACCGACCACTACCACAGCTACTACGCCCACTAGCCTCCCGAGCCGAACCCGCAGCGCCAGCAAGGGCGCTCCAGGAGCGTAGCGCAAGCAAGGGCCATCAGAACCCGTAGCGCCAGCAAGGGTAAGCCGGGCGCTTGAGCTGCACACACGATTCGCCCTCGCTTGCGCTTCGGGTTCAGACGGAGAGCCAGCCCACTCGCGGTGGCCGGAGGCGCACGGACGATGCGCCCGGCGTTGTGAACACGCCCTGATTGCGGCATAATGCCAAGCCGTCCACACCCGGAGAGGAGATGGGATCATGCAGGCTTTCGTCCGCAGGCGCCGCGGGTTCACCTTGATCGAGCTGCTCGTCGTGGTGGCCATCATCGCGCTGCTTATCAGCATCCTGCTGCCGTCGCTTCAGGCGGCGCGCAATCAGGCCAAGTCGGTGCGCTGCTCGACGAACCTGCACGCGATGGGCATCGCGCTGGTCGCGTACGTCATGGAGAACCAGTACTACCCCGGCGAGCACTGGCAGCCGGGGCGGCTGTCGATCCACGTCTGGCCGACGCGGCTTCGTGAGCTGATGCACGAGCAGTTGGAGGCGTTTCAATGCCCGTCCACGCCGCAGGAGTTCGCCTGGGTGCCGAAGTATGACTGGGACGGACCTCCGCCGCCGAACGACGGCTGGCCTCGATACGGGTATCATGATCGCGAACGGGCGCTGCTGGGTCAGGAGTTCTTCAGCTACGGGTTCAACGGCTGGGGCATCCGCGAGTTCATCGTGCCGCAGCTCGGTCTCGGCGGGCACGTCGATGTCGAAAACGAGCCGAACTGGCGCGAGCTACCGGAGAAGAACGTGGTGTCGCCGGCGAACATGATCGCCATCGCCGACAGCATCGGCGACGCTTCCCAGGATATGCGCATTTTCGGGCGATTTCACGCGACGGCCAAGGGCAAGTGGCCCGGGCGGCGGCACAAGCTTGGAGCGCAGTTCCTCTACACGGACTCGCACGTGGAATGGCAGAGTCAGGAGAAGTCCGTCGAGAACACGCCGTTCCAGAAGCGCCAGTGGAACAACGACAATCAGCCCCATCAGGAGCTTTGGTGATCGCACGCCCGAAGGTGCGCGGGTCGTCGCATCGCGGACCGTGACGACCGCACCATCGCGCGACGGCGGCGGGGAGCATGAATGGCGTTTCGCCTCAACAGCCTGTCGGTCTTCTTTCCCTGCTACAACGAGGAAGCCAACGTCGAGCGCGTGACGCTCGCGGCCGTCGCCATGTGCCGGCGCGTCTGCCCCGGCGACTTCGAGGTCATCATCGTCAACGACGGCAGCCGCGACCGCACGGGCGAAATCGCCGACCGGCTGGCGGCGGAACTGCCCGGCGTGCGCGCGGTGCACAACCGCCCGAATCTCGGCTACGGCGGCGCGCTGCAGCGCGGCTTCCGCGAGGCCACGAAGGAGCACGTCTTCTACACCGACGGCGACGGGCAGTTCGACTTCGAGGAGATCGACCGGCTGCTGCCGCTGATGCAGAAGTTCGACATCGTCAGCGCGTATCGCCTCAACCGGCGCGATCCCTTCGTCCGCAAGGTCAACGCCTTCTGCTGGACGACGCTGGTCAACGTGCTCTTCGGGCTGTGGATGCGCGATATCGACTGCGCGTTCAAGCTGTATCCCCGCGCGCTGTTCGATCGCATCGAGATGCGCTCCACCGGGGCGCTGATCGACACGGAGATCCTCGCGCGCGCGAAGTACCTGGGCTACACCATCGGGCAGGTCGGCGTGCACCACTACCCGCGCACGGCCGGGGCATCCACGGGCGCCAATTTTGCCGTCATTCTGCGGGCGTTCAAGGAGCTGTTCGCGCTGCGGTCGCACATTCGCGGCACGCGACCGTGACGGACGAACCCACCCTCATGCCCGCTTTCGCGGAGGACGCCGCAATCGAAAGGTTGGAGCGACGCCGGCGACGACCGCTTCTTCTCATGCTTCTCACATCCTCCGTCCGGTCCATGGTCTGCCCGATTGGATTTGGGCCGGCTCCTGCCGGTGAGCTTATTCCACTGATGGCGATCGTGATCGGGCTGTTCGCCGCGGTGGTTTCGATGTTCGAGGCCCAACTCTCCAAGTGCCCGCGCTGCTCTCGACGGATGCGGGGAAGAACTCTCCTGCCATGCTCGCGGATGATCACGGCCCGGCGCTTGAGTTTGCCGTCCGGTCGGCGGGGGTTAGATTCACGGGGATGGCAACCACGCCTGTGCGGAGAACCGAGTCCGATCCTGCGGCCCCTGCGGAGACCGCGGCATGTGCCGCGCCGCAGGCCAAGGTTCGGCGCGCCGCGGACACCGCGGTCGGCAGCCTGACGCCGGCGATGCGGCAGTACGTCGAACAGAAGCGCACCGTGGGGGACGCCATTCTCCTGTTCCGGATGGGCGACTTCTACGAGACGTTCTTCGAGGACGCCGCGCTGTGCGCCCGCGTGCTGGGCATCGCGCTGACCAGCCGCGACAAGGGCGAAAACCCGGTGCCGATGGCCGGGATTCCGCATCACGCGCTGGACAGCTATCTCGCGCGGCTTGTGAAGGCGGGGTACAAGGTCGCGATCTCGGAGCAGCTTGAGGATCCCCGCTTCGCCAAGGGACTGATCAAGCGCGACGTCACGCGCATCGTCACGGCCGGAACGCTGACGGACGACCGGCTGCTGAAGGACCGTGAGAGCAACGTGCTGGCGGCGCTGTGCCTGCGGGGCGGCGAGGTCGGCGCGGCGGTGGTCGAGCTGGTGGGCGGGCGGTTCGAGGTGCTGGACGTGACGCGCGAGGCGCTGCCGGACGAGCTGGCGCGGCTGGGGCCCGCCGAGATTCTCGTGGAAGACGCGCCGGGCAACCCGGCCGTCGAGATCGTCGAGCTGTTGCGGCAGATCTTCCCGGTGACGCTGACGCGGCGTGCGGCGCACGAGTTCGCGCTGCATCACGCGGAGCGGACGCTGCTCGAACATTTCAGCGTGGCGACGCTGTCCGGCTTCGGCTTCGCGGAGATGGACGCCTCGCTGTGCGCGGCCGGGGCGATCGTGCGCTATCTGCGCGAGACGCAGCGCTGCCAGGTGGCGCATCTGTCCACGCTCACGCGGCGCGTGGGCCGGGAGTTTGTGCAGATCGACCAGAGCACGTGGCGCTCGCTGGAGATCGCGCAGACGCTGCGCGGGGCGTCGCGCGAGGGGAGCCTGCTGCACGCGGTGGATCGGACGGTCCACGCCATGGGCGGGCGGACGCTGCGGCGGTGGCTGGCGTATCCGTTGCGTGACGAGCAGGCGATCACCGCGCGTCAGGACGCCGTGGCGCATCTGGCGGCGGAGCACGCCGGGCGGCAGCGCCTGCGCGACGTGCTGCGCAGCGCCGCGGACGTGGAGCGCATCGCGTCGCGCGTGGCGCTCGCGCGGGCGACGCCGCGCGACGTGAAGGCGCTGGGGCGGACGCTCGACGCGCTGCCGGCGATCACCGCGGCCCTGGGCGAGCTTCTGCCCGCGTTCCTGGAGGACGCGCGGCGCGACCTGTCCGGGTTCGAGGAACTGGCGCTGCTCCTGCGCCGGGCGATCCGCGACGACGCCCCGCTCTCGACGCGCGAGGGCGGGATCATCGCCGACGGCTATCACCCCGAGCTGGACCGGCTCTACGCCATCAGCCGCGACGGGCAGACGTGGCTGGCGGAGTATCAGCGCCGACAGGCCGAAGATACGGGCATCGAGAAGCTCAAGGTCAGCTACAACCATGTCTTCGGCTACTACATCGAAATCACCCACCCCAACCGCGACCGCGTGCCGCCGCACTACATCCGCCGCCAGACGGTGAAAAACGCTGAGCGTTACGTCACGGAGGAACTGAAGAAGTTCGAGGACGAAGTGCTCACCGCCGAGCAGCGGGCGCATGACCTGGAGGCGCAGCTCTTCGAGGAGGTGCGCAAAGAGACGGCCGCGCATGCCACGGCGCTGCTGCGGCTGTCGGACGCGCTGGGGCGGCTCGACGTGGCGGCGGGTCTGGCGGAGCTGGCGGTGGACCGGCGTTACGTGCGGCCGCGGATGACGGACGGCGCGCACCTGGACATCCGGGACGGGCGGCATCCGGTGCTCGACGCGCTGCTGGCGGAGGAGTTCGTCGCCAACGACACGATCATGACCGGGCCCGAGGCGCGCGTCTTCGTCATCACGGGTCCGAACATGGCCGGCAAGAGCACGTACATCCGGCAGGTGGCGCTGCTGACGCTGATGGCGCAGACGGGCTCGTTCGTGCCGGCGTCGGCGATGACCTTCTCGCCGGTGGACCGTATCTTCGCCCGCGTGGGCGCGTCGGACGAGATCATGCGCGGGCAATCGACGTTCATGGTCGAAATGACGGAGGCGGCGAACATCCTGCGCAACGCGACGCGGGATTCGCTGGTGATTCTGGACGAGCTGGGGCGAGGAACCAGCACGTTCGACGGCCTGTCGCTGGCGTGGGCGATTACGGAGCATCTGGCGAGCGAGACGAAATGCCGCACGCTGGTGGCCACCCATTATCACGAGCTGACCGAGCTGGAGGAGCTTTTGAAGGGCGTGAAGAACTACAACGTGGCCGTGCGCGAGGTTGCGGCGGGGCAGCTCTGCGAGCTGCCACGGGTCCAGCGGCTCTCCGAGCCGCTGTCCGCCGGCGCCGCACCCGCGCCCGAACACCCCTCCATCATCTTCCTCCACCGCATCGTTGAAGGCGGCGCCGACAAGAGCTACGGCGTCCACGTCGCGCGCCTGGCAGGCATTCCCGCGTCCGTCATCCGCCGCAGCATCGAAATCCTCGAGGAGCTTCAGTTGGGCTTCGAGCGCAAGGGCACGCATCCCCATCGCGCTGCCAGGAAGTCGCGTGAGGACGGGCAGCTCGCGTTGTTCATCGATCCGGGGGACGAGCTGATGACGGCGCTGCGCGAGCTGGATCCGGATCGCCTCACGCCGCTGGAAGCGTTGCAGCGGCTCACGGAGTGGAAGCGGCGGTTCGGGCGCTGAGGCGCGAGGCGTACACCGGCGCGAGATCGTAGATGCGGATCGGTCCCCCTTCGCCGCGCACCATCTTGCCGTAGTTGGCGGTCTTGCCCGCTTCCGCGAGAAACTCCCATCGGTAGTCGCTCAGGTGCGGATACTCGGCGATGAGGACGGCGTGTTGCCGCAGGTAATCCTCGACCCCTGCCCAGAAGCGGAACTCGTCGGACAGGGGCGCGTGGTGCCAGCACTGAGGATCGGTGACGAAGTAGCGCGCGCCGCGCTCCTCCAGCCAGGCGAGGACCGTTTCCAAGCCCTCGCGCGGAATGGTTTCGCCATCCAGGGGACGCACGCCCAGAGTTTCGGTGTGGATGCGGTACATCATCGCATTGGGCACGACGGTCAGGCCGTCGAGCCGGGCGATCTGATCGCAGGCGCGGGGCATGTCGCCGCGCTGGTGTGACAGCCGCAGGGAATGCTGCACGCCGTGAAGCGCCGCGACGGTCAACAATACGGAGAGGATGCACGCCCGCGCGCGGATCCGGTCCTTGGCCAGCCACTGCGCGACGGTCCACGCGCCCAGGGCTGCCGCCAGACAGACGAACGGAACCGTGCAGGCCATCGCCCGCGCCACATGCGAGCGCTGAAAGAGCAGCAGGGACATCGTGACGATGGGGGCGATCCACAGAATCCAATGCTCCATCCTCCGCCGGAAGGTGACGCCCGCACCGATCGCGGCCAGCAGCAGGAACGGCAGCCCCATCCACGACATAAAATAGCCGACAAACGTGCCTGCGCCGCTGAGGTAGAAGGATCCCGCGGATTCGCCCTTGATGTGCGCCCGAATCAAATCGGCGCCGCCCATGAGGTACGAGCCGATGGGGAACCCGCCGCCCGCGATCCGCGCCGCCAAGGCGCCCGCCTGGAAGACCGCCTCAATGCAGAGCGCCGGAATGAGCAGCCCGGAGGTCATCCAGAGACAGCGCCGCGCCCATTGCCGGAAGCGCGTCGGAAGGGGGGGCGCGTCGGCGGCGTCGGACTTGAGGCATCGAAGGAACTCAATCCCTCCGAGCAGGAGCGGCAGGAGGAGGCTGCGGTAGTGGCAGGTCAGCGCGTAACCAAAGAGCATGCCCGTGAACACTAGTCGCCGCCGCGCAGGTGTCTTCGTGGAAAGTTGCCAGACCCACGCGCAGGCGCCGGCGAGCAGAAAGAACGACGCCGAGGCATCGGCCAGGTCGGCGCGCGCGTACACGACGTCGTACGGGCACAGCGCCAGCAGCAGCGCGGCCGCCCACGCAACTCCGCGATCAAAGAACCGCCGCGCCAGCAGATACGCCACGAGCACGCCCAGCGTGCTCAACCACGCGTTGGTCGTCGGCGCCGCCGAGGGCGTGTCACCCACCAGGAACATCATGGCGGCGACAAGAAACGTGTAGCCTTGCGACGGCTTCGCATAGCGCTGCGTGGAATCCAGCCCGTGCACGGCGACCTGCCGGCGCAGCAGCGCCGTGTCGGCGCTGAGCAGGCCTCCCCACGTGATCGGATCCAGTGCGACGCGGGCGCAGCGGTGCCACACGCGGGCGTCCGCGGCGTACCAGCTTCCGTCACAGTAACGCACGCTCGTCTGCTGGATGCCGTCCAGCCGGAGGTAGCCGCCGATCAGCAGAACAGGAAGGAGGCATGCCCACTCATGCCATCGCCCGGATCGCAGAGCCGCTCCCGACCCCGCTGCGGACGAGGCCGTGCGACCGGGCTGGCGCTCACCCCCGGCTGAGTATTGGGGCGCAGACTCCATGGGCGTTGTGCTCATGCGGCTCACCTGGGTGCAAGCGGAGGATCCGCGGCGCGTCTCGACTTGCCCGATAATGTATCGACGCGCCGCACGCACCAGTTCATCAGACGTGGATGGGGCAGGTCTTGCGCGAAGGGACGCTTCGCGCAGGAAAGCACCCCAGGCAGATGACTCAGGAATTGCCGCAACGCCTGCTGCGCTGCGGTCACAGGACATGCCCGCCGCGCGGCATAGGCCGCCCCCGCGCCGCTACTCGCCTTCGCTTTCCTGGCCTTCCTTGTCGAGGTAGCCCAGCGCCCGCAGGCGTTTGACAGCCTCCTGATCACCGGGCGAGGCAGCGCCGCCGACGATGGGGGAGAGGTGGTAGCCGTAGGTGGCGACGCGGCGCGGCGCCGTCCCAGCGGCGCCGGTCTCGCGCATGAAGCGCGTCAGCGCGCGGCCCTTGCCGTCCTCCGGCGTGGCAAGGCCGTACAGGTGCAGCAACGTCGGCATGACGTCGTAAACCGTCGCCTCGGTGATCCGCTCGCCCGTGCGGAACGGCTCGCCGCGCGCGAACATCACGCCGTCCGGCGCTTCGTCATGCCCGAACGTGCCGTCGGGCTGACGCTCAAAGCCGTGGTCGGATACGAGGACGACCGTCGTGTCCTCGCCCGCCGCGTCGAGCAGTTCCTGCACCAGCGAGTCGGAGTACATGTAATACCGCCGCACGGTGTCCGCGTAAGGGCCGCTGCCGGGCGGTCGATCCAGCGGCGTCCCGTAGCGCAGCGCGGCGTGCCCGAGGATGTCGATGCCGCGAAGATAAACGGTGACGAACCGAAGCTCCTCCGCGCTTTTCATGAGGTGGACGGCCACGTTGCGATACGTCCGGTCCATCGCCAGAAGGAAGAGGAACTCGCTGTCGATGAGGTCGGAGTCGTAGCGCCCTGCGTGCATGGCGCGAAGCTGCTCGTCGGAAACGTCCATGAATTGACGCACGTCCGCGGCGGTCAGGTCCGAGGTGTTCACGCGGAGGGGGGCGAGGTCTTTCAACAACGGGGCGGGGCTGACCGTTCCCGTGGCGCCCTCCTCGCCCGTCTCGCCGAGTCGAGCGGCATGGCGCTCGTAAAAGAACGTATCGGTGACGATCACGCCGTTGAGGTCGCGCGCGGGCCAGGTCGCCCACCAGCCCAGCACGGCGCACGGCACGCCCGTGGCGGAGAGGATGTCCCAGACGCGCGGCTTGCGGCAGCAGCGCGCCGTCACCGGCTGGCGGTGAACCAGACCCATCGCCTCGCCCGCGTCCAGCAGCTTGTGAAAGCCTGTACCCGGCGCGAGCTGCAGGATCGGATCGCTCACCCCCGGCAGCCGGTAGGCCGTAAAACTCTCGACGCCGTGCACCTGCGGCCCAACGCCGGTGGCCATGCTCGTCCAGATCAGCGGCGACTGCGTGGGCTGGAAGGATTTGAGCGGACCGGCGACGCCCTCGGCGGCCAGACGGCTCAGCGTCGGCAGTTCGCCGCGCTGCATCATGTCCTCGACGTACGCCCAGCAGGCGCCGTCCAGCCCGATCAGCAGCACGCGGCGGTCCTTGGCCGCGGTCTGGGCGCGCGTGGTTTCGGCGAAGCGCGTTTCACCCTCGGCGATTTTCCGCGACCATGCCCCGGCGGCGGCGGAGGAAGCGACGATGTACGCGAGCACCACGACGGCGCCGCACGGCGCCAGCACGCGCCCTCGCGCCACGAACGCCAGACTCGGACCGATTTCGCGTGCCAAACCGTTGACACCCAGAACGGCGGCCAGCGCCAAAGCGGGCCGCAGCAGCAGCACCACGCGACCGGGGAGGCCGACATTCTCCAGCACCCGACCGGATGCTCCGTAAACCGCCAGCGCCGCGAAGCACGCCAGCACCATCACGACCGGTCGTCCGGGATTCGCGCCGGCCGCGCTCGCATTCCTTCGCAAGCGTCCCAGCCATGATCCGATCACCGCCGCGCCCGTCGAGAGGATCGCGGCGCCCAGCAGATACGCTCCCGCAACGCCCCACGTCGCCGCGCGCCAGTCGGCGCCGGTGAGGCGGTTGTCCGACCCGATGCGGTACGCCGCCAGCAGCCCCGCGGCAAGTCCGATGAAGGAGCCGAGCGCCACGGCCCCGATCGCGCTGCCGACGCCGTCGACGGTGTTGGCGCGTGCGCCCGCGTGCTCGACGTCGGGGGCGACATCCAGGACCGCAACGCTGCTGCTGGACTGAGAACAGGTGTTCATATCACTTGCATCGGCTGCCCACCGGGCGTGCCGCTTGCGGGGGATTGTGACGAGAACTTCTCAGCCGGGCAAAGGCGAGCTATCGGACGCCCATCGGGCCGTCGCGCGGTTTCCGCCGCCCGTCCGCCAAAGCCTTCCCGGACCCCAACCGATAACGCAGGGTGCAACGTGCGTGACGGCGAAGCGTGCATGCCATATCGGAGGTCGAGTCGATGAAGCTGCGATTGTGGAGAATGGGGATGACCGGGCTGATCGTCGGCGTGCTCATCGCGGGCTGCCGATGGGACCTGACGAACTTCTTCAGCGGCAGCGAATCCGACGACTTCCTCAGCACCGGGCGCACGCTCAGCCACTTCCAGGCCGTTCAGGTCGATCCGCGCACCGAAGACACGGCCGGGCCGCAGTTCGTCGAAGCGGCGGACCTCGACGGCGACGGGCGGCTCGATCTCGTCACCGCGTGGGCGCAGTCGCAGCCGCTCCAATTCCACCTCCAGCGCGTGGACGACGAAGGCAACATCAGCTTTGAAACGACCGTGCTGGCCGGCTCGATCCCCGTCTCGTCCACGGCGGGAATTCAGGTGTCCGACTTCGACGAAGACGGGCGCATGGACATCGCCCTGCTCGCCAAGAGCCGGAATCTCGATGACGCGACGACGGTCACGTTCGACGGCGCGGTCATTCTGTACTTCGGTCCGGACGACCTGGCTGACCTCACGGACCCCATCCAGTGGCAGGAAATCCTGCTGACGCAGACCGACCTGCCGGGCGTGGCCGACGGAGACGGAAGCGATCCCGAGGTCGGCGGATATACCGACATCGAAGCGAGCGACATGGACGGCGACGGCGACGTCGATCTCGTGCTGGCGCTGAACGGCGTTCCGGAAACGGAGGGCACGGAAGAGGATTCCGCCGGGAGCGTCGAGCTGTTCACCAACCCGGCGCCGGATCGTGCTCGGCGCGGGGGCGAGTGGGAGCGGTATCGTTCGCCATACACCGCGCTGACCGGGCTGGAGACGCGGAGCTCGGCCATCAAGGACGTGGTGCTCGCCGACGTGGACCGCGACGGCGACCCCGACGTGATTGCCACGCGCCCGGACGCCGTGAGCATGAACGTGCGCTGGCTCAATAACCCCGTCGTGCGTCTGGAGGGCTTTGCCGCGGAGTGGAGCTCACATGCCATCGGGCAGGTCGCCACCTCCGCGGACGTGGCGGACGTGGCCGATCTCGACGGGGACGGCGTATCCGACGTGATCGTACGATCGACCGGCGGGCGCGTGATTCAGTGGTTCAAGGGACCGCAGACGCCGGCGCTGACGCGCAACGTCCCGTGGCAGGTGTACACGCTGGCGGAGTTTCTCTCGCGCACGCCGCAGGGCCTGGCCGTTGCCGACCTTGATCTTGACGGGCAACCGGAAGTCATCGCCGCCGCCGAGGGGGGCATCGCCTTCTTCAAGGTCGCCGATTCCGTGTACGAGCAATGGAGCGAGAACCTCATCATCGACGATCAGCCCAGCGACACGAACGCGGACGCGCCGCCGACCACGGATCCCAACGTGGCGCCTACGCAGGTCGCCGGAACGACCGTCACGCACTCCGTGCTGGTCACCGACGTCGATGCGGACGGCGTCAACGATCTGGTCATCACGCTCGACCGCAGCGGGCTTTCAGGTCTGACTAACGACGCGCTCGTCTGGTTTCGCAACACGCTGGCAGCGCCGTAGGGCGGTTTCACGGCCAACGACTGTGGCACCGGTTTTCAACCGGTAACAGTAGCACAGGTTTCCCAACCTGTGCATCCACGCACGAATCACGGCCACGGTAAGGCAAAACCACGATTCGCCACGTGGATCCCAACTTGCCTCAACGAGCCGCCGGCACGTCCCACAACAACTGCCCGGCCTCGTACACCGGTCCCTCCGTGCAGCAAAGGCTGTAGCGCCAGCCCGCGGGGTCCGACGCATCGCGCACCGGGAGCACGCACGACTGGCACGTCCCCATTCCGCAGGCCATCGATCGCTCCATGCAGACGTGGCATTCGATGCCGCGCTCCAGCGCGAATTGCGCGACGAACCGCATCATCACTTCCGGACCGCACGTGTAAATGACGAGTTGATCCGCCGCGACCGGATGGGCCGCATGATAGGCGAGGAGCGCCGCGCCGACGTGGCCTGCGAAGCCCGCAGAGCCGTCGTCGGTGGCGAGGACGACCGGCGTGCCGGCGGCATTGAACTCCGCGGAGGAGAACGTCGCGGCGCGGGCGTCGCGCGACGGGGGGGGAGACGTCAGCGTCAGCGGAACCAGATCAACCGACCTCGCGCCGCAGAAGGCGACCCCCTGTCGCCCGCATTCGTTCAATGCCTGCGCCAGCCACAACATCGGCGGCAAGCCTACTCCCCCGGCGACAAGCCATGCGTGCGACTTCCCGATCGGCCGTGGAAAGGGATGCCCGAGCGGACCCAGCACGCTTACTTTTTCCCCTTCGCCCAGCCGCGACATCAGCGCCGTGCCCGCGCCGACGACGCGATAAATGACGTCGATCTCGCGCTCATGACCGGAGCTTGGCACGGCGTGCAGGTTGGCCGCGTCGTGGATGTCGCGCATGCCCGCAATGCTGAAGGCGCGCCGCAGCATGGGCTGCTGGACCGCGTCGCGCCCCGTCCACGGCCTGCTTCCTGCATCCGCATCGAGGCGCCAAGAAACCTCGTCCTCGGGCGCGTCCAGCGCATGATAATGCGGCGGGGCCTCGAGGGTCGGGACCAGATGCACGAATTGGCCCGGCGCCGCGTCGGGGAAACCCTTCACACGCAGCGTCATGCGGAAATGCTCGCGGCACAGACCGACGTTGCGGTGAACGCTGCCGACAAGGATGACAGGATGACAGGCCGGCACCATTCCCGGATTCTCTGCGGGTTGGGCCTTCGTTTGTCAAGGTTGCTTCCCTGGGCGCGCAGTGGAATCCGATACGAAACAGGGGACCCGTCCCCTCGCAAAGGCGAGGGTTCAGAGGAAATCGCCAGATCGCTGGATTCCCGCCGGCGCGAGAATCACGGGCTGGATTCCCGTCTGCGCGAAAACGACGCCCGTCGCCGGGCGCCACGCGCCGTCAGGCGCTGCTCATCGCCTCGTCCGCCGGTCGCCAGTGCCGACTGAAATGCGAGAGTGCCGCGGAGCCCATGCAAAGGACGGCGGCGACGGCAAAGGCCGCCGTGAAACTCCCGGTCAGTTGTCTCGCCGTGTTTCCCGCCCACACGCCCAGCACGCCGGCGACGCCGTAGGAAGTGAACACCCACCCATAATTGGCCCCGAAGCCCTTGGATCCAAACAAATCGGCGGTCAGTGACGGAAAAAGAGCGAAATTACCTCCAAAATTAAACCCCACGCACGCCGCGCCAATGGCCAGCTCCAGTTCCGTGTCCAGCGTAGTAAAAGTAAGAAGCGTCAAACCCTGCAAGAAAAACATGACGGTCATCGACAGAGATCGTCCAATGCGGTCAGAAACCCAACCCCATGCCACGCGACCAGCCGCATTAAATATCGCAAGCACTCCAACCGCAGTCGCACCGCGCAGCAGCAGTTCGTTGCGCAAGCTGTCGCTCAATGTCTTGCCGGCGGCTTCCGCGGAGTGAACAAGTTGACTTCCGGCAAAAGGCTTGAGAATCCCAATCACCATCAGTCCGGCCATCGCGCCGCTGAAGAACATGATCCATACCTGGTAGAAGCGCCAGTTTTTCAGAAGGTTTCGCCACGAAGAGTCGGCCTGTCGCGGTTCAGCAGCGGGCCTTGACGCGACGGCGGGCGCCGGCGGATTGCATAACAGGAAGGCGCCCGCGCAGACGACGAGCGTGGCAATGATCCCATGCAGACTAAAAAAATCAGGAATTCCATGCGCCTCAATAAAACCGACGCCTCCGATTTGGGATGCGCCTGAAAAGATGTATGCGCCGAGTCCGAACCCGGCGACGGCCACGCCCGAAACCAGCCCCTTGTGCCGTGGAAACCACTTGACCAGCGCCGCGATGGGCGAAACATACGCGAATCCCGTTCCCACGCCGGCCAGAACACCAACCGTGCTCCACAGGAGGAACATCTTGTTGACCGGACTGATGGAAATGTACTGCTGGCCGAGCGCCAGACCGCCAATGACGGCGACCGTGACCAGTCCATAGGGCAGGTACTGCAGGATGGGCCTTCGGGAGCGGTCCATTCCGCGTGTCAGCGCATCGGACAGCACGAGCACTGCGACCACAACGCCGCCCATCAGGACGGCATGGCACAGGTAATACACGGTGAGCGTGCCCATCCGTCCGGCGGCAAGAAAGGCAAGACCCAGGCACAGACCTCCGACCACGGCAGTGACACGGGGACCCTTGCGGTCTTGAATGCGCCCCGCAACTACCATGGAGGCCGCGAATGAAAGCAGGCAGATGCCGAAACAATACTTGAGCAGACCGAGCCGATGCTCCCGCTCAAGAACCGCAGCGGCCGCAGTCGCAACAATCGCGGCGTCACGCGGCAGTGGCTCACCGGATGCGGTAAGCAATGCCGCCTGGTCTGTCGTGAGAATGGGCGGCCATATCTCACCCTCGAGCGGCTGCCAAAAAATGCTGTAACCATAAAGGGTGCCGAGCACGAGCTGCACCATAACCGCGCCGACAAGCACGAGCGGTTTGCGGAAACGCGCCGCCAGACCCGTCACGCCTTCCGAGACTGCCGAATGGAGTACCATGGTCGCCATCCTGTCAATAAGTGACCGCGACCCATCCCCGTCGCGCGAGCCTCGCACGACCGCGCCCGGACGAACCCAATCCCCTCGCAGGCTTGCAAACGGCGTGCCAGGCAGCACACCGTCCGGAAATGCCGCACCGGCGAGCCGCGACGGAGATGCGGACGCTTCTCGGCCTGTTGCCTGAAGGGCAGAGCTCACCGCCCTCCGCGCGGCTCCACCGCCGGCCTGCTAAGCGCCGGCCGTTTGCGGCGACGGCGCTAAATGGCCGTCGGAACCTGGATCGGCGGACCCTTGTGGGATGCGGAGCTTGGCAAGGTGCTCATATACGGCCACGCGCCGGGCGGCAGATTCCCTGGCCTTGCGCGCCAGCCAGCGGAAGCGCACGGCGTCCATCTTCTCCACCATGCGGAAGCGCGTTTCGTTGCGCATATACTCTTCCACCGTGGTCTTCGCGGGCTTGGCGTCGAGCACCAGCGGCGGTTCGCCAGTGAGCGCACGCCGCGGGTCATAACGATACAACGGCCAGACGCCGCTCTGCACCGCGCGCGTCTGTTGATCCAGACCGTACTGCATGTCATAACCGTGCGCGATGCAGTGACTGTAGGCGATGATGAGCGACGGCCCTGAATAACTCTCGGCCTCCATGAACGCCTTGACGGTGTGATTGTCGTTCGCGCCGAACGCGACACTGGCGACGTACACGTTGCCATAGCTCATGGCCATCAGACCGAGGTCTTTTTTGTCCGCGGCCTTACCCGTCACGGCGAACTTGGCGGCCGCGCCGACGGGCGTGGCCTTGGACGACTGGCCGCCGGTGTTGGAATACACTTCGGTGTCCAGGACCAACAAGTTGACGTCGCGGTCCAGCGACAAGACGTGATCCAGTCCGCCATAACCGATGTCATAGGCCCAGCCGTCGCCGCCGACGATCCAGATGCTCTTTTTCACCAGGTAGTCGGCCAGCGTTGTAAGCAGTCGGGCCTCTCCCGAATGCGCCGCCGCCAGTTGTTTGCGCAAGCTCACTACGCGTTCGCGTTGCGCCCGCAGGCCGGCTTCGTTGCTCTGGTCGGCGTTAAGAAGTTCAGTGACGAGATTCTCGCCAACGGTGCCGGCAAGTTGTTTCAAGAGCGCGGACGCCAGGTCACGGTGGCTGTCAATGGCGAGGCGGTAGCCCAATCCGAACTCCGCATTGTCCTCGAACAACGAGTTGGACCACGCTGGACCTCGGCCGTCGCGGTTGACGGTGTACGGCGTGGTCGGCAGATTTCCGCCGTAGATGGAGGAGCAGCCGGTGGCGTTGGAAATCAGCGCCCGATCGCCGAAGAGCTGCGTCATAAGCTTGATGTAAGGAGTTTCGCCGCAGCCCGCGCAGGCGCCGGAGTATTCGAACAGCGGCTGCAACAACTGCACGCCCTTGACGTCGAAGCGACTGAGCTTGGACGCGTCAAACTCCGGGAGGTCCAGGAAGAAATCATAGTTCACGCGCTCGCGGTCGCGGTGGACCGCGTGCGACTCCATATTGATTGCCTTGCGCTTGGGGTTGCTCTTGTCCTTGGCCGGACAGATGGCCACGCAGAGCTTACAGCCCGTGCAGTCCTCCGGCGCGACTTGTACCGTGTATTTGTGACCCTTCAGGTCCTTGGCAATGTAGTCCACTGAGAGGAAGGACTGCGGCGCCCCGGCCACGCATTCGGGATCGTACGCCTTGACGCGAATCGCCGCGTGCGGGCAGACCATGGCGCACTTGTTGCACTGAATGCAGAGTTTCGGATCCCAAATGGGGATGTCCAAGGCGATGTTGCGTTTCTCCCACTTGGCAGTCGCCGTCGGCCACGTGCCGTCCACGGGAAACGCGCTGACCGGCAGCAGATCGCCCTTGTTGGCGAGCATGAGCGCCGTCACCTTCTTGACAAAGTCCGGCGCGGCGTCGGAAACCAGCGGAGGACGGCGGTGTTTGGAAGTGGCTATATTGGGAACCGTTACCTCGTGCAGCGCCGAGAGCGACTCGTCCACCGCCAGACAGTTGCGTCGCACGACTTCGTCGCCCTGCTTCTGGTACGTCTTGCGAATGGCCTCCTTGATCTGCGCGATCGCCTCCTCGCGCGGCAGCACGCCGGAAATGCCGAAGAAGCAGGCCTGCATGATGGTGTTGATGCGCCCGCCCATGCCGGTCTTGCGCGCCACTTCATTGGCGTTGATGACATGAATCTTCACGCCTTTTTCAATGACCGCTTCCTGCACATCGCGCGGCAGCTCATCCCAGACGCGCTCCGGCCGGAAGGGCGCATTGAGCAGCAGCACGGCGCCCTGCGCCGCATACTCCAGCACGTCGTACTTGCTGAGAAACTCAAACTGATGGCAGGCCACGAAGTTCGCGCGGCAAATCAGATACGGCGCGCGAATCGGCCGCGGACCAAACCGCAGGTGCGAAATGGTGATCGCCCCCGACTTTTTCGAGTCGTACACGAAGTAACCCTGGGCGTGGTTGTCCGTCTGCTCGCCGATGATCTTGATCGAGTTCTTGTTCGCGCCGACGGTTCCATCCGCACCCAGACCGAAGAACACGGCACGGACTACGTCATCCGGCTCGATGTCGAAAGTCTCGTCCACGTTCAGCGACAGATGCGTGACGTCGTCCACGATCCCGACCGTGAACCGCCGCTTGGGGCTTTCCTTGGCCAGCTCGTCAAACACGGCCTTGACCATCGCCGGCGTGAACTCTTTGCTGGACAGGCCATAGCGCCCGCCAATGATGTTGGGCAAACCCCCTTGTAAGCCGTCGGCGGATCGGTGCTTGCCGTTGCCGGACGCTGCGGATTTCGTCCGCGGATTCCAACATTCATGCAAGGCGGTCATGACATCGAGGTGCAAAGGCTCGGCAATCGCCCCAGGCTCCTTGCAACGATCCAGCACGGCGATCGATTTGACCGATGCGGGCAACGCCGCCAGGAACGCCTCGACGCAGAACGGTCGGAAGAGCCGCACGACGAGCACGCCGACATTCGCGCCCCTCGCGTTGAGATGATCCACCGTCTCCCGCACGGTCTCCGCGCCGGAACCCATGATGATGATGACGCGCTCCGCCGTCGGGCTGCCATGATAATCGAAGAGGTGATACGCGCGGCCGGTGCGCTGCGCGAATCGGTCCATCGCCTCCTGCACGATCTTCGGGCAGGCGTCGTAGAAGCCGTTGGCGGCCTCGCGCGCCTGAAAGAAGGCGTCCGGGTTCTGCGCCGAGCCGCGAAGGACCGGGTGGTCCGGCGACAGGGCGCGGCGCCGATGCGCGGCCAGGTCGCCTTCATCCGTCAGGGAGCGAAGATCCTCGTCCGTCAGCGGGGTGATCCGCGCGATCTCGTGCGACGTGCGGAACCCGTCGAAAAAGTGCAGGAAAGGCACGCGGGCGCGAAGCGCGGCGGCTTGCGCGATGCACGCGAAGTCCGACGCCTCCTGCACGTTGCCCGAGGAGAGCATCGCAAATCCCGTCGAGCGGCAGCCCATCACGTCGGAATGATCGCCGAAGATGGACAGGGCATGCGTCGCCACGGTGCGCGCCGCCACATGGATGACCACCGGCGTCAGCTCGCCGGCGATCTTGTACATGTTGGGGATCATCAGCAACAGACCCTGCGAGGACGTGAACGTCGTCGCCAGCGACCCGGCCTGCAGCGCTCCGTGCAGCGCCCCGGCCGCGCCGGCCTCGGACTGCATCTGCTGCACGACGGGGATTCCGCCGTAGATGTTGAGTCGCTTGCGCGAAGCCAGCTCGTCGCACTTCTCGCCCATGGGCGTGGAGGGCGTAATGGGGTAGATGGCGATTACCTCGTTGAGGCGATACGCCACGGAAGCGACGGCCTCGTTGCCGTCGAGCATGGTCTGGATCGGTTTCACGCTGCTTGCTCCTGCGGTTGGGGGCTGGCGTGTACCGTCGATGCCCCGGTCCGGGGATCAGCCCCGAGATCGCACCGAGGAGTCGAACGCCCAGTCGGCGCCCGTATCGACGGACTGCTTCCGCGCCGGCCCAACCACGTACAACCAGCGGGGCAGAATGCGTGCCAAGTCACGCCCGGCGTCGTGGCAGGCAAGCTGTTATTCATCTCGAAAGGTGGCACAAGGCTGCCTGCCCGACAAGCTGCGAATCGTGCCCATGTCGCGGCCCCGTTCGGTGGGTGCGGATCCGATGCGGGGGACTCATCACTACTGGGACGCGCGGGTCAGACGGCAACAGGGTGAGCAAAATGACGCAATCGCCAAGCGCATCCGCGTAGGGCGCATCATGTCCGCCGGTGCTTCACCGCCGGCGCTGTGTAGTACAGGCCAGTCCTGAATCAGCGGAAACGCCGCAGGGCCGCCCCGGCTCGCTTCCCAACCCGTCCGCAGTGGAACTCGAGACCAAGCATGGGGACCGTCACCCCGTGGACGCGTGGGTCCCATCCGCGCCGGAAGGTCAACGAGTTCTTGCCTCGTCGCAGGCCACCGGCTGGATTCCCGCCTTCGCGGGAATGACGAGCGCGGTCTATCCCGTGTGCTGGCATCTTGAAACTCTGACGCTCATGCGGCGCACGTGGACGCATCGGCCAGCTTGTGCTCAAGACGCTCCAGCGATTCCTGCAGGTCGCTCAACTCCGCGCGGAGCGCGCGCGAAGCGGTATGGTGGATCTCGGGCCCCAGCTCCTGGATTCTCACGCGCACCAGCCTCGCCAGAACTTCCCTCTCATGTTCCGTCATCTCGACTTTCATGGCATCGCCTGCTCTTCCGCCGTGCGGCGGCGGCGTCGATAGCCGCATGACCAGGATCGACTCGTCTCCGGTTTTCGCTCGTCGTCAAAATCGACGTGTCGTAACCCTCGGCCTTCGGCCTGCTCGGCGCCCGGCTCCGCGTGCGGCATCACCGAGATCCCGCCGAGTTCCGGACTTGCATTGCGGCGTCGGCTGCGGTCACATTCTCGCAGTCGGGAACCCTGCGGATGCTCGACCTTACAGGCAGCAATCGACGTGCCATGCATAACTCACAAACCTTGCGAATTCCCTCGGCGTCCGCTGAGGTCCGCGAAACAAGCACGCACGCCGCAAGGGGGTTGCCTTTATGGCCACTTCAGGTTCATCGAAGCGGCATCGCAGAGCAGCGGGCATGATCCATCAGAACCCTGCACGCAAGTGCAGGGTCTGCAAGGGGAGAGCCTGCCTGGCGTGCTGGTGCGACTCGCAAGCGGCAGCGGGGAGGCGGCGCGCGGTGATCGCCCCGGCGGCGATCAAGTGGGCATGCGTGAATAATCAGGCGAATTGCCGCGGTCTTCTGGGTCGCGCGAAGGCCCAGCAAGGTGTCACACTTGGGTGTCATTCCTTTGAACGGATCATTCCAATGAAGCGAGCAGCAGGATCAGAGTCATGGGAGTCGCGACAGACCTTGCGCAACCTGCGTCGGCTTGCGCTGCCCTTTGGCGCGATCGTCTTGTGCGCATCGCTCCTCACGCGCGTCGGGTCAGTCGCGGCGCTGGCGCAGGAGGATCAGGCCAAGGATCCGCGCCGGTCCGACCGGCAGGCCATCCTGAAAGTTCTCGACGATCAGGACCGCGCGTGGAACGGCGGCGACATCGACTCGTTCATGATCGGATACTGGAACTCACCGGAGCTGACGTTCGCCTCCGGCGGCGAGATCACCCGCGGCTGGAAGGAGACGTTGGAGCGCTATCACAAACGTTACCCGGACAGGCAGGCTATGGGGCGCGTGTCCTTCACTGAAACGGCGGTCAAGTTCCTCGGTCCGGACGCGGCGCTGGTGCTGGGGCGCTGGCGGCTGGAGCGCGAAAAACCGGTCGGCGGCGTGTTCAGCCTGGTCTTCCGCCGGATCGAAGGCCAGTGGCTCATCGTGCATGACCACACGTCAAGCTCCGAACCCTGAGGTACGCGGGCAAGTTCTTCCAGAGAATCGCTTCCTTCATGCGCGGGCGGCCATCCACTTCCCTCGCGGTCTCCCCCTTGCACGTGGAAGGGGGGCAAAACCCTGCCTCCGAGGGAGGGACTTGCATCCACGTTCAAGGAACCTGCGCGAAGGTCGGGTTCTCACCTTTCGCTTCGGTCGCGCCGTCCGCTCGGGTCTGCGGCGCCCACACGCGGAGCTCGCTGATCTCGACCGCGCCGGTGAGCTGGCCGCGCAGCTCTCGGGTCAAGCCTCGCCGGCCCGGAAGCACAACGTACCGCTTCGTGCCCGGAAGCAGCGGACCGCGAAGCTCCTCGAAGGTGATCGGCGCGGCGGCGAGCTGGTTCCATTCGTACAGCGGCGCGCCCTCCTGATTGAGCAGCGTGATGCGCACGCCCAGCATGGAGACGATCTCCGTGCCGTTGTTGACGATCTCCACCGAGGGAATCAGCAGCCCCGTGCCCGGGTCCTCGGCCAGACGCACGTTTGTCACAAGGTTCGAGACGTACTGCGGCGCGCGGCGGTCATGCAGCATGTCGGCGATCGCGGGCGGGAGCTTGTCGATGAACTCCGGCAGGTTGGCAACCGCGTCCTCCGACAAAGCCAGCAGGCTCGTGGCCTTGTCGTCCGCGACTTTCAGCCCCACGAGCGTGATGACCGTGCCGGCGCCGATGGCGGAAACGGCGACGAAGCCGATCGCCAGAAACAAGGCGGTGAACGGGGACATTCTCTGTTGCGTGATCATCGTAGTGTTCCTCGCTGAAACTTCTCCTCACCGCGGCGCGCACCCTCGGCGCACGCGGCATCCGCGGATGAATGATCCGTCGCACATCATGGGGCGTGATCGGCTCGCCGCCGTGGCGGACAAGCGAAGAGGTATTCGGCCGGGCTCTGCCAGTATTTTCGGCTGACCGTCGATCCTGAAAGGCGACCCTCGTCATTCCCGCGCAGGCGGGAATCCAGCGTTTTCCCGTGGGCTTTGGACCCCTGCCTGTGCGGGCATGTCCGACCCCATCTCCGATATCGAGTTCCACCACGGGCGGCCAAGCCGGCGTGCGATTGCCTTCCGATACGATTAACGATACATCTTGGCCCGCGTTTCAGGGCCATGCCCGCCTCGGAGTGGATCGTTGCATCGGCGGGCGTGAATCGCCCTACGGGTGCGGCTGCCTCGGAGGAGGGCGCAGCGCTGCCCCCTTGGCTGGGGCGCTTTCGATCTCGGCGCCCTGCATGGGGGGAAACGCCATAAGGGAGACACGCAAGTGCTGGCGCCGGTCAATCGCAATCCAGACGCACGTACGCTGCGGCAGTTCGGCTGGATCATGCTGGGCGGGTTTGCCTTCCTGGCGCTGCTGATGTGGCGGATAAAAGTGCCGGTGGAGGCGCGCTGGCAGTGGATCGGCGCGAGGGCGCAGTGGGGGTGCCTCGGCTTGCTTCTGCTCGGCGCGGGGATGTTTGCGCTCTCCAGGATTTCGCCTCCCGCGACGCGACGGCTTTACGTGGGCTGGATGACGGCGTCGAGGCCTCTGGGCGTCGCGATGTTTGTCCTCGGGCTGTCGCTGATGTTCTTCCTGGCGCTGCCGCTGTTCGCGCTCATCGTGCGCTTCAACGATCCGATGCGCCGCAGGCTGTACGCAGAAGCCACCTACTGGGAGCCGGTCAAACCCTGCCCGCCGACGCTGGAGCGGATGGCGCGGCCCTTCTGATCTTCAATCCGTGAATATCCTCGGACTATCCTGCTACTATCACGACGCGGCCGCGGCACTGGTGCGCGACGGGCAGCTCCTTGCCGCCGCGGAGGAGGAGCGGTTTAACCGCGTCAAGCATTACAACGAGTTTCCGGCGTGCGCCGTCGATTATTGCCTCCGCGAGGGCGGGATCGACATGGCGGACGTGGACGCCGTCGTGTTTTATGAGAAGCCGTTCACCAAGTTCAATCGGATCCTGGAGACGATCCTCGGCTACTGGCCGCTGACGTACGCCGCGTGGCTGAAGGCGATGCCGCTGTGGCTGGGGCACCGGCTGAAGATGGGCGCGGACCTTGCGGATCACCTGCAACGCCTGACCGGTGGGGCGGCTCCCCACAACGCAGACGCCGCAGATGGGGCAACTCTCCGAGCTGCCTGCGGTCCGGCAGTTCTGCGAACTGCCGCAAGCCCGCGCGCCCGCATCCTCTACAACCAGCATCATCTTTCCCACGCCGCCAGTGCTTTCCTGGTGTCACCGTTTGAGGAGGCCGCGATCATCTCCGCCGACGGCGTGGGCGAGTGGACAACGACGGCGTGGGGCGCCGGTCGCGGCACGCGGATCGAGCTGCACCGCGAAATCCGCTTCCCGCATTCCGTCGGGCTGCTCTTCTCTGCGATCACGGCGTACCTCGGCTTCCGCGTCAACGACGCCGAGTGGAAGGTGATGGGTCTGGCGCCGTACGGGAAGCCGACCCTGGTGGACAAGTTCCGCCGCATCGTGGACGTCCGCGACGACGGCTCCTTCCGCCTCGACATGAAGTACTTCGCGCACGGCTACTCGACGAAGCTCATGTTCAACCGCCGATGGGAGCGGCTCTTCGGGCAGCCGCAGCGAAAGCGCGAGGCGGAGCTGACCGACTTCCACCGCGACATCGCCCACTCCGGCCAGAAGATCGTCGAGGAGATCATGGTGAAGATGGGCGCGCACGTCCGCCGCGAGACGGGTCTGAAGCGCGTGTGCATCGCCGGCGGCGTGGGGCTGAACTGCGTGGCCAACTGGCGCATTCTTCAGGAAAGCGGCTTTGACAACATCTTCATTCAGCCGGCGGCCGGCGACAGCGGCGGGGCGATCGGCGCGGCGTTCTACCTGCACAACACCGTGCTGGGTCGCCCGCGCGAGTTCGTAATGGAACACGCCCTGTGGGGACCGGGGTTCACGGATGAAGAGGTTCGCGCCACGCTGCAACGCGAGGGCGCGGATTACGAGTGCGTCGCCGGCGAGGATGAGCTGCTGGAGCGCACGGCCCAACTGATCGCCGATGGCAAGGTCATCGGCTGGTTCCAGGGCCGGATGGAGTTCGGCCCGCGGGCGCTGGGGGCGCGCTCGATCCTCGCCGATCCTCGCCGCGCGGACATCAAGGACCTCATCAACTCGAAGGTGAAGTTCCGCGAGGCGTTCCGCCCCTTCGCGCCGGCGGTGCTGAAGGAGTTCGCGCACGAGTATTTCGACATGCCCGAGGGCATGGACGCGCCGTTCATGCTGCTGGTTCCGAAGGTGCGGGCGAACATGCGGGCGAAGATTCCCGCGGTCACGCATGAAGACGGAACAGGCCGCGTTCAGACCTTGACGGAGCGCGTGAACGGGCGTTTCTACCGGCTGGTTCGCGCATTTCATCGGCGGACGGGCGTGCCGGTCGTGGTCAACACGTCCTTCAACGTCCGGGGCGAGCCGATTGTGTGCACACCCGAGGACGCGTACCATACGTTTCTGAACACCGGCATCGACGCCTTGGTCATCGGCTCGTTCGTCGTGACCCACAAGCCAGGGCAGGTGGACTTCCACGCCGGGCTGCGGCGCAGCATCGCGCTGGAGCAGCCGGAGCTGGTTCGTTGATGGGCGAAAGCGGCGACCATGGCCAAGACCTGTACTTCATGCTTGTCTGAGATGCCGGAAGCGGCGCCCGCCTGTCCGTCCTGCGGCGCCGCGCAGCCAGGCTCGCCGCCGCATCGTGACGACCTTCCGCCGACTCCGTCGCTTTTCAAGGAGTTCATCGCGTTCATCATTCACGAGAAGAAGTGGTGGCTGGCGCCGCTGCTGCTGGTGCTGGTGGTGGTGGCGGCCCTGTTGATCTTCAGCGCCTCATCGCCGCTGGCGCCGTTTCTGTATCCCTTGTTCTAAGTTGCGCGGACTGGTGAGGCGCCACGCTCATGCGGTTCGCCTGCCTTTGGATTCGCACGGGGCTGCGACCCCGCGGCAAAACCGGGCGCCTGTCGGGAGTCGCACGCTGTTTCAGAACCGGCGGGACCGTGGAGAAACGCCTGCTACCTCACCCACGATTCGCGTGAATCCACAAGGGAGCTTTCGGAGCACTTGAAACAGTTTCCATGCGGATGCGCGTGTCCCGTCGAGCCCAAAGGGTGACGGCAAGCGCAACGGCCTGCGGGGATTCACAACCGGACTTCCCTTGATACGCGGAACCCCGGTTACGTCAGGCTCGACCGCCGCCGGTGGCCGAAGTTGAGCAGCGCGTCCGCCGAGTACAGCAGAAGTCCCGTCCAGATCAGCGCAAAGCTGGCCGCGTGCACGCGCGTGAACGCCTCGCCATAGAGCGCCACGCCCACCAGCAGTTGCAGCGACGGCGCGAGGTACTGAAGGAAGCCCAGCGTCGCGAGCCGCAACCGCCGCGCCGCTGCCGCGAAGCACAGCAGAGGAATCGACGTCATCAACCCCGACAGCGCCAGCAGTGCGTCGCTGCCGCGACCGTGCGATCCGAAGGATCCGCCGCCCGAGATCCCAAGGTAGATCAGATATGCTGCCGCCGGCGGCGCCAGCAGCATCGTCTCTACCGTCAGCCCGACCAGGGCCCCCGCCGCCACTCGCTTGCGCAGCAATCCGTAGAACGCGAACGATCCGGCCAGGAACAGCGCAATCGAGGGGATCACGCCGCGTCCGACCGTCATGACCACGCCGCCGCCCGCGGCCAGTGCGACGCTGAGTTTCTGCATCGGCCGCAGGCTTTCGCCCAGGAATATCCGCCCGAGCAGAATGTTCACCAGCGGGTTGATGAAATACCCGAGGCTTCCCTCGACGATGCGATTCGTGGCCGTCGCGTAAATGTAGGCGAACCAGTTGGCTGCCACGAGCACCGTGGAGAGCATAAGCGTCCTTCGCGTTCGCGGCTCGCGCAGCGCGGTCCACGCCGCACCCCACTGCCCGAAGGCGAACATCAATCCTGACAGCAGCAGCACCGACCAGACGACGCGGTGCGCCAGAACCTCCGGCGCAGACGCGATCCGCGTCGCAGACTTGAAGTAGATCGGCGCCAGCCCCCACGAGCCGTAGGCCGCCAGCCCGTACAGCACTCCGGCGCGCGAGGCATGTCCGTCGGCGCCGCTGGCCGGGTTCGTCTCGGGAGCGGTTGGTGAGAAGGACCGGGCCGGCTCCGGCGATGAACCGCTCATTCGCCGCGGCCCTCCCCTCGCAGCGCACGCAGCCGATCCGCAATGAACTCGCTCTCCGGCTTCAGCTCCAACGCCTTCTCCCACGCCTGCCGGCGCTCCTCAACCGCCGCCCCGGTCTCGTCGAGCGCCAACCCGAGATAGGTCCATGTCAGCACATTCCCCGGATCATGCACGACGCCGCGCTGTGCAAAGTGCAGCGCGCCATCCAGATCGGGAGGCTGCTTCGTGCGGAAGTAGTTGGACAACAGTATCTCGATTGACTCAGGGCGACGCCTGATCGCTTCGATCCGTCCCATGCGGTAGTTGTCGAAAACGAGCATGGACTCCGTCCAGGGCTTCCCCGTCGCGTCCTGCGGGTTGCGCTGGAACATCGGCTCGAACTTCGCCGCCGGTCCCCATACGGCCGGACCCCACAGGGTCAGAGCCACAAAGGCAGCGAGCGCCGTCCCGACAACCGGGCGCTCCGTTGGGAGTCCCCGCGACGGCGCGGCGAACAGGCGGGCCACGATGACCCCGACGATGACGGCCAGCGGCGCGCCGAAGGCAAGCGCGCGGACCACTGACCAGCGTGCGTCACTCCATGAAACCCATCCCAGCGACGCGACGGCGGCGACGATGCAAACCGCGGCAGCGACCACCTTCCGGGAACGGGACAGCCTGCGCCATTGCGGCAAGGTCAGCGCCGCCAGCAGCCACAGTGCCGGCAGATACATCAGATGGAATCGCGCCCCGGTCGCCCCGCGCCACAGAAGGTATCCACATCCGACGACCGCCCAAGCGAGGAGCGCGGCTTGCGCCCGTCGCCGGGCCGTCCATCCTCGCCGAGGTCCCGCGAGCGACTCCTTCGCGGCCAGCATGAGTGCCACGAGCATGACACCCAGCGCCATCGCGTTCGTAGGCCAGACGCCCGCGTCGAGCCAGACCATGGCCGCTTCAATCGGCGGACCCACGACGTGCGCCTTCGTTTTTCCGTAGTCCAGCGTCATCGCCCGTATAAGGTCGAGCACGCCCGAGGCATCCGCCTTGGCCTCGTGGACGATCGTGCGCCCGGCGTAATGCCGCCCCGCGAGCGTGAACCAAGCGCCCACCGGTACGACCGCAAGGATCAGCGAAACCAGAAGCCCTCGAACGCGCGCGCCCCGGTCTCGGCCCGAGACTGCCGCGACCACGCACTCGCCCAGGACGTTCAAGGCGACGATGAACATCGCCTTGCCGAAAAACGTCAGCGCCATGCCCGCCCAGCACGCGCCGCGCAGAACCCCGCGCTGCCGCCGCCCCGCGCCGCACACGACCGGAATCATGCACACCAGCAGCAGCGCCTCGAAGAAATCGCTGCGCACCGTGCAGAATGACAGGATGTCGGACAGCGCCAGGAAACCCGCGAAAACCAGTGCGGCCCGCCGCCCGAACCGTCGCGCGGCGCAGGCGTAACCGAGCGCCGGAATCGCCAGGCTGCACAACATCGGGACCAGCCGCAGCCCCGTCAGCGTCACTTCTCCCATCACGCGCGGCGGCAGCGATTCCACCCACCACCACAGCGGCGCCAGCGCGCTGCTCCGCTGCATCGGCGTCTCCACCAGCCACGCCGCGGGCGACTTCGCCATCTCCAGCAGCCCCACGGCCATGACGAACACCTCGTCATATCCGACGGGCAGGCGAATCGAGAGCATGAGGCGATACGCGCCGCCCGCGAGCAGAATCAGCAGGAGCAAGCCCAGGCGGACGCGCCGCCGGCGCGCAAAGGTCCGTGCGCGGGGATGGATCGGGAGCGTCTGCGTATTTGCATGTTCAGCGCCGGCCACAGTGAGAGGTACCTCGCAGGGCGGGTCATTACGGTCTTGGCGGGATGGGGTCAAGCCGACCGAGCGGATACGCAGACCCAGACTCTGTCATCCAACCGAGCCGCGAGCGTGAGGGAGCGAGGGTTTCCTATCGAACCCGCGGGCTCTAAAACAGTGTGTCAGCCTTGCGGATACACCGCACTCTGCCGTAGTAGTATCCGCCCATGAGGATTCACAGTCGCGCCGTGCAGGCAAACGCATGATCCGTCGCACTCACGCCGTATTCATCTCGCTCGTCGCCGCCGCGTTTCTCGGCGCGTTTCTCCTCTGGCCCGTCGTCACCACGGTCAAGGGCGGGCTGTTCATGCAGGGCCGCTTCAGCCTGGCGTACATCGCGGCCGTGTTTCGCAACCCCGTGTACGTTGAAGGCCTGCGCAACGCTTTCCTCATCGCCGCCGCCACCACGCTGCTGACGACGCTCATTTCCCTGCCACTTTCCCTCATCGCCAACCGGTTCGATTTTCCACTCAAGGGGCTGATGTCGGGTCTCGTGCTGGTCCCGCTGATTCTGCCGCCGTTTGTCGGCGCGATCGGCATGAAGCAGATGCTCGGGCAGTACGGCGCGCTCAACGCGCTCCTCATCAAGCTCGGCGCGCTGCCCGCCGACGGCTGGGTGGACTGGCTGGGACGCAGTCGAATGCTCGGAGTCATCGCCCTCGAAGCTCTCTACCTTTATCCCATTCTTTATCTCAACGCCGCGGCCGCGCTCGCCAACATCGACCCGGCGATGGAGGAAGCCGCGGAGAATCTCGGTTGCACGGGCCTGCGCAAGTTCCTCAAGGTAACGCTGCCGCTGATGATGCCGGGGCTGTTCGCCGGCGGGACGATCGTGTTCATCTGGAGCTTCACCGAGTTGGGCACGCCGCTCATGTTCGACTTCACCCGCGTCACCAGCGTGCAGATCTTCGACGGCATCAAGGAGATCGGCTCGGACAACCCGTTCCCCTACGCCCTCGTCATCGTGCTGCTGACCACCTCGCTCCTCGCATATGCGCTGAGCAAGCTCGCCTTCGGGCGCAAGGCTCACGCCATGCTGGCGAAGGCGGGAGTGGGCGCGACGACGCGGCGGCTTGCGGGCGGGCGCGGGGTGGCCGCCATGCTGCCCTTTCTTGTCGTCATCGGGCTGGCCGTGCTGCCGCATGTCGGCGTCCTGCTGACCAGCGCGAGCACCGACTGGTATCGCACCGTGCTGCCGCGCGGCGCGACGCTTGACCATTTCCGCGACGCGCTGGGTCACTCGATGACCCTCCCCAGCATCGCCAACAGCGTGCGCTACGCGGGCATTGCCATGCTCGTGGACGTTGTCGTCGGCGTGGCGATCGCGTGGGTCGTGGTGCGATCCGACCTGCCGTGGCGCGGCTGGCTCGACGCGCTCGCCATGCTGCCGCTCGCGGTGCCGGGCATGGTCGTGGCCTTCGGCTATCTGACGTTGACGCAGACCGGCGCGCCGCTGGCGTTTCTCGTGCGCGATCCGAAGAACCCCGATCCATTTCTGATCCTGGTCATCGCCTACGCCGTGCGCCGCCTGCCCTACGTTGTCCGCTCCGCCGCCGCGGGCTTGCAGCAGACGTCCGTCACGCTGGAGGAAGCCGCGGCCAACCTTGGCTGCCCGCCGCTGCGCACCGTGCGGCGCGTCACGCTTCCGCTCATCTCGGCGAACCTGCTCGCCGGCGCACTCCTGACGTTCAGCTTCGCCATGCTCGAAGTTAGCGACTCGCTCATGCTCGCCCAGAAAGCGGAGGATTACCCCATCACCAAGGCCATTTTCCACCTCTTCCAGTTGCTCGGCGAAGGACGCTACGTGGCCTCTTCGTTGGGTGTGTGGGCGATGGCGTTTCTGACGCTGACCATGCTGGGCACGTCCGCGCTGCTGGGCCGGCGCATGGGGGCGATTTTCCGCGTGTAGCAGTTCAAGGCCCCATCCTGCCCGCTCCACGAGGGTCTATCAGCCCGTGATGGAAGTCAAAACCGCGCGTGGGACCCGTCATCCCCGAAGCCCATACCCCTCATTCCTACATTTTTTCGGCCCCCGTTGACACCCCGTCCGATAGCTGATATACTTCTCGCAGATGCAGCCGAATCCCGGGCTGTGCCCGGCCGCTGCCCAACAAGGAGGCGTCCCGATGCTCCGTAAGCAGGTCGCTCTTCGCTCTTCGCTCTTCGCTCTTCGTTCTTCGTTCTTCGTTCTTCGTTCTTGGTTCCTCGTTCCTCGTTCCTCGTACTTCGCTCCGCAAAATCCGAAATCCGAAATCCGAAAACCGCAATCGACCATTCCCCCTCGTTGCCTCGCTGCCTTGTTGCCTCGTTGCCATTCTTTTCTCCCTTCCCCTTCTCTCCGCCATGACGCCCGCGACGTATCCTGACGATCCCTGCCTCAGTCCGCCGGCCGTCTGCGATCCGCGGGTTCGTTTCTTTCATGATGATGGCGTGCTTTTCGTGACCGGCGCGCCGCCTTTGCCGGGGACGAGTCCGCCGGCGAGCTGGGTGGCCGTGTGGCGCGATTATGACGACGCCCAACCCTATGTGTTCGCCCGCCGCATCTATACGCATACGGATTTGGGCCATGCCTTGTTGCGATTGGAAACCTTGCTCGGCGTGGACCGGGCGCAGTTCACTTCCAATAGCTCGCTCCTGGCGGACTCGGTGACGCTCGCATTGGCCGCTCCGCCGGATGCCACAACCTGGCCGCTCGCCACGCACGGCCAGATCGCCGTCGCATTGGGCTTTGACGCGTCGGACATTTCCGATCCAACTTTTCTATTGGCCGACGACGACCACGGCGGCGACCTCGACAGCGAGGACGAATGCCACAACAACTCCTTTACCACGGGAATGGAGAGTGATTATGGGTTCATGCCCACGGAATTGCTGACGCTGGACGATTTGGCCATTGAGCTGACCTACGGCACGGACTGCTGCGGCACGAGCGCCTGTTGTGATAACACCGGCCAATGCGGCCAGAACCAGCACTGCGCCGACGGCGAATGCGTCCCCGACGAGTGCAACGGGCCGGGGGACTGCCCGGACGGCTCGCACTGCGAAGGCGGCGAATGCGTGGACGACCCCTGCAGTGGTTCCGGTGAATGTCCGCCGGGCCAGGAATGCATCGGCGGAGAATGCGAAAAGCGGTGCGACGGCGACGACGACTGCCCTTCCGGCGATGAATGCGTGGGCGGCGTGTGTGAGGACTGCCCCGGAGTCTGCTGCGACGCCGCGGACTGCGGCGACGGCAACTACTGCACGATCGACAGTTGCTCCAACGGCGCGTGCTATCATTTTATGAAGAACTGCAGCGAGGGCGACAAATGCACCGACGACCATTGCGATCCACTCACCGGAAACTGCGATCACACCGCCAAGTGCGACGACGAAAACCCGTGCACGATCGACACGTGCGATCCGGAGACGGGCGTGTGCACGCACTCGTGTCTGGATGACTGCACAGCCTGTGAGGACGGCTTGTGCGTGTTGTGCGGGTGCGTGGAGGCGGGATGCAGCGTCACTCTTGACGTTGAGCCGCAAGAAGTCTGCAGCGGCGGCATTCTCGAAGTCACGCTCGTTGCCGAGTGCCATCCCGACTGCGGCAACGGGGCCTTGCAGTTCCTCACGGATCCCCCGGACGCCGAGATCACGTGGATAGAGCCTCCGCCCCCTTCCATCGACTGCGACGGGCAGCAGCACACATTGATTCTTCTCGGAAGACCAAGCTGTGAGGAGCGCGGGTTCGTGCGCATTATTGCTGAACTGGTCTCGCCGGGCGACCAACATTGCGAGGACGACGCGCTGACAGAAGTCTTTCAATGCCCGGATGTGGACATGGACTCCAATCGCGACGGCGTCGTATCGGACTCGGATGACGATGAGGAAGGGGAGGATTCCTGGCAGTACGGCGCTAGCGCCAAGGGCGCGATCGTGCTCGTCAACTGCGACGCCGATGGTGGCGCGCCGCCGATCCGCGATCTTGACGACTCCCTCGTGAACTCCGTAGAAGATGTGGCCGACTTGTCGGAGCTGATCATCCGCCCCGTTCCGCCTGCGGGACTGGACGGCTGGAAGCGGAGGCTGCGAATACCGGATAACGACTCATTGCGGGTGTTTCCCGCCCTGACGGACCAGGCTCAAGCCATCCTGGGGCCGGGACAGGAAACATATGTGATCCAAGACGCACTGGACGCCGAGCTGCATTACGGTATCGAGTCCATCATCTATCCCGGCGACCGGGGCCACTCCCAGTTCGACGGCTTGGTCAACGTGCACGTCGATTTGATGGACGAGCAGGACATCGTCTGGTGCACGGACAAGATCCAGGTTCGCGTCGCGCCGTTCATTCTCCTTCCGAACACAGCGCCACCCCACAAGATACTCGTTAGTGATACGGACTCGGAATTGAGGGAGTTCGTTGAGACTCACGCGGGCTCTAACAACACGAGAACTATACCTCACGATGTCTGCCCCGACAGGTTTCCGCAGGATGCCTGGGAATTTGGATTCTCATCTCGTCCGCTGGGTACATCAACGAGTTGGAACTTGTGGGAAGCCTTCGAAACTCTCTATGGCATAGGACCGCTTCAGGATTGGGGAAGAACGAATCTCCTCGGAAGCGTTCGAGGTGTGCCGGGGAATCGTCTCGGGCTTCTCGTTCGACTGCTGAACAAAGGAGAGCCGGGTTACCCGCCGACTAATGAAGCAGAATCCTTTGCCTACGGCGGGAATCTCGATGTAATCCCCCCATTCCCCGACCATCCTCTGGGCAAGGTCGTCGTGGGGACCATGCCGCAAGTGCAGGTGGACTTCCTGAACAAGCAGCAGGTGCAAAGCCCATTGTTGCAGTTGGACACGACATGGCTCCTTATCGGGCATCTCGACGAAATCCTCGCTTTTGTGCCGGACTCGAGTGGATTTGCAATCGCGATTGCTTCTCCATCGCGCGCTCGGCAAGTGATCAACATTGCCGCGGATTACGAACCATTGTTTTACGACGATCCAAATGACACGGTCTATTATGGAGTGGCGGATAACAATCCAGGGCTGAACGCTTCGCACCAACTCAAAGACACAACTCAGCGTCCTGTCGACTTCAGTGCGGTGAAGGGATGGTATGTGCGAATCTATGATGGATTTGGCAGGCATCAATTTGCGAGAATCGGGCAGGAATCAACGGTTGACACTATTGAGATTGAATCAGAGTATGTGTGGCGGATTCGAGACGCTGCTGAGATGCACGACGCGATCGCGAGACAACTGCCACCCAGTCCGATGACCCTCTATAGCAGGGCCGGGTCGTGGTTCCCACCTTCTTTGCCCAACGATGGTTATCCAAACAGTACGTCAAGGTACGTCATCAAGCAATACCCGCAGTACTTCCGTAATCCGTACTGGTTGTCGGAGATTCCGGCGCTCATTACATCATTCGAGTTGCGCGAAGACGACGTCCTTTGGGACCAGATCTCCGCCTCGGTTCAGGCGAAGATAGACATTGCTCGACAAGAGCTGGAGTTTGCGCTGAACGGCTGCGATGTCCCTGTGTTGGAGGTGCCGAGCTTGTACCTTGCCAACTCCTCAGGACCGAGTTCGATCTTTGGTCAAGCTTTCGCCTATACTCCCGGTGCCGCTAATCTGCAGGTTTGGGACGATCAACTCTGGCTGCCGTGCCCGTTCGGCCCACGTCCGGAAGTAAACGGCGCTACGACGGACCTATTGCTCGATGCGACAAGAGATGCCCTCGATGCATCCGAAATCCGAGCATCGTATTTCGTTGATGACTGGGACTTCTACCATATGGCATTTGGCGAGGTTCACTGCGCGACCAACGTGGTGCGTATTGCGCCGACTGCCACATTCGATCGCTGGTGGGAAATCCAACCGTAAGCAGGACGACTTGGAGTAAGCGGAATGTTCAGGGACATACGAATCGAATCTTGCCTGTTCGCCTTATGCTTAGTGCTTTGCGGGGGTTTGCTCGGCATCGCATTTGCCGTGGAGTTCCCAGAAGATCACCCTGCCCTGAGGTTGTATCCCTCGCCTGAAGAACTTCAACGACAGATCGACGAGATCAAGCGCAGTGACCCGCAAGGCTGGGCCGCCGCGCGGGCGGATTTCGACCTTGCCGTCCGCGCTGGAGCGATGTGCGCGGAATCACGTCCCGTCAATATGCACGTCAGCAGGAGGCCGGTTTCAACTCCAACCGTGTGCTTCGAAATTGAGACGCGCAAGATGATGGCAGACTACCTAAGGGAATTGGACCTGAGGGAGGATGGCCGCCCGCTGGTAGCATGGTATCGGGAGCACCTGGAAGAGTTCGTCGTCGAGGACACGGCAACGCTGCGACTCGTCTTGCTCGACGCTATTCTGAACCGTTGGGACGAATGGTCGGCATGGAACGGCGACGAAAGGCTTGATGCCCTGCGAAAGGAGTGTCCGGATCCGCATCGGCTGTGCGCATGGAATCTGGCCGCCCCGCTCCACATGTTCGAACTGAGCGGCGTCGCCTTGCGGCGATTGCTTGTGGCACATGAACCGGATGCCGATTACAATGTCCTCCCAATGTCGTTGCTCGTGGGTGACGTGACGGACGTCGCAGTAGTGGACTTCCTTCTGAAAGGTGTGGCCACGATTCCTGAGGGCACCAACTCGCGGGCCTTCGCCACGGCGTGCCAGCTCCTTCCGCGGACGGGGCAAACGGTCGCATTCAGGGACCTGTGGGCGGAGTATCTCACAAGTGAGAGTGCTCGCGTTCGTCGCCAAGCGGCCATCCACACCGGCAGTGCGATTGAGTGGATTCGCGTTGAGACCAAGGGCCAAGACAACAGCGAAGGACTCCAGGCCAAGCTCAGGCAGTTGGCCGACAGTGACTCCGACCAATATGTGCGCACCGAAGCTATGAAGTCTCTCGAACGCATCCGCGCCGCCCAATGGCGCGGGGACCCTTGAGGCGGCTTGTTTCAAGCAAGCTGCGAATTGCGCGAACCTGCCGGGCTGCTGCGTGTTTCGCCATGCTGGGCTCCAACTGCGTGGCCCAGAAACGGTGCGCAGTCGAAATGCCCCGTCGAGTTGCCGTCACTCGTGGTATTCCGGATGCGTATGGGGGTTTGCCCGCAGCAGCCGGCGCGCTTCAATACTTGCCGATGTGCTCCACCGCCGCCGCCGCCACTTGGGACTCCACCTGCGGGATGGTGCCGTCGATGACCGCGCCGGCGGCCTGGGTGTGGCCGCCGCCGTTGAATTTCTTCGCCAGCTCGAGCACGTCCACGTTGCCTTCGCCGCGGAAGTTGATGCGCGTCTTGCCCTTGTTGCCCTCGCTGAGCAGGAACGAGAGCTTCACGCCGCGCAGGCTGCGCGGGATGGACACCTGGTCGTCGATGTCCTGGGCCGTGCAGCCCGCGCCGGTGATCTCCGCGTGCGAGAGCGTGCTGTACGCGACGCGCCCGTCGGCGACGACCTTGGTATTCGCATACACGTGCCGCAGCAGGTCGAACTCGCTGCGCGTCTGGCTGCGGCAGAGGTTCTCGCACAGCTCGCTGACGTTCGCGCCGAGCGCGACCAGCTCCGCCGCGATGCGCAGGCTCTCCGCCGACGTGCTCGGCAGCGAAAAGCCCAGCGTGTCGCCGTGGATGCCGCCGTAAAGCATCGTCGCGGCCATGGGCGAGATGGGCTTGCCCGCGGCCACGAGCAGCTTGTACACGATCTCCGCGCAGCTCGTGGCGTCGGGGATGACCCAGTTGACGTCGCCGAACTGGGTGTTGGTGTCGTGGTGGTCGATGTTGACCACGGGCCGACCCGCGGACCAGTCCACGTCCTTGAAGCACGCGTCCACGTTGCAGCGCGGCTTCTTGGCCGTGTCGAGGACGACGAACCCGTCGGCGGTCTTGTAATCCTCGGGCGTGGCGATCTCGACCTTGGCCCAGTCGTGCATGAACGCGTTCTTCTGAGACAGCGAGCCCTTCGGCAGCGCCACCTTGGGCCGACAGCAGTTGCCCGCGTACGCCAGCGCGAAGCCGAACATCGAGCCGAGCGCGTCGGTATCGGGCACGACGTGGGCGATGACGAGGGGCTGGCGCATCGAAGCGACGCGATCCACAAGCCCACATGGAATCCCGGCGCCGGCACAGGTCGCGTGCGAAGCAGTGTGATGAGTCATGTTGAAACCGCCGTCCTCGCAGCTTCCAGGGTTTCAGCGTCGCCAAACGTGACCGCCGGCAAGGAGGGCACCGGCCTCGCCGGACGCCGGATCAGCGGGCGGTTCTGCTCCAGCTGCCGTCGTTCCGCATCCTTGGCGATGGCCTGGAGGTTGAATTGGAAGCGTTCGGCCCACGCCTCGCGCGAGCGCCTGACTTCCTCGACGATGGGATCTTCATCGGGCATCTTTCACAACTCCATCAACTCCTGCGGCGTGCAAATGACCGGCGCCGCCACGCCTTGGGCCTCACATACTGATTCTATGCGCGGACGGATCGCGGCGTTCGCAAGATGCGCGCAATTCAAGGTCAAGAGGTAATCGACGCCGTTCATCGCCGCGACCGCCACGTGCAGCGCGTCCGTGATGGCCTTGCCGGGCAGGGGGACGTGCCTGACCAACTCCGCCCCCGAGGATTCGCAGGCCGCATCGGTCACCAGAAGGGGCAAGCCCTCAAGAATCTGCATGCGACGGGCCACAACATCCGGATCCCCCTGTCCGACTTCGTTCAAACGTACTGGGAAATAACCAATTCAAACTCAAATCGGCGTCGATTCCACCAGGATTGAACAACCTGCTGATTCGCCGCGATCACCAGATCACGACTTACGCGGGCCACCAAGTAGCTCGGGATCGTCGTTTCGACGTAAACAACTGGCTTCATTTCTGAACTTGGCAGCAAGTCCGATCAATTCCGGCCCCGTGGGTTCCGCAGGCGATCCGACTACTTCTGCTGCATGCTCTTGATCAGGATGTCCGCGATCTCCGGGCGCGTGAACTCCACCGGCGGGCGCTCTCCCTTGACCAGCATCTCGCGCACCTTCGTGCCCGACAGCGACACCTGATCGCCCTCAATCGTCGGGAACGTCTTGTTGCTCACCATGCCGCCGGCGCGCTTCGACCAAAACGTGTTCTCAAACTTCACCGTCTGGATCTTCAGGCCGCCGTCCGGCAGCGTGTCGAAGATGTTTTGTGCGTCATAGGTGCCGTAGTACGTGCCGACGCCTGCGTGGTCGCGCCCGACGATGAAGTGCGAGCAGCCGTAGTTCTGCCGGTACACCGCGTGCAGAATGGCCTCGCGCGGCCCGCCGTAACGCATCGCCGCCGGCATGACCGCCAGCATCGTGCGATTCGGATGATAATAGCCGTTGATCAGCGCCAGGTAGCACTCCATGCGGACTTCAGCCGGGATGTCGCCGTCCTTTGTCGCGCCCATGAGCGGGTGAATCAGCAGGCCGTCCACGATTTCCTGCGCGCACTTGGTCAGGTACTCGTGCGCGCGGTGGATCGGGTTGCGCGTCTGGAACGCGACCACCGTCTTCCATCCCTTTTTGTTGAACGCTTCGCGCGTCTGCGACGGGGAGAGGCGGTGGTCCTTGAACATCGGATCGTGCCGCGCCGTGACCACGTCGATGGGACCGGCCAGGCAGTACTCACCCTCGTCCATCACGCTCTTGACGCCGGGGTGCGCCGGGTCTTCCGTGCCGAAGCACTTGGCCGCGTGCTTCTTCTTGTCTTCCTTGTATACCTCGGAGACCGTCTGATAACCCAGGAGACGACCTTTGTCGTCGTTGAGGACGACGCGCGCGCCGGGCTTGATCTTGTCCGCCGTGGCCTTGTCCACGTTGAGCGTCACGGGGAACGGCCAGACGGTCTTCCCATCCGCGAGGGTGATCTTGTCGCAGATGCTGTTGAAGTCGGCCTGCCCGACGAAACCGGTCAGCGGGCTCATGGCGCCGACGGCGATCATCTCGAGGTCGCATTGCTGCCGCTGGGTGAGGGTCAGCGTAACGGCGCCCGAAAGTTTCTCTTCTTTTGCTCCAGTCCGATTGACAAGTTTGCCGCCGTGCGGCTCGATAATCCCAACATGGGACATTCCATGATCCTTTCGCTACGGTGAAGTTCTTTCCCTGCAAGCCTGCGGTCACGTCCGCGTTGCACCGAAAGTCCACAACATAGAAGCTGGGCTTGGCCCCTGCAATAGCATCGGCGAACGGGTCGAGGAATTGGAGGTGAAGCGCGGGTCGGAAGGCGTGTTCGTAACGCCCGCGTATCATTCGGGTGCGTTCCTTGCCGCCCTGGTTTTTGAGGAGTAGTTTCGTCATCATGAACCTTCGCAGCATGAAAAGCGGTGGCTTGACGGGCCTGATTCTGATCCAGGGAATGATTCTCGCCGCGACTGCGTGCATGGCGCCGGCCCTCGCCGCGCCCAAGGACGGGGAGGTGGAGACCCTCGCCAAGGCCTACAGCGCCGCGCAGGAGAAGTGGTTCAAGAAGCACAAGAGCCCGTCCAAGCGCGACTACACGACGCACCCCATCGTCGAGTACATGCCCAAGTTCAAGGCGCTCGCCGAGTCCAAGCCCAAGAGCGCCGTGGCGATGGACGCCATGATCTGGGCGCTGGAGAACTGCAAGTTCTTGCGCTACACCAATATCGAGAAGAAAGAGGAGTACTACGCTTGGGCTTTCAAGGGGCTGAAGACCGACTTTGCGGCGGATCCGGCCATTGAGCCGAAGCTCAAGGAGTTCATCGACCTCCCCTTCCACTACGGTCCCGCGCCCTTGGGTGAAATCTACGAGGCCGTCATCAAGGACAACCCCGGCAAGGAGGCGAAGGCCTGGGCGATGGTCGCGCTGGGCGTGTCGTTGACCGAGTACTACGGCGAGCTGGGTCCGCGCAGCTCGCAGACGCGGACGGAGAACCGCAAGCGGGCGCAGGAACTTTTCAAGAAAGTCGCCAGCGATTACCCGCAGAGCGAGGCCGTTGAAGAAGCCAAGCGGCGTCTTCACGGATTGACAGCCCTGTCGGTCGGCTCGGCCGCGCCCGAAATCGTCGGGAAGGACGCCGATGGCAAGGAGATCAAGCTCTCCGATTTTCGCGGCAAGGTGGTGGTGCTGGATTTCTGGACGAAGGACTGCGACTCGTGCGACGAGTTTCATGAAGCCGCGCGGGAGTTGCTGACGCAGTACAAGGACAAGCCCTTCGCCTGGCTGGGCATCAACGGGGATCCGGCGCCCCCGGAAGAGCTTAAAAAGGCCATGGGCAGGGCCAACATCACCTGGCCAAACATTCTTGACGGTGCCTCACGCAGCATTTCGAAAGCGTGGAACGTGGACGGCTACCCCACGGTGCTCGTGATCGACCGCGAGGGCGTCATTCGCCGCCAGCAGGCGGATCGTCAGAGCGTCAAGCTGCAAGTGAAATCGCTGATGGACATGGGAGCCGCGCCAGCGGGGCCCAAGCCTGAGGAAAAGGGGAAAGAGCCGGCCCCGGCGAAGGAAGCGGGAAGCGCGCCGACCGGCGGCGCTACCAGTCCCGCGCCGCCCAAGCCGCAGGATCCGCCGTCCACCCCGCCGCCTCCGCCCGGCGGCGAAAAGCCGAAGGACAAGCCCGGGCTGTAGCAGAGGCCGACCCGCTGGTAGCCCGACGCCGACAGGCTGGCAGCGGAGGCGGGCAAGGCGACAGCAGGGGACGGCATGACGGAAGCTCGGCCGATCCGTGGCCAGTTCGCCCGCTCCGGCGGTGAGCTTGGGTAGGCAAGGGCGCTGCGGAAGCCGCGTGCGGCGGCGGATTTACGCCGGCCTCAACCGCTTGGAGCTTCGAGGCGCCGATTCGGCGAAGCGTCATGCAACCGGCGAACCGCGCCCTTGGCTGAACCCGCCGCAGCAGCAATCGACCCGAGAGGCGCAGACTCACCATGCGACCTCTTGACCACGCCATCCGGATGCACCTGCAGAAGCTCAAGGACGCCGACGCGGTTGCGGCCGCGCTGTTCAGCACCTACCCGTCGCCCGAGTGCGGCGCCTATCACTACCGGGCGGATGGCGTCAGCCATGAGGCTATCCCGTTCCTGCAGGAGGTGGCCGCGGAGTTTCATGCGCGAAGGACAGTGGACCCGCTGGATCGTCCGGTGACACTGGCAGGCAGCGGCTATCGCCTCGTCTCGCTCTCGCCTGGGAACCGGCCGCGCCACTCGCCCAGCATCGTCGCGATCGTAACGGCATCGCCGCAGCAACTCCCCGTGGTGATGGCTGCGCTGCGCGAGGCGGCCTCAGCGTGCTTCGGCGAGTATTGCGACCTGAAGTGGAAGTAAGCGCTGGAGGGCGACCCGCAAGTAATGGGGCGCGCCCCGCACCCACGTTCCTTCATGCCTTCGCAAACGACGGATGATGCGCGCAATCCCGTGCTGCCGCTGCGCGCTCCCGTCGGCGGGGACACGCCATGATGACTCGAGGCACACGAAACAATTGCGCAGATCAAGTCCCGGCGGGATCCTTGCGCTGCCGAACGAAAACGGAGAGGGCGGGATTCGAACCCGCGGTGCAGGTTTATACCCGCACGACGGTTTAGCAAACCGTTGGTTTCAGCCACTCACCCACCTCTCCGAGGGAAGCTCGGCCCGCAAGCGGACCCTTCCCGGCTGATTGCCGCTGGAGCATACCTCGGATCAGGCGCAAGGCAAGGGCGGTGCTGCATAAATGCGACCTGAGCTTTCGGGCAACGTCATCCTACGGCCGGCCGGACATGCGGGAGGCGCCGGCGTGCACGCCCGCCAAGTCGCAGCGGAGTCGCCACGGGCGGAACCGACCGATGGGGTCTCACTCTGGATTCCGCCAGCTTGTGACGGAGCAGCCCCTCCATCGCTCAAGCGTATTACTCTGACACTCGGCTGTGGTCGTGGCCTTTCACCTTGGGGGCATCCGCTGGTGGACCAGCCTCCGCGCCGAGCACCCGTTCCCCGGAGTGTCGCCCGTACGCCTCCAGCGCCGCGCGGAGCATGGCGGATGACTGTCCGTGATGGAACGGCCCTTCCACATCCAGCGTGGCCGCGGGATGCGCGCCGAGCTGCCGCCCGACCGTCGCCACGATATCGCTGCCGCTGTCGGCGGCGAGGAGGCTCATTGCGGCGGCGAGCGGCGGGCCGGCAAACGGCGTCCGCGCGATCGTGTCGAGCACGTTCAACCGCGGATGGACGTTGACCCAGCAGGCCGCGCGATGCGGCGGCTCGATGGACGTCGGCCAGACGGCGTCGAGCGTGATCAGCAGGTCCACCGTCCGCCCCTCGGGTTGGGACGCATCGCCCTCAAGCCGCCTCGCGGCACGCAACGCCGTCGCTCCGCCGAAACTGTGACCGATGAACACGATGGGCGCATCGGGCCTCTCCACGCGGATCTGGCGCGCCGCGGCAACGATCTCGTTCAGCTCGTGATAACCCCAGTACGAATGCCGGCCCGCAAGCACATTCTGCCACCGCGTCATCACCGCCCGCAGATGATGATGTGGACCGAATCCGAAGAACGCCGCCTTGTCTGCCGCTCCCCCGATCCAGAATACTTCCGTGTCCTCGCGCCACAGCCGAACCGCCTCGCCGAGTGATTTCAGCGCTGACGCGTTCGCAACGCCGACGACCTCCGTCCGCGCGGGCGTCGAGGTTTCCGCATTTTCCAACCCCGAAACTCTCTCCCTGTCCGCGGCTGCCGCGCGGGCATCCCGCGTGGAGATTGCAGTGGTGGGCGACACCGGGTCCGATGACAGGCGCGGCGAGCGCCGGCAACAGGACATTGCAGCCAGCGCCGCCACGACTCCCATGATCATCCATCGAGAGCCATGCATGTTCGGCTGCTCGGCCAACCCTTTCTTCCGCAGCGCGCTGACGGGTCCATCACGTCGATCCTCGCCGCGCCCTGGATTCTCGGCGGAATGAAAACACGAGGGAATGCCGCATCAGCCGATGCGCGGAGCTTTGCCGCCGCGGCTGAATCACTCCTCGTCGAATGTGAACGGGTCGCCGTGCGCGGGTGGCAAGGTCAACGGCACTCCGCTCGCCAGGGTCTTGCCCTGCGGATCGCGGCGTTGAGTCACGGGCACGCATACCCCAGCTCGGCCGTTGCTCCGCAGCCCCAGTCGGCCGTCACAGCACCGTTGCCCGCGGGCAGACGTCGAAACCGAACCTTGGCGCGCCCGCGATCATCCAGCGTCCCGTGGTGCGCATCGCCCGTTGAAATCAGCAGGCCGAACGCATCGCCGGCCGCGCCGCCGCGAAGCGAGACTTTCAGCGTGTTTACGCCGTCGCGCGAGGAGCAGGCCGCGCGGTTGATGCGCTCATGTCCGCTGCACGGCGTGTCCGGTCGAAAGACGAAGACCGAGCCGCTGTCCGTGCCCCAGTCGTCATCGAGCCGCGCGCCGACGAGTGCCGAACCCGTACCCAGAGCGACGGCGTGTCCCAGTTCATCGCCCGCGCGGGTGTCGTGGCCGATGAGCTTGCTCTGCTGAGTCCAAGCGTCGCCGGTCCGGCGGAAGATGTAGGCAGCGCCGCTGGACGTGCCGCGGTCGTCGTCGTGATCGGCGCCGAGGATCGCCAGGTCGCCCAACATCGCCACTGAGTGTCCGAACCGCGCGAAAGCGGCCGCGTCATCCGGCGTGAGCATCGCCGTCTGGGTCCATGCGCCGTCCGACTCGGTAAAGACGTAGACAGCGCCGGAGTCGCCGCCGTGCGCGTCGTGGTAGCGCGCGCCGATCATCGCCGTGCCGCTTTCGAGCGCGACCGCGTAGCCGAACTCGTCGCGCGCCCCCGCCGGATCAGCCGTCAGTTTGGTGTGTTGAATCCACTGCCCCTGCTCGCGATGGAACAGGTACGCCGCGCCGGCGTCCTCGCCTCGCTCATCGTCGAAGTAGGCGCCGACAAGGAGCCAATCGCCCCAGGCCGCGACCGCGATGCCGAACCGGTCCTGGCTGTCCGCGTCAGAAGCGGTGATTTTCCCCGTCTGCGTCCAGCGTCCGTCGGGCCGCTCGAACACACAGACGGAGCCGCAGTCCAGCGCCGGCTCGTCGTCGAACGGCGCGCCGATGAAGATCGCGTCGCTCGAGGTCGCGCTGGCGCCGAGGATGGCGGCGCTGATGCCGAAGGCGTCGATGGTCGCGGCGTCGGCGTCGGTCAGCTTCGCCGTTTGCGACCACTGATCGCCGAGCTTCTCGAATACATAAGCGGAGCCGGATTGCGAGCCGGCGTCGTCGTCGCCATAGGCGCCTGCGACCGCCAGCGAGCCGCTGATGGCCGCGGACCAGCCGAAGCAGTCATCCGCCGCGGCGTCCGACGCGGTCAGCTTCGTCTCCTGCACCCACGCTCCGTCCACGCGGCGCAGCATGTAAGCGGCTCCGCGCCATTGGTCGTTGCGATAAGCGCCGACGATCGCCGCGTCGCGCGACACGCCGATCGCGTGCCCGAAGACGGAATCGGGCGACGCATCGCCGGCGAAAACCTTCTGAGACTCGGTCCAGGTCTGGGCGGATGTCGCGGGAATCACCGGCAGAATGCAGACGAACATGGAACATGAAACCTTCAGCGTGAAGCTTCGCATGTTAAACCTCCCGTCGCAGCGCCTCCCGCGATTTCCGCTTCTTCGGCCTTCTCCGGTCCAGTACATCAGATCTGGCGCGCCATCATACCACAATTCGCCGGGAATGGCCGCATCCTGCGGCAACCCGCGCCGCGCCCGTAAGGAAGCGAGTCTCTGAACCGGGCAGGCGGAACCAGCTTTCTCGTGGGCGCGGAGCGGAACCACCAGCTTTCTGGCGCGAGCGGCTCGAAAAACACCGCTTCCTTACGGGCGCGGCTTTGAAATATGCCGCTTCCACGCGGGGCAGCTCTGAAATATGCCGCTTCCACGCGGACGCGGCTCGGATAGATTGCGAACCTCTCGGCAAAGAAGGCTCAGTCATCATCGCTTGCGACCCTATTGCCCATCGGATTCAAGCCCGCCTTGCACACCTCGCGCGTCAGGCACGTCGCGTAGCTGCCGCTGGGGAGGTCGAACGTCAGTTGCAGGAAGCGCCCGCGCGCGTCCTCATCTTCCGCGCAGGCGGCGTCCCCGATCGACACCCGCAAGGCACGTCGTGCGCCGTCCACGCGCGCGTCCTTGTTGCCCAGAAGCACCTCGGGCGTGATGCCCTCGGAGGCGAAGACGTCGGACTCGATGCGTCCTGGTTCGCCTTCCGCGGCGGTCATGCGCGGTCCGAACAGCGGGCCCGTGGGCGAGAGCTCGAACGTGTCGCAGCGCGGCTGCTCCGCCGTGGCGTCCTCGACGCGGAAGCACGCGCCGTTGCGGTGCAGCCATGCGATGTCGCCCGTATGAATCCGGTCAAGTTCCGTGATGCGCCTGGCAACGACAAGGTTGAAAATCCGCGCCTGGTAGGCGTTGAGATACAACTTTCGCAGGGACGGCCCCAGCGTCATCCACGCCCTTCGCCACGCCGTCGCGCGCTGCGCCAGATCGCGGCAGGCCTTGGCATTCGGCACGGAGGCTTTGAACCACAGGCGCGAAGCCTGCTCGAACTCGCCGGCCTCAAAATGCCGCCGCGCCGCCAGCACGGGTCCGCGATCCTCGGGCGTGGGCCGGCCAAGGACGTACCGCATCGCGTCCTCGAAATCGCCCAGCATGGCGGCCTTGCCGATCAGCCCCGTGTCGCCGCGCGCGCCGAAGCGCTGCGGTCCGAAGTAGTTGGGCATGCCGCGCCGCCGCAGCACGACGAGGATCGCTTCCGCGCGAGCGGCCGCCTCGGGGCCGATCTCGCGCACTCGAAGGATGAAACGGTTGCCGCGCAGGTGACCGAGCTTGAGCTTGTTGCCGTGCCGATTGACCCAGAGCACGCGAAGCCCGGCGATGTCCAGATCGGCGATGCGCTGCGGGTCGATGTGTTCGAGGCTCAGCGTCTGCCGCGTGACGGCATGCGCGTCTTTCAGCCCGGCGTAGCCGATCTCGCGCGGATGCCTGCCCACCGTGCGCGCGATGCGCTCGATCGCCGCGTGCGTCGTCAGGCCGTCTTTCTCGATTCCGAAGTACACGTGCGTGCCGCTGCCGGACGGCGCGTAGAGCGGCAGCTCTTCGACGCGGAAATCCTCGTTGTCCTGCTTGATGACGCCGCCCGCGCCGGGCAGGTCCGCGGTCAGGTCGGGCAGGGGTGCTTCGGTTCGCATGTCCGATGTATCCATCGCCGCGACTGTACGGGCATCCACCGGTGCTGCCAACGTCGCGGCATGGGGCACCGGATTCCGGGCGTGGACGGGTGGCGACGGCGGCGGGAGGCTGGATCATGAGCAAGCAGCTGACACGGACGCGGGGATCAGGGCGAGTCTCCGGGGGGGCAATCGAAAGTCGGTCGCGGCTCAAAGCTCGCATGTCAAATCCCACGGCCACCCCGGTTGGAAGGCTGTAGCGGAACTCGGAGCAGGACATGGGGCCCGTCAGCTCCGCGCGGTCGGGAGTCCGGATCGCACTGCAAGTCCGCTGGATTCCCGCCTTCGAGGGAATGACAAGGCTGGATTCCCGCCTGCGCGGGAATGACGAGCATCACCTTTCGCCGCGGACTGATCCCCGCTCCCGAAGGGGACCAGCTCTCGCCGCGGCATCAGACCGCAAACCGCAGCCCGTCGTGCGCCAGCCTCATGCCTTCGTCAAGCACGGCATTCGTTTCGGAGTGCCCGAGATCATGCGCGATGTGCGTGAAGTACGTCCGGGTCGCGCCGATGCGGCGCGCCGCCTCGACGGCCTCGTCCAGGCTGAAGTGCGTCGGATGCGGGCGCCGCCGAAGTGCGTCGAGGATCAGGACCGACACGCCCTCCAGCAACGCGAACGACGACTCGGGAATCTCATTGCAGTCCGTGCAGTAGGCGAAGTCGCCGAAGCGGAAGCCCAGCACCGGCATCTGTCCGTGCATCAGCGGGATCGGCGTGATTCGGGCCTCCCCGATGCGGAAGGCGCCGCCGTCAATCTCGTGTCGTGTCAGGTCCGGCTTGCTCGACTGCGTGCGGACGTGCGTCTGAAAGGCGTAGGGGAACATCGCTTGCAGGCGGTCGAGCGTGCCGGCCATGCCGTAGATCGGCAGAACTCCCTTCCTAAGGTGGTTGAACCGGCGCAGGTCGTCGAGGCCCATGACGTGGTCGGCGTGATGATGCGTGAAGAGCACGGCGTCAACATGGTTGATGCGCTGCGCGAGGCATTGCAGCCGCAGCTCCGGCGTCGTGTCCACCAGCAGGCTCATGCCCGCGCAGCGGACGACGATGCTGCATCGCGTGCGATGGTCGTGCGGATCGTCCGAGGAGCAGACGGGGCACTCGCACCCGATCATCGGCACGCCGTGCGACGTGCCCGTGCCGAGCACAATGACTTCAACGCCCTGCGCCGGGTCGCCTTTCATCGCGTCTCCCCCCGCGAATCGTGAGGGGCGGCAGCGGCCTCGGCGCTCACATCCTCGACGGCGGGAATGCGCGTCCGTGCAGGCGTCTCCATGGCCTCGTCCAGTGCATCCGCGCCCGCGTCCTCAGCGCCAAACTCGCGCAGGAACCGCTGGAACTCCGGATTCTGCTCCAGCAGGCATCGCCCCCCGCGCATCAGCAGGTCGATCTCGTCCGCAGGCAGCCTGAATCGCGTGGGCATGGACAGGCAGCATTCTCGCTCGCGGTCGTCCGTCAGGTCGCGCAGGCTCACGTGTACGACGTACGCATCAACTTTCGCGGGCTGGATCGAGTCCGGCGGCGTGGCGTCGGGACAGACATGAGCCAGCGCCTCGCGGCAGTGCTCGTAGGCCTCGGCCGAGGCGGCATGACCATCCAGCAGCAGGCGCACCATCTGCACGAGCGTTTCATTGTGGTTGTCGATGCCCGTGATGGCCGTCTTGTAGCCCACGGTGAAGAGTCCCGGCGACGACGCCTCCTGCTCGATGGTCTCACGCGGGCGGTTGCCGGCGTCGACGACGATGAGCAGCAGCCGGCGGATCCGACCGTCGGCGATGCGCCGCGCGATGTAGCCGTGCTGGTATTCGTGGATGAAGTGCATCAGCCCGAGGTTGTCGGCCAGCCCGCCGTCCACGAGGTAGCAGAAGCGGCGATGCCACTCGTCGAGGTCGTAGGAAGGCGGCGCGCCGTTCTTCACTTCCGGCACGAGCGACTTCGCCCAGAGACATCGGCGCTCGTCGTGGAGCTCCGCCTGCGGCGCGGTGAGGATGTCCTGCAGGATCGGCTCGCCCTCCGGAGCCGGGAAGTACCTCAGTCGCATCGGGCTGAACACGATCGGAAACGCCGAGGACGCCGCGGCCGAGTACCCCAGCGGCATTTGTCCCAGGTCCGAGGCGAGCACGTCGAAGTCGCCCTGCGTGAACTCGAACCGCCGGCCGAGTGCCAGGTTGGTGGCATTCACCACGACATACGGCCTCTCGCCTTGGCGCACGAGGTCCGCGTAGCGCCGGTCGTCGAAGATGCGCCGGTCGTAGAAGTCGGCGGCCACGTCGATGGTGTCCAGCAGGATGAACGGCAGAAGGAAGAAGTTCTGCGGCGCCAGCAGGTGTCCGATGAGCGCGGACTCCATGTCGCGCTTGAGGAACCGCTGCTCGAAGCGACCGTCGAAAAGTCCGTCGCGCCACAGCCCGTATCCCAGTGCCGTGAATGAGCCGCCCGAAACGCTGGAGATGACGTCTACTTCATCCAGCAGGCGCTGCCCGCCCGCGCGGGGTCCGTGTCCGTCGGCCGGATCGGTTTCGTCGTGCGCGGCGGCGTCGAACACCGCCGTGCCCCGCATGGCCGTGCCGGACACTGCCGTGTCGGACATCGCGGCGTCGCGCTTGGCGGCGTCGCGCATGGCCGCGTCGGGGATTGCCGTGTCGCGCAGCTCCTGAAGAACGCCGTAGGAGAGCGCCGCCGCCCGTGTGCCGCCGCCGGAAAACGTCACGCAGACGAAGGTTTCGTCGCTGTTGCGTTCGCCGGGGCGAAGCGCGTCGAAGCGATAACCGACGGCGAGGTCATACGCTTTCAGCCGGACGTTGCGGTACACGGGCCCGGTGCAGCCGCCGATCAGGCACGAGACCGCGGCCAGCAGAATGGGTTCGAGGCAGGCGCAGCGGACCGCTGCCCTGTGGATCGCTGACCAACGGCTCGGTGCAGCCTTGATGGACTCAGGTTTTTCCCAGCTTAATGACCAGACCATTTCCACGCCTCGCGCCTGCGACTATAGCAGCCATTCGCTTGCGCATGAAACGGGAATGACCGGGCGAGCACGAGACCGCGTCGATCGCCGCGACGCTGGCGCGTGCGATGTCGCCTCACGTCCCGTTCCATGCGGAAGGCGCTTCCCGTTTAGGCGTGTATCCTCAGGCGTGGACGTACCGTTGGGCGCAGCGGAGCTGTCGAGGGACTGCGGCCGACCGCATCAGCGAGCCCGCGCCTCGCCTTCCTGGAAGTTAATGACGACGGGAACGCGCACTCGCTCGCCGCCGGGCGCCGTTCGTATTTCCAGAAAGCTGTGCAGCACCGGCGGCGAAGTTTCCGGGTCGCACAATATCTCCAAGACGTGCTCGACCTGCATGCCCTCCGTCAGGCGCTGCGCCTGAATCGACACATGACCGCTGCGCCAGTCGGCCAGTTCGAACGCCTCCGCCGATGGGCGACGGATCCGAACGGCAGTCGTTACGGGTGCTGCGGGGCGCGCCCCGGAGAATTGAACGGCGGCGGGAGCGACCACGAACTCCGCGTGGATGTCGGCATGCAGCGCCAGCACGATCGTCGACTGCTCCGGGGCGTCGGTCAGCACCGTGACCCGCTGACCGCTCCCGGCGCGGAGCGGGTCCGCCGCGTCGAGAACCACATCGAGCGCACCCGCCTCGCCCGGCAGATACTCGCGCTGCTCCAGCGACGGGACCGTGCAGGAGCAGGTGCTGAGGACGTCGGTGATCTTCACCTCTCGGTCGCCGACGTTCTGAAAGTGAAAGGTATGTCGGGCGACTGCGCCCGGCTCCAGTCGCCCGAAGGCCCATTCCAACTCCGCGAATTCGAGCGGGAACCGGGTCCGTGCCTCCTCGCCGCCGCGGGGCGCATCAAGCGGCGCATCCGGGGATGCTTCCGGCGGCTCGACGGCTTCCGCATCCTTCGACAAAGGCACGGCCGCGCCTTGGGATCCTTCACTCCCCGGCTTGCGCGCTCGAGCATAGATCGCCGCCAGAGACTCAATCACCTGCGGCTGCGCGGGGTTCAGTCGCAAGGATTCCAGAAATCTCGCCTTGACGGTCTCGTCCGGCAGCGCTCGAAGCTGGGCGATGAAACCCAGTTCCCCGAACACACGAAAATCGCGCGGCGTCGCATCGGCCAGTTCCAGCAGCACCGTCTCCGCCGCCGCCCAGTCCTTTCGCGCCTTCAGGACCCTCAGCTTGTTCCAAAGGGGCACCCCATACCCGGGCGCCAGGGCGGCGGCGCGGTCGAGGTAGGCCATCGCCTCTTCGCCCCGTCCGCGCTCCGCCAGCGCGCAGCCGATGTTATTGTAAACCTCCTTGATCCCGTGCCCATACTCACAGGCCTTGGCGAAGCGATCCATGGCCATTGTGGGATCTTCGTGGTCCAGCGAATAGAGGCCCCGAAAGAACTCGTAATCGGCAAGAATATTGTCGGCGCCAAAATCCCGCGCGCACGGACGCGACGCGCCGAGGTTGCGGTATTGTATGTGCGCCCACGGCGAGTCCTGCTGGAGCGTCTTGCCCTGCGGCAGGAGGTGATACAAGAGACCCACGGGCACGGGCCGGGCATTGCCCACGGGTGACTCCGTCTTGACGGTGTAATACACGGGCCTTCGGGCATGCCGGATGACCCATTCCTCGATGAGCGGTCGATCCTGCGACGGGTTCGCCTTCCGCCCATCGATGAGGGGCAGTTCGGGGTACAGCTCGGGATCGAGGTAACCATACTTATCCGCCAGCAGTACGTCGGGTCGCTGGCCTTCTACTAACGTCAGATAGACCAGCGGAAACGTGTTGTGATCGCCCGAGGGAATGATCATCGCATTCGGCAATGCCGAATTGAGGAGATTGACCGCGTGGTCGTAGGCGTACCAGTAGTCGTGGTAATCATTCGCCCGCCAGTGCATTGCGAGCGGAACAGCACCCACCAGGGAAATGACCGCGGCGGCGGTTCCTGTGATCAGCGCGCGCCATCCCGCCGCCGCGGTTGCGGATCGCGACCTTACGATGCCGAACGCCCAGTTCAGCCCCGCAGCCAGCGGCGGCGCCATCAGCATGTACTGTGGCAGGAAAAACACCTGCGAAGCCCACAAGTCATCCCGCTCGCGCCCGATGCCGTGAAAGCAAATAAACAACCCGGTATGAGCGGCCGTCAGAAGGCCCAGGAGCAGCACCAAATTCCGGTCCGTCCGTGCAAGCGGCACAACTCCCAGCATCGCCAGTACAAACAAGACAGGCGTCGGCTCGCGATACGCATACCCGGCCATGACGCCGAGTTGGCGCATCGTCTCGCCGATGCCATGTATCCGTGGCGGATCGTCCGGCGCATCCGGTCCTTTGTATTGGGAGCGGGTCACATGTTCCCACAGCGCCGACGCGCTGGCCGGATTTCCCCAGTTCATCACCGGGTTCGCCCGCGCCCGAAGGGGCAGATACGCGTAAGGCAGCAGCCCCGCCGCAAAGAGCAGAACGCACGACGCCCCCAACTTCCACTGCTTGAGCAACGCGGGGCGCGAAACCACCGCCCACGCCACCATTCCCGCCGCCGACAGCCCCAGAAGGTGGTGATTCGCCATCCCCAGCCCGGCCATCACGGAGCCAAATCGCAGCCACCGGTCCTCCCCCGTCGCCCGCCACTGGAGCATCGCCAGCATCAGCGCCGCAAACAGCGTCGCATGCAGCGTGTACACCTCGGTAATTACGCTTTGAGACCAGAACACAACGCCGAATCCGCAAACAAGTGAGCACGCGACTGCGATCCACGCCCGAACTTCCATGCGGAGTATGCAAATGCACAATAGACCTACTGCGATCGCACTACACACTGCCGAGAAGAGGTTCGCTCGCCAGGCCAAGGAATTGAACGGGCAGAGCCGGAGGAATACGCCGCAAAGCAGGGTCCATAGCGGGTATCCCGGTGGATGCGGGATGCCAAAACAGTTGGCCGCGGCAATGAGTTCTCCGCTGTCTTCGCTCGTGACCGAGGGCGCCAGTGTCAGGACGTAGACAACCAAGCTGGCGAGCGCGGCGGCGACGGGACCGATCCATGTGGACGGTTTTCGCGCATCCTCATGTTGCACCGTAACTTGCGAGGCATCGGGAGCATGCATAACCGCTGTCCGTATCGGGTCTGGGGTGGAGCAATCGGCAGATCCTCACAGCGCTCGCCCTGACGGCAGCGCCACGTTTTACTGCAGGCACCTCTCCGCCGCTTCGGTGAAGAAAAACGATTTTCCTCTTTTTTGCTTGACCTTCGAACTTGAGGGGGATATTGTAGCAAATGTGTGAGGATCTGCAAGCGATGCCGTCTTGCTGATGTGGATCGTTACGCTGGCGCTGAACTCGAGTTTCCCGCAGCTTCGCGGGTGACTGGAAACAAGGTGCATGACATGATCGCGCCCCCTGATGAGGTTGTGCCGCATTGGGCCAAGGCCTTCCGCGACGAAATACGTCCATCCTTGCCCGCATCGGGGAACGGGCTAGCCTCGGCGAACCGGCCAGCCCCCGCGAACCAGACAACTCCGATCCCCCAGTCAACCGACCGCGCCGGCAGCTCGTCGCGGGCGGAGCGGATTCTCGTTCTCGCCCTCGGCGGCATCGGCGACACCGTCATGGCCTTCGCCATGATGCGTCGGCTGCGCCGGCTCAAGCCTTGCGCGCAAATCACGGCCTTGGCGATGTGGCCGCAATCCGCCGACTTGCTCATCGATCTCGGCGTGTTCGACGAAGTGCTGCAGCATCATTTTCAGCGGGCGTCGTGGCTCTCGTCGCTGCGCGTCGCGGATAAGCTCCGCCGCCGACGCTTCGACATCAGCGTCCAGGCCTACCCCGCGAATCGGGCGGAGTACAACGCGGTCCATGGCTGGATCGGCGCGCGCCGCAGGATCGGCCACGATTACCACACCGGCGGGCGACGGACGTGCCTGCGCGGGTTGCTCACGGACCTTGTGCCGCAGCGCCCCGGCACGCACAACATTGTCGAGAACCTGCGGCTGCTCGGTCCGCTGGGCGACCCGGTCGAATCGTGGAAGCCCGGCGACTGCGACATCAGCCTCGGCCCCATCGATCCCCGGTACGGCGCCTGGGCCGATCGCGCTACCGCGACGCTGGCTGAGGTTCAGGCACCCGAGTGTTCCGATGCTCGAAGCGGCACGTGGGCTGATCGGGTCCGTGCGAACTTGGCAGCAGCCCAAGCCGCCGATTACCACGATCCACGAAAGGGCGCGAGGGCCAATCGCGCTGCTGCGACGCTAACAGTGGTTCAAGCTGCCGATCGTCCTGATCTCCGAAACGGCGCGCGGGCTGATTGGGCTGCGCAGTCGCTGCCTGAGACCCAAGCTGCCAGCTGTCCTCATGCTCGAAATGGCGCGGGGACCGATCGCGTTGCCGCGGCACCGCCTCGGTCGCTCCTGGGCATTCATGCCGGGTCCAGCTCGTACAAGAACCTCGACGGCAAGCGTTGGCCGGCGGAACACTTTGCGGAATTGTGTCGCCGGGCCGCGCGGGAGCTGGGGCTGACCCCCGTGCTGCTGGGCACCAGGCAGGACAGACCGGTCAACGATCGAATACTCCGCCTCGCGCCCGAGGCGCGCCTGATCGAGCCGCCCACGATTCGCCACGCGGCCGCGCTGATCCAACGGTGCTCCGCATTCGTCAGCAACGACAGCGCCCCGGCGCACCTCGCCAAGGCGCTGAGCGTGCCGACGATCATGCTGGTAGGCCCGACCGACCCGGCGGAAATCGGCCACTGGGGCACACCGGGGGCGGTGGTGCGGGCGGACCTGCCGTGCGCGCCGTGCTATCGAGCGTCGCGGAGGTCTCTGCAGTGCTCGCACTCCAATCCGTACAAATGTACAGAAGCAATTGCACTCGACGATGTCGAAGCGTTACTTTTCCAGTTGTTGAGCTTTTCCGACCGGGATCGAGATCTGCTGCCTCGCGGCAACGAATCGCCCGCAGGGGCGCTAGCAAAGATGCCGGGGTAGCGCCCACGCGTTTGGACTGTTGAGGAGCGTCATCAATGAACCAAGAATCGACATGCATGACAATGCATTGGGCATCCTCCATTTTGTGCCCGACATCAATCCTGCGAGATACCCGAGGAACAATCCTCTCTAGGACTGTGAAATCACTTCAAAGATGGCGCTGCAACTCCAGTTTCCTCACGTTTCTCTTTGTTGTCATCCCGGTGCACACCGTCGTAAGAGGTCAGACGGAGGAGTGTTTTGAAAACGCTTGTGGGTGCAGTCTTTGTGGAGATGGTTGCGGTCTACGCGATAGTGGCGAATGCAATACGGGCGGAGGATACGCTTCCGGGTGCTGTCCACACACAGAAAACGGGCACTCCGACCACGCTGGGCCGCACCTGTGCTGTTGCTCTTGCCAGGGCTGGAAGGCCTGTCCCTCCTGCAATCCCTGCTCTGATTATTCCGCCGGCGGATGTATGTGTCAAGGCAGCCCGGATCCCAACTGTCTGCGCTGCGGCTGCTGCGAATGCGGCACTTTGGTTTGGCGTCAGTTGCTCTCGCCGAGCGGCTATGAAAGTGGAACACGTCAAGTTCTCGGGTATCCACCTGTGACATTCGGATTCGGTCGCCCACCAGTCGAGGCCGCACCCATGTGCGGCGTGTTTCGCACGGTTCGAGAAATCACATTACATGTTCCATCTGGGGATACGTACTGCGAAGCGCCCATCATACTCCAGTTGTTTACAGCCACGCGGGCTGCCGGCGGGGGCGACTGTGAAGAGCATGACACCACAATATCCACCAGCAGAACAGGCACCGTCATTGATTGGAGGAAAGTTGAGTTCCTGGGAGACGTTGACGACTTCAGTGTCCAAATATATCCAACGCCATCGGAGGACGCCTACACCTACATTTCCGGTGCACCAACGCCGCCGGTCTCCATCGAAAGGAATGTTTTGGTAGTTCCCCATCTAGAGAACCTCGCGCCGGGTGATCGGCGGCGGCTGGTCGTAAGTTTTTTTGATCCCGAGAACTGCGGATATTTTTGCCAGAATCAGTTTACCGCAGGTTGTACTCCAGCGACAGTGTCGATCGAAGTCATCGCGGTGGAGGGTGTCAATTGTCCCAGCACCTACGACATGGGCTATGGCGATGCAGGCAATGGCGTTATAGGCGGGCAACGGAGCCGCGATTTGGCGGGCTATCCTGGCATTCTCAACGCCGGGGCACCGCCCACCATCGCTGCCGGTGCAGCCAGATTCACGCCTGGCCTTTTCGAGGACGACGGGATTGCGGTTTATCGCCCCTGCTATCCCGGAGCATGGAACTCTGCTGGTCCACAGGAAGATGGCGAGGACGGTTGCGATGAAACGGAGGAAAACCGCAGCTGCGACGGCGGTTCGGGCTTGACGCCGCAGTTCCCCTGCTATGACGATTTTGAGTACGATTACATAAAGTTGCCCGGCATGCCGCTTCTGCACTCGGCAATGACAAGCATCATCGACTACGAGCGCCGGGTCGTGTGGGATTCGTGCGGAGAAGGGGACTGCGAGAATGGAGTCGGTGATAACTGTCGCGGCACATGCAGGTATTCCGCTCATTTTGAGGCGACTGCAACGGTAAAGCGAACGGGTATGCGTTACATTTTTGCTAGCAACAACAAGAACGTCTGGTTTTGGTGCGGCGACAAGGACGATTGTTATTGGGAGCCACAAAATCAGCGACCTTGTGGTAAGAGGTGTTGGCGGTGCATACCGTGCAGTTATCAGTGGAACAGCGAAAGCATTCCTCTTCGAACGATTCTTGAACGGTCATCTTCAGGCTATCAGGCTATCGTGAATACAGAAGTCGCGTCCGTTCGCCTGATTGAAGGGGAGCCTTATGATATAGACAGGACGCGTCCACGAAAATGGACGGATGCAGATTCGGGTGCGTATATTGAATTCTTCTATGATGGGTCGCAATTGGATCGACTGTCCATGGTTGTGCACAATGACGAAACGCTGCATTTGGGCTACAACAACCACGATCCGGCACGTCCACTTGGATCTGGAAGTTCATTGCTTGCATGGGAACACGCCTCGGTTCTGCAGTCTGTGATCTCCAATCGTGAAGACACTCCAAGCTATAGCTACGGGTGGCATCCGGATTCCATCGAGGTCACACAAGTGCGGGATTGCAACAGCGGCGCTGTACTGGCATCGTACGATTACGGCCTTGACAGTTATGGAGACGGACTAGTCGTTTCCAAAGCAGGGAGAGGAGAGGGCCCGGGCGCGTATCTCCAAGTGTACGCTCGTACAGAGGATCATCTGAATGCTGCAATAATTCACAAGCTCTATCAGGAGGACCAGAAGTTTGAGGGAGTTGTCGATCATTATCAGGGTGAAAGCCTTCACGACTTGGTGCATGAGACGAGGCTGGACCAACAGTCTCGATATCCTGATTTGAACATGACGGGTGATCCTCAGATTTACCCTTGGTTTTATGAATTCGATGGCAACCATCGCCGCACTCTTCTTACCGTGCAATCTCCCCGAGGCGTGAAATCAGAGTCCCACTTCGCCGTGGAAGGCTCCGCGCAGGACCAAGTGGACCGACGCCGGATGATCTCAGCCGGCGGGCAGGCTGTTACCTTGGGGACGTATGACTACGTTCTCGTCAACAATGCCTTTTTGATGACTAACCATACTGACATTCGCCAGAACGAGACGGAGGTGACGCGCAGCACGGGAGGATATACTGCCGGATTGATTACGCAGATTACCTACCCCCCCGCAACCCTGGTCGGCGGAGGCGCGAGCCGGCAGACGGTGCGGTATGAGTATGGTTCGACGCGGCGGGCGACGAAGATTTACCGCAAGGTCAACAGCAACGAGGCCGAGGTAGTGACGGCGCTGACTTACGACAACGCCGGCAACGTGCTGAGCCGGGTCGAGGATGAAGGGGGGCTAAGCGCCAGCTGGCATTACGAGTATACGTCGAGCAACCGGCTGCAGCGGGTGACCGATCCGCGCGGTGTCGTCACGCGGTACGTGTTCACTCCCGCGGGCGCGCTGACCCGAAAATTCGTTCAGGAGTCATCTGACCCATCGCCGAATGCCGTGAGCCTGGAGCAGTATGCCTACGACGCCTATGGACGGTTGGAGTTCGTGAAACGGGCACACGCGACCGCGCCCATCGCGAATCCGGAAGGAGACCTCGCCGGCGTCCCCATGCCCGTGACACGTTACGGGTACGATTCCTTCAATCGCATGATCACCGTCACCAACGACCACGGCGGGCTGAATCTGACCACGACGTACGAGTATGACAACCAGGATCGCGTGAAGAAAATGAGCACGCCGGGCGGGGTTATTACGGAGTGGACGCGCGATGGCCGCGGGCGCGTCGTGACGCAGAAACTCCGCGACGCAAGCTCGTCGATCGAAATAGTCACAAGCTATGAGTACGACGCGGACAGCAATCTGATCCGCCTCGTTTCCCCCACTGAAGGCACGACGGTCTATGAGTATGACGGCTTCAACCGCCTGACGAAGGTGACACGCCTTTGAAAACTCCTGGCACATGGAAGAGGACGCCCCTCGGCAGGTCCGGCCGACGCACAGGCCGGGCGGCTCCGCGCGAGTTATTGCGCCGCTGGATCGTTGTTTTGGCCGCGGCGGGGATGTCAGTTTTGCCTTCATGCCGCAAGTCCGCCGAGTCTGAGCGCAAAGCGCTTGCGGCGGATGAGATTCTGTCGGCGCAGCGGACGGGCGGCCAGGGGGGGCAGGCGCGGGGCGATTCGGAATTCGCGCCCATGGCGTCCGCGAAGCAGCAGGACGCCGCGGCGCTTCCCCAGCTCAACGAGCAGGATGCCGCAGCACTTCCCCCACTCAACGAGCAGGATGCCGCGGGGCATCCCCGGCCCGGCCAGCAGGATGGCGCCTCGCGCACGGGTGCATCGCCGACGGGAAATCCGCCCCGGGGCGCAGTCGACCTCTCACAAAGAACGCAGCGCGTCGCGGAGCGGATCAACGCCGTCGCCGGCGCGCCTGGTATCATGATCCTCGGTCAGGCCGGCGGCGGTGCGCGGGTTGAGAGTGCCATGATGATCACCGTGGATCTCTCAATCGCCGCTTCCGTGAGCGAGGATGCACTGGCCTGTTTGTATGCCCGGGCGGTGGCGGAGAAGAAGCTCGAAGCGGCAACTCCGCCTGAAGTGGCCCGCGGCGCGGGGCTTTCGCCCGCCGGGGTGGAACGCGCCGCGCGGATGCGACAGGCGGATCTGCTCGCCGGTCGGCTCATCGCCCAGGCCGGCTACCGCAAGGACGGCTATGGCGAGCTGCTTCTCGCCCTGCGGGGCCAGGACCCGCGGGGCGTCGAGCTGGCGCCGTTCCTGTCTGATGATGAGCGGCAGGCCGCGTTCCTTGAAGGATTTGAAAAGGCGTCAAGCGTGGTCGAAGCGGGTCAAAGCCGTGAGAAAGCGGTGCCCCGATGATGACATTTGCATAGAGCACGGGCTTTGACACTGGCGGAGTGGCCGGACGATGGCGCCCACAGGTCGCCCGGACGATGGCACGGGCGGATAGCCCATGTGTTGAGACCCGGGCATGGCTCGAAGTTGCACACGACAGGAAAGGGGATTTCATGTTGACTCAACGCGCAGCGGGGCATCGATATTTTGTCCACTGGAATCGACGGACCGGCGCCTTGCCGCCAGCAGGGGGTCGCGTGGGGCAGGGTGGATTCAACGCGCCTCCGGGCCGAAGCGATCTTCCGCGCCTCCCGATCATCGCGGCGGCGATGCTGGCCCTTTGTGGCGCCGCGTTCGCGCAGAAGCACAATCAGGACCGGTTCAAGCCCAAGCCCATGACCAAGGACGCGATCTCGGCCGAGCTGCGCAAGGCGATCGGGCTGGACGCCAAGACGATGGCGATTCTTGACGTGGACAAGGAGGATTTTCGCAACGCCGTGAAGCAGTCGATCGTGCAGTCGCAGGAGCAGCGGGCGGAGCTGGAGCCGATGGCCAAGGAGATGGCGCGGCTCGAACAGACGAAGGCGATGCCGCTCAACCGCAAGGACCCGGCCGCCTTCCGCACGGCACACAAGGAGCACACGCAGGCCGTTGGGCGCCGTGCGGCTCCGTGGGCGCGCGACATCGAGGCGAAGATGTCGGCGGACGGCAAGCGTGCGTTCGCCAACGTGGCGACGAACGTCGGACTTGACCCGGAGCTTCGCCTGCTGACGCTGACGGACGAGCAGCGCGAGGCCTTGTGGCGCGCCACGCTCGAACGCGACGAGATTCTCCAAAGCCCCGCGTACATGCACAATTCCGCCAAGTGCGAATACGCCATGAAGGACTACGATGAGGCCGTCCCCGGCATCCTGACGCGCGAGCAGAACGAGACGCTGGCGGGATACAAGCGCAAGATCGAGGAGCGATGGGCCGACATGCTGATGGCCGAGGTCGCCGCTTTTGAGGAAACGAAGGACTCGGGAAATTGATTGCGAACCGTCTGCTGGGATCTTTGCAAGACAGAGCCGCGACCGTCAGGGAACGGAGCGAGCGTGAAGGTGCAGAACGAGCGTAAGCGTACAGCGCGAGCGTGAAGGAGCCGAGCGAGCGAGCGTGCGGGTGCGGAGCGAGCTTGAGAAAACGCCGCGATAAGGCCGCTTGCTTGCGGGCGCGGCTCTGCCCGTGCGTTCAGGTTTGGGTTATTGAGAGGTTCCAGCTCATTTTCGGAAGGAGTGGCCACATGTCCGCAGGTCGGCTTCAACCTCGGCGAGAGGCGCTGTCCGTGATCCTGGCGACGCTGGCGTGCGCGACCGCGTCGGCGCAGCAGAGCGAGACCTATTACTTCTACAACGACACGTTCGACGTCGTTCGCCAGTACACGTACGACCGGCCCAACGACCAGACGTTCAACAATACGCTCTACGCCTACGATGAGATCGGGCGCATGACGGCGTCGGTGCTGGCGTCGGATCCGCAGCGCGCCACCTACGACGGGACGAGCAACGGTCCGGACGCGGTGACGTTGTACGTGTACGACTCCGCCGATCACGTCGTCAAGACGATCCGCAAGGGAAGGGTCGGAGAAACGCCCAACGTGGCGCATGGTCCGGAGCCGGGCGACTCCGTCACCACCTATGAGTTTGACGCCCTGGGCCGACAGACCAAGACGCTGCTCCCGGACGGCGGCGAGACGGAACTGACGTACGACCTGGCCGACAACGTCCTGCAAAGCCGCACGCTCCTGACCTCCGGGGTGTACGCGACGACGACGTATGAGTACGACAAGGCCGGGCGGGTCGTATTGACCAGCAATCAGTCGGTTGCAAGTCTGACCAGTTACTACACGAGCGGCGTCCCCTATCGTGTCGAGCAGACCGTCGTCGGCGGCGCACGGCTGGCCGCTTCTCAATACACCTACGACAACGCGCTGCGACTCCTCCGCTTGACGAACTACAACCCTGTGCCTGTCGCAGAGGGAGACTGGGTGCCGGACCTCGGGACAGACGACATCACGGAATACACGTACGACGACGACGGCCGAGTCGAATTTCAGTTCAAGTACCGTTCCGACATCGATGCTCAAGGAGCGCCGATTCCCATCGTGACTTCCTATGCATACGATGCGATCGGTCGGCTGGTGGACACTTACGCGCCCGAGGGCGTCTCCACTCACATCGAACCGGACGCGACCTGGCAGACTCTCGCCAGCAAGATCACTCGGGAGGACGGCCTGACCCCGGCGCTGGAGACGGATCTGACGTACCACTCCACGCAACCCGTCGTGCTCGACCTTTTGATAGGCGCGGAGGGCGGGCCGCCACCGGAGATGCTGACCTGTGCCTTTGCATACAATGCACTCCATCAGGTTACAGCGACCACGGATCCGATGTCCCGTGTGGCTGAGGTCGACATGGACGCGCGCGGACAGCACACGCAACGCATCGAGGACTTCGGTCAGGGTTTCGAAAACCGGCAGACCAATGTCGAGCTCGATCGCAATGGGCTGCCGGCCACGCTGACGGCGCATGATTCCGGCGGCGGCCCCCAGCAGGAGACCACGTACACGCACGACTTACTGGACCGCGCCACGAAGGTCGAGTTCCCCTGCGCCGTCGGGAATAATGAGGTTCTGCTCGAATACGATTTGGCGGGCAGGTTGACGAAACAGACCATCCAGAACGGGCACGTTCTCACCTACGCCTACGACACCCGCGGCAATCTGCTGACCCGGACGATGGGCGACGCGAGCACGCCGGATTCTTATCGCCACGTTTACGAATACGACGCCCTGTCGCGCGTCACCCTCGCGCGGCGCGAACAGATCTATCAATCCAACACCGTCGCGGCGGAGACCACCTTTGCCTATGACGCCTTATCCCGCGTGACACAGGAGACGCAGAAACTGTTCGGCGAATCCACGGGCCGCACGCTGACCTACCAGTACGATCAATTCGGCAACCGCGTGTTCGTGCAGTTCGCGCCGACGCTGCCAGAGAAGATCGAACTGAAATACCATTACGATGAGCTGAATCAGAACACGCTCGTCCAGGCCCGCTTCAACACCAAGCGCAACACCAACCGCACGAACTACATCGACCTCATCCGCTATGTGTATTCGGGCAGCATCCTACAGTCTCGCGTCATCCGCACGCTTTACAACGATGAAGCGCCCTATGTGAATGCCGAGCTGGAGCTTGCCCAGATATTTGAATATGATGTGCAGCGACGTCCGGTCGCCATTGCGAACAAGACCCACTGGGGCGCTCAACAGGTTAATCTGGACGAGCTGGCCGAGTACCACTATGAGTACGACAAACGGAGCAACCCGCTCACCGCGACCGGTGACTACGCGCTCGCCTCCAACGAAGGCTACAGTTACATTCAGGATCGCCCCACGCTGGAGTACGACCGGCTTAATCGCCTCACCCTGCTGCACGGCGAGGATGCACACAACCAGGCGTGCTACAGCGAATCCTTCACATACGACCATCTCGGCAACGTGGACGCTGGCTTCGTCGGACTGGGCAGCAACGGCGACTGCCCCGCTGACGACGAATTCAATTTTGCCAGCGACGTGGCCAATCAGTACACGGCACTGGATCGGGACGCAGAGACCTTCGAGTTGGGTTACAACCTCC
>JADZBE010000034.1 GCA_020852275.1 Phycisphaerales bacterium
ACCACCTTCCGCAACCTCGCGCCAGGCCGCTACCGCGCCACCGTCGCCAAGCTCAAGGACGCGGCGAAGACGCGCGTGTGCAGCGGCGAGCTGATGGAGCGGTTTGTGGAGGTGCGGTAGGTGCGGGTACTCGGGTATCGGGTGCTCGGGGACTCGGGTGCTCGGGGACTCGGGTGCTCGGGGACTCGGGTGCTCGGGTGCTCGGGGACTCGGGTGCTCGGGGGCTCGGGCGTTCGGGTGTCGGGTGTCGGGTGCTTTGGGATCGAGGGCGGGGTGCCGTTGGGAGTGCGGGTCGAGGTCGCGCGCCGCGGAAATCCAAAGCGTTGTTCTCTGGAGACGAGCTCAGAGGCGATGGGGTCGCAGGCGGCCCTGACAAGGGCTCATGCATACGGCGGTCTCCGGAACCGGTCCCGGCACAGCGCGACGGCGGTTCGCTCCCTCATAGCCCAGGCTCTGCCATGCGAGCGGTTCGCTTCCTCATAGCCTAGGCTCTGCCATGCGAGCGGTTCGCTTCCTGCCGGTCGCGGCTCTGTTGTGCGGGCGGTTCGCTTCCTGACGGGCGCGGCTCTGTTGTGCGGGCGGTTCGCTCCCTGACGGTCGCGGCTCGGACATGCAAACGGCTACACCCCCGGCTGTTCCAGGCGCCGTGCAAGGCGTGGACGAATCCAGTAATGTGTCGCAGCGGGTCGCCCGGGAAGGCTGAAAGTCGGGCGGGCGGAACGGCCAGTTGGACGCCGCGAGGGCGGCGCCGCAAGTGAAGGGAATCAGGTGCGTCAGACGGAGAAACGAACGCATGTCCAAGCACAGTGATGCAGGCTCGAAGAAGTTCCTCGACCGTGAGAAGAAGGAGAAGGAGTACAAGAAGCAGCTCCCCGGCGAGGACGATCCGCCGCTGCCGGAGCCGGTCGAGCCGATCAAGAGCGAAAAGACTCCGGGCCGCAACGACCCCTGCTCGTGCGGCAGCGGGAAGAAATACAAGCAGTGCTGCGGGAAGGGGAAGTGACGCGGGTCGGGTCCATCCGGATGTAGGGCGCCCGGTCCGGCCTTGTTCCGCGCGGCGCGCGGAGCTGTATCGTCCTTGCCCGCAAAGAACGGCCCGGAGTTCCTCGAGTGTGCGTGGGGGCGTCTCATCAGGGCTGGCAGCCCGTGGCAATAGTTCGCCGGGAAGATGTTCCCGCTCATGTACCCCAAAGCATCGGGAAGAACCACCGGCTGGAAAGCCGGTGCCCCAACCGGGAATGGCTTTTACCACGGACTGCTGGGGGAGTCGCGCGTGTCCGAACCGGTCATCACCTGTCAGCAATGCGGCGCTGAGATCGAGCTCACCGACGCCATCGCCGGGCCGATCCGCCGCCGCTTCGAGATCGAGGCTCAACAGCGCCGAGCGGAACTCGAATCCCGCGAGCGCAAGCTGGCGGAGCATGAGTCCCGGCTCCAACGCGAACAGGCGGATCGCGAGGCTGCGTGGAAGCGGGAGCAGGGGGAGTGGGCGGCCAAGCTCCAACTGGAGCAGGCGCAGTCCGAAGCCGAGCTGAAGCGGGCGAAGGCGCAGCAGGACGCGGAGCTGACGCGGGCCCGGGCCGCCATCGACGAAGAGGTGTCCAAGCGGGTTCGCCAGGAGCGGGAGGGCATCGCCCTTGAAGAAGCCCGCAAGGCGAGCGAGCAAGTCGGCGTGGAGCTGCGCGATCTGAAGGCGCAGCTTTCCACGAAATCGACCTTGCTGGTCGAAGCCCAGGAGCGCGAGCTTGAGTACCTTCGGCTGAAGCGCGAGCTTGAGGAGCGGGACCGGGAGTCCAAGCTTCAGATGGCGCGACAACTGGACGAGGAGCGCAACCAAATCCGGCAGTCCACCCAGCGCGAAATGCTGGACGAGTTTCGTCTGAAGGAAGCCGAGAAGGACCAGCAACTGGCCGTCATGCGAAGGCAGATCGATGATCTCAAGCAGAAGGCGGAGCAGGGTTCACAGCAGGCCCAGGGCGAAGTGATGGAGCTGGAGCTGGAGCGTCTGCTGCAAGTTCGATTTCCGCGAGACACGATCGAACCTGTTGCCAAAGGAGTCCGTGGAGCGGATGCCCTGCAACGCGTGAAGAACGGCGCGGGGCAGGAGTGCGGCACGATTCTCTGGGAATCCAAGCGCACGAAGCAGTGGAACGATCAGTGGCTGCCCAAACTCCGGGACGATCAGCGAGGCGTCGGCGCTGACGTTGCGGCGATCGTGTCCCAGGCGCTGCCGCGCGATGTCCCCACCTTCGATGTCGTTGACCATGTCTGGGTCTGCCGCTTCGACTGCCTGCCGGGGCTGGCGGCGGCGCTGCGTCACGCGCTGATCGAGGCGCACGCCTGCCGGCAGTCGCAGCGCGGACGCCAGGGCAAGATGGAAGTGCTCTACGAGTATCTCGCCGGCAGCGAGTTCAGGCAGCGCGTGGAGGCCATCCTCGAATCCTTCCGGGGCCTGCGCGAGGACATGGAGAAAGAAAAACGCGCGATGCAGCGGTCCTGGGCGGCGAGGGAGAAACAGATCGACCGCATTCTGACGCACACGGTGGGCCTGCACGGAGACGTGGCCGGGATCATCGGGGCGGACCTGAAGGCGATCGAATCGCTTGATTTTCAGGCCTTGGGGTCCGAGGAGCCTTGAGCTTCAAGCTCACTTCCACCGCGCCGCGCGGTACTTCGGATCCGGCACGCCGAGCCACCTGGCGATCGACAACAGCGCGTAGTGCGCCGGCGGAACCAGAAGCGCCGTCAACAGCGCGGACTTGATCAGCGTCCAACCTTCGTGCGAAAACCCGCCAACCCCCGCCGGGGACTGCCAGCTTCGGTACACCAGCCACGCTGCCTGCGTGGCGACCCCCGCGAGCAGCGCCGTGCCCGCCTGAATCAGCACGTTGTAGATAAACAGATATTCCCGGATCGTCGCCACGAACAAGCCCGTCAGCCCGTAGGTCAGCGTGAACAGGCCGAAACGCTCCATGCTTGCAAGGTCGCACGCGGCGCCGACGACCACGCCGCTCCACCATGACCAAGGCCTGCGGGCGTGGAGCGCCAGGAAGAGCGCCAGCACGAGCATGACATCCGCGCGCGCCCCGCCCCACTCCAACCGCGGAACGACCACGCCCTGCAGCACAAGCGCCGTCATCAGCAGGATCACCAGTGCGGCGGTACGCATGGCTTACGGCTCCGTTCGCGCATGCGTCGGCGGCGGGAGCGACGCGGGCCGCGCGGGCGACGCCGACGACCCGGGCGACGCGGGGGGGGGGTGGCGCAAAATCCGGAGCAGCGCCCCGGCCGCCGCCACCTGAAGCCGCGGGTCGCCGCTGCCCGACATCACCCGCTCCAGTGGCTGGAGCGCTCGCTCGTCGCCGATCGCGGCGAGCGCGCGCACGGCCATGAGCCGCACACGGATGATCTGCGCCTGCGGGTCGTCCTCCGGCTCGCCGCGCCGCGGACGGTCGAAGCGCAGCGCGGCGATGGCGAGTTCCAGCCCGTCGCGCTCGCCGAGCAGTCCCAGCCCCCTTGCGGCCGCCAGCCGAGTCTCCATGTGCTGCGCGGACGTCAATTTCGCGCGGAGCAGTTCCAGATGAGCGGGACGGGCAGCCTCACCCAGCGCGGCGACGGCGAACGCTTCCTGCGAGCCGATGCCGGAGTTGGCGAGGAAGCCCAGTTGCGTACGCGCCTCCGGCAGATCGAGCAGCCCCATCGCTTCCAGCGCCTGGTCCTGCACGCGGGGGTCCTTGTCGCGCATCGCGCGGGCGAGCAGCGGCGCGGCGCTCGGCTCGCCGAGCCTGCCCAGCAGCATGGCCGCGTTGCAGCGCACCAGCGGATCGCCGTTCGCCAGCAGCAGGTCCCCCAGCTCGCCGCTGCGCTGCGTGTGCCCGAGCCGGTGCAGCGCGAAGATCGCGGCCGCGCGAACGCTGGCGTCCGCGTCCTCAAGCCGCCGACGCAAGGCGTCGGTCGAGCCGGCGTCCTGGAGCTTTCCCAGCGCCACGCATCCGGCGAAGCGCACCCCCGCGTGCGAATCCAGCAGCGCCAACCGCACCCATGCGAGACCCTCCTCCGCGGCGCCTTCCTGCAGCGCCTCCACCGCGCCGACGCGAACGGCCGGGTTGCCCCGGTAGGCGACGCCGCGCTTCAGCGCATCCATCGCCCGCTGGCGGAGCGTCCACGGGCTGCCGGAGGGACCGGGCGTCGCGGCGCATCCGCCGAGGGCGCCGGCGCAGCCTGCGCCGGCGAGCATCAACACGGTCAAGCGGTGCAGCATCGTGAAGCCCGGGCAGTGCGGCATCGTGATGCCCAAGCGGTGCAACATGATTCCTGGGCGGTGGAGGGCTGCCGGCGCGCGCGGCGTCATGAGGGACCTCCAGCGCTTGTTGCGCAACATGAATGGGCAGCCTTCAAAGTCGGATCGACCGAGAGCCTGTTCATGTTCCCTTCCCTTCGTCATTCCCGCGCAGGCAGGAATCCAGCGTCTGGCACGTGCGCCCCTGACCCCCGTCTGCGCGGGGGTGACGGCTTCGCGGGCGCATCCCCTGCCCCGGCGGCCCGTGGTGAAAGTCAACCGGAACGACTATCCGATACATTCACCCCCAGAGTATGCCGAAGAATCCCCGGCTGGAAAGCCGCTGCCCCACTGGGATTGGCCTCGCCATGGACTGCTAATCCGAGGGCGAATACCCTTGCCCGCGCGCCCGCGCGATCATGTAGTCCAGATACGCCAGTATCCCGCCGATCAGGCACGTCCAGCCGAACCAGTCGCCGTCGCGGCTGTAGCGGCTGAAGCGCGTGTCCGTCAGGAGCGTGGCGACGGAAAAGCCGGAGCGGTCCCGTCCCGGCGGCGGCGTGGAGGCGGACAGCATGTCGTGCATCCGCCCCGTCGGGTCGATGAAGCCGCTGATCCCGGTGTTCACCGCGCGGGCGATGCCGACCCTGTTCTCCACCGCGCGGAACACGCACTGCGAGAGGTGCTGCGCCTGCTGGCTGCCGTGCCCGAACCAGCCGTCGTTGCTGATGTTCAGCAGGAAGTCCACGCGCTTGCCCTCGGGACCGGCGGCGAACTCGCGGCTGATGTAGGGCATCACGTCCTCATAACAGATGGGGATGCCGAAGCGGAACTCCCGCCCGCCCAGCGATGCCGCCTTCATCGAGAACGTGCGGAACGTCTCGCCCGGAAATGAGGAGAACTCGCGGTTGTCCGGCCCGCTGAACGGCACGCGCGCGTTGATCCAGAAGTACAGCGGCCGCAGCCGGCCGAACCGGAACGGGACGATTTCGCCGAACACCACGAGGTGCCGCTTGTCGTAGCGCCCCGGTTCCGCTCCGTCGGGCGTGAACATGAACGCGGAGTTGTACATCCGCTCCGCGGCCAGCAGATCGCAGGGCGTGGCGATCAGCGTCGTCGCGCCGGCCACGACGGGCGCGCCCGTGCTCCGCGAGAACTCCGAGAGGAACTCGAAGGTCTGCTGGGAGAATCGCTGCCCCCAGACGTATCGCGGATCGGGCGGATCGGCCAGTCTAAACTCCGGATTGAGGATCGCGCCCCAGGTGGACTCGGGAAGCAGATACAAGTCCGCCTGCTGCGTGGACGCCTCAGTAAGGAGCTGGCGGTAGCGTTTGAATTTGTCGATCGGCGAAACCTCGTCTCCGCGGACGGTGTTGAGATAGTCGCCTTGAACGACGGCGATTTTGGGTCCGGGCGACATCGTATTTCGGTTGAGCTGGATGACGCCGTAAACGAGACTGAAGCTCACGAGCAGCGCGGCGGTGACGGCGCTGATCCGGGTGTGCCGCCGCAGAAGCGGGTGGTCCGCGCCGTCGCGCCGCTGCCAGGCCCACAGCAGCGCGTCCGCCAGCGCGCCGCTCACCGACGCGGTGACAAACGTCGCCCCGAACGCGCCCACGAGATCGGCAATCTGAATCAGCGGCAGCACGCGATACTGGCTGTGCGCCAGCATGAACCAAGGGAACCCGGAGAGGAAGATGGAGCGAAGAAACTCCGCGCCCGTCCAGATCACTGGGAAGGCGATCGCCAGCGGCAGCTTGCGACGGCGCAGCACGTGCCGCAAAGGGCACGCCGCCAGCACCTCGAACAGCGCCATGTACACCGCCAGCGCCGCGTACCAGATCTCGGCCGACTCGTAGAGCCAGCGCATGTTCAGAAGGTAGAACCCGGTTCCGAGGAGGAAGGTGTAGAAGTACACCCGCCACGGATGCACGGCCAGTCCGCAGCCGAGGATCCACGGCACGAAGCAGATGAACGAGATCGGCCAGGCGCCGATCGGCGGGAAGATCAGGCTTTTCAGCGCCGCGGCGGCGGCGAAGAGCAGCAGCAGCAGCGCGTGCGAACGGATCGGTCCGTGCGGCGCGGCCGTCGCAGATGCCGACGCCGCAGCGGTCGCAGCAGAGTGACTCACCCTGGAAGCGTGGGGCGTCGCTCGCTCGCCGACGGTGGCGCTCTCACGACGCCCGGCGTGTTTTCGAGTCGTTGTCGGCATATCCTGCTAACGCGGCTTCGCCTCCTCGAGCGGCTGGAGATCCTCCTGTCCGTGCGTGGCCGGTAGAATGCGCCGCGCTCATCCTCTCGCGCTTCGCGCCTACGGAAGGAATCCCGGCCGGCCTCCAGCTTGGAAGCGCCGCCCGATGAACCCGCCCCCGCCCTGCTTGGCCTGCCGCGACATCGTATCCGTCGCGCGCATCTCGGTCGAGCGAACCGCGCGCGCCGGCGCGAGTGGGTCCGGCCGTAGAGCATGCCAGCTGGTCTTCGCCATCCGGGCGAGGCGTCCTCGGGAAGTAGCGTCATCCGGCCAAAGAACGTCCGGGCGCAACGCACCCATCAGATGCCAAGAAGTTCGGTCACGCCCCCGCGAACCGCAGCAGTGCGTTGCAAGAAGCGACGCTCGTCATTCCCGCGAAGGCGGGAATCCAGCGTGTTCCCCGGTCTTCTGGACCCTCGCCTGCGCGGGGTGACGATCTCCCCGTCCGGTATCGAGTTCTACCAAGGGCTGCTAAAGTGCCCCGCGTGTCAGACATCCGCCAGGTCGTGCGCGCGACGCGATTCATCGCCTTGCTCACCTTAGGCTCGCGCGTCGTCGGTCTGGCACGGGAGATGATGTTCGCGCATTACTTCAGCGCCGGGCCGATCCTCTCCGCGTTCCGCATCGCCTTCATGGTCCCCAATCTCTCGCGCCGCCTGTTCGGCGAGGGGGCGCTATCCTCGTCGCTGATCCCCGTTCTGACCGACGTGCTGCACCGCGAGGGCGAGGCGCCGGCGCGGCGGCTGGCGGGCAGCATCCTCCTGCTGATGACCGCGGGGCTGACGGCGCTCACGATCGTGGCGGAGGCCGGGTTGTGGATCGCGGTGCATTGGATGGACGAGCCGGCGCTCGAGCTGACGGCCTTGCTGCTGCCGTACATGGTGCTCATCTGCGCGACCGCGGTGGCGGGCGGCGTGCTCAACGTGCGCCATCACTTCGCCTCACCCGCGGCCGCGCCGGTGGTGATGAACGTCGCCATGATCCTCGGCACGTGGCTGGGCGCCCGGATGTTTCAACTTTCCGGGCGGCCGCTGATCTATGCGGTCTGCGCAGCCACGCTGCTGTCCGGTGTGGTTCAGGCATGGTGGCAGTTTGCGGCGCTGCGGAAGGTCGGCTTCATGCCGATCTTCGCCTGGGATGGGCGCAGCGAGCCGGTGCGGCGCGTGTTCCGCATGATGGGGCCGATGATCCTCGGACTGTCCACCGTGCAGATCAGCTCGCTGGCGGATTACCTCGTGGCGTACGTGGCGGTGACCAACGCCGCGGGCGAGCGCGTCGGACCGGCCGTGCTGGGGTATGCGCAGTATCTGTACCAGCTTCCGCTGGGCGTGTTCGGCATCGCGCTGGCGACGGCGGTGTTCCCGCTGCTGTCGGCGCGGGCGGCGGAAGGGGACACGCGCGGCGTGATTGACGTGCTGACGCGCGGCGTGCGGCTGTCGCTGTTCATCGGGCTGCCTTCGGCGGCGGGGATGATCGTGATCGCCGTGCCGATGGTGCGCGTGCTGTTCGAGCGCGGCGAGTTCGGACCGGCGGACACGCAGCGCGTCGCCGGCGCGGTCGTGTACTACGCGCTGGGCATCGCCGCCTACTGCACGCAGCACGTCGTCGTCCGCACGTTTTACGCGCTGAAGGACAGCGCTACGCCCATGCGCATCGCCGCGGCCGCGGTGGCGCTGAACCTGCTGCTGAACATCGTGCTGGTGCGCACGCCGATGCAGGAGCGCGGCATCGCGCTGGCGACGGCGATTTCGTCCACGGTGCAGGTGCTGTGGCTGATGCGCCGCCTGCGCGAGCGACTGCCGGAGCTGCGGTGGAGGCCCGTCTTCAGCGCGCTGAGTCGCATGGCGGCGGCGACGGGTCTGATGCTCGTGGCGTTGCTGATGTTGCCGGCTGCAGGCGGAGTTGGAAGACTCGCAGCAGGTCGTCGATGGGTAGAGCTGGTGATGCTGTTGCTGATCGGCCTGGCGTCTTATGCCGTGGCGGCATGGTTGCTGCGCATTGACGAATTGGGAATGATCACGGGGCGAAGTCGCCCTGCCGAATCGATTCCGCCTTCTTCAGATGCGCATCAGCGCGCCCCTGTCGAAACGATTGCCAAGTAGCCTGCCAAACAAGAACGGCGAAATTTCGTAACCCATTGAAAACAAGACAATTAACCGTGCCAAGTAGGGTGCAAAACTCAGTTCAGGACTGGCGCACGTTTTGGACCGACGCAAAAAGCGCTTGAAGCCAAACCCATGCCTGAACTTCCAGAAGTTGAGACCATCGTCCGCCAGCTTCAGGCGGCGCTGCGCGGGCGGCGCGTGGCGTCGGTAGAGGTGCTGCGGGCGGACATCGTGCGCGCCGCGGCGCGCCCGCTTGCCGAGGCGCTGCCGGGGCGCACGGTGCGCCGCGTGACGCGGCGCGCGAAGCGCATCCTGTTCGACCTGGGCAACTGCACGATGGTGGTCCACCTCGGCATGAGCGGAAGGCTGACGCTCTGCGCGGCCACAAGCCCGGTGGCGCCGCACACGCACCTGCGGATTCGATTCCGGGGCATGTCGGACGAGCTGCGGTTCCGCGATCCGAGGCGATTCGGCGGCGTGTGGCTGCTCGATGAAGCGGCGATTCACGACACCGGGCACGCGCCCCGGCTGGGTCCGGTCGGACCGGAGCCGCTCGAGCTGACGCCGCTCGAGTTCCAGGCACTGCTCGCGGGACGCCGTCGGCAAATCAAGCCGCTCCTGATGGACCAGCGCGCCATCGCCGGACTGGGCAACATATACGTGGACGAGTCGCTGTTTGAGGCGGGCATTCATCCCCTCTCCCGCGCCGGCGATCTGACCGCGGCGCAGGCGCGCCGGCTGCTGGCGGCGATTCAGCGCATCTTGCGGCGGGCCATCCGCTCCAAGGGCTCCACACTGCTGGACTATCGCCGTGCTGACGGCGAATCCGGCGGGTTTCAGCGGCTTTTCCGCGTCTTCCGGCGGACGGGACAGCCTTGCCCCCGGTGCGGCACGACCATTAAGCGGCTCATCATCGGCGGGCGATCGTCCCATGTGTGCCCAAAGTGTCAGCTACGTGGCACTTGAGGGAGGCTTCGGCATCGCGGCGCTCCACGCGGGGGCGATCCTCGCGGCGGACCGCCTGATCAAAGCTCGCCGTGAGACCTGCCGAGGGTGTCGCGCGGCGCGGGCGGCCCCGTTGGAACGCCCGCCGCAAGCCTTGCCTGATACAATGGCGCCAGGTCGTCGAGCCGGTTCTCGAAGACCATCTTGTGTCGCGCGCAGACACGCTCGACGATCGCACGGATCAGCCCATCCACGTCCAACCGGTCAAACGCTTCGCGCGTCGTCTCCGCTTGCAAACTCGTGGCGACAACCTCGCGCCCGTCGAGCTGCCGCACAGCCTCACGGACGTTGATACCGATGCCGGTGATGATCGCTTCCACGTGCTGCCCGGTGACCACCGTTTCCGTCAGGATGCCGCCGAGCTTGCGCCCCGCGACGAAGAGATCGTTCACCGGCTTGATGTCCACTGCCACGCCGGTGCGATCGCGCAGCGCCTCCACGCACGCCACCGCAGCGGACTGTGTAAAGGCAGTCGTGACGGGCCACGCCCTGCCGTCCGCCACGTGGACCAGCGACAGGTAGATGCCCGCCCCTCGGGGCGACGTCCAGCTTCGACCGCGCGTGCCGCGCCCGCCCGTCTGTTCCGCCGCCACGACATAGGCCACGTCGCGGATCGCGCCCTCCCGGAGCAGGCGCTTGGCCACGTCGTTGGTGGAATCCACCGAATCAAGAGCGAAGAACTGCACCGGTGGGAAGCATAGCAGCCAGTGGCGAAAGGCAAACCTCGTCCGCTCCGCACCGGCCGGATCTTGCGGGGTCATTCCCGCGCAGGCGGCAATCCAGCGAGTTGGCGATGCGCTCTGGACCCTCGCCTGCGCGGGGGTGATGGCAGCGATACCCCGCGCGCCCCGCAGGGTGCCCGACGCGGAATGCACCTGGTTGACAAAGGTCCACGGAAGCGGACCCGTGTAAGGCCGGATAAACAATCGCTCCTGGGATCCTTCACAGCTTCGCGATTTCGACCCACGGCGCATGAAGGCAGGGCGCAACGGCGCCCCATTGGGGCATGACCCTGCGCGAGGGTGCCCGTTTCCGCCAGGAAAGGAATTCCGTAACAAAACCGGATTGCGGACGTTGACTCCTGCAGGAGTGCGGATACACTCCGTTAGGAGTGTCGCTGGATGGGCATCCATGTCGGCGAAAGAGAGCACACGCAGGAACAACGTAACGCTGAAAATCCCCGGAGAACTATACGACCACCTGCAATCGTTGATCGAAGGCACCGGCTTTCGCAGTGTGACGGAGTTTGCGATCTACGTTCTTCGAGACGTGGCCGCGGGCGGCAAGCTGGACGATGCGTCGCCGGGTCTGTCGCAGCGCGAGATCGAGATCGTCCGCCAGCGCCTGCGGGCGTTGGGCTACATCGAGTAGCGCCGTGGTCAAGGCATCTCCGGTTTGTTGAACCCTTGGCTCGAAGGGAGGAGAGAGGGTGCGCGCCGATGGCGACGCGTCCAGGGCGTGCAGCGAAGGGCGCATGCATGAAGGGGTTTTGATCGTGGAACAGAAAGCTCGGCGCTGAGCCGGGGAAAGGCCTCTCGATTGGGTTTCCTCAACCGCCGTGGGTGGGCTGCGCCGTGGGGCGCAGTTCGCCCGCGTGTTCTGCAAGGGCGGTCTCGTGCGTGACAGCAAAGCAGCACAAGGCCTTCCAGATTGAAAGGCGAAACATGGACGCACAATTCAAGAGCGGACGGCTTCTGACCTTGACGGTGCTTGCGGCCCTGCTCCCGTGCTCGATCGCTCCAGTCTCGGCACAGGTCACGCTGCTCAACGTCTCCTATGATCCGACGCGCGAATTTTACGAAGAGTTCAACGCCAAATTCGCCGAGTACTGGAAATCGAAGACGGGCGCGACGGTCGAGATCAGGCAGTCGCACGGCGGCTCGGGCAAGCAGGCGCGCGCGGTCATTGACGGGCTGGAGGCCGACGTGGTGACGCTGGCGCTCGCCTATGACATTGACGCCATCGCCGACAACTCCAGGCTCCTCCCCACCGACTGGCAGAAGCGGCTGCCTCACAACAGTTCACCCTACACATCCACGATTGTGTTTGTCGTTCGCAAGGGAAATCCCAAGAACATCAAGGATTGGAACGACCTTGTCAAACCGGGCATTTCGGTTATCACGCCGAACCCCAAGACCTCCGGCGGCGCGCGCTGGAATTACCTGGCGGCGTGGGGATACGCATTGCGACATAACAACAACGAAGAATCCAAGGCCCGGGAATTCGTCGCCGGCCTCTTCAAGAACGTTCCGGTTCTGGACACCGGCGCGCGGGGATCGACCACCACGTTTGCCCAGCGCGGCATCGGCGACGTCTTCATCTCATGGGAGAATGAAGCGCTCCTGATTCTCAAGGAGTTCGGTGCGGACAAATTCGAGATCGTGGCGCCGTCCTTGAGCATCCTCGCGGAGCCGCCCGTGGCGCTGGTGGACAAGATTGCTGACAAGCACGGCACGCGCGAGGTCGCACAAGCCTACCTTGAGTATCTTTACAGCGACGTGGGCCAATCGCTTGCCGTCAAGCACTATTACCGCCCTCGCAATGCTGCATGGATAAACCAGGCCGAGTCTCCTTTCTCCAAGCTGGAACTCTTCACACTGGACGAAATGTTTGGCAACTGGCGGAAGGCGCAGCAAGCGCATTTTTCCGAAGGCGGAGTGTTCGACCAAATCAGCGTCAAGAACAAGTAGGCCGCAGGCGCTCCGCATTGATTCGCGTGCAACCGTGCATGGCGAACCTGTTCGCGCGATCCCGGCCGGGCTTTGGGCAGAGGGCTAACAGCTAAGAGCCAACAGCCCGGGAAAAGTACCATAAGCGAACCGAACCTTGAGCCGTGCGAAGAAAAATAATGTGCTGCCCGGGTTTGGACTGACGTGCGGATACACGTTGACTTACCTGGGTCTTGTGGTGCTCATTCCGCTGGCGACGCTGTTTCTCCGGACGGCCTCGCTGACGTGGGAGCAATTCTGGACCACCGTGACGGGCGATCGGGCGCTGTTTGCATACAAGTTGACCATTGGCGCCTCGATGATCGCGGCCTTGGTGAATGCGGTGTTTGGATTGCTGACGGCGTGGGTGCTGGTGCGCTACCGGTTTCCCGGACGCGGCATTCTCGACGCGCTTGTGGATCTTCCATTTGCCCTCCCCACCGCCGTGGCGGGTATCTCGTTGTGTGCTCTATACGCGCCCGGCGGTTGGGTGGGGGCGTTGTTGCAGCGATTTGGCGTTCAGGCGGCGTATGCGCCTCTGGGAATTGTGATTGCCATGGTGTTTGTCAGCCTGCCGTTTGTCGTGCGCACGGTGCAACCGGTTCTTGCCGACCTTGATCAGGAAGTGGAGGAGGCCGCGGCGAGCCTGGGCGCGCGACGATGGCAGACGCTGCGGCGCGTCGTGTTTCCCGCGGTTCTGCCGTCGCTGCTGACCGGACTGGCGCTCGCCTTTGGGCGCAGTCTCGGCGAGTTCGGTTCGATTGTGTTCATTTCCGGAAACATGCCGGGGCGGACGGAGATCGCCTCGCTGCTGATTCTGACCCGACTTGAGGAGTTCGATTATGCCGGGGCGACCGCCATTGCCGTGGTGATGCTCGGACTATCGTTTGCCATGATCTTTGTCATCAATGTGTTGCAGGCCTGGAGCCGCCGTGGAGCGGATTGAATCGCTGTATCGATGCAATCAGAACCCCTCACGCAAGTGAAGGGCGATTGCTGCAAACTTGTCATGCAGGCTCCGGGTCAACCTTTCGACGGTCTCACAAATGGCCGCCGCAGGCAAAAAGGAATTATGGCTCGACAAACAAACAGTGCAACCGTGGGGGCGCCGGTCCTATCGCGAGCCGGCGTACGCGATCCGGGCTGGATGCGCTGGGGACTGACCGGTGCAGCCGTGGCTTTTCTGGGTTTGATGTTGATCCTCCCTCTGGTCGTTGTGTTTGCGACGGCCTTCTCCAAGGGTTGGTCGGGCTTCTCCGCGGGGCTGGCCGACTCGGATTCCTTTGCAGCCGTCAAGTTGACGCTGATCGCGGCCGTCATCAGCGTGCCGCTCAATATCATATTTGGCCTGGCCGCGGCATGGGCGATCGCCAAGTTCGAGTTTCGTGGAAAGAGTCTGTTAATTACGGTGATTGATTTGCCTTTTTCCGTGTCGCCGATCATCGCCGGGATGCTCTTTGTATTGCTTTTCGGGGCACAAGGTTGGCTGGGCGACTGGCTCGCGGCGCGGAACATGAGAATTATCTTTGCCGTGCCGGGCATTGTACTGGCCACCGTTTTTGTCACCGTGCCGTTTGTGGCGCGCGAGCTGATTCCGCTGATGCAAGCACAAGGGCGCGAGGAGGAGGAGGCCGCCCTCTCGCTGGGCGCCGGCGGCTGGCAGGCGTTTTTCCGCGTGACGATCCCGAACATTAAATGGGCGTTGGTGTACGGCGTCATTTTGTGCAATGCCCGGGCGCTGGGCGAGTTCGGCGCCGTCTCCGTCGTATCGGGGCACATTCAGGGCGTAACCAACACCATGCCGCTCCAGATTGAGGTGCTGTACAACGAATACAAGTTTGTTCCGGCGTTTGCGATGGCGTCGCTCCTGGTGCTGATGGCACTGCTGACGCTGGTGCTGAAGCACTGGATCGAGTGGCGCTCCGCGCGGTCGCTTGCACAGATTGGAAGCGGGCCCGACCGCGCGATCGCACCGCCGCGCTGACCGCCGCGCGGCGTGACGGAGACGATCCACTTGGACCGTGGTGGAACTTGAAATCAGGCATGGGAATCGTCACCCCCGCGCAGGCGGGGGTCCAGGGCGCATTGCCGAACTGCTGGATTTCCGCCAGCGCGGGAATGACGGGTCTGGATTCCCGCCTGCACGGGAAGGATGAGATTCGCCTCTGGTTACGAGCGGAGAAGGAGTCACCAAGGCGGAACGAGGCTGATAAGACCGTGACTGAGGAAAGCGAGCAGAGCACACATGAGCATCGAGATTCAGCGAGTCACCAAAGTCTTTGGCGGCTTCAAAGCGCTGGACGGGATCAACCTGACCGTTCCCTCGGGAGAGCTGGTCGCACTTCTGGGTCCGTCGGGATCCGGCAAGACGACGCTTCTGCGGGTCATTGCCGGACTGGAGAGCGCCGACGAGGGGGCGGTCCTGTTTGACGGCGAAGATGCGACGCAGCGGCACGTCCGCGAGCGCGGCGTCGGGTTCGTCTTCCAGCACTACGCGCTGTTCAAGCATATGACGGTCTTTGAGAACGTGGCGTTCGGGCTGCGCGTTCGACCGCGCAGACTGCGGCCGCGGAAAGCCGAAATCGCCGATCGCGTGACGCGCCTGCTGAAGCTCGTGCAACTCGAACATCTCGGCAACCGCCGCCCGGCGCAGCTTTCCGGCGGACAGCGACAGCGCGTGGCCCTCGCACGGGCGCTCGCCGTGGAGCCGAAAGTCCTCCTGCTGGACGAACCCTTCGGCGCGCTGGACGCGCGCGTCCGGCAGGAGCTGCGAACCTGGCTGCGCCGTCTGCACGACGAGATTCACGTCACCAGCGTCTTCGTCACGCATGATCAGGAGGAAGCGCTGGAGGTGGCCGACCGCGTCGTGGTGATGAACGCCGGGCGCATCGAGCAGCTTGGCACGCCGGAAGACGTCTTCCACCGCCCGGCCAACGAGTTCGTCATGCACTTCCTGGGCAACGTCAACGTCTTTCACGGGCGCGTCGAGGGCGGCAAGGCCATGTTCGGCGATCTGTACGTCGAGCACCCCGTTGCTGCGGGCCGCCCGGGCGCTGCGGGTGATGAACCGAAGGACGCGAAGGTCTTTATCCGCCCGCACGAGTGGGACATCTCCGCGCATCGCAATGGGCGTCCGGCGATGGAGGCCGTTGTGACCCACGTCAACGCCGCCGGTCCGGTGGTGAAGTTGTGGCTGCTGAGCGAATCCGGCGAACCGGTGCATGCGGAACTGCCGCTCGATCACTACCGCGCGCTGGAGCTGCGAAGCGGTCAGCGCGTGTTCCTGTCCCCGCGACAGGTTAAGGTGTTCTTCGATTGAAGTCGGCGCCCGCTCTGATTGAAGTCGGCGTGTTCCAGGCTTGAATGACGAGCGGGGCCCGGCGCGGGGCCCGGTGAGCGGAATGGATCCGCACCAGCGGACCGGTGAGGCTCGCCCTGTGCGGCGGCGGGAGCGGCCGGGTGTGCTCATTTTTTTGAGCGAGTCGGCAGAACCGCAGCGCCGACGCACGATGGCGCTGCCAAGAACTTGAGGGCGCAGGCCTTGCGAGCGCCTTGCCCGGTTTTCCGGGCACACCCGAGCAGCCTGTTCACCTCTGCGAGAAATGCTTGACGAGCAGCCGCCACTGGTCGTGCATCGCGAGTTGGGCAACGGTCATCGGGTCTTTGAAGAAGCAGGCGAGGTGGCGCATGGGCCCGGGCGCGCCGCGCCGCAGCTCCCGCTCGGCGAGTCGCGCGAGGTCCAGGATCAGCGGCGCGGCCAGCAGCGAATCGACGCCCTGCCAGATGAACTGCAGCGACATCTCCGCCCCGAGGAAACCCCGAAAGTGGATGAAATCCCACGCGAGCTTCCGGTCGCCCAAGGAAGGGAGGAAGTCGATGCCCACGCGTGTCACCGGCTTGCCGGCGAGTATTTTGGCGACGGTCAGGTCCTTGGACTTCTGCTTGGAAGCCCGCACCCTCGGGTCTTTCAAGGCCGCCCCGTCGGGATTCCCCAGTAGGTTGTAGCCCACCCAGGAGAGCACATTGAGGTTCCGGAATACGAAGAGCGGCGCCAGGATCGACTTGACGAGCGTCTCGCCCGTTTTGCCATCACGTCCCATGTAGGGCAAGCCTCGCTCCTCGGCGCGACGTCGCAGCACGGGCAGGTCGATTCCCAGGGACGGCGTGAAGTTGATGTACGCCGCGCCGGCCTCGATCGCCGCGAGCGCGTAGAGGCTGCTCGTCGGAAGCGGGGAGGCGCCGCGCCGGGCTAACGTTTTCTGCAGATTTGCCCAGGTGGCAGCTCCGCGCACCGACTTCGGGACGACCTCCGTGCCCGCCACGTTGATGACCACCACGTTCTCCAGTTTGTGCGCCCGGCGGAAGCCCGTCATGTCGGCCGTCAGCCGCTCGATCGCCGCGGCGGCGGAGGCATCGGTCGAGGCATGGGCGGAGCTCTTGGGCGAGCGACCTTGCCCGCGCCGGCCGCTTCCCGCCCCCAAGGTCGTGCCGGGTCGGAGGTTTTTCTGCCAGCGGCGAAGATCGGGCCGGCACTTGCCCAGGACCCCCGTCTGGATCAGCCGCTCGAATTCGCCGCATGTCTCCAGCATCGAGCCGCACGCCGGCTTGATCTCATGCCCGCCGAGTACGATGCGGTCGTAGCCGACCAGGTCCGCCCATTGGAAAGCACGGCCTTCCGTGACCAGTCCGTCCGTCGGCGCCAGTCCGCGTCGCATGGCGGAAAGCCCCAGCGCCGTGGTGCTCCCCACGTAGCCCGACGCGCCAACCAGCCATAGCCCGAATCCTCGCATTCGCCTTCCCGATTCCAATCCCATCCGCCTGCGGCGAAATAAAACACCCCGTCGAATGTCTCCACCCGACGGGGCGCGCTGACGTAGGTTCGCTATCGCAGTGCCGGCGTCACGTGTCAGCCGGGCAACCGTTTCGACCGAGCAGTCGGTTCGACCGACGCATCACCCCTTGCTGCTGAAGGTCGGGAACGCGTTGCGCTCCTGCTCCGTCGGGATGATGATCTTCGGCTTGATGAGGATCAGCAGCACCTGCTCATCCTTCACCATCGAACGCGACGAGTAGAGCCGCTTGAGGATCGGGATCTTGGAGAGCACCGGCACGCCGGCCTCGACCTCGATCTCGGTCGCCAGTTTCTGACCGCCGATCAGCAGCGTTCCGCCGTCCGGCACGTTGACGGTGGTGTTGAGCACCTGCCGCGTGACGCTGGGAAGCTGAATGAAGCCCGCGCCGGATTCGAGGTTGGCGCCTGCGAACTGGAACGTTTCCAACGCGTTGAGCCGGCCCACGCCGGGTCGCAGCGTCATCGTCACGTATCGACGATCGGACGACACGGTGGCCTGCACGTCGAGCACGGCGCCTTCGTTGACCGTCTGGGTCTGCGGCGCCTGCGCCGCCGCACCGCCCTGGACCACCGGTTGAAGCTGGCTGACGAAAGCGTGCGAAGTGACAACCGCGACCCACGACCGCTGCCCGTTGGTCAGCACCAGCTTGGGCGCTGTCAGCAGCGACGTGCGGGCATTGGCCTGCGTCGCACGGATCAGGAAGTCCACCTGGATGTTGTCGAGGATGCTGCCGAACACGCTGAGACCCTGCACGTCGCGACCGGCGAACGTGCCGGGGATGGCGCTCGCCAGACCCGCGGGGTTGGTGATGTCCAGAATGCTGGACTCCGTCGGAACCGGCGTGGCATGACCGGCGTTGATCAGGCCGCCCGTGGACTCGGGAACCATGCCGGGCGTGGTGTAAGGCTGCTCGGGAAGACCCGAGGTGTTTTGCCCCAGCGCGGTTCCGGCGCCGGGCGTGTTGGGCACGAAGCCCAGCCGCGAGAACTGCCGCGGCAGCAGAAGCCGCGAACCGTAAACCGGGTCGCTCGCCAGGGCGCCGTCGCCGTTGCGGACGAAGTCAAAGCCGGCGTTGCCCGCGTTAAGCACGAGGTCGAGATCGATGCCGAACTCCTCGAGGAAGTTGCTCTGCACGGTGAGGAACCGCGCCTCGACGGCCACCTGCACCGAGCGCTGCTCGCGGAGCTTGTCCAGGAGGTTGCTGACGCGCTCCTGCGCGGCGGAATTCTGCGTGACGACAAGCTGACCGTTGAACTCGGTAATCGTGCCGATCGAGCCGTTCTTCTCACGCCAGCTTTCCGGCTCGATCTGGTCCTGAATCAGTTGGATCAACTCGCGCACGCGGATGTCGCGCTCGTCGTCCGGCAGCGGCTCGTCCCCCGCCTCCGGCGTGCTGATCCAGATCACGCGACCCTGCTCGTCTTCGGACTGCCGCACGTTGGCCTGCTCGAAGTAGCCGATCCTCGGCGCATCGGCGAACTGCGGAATGTCGTACAGCAGGTCTTCGATGTTATAGACGGCCTGGAAGATGTTCTCATGGTCCAGCCAGTGCTGCGTTGCAACCGTCATGACGCCGCCCTGCACGGCGAAGCCCAGCTTCGAGCCGACGCCCCCCGCCTGGTTCAGCGTCATCTCGATCGCCTTGCGCAGCGTCACCTCCTGCGGCATGTTGAGCGTCACCGGCGTCTGCGGGTCGATCCCCGCCGCCGCCACGTCCTTCCAATTCACTTCGATGTTCATCTGGTGTGCGTCGGCAAAGCGCTCCATGGCCTGGCGGAACGGGACGGCATCGAGGTCCAGCGGCACCATCTGGTGGTCGAGCTTGCCGATCAGCATGGCGTCGAGCGGTCCCGCGCTTCCCTTCTGGCGCTCGGGGTTGCTGATGATCTCGATCCAGTTCTTTGGATAGGTGACCTCCTGCGTCCAGTCGGTCGGCACCTTGGACTCCTCGACGTCGAGGAAGATCGCCCGGTCGGCCTCGCCCAGCTTGTACCGGTTGCGGCGGGTTCGCTGCTGGGCCCAGAAGTCCTTGTACTCCTCGAGCATCCAGCGGGCCTTGTCGTTGCGCGGGTCGATGGCCACGATCTGCTCCAGCACCTGGATGGCGGAGTCGTAATCGCCCTCGCGCTTGTGCGCCTGTGCCTGCGCGAAGAGGGAATCCACCGTCGCGCTGCGCTTCTGCTGCTGGGCCAGGATGCTCTGGTTGCGCTGCTCCTCCACCTCGCGGCGGATGTTCTCCACCTCGCGCCAATGGTACTCGCGCTCCTGCTCGGTGACGTACTGCGCCAGCGCTTCCAAGTCGGCCTTCAGCGTGTCGTAGAGCGAGATCGGATCGGCAAACTGCTTGCCGGACTCGACGACCTGGCGGGCGCGGGCGAGCACCTGGTGCGCCTGGTCGAAAGCGCTTTCGCTGACAAGCTGGTTGATCTGCGCCCGAAGGTCCTGGTAGAGGAAGTCGGTCCGCTGCCAGTTGATCTGGTCGTCGCGCTTGATCTGGTCGGCCAGCGTCATGCCGCGCTGACCGGCGGCGTTGCGACGGTGATCGTCGATCTTCGCCAGCCCCGCGACCGCCTCCGGGTAGCCCGGAACGTGGCTCTGCGCCTCGATGTACAGCCGCTCAGCCTCGTCATCGCGCCCGGCGCCGAGCATCTCGTCGCCCTGACGGGTCAGGGCCGCAGCCTTCTCCGTGTCCATGGGCTGCGGCGCGGCGGGCGGCGGCGGTGCAGGCTGAGCTTCACCGCCCCCCGCAGGGGACGGCGCGGCGGCATTCAAATCGCGGAGCATGGCTTGCGCCGCGGCTTTCACCTTCTCGTGCGCGTACTTGTTCTCCATCACGCGGTTGAGGAGTTCCACCGCGCGGGCGTTTTCGTTGTTCTTGCGCGCGGCCTCGGCATCTTCCAGCTCCCGCAGCGCCTTCTCCGACAGGGTGGCGGCGACCTCGGCCTGCGACAGGTATTCCTGCCGGCGCGTGCGTTCCTTCTCCGACAGCTTGTTGGGGTCGATGCCCAGCAGAATCTCCTTCGCCTGGGCGTAGTGACCCTGCTCGAACAACTGCACCGCCTCGGTCAGAGCTTCCGAAGCGGCCTTGTCCTGGGCGTGGACGATCGACTGCATGCCCGCGGTCAGCGCGATCGCGCCAACCCACAACGCTCCCCACGCAGCAACGTGTGTTCGCAAAGGAGTGACTCCTTCTTAGACGAGATCCCCGGGAAAGCACTCCCGCGGCAACGGAGCGATCGCTCGTCCGCGCCGCCGCGTCGTGCCTCCCCCTGTCGGCTCCTCACTCGTCGAATGAATGAATAACGACGAAAACCCGGCCACAACGGGCCGTTACCTCAACCGTGGGCGGAGTCTAGGAGCATGTCGAGAACCATGCAAGGCTGTCTGAATCGGTCGGCAAGGGAAATGCGCCCCCGAACTGCACGCCGTGCCGGAAGCTCCGTTTCCATGCTGCCCCCTCTGACTTACGCGGATTTGCGGCAGCGGCTCCGCGCTCACGGGAGCGGAGCGTCAGCAGCGCGGGGCGGCCAGCGACGCACCCGCCAAGGGTGAGGGGTGTGGATCAGAGTTGCCTGCTGAAGCCGTACTCCCAGGTGAGGTTGGAGTCCTTCAGCTCCCGCAGTCCGTCATGTTCAAAGGCGAGCCGTCGATAAAGGCGGTGGGCATCGACGAATCGTGTATCGCTCCAGAGCATCATCATCGTCGCGCCGCGGGAGCGAGCATGCTCCATCGCCCTCTCAACCAGCCGCTTGCCCCAACCCATACGGCGCAGGGAGGGGTGCACATACAAGGTCTTGAGCTCCGCAACGCCTTCTTCGACCTTCACGCCGCAGGTCGCCAGAACCTCGTCTTGGTCCGCCACAACCCAGAACTCCCCGCCGTGTGCCCCGAAGTACGGACCTGGACAGAGCACATGCGGCTCTTCGTCCGTGTTGAGGATCTGACCGTACTCCGCGTACACCGCGGCGATCAGTTTCAGGATCCCCGGGACGTCGGTGGGAAGGGTTGGACGAACAGCCAGACTCAATTGCGAGCCTCCGCGCCGCTGCACGACGCCCGTGGCGGAACTCGAAACCGTACACAAAGCCCGACACCCCCGCGCGGGCGGGGGTCCAGTCCGCTCAGCAAAACCGCTGGATTCGCACCTCCTCACGAGCCAAGGGCTGGATTCCCGCCTTCGCGGGAATGACGAAGCTGGATTCCCGCCTCGCGGGAATGACGAGACTCGCCTTTCACCGCGGAGGGTCAGGTTCCGGCGGGGGCACAGGCTTCGGCTCCGGTGGATTGGGATCTCCAGGAGCCGGCTCCACCGGCTTGGATTCCGCGGGTTTCGGTTCTGCCGGTTTCGGGTCTGCGGGCTTTTCCCCTTCAGTCGCGGGCGGTTCGGATTCAGCCGGTTTCTTCGGCGACTTGGCGAGGATCCAGTCGGCGATGTCCGACACGACCTGCTCATGGACGTGCCCCGCCTGAGTGTACTCCTGCGGGCTGGAAAGCCCCTTGCCCTGCCCGGCGATGAACAGGTGGTTAAGGCGCTTGTAGGTGCGGAACTCGACGTTGGGCCGCTGGTTGAGCCGCAGCTTCCAAAGCTCCAAGTCCTCCATTCGCACCTGGTAATCGCGCTCTCCCTGGAGGAAAAGCATGGGGGTCGTCGTTCGCAGCGCCGCCGCGATCGGATCCAGCTTCTCGTAGCCTGCCCAGTACGCCGCCGGCGCGCCGAGGATCGTCCCTTCCGGCTTGCCTGCGCGGATCGATTCCGTACCCTTGCGGATGTCGTCGATCACGGCCTTCTCGCGATCCTCCTCAACGCCGTCCAGTTTCGAGAGATACTGCATCTGCTCCTGCATCAGCGTCAGCAGCGGGCGGCTGTTGGCAGCCATGAGGATCATGCCCGCGAGCTTGGGATCCTTCTCCGCCAGCATCGGGGCAAGGTAACCGCCGAGGCTGTGCCCGAGAACGTACACCTGGTTGGGATCGACGAGGTTGTGCTTGCGCGCAAGTTGAATGGCCGCCAGCGCGTCGTCCAGCACCTCACGCTCCGGGGTCCAGTCCGGCGCCGCATACGCGCGCGGGTACGCGCGGCTGCGCTTCACATAACGGAGCACGACGATGTCCCGGGTCGCCAACCCCAGCGAGAGGTCGCGGAACGGCTTGTTCGCGCCGATGGTCTCGTCTTCATCCTGCGGACCCGAACCGTGAACCAGGACGACGGCCGGGTACGGCGGCTTGCCAAACGGCGTGCAGCAGAACCCCTCAAGCGGAAACTTCTCATCAGCAATGACCCTGATGGGACGGTCCTGGGCCGCCTGGAAATCCGCGTAGTCCGGGGGCTTGTACGGAACTTCTGCCTCCACCCTATCGAGCCAGAAGCCGGTCAACCTCCCGGCTGAATCCAGAACGAGGCGGATGTGCGCGAAGCCCCGCTCGAAGCGTGCGTCGAACGTCACACTGTCAAGTCCGTCCTTGCGGGTGAGTTTCGCCGAGGCCTCGCTCTGGTAGGCGCCCAGACGGAAATTGAGCTGGTCCCAGACCCCTTTCGCCTGGGGAGCGGTGAACTTGGCCTTCATCGTCTCGTCGCTCGCGGCAACGAAATCGTCGAACTCCTGATTAAAGAATGCGGTGAGGATAACGCGCGCCCGGTCAATCTTGGGCTTCGTGTCTTCCTGGGCAGCCGCCGCGACCGGAAAGACCGAGGCGGAAGGGACCGACGCTGGAAGGAGTGACACGGAAAGGGCCGAGGCTGGAGGGAACAACACGGGAAGGACCGAGGCTGGAAGGACCGATGCCAGGAGGACCGGGATCGGGAGAGCGGCGGCGCCAACGGCGTATCGAGCGCAAAACGACTTCATCAGCTAAAAACCTCCTTGGGCGGGTGGAGTATAGGTCGGCGGGCCCGTCGCCGCGAGGGGGACAGTGGATCGGAGGGGTTGCCCTGTCGGGAAGCGCACAGCAGGAAAGGAGGCCCGAGAGGAGGATCTTGAACCCAGAGAAGCACGCCGGTCGGGCGGGAATGATGGAGGTTCAAGGGCAAGGATTGAGGGGATCTCCGAAAAACAGAGCCGTGACCGTCAGAGCCGCGACCGATAGGGAGCGGACTGAGCGCGAGATTGCGCCGGGAAAAACGTGCTCCCGCACGGGTACGGCTCTGCCCGCGCGTCGAGTACTGCGCTATTCGGCGATTCCTTAAGTCCACCGGCAGGATGAAGGCCTGCGGGCAGGATGAAGGCCTGCGGGTAGGATGAAGGCCTGCGGGCAGGATGAAGGCCCGCGGGCAGGATGAAGGCCGGGAAAGGAAGGCGCCAGGGGGAGCGGGAAGGGCCGGGAGGGCATTCCGGGCCTGCCCGGACCCCGAAGGCGTCAAAGTGCTCGAACACCGCCGCCCGCTGCGCCGGCTGTGCATCATCCAACAAAAGCCCGGCCGTGCCACCAAAAATATCCGGCAGAACCCAGTGATCGAAATTGTCCCCCGGATCGGCGTCCTCCGTCTCGACCGTCCGCGTCGTCACGCCGACCGGGCCATAGGTGTACGACTCGTTGAACTCGTCGCCGTGCTTCTCATAGTGCCCGTTCCCGCCGCCGACCCACCGCCACGGCGACAACCGCACCGCCGCCACGCGCTGCGACAGGCCATAATAGTCGAACATCGTCGTCCGGGCCTTGCAGTCGCCGGTCGGACCCCAGTTGATGTCCGTCGAGTCCTCCGCATCGCAGCGGAACGCCGCGATCCGCCGCCCCAGCAGGTCATCATACCCGGAAATCTCACCGATGGCGCCCTGGTCAAGCAGATCGCCGAACTCGCCCTCGTCCGGCAGGTCGTACACCTTGAACCAATATTCCTGCTTCTGCAGCCGCTGAATGTGGTTGTCGTATTCGTAGGCCGTCGATTCCTCCACCTGCGTCCACCACCGCCCGCCCTGAAGATCGGCGTCCCAGCGGAACGTCTTGCGGATTCGCCCCGTCACATGCGGATGCTGTGGCACGTAGTCAAACGCCTCCGCCACCACCCGGTCCAGCGTCGAACTCGCGTCGCCGTCGAAGATGAACTTCTGCGTGCTCATGAGCTGGTCGCGCCCGTGACCGGCGTAGTCCATCCACTGCGAGTACTCGGTGTCCGGCGTGCCGGGCGGATCGTCCACATCGGTTCCATCTCCGACGTACTCGAACATGTAATTGTACCGCGTGATGCCCAGCAGATAGCCCGTGTCCGCGTCCCGCTCGACCAGCGCCAGCCGGTTGCCGTTGGCGTCGTAGCGGTACTCCTTGTCAAACGTCACGGCCTCGCCGCCGCTGTAGCTCTCGTCGATCAGCGTGCGCTGCTCGCGCACGAGGCGGTTCGGGTCCGAAGAGGCCAGTTGCGCCGACGGCAGGAAGCTCCAGTAAAGCTGCGTCGGCTCGGCCTCGCTGCCGCTGTCCAGGTCGCAGGATTCGGGCGGGTCGGTGCAGTCGAGCGCCCCGTCGCCGTAAGTGAACGCCACCTGCTCCGTGCGATAGTCATCCGCCGCCCCGGCGTCGAGAAAGTTCTCCTCGACCCGCGTTATGCGGCGTCAGACTAAAACGCACCAAGGCCCGACGGGACGTCTCTCGTGGCCCATTCATCGAACAGCGAAGGACGGGTGAGGGGCACTCACCCGTCCTGCTCGCTGATAACCCTCAACCGGCAGTCTAACGGCAGCGCTTGCAGTTCTGCGGCGGCACGTCGCAACCGACGAGGTCCGCAATAACCTTGCAGGAAGCGCCGTTCGGGCAGGCGTCAAAGCCCTTCAGACGCGTGCGGCAGTCGCCCGGCGTCGCGCATTCGGTCGTGCAGATCAAATCGCCCCGGACGTACTTGCACGTGTCGCAGACCACGCCGCACTGGTCGGCCAGGTTCTTGACCTTCGTGACCTGGTAAATGCAGCGCGGCACGGGCGGGCCTGTTTCGCTGCTGAACTCGGCGCTGAGAACCTGCGTGCCCAAGCCCGGCGGAGTGACGGTCTGGAGCAGGTTTCCGGTCTTGTCGTACTGATAGACGTTGCCGCCGGTTCCGAACGCCCCGGGCACCCACAGCGTGTCGTCCGCGGGATCCCAGGCGATGCCGTAACCGCCGCCGCTCTGGAGGCTGATGCTGAACTCGGAGATAAAGTTTCCGCTGGTGTCGAACTGCTGCACCTTGTCGGAACCGCCCACGTTGTTCGTGATCCAGAGGGTTCCGTTGTTCGCGTCGAACGTGATGCCCGAGCTGCGGTTCGTCGGCGCGAAGGAAACCGCCAGCCCGTTCCAGTCCGCGTCGCCGACCACGACCGCGAAGTTCGTGTCGAAGTCGTTGTGCGCGACGCTCCAGTTCCTCGTCCCGTCCGTCGCTCCGTCGTAGAGGCTCGTGAAGCTCGGGTTGAAGTAGGAACCGCCCAGCGGCGTGCCGAACAGGTCATACTCTTTGCCGCTCGTCCCGTCGTTCTGCCCGATGTCCTTGATCGTGCTTTGCACGACGAAGCCCGGACCGTCCGAGCCGCCGCCGATGCGCGTGATGGTCCGCACGACCACGCCTCCCTGCACGACGTACGTCGTGTTGTTCGACCAGTCGCCCAGATACAGTTCGCTGGTCTGAGCGCCGGCAAAGCCCGCGGCCAGCAGCAAGCAGGTCGCGGCCATCCACATGGACTTTCTTCCCGTCATCTTCCTTCCTCCTATTGAAGTGAGATTCCGAAAACCCCGTACACGAACCTGCATTCTACCTTGTGGGAATGCCTCTGTGCAAGGCTGGCGGACAAGAGGGTACTGGTAAAGTTTGACGGCCGACCGCGATTTTGTCACGCGCCGCCCATCGGCTACAATCCTGACATGGCGAAGAAAAAGAAGGCCGCGAAACGAAAACGAAGGCCGCGCCCGGACGTTTCACAGGCAGCACTGAGAATCGTGGAACAGACGACCGGCGAGGTTCTTTCTGGTCGTCCAAAGCCAGGCGTTAACGGCAAGCGGCGCAAAACTCGTCAACGCTGAAACCAGAATCGGATATGAGGCTTCGCAACGTGCCCCGCTTCAGGGTAGCGTGAAGCGGGACAGACAACAGGATTGGGTAGCCGTCGCGCTTTAGGACGACGTGGCTTCCACGTTGCCGCACGGCATTGAATCCAAGCCCACGGAATGCCGTTACGGCCTCTTGGCCTGAGATGATCGGAAGCCTCTTAGACATTCACAATGATTCTTAACGATTCCTCGTCTGTCCTGCGTGGCGGTGCGTCGCGCCACGGAATCGGCATCTTCTCGTCCCCGTATGCCTGAAGCGCCTCTACGAGTGAAAAGCGAAGGCTGCGCATCGCCTCTTCGAGGTTTTCTCCTTGACCCACGACGCCTGGAAGTGTGGCGACATACGCAACACGCCCCCCATCTTCATCTTTCTTGATTCTTATTTCACAAGACAGCCCAAGTCCCTTGTCATCCCATTCGACTCCCTCTACAGCCTGGAATTGCGCTGCCGTCTTAACTGTGCTATTCATTCTGGTTCTCCCGGCTTGCTTGCTCCTCTCGCTTGCTCACCTTCAGGCGGAGCGAGCCTATCATTGTTCCGTTTGTCCAGCATTCGAGGCTATAAGCGCCTTCTGCTGGAAGCGGAAGATTTGGAACCTCCATCGACACCTCAAGCGGCGTCAGTGGATCAACAGACTTTACCGTCACAGGACGACTCTGCATCAAAATCCTGTTGTCGTTCAGATACACAAAACGAAGCTGTATCTGGGTGGGCTGCATGACATCTGCCAACACGATGTACGCCCAAGTCGTTCTGCTGAATGCGTTTGGAAATTGAAGCGACCATATCTGACTAAAAGTCCCGCAAATTACCTTCTTTCCGGTTGTATCCGTGTAAATGTGGTCCGCCAGCACAAGAGCCTGAAGAACCGGCGGAGGTGTTTCTTGGGTCATGATGACGATCCCTCGTCAGAATCGGCGGAATTGTCGCTGACGTTGTGAACCCACGTGGTGCGTATGGTAGTCGCCCTGCGTCTGGCGCTGCGCATCAACACGGCCCTTGCCCAAGCAGACGTATCAAGGCCGTCCACATCCGCCGCACTGTCGATCAGGCTTCGATCTTCGCATGTAAGTCTTATCCGTAACACGTTCGTCTTTCTTTCCTCTTCGCTCTTAATCGGCCTAGCCATCACCATTACTGTAGCCACAAAATTTTAGAATTCAAGCCTTGACACCGAATGTTCTTGTAGCTACAATAACAAGAATGAACCGTCTAAGTTCCGATAAACGCAAGGCTGTAATATCTTCTCTCGTTGAAGGGGCCAGCATCAATTCCACGGTCCGAATAACTGGCGTCAGCAAGCCGACGATCCTGAAACTTCTGGCCGATCTCGGCTGCGCCTGCGCCGCCTACCACCATGGCCACGTTCGCGGCCTGAAACCGGCCCGGATTGAGTGCGATGAGGTGTGGTCGTTTGTGTACTGTAAAGCGAAAAACGTCAGCAAGGCCGAATCTCCAGTTGAAGGCGCTGGCGACTGCTGGACGTGGACGGCGATTGATCCTGATTCAAAGATGATCCTCACGTATCACGTCGGGCTACGGTCCTACGATGACGCGGTGGCGTTCATGCTGGACCTGTCCGAGCGGATCACGAATAAGACCCAGCTTACGACGGACGGATTCGGAGCCTACCCGGCGGCGGTCCGCAACGCCTTTGGACAATTCGTGGACTACGGCCAGCTTGTGAAGGTGTTCAAGGGGACCGCGCCAGATCATGCCCGCTACTCGCCCGCCGAATGCGTCGGCTGTCGCAAGGAACGGGTGATTGGCGCGCCGGACTTCGATACGATGTCCACGAGCATCGTGGAGCGAAGCAATCTGACGATCCGCATGGGGATGAGGCGCTTCACGCGGCTGACGAACGGGCACAGTAAGAAAGTCGAGAATCACGGGCACGCGCTGGCCGTTTTCTTCATGTTCTACAATTACTGCCGCGTGCATTCGACCATGAAAACAAGCCCGGCAGTGAAGGTGGGATTGGCCGATCACGTGTGGACGATGGACGAATTGATCGGGCTGCTGGATTGAAACTTTACCAGTACCGACAAGAGCATTTGGTAAAACGCAGGGCGCGGCGGTTGAGACGGCCGCGCCAAGACCGTCGCTGGATGGCCTATCAGCCTGTGGTGGAACACGAAACTGGACATGGGGCCCGTCACCCTGTGCGGGCGGAGGTCCAGTTCTCCCAGGGAAACCGCTGGATTCGTACCTCCTCGCAGGCCGCCCGCTGGATTCCCGCCTGCGCGGAAGTGACGAAACTGGATTCCCGCCTGCGCGGGAATGACGAACGACGTTGTCCCCCCCGCGCAGGCGGGGGGCCAGAGTGCGCTGTAAGACCGTTGGATTCCCGCCTGCGCGGGAATGACGGAATTGGATTCCCCCCTGCGCGGGAATGATGAGCGTCGTCTCTCACCATGGACCGCTATGCGTTTGACGCGCGCGCGTTCGGCGCCGTTCACGGCTTTCCGTTGAGCCACTGGAACAGATTGATCAGCACGGAGAGGAACAGGAGCAGTCCCAGCGCGAGGAGCCACGCGGAGGGGACGCCGTGCGCTGCGCCCGCGGGGGCGGCGCGGCGGTCGAGTTCGAAGTCGATCACTTCGCCGCCGCTCGCCAGGTCGTCGAGCAGGTCGGAGTTATAGTGCTTGCGCGCCTGCATCGGCGCCTCGCCGCGCAGCGCCGCCTCCAGATCGTCCAGCAGCTCCGCCACCGACTGGTACCGGTCGTCGGCGTTCTTGGCCATCATCACCTCAATGATCTCGCCGATGGCGCTGGTCAGCCGCGTGTTGATGTGGTCGGGCGGGGTGATCGGCTCCTTGAGGTGCTTGTGCATGACGGCGGAAGGCGACGCGCCCTCGAACGGCACGCGACCGGTCACCATGTGGTAGAACGTGGCGCCCAGCGAGTAGATGTCCGCGCGGGCGTCGATGTTGATCTCGCCGCGGATCTGCTCCGGGCTGATGTAGTAGGGCGTGCCGTACGCCCGGCCTGCTTCCGCCGTGGCGGCCTTGGCGTCGTCCACTTCGCGCGCCAGACCCATGTCGGCGAGCTTCACCTGGTTGGCGCTGGTGAGCATGATGTTCTTGGGCTTGACGTCGCGGTGGATCAGCCCGCGGTGATGGGCGTGCTGCAGCGCCTTGGCGACCTGGATGATCGTCGTCAGCACCTCCTTCTCCGGCAGCGGCTTTCCGTCCTTGAGCAGGTCGTACACCGTCTTGCCGTCGATGTACTCCATGACGAAGTAGTGATACCCCATGGCCTCGCCGACGTCGTAGGCGCCGACGATGTGCGCGTGGTTGAGCTTGGCGGCGGCTTTGCCCTCCTTGTAGAAGCGATCGACGAACTCGCGGTTCTCGCTGAGCCGCTTGGGCAGCACCTTGATGGCGACGATGCGGTCCAGCGAAAGCTGCTTGGCCTTGAAGACCGTGGCCATCGCGCCCTGCCCGAGCTTGCCCAGCACCTGGTAGCCGGGGATCTGCTGGGCGGGGCGGTACATGGAGTCTTCCTCCATGGCCATGTTAAGCCGCTGCACCTGGGTGTTGGTGATGTAGCCGGAGTTGACGAGGTAGTCGGCGAGTCCGACGTGCTTGCCCTTCTCGCGCAGCTCGCGGACGTGCTCGCGCACGATCTCGACCTCGTCCACGGTGGCGAGTTTGCGCTCGATGACTTTGCGTGCGAAGATGGAATCTTCTTCCAGCGACATGCGTGTTCCCGTCAGCGCGGCGGACGCGCCCCGGAGCCGAACGCTCCCTCGTCAGCCTGCGCGGCGCAATGTAAGCGCGCACGACCGGCGATTCAACCCGACCGGCGCAGCGCGGACCGTTGCAGGATTATAGCGCGGCCGTCCGTTCCGTCGCGTGCTCGCCGGAAAACATTTCGGACTCGATCCTGTCCAATAAATCCCTGTTGCACGACTGAGCCGCGACCGTGAGGGAGCGAGAGTCTCCCGCCGAACCCGCAGGGTCTGAAACAGTATTTGAGTCCCCCGAAGGAAAGGCCGGCGCGAGCAGCGGGAGGACAAGCTCCCGCATGCGCGGCGAGAACAGGCAGGGGGCTTCGTCATCCATCCGCGCCAAGCCGAGCGCTTCCAGCATCGTCCGCAGCATCGCGTCGATCCCTTCGCCGCTCCTTGCTGAGACTCCTACTGCGTGGGAGACGTTGCCCTGAGGGGCGCGGAACGGCAGCGACATGGCGGCGGCGAGGTCCAACTTGTTGAACACACGAACGCGCGGTCGATTCTCCGCAAGCGGCTCCAGCTCCGCCGGATGCCCGCTGGAGTCGGCCTGCGTCGCATCCACCACGGTCAGCACGAGGTCCGCCCGACGGATGCGCTCGCGAGCGGCGAGCATGGCGCGGCGTTCAAGTTCATCCGCGCCTTCTCTGAATCCCGCCGTGTCCCAAAGCGTCAGCGGCGCGCCCTCGAACTCGATCTCGGCCTCAACCCAGTCGCGCGTCGTGCCGGGATGGGGCGAGGTGATCGCGGCCTCGCGCCCGACGAGGGCGTTGAACAGCGTGGACTTCCCGGCGTTGACGGGACCGATGATGGCCACGGTCGCGCCTTCGATCAGGCGTCGCGCCGCATCGTGCCCGGCGATCAGCCGTTCGAGCAGGCGACGCCCTTCGGCGGGATCATCCCGCATCGCCGCCATCGCCGCCCGAATCGCCGCGGAAAGGCGCGCTCGCTGCCCCAGCAGGTATCGAACGCCGCGCTGTGTTTTCGCCCGCGGCAGCCATTCAAGCACGTCACGCTCCACGGCGTCCGCGGGGGGCCAGGTTGGATCAACGGCTTCAGTCTCAACCCGCGTCGCGCCGAGCCGCACCAGGCTCTCGACGATGCGCTCCACTACCCGCGGGCCTCCGTGACAGGAGATTTCCACGGCAGATGATGCTTCCGGAGGAATGCACGCCAGCACGTCATCAACGACATCGCCGCCATCGAACCAGCGCCCGTACACGAGTCGCCCCAGTTGCGTGGCATCCAGCGATGCGTTGGGTGAGAACGGTTGAAAGCATCGCATGGCCTGCGAGACGGCGCACGCGCCGCACAGACGGATCACGGCGATCGCGCCCGCGCCGGACGGAGTGAGGACGGAGACTCGCAGAGGTTCGTCGTTCTTCATGCGCGCGTCTGCGGCTGAGGCGTTCCGTTTCTCTTGATCCACCTGTGCGCTCGTGATCCGGGAGTAATGCCTTGGGATCACCCCATCGTTTGCCTTTCAGGGCCGCGCTAGTTCAGAGCCGCGCCCGTAAGGAAGCGAATTCTGACGCTGGGAAGCGGGATCGATCCCTAAGAGCCCGTGGTGAACGTCCCCTTGCAGCACTTCCCAGCGTGTAATCGCTTGCAATACCGCGGCAAATCACCGGCTGGAAAGCCGGTGCGCCACCCAAATAGGTCTTTCCCCACGGGCTGCTCATGATCGCGGCTCGGCCAAAACGCAATTTCAACGAGGCGCTACGTCAGAGAAGGGAGCAGCGCACATCCTCCCGCAGCCGCCGCGGCGCAGCTGGCTACCCCGTGTGGCGGACTCTTTCTCACGCCCCCATCCGCGCACGCGCCCGTCAGCGCACCTCCCCATGCGCTCACGTGCCCATCTGTGCCAGATGCTTCGCATAGGCCAATCCGATCCCACGAAGCCCGAGGTCCGCCACGACGTTGTCCAGAAAGTCGCAGTGCGGCGCCATGAACACCGCGTCGCCGCCGGTCGCCACCACTTGAGGCCAGTGGTGAATCTCCGTCGCATACGCCTCGACGAGCCAGCGCACCGACCCGGCGATGCCTCGGCAGACGCCGTTCTGAATGGCTTCCGCGGTCGTGCGCCCGATGACGTTCTTCGGAAAAGCCGGCGCGACGAGCGGCAACTGCGCAGCACGGTCGTGCAGCGCGGCAAGTTGCATCCGCACGCCCGGAAGAATCGCTCCGCCGGCGAAGACGCCCTCGTCATTCACCAGGTCCACGGTGATCGCCGTGCCGAAGCTCACCACGACGCAACTGCGCTGGAGACGGTCATGCGCTGCGGCGGCGTTGCATATCCGGTCCATGCCCACGGTGTCGGGTTGGTCCACGTCCAGCTCGATGGGACGGGCCAGGTTTTCACCAACCACGAGCGGGTTTCGATCCAGCGCCGCTTCCAGACGATCGCGCACCTGTGCAAGCCAGGAAGGCACGACCGACGCCGTCACGCTCGCCGCTGGACCGGGGGGGGGGAACGAATCCATCATCGCGGCGAGTGCATCGTTGAACTCGTCCATCCGCCCCGTGGCCGTGGCGACGACGCGCGAGACGGTGTTCGCGCCCCACAGGGCCAGCGTTGTGTTCGTGTTGCCGATGCTGACCAGAAGGACCGGCGCGTCGGGGTCGAAATCTCTGGGAAGCCGGATCATGTGGGTCTCCGAGCGTGTGACCTGATCCGATCGCGCGCCTCGACTTCCCGTCTCCCGGCGGAAGGGGTCAGGGTGAGGGAGCCTGGCCCGCTCGTCACCCAGTTGCGTGCGGGGCGCGCGTGGCTTAACAGACAAGCCGCATCAGAGGCGCCGCGACCGGCGTCTCCGCATTGACTTGGCGCGAGCGACTCCGCGCCCGGCGCGGGAGCATCCTCAAGCGAGTCGCCCGCGCGGACAGGGTCCCCGCCGGGTGCGTTCACCTCATCTCGCGGCGTCTCCGCCTCCTCCGCTCGCGCTTCCTCCAGCAGGCGCCAGATGCGCTCCTTCAGCGCCTGCGACTGCCGACCCGTGGCCGCGCTGATGGCGAACACCTCGCGCCCCAGCGCCTCCGCCAGCGCCCGCGCCGCCTCCTCGCCGCCGGTCAGGTCGATCTTGTTGGCCACGATCAGCTCGCGCTTGCGCCCCAGCACGGTGCTGTACGCCTCGAGTTCGCGGCGGATGAGATGATACGTCTCGACCGCGGACGGTCCGCCGATATCCGTTCCGACATCGATCATGTGGACCATCACGCGCGTCCGCTCGATGTGGCGCAAGAAGGCGTCGCCCAGTCCCGCGCCTTCGTGCGCGCCCTCGATCAGCCCCGGAATGTCGGCCAGCACGAATCGGCGGTGGTCGGACAGCTCGACGATGCCGAGCTGCGGCGAGAGCGTGGTGAACGGGTAGTCCGCGATCTTCGGCGTCGCCCGTGACAGGCGCGACAGCAGCGTGCTCTTGCCCGCGTTCGGCAGACCCACCAGCCCCACGTCCGCGATCAGCTTCAGCTCCAGCCGCAGCCAGCGCTCCTGCCCCGGCTGTCCCTCCTCGGCCTCGCGCGGGGCGCGATGCGTGGGCGTGGCGAACTTGCGGTTGCCCTTGCCGCCCCGCCCGGCCACCGCGATGCACACCTGCTGACCGACTTCCTTGAGATCAATCAGTTGCACGCCCGTATCGCGGTCGTAGACGAGCGTGCCGGGCGGCAGGCGGATGATGAGGTCCTCCCCCGAGCGGCCGGTGCAGTTCTTTCCCGCGCCGGGGGCGCCGTTTTCCGCGATCCAGTGATGCTTGCCGGAGAAGTCCAGCAGCGTCTCCACGCCTTCGGACGCCAGGAGGAACACGTGTCCGCCGTTCCCGCCGTCGCCGCCGTCGGGGCCGCCGCGGGGCACGTATTTCTCGCGCCGGAAGGACATGCAGCCGTGCCCCCCGCGTCCCGCGCGCACGTAGATTTCCGCTGAATCGACAAACATCGTGCGGCTAGGATACGCGCTCCGCGGAGAGGGGTCTAATCCTGTAGGAATGGGCGAAATGAGCGGTCCTCACCGAGCGGCAAGTGGTCTGGGGTCTGGCCATCCTGGGGGGCAACCCGCCCTTGGAAATCAAGCGGCTGCCACTCCGGGAATCAAGCCGACGCCGCCGTGAAGATCAATCCGACAATGCCTTGGGGATCCGGCTGACGCCACTGCGGGGATCAAGCTGGTCCTACGGCTGGAATCGAAGGCCTAGCGTGGCTGAACGCTGAAATGCCAAGATCCGTTACTGCGGCAGGTCGTTTGTGCAAACCTGTGCATTCGGTGGCGAAGTCCGGCAACATGCGGCTACAATGTGCCGCTTGACCGTGGCGGGAGTCGCCGACTCCTCAACTCGAAACACAGGTCAATAGGGGCTGCACGGGCCAGGCGGGAACACGCAGCCCAGACGGGCACACAGACTAAACGGGAGGCTTCTGCTATGAAACGATGCTTGATTTCAGGATGCGTGGCGGGCTTGCTGGCGACTGCGGCGCTGGCTCAGGATCCCCCGGCCAAACCCGCCCCCGCCGCGCCGCAGACCGAAAAGCCTGCCGCCTCGTCCGGCGAGGCGATGGACATCCTCAAGAAGGCCGACGAGGCCACCAAGAAACTCAAGAGCGTGCGATACGTGGCGGAGTGGACCGGCAGCGGATCGCAGGCGAAGGCGCCGCGCGTGTCCGGCACGGTCACCTTGGGCGGCGAGAAGGTTGAGGACGGGATTTCCAAGTTTCGCTTTGAGGTGAAAGTCGAAGACTCGACGACGAAGGAAGTGACGGAGTTCATCGCCGCATCCAACGGTGATAAATACTGGCTCGTCGATCACAAGAAGAAGACGGTCGCCGAGGACATCGATGACATCGCGCTGGGCGACTTCCGCCGCCTGATGCTCGGCATCGGCATGCGCGAGTTCGTGCATCCGCAGCCGTTTGGCGACGAATTGAACGGCAAGAGCGAGCTGCAAGGCGCGGAAAAAATCGGCAACGAGGATTGCCACAAGATTCACGTCGTGTATGCCAACAATCAGGGCGAGGCCACGTGGTGGTTCTCGAAGAAGGACTTTCTTCCGCGCGCCGTGGAGCGCATCCTCAAGCCCGTGCTCGGCTCGCCGGGCACGACGCTGACGAAGCTTACCGAGCTGACCGCCGATCCCGCGTTCACGACCGACCCGTTCGTGGTGATCGTGCCCGAAGGCTACAAGAAGGAAGGCGGACCGGAGCCGGTCAAGCCCGCCGCCGAAGCGCCCAAGAAGCCGGAAACCACGCCGGAACCGAAAAAGCCGTAACGACGCGATCGCCAACAGAGCCGCGCCAGCCAGAGCCGCGCCAGTCAGAGCCGCGCCCCTCAGAGCCGCGCCCGTAAGGAAGCGCGCTGTCCGCTTGAGTGTGCGGTATCCGCTTCGGGGCATTCCAGGAGGAGAATCCGCAGAGGACGCAGATGGACGCAGTGAAGAAGCCGCGGGGGCAATAAAATCAGGTTTCCCATTGCTGCCTTCTGCCGGGACGACTCTCTTGTGGTTCAGGCGACCGCCGGTGGGCCGAAATCATTCTGACCTTGCTTTCGCCCACCGCTTCTCTGCGCTCCTTTGCGTCATCTGCGGATGAATCCTGGCGGCTCGGCAGGTGTGAACGCCACCGGCGCCGTGATTCATCCCCACTGAAGTCCGCTGAGCATTCGCCACTCGGCCTCGCGAGCATCCATCATGGACCAGTGCAGGGTCGTGCAAACCAGTTGAAGGGTGAGTAACAGGATCGCCAGTCCAACGGGGCTGTGGGCGCCGGCCGGAACGCTGTCTTGGCTGCCCTGCTGCTTTGGCGAGCCGCGCCTGGATGGGGACGCCGCTGCGTTCCCGCTCATGCGGACATTCCCGCGCGTGCAGGCGATCTCGCTCGCGCAGGCGCCCAGCGCCGCGCGCCGCCGCATGGACATCGCGGCCGTCAGCACCGCGATGAACGGCATCCACAGCCGCGCAATCTCGTTGTTGTTGGCGAAGAAGTAGCAGTAGATCATGCACGCTGCAGCGACCCGCGCAAGGCACGCGCCGAGCCGCTCCAACTCGTCCCCCGCGTCGCGCTTCGGACGAATGCACGTCGCCAAGGCCCAAAACGTCGGTCCCGCGAACAACAGGAACACCGGGAAGCCGACGAACGTGTACGCCCCGTGGATCAGGTATTTCTGAAGGTGCGGATAACGCTGCGCCACCCGCCAGGCCGTGTACAGCACGTCGTGGTTCCACGCCGCGCGGATGGTCAACCAGCTTGCGACAACTCCCAGCGCCGCGGGGACCACGATCCGCGCCAGCCACGCGCGAGCGTTGCCGCGAACCGCGACTGCGTGCCAGCCCGTTCCCGCCAGCAGGATCAGGGCGATCCACACGTGAATCAGCCCGACCATCAGCGAAAGCGTGAACAGCGCCCCGCAGAGAATAGCCCATCCGGATCGCTGCCGCAGGTAAGCGCGAAGCCCCGTCCACATGAGCAGCATAGCGAACAGCATCTGCGCGGGATCCTTGCCCGGCGTGAAGTTCAGCGTCGAGGGGTTCCACACGCACGCCGCGGCGATCGCCAGCGCTGGCGCGACCGGCAGCCACAGGCGCGCCATCGCGTAGGCCGGCATCACGGCCAAAGCCCACAGCGCCGTCAGCCAGGCGCCAAAGACGAGCGAGACGCGGAAGTCCTCCGGCCAGTCCGCGTGCACCGACTCGAACCAGTCCATCACCGCGCCCACCTCGGCGTCGAGCGCGGGAAAGGCGCGCAGGAGCCGCCGCGCGCCCACGGCCAGCAGCGTCATCCCCGGAGGATTGCTCAGCACGCGCGTGCCCCGCATCTGCCCGGGTTCAAGTTCGAGCCGCTCCAGGAATCCCGTAGCCAGGTAGTCCCGAGCGGAATGGACCTGCATCGCCTCCCAGACGAATGCTCCGTCCTGAGCCGGCGACTGCAGATTGAAAATGTGCTGGGAGACGAACCGCGGCGGCGCGACAAATGTCCACGCGGCCAGCAGCAGCCCGCAACCTCCCAGCATCCAGCGGTACCCACCGGCGCGGGGGCAGGCTGCACCGCCGGCGTCCACTTCGAGCGGACCGCCCGGCTTGTGACGGGGGGCTTTCACGGCGCCACCCTTGCCATCCGACGAACGGCGTATCGCAACCCGCCACGTCCCCCACACGACCGCCGCCGTCAGCCCCCACGCCGGCAGGCAACAAAGCAGCCTCCACAACGCCAGCGGCGAGTAGCGGTAAATAAGGTAATCAGGCTGCCCCAGGGGAATGCCCAGCAGGAACAGCCCGACGAGCGCGCCCAGCGGAACTGTGGCCGCCGCCAGAACGCCGGCGCTTCCCGGGGGCAGGAGACACGGCAAGAAACGCGGATTCGATCCGGGTGAGCACGACATGATGCCCGAGCATTCTGCAAGGACCACAGGCAATCGGCAACGCAGGCCACATGCCATCCCGCTCTCTCGCGCGCGTGACCCATTCCTCGTCGCCGACTACACTGTGGAACATGGAAACCACACATCGACCTGAGCCGAATCGTCGTGCATTCATGTCCACGGTTGCCGCGGCCGCGCCGGTCGCCATGGCCGTGCCTGCCGTCCTGGCCGCGCCGGGCTTCGGGGGCGCGCCTGGCTTGGTGGCCTCGCCGGGCGCCGTGGCCGCGCCGGTCTCCCGCGCCGTCCCCTCCCTTGCGGCGGCGCAGGACAAGCCGCCCGCCGGGAAGCCGCACCTCGAGGCGCCGCGAATCGTCGAGGGCAGCCCGTATCCGACCTTTTCGCGCGCCGTCGTGTTTGGGGGCGTGGCGTACGTGGCGGGCGTGGTCGGCCAGAAGCCCGGAACTCGGGACATGGTCTCCGCCGACTTCGAGCCTCAGGCGCGGCAAACGCTCGACAATCTCAAGGCTTCCATTGAAGCCGGCGGATCGACCCTGGACCGCGTGCTGAAGTGCACGGTTTTCCTCACGGACGCCGCCGACTTCCCGGCCTTCAACCGCGTGTACGTAGAGTATTTCCCGAAGAACCCGCCGGCACGGTCCACCGTGGTGGTGAAGGAACTGGTCGTGCCCGGAGCGAAGCTGGAGCTCGATTGCTTCGCTGCGACGGCGTGAAGCGGGTGACGCGATTCGAACGCGCAACAACCAGCTTGGAAGGCTGGTACTCTACCATTGAGCTACACCCGCCTCGGCGCAACGGCGGCATCGGCGTGGTGCTCGCATCGATGCTCCCCTGCGTCCGCGCTCCTTCGCGCTGGACGCGACGGAGCCGTGCGTTGCCCACATCCTACGAAGGCGATGCGGGGCTGGCAAGGCTCGGAGCGAAGTCGTGGAAGCCGTCGGCCCTGGCCACGATTTTTTGGCATCAGGCTGATCTTCGAGTTTCCCACTACGTCGACCCCGTTCGACTTTCTCTGAGGGCGATGAGGTTCATCAGGCCTGCGGCGTGGTCGGCGTCCCCCTTCATGCCCGGGCGCTTGAGTCGCAGCGTCAGGTCATTGCACATGGCCTCGGTCGGTCCCGAGCCGAGGTCCCAGCCCCGCGCCCGCGCCGCCGGGTAGGCCACCATGTCCCAGCGCTCGACGATGAACGTCCGCAGGCGCTCCAAAGACTTCCGCTTCGCGCTGCATCGGCCCCGGCGCTTCACCGTTTGGATTGCCGCCGGCACCGGCCGCGTGCCCGCCGTCTTCAGCATCTCCCCCTGCTGCCGGGCCCAAGTCTTGCTGCTGCCGGGCCCGGGTCTTGCTTGCTGCCGGGCCCGGGTCTTGCTTGCTGCCGGGCCCGGGTCTTGCCCGTCTCGCCTTCCCCCAGGCCCGTCATTCCCGCGCAGGCGGGAATCCAGCGTCTTCCCGTGCGCCTTGGACCCCCGCCTGCGCGGGGGTGACGCCACTGCTGGCACAGCAGTGGCACACGATCCCTTGCACCCTCGACTGCGCGGGGGTGACGATGCCCATGCTGGTTTTTAGCTCGGGGGTGATGGTGCCCATGCTGGCATCCAGTTCCACCGCGAACGGTCATGCCGCCGCCACCCTCTGGCTTCAGCCCACTCACGACGCCCTCATTCTGGCGCGGTGCATCCACTCGTACAGATCTTGCGCTTGCTCCAGGACATGACCATATTCGGGCGGAACCGCCTCCTGCTTGGCGCGATACGGCTCAAAACCCGTGGACTTCTCCACCGACGCGTACCAGTGTTTCGCCCAGACTCCGTCCGTGGCGCGGGGTCCGGCCGGCCAGGAGAGCATTGCCTCCGAATACTCAATGCCAATGCGTTGGCACAGCGCGGTCAACATCCCGCGCGGATCTTCCAGCACGTCGCGCGCGTCGAGGATCGGCGGCGTCCTGCCCTCGCGGTCTTCGACGAAGCGGATCAGCTCGACCTGCTGCGGCAATCCCGTGTCGGAAAGCGTGATGCTCGGCGTCACCTTGATCAGCGAGGTCAGCATCTCGCGCGGGTCGCGGATGAGGAACGCGTGCGTCAGCCGCACGAGCCAGCCGCGGTCGATCCCCGGCAGCAGGTGATGCGACATGTGCTTCTGAAAGAACACGCGCCGTCCATCGGGGACCGGCCCGGTCAGCCATTCCGCGACCTTGCGCCAGTCCGTTTCGTGACAGGCGATGACCTCCTCGCGTCCCGGGTGCGGCAGGCCCGTGGCCTGAAGGTAATGCGCGTACAGCGGCTCGTCGCACACGAAGGTGTCCGCGCGGTTGCCCCACGCGCGCATCATGGCCGTGGAGATGTTGCGCGGTCCGGACCACATCGCCAGTCGCAGCGGCTGCTCAGCGCTCATGCCGGGCATGGTATCGCCGCCACGCCGCATCGGTCACGTCCCTCCCCTCGTGCGGCAAGACCATTCGATTCCCGGCAGGGTGGCATGCACTCGCTGTACTCAGCGTGAGCATGCGTTGATGTAGCGTCCTTACCGGTCGAAAGATGAAGGGACGAAACGCCCGCCGCAGCCGGGTAATGGGATCATAGAAAGGCCCTGCAACGGACCGGCTGCTCTCTGACGGCTGCGAGGCTGCGCGAGTGCTTACGGCTCGGTGACGCCCATCCCCGCGGAATGGGCATCCAGGTAGGATTGGAGCATGATCGCCGCGGCCACCCGGTCCACGCGGCCCTTCATCTGTCCGCGCGTCAGGTCCGCCTCGCCCATCGCCTCCACCGCGGAATGCGACGTGAGCCGCTCATCCCAGAATTGCACGGGCCTCCCCGCGACACGTTCCAACAAGCGCCCGAACTCGCGCGCGGCCTTCGCCTGGGGTCCTTCGGATCCGTCCATGTTCAACGGCAAGCCGACTACAAATTCCGCCGCGCCCCACTCGACGGCGAGCTCGGCGATCTGCCGCAGAACGCGCTGCTCGTCCTTCGACACATCCAACGTGGCCAGCGGCGAAGCGATGCGCCGCTCCGCATCGCTCAGCGCCACGCCGACGCGTTTGGTTCCGTGGTCAATTCCGAGAAGACGCGACATGAGCCATGCGCCGTGTGAGACGTGAATCTTCCGCCTCGTGAGAGATGAAACGTCTGTCGGTCGCCGCGCATTTCTCCCCGTCCTCCGAGAGGGGGCAGGGGGAGGGGGATCGCGCGATGCGGCGCATGACGCGAGCGGTCACAGGTCAAGAGAAGATCACCACCCGAATTCCGCGCCGTTGCTCACGGCTTCGGCTGCGCAGCTCCACCTTCCGGCTTCGCCTCGCCGGCTTTGGGCTCCACTGCGCCGGGCGCCCCGGGTTGCGGTGCGGCCTGTCCGCCGCCCATCTTCGCCATCCACTGCATCATCTTCTGCTGCGCCGTCGGCAGATCCATCGTTCCCTTGTTCAGTCCCTCGATCACCTCGTCCAGACCGCCCAGCGTCTTCTCGGCCCGCTGCGCTTCCGCGAGGATCTTCGCCGCGTTCGGATCGATCTGCCACGCCTCGTCCATCTTGCGGAAGCGAATCTCCTCGCCGCCGTACATTGCCCCGAGCTTCCCGACGGCCTGCGTCTCGCTCTTCGGCGTCAGCGTTGCCACGTGCATCATGAACATCTGGTCCCGGCGGCCCTGACCGGGAAGCATCGCCTTGATCGCCGCCGACGCGCCGGGCTTCGCCTTCTCCAGCCCTGCGATCAAACTCTCGACGCGATCCACCGCCTTCAACGACAGCTTCAGCGCCGCTGCCATGTCCGGCCGCTGGTCTTCCACATAGAAGGCAACCAGCTCGTCAATGTCGCCGCCCGCCGCGGCCGCGTTGTACGCCGTGATCAGCTCGCCCACCGCCTGGGTTGTTTCAGGAAATTCCGCGGTCGTCGGTGTCGGCAGCGGCGGAAACTCCGCCGGTCCCGACGCTGCGCCGCCGGCATCCGCCGTCGTGCCGCCTTCCTCGCTACCCGCAGCCCCGCCATCGCCACCCGCCGTCGGCGCACCTCCGCCATCCTTGGCCGCAGCGCCGCCATCCTTGGCCGCCGCATCGTCGCCCTTGACTCCGCCTCCTGCGGCATCAGGATCCGCAGCGCCCGACGTCCGGTCGAAGTCGAGCGGCTTAAGCTCCGCCCGCCCCGTGGCCAGTTTCTCGGGCAGGGCGTAGGACGCCGTGGGAAGCGGACCGAGCAGCCGCCCCTCATCCCCCAGATTCTCAGGAAACGTCATCGGCGGCGCTTCATCGCGACAGGAAATGCCGCCAATCGCCCCGCCCCAGACGGCCAATACCACGCTGCACGCACGACAGTGGTTTCGCATGTGTCGTCCCTCGCTCAACAATCGCCTCCGGACCGCGACCTCCCCCTCCGGACCGCGGCCGCCCCCTCCGGACCGCGACCTGTCCCGCCGGACCGCGACCGCTCCCTGCGGACCGCGACCTCTCCCTGCGGACCGCGAAGTTCGCCGCCCAAGGCAGACCCCCGCAGCGCCGCCCGCCCCGATCCCGAAAGCCGGCGTCCCGGCCCCAATCCCGGAGAAATCCGCATATTACGATCGAATCCGCAGCACCAAAAAGTAGTCGCTCGCGGGGCCAAGGTCAAACCGGCAGGGCGAATCAAGGCGTGCAGCACCGGCCTCCATCCCCATCGCAATTGACATGCCGTGTGCGGTTGGTACAAGAACATCCTGTTCCGGGCGATTAGCTCAGTTGGCTAGAGCGCCTGCTCGACACGCAGGAGGTCACAGGTTCAAGTCCTGTATCGCCCATCGCGGGAAGGCGCGAAAGCTTGCTGGATTCCCGCCTGCGCTGGAATGACAAGTCTCGCCTTGCGCAACAAACTGACAGCCACCCTTCCTTCCATTCCGTGCGCCGAACCACGATATGAATGTCGTCCGCATCGAATTCCGGTCCGCCATCCGCCCCCCAGCGTCGGCGAAGAGAATCCCCGCCCGCTCAGATCGCCCGGCGTCCCCTTCCGCGCGCCGACCGCCCGCCGCTGCTGCCGGCCGCCTTTCAAGCTCCGAGGAACCGGCGCGGATTGGAACACGTGCGCCGCCGGCCCGGTGAACGCGGAACAAACGCCCGCGTGGCGGAGGCCGGGGCAAGCGGGTATGATTCAAGCATGATCGCCAACGAGATTCGAGAATGGCTCAACCGCGAGCCTTTCGAGCCCTTCCGGTTCCACCTGACCCGCGGATCCACGTTCGATATCCGTGACCCCAACAGCGTCGCGCTGGGACAGAAGCGCGTCTTCGTTTTCTTTTCCAAGGAAGACCGGCAGGCCATCTTCCCGTACATTCACATCGCCGCCGTCGAGACCCTGGGCAACGGTCACGGCCCGCGGTCTGGCAAGCGCCGCAGTAGTTAACGCTGCTTGATTTAGGCCCCGGGTGACGGCGTCAGCTTGGTGCGCCGACCGCCCGCGCCTACAATCGGGAGCATGCTCGCCAAGGAAATCCGCGAGTTGAAAGACCGTGAGCCGTTTCGACCCTTTCGGCTTCGCCTGTCCAGCGGGGACAAGTACGAGATCCGCGACCCTTCGCTCGTCGTCCCCATGAAGTCCGAAGTCTTCGTCGCTTCGCCGAAGCTGGATAGCTGGACGGTCATCCCCTACCTGCACGTCGCCGCCGTGGAAGCGCTTCCCGCCAATGGTCACGCCGTCCGAACGGCGAGGCGCAAGTAACCGGACAATCTACTTGCCGTACAGAGGAACGGAGCCGGATCCGTCATCGGCCCCCAGACGGCTCCTGTCGTCGATCGTGCCGCAACCGCTTCAGGATCAAGTCGGCCGCGCTGGCCGGCGCATGCGTGGTGGCATCGACGTAACCGTCGGTTGAGAAGATGCCAGGTATCTCAGCGTTGTCGAACCGGAACAGCATCACTTGCTCAGGTCGCCGGTTCTTGATGATGTCGCGAATGGATCGCCATTCCAATCGCGGCCACTCCTTGCGCTCGTAGTCGGAGCATAGGAAGACGACGAGCAATTCTGACTGCTTGTGATAGATGTCCTGCAGGTGGGTGTCCAAGTTAGGCTGGGCCAGCTCGTACTCGAATCTTCGATCATAGAAAACTTTCTGGTCGCCGAGCTTTTCACAAAGTACTTGGTCCACCTGCTGGACGTAATTACGTTTTTCACCTGCAAACGAAAACGCAACGGCGAAGCGTTTCTTGCTCTCGCCTGGTTTCAGGCCTTCGGCAACTTCTATTATCAGTGCTCGTTTAAGATTAAACAGTTCTCGGCTCGCGGAAATGAAATGTTCGCGCAGGGTGGATTCGGTTTCCTTGGCAGACGCCAATCCTGTCCAATACGCGTAGGCAGCGCTCGCCACGTCCTTATGCGCGGTAAGCTCAATCCCGCGCCCGGTCGCCGCGAGGCAGAGCAGCTCATTCGTCCGCTGGAATCCAGCCAGCCACTCCGCATTTAGTCCGCGAGCCTGCTCAGCCGCAGACGTCGGCGACATGAGAAAGACCGTGTCGAATCCCGCCAAGCACTCTACCATCCGGGTACAGTCGGCAAGTAGTTCGCGCGGACCGTGTGCGGCGTAGGCATCGATGATTTCGTCGGTTTGTTCAATTTCGGCAGCGTGCAAGAGTTCATACAAAGGATTGGCGTCATGCTCATCAGCTTGTTGCATGTCCGAAGTCGCTTGCGTCGCCCCGCTGCTGCCCCGGCGAAGGGTCAGCCGCTCTGCCCCAGCTTCAGGCTTTGGCTCGGGCTTCACCGCAGCGGTTGGCAAGCTCAACTCGCGCGCCTGTTCCGGACATTCGCGCCAGAGGATTGCCAGAAGGTGCTCAGCAAACCCTTGGTTGTCCAGCAGCCTGATGGCATCACTCAGTACGGGATTCCCGGTTGGCCTGCCGCACTCCATATCATCGCAGTAGGAATCGAGCACCCCGCCGCGGTCCATCGGCTCGTAGATGGACGGCGATACTCGCTTTGCCGCGTCGTAAACTTCATCCAGCACTACCTCCCATATGGATTTCCGAAAACCAGGGCAGCCAAGCCGCTTCGCCTCACGTGCGCGAATTGTGCCCACTGCTTCCTTGAGGCATCCACTGACCAGCCGGCGCAGCTTGCTGTCTCCCGGACGAATCAGGTCGATTGACTGCCTGCCGTCGCCTATGGCTTCCAGCAGTGCCTTTTCATCCGGCGTTATCTCGTTCGGATTCTCTTGTTTTGCGAGCGCGCAGGCCAGGCGAAACGCTTGTTCACCATTCGCGCATTCCCACTGGTGAGCGCGCAGGAGAATCTCGTGAGTGTTAATAGCGGAGCCAATCGCAGCCTTGCGGTCCATATTGCACGATCCGTGTGCGGGTCGCCCGTCCGGCGGGTCTCTGACCGTGCGTGACAACCGCCGGGCGGACGTGCGGGGATGCACGGTCCCCTGCCCGATGCTGGGATTGTCTGCGCGTTCGGCGGATTTTCAAATGGGGGTGTGATATTACTGTGAGTTCGTGCCTACGGGCAGCACTCCGTCGCCTTTCCGATCCCGCATTCCTCGATGCGGACGACGTGCGAAGAGGGACCGACACCCTTCCACCGTGTCTTACCCACTTCGTCCTCTTTGATTGTGACCGCCTGAGGATCAGCGCCGTCGAGCGTAACAGTAATCGGCGCTATGGCTGACAGGTAGCAGTGCGGCACAGGTCGGGGCATTCCTGAATGCAGACTCGATGTTCGCCCTTGTTCATCGTGATGCACGATGCTTTCGCGCGGCCCCGCGCGTTGATCGTCGTGAGTACACAACCACAATTCTCGTCACCGTCAAAACAAAGCGTCAACTCCGTTCCTTCTGGCAGCATCGTCAGCGCGCTCGCCCGGATTTTGCAGCGACCCCGGTTTTCCTTTGTGGTGGCTTTGAATCGACTGATGAACTCGCACAGTTCACATTCATCGGGGATGCCATTGCTGTTGCGGTCGCCAGAAGTCCCATTCTTAATATCGTCCCAGTCAGGAACGCCGTTGCAGTTACAGTCAGGAAAGTATTCCCAAGTCTCATCATTATAGGCGCCGCCGAAGAGAACAGTCCGGCCCCTAGCACTGTCATGGACCATCGCGTGATGGATGCGCGCCGATGGGCCAGTGGTCGCGCGCCGCGCCCACCTCGTGCCATTCCAATCCCACGTCTCGCCGTCGCAATCGAATAGCCGGGAAACACCCAAGTGATCGTCGTAAGCAAGAGCAGGATTGGAACAAGGCGATGGGCCTATGGTAGCGCGTAGGCTCCAAGTTGATCCGTCCCACTCCCACGTTTCCCCGTTTCCCTCATAATTCGCATGGCCTCCAAATAGCACCGTCACTCCCCGAAGTTCGTCGTAGGCCATAGCGTGGAGCATGCGCGGCGACGGACCGTCGGTGGCTCGCAGAGTCCACGTTGTTCCATCCCATTCCCAGGTCTCGCCGTCATCGTAAGGGTCAGCTCCCCCAAACAAGACGGCAACGCCGCGGATTGTGTCATAGGCCATTGCAGGAGCCCATCGCGGCGACGGACCACCTGTGGCGCGGAGTGTCCACGTTGCGCCGTCCCACTCCCAAGTGTCGCCGCAATACCCTCCCCGGTCGCTTCCGCCGAACAAAACGGTGACGCCGCGGGCGCTGTCGTAACTCATAGCTGGATTGGCACGCGGCGATGGACCTGAATTGGTCCGCCACTCCCACGTCGCACCATCCCATTCCCACGTCTCGCCGTTGTTTTGCTCGTGAAGGTCAACTCCCCCGAACAGAACACTGACGCCGCGCGCGCTGTCGTAGGCCAGAGCGTGGTTCGCCCGCGCCGACGGGCTGAGCGCAGGAAATTGCTGAGTCCACCCGCAATCTTGTGCGGATGCGTACTCACGTCTGCCTGACAGGGCCACGACGGCAAGCCAAACCAGAATCGCTGGAATGTTCCAGAAACGCGGCATGATGCGGCCTCCTTTGACCGGGTGTCGGAGCCTTGCCGCCTCCAAGATAGCGGATCGATGGCCGGAATCCAAGCGAATCAGCGGGCAGCACTCCGTCGCCTTCTCGATCCCACTCCTCATCCAAGGGATCAGGCGGGTCTGCACGGAGAGCGGCGCGTCAGCGACCTCGCCTCCAAGCCGTGCCGTGCCTGACGGCCTGCTTCATGCGCTCCACCATCGGCATCCTCGGCCCAGGCAGCCTGCCGCCCGTCATCCGGCCCGGCGGCGCAAGCGGCGGGTTGCTTGTCATACAGTTCGGGGGCGCCGGATAGGAAGCGGCGAAGGCGCGAGACGCCCGCTCGCACTGCGGCTTGATCCGCCGACCTCGCACGGCTTGGCGGCGCCCTTACACCTTCGTCAGCACCACGGCGATGCGCTCCAGCGCCCAGTCGATCTCCGTGCGCTCGATGATCAGGGGCGGGGCGAAGCGGATGACCTGCTTCTGCGTGTCCTTGCACAACAGACCGTCGCGCAGCAGTGCTTCGCAAAACGGTCGCGCCGGACCCGCTTCCGGCTTGATCAACACGCCCAGCAGCAACCCGCGTCCGCGCACCTCCTGCACGATCGGGCTGCGCAGCGATTCCAATTGGCGGCGGAAGTACTCGCCCTGCGCGGCCGCGCGCTCGACGAGGTCCGTCGTCCGCAGCAGCTCGATCGCCTTGCGACCGACCGCCGCCGCCAGCGGATTGCCGCCGAACGTGCTGCCGTGCTCGCCGGGCTTGAACACGCTCATCGCCGCGTCGCGCCCCACGACCGCCGACACGGGGATCAGCCCCCCCCCCAGCGCCTTGCCCAGCGTCATCATGTCCGGCCGCACGCCTTCATGCTCGCAGGCGAACATCCGCCCCGTCCGCCCCAGCCCCGTCTGAATCTCGTCGCAGATCAGCAGGACGTTTCGCTCCGTGCACATGCGACGCAGGCCGGGCAGAAACTCCGCCGGCGGCACGACCACGCCGGCTTCACCCTGGATCGGCTCGACCAGCACGGCCGCGGTGTTCGGCGTGATCGCGCGCTCGACGGCGGGGAGGTCGCCGAAGGGCACGATGTCGAAACCCGGCGTGAACGGTCCGAAGTTCGTCGTCGCCAGCGGATCGGAGCTGAAGCTGATGATAGTCGTGGTGCGGCCGTGGAAGTTGCCCGCGAAGGCGATGATCCGCGCCTCGTTGGAAGCGACGCCCTTGACCTGGTACGCCCACTTGCGCGCGGTCTTGATCGCCGTCTCGACGGCCTCGGCGCCGGTGTTCATCGGCAGCACGCGGTCCAGCCCGCACGCCTCCGCCAGATCCTTGAAGAACGGGCCGAGCTGGTCGTTGAAGAACGCGCGCGACGTGACGGCCACGCGATCGAGCTGCGCCCGCGCGGCGGCGACCAGCGCGGGGTGGTTGTGCCCGAAGTTCAGCGCCGAGTACGCGCTGAGCATGTCGAGGTACCGCCGCCCCTCCACGTCCGTCACCCAGCAGCCGCCCGCGCCGGCGATCACCACGGGCAGAGGTTTGTAATTGTGCGTGCCGTAGCGCTCGTTGAGATCGACGTGAAACTGCGACGCGGCGTTCAACGCCGACGCAACCTGCACGGACGGATGCCGCGTTTTGTCAAAGGATGGAACCATGCTCTCTCCTGCTCCCGACGGCGCTGAAATCAACCAAACCGCTCAGCCGGATAGGCAAAGCATAGCAGCCGGACGAAGCATGCAGAAGGCACGCCGACCGGCGCTGGCGCCCAGGGCTGCGCAGGCATCAGGCAGCCGAGTCGCTCGTTTCTTCGATCGGGCCGAGCGCCTTAAGGAACGAGAATCATCGCGCCAAAATCGGTGTCAGGTCCGTTCGCACGCCCGGCTTTGGAGCCGGAGGAGTCTATCCGCGCCGGCTCAAACGCTGCGACCAGGCGCTCGACCATGCCGGCGAGGATGGGATGGGATGGTCGGGCTGAAGTGCCCCTGTTCAAATTCGGTTTCGGGCAAGTGAACTGCTCGCCTGCATCTGGTCCAGGCGTTTTCGCGGTCCCCACGTACTCCGACAGAGGCGTGGTTCGGAGAATCATGGCCCCTGATCAGTTCGCTCACTCCAGAGGTCCGGTCCGGCAAGCTCGGGGGCAACCACTTCCGGCAACCTCACCAGAATCGCATCGAACACTTCAGTTGCAAGGTCAAGCCATGCGCTCGCTTCCTTTGACGTGGGCGACTTCTGCTCATCCGGATATCGGAAGACCCAGGCGAACGCCGTCAACTCGCCCGCGCGATTGCAGAGAACATCAAGGGTTTCATCGATCGCGGTCACCTGCGCGCCAATCTCCGCAATCTCATGCGTCTTGCGGAATCATACATCATGCCAGTAAAGGAATCCCTTGAGCGACTTCTCGGCAGCCTGCTGCGAATGGAATGCCGCCTCCTCCGTAAACGGCGGGTTCGCCGTGAGCATGTGGCGTGCGGCGCGCAGATCATTATGCGCCTTTTCAACCACGCGCGTGTGTCGCTTATCCTTCTGGGCTTATCGCTCATACAACAATTTGCCTTCGTCCAGGATGGTCGCGGGAAGGGAGGCCCTCAGGTCGGTCCGGCTGTCAAATGCTTCGCGGCTCCAGACGAGCACGCCGACCGCCGTCGCGAACTCCCGCAACACTCGACTGGCCTGCTGCGCAAGGCGGTATCCCGGTTCGTGGACTTCGGGAACGATGACCATCAAGTCGTAGTCGCTGTCTGGCCCTTCGTCACCGCGGGCTTTGGATCCGAACAGATATATGCGGTCCGGCTCAAACGCCGCCACGAGGCGCTCGACCATGCCGGCGAGAAGTGGATCGGATTGGCTTGAAGATGTGAACATGTTACTCGTCGCCAGCTCCGGGCATTCCGATTCGAGGCGCCGCGAAGGCCAGTGTTGCCCTTGAGACCAACTCTCGGATGTGATCCTGAGTCAAGTCATCGAACTTCTTGAAGAGAATCTCGTCTGTGTTTTCGAAGTAAGCTAGTACGGACTTCGCGCCCTGGAGATCGCTGAGTGCCATTGATGGGTAAACCATCTCCTCGGGAAGCACAAAACTCCCGTTTGACCAGTCAACGTAGAGAGCGCCTAACTTGTCCTTCTCTGCGTGATCCGTCGACAGGGCGGAGCGTTTAGCCCGCTCCCACAGATCGCTCGCAGTTGCAAAGGGCACCAGACACTCATTGAACAGAAAAACGTTTCCACTCTTCTCCTTGTGATTCTTGAATCGCTTCCAGAACTTCTTTGCACAGAATCCGCCGCGTGCGGCCTGCACAATTGCACTTATCAGCATTAAATACTTGCCACATTCCTCGATGGCGATGGAACAAAGAAAACGCAGGCGCGCGAACGCCTTGTTTGCGTAAAGCAATTCCGCTTCATTGACAAGATGCGACGCGTTGCGAAGCGCCTTTTTGGAACCGTCTCGAAGCTGTTCTATTGTGCAATCAGTTGGCATCGATGGATTATTTCAATCGAGTTTGCGACCGCACTTTAGATAGATACTCGTGCTTATACCCCCACGCCCGGAGGAAAACTCAAAGCAAGTGTTGCGGACCAGCTCTCTGCTGGGGTGAACCGCTTCCTTACAGGCGCGGCTCCGTTCGTCGCGGAGCGACGAACTACCCAAACATGCCTTCGCCTCACCGGCTAGAAACCGGCGCCACACGATCCCCTCTTCACCGGTTGGAAACCGGTGCCACACCTGCCGTCTCCGGTCTCTGCTCGTCCCAGAAATCCACCAGGTCAATCCGCGTCACCAGGCCGCGGATCACGCCGTTGCGATGGATGACCACGCCCGTGTTTCCGGCCATGAGCAGGCGATAGACCTCGTCGAGGTCGGTTTTCTCATCGACCTGCGGGAAGGGGCGGGCCATGACGTCGCGGACGGGGACGGTGCGCGGGTCGCGGCGGTCGTGGAGGAGGCGGGCGGCGGTGATCTCGCGGATGCCGCCGACGAGCTTGCCGCCCTCGATCACCGGGAGCTGCGAGAACCCGTTGGCGCGGAGCTTGTCGATGGCCGTCTGCACCACGTCGTCCGGCGAGACGCACACGAGGTCGTACTCGCCCCGCGCTTCGAGCAGGTCCGCCGCGGTGTACATCGCCGACTGCCGCGACATGAACCCGCGCTCGATCATCCATTCATCCGAGAACAGCTTCGACAGGTAGTTGCGCCCCGTATCGGGACACAGTGCCACGACGAAGTCATCCTTGCCGAGGCGCTGGGCGTACTTCAGAGCCGCCGCGACCGCCGTCCCGCTCGATCCGCCGACGAGCAACCCTTCGAGCCGCGCCATGTCGCGGGCGACCATGAAGGAATCGCGGTCGCCGACGCGGACCCAGTCGTCCACCACCTGCGAGTTGAACGTCTGCGGCACGAAGTCCTCGCCGATGCCCTCCACCGCCCAAGGCTTGGGCTTGTCGCCGGAGAGGATCGAGCCTTCCGGATCGGCCGCGATAATCTTGATTTTCGGATTCTTCTCCTTGAGGAACTTGCCGACGCCGGAGATGGTTCCGCCCGTGCCGATGCCGCCGACGAAGTGCGTGATCCGCCCCTCGGTCTGGTCCCAGATTTCCGGACCGGTGGACTGGTAGTGGAAGTCGGGATTCACAAGGTTGGCGAACTGGTTGGGCTGCCAGGCGTTGGGGATTTCATTGAGCAGGCGCGTGGCCACGCCGCCGTAGCCCTCCGCGGAGTTGGTCTCCGCGGCCGTCGGCGTGATGACGACCTCCGCGCCGTACGCCTTCAGGAGGCTGATCTTCTCGCCGCTCATCTTGTCCGGCATGATGAAGATGCAGCGGTAGCCCTTGACGGCGGCGGCCATCGCCAGCCCGACGCCGGTGTTGCCGGAAGTGGCCTCGATGATCGTGCCGCCGGGCTTGAGCAGCCCGCGTCTTTCGGCGTCCTCGATCATCGCCACGGCCACGCGGTCCTTCACGCTGGCGCCGGGGTTCATGTACTCGATCTTGGCCCAGATGGGCGCGAGGACGCCCTTGGCGACGCGCTGCAGGCGGATCAGCGGTGTGTTTCCGACGGCTTCGAGAACGTTGTTGAATCGCTTGTGCATGCTGTCCTATCCCGGATCTTGATCTCATGGAACGGAGGGAGCTGCTCCGCTTGCTATTCCATGATAGGGCGAAGTCACGATTTCAGGTAGCGCTGCCCGCCCCGGCAACTGCGCTGACTGCGGACTCGCATCGACTTCGCACGCCGCCGGCGCCCGCAGGCGGTGGGAAGTATCCCAATTTGGGCTTGTTCCAAGTCGGGCTGACGATTCCGCGGACGGACGGTGAAAGGCGTACCTCGTGGTCCGGAAGTCAATCTTTACTAAGCGGTACGAGCGGCTCACGACACTGCTGATCGAGGCCCGCAAGGCCGCGGGCATGACGCAAGTGCAGCTTGCGGAAGCGCTCTCGCGTCCTCAGTCGTTCGTCTCGAAATACGAGCGCGGCGAGCGACGACTGGACGTGGTGGAGTTTCTGGAGGTGTGCGAGGCGCTCGGCGTTGCCGGAGTACGGATCATCAAGCGACTTGGGTGAGGCGAGGCAGGCGCGCTCACCGGGAAATGAGATCCTTGCATGATGGAAGGCACGGATATCCTCAGCCGCTGGAGCATCTCGGTCGACGAGCTGACCAGACTCGTGGATAGAAACCCGAGCCTTCGCGGAATCCTGCTGGGTTACGTCGCCGAGCATCATCTCACGAAGCTTCTGGAATCCAGTGATCAAATCTCCGCCTCATTCAAGCATGACGACCACGATCGCTCGAAGAAGGGCGATCGAGTCGTGATGTACAAGGAGCATCGATTTGTTGTCGAGGCAAAGTCGCTCCAGACCCACTCCGTCGAGGCGCTCGGCGACGATCGCTGGATGGGGAAAGCGCAGGTCGATGGCAGCGATCGACGCACCGTCACATTTCGAGATGGCACCAAGCTGGAAACGACGCTGCTGCTGCCGGGCGAGTTCGATGTCCTGGCTGTTAACTGCTTTGCATTCGGCGGGACTTGGCGATGGGTTTTCTGCAAAAACAGTGATCTTCCACGATCGAGCTACAAAAAATACACCAAGGCGCAGCCTGCCGGGTTGCTGGCGTCGCTGGTGAAGGTCGATTGGCCGCCGACGCCCCCCTTCAGCGGCGACGTGTTCAGGATTCTCGACGCGCTGGTCGCGGAGCGCTGCGCGCCCTCCTTTTCGAAGTCTTCACGAAAACGAGGAAATACGAGTGGTTCTTCCGGGCGTGCTCCTGCTTCTTGAGTCTCGATACCACAGGCGCGTTCGTTCGCATGACCACGAAGAGGTCTTTGCAGTAGAAGCCAAGCCGTTCATATTCGTTGATAATCTCAACGTGCGTCAACCACTGGCGATTAGCGGAAACCTCGTCCTGACACTTGACGATCAGCACTCCTTCGCAGCGCAGGACGCGGTGGGCCTCCGCGCCTGCTTTGAAATACAGGTCGGTCACCGCAGCATGCCATTTCGGACCGGCTTCCGTCGTAGCTTTGCCGTTGGAATAATTGGCTCGAAACGCGGAGTGACTTCCCGCGCCCGCCATGTGACCTTCGGACTTGCGAAACAGACCTTCCATATACGGAGGGTCCAGCACCACGCAATCGAGCGATCCAGCCGCGTAGGGCAGATTTCGGCAATCTACTCCGGTCTGAATGTCGGTGGCGTTCACCTTGTATCGCCCCGGCGGCACTTTCTGCCAGAACACACCCTTGCCCCACGTCACGTCGGCGATCACGGACCCGGGCGGAACGTGGAGCTTGAGCACATTCGGAAAGACCTCAGCGTTGCCAGCCATGTGCGCGCTCAGCACCACGTTGGACGTGGTGACGCCCCCGGCGACCCGCCGCCTTCCACCGTTTTCGCGTGATTCGATGAATAGCAATCCCTGACCGTGCATGACCCGTAGAATATCCTGAATAAGGTTATCGTCAAGCGTGACGCGCAAATGCACATTGTACACGAGGGGAGGGGGATCGGGTACTCGGGTACTCGGGGAATCGGGTACTCGGGGGATCGGGGTCGAACGGGTTCGCTGTCCCGCTTGGCCGGCAGCTTCTCGTTAGAGCTTCTGGCTAGCTGCCAACGGCCCACAGCCAGCCGCCAGCCGCCAACAGCCAGCCGCCAACGGCCAACCGCCGGCAGCTCCTCTCTCAATACGGCTGCGCGAACGGCGGCGGGAGTTTCCACTCGCCCAGGGCTTGAACCATGTCGGGGACGGCCAGTGGTCGGGGCAGGGCGTACAGCTCGCCGTAAGGCACGCCGATCAGGCTCCCCTCCGCGCCGGCCGTGGAGCGGATGTAGTGCAGCACGCGCTCGAGCCGCTCCCCGTCAAACTGCGAGGCGTAGCACCTCACGGCCGCGAGCTTCTGCTCCAGCGTCTCGCTGATGTCCACGACGAAACGGGCGGGCCAATGCGTGATCTCCGCGGCGCCGGGCACGGGCCGGTACACGAGATGATCCACGCGGAACGGCGGCGTCCCGGCGAAACGTTCGTCCCACTTCGTAAGCTGCGCATAGAAGCGGGCGGCCTCCCCGATGAGCTGCCCCTGCCAGTGGTCGGGCGAGGCGGCGGGCGTGCGACCGGCCATGACCACCATGATCTTCGGCCGATGCCTCCGCACGACGGCGGCGACGGCGAACCGGGCTTCGGGGCCGTCCATCAGCATCCGGTTGGGCAGGTCGAGCGTGCGGCACAGGGTCACGCCGAGCATCTCGGCGGCGGCGGCGGACTCGCGGGCGCGGGTTTCCGGTGTCCCGCGCGGCGTCGGTTCGCCGCTGGTCATGTGCAGCAGCCCCACGCGATAGCCCTGCTTGACGAGCCTCGCCACCGTGCCGCCCATGCCGATCTCGATGTCGTCGGGGTGGGGCGCGGTGAACAGAATGTCCAGCAGCGTTTCGCTCATGGCGGATTTCCCTTCCGGTCCGGCTCGAATAACCTGATGGAATATAGCCGGGGAGCGGGGATCGGGTAGTCGGGTAGTCGGGTGGTCGGGTACTCGGGTACTCGGGTGGTCGGGTAGTCGGGTACTCGGGTGGTTGGGTACTCGAGTAGTCGGGCAACAGGGGATCGTGTCGCGGGTCTTGGCTTTGCTTCTGGCTGACAGCTAGCAGCGAACAGCCAACAGCTAGCAGCTAGCGGCTTCTTCCATGGCCTTTCAACGAATGACCGACGCAGATCGCGAGGAAGTGGGCGGGTTCATCGCGCGCCACTGGGGCAGCCGCGTGGTCATGAGCCGCGGACAGGCCTATCAGCCGCACCAGCTCGACGCCGTGTTGCAGCGATCCAACGGCGCCATCTCCGCGCTGGCCACCTTTCGCGCGGACGAGCAGGGGCTGGAAGTGCTGACGATGAACAGCACCGACCCCGGGCACGGCGTGGGAACCATGCTCATGCTGGCCGTGCTGGACGAGGCGCGGCGCCGCACCATCGAGCGCGTGTGGCTGACGACGACGAACGACAATCTCGATGCGATCCGCTTCTATCAGCGGCTGGGCTTCCGCATGATCGAGGTGCGCGCAGGCGCCGTGGACGAGGCCCGCAAGATCAAGCCGCAGATCCCGCTGATCGGCAAAGACGGCATCGCGATTCACGATGAGATTGTGATGGAAGCGCGGGTGGAGCCGTTCATTGGAACCCCGTAGAGGACTTCACCGGGCTTGAGGAAGCCCGCGCTGGTTCGACCCGCGCCGGTTCAACCCGCGGCAGGGATCCAGCGGGCCGCATGACCCACGAAAGGTCGGAGGACACTGATGCGGCATTTTGCGGACCGACTTCTGGCGGCGATCGAGCGCACCGCGGCGCCGGTGTGCGTCGGGCTGGATCCGGTGTGGGAGAAGCTGCCGGAGGAGATTCGGGCGGGCCTGGAAGGCGCCGCGCGGACGAGCCTCGACGGCGCCGCGCGGGCGAACCCCGAGCACCGGGCCGCGGGACTGATGGCGTTCTGTCTCGAGGTGATTCAGCGCGTCGCGCCGCTGGTCCCGGCGGTCAAGATCAACATCGCTTTCTTTGAGCCATACCATGCGCCGGGTCTCCTGGCGTATCGCGAGGTCGTCAAGGCGGCGCACGAGGCGGGTCTCATCGTGATCGGCGACGTGAAGCGCGCCGACATCGGCAGCACCTCGCAGCAGTACGCCGTCGCGCACCTGGGCGCGCTCGGCGAAGGGCACGGCTACGTGCATCCGGACGCGATCACCATCAACCCCTACTTCGGGACCGACGGCGTGCTTCCGTTCATGGAAACCGCGCGCGACGAAGGACGCGGGGTGTTCATTCTCGCCCAGACCAGCAACCCCTCCGCCGGCGAGGTGCAGGGGCTGGAGCTGGCCGATGGACGCACGGTGCGCGAGGCCGTGGCGGAACTCATCGGCGGCTGGGCGGAGACATCCGGGATGATCGGGGAGTTTGGATACAGCAGCGTGGGCGCGGTGGTTTCCCCGACGGACGTGAACGCGGCGCGTCGGCTTCGCGTGCTCATGCCGCGCAGCATCTTTCTCGTGCCGGGTTTCGGGGCCCAGGGACGGACGGCGGAAGAAGTCGCCGCCTGCTTCAACGATGACGGGCGCGGCGCCATCGTGGCCTCCTCGCGCGGCGTGATCTTCGCCTTTGCGGAGCAGGCGTACCGCTCCTCGCACGGCGACGACTGGCGGGCGTGCATCGCGGCGGCGTGTCGCGCGTTCATCGACGACGTGCGCCGTCACGGCCCGAGGATCGGCGCGGGCGGCGGCGTGCCGGGAAGCCCGTCAACGATGAAGTAGCGGTAGGGGGCGGCGAGGAAAGTACTGAAGGGTCTGCCGCTGGACTGCAGCGCCGGCTCCACGTCCCCCAGCAAGGTGACGATATGCAGATTGCGCGCGTCGCCCAAGGCGGCATGTTCCACGATGGCGCCGGACTTCTGCTCGCCGCGCATCCGCAGCACGGCGATGTCGCTCCGCAATCCGTAGTACTGGAAACCCATCTCGACCGGATTGCGGTAGTTCGGGCAGAAAGGAAAGTCGATCACCACGACCGCATCCGAGGCGCTCGCGCTGCGATTCAGATGGTCGATGATGAACGCCAGACCGTTGGGCCGGGGAGGCTCGACGATTCGCTCGAACCCGACCGCCGCCAGGTTGCACGCGACCAGAGCGGCGGTGGCCGGGACGAGCAGTGTGGGTTTCAATCGCTGCGCCGCGGCAAGAACGGCCAGGCTGACGGGGATGAGGGCTGAAATGGCGTACCTCGGAACGAAAACCGGGCTGAACGTCAGTGAAACGATCCCCAATCCGCCGACCACGCAGCCGACCCAAAGGCACAGCAGCAGACCCGGTCGCGCGACTTCCGCGACAGGCGCTCCGTCGATGGGACGATGTTCAGGCTGCTTGCACCGCAGCGGGAGCCATCCCCAGATCAGGCACGCACACGCGAGCAACCCAAGCGCCCATTCAATCCAGGTGGCCGCCACTCGGAGCTCGGGCATCACGCCTTGCGGCACGCCCGCGGTCAATTCTCCCAGGAGCTGAACGTACGCGCCGGCGGGCGCCTGGTGGATCCAGCCCAGCTTGTTCGGCAGGATGTTGCGCACGAAGAACATCGCCAGCGGCGCGAACAGCAGGACTGCGGCGCCCATCGCCAGGCGCGGCAGGAACGAATCGTTCACACCTGTCCTCAGCGGTTCCATGTCAGTGGATGGGTCGTCGCGGGACCATGCCTTGGCATGCGCGTACCGCTGAAGGTTCGTCGAGCGGACGCAGGATTGCCATAACCCCTGGGCCGGCAGGATCAGCGCGGCGAAGTAGTGCGTGTACAACATGGCCGTGGTGCTGAGGACGTATCCCAGCGCCAGCAGTCCGCGGCGCCGGGTCCGCATGACAAGCAGCACCCAGAACGTTGTTGAAAGCGTCGCGGTCAGCACCAGCAGCGAGTACATGCGCGCCTCGCGCGAATAGCGCACCAGGAACGCGTTCACCGCTAGAACGCAGAGCATCGCCGCTCCAAGGCGCCGACCGTAGAGGACGCTTCCAAGCCAGCCGCCCGCAAACACGGCCAACGTGCCGTAAATCGCCGCAGGCAGGCGCAGTTGCGTCTCGCTGGGGCGAGGATTCCCCGTGGCACTGAGCCGGCAGGAGAGCGAGTACAGCGGCGGGTGTGGCATCTGCACGTAGCGGATGCCGTCCATGATCGTCCCGCGGATGCTGGTCCACGTGGACAGTTCGTCTTCCCAGAGGCTGCGGTCGCCGACGCGGTGCAGCCGCAGACTCAGTGCGCCCACCAGCAAGACCGCGACCAGCGCGACCGACGCGAAGGAGACTCTTGCTGGATGCTTGCTGGTCATGAATCGTGACGTGCGCGGAGGGCGATTCTAACATAGTCGCCCTTGCGTCGTCGCATCGTAATACTCGACGAGGCACGCGTTGGGCAAGGGACAAAGGGAGGCGGGCACGGCACAGGCGGCGGCGGGCACGGGTCCGAGTTGGGTGGCACGGGTCCGCAGCAGAGGACCCGTGGCGTGTGGAATCGCGAACTCGTTTCGGAGCCGCCATGGCCAGGCGAGTACGCCAGGCTATGTCACCCTGCCGCCATGGCCAGGCGAGTACGCCAGGCTATGTCACCCTGCCGCCATGGCCAGGCCAGTACGCCAGGCCGGGCCACCCGTCGCGGGAACTTCTCATGGAGCACGAATGAAAGGAGCCGAAATCGCCGCGACCCTCTCACGCTGGTTGAGGCATCCTAGGTTCCCGCTTTACGCTGCGGGACTCGCCATCGCGCTGACCTGCGTTTCGCTCTTCACCGGTCTGCAGGTGGACGACTACATTCATCGCCTGCTGTTGATGAAGCAGCCGCCGGGGTCGTTGCTGGAACCGCGCGCGGCGTGGGATGTCTTCGGCTTCTTTCCCGCCGGCACTGATCGTGTGCGCGCGGCGATACGCGACGGAACGCTGCCGTGGTGGGCCCCTGACGACCTGCGGCTCTCTTTCTTCCGGCCTCTCACGAGCCTGACGCACTGGGTGGATTATCGCTGCTTTCCGCAACTTCCCTGGCTGATGCACGTGCAGAACCTGATGTGGCTCGGCGCGATGACGTGGATCGGCGCGCGGCTGTTTCGAGCGATCTGCGGCGCGACGTGGGAGGGCGGGATGGCGGCCCTGCTGTTCGCCGTCGATCCGGCGCATGGAATGCCCGCGGGTTGGGTCGCCAACCGCAACGCGCTGATCAGCGGCTGCTTCGGGACGCTGGCCATTCTGCTGTACGTGCGCGGGCGGCAGGCTATGCGCGGGGCGACGTGGTCCGCGCCGGCGACGTGGCTCGCGCCGGCGGCGCTGCTGACGGCGCTGGCGTCGGCTGAGTTGTCGCTCGGCGTGCCGGCCTACCTGCTGGCGCACGCGCTGTTTCTTGATGAGGGACATTGGGCCCGGCGGCTGGCGCGATTGACGCCGTGCGCCGCGGTGACGCTGGCGTGGATCACGCTGTACAAGGCGTGCGGATATGGCGCGACCGCGTCGCACATGTACCTCGACCCCGGCGCGGAACCGCTCCGGTTCCTCGGGGCGATCGTCGAGCATCTGCCCGTCCTGCTTCTCGGCCAGCTCTTCCTGCCGCCCGCGGACGTTTACAACCTTCTGCTGCTCTCAGTGCGACCGTTCTGGACGCTGCTCGCGGCCGGGGTGCTGATCACGCTGTTGTGCGTGGTTTTCAAACGGTTGCGCAAGGACCGGGTCGCCGGTTTCTGGCTGACGGGCATGGTGCTCGCGGCGCTGCCCTGCTGCGGCACCGCTGCGTCGAACCGACTGCTGATCTTCGTCGGCATCGGGGGCGCGGGCTTGATCGCGCGGTTTCTGGCGCGAGAGGGCGGGGAGCGGGATGATTCCAGCTTGCAGCGCGCGGGAACTGATTCGACGGAACCGCGCATCGAGTTGTCCGACTTGCCGAATCACCGGCTGGAAAGCCGGTGCCCCAGCGATGTGCTCCCCAACGCTGCGGGCCCCAGCGGCCCGGACCTCAGCGCTGCGGGCCGGGATATCGCAAGCCCCACTCCCACAAGCCCCGGGGCTGCGCGAGCGCCGGTTCCCAGGCTGGAGCGGTGGACGCGGCGGACGCTGGTGGCCGTTCATCTGGTGTTGGCGCCGCCGGCGATGGTGTACGCGGCGTACAGCGTGGCGGGGTTCGAACCGGTGCTGCGGCCGCTGGCGGATTCCGTGCCGCAGGACGAGCGCGTGCGCGAGCAGGAGGTGATTATCCTTCACGCGCCTACGAACTTCCTCATTCATTACGCCGTCACGATGAACTTGCTGGAAGGCCGCCCCACGCCGAGGCGCACGTATGTGCTGGGTTCAACCATGAGCGCGATGGAGGTGCGGCGCCTGGATGAGCGAACCGTGGTCCTCCGCCCGGCGATCGGCTTTCTCGCGCCGCCCGGGACTCCCGTTGGGGATGGCGCAGGTTTGCCGCCCCTCGTGGATATCAGTTATCTCCTGCAGATGTTTGACGTGCTGTTCCGCTCGGGCAATCTGCCGTTTCATGTCGGCGACGCGTTTGAGCTGGGCGGCACGCGCGGGGAAGTTACGGAGCTGACCCCGGACGGTCGGCCCCGGGAGGTGATCTTCCGTTTTGTCGGATCGTTAGAGGATTCGCGATATCGCTGGGTGACATGGGCGGCGGGTCGGTTGCTTGAAACGAAGCTGCCGGCGGTGGGGGAGAGCGTCACGCTGCCGCCTGCGCGAGTTGGTTTTTAAGCGCTGCGCGTGGCGCGGTAAGGTGCAGTCGCCCGTACATGGGCAATCATCATCGGGTATTCCGTGTTGTGGCCGACGAGCCCGGACCTGCGCTTTCGCGCCGCCCGGCAGGTTGAGTTCGGCAGCCCCGGCGGCGCAGCAACATCACCTGGCCCACGGCGCCTGGACGCCGCGTCGTTCGCTCGGTATCTCATCCGGCTCACCGCCTGCATGGGGGGATGCACTGATGGACCCGGACATCCGGAGTCGTTTGTACGATCAGCATCTGCACTCGCATCATTCCTTCGACTGCAAGACGCCGCCGGAGGAGAACGTCCAGGCCGCGCTGAAGGCCGGGCTTGCGGGCTTGACCTTCACCGAGCATTTCGATCCTCACCCCGACGAATGGAAGGAGTGCATCTACGATTACGCGAAGTGCAGCGAGTCGATCCGCCGCTTGCGCGATGAGTACGGCGATCGAATCTTCATCGGCCAGGGCATCGAGGTCGGGTATTACCGGGAGCGGCTGGATTTCACGCTCGACTTCCTCGCCGAGCGATCGTTCGATTGCGTCATTCTCAGTCTTCATGCGATCGACCACCGGCTGCTCCACGTGCGCGAGTCGTGGCACGGGTTGAGCGTCGCCCAAGCCTCGCGCTGCTACTTCGAGCATCTGCTGGAAGCCGTTGAATTCGCCCGTGACGCGCATCGACGCTACGGAACCGTGTTCAACGTGCTCGGACACCTGGACCTCGTCAAACGCTACTCGCGCCGGTTCTTCAACGAGGAGTGCGTGACCGGGCACCTTCCGCTGGTGGACCGGATCCTCGACGCCTGCATTCAGGCCGACCTGACGCCGGAGATCAACACCTCGACGTGGCGGCAGGGGCTGACCGAGCCGATGCCCGGCGCGGCGATCTTGCAGCGCTTCGTCGAGCGCGGCGGGGCGGCGGTTTCACTGGGTTCTGACGCGCATCGCGCCGAGGATATCGGGGCCAACTTCTCGGATGCGCTGGAACTGTCGAGATCCAGCGGCGTGCGGCAGATCGCCCTGTTTCGGGACCGCGTCCGGCGCCTGGTGAACGTTTGAGGGCGCGGCCGGGACACGGTCCGTCCTCCTTCAAGCGCGGACGAGGTCGGACTCAGCGGTTCTACAGCATCGGTCGTGGGGGCAGGGCATTCGCCGCGAAAGCACCCATCATCCTGCAGGCGTGGCGTCTCCTGCGGGCATGCGATCTCCGCCCGAAGCCATGCGCCGACTGCGCTCCGCGGTCCACTCCTCCAGATGCGCGCGGATGCTCCGGGCGAACAGGCGGGTGAGCTGCTGCTCGCCGTCGCGGTCTGTGCGAAAGTGGCAGATGTCGAACATCAACTCGTCGGAGCCTGGGATGGCCGCGTCCGCATCCACGAAGTGGACTCCCCGGCTTTCGCCCGCCAGGGTTCGCGTCACACCGTTGATCTCATCGATGGCCGCGACATATCGTTTGCATGGTTCGTCCCGGTTGACGACGTGCGTGGAGAGCAGCACGGGAATGCGTCGCACGCGCGCCATGGCCAGCAGGCTGGTGAGGTGGTCCCTGTAGGGCTGCACGCCATGATAGGGGTCGCGCTCGAAATCCGGGATGTATTTCATTGTGGCCCGCGCCCATGTTTGCGCCCTGGTTCCAGCTTCGCACCACGCGCGAAGCTGAACGTATGCGGCGCAATGATCAAGAAATCGGGGTAGGCGGTCCCAGATCAAGGGCTCGTTGGGGATCAACCTTGTTCGCCAATGCGCATAGTCCGCCCGATAGTCCCGACCGAACGCGGGCCAGGCATCGTTCACACCATGATAGATGATCACCGCGTCCGGCTCGTAGGGAAGGCAGCGCAACTCGAAGTCGATGAGCGATTCGGCGGAGGTCCACGAGATGTCCCCCGCGTTCACGATCTCCAGTCGCAGACCCGCGGCGGCGAAGTCGGGCGCAAGCTCGGACTGGAGTTTTGCAGGATAACCGAGGTAGGTCGTTGATCCGCCCAGGCAGAACGCGCGGAAGACGTCGGCAGGCTTGACCTCCTGCGGACTCGTCAGCCGCAGCCCGCGAAGCTCCACGTCGCCGGGATCCGGCTTGGGGTAGTACGGGAGGCAGGGATGTTCGTGCTCCTGCTGTCGCCACTGGGGCACGGCCCGAGCATCGCGGCGGCGGGCGAACGTGGTGCGCACCTGATCCAGCGTGTACCCGCGCATGGGCAGCGACACGCGGACCGCCATCTCCACGGCCACCGCGAGCGCCAGCCAGATGCCGAGGGCGAAGCAGAGCCTGCGGCCTCGGGGCCATCGCACGGGCGTTGAGGCAGTCTCAAATGGAGGAAATGGTCGGGTCAGGAGCAGCGCATCCATGCGAAATTGCAGCCTCGGCACAGAAAGAATCGAGTGCTTGATCGGCGTGACGGCGCGCGGGCATTAGCAAGCCGGAGGGGGTCCAGCGCGCAATCTTGTTCATTCGCGCCGCCGCGCGTCGAGGGTGGCGGGAAGTCGGACAGCAATCGCGCCGGATCGGCAACTTCTGCCGGCGCCCAAGCCTTCGCCGGCGCCTGACAGTCCGTGGTGGTACTCGAAACCGGGCTTGGGGACCGTTCCCCCCGCGCCGGCGGGGCTGCAGTCCGCTCCAGAAATCCGCTGGTTTCGCGCTTTGTCCGAAGGTACGGTCCGGGTTCCCGCCTGCGCGGGAATGACGAGTGCCGCCATTCACCACGGTCCGCTAGGCCTTCGCCAGCGCCTGTTCAACATCAGCGATCAGATCGTCCGCATGCTCGATGCCCACGGAAAGACGCACCAATCCGTCGGTGATGCCGCGGCCTTCGCGGATCTCCTTGGGGATCGAGCCGTGGGTCATGGAGGCCGGGTGGCAGCAGAGAGACTCGACGCCTCCAAGCGACTCGGCCAGGGAGAAAACGCGCAGGCTTGAGCAGAATCGCTTCGTCGCCTCCCAGCCTTCCTTGAGTACGATCGTCACCATGCCGCCGCCGCCGCACATCTGCCGCTTCGCCACTGCGTGATCGGGGTGGCTTTCAAGAAACGGATACAGTACGCGGGAGAGCTTCTTGTGGTTGCGGAAATGCTCCGCCAGTTTTAGTGCGTTGGCGCAGTGGCGCTCCATGCGGAGGGCGAGGGTCTTCAGGCCCCGCTGCTGAAGGAAGCAATCAAAAGGCCCCGGCACGCCGCCCAGCGAATTCTGAAGAAACGCGATCCGCTCCTGCAGCGACTTGTCGCGCATGACGATCGCGCCGCCGACGACGTCGCTGTGGCCGCCGATGTACTTCGTTGTCGAGTGCAGCACGTAGTCCGCGCCGAGCGAAATGGGAAGTTGCAGGACGGGCGTGGCGAAGGTGTTGTCCACGCAGACCCGCGCGCCGGCGTCATGAGCGACCTTGGAGATCGCGGCGATGTCCAGCACGCGCAGCAGCGGGTTCGTCGGCGACTCCAGCCACACGAGCCGGGTCTGCCCGTCGATCAGTTTGGCGAAGGCCGCCGGAGACGTGTCCTCGGTGAAGACGGGCACGACGCCGAACGTCTCGAAGACGCGCTTCATCAAGCGAAACGTGCCGCCGTACACGTCCGCGTAGGCCAACACCTTTTCACCGGGCTTGAGCGTCGCCAGCAGGGCCGTCGTGCCCGCGCAGCCGGAGGAAAAGCACGCGCACGCCGCTCCGCCTTCCAGCGAGCACAGCGCGTCCTCCAGCATGACGCGCGAAGGATTCCGTGTGCGCGAGTAGTCGTAACCCTTATGCTCGCCCGGAGAGGATTGGGTGTACGTGCTCGTGGCGTAGATGGGCGGGACGGTGGCGCCGGTGGTGGGGTCCGGCTCCTGCCCGACGTGAATGGCGCGGGTGGCGAAGTGCATGGCATCGAAACGGGTCACGAGATTCTCCTTGGAACGAGTGGCGGTGCAGCGCAGCGGCGCGACGTGCACCGTCCTGCCTGCCGCGTGCCGGCCACGCCGGCGGCGCTTGGGGATTCTACGGATGTGCTGGAACCTCATCCACTTGTCTGAACACGCGCAGGGCGGGCGATGTCCGTCGAGTTTCCGTGCCCGTGAGGGGAGGACCCGTCGGGTAGCGCCGCAGCATCCCGAGGGCTGCGCGGGGGGCATTCACGTGGATCCCTTCCGGGGTCAAATCAAGCTTCAGGCGGCTTGCTTGGAGGGCGGGCAGCTCCTATGCTTGCATGGAGGGCTCGCGCTAGCGAAGTGGACCCGATTGGAGCAAGGCGACGTGGACTGTTATCAAACGCCGGACAGGCCGTGGACAGGTTCCAGAAAGCGTTGCTCCGCACGCGAGGGCGAGAGGGTCAGGTTCGCGCGGGCCCTTCGGTTTGTCATTCCAACGGCGCTGCTGCTGGCGACCGGATGCAATCTCCTGCTCCCCGCGGCGTTTGTCGGCGACCATCGCAAGAAGGTGCTGGCCGAATTCGACAAGCTTCCGCGGACGCGCACGGCCGTGCTGGTCTGGGCACGGGCGGAGACGCGCTTCGACTATCCGCAGATTCAGTTCGAGCTGTCGAGCTACATCACGGAGATGCTCGGCGCGAAGCTCAACGAGGGCGAGTCGCGGCTGGACCTCGTCGATCCGCGCGACCTTGCTGATTTCCTGCAGCGCGAACCGTCCGCCGCCAATTCACCCGGCAAGGTCGGCAAGCAGTTCAACGCAGACTACGTCGTGTTCGTCGAGCTGAGCCGGTTTCAGATCCGCGACGCGGACTCGCCCCAGCTCTTGCGCCCCCGCGTCGAGGCGGGCGTGTCCGTGCACGACATGCGCGCCGACCCGGACCGCACGTCGCGCTATGAGTTGACGCCGGTGACGACGAGCTACGACGAAGGGCGCCCGGTCCTCCTGACGGGGACCAACGCGCAGGGCGTCCGCGTGGAAACGTACCGCATCTTCGCCGAGCAGGTGGCCAGGAAGTTCTATGACCACACGGTCGAGCTGTAGTCCGACACGCGGCGCCGCCGACGGCAAGCTCATCAGCGGTTCGCCGGGGGAAAACACCTCGGTGCGTCTGGAAGCGGTTGCCGTAACGCGAGGAATCCCCGGTGCGCGAGCAGCGCTCTCGATGCCAGTCCGCCCGGTCAGACGAAGCCGCGCCCCGCGCCGCGCCCGGCTGCCGCTCCTCATCCCCCTGATCCTGGCTCTGCTGACCGGCTGCGGCTACTCCGGCGGCAAGCTCCTTTTCGCCTCGGGGCTGTTTGCCAACAAGAAGGTCAAACCCGACTTCGTGCTCACGACGGGACCGATCCTGGTGCTGGTGGATGATCCCAAGGAAGTTGTGGACTGGCCGATCTTCAAACGCCTGCTGATGGATGACGTGTCGCAGGAGCTTCTGCGACACAAGGCCGCTGAGAAGATCATCCCGCCGGAGACGTTGCAGTCCGTGCAGCAGACGGAGGCGGATTTCGCGCGCCGCGGCTGCCGGGAAATCGGCGAGTTGTGCGGCGCCGATCAGGTGCTGTGGATCGAGGTCCAGGACTTCCTCGCCAAGCAGGATGTCGAGGACGTCGCCGAGGCCGCCTACGCGCTCGTGACGGTGCGCGTGATCGACGTTCACGCGGAGAACAAGTGGCGCGTGCGGGTCTGGCCCGACAATCCACAGGGTCAGGTGATCAGCGCCAAGCTCACCGCGTCGACCGTGCAGCGCGCGGGTGAGCGCGACGCGATCGCCAAGGATATTTCGGTGTCCCTGTCGCGGAAGATCGCGCGGCATTTCTACGAGTACCGCCCGGCCGATTTCGAGGGTGAGGATGAATGACGCGCCTGTGTCACCTGGTGGATGACGGGTGCGGCTGGGACGGGCGGATCGCGCTGGGCGCGCTGCTTGAGCGCGTTCCCTCCGCGCGGTGGAGCCAGGGCGTCGGCGTCGTCTCCCGGGACGCCAGTTGCCCGGCAGCGGTGGGGGAGGGGGTCGATGCGACGCGCTTCGGCGGTCTGTTCAACAGTCCCGTCCTGACCGCCCCGCGCGTGTCTCGCTGGCTCGGCGATCAGTCGGCAGAGCTGATCCACGCATGGGGCGCACGGGCGCTGCACACGGCGGGCCTGGTGGCGGAGGGTCACCCGCTCGTCTGGAGCTGTTTCGATCCGGCGCTGGACGCGCGAAGCGTCAAGGCGCTAAGGCTCTTCTGCCGGCGCGGTCCGACGGGCGTGGTGTGCGGCGGCGAGCGCGTCCGACGGAGGCTTGTGGAACAGGGCGTTCCGGCCGAAACCTGCGTGGTCATCCGCCCGCCCGTGGACTTTGCACGCATCAACTCGCTGCGGCGGGGGCGCGATGAACTGCGGGCACGGCTCGGTCTGCAGCGCGAGGACCGCGTCGTCTTGATACCCGGGCTCAAAGCGGATCAGACCCTGTGCGACGGCGTCTGGGCGCTTCTCGTGCACGGGCTGATCGATCATCGCCTGCGCGGCGTCGTGCTCACCGAGGGACCGGACCATCCAATGCTCCGCCATCTGGTCGAAACTTCCTACCGGCCGGAAACCATCGTGTTCGCGCCGTCCGAGGTTCCCTCCGAGGCGATCTTGTGCGCCGCCGACGTGCTTTTCCTTCCCGACGACGGAGACTTTTCGACGGCGTGCGTGGCGTGGGCCATGGCCGCCGGGGTGCTCGTCGTCGCCGCCGCCGGGTATTGCATCGCCGAGATCATCGCTCACAAGCACAACGGGCTGCTGTACAAGCGGAACGCCGAGGCCGGTGTGATCGTCGCAATTGCGGAATGCCTGAATGAGACCGTGTCCGTCCCGCGCATCCTCGAGATCGCACGGGGGCAGGCCTACGAAGTCTTCGGGCTGAAGAGCTTCGTCGATCTTCACCTTCGCCTCTACGACAACCTGCGGGCGGGCCGGGCGATCGCCGACGGAATCGCCGACACGGCCGTGGTTGCGTAACGGCCCGTGGCGAGGAAGAAGCGAACGGTCAACAGATCTTGGCAGCACGCGGAACCGTGCGGTGGAATTGTGACCCCCGCGCAGGCGGGGGTCCAGGGCGCATCGGCAGACCGCTGGATTCCCGCCTGCGCGGGAATGAGGGGATTGGATTCCCGCCTTCGCGGGAATGACAAGCTTCACCGTCCCACCGGGTCCGCTGCCTCGGACTCGTGCCACCCATCGGCGAGCTGGATAATGCTCAAGGATTCACCCCATTCGACCGATATTGGCATAGACGGATGCCGTCGGCATGAAGGGGCGCATCTTGGCGCGATCATCGCCCTGTTCGTTTCGACAAGGGGTTGCACCGCCCTGCCCATCGGTCATCGACAACCGGCTCTCGAAAGCTCGGCGACCGCTGACCGCACGCCAGAGCCGGTGAAGAGGCTTGTTTTCTCATTCCAGGGGAGACGATCATGAAGACGCGCAGCAAGTTCAAGTCACTGGTGATGTCGGCCGGATTCGGCTGGGTTGCCACGGGCGGGTGCCTGCCGGACAACTTCTACTCCGATCTGTGGGCCGGACTCATCAGCAGCGCCGTGCTCACCACGGCCGACACGGTGATCATCAGCCAGCTCGTGGAGACCGTGGACGGCGACGCGGGGTAGTCGGACGGCGCGGCGCGGAGTCCTGCGCGCACATCGCGAAGGGAGACCCACGATGCGAAAGTGGATGATCGGATCAGGGTTCGCCCCCGGGATCGCGCTGGTCGTCGCCATGATGGGGGCGCCGTCGCGCGTCATCGCAGACGACTGGGGCATGAGCCTTGCGCCCCGCGGCGGCGACGCCGTTGAAGCTTCGCAGGATGCCGGCGGCGCCGCCGCCGCAACGCAACCGCCGACCAGCGAGACGGTCGTGGAAGAGAAAACGACGGTGACGACCACGGCGGAGCCGGCCTCTCCGCTGTCGTTCGGACTGACGTACGCGATCTACACCGATTACATCTTCCGCGGCGCGAATTTCTCCGAGTATCCGGGAGAGGGACGCGAGAAGCTCAACCATCAGTTGAGCCTGGACGTGGGCGTGGACGTGGGCCTGCTCTTCGGCGAGGGGTCGGGCACGTGGGGCACGTTCAGCTTCAACACGTGGTTTGAATGGTTCGCGGCCCAGAAGCGCCTCGACCCGATCCAAGGCGGGCATAACCTGCAAGAAGTGGACTACAACCTCAGTTGGTCCTACGAGGTGGCCTCCCTGGCGACGACTTTCAGCCTCGGCTACTCGTTCTGGACGTTCCCGAACGCCAAGTCCGTCAATTCAATGGAATGGAACGCCGGGCTTGAGCACAACGACGCGTGGATGTGGAAGTGGCTGTGGGCGGACAATGAAGACGGCGTGCTCAATCCGTTCTTCAAGTTCTATCACGACGTGGATCAGCTCGCCGGCGCAAGCTGGATGGAGTGCGGATTCAGCCACGACTTCGCCGTGTGCGAGAATGTGACCGTCAGCCCCGGCATCACCTTCGCCATCGACCACCGCTACCTCGACCGCATGGTGGCCACGGGCTTCACCGGCTCGACGCGGCTCGCCTACATCCAATACGGACTCAACATCGGGTATGATTTGTCCAGCGCGCTGAGCCTGCCGGAAAACCTCGGCTCCGTCGTATTGTCCGGCTTCCTGTACTTCAACGATGCGGTCGGGCATCCGGAGAACAGCCAGACGATCCAGGACGAGTTCTTCGGCGGCATGTCCCTCGGCTGGTCGTTCTGAGCAAGCGACCGGCTTGCGCGACATGCGTGTCGTGCCGGTTGGCGACCTTTTGACGCAAACCGGGCTGCGACCGGCGGTCTGCCGCCCCCGCGAAACTACATCCGGGCATCGCCGCAGCGCGGATTTCGCGCTCATGAACGGTCGTACTCCCGGCCACCTTTGGACGTTCGGTGACTCGTCAGTCCCTCCGCGTGGTCATCCGTCCGCTCCGCGGAACACGTCAGCGCCATGGACTCGGTCTTTGCCGCCGACTGGCAGCCCGACTCCATCAACGCCACCACGCCCACCAGCATCCCCATCATCAGGCTCATTGCCCGCTTCATCACGCCATCTCCACAATAAATGCAAACGTCCCCATGCGTTGCCCTTTGGATGCCCGGCGTCGGGAGATCCTCCCCCGAGGCGTGTCGCCGCGGCGCAGGTCAGAGCGCCCGTCGCGCCTTATCGACCCGCGGTCGGCGGTGTCCGATAAGCCATGAAGCACCATGACAAGTTCCGCCACACCGCTTCGATTGAGTCTGGAGAGGTTCCCTGCCCAACGCTGTGATGCCCGCGCCACAACGGCGGGTACGATCCACTGCGCGCTCGTGGCCGTTTTCCTGTTTGCCGCAGTGTTGCGGCTTGTTGGATTGGGGGAGGGGAGCCTGACACACGACGAGGCTTGGCGCGCGAATTTCGCCGACCACGGCGGCGTGGCCGAGCGGGCGCGCCTGCCGTTGCTGCAATGGGTGGTGCTTTGGGCGTTGCAAAGCGGCGTTGGCAGGAGCGAGACCGTGCTACGCCTGCCCAGCGCGCTGTGCGGACTGGCGGGTGTCGTGCTGATCTGGCGCGTGGCTCAACTGCGGCTGGGCAACGGCGCCGCGCTTGCGGCTGCTGCCTACGTCGCGTTCCACTACGAAGCCGTGACGTTCTCCCGCGTGATCAAGGAATTCGCGTGGGAGATGCCAATGGCGGTGGGACTTCTGGGCCTCGGCGCCTGGGCCTATGACAGGCCGACTTCGCGGCGCACGCGGATATTCCTTGCAGGGGTCCTGTGCGGACTGGCCGCAGGTTTTACGCCCATCTTCGTCGGGGGGGCGTGCCTCGCACTGCTGGCATTTCGGCGATGGCGCAGCAAGGACCGAGAAGCCTGTTCCCGGCGCGATCTGTGGATCGGCTGCGGTTTCGTCGCGATCGCAACCAGCGCCTGGTATCTCTGGCATCGCAGCTCGCCTCACTACGGCGCGGTGATCTACCACCTGCAAACGGGGTACGACGTCTGGCCGAAGAGCTGGTCGCCCGGCGTCTTGGCGGCATGGGCGGCGCGATCAACATGGGAGCTGGCGCGGCTCGCGGCGGGCACGGCGGCGATGTGGGATCCGCTGGGCACGATCGTGACGACGCTCTTCGTGCTGACCGCTGCCGTGGGTGCATGGCACATGAAGCGGCGGTGGCGCGTCGGATGGCTGGTGATGCTCGTCGTCTGGGTCATGCTCGTGGCGGGCGGAATCAGCCGGCAGTGGCCCTACGGCTCGTTTCCCAGCAACCTGTTCATGGTGGCGCTCCTCGCGCCGTGCGTCGGGGCCGGAGCGGCGCTGATGTGGCGGAAGATCGAAGCTTGGCCCGCTCGCGCGGCGATCGTGGTGCTGCTGTTCGCGCTGCCGGCGCTGCGATGCGCGAAAGTCGCGGCGGGCATGACGCCGCTGGGCGAGCATCTGCGACCCGTGATTCAAGAGATGCGTGCGAACCTCGAACCGGGGGATACGCTCTTTGTCTATTACGCCACGGACGACGCGTTCGAGTTCTACTGGCCCCATCCGCCGGCGGGCACCCTCGTCGAGCCGCGCAGCGACCGCGGCCGGGGCGACCTGTTCGAGGCAAGTTTCACCGGACTGCTCTCGCGGCACGCGCGCGTCTGGCTGCTGATGACGCACGCCTACGGCGATGAGCGGTCGGAATGGTCCAGCCGTGCCGCCGCGCATGGCGACGTCGTGCATCACTTCTCGACCGGGACGGCGGACGCATGGTGCATCGCCGGCGCGGATCGCCTCAACCCGTCCCCCGCACTGCCTCAGCCATAGCGTCATCCACCGCGGCGAGCGTGCGATCGATCACGGCGCGATCATGTGCCGTCGAGACGAACCACGCCTCATATCCGCTGGGCGGCAGATGCACGCCGCGATCGAGCATGGCGTGAAAAAACCGTGCAAACCGCGCGTGGTCCGTAGCGGCGGCTTCAGTGAAGTTGCGGACCCGTTCCAGGCCGAAAAACACCGTCAGCATCGAGCCGACGCGCTGCACGCATCCCCGGACCCGGAAGCGCGCCAACGCCTGCTGCAGGCCATCCGCCAAGCGGCTCGACGCAGCCTCAAGCTCCTCGTACTTGCCGGTCTTCAGCTCTCTCAGCGTGGCTAGACCCGCGGCCATGCCGAGCGGGTTGCCGGAGAGCGTGCCCGCTTGGTACACCGGACCCCCAGGGGCTACGAGGTTCATCAATTCCGCGCGGCCGGCATAGGCGGCCACCGGCAGCCCGCCGCCGATGATCTTGCCGAACGTGATCAGGTCCGGTTCGACGCCGTACCGCGCGGTCGCCCCACCTTGGGCGACGCGGAACCCGGTCATCACCTCGTCGAAGATCAGCAGCACGCCGTGTGCCGAGCAGAGTCGCCTCAGGGTCGTAAGGAACTCCGGCTGGGGTGGCACGACGCCCATGTTCCCGGCCACCGGTTCGACCATCACCGCGGCGAGGCGGTCGTCGTGCGACTTGAAGACGTCGGCGATGGCCCCTTCATCGTTGTACGCCGCCGTCAGCGTGTCCCGGACGCTGCCGGGCGTCACTCCAGGCGAGTCGGGCAAACCCAGCGTCGCGGCGCCCGACCCGGCCCTCACGAGCATTGCGTCCGCGTGGCCGTGATATCCGCCGCTGAACTTGAGGATTGCCGCTCGACCCGTGGCCGCGCGTGCCAGACGTATGGCACTCATCACGGCCTCCGTCCCTGAGTTTACGAAGCGCACGCGCTGCGCAGCCGGGACGCGGGCGCGGATTTCCTCCGCCAGCTCGACCTCCCGCGGCGAGCACAGCCCGATGCTGGTCCCCTCGCCTGCCGCCCGCGCGATCGCCTCCGTCACGGCGGGATGCGCATGCCCGAGGATCATCGCGCCCCAGGAACCGACGTAGTCGATGTACGCCCTTCCCTCCACGTCGAAGAGCATCGCGCCCTCGGCGCGCGCGATGATCCGTGGCTCGCCGCCCACGCCTTTGAAGGCGCGCACGGGCGAGCTGACGCCTCCCGGCAGGATGCTGCACGCTCGTGTAAACCAGCCCTTCGACGTCATGAACTTCCTCATGCCTCCACCCGCTGGGGCGCACGCCCGCATCCGGTGGATTCGGTGCTCTCCGAAGGTGTCCCTCAGACCGGCGGGAACGCCTTGATCAGCTCCAGCATCGCCTTGAATTTCGGCGCGTCGCAGCGGTGGCACAGCTCGAAGAGCACGCTTTCGACCGTTGTCACCCTTGCGCCGGCTTGCCTCATGCGCTGCAGCGCCATGTCATAGCTCCGCGTCCCGCGCGATCCCACGGCGTCCGCGCACACGAACACGTCATAATCCTGCACGCACAGATCCAGCGCCGTCTGCTGCACGCACACGTGCGCCTCGATGCCCGCAAGGATAATCTGCGGCTTGTCGAGCCGGTTGAGTTCCTCGCGGATCGGCTCGCAGCCGCAGGCGCTGAACGTCGGCTTTTCGTGCAAGGAGCACCGCGTCTTCGCGAGCGCGGCGAGGATTGACGCCTCCGTGCGACCCAGACCCTTGGGATACTGCTCGGTGACCAGCACGGGGAGGTCGAACAGCGCCGCGCCCTCCACCATGAGCCGCGACGAGGCGACGACGCGCTGCCGGTCGAGAATCATCGGCAGCAGCTTCTCCTGCGCGTCGATCAGCAGAAGCATGGCGCGATCGGGCTCGAGCGTGTCGGGTCGCAGCATGAATGCTCCATCCTCCGCAAAGTGCTATCCGCGCGTACTCGCAACGGGCGCTTCGCGCGCCCTATCAAACCGCGTTCCGCGCATCCTCGCGACGATCGCTTCGCGCGGGACGGTAACGCCGATCGGACTGTGACTCCAGCGCAGCGGGTGTCGCGGCCCCAGGTGGGTCTGGCCACGGATTCTGGCATTTCCGCTCGAGCCACGCCCGATTTCGATTTCGTCCAGTGAAGCTCGACCATTCTCCCAGGTCGAGTGGACTCGATCCCCGAAGCCGAGCCAGCTCGATTTCCGCAGCAGCGCAGGCCCGATTTCCGCAGCAGCGTCAGCCTGATCCCCGCAGGGGATCCACGTGGGTAGCCGTGGGCGCAGCCCGCGGAATCCCGAGCGTGAGGAGACGCAACCCCGAAAGGGGTTGTGCGTCTGCTGCGATTTTGGTGCGCGCACGGGAGCTGAGGGTGCGACCCCTCCCGGGGTCGAATCGCCGAACGCTCGATTCCCGCGGGCTGCACCCTCGGGCATTCACGTATTTCCCCTTCCGGGAATGAAACGGTCGACGCCTTCACGAATCGATCGGCGCCTGCACCGATGCGCTCGGGCGTGCCGATCGTAGGGGTGGCGCTTTCTCGAGGACACCCCCGTGGTTCGCATTTCACCGAAGCCCGATTCCAATCGGTTCCTCTGACTGCTTGCTTGCATTCCTTCCATGGGCGGCCTGCCCAAAAGAACGGCCAGCCCCGGCGGACTGCGCCCGCAAGACATCCTGCGGGCGCGGCGGGTCCTGCGTTAGGCTCCGCTCGCAACGGGCGGGGATGCACCATCCGCAGACTCAACGCGGAAGCGCGGTTTCGGCATCCGCAGCGTCGCCGCCAGGCGCCGCCTCCACGCGCGTGTATTCCGGAACCAGCCCCGCCAGCGCGTCGCGCAGCACAGCCTCCTCGGCCGTCTGTGCGTGTGTGAGCAGCGCGTCGATCTTCCGTCGCACTTCCGTCCAGTCTTCCTCCCGGTGGCGCAGCACGCCGATCTGCGGATGCGCCGTCGGCAGCACGTGTTCCCCGTCGATCGACAGCTCCTCGAACAGTTTCTCGCCGGGGCGCAGCCCGACGTAGCGGATCTCGATGTCCGTCTCCGGCGCCATCCCGCTGAGGCGGATCATGTTCCGCGCGAGGTCCACGATCTTCACCGGCTCGCCCATGTCGAGCATGAAGATTTCGCCGCCGCCGCCCATCGCGCCGGCCTGAAGGACAAGCTGCGACGCCTCGGGGATGGTCATGAAGTAGCGGCACATCTGCGGATGGGTGACGGTCACGGGTCCGCCGCGCGCGATCTGCTCGCGGAAGATGGGGACCACGCTGCCGTCGCTGCCGAGCACGTTGCCGAAGCGCACGGTCACGAAGTGCGTCCCCCCCCCGCCGTTCATCCCCTGCACGCACAACTCCGCCACGCGCTTCGAGCAGCCCATCACGCTGGTCGGATTCACGGCCTTGTCCGTGGAAATCAGCACCATCTTCTCGACGCCCTGCGCCGCGCACGCCTGCGCCACGACGCGCGTCCCCCCGACGTTGTTCTTCACGGCCTCGCCGACGTTAAGCTCCATCATGGGCACGTGCTTGTGCGCGGCGGCGTGGAAGACGAGCGCCGGGCGCTGATCGCGGAACACCTCCGCGACCCGCGCCGCGTCGGTCACGTCGGCGACGCACGGGAGGATCGTCACGCCGGGGAACTGCTCGCGCAGATGGCGGTCGATGTTGAACAGTGCGTTTTCCGCACGCTCCAGGAGGATGAGCCGCTGCGGACCGAACCGGCAGATCTGCCGGCAAAGCTCGGCGCCGATGCTCCCGCCCGCGCCGGTGACCGCGATGCGCCGCCCGCGAAGCTGCGCGCCGATTGCCTCCAGGTCGAGATGCACCGGCAGGCGGCCCAACAGGTCGTCGATCTCGATGTCGCGCAGGTGCGAAACCTGCACGCGCCCGTGAATGACGTCGGACAGCGCGGGCATCGCGCGAAACCGCAGCCCCGCGCCGTCGCACTGCTCCACCAGCTCCCGCACGCGGCGCGGCGACGCGCCCGACAGCGCGATCCACACTTCCGCCGCCTCCGTCCGCGCGGCGATTTCCCGCAGCCGGTCCGTGCGCCCCAGCACGTCGATGCCGTGGATGCTGCCCGTCGGTCGGTCCGCGCGGTCGTCCAGAAGCCCGACGACGCGGTACGGTCCGGCGATCATCCGGCGCACCTCGCGCAGCAAGGACTCCGCCTCGTCGCCCGTGCCGACGACCAGCACGCGCCTTACCTCGTCGCCGTCGCGCCGCCGGGGCGCCAGCTCTTCATAGTTGAAACGAACGATGACTTTCGCCGCGCACACGAACGCGATCGAAAGACCGTAGTCCAGCAAGAACACCGACTGGTGCAGACGGGGAAAGGCATAGTCGATCAGCGGCCGGCCGTAACGAAAATGCCAGAAATTCTCCAGCGCGAAGTAGGACAGGATGAGCGCACAGGACGCGACCAGGGCGGAGAAGCTGATGCCGAACAGGTCGTGCAGCCCCACGTACCGCCACGAGCCGCGGAATTGCCGCGTCAGGCCGAACACCAGCAGCTTCAGCGGCAGTGCCAGCGCCAGCAGCGGCAGAAACAGATCGACAAACCAGCCCCATTCATCGCCAAAGGGGTCCGTCGCGCCGCGCGCGAACGCGTTGGAGAAGTTGTACGCCAGGGCGAACGCCGCCAGCAGGCTCGCGCCAAAGAGCGCGGCGTGGGCGAACACACAGATCGCCAGGCGATGGCGTGCGAGCAGGTCCGATCGTTGTGCCGTGCCGTGCGTGCCGTCCAATCCCGCCTCGCTTACCCGCCCCGCGCGTCGTCCGCCGGGCGCATCGCATCGCCAAAGGCGGAATACGGCGAGGCAGGATACCGCTGCCGTGTCCGATCGGTAAGGGCCGGTGCGTCGGCCGTCTCGCCGATGATCCACAGGAACAGCGCGGACAGCGCTGGATCTTCAACCCCCGCGGCGAACCGGCCGGGCAGATTTTGGGGTGCCCCGTCAGCCGCCACGCCGCGCCACGCCGCGCCACGCCGCGCCGCAGGTCCGCTGCCACGCGGGTCCGCTGCGCCGCTGTCACGCCTCACCGCGTCAGGCAGAGTTGTGTGGCGCCGCGCTCGCCGCCGGCGCACGCTTCACTTCCCCCCTGACGTTTTCTTCTCCGCGGCGTCCTTCTGCTCGCGCCGGGGGATCGCCTGCAACCGCGCGTCCATGGCGTCGAAAAACTCCACCACCGGTTGAAACGCCGCGTGTCCCTCCCGCTTCGCCGGCTCGATCTTGTCCAGCTCCGGCCTATGCGCCCGCACGTACCGATCCGCGCGCTCCGCCATTTCGTCGAGGATCGAATCCGCCGTCTTCACTTGCGCCGGATCAAGCTGGTACTTGCGCTCGAACTCGCGCACATAAACCACCCACGTGGTCGGATCATGCTTCAGCCATCGCCCCGCGTCCTTCGCCGCGTCCGATCCGGGCAGTGGCTTGGCGTCCTTGCCCGCGGAAGCCTCGCCGCGCGACCGCGCCGCCTTCATCACCTGGAGAAACTCGTCTCGCGTCAAGCCGTAGTCCTCGGGCTTGAACTTCCCCTCCGCCGCCAGCGTCCGCATCCGATCGCCATATCCCGTCAGCCGGTTAAGCGACGCGCGGTCCTTCTCATAGATGCGCTTCTGCTCCGGCGAAAGACCGGCCTCGAAGCCCGATGCGACCCGGTCCAGCGCCTCCATCGCGTCGCGGTGCAGCGCGTCGGTCTCGCGGACCCAGCCGGCCACCCGCCCCTGCAGCTCGCGCATGAAGGCCTCGTCGTCCGGCGCCTCGATCCGCAGCTCGACCTGCTCGCGCACCTGCTTGACGATGGTCGGCGAGTGCTTCACGAACAAGCCCGTCAGTTCAGTCATCATGGAAGACTGGACGCCGCTGACCTGCGCGTCCGAAAGCGTGTATCGATCCTTGAGGAGCTGACCGAAACGGTCGAAACGCTGCGTGATCTGCCACGGAGGAATCTTGGCCACCTCGCGCAGCGTCCGCAGCGCGAACTCGTCGGACTCGCCCCTCCAGCCGTTCTGGTCCCAGATGCGCACCATCGACCGGTCGATCCACGCGAACTGCTCCTCCCACGGACCGAACTTCTGAATCTCCTGCGCCGTCTGCAAGAGCCGCTGCCAGCCATTGGCAGGCTCCGCTGTGTCCTGCGCCAGTGCCTGCGGCGAGGTTGCAAGGAAGGCAAGGAGCCACGCCGGCATGAGCAAGGTAATCAGGAGTGAAGCCGCCCATCGTCGAGACCTCGCGCTCGGTCGTGTCAGGCTCCCGAACGTCGAGACGAAGCACCCGCCGCCACGCGCGCAAGCCCACGACCGAACGTGGCCCGCATGTGCGTTCACAAAGCGCGAAGCTGTTGGCGTACAGCGCATAAATAAAGCCCCCACAGGGAGGGCGGTGCGGGCAAACCCATGAGAGTCTACCCTGGGCGCTCGCCAGGAGCGTTGCCTTGCGCGGCCGTTTGACCGCTTACTGTGACTTGCGGAAAAACGTCGCTCAGATACACTAACGTGAACCTTACGCTACCGCCCATCCCTTTGTCAAGAGGTGTGCCCATGAAATCTTTGACGAACCGGAAGCCCTGTTCCCTGGGCTTGGATGTCGGGGTTGCATCCATCGGTTGGGCGCTCGTCGCCCAGAATGAGCCCGATCGCCCCGCAGAGCTGATCGGCGCCGGCGTTCACGCCTTCGATGAGGGGGTCGAAGGCGACATCGAGTCCGGGAGGGATGAAGCCCGCGGGGCTGCTCGGCGCCTTGCCCGGCTGCCCCGCCGGATGTTTTGGCGCCGCCAGCGCCGCAGATACAAGCTGCTCCGCCTGCTCCAGCGGGCAGGCTTGCTTCCGGAAGGGGCGATCGGCACGCCGCAGGCGATGCACGAGTATCTGCTCAAGATCGACGCCCGGCTCCGCGATCAGCACCCCGCCAAGGGCGACCGCATCGCCGCGCACCTGCTGCCCTACAGACTCCGCGTCCGGGCGCTCGATCACGCGCTGACTCCCATGGAGCTGGGCCGAGCGCTCTACCACCTTGCCCAGCGCCGCGGGTTCCTCTCCAACCGCAAGTCTCTGACGAAGGACGAGGACGAGGGCGTCGTCAAGCAGGGCATCGCCGAGCTTCAGGCCAAGATGGACACCGCCGGAGCGCGAACCCTCGGGGAGTACCTCGCCGGGCTGGACCCCGAAACCGAGCGCATCCGCAAGCGCTGGACAGCGCGGCAGATGTACCTCGACGAGTTCAACCACATCTGGGAGGCCCAGGCGTCGCATCATCCGGCCATCCTGACGCCCACCTTCCGGAACGATCTACACCGCGCCATCTTCTTTCAGCGCCCGCTCAAGTCGGCCGCGCACCTCATCGGTCGTTGCGAACTCGTACCCACGGCCCGCCGCGCCGCGACGGCGGACCGCCTCTTCCAGCGCTTCAGGATTCTTCAGACGGTCAATAACCTGGAGATCATTCCACCGAATGAAGCCTCTCGTCCGCTCGACGCCGCGCAGCGCGAAAAAGTCATCTCCGCGCTCATCCATGACGGCGACCTGACCTTTGCAAAGATCAAGGGCAAACAGGTTCTCGCCCTGCCGAAGGGATCCGAGCTGAAGCTCTGGAGTCAGGACGAGGAGAAGAAGCTCCCCGGGCATCGCACCGACGAGAAAATGCGCGCCGTCTTTGGCGACCGCTGGGACGACCTCCCGGAAGAGAAGCGGGAGGAAATCGTCCTCGAGATTCTCAGTTACGAAAAACCCGACGCCCTCGAACGTCGCGCGATCAAGGCTTGGGGACTTGATCCCGAAAAAGCAAGGGAACTCGCCGAATTGCGCCTCGAACAGGGCCACGCCGCACACAGCCGCAAGGCCTTGCGCATACTCATCGAGCGGATGTCGGACGGCACGCGCTATGGAACAGCGCGGCGGGAGCTGTTCCCCGGGAGTTTCAAATCCTGCGAACCAATTGACCGGCTGCCTCCGCTGCGAAAAGCAATCGGCGAAATCCGCAACCCCGCCGTCGAGCGCACGCTCACCGAACTTCGCAAACTGGTCAACGAAATCGTCCGCGTCTTCGGCAAGCCTGAGATCATCCGCATCGAACTCGCCCGCGACCTCAAGCGCGCCCGCAAGGAACGCGAGCGCCTGTCAAAGGAGAACGCCGCGCGGGAGAAGCTCCGTCTGAAGGCCAAGGCGAGAATCCTCGCCGAAGCCGGCGTGCAGGAACCGCGCCGCTCGGATATCGAAAAGGCCCTGCTCTGGGAAGAATGCGAAGGAGAGTGCCCGTACACGGGTCAGTCCATCCCCTTCGCCTCCCTCTTCGGACCGGCGCCGCAGTTTGACGTCGAGCACATCCTTCCCTTCAGCCGCTCGCTCGACAACAGCTTCCTCAACAAGACCCTCTGCGCCGTCGCCGAAAACCGCGACCACAAGCGCAACCGCACGCCCTTTGAAGCCTACTCAACCGACATGAAGCGCTACGAGGACATCCTCGCCCGCGTCCAACGCTTCAAGGGCGACGCCGCGGAGGTGAAGCTGCGACGCTTCGAAATGCAGCAAATCCCCGAGGACTTCGTCTCGCGCCAGCTCAACGACACGCGCCACGCCGCCGTCAAAGCCGCCGACTATCTCGCGCTCCTCTACGGCGGGCGCACAGACGCCAACGGCCGCCTCCGCGTACAGGTCTCCGCCGGCGGACTCACCGCGCACGTCCGCAACGAACTCGGGCTGAACGGCATCCTCGACGACGGCGGACAGAAGACCCGCGAAGACCATCGCCACCATGCCGTCGACGCAATCGTCGTCGCCATGCTCGGACCGAAGCAGGTGCATATCCTCCAGACGGCCGCGGAGCGCGCTTCCGCCGCAGGGCGAAGGCTGTTCGCGCCCGTCGAAGAACCTTGGATCGGCTTCCTCGACGACGCGCGCAAAGCCATCCTCGCCATCAAGGTCTCCTGGCGACAGGACCGCAAGCTCGCCGGAGGCCTGCACGAGGAAACCAACTACAGCGCCAAGGAGCATCCGCACGCGGACAAGAAGGGGCAGCCGAAGCCGCATCGCCACGTGCGCAAACCTGTGGACACCATGTCGGAATCTCAGGTCGATGACATTGTGGACCCCGTCATCCGCGAGCGCGTCCGTGAGTGGATCGTCCGACGCGACGCCAAGGATGATTCCGTCAAGACGCCCTGCCCCGTGACTCACACTCACGATGGCCGCGAGATTCCCATCAAGACCGTCCGCATCCGCAAGAACGTCGGTGTCGAACCGGTCGGATTGGATCGAACGCCCGAAGGCCCGAAACACGGTGCACGCACGCGCTATGTCAAGCCCGGCGCCAACCACCACACCGTCATCGTCGCCACGATCAAGAGGGGCCACGATGGAAACGAGACCGAGACCCGCTGGGACGATTACCCCGTCACACGCCTCGAAGCCCACCGCCGAAAGGCCGGGGGACTGCCGATCATCCAGAAAGACTGGGGCGAGAACCGGATGGTCAAGTTCACGCTGACTAGAAACGAGTACCTGCTCATCAAGGACGCGGATGGCGGCGATAGGCTGATTCGCTGCATCAGCGTCTCCGACGGCGCGAACGAGTTCCGACTGCACTCTGACGCGCGCTCCGCCACCGAAGCAAGAAAGCCCGGCAGCGGCGCGCGAATCGGCCTGAGTGGCGAGAATATGCGAAAACGCGGGGCGCGGAAGGTCCGCGTCACCTATATCGGCGAGGTCATCCCCTGCCATGACTGAGCGCATCATCGACCTCGCCGAGTCCGCTGCGTACCTGCACGTCCGCAACCGGCAACTGGTCATCGAGCGCCATCCGAGCCGCGGGCTTCAGTCCGCGCGAACCCACGATCCCGACGGCACTTCCGATTCCGCGGATGCACCGGTCACTCCGGCGGACTGGGGCGTGGAAGTCCCAACCCCCACCGAGCTCGCCGTCCCCCTCTGCGAAGTCGCCGCCCTCATCGTCGCTCACCCGCAGGTGCAGTGCTCGCAGCCCGTGCTCGCCGAACTCATGAATGCCGGCACCGCCTTCATCGTCTGCGACGCCCGCTCGCTCCCGGTCGGCATGATGCTCCCGCTGAGCGCCAATACGGTTCAGGCGCAGCGCCTCATCGCACAGGCTTCCGCGCCCCTCCCCCTCAAAAAACAGCTCTGGAAGCAGATCGTCCGCCGCAAGATCACCGCGCAGGCGGAACTGCTCACCGAGCTGCGCGGCGGCGACCACGGCCTTGCCGACCTTGCCCGCGACGTGCGCTCCGGCGACCCCGACAACCGCGAGTCCGTCGCCGCCCGGCGCTATTGGCCCGTCCTCTTCGACGATCCCAACTTCCACCGCCGCTTCGACGCCCGCGACGCCAACCGCCTGCTCAATTACGGGTACGCCGTCCTCCGCGCCGCCATGGCGCGGGCCATCTGCGGAGCGGGTCTGCACCCCACGCTCGGCCTGCACCATCATCAACGCGACAACCCCTTCTGCCTGGCCGACGACTTGATCGAGCCTTACCGCCCGCTCATCGACGCCGCCGTCGTCGAGCACGTCCGCGAGAACCGCGGGACGGAGCTGGACCGCATCGGCAAACAGTCGCTGCTCGAGGCCGTTCTTGCGCGGTACGACGCCGATGGCGAAGTCCGCACCCTGTTCGACTTGTGCGCCCGCACGGCCGTCTCGCTGGTCCAGACGCTCGAACGACAAACCGATCGTCTTGATTATCCGAAGAAACTGGGTGAAGCGCCTTCAGCGCCGCGCCCGTAACGAAGCGGTGTCGGCTGTCCTCTCCCCGAGAGGACACGCTCGCGGAAAATCGCCCGCGCCGCCATGACTACGAAAAAGGAAAATCGCCCTCGTGCCCTCGACCCAGGTCGCCCTTTCCGGATATCGCCCCGTGTGGCTGTTCGCCATGTTTGATCTGCCCGTTAAGACCCCCGCCGATCGGAAGCGCTACGCGCGGTTCCGCAAGTTGCTGCTTAACGACGGGTTCTGTATGATGCAGTATTCCGTTTACGCGCGGTACTGCGCCAGCGAGGAGACCGCCGCCGTGCACCGGCAGCTTGTGCGCGAGGGCGTGCCGGACGAGGGGCAGGTTCGGCTGCTGGCCGTGACCGACCGGCAGTTCGGAAAGATGGAGAATTACATTGGAAAAAAGCGAAAGCCGGCGGAGGAGCCCCCCCGCCAGCTCATGCTTTTCTAGCGCCGTTGTCGCCCTAAGCCCTTGCCTGCCAACCGGTTACGCGACGACTAGTGTATCTGAGCGACGCTTCCCGGCAAGCCACAGCGTGGTTTCTGAGGATGTTCGGGGGTGCATAAGTGTATCTGAGCGACGCTTCCCGGCAAGCCACAGCGGCGACGACAGCACCCAGACGGCGGGCTAAGTGTATCTGAGCGACGCTTCCCGGCAAGCCACAGCATGCTCATCATCCTTCATGGGCAAAGATTGTAGTGTATCTGAGCGACGCTTCCCGGCAAGCCACAGCTGGTCGGACGCGCGGTCGTGTCCATCTCCGAGTGTATCTGAGCGACGCTTCCCGGCAAGCCACAGCCGCCGGACGGGTTGCCGATAGGCTTCACGTAGTGTATCTGAGCGACGCTTCCCGGCAAGCCACAGCACGGAATGGAACACGCCGAATGGCTCTTGAAAGTGTATCTGAGCGACGCTTCCCGGCAAGCCACAGCGGTAATGCGTAGTTGGTTTTCCCCGTCCCAAGTGTATCTGAGCGACGCTTCCCGGCAAGCCACAGCTTATCGGCGTCGCTGCGCCGGGCCGGGCAGAGTGTATCTGAGCGACGCTTCCCGGCAAGCCACAGCTTATCGCACTCGCCGGTGCGTGCCTGCTGGAGTGTATCTGAGCGACGCTTCCCGGCAAGCCACAGCCGCGCGGGAATCGAACCCGCGCCGCGACGTAGTGTATCTGAGCGACGCTTCCCGGCAAGCCACAGCAGGGGTTCGAGGGCACGATTCAAGCCTTCTAGTGTATCTGAGCGACGCTTCCCGGCAAGCCACAGCACCGGGACACGGACACGAAATCAGCCAGCAAGTGTATCTGAGCGACGCTTCCCGGCAAGCCACAGCGCATACGTTCAAGGGCCCGGCAATTCGATGAGTGTATCTGAGCGACGCTTCCCGGCAAGCCACAGCTGAGGATCAGTACTATACGCCGGTGTCGGGAGTGTATCTGAGCGACGCTTCCCGGCAAGCCACAGCTTCGAGGGCAGCGGGGAATTGTACGCTTCGAGTGTATCTGAGCGACGCTTCCCGGCAAGCCACAGCGGCTCCGCTGTGCGGCGTCCTCACCACGCTAGTGTATCTGAGCGACGCTTCCCGGCAAGCCACAGCAGTGCGGTAACGCCTGAAATCCCCCTCGTAGTGTATCTGAGCGACGCTTCCCGGCAAGCCACAGCGGAGTGGAGGCTGTATCGTGATTCGCATCAAGTGTATCTGAGCGACGCTTCCCGGCAAGCCACAGCATGAAAAACTACGGCATCCTGCTGGGCATAGTGTATCTGAGCGACGCTTCCCGGCAAGCCACAGCGGATTCAGGCCGGCACGATTGCCAAGGAAGAGTGTATCTGAGCGACGCTTCCCGGCAAGCCACAGCGTGAGCGGGGATGCTAGTTCGTTGTTGGCTAGTGTATCTGAGCGACGCTTCCCGGCAAGCCACAGCTTGAACGTTCCCGGCAATCGCATGATCCGCGAGTGTATCTGAGCGACGCTTCCCGGCAAGCCACAGCCAAAGACGGCGTCGCCGATGTCAAGCCCGTAGTGTATCTGAGCGACGCTTCCCGGCAAGCCACAGCACGTTTGTGATGGCGGTGGGGTGGCGGTTGAGTGTATCTGAGCGACGCTTCCCGGCAAGCCACAGCGGTGCGTTGTTTGGTATTGTCGTGGGGGTGAGTGTATCTGAGCGACGCTTCCCGGCAAGCCACAGCGCTGTGCGGGCAGCCCATCCACCGTGATTGAGTGTGTCTGAGCGACGCTTCCCGGCAAGCCACAGCTTCCTCGACAAGAGCGACCACAAGGCAAATAGTGTATCTGAGCGACGCTTCCCGGCAAGCCACAGCCAAAGCACACTGCTCGCAGAGCAGTGGCACAATGTATCGGAGCGACGCCCCCGCACTGTCACTCCTTTTCCTTGCCCGAATACGTGCCGTCGCGCGTGTTTACGCGGATGAGGTCGCCGGTTTTGATGAACAGCGGGACTTGGAGCTTCAGTCCGTTCTCCAGCTCGGCCTCCTTCTGCACGCTGGAGCCGACGCCGCTGTGCGAGGGGCCCGCGGTGAGCGCGACGTGCAGTTGCGCCGTGTCCGGCGCGTCGAAGCGCACGGGGCGACCCTCGACGAACATCACGCGGTAGGCCTCGCCTTCCAGCATGAACGGCGTGAACGAGCCGATGAGGGTCCCGGGCAGCTTGAGTTCCTCGAACGTCTCCGAGTCCATGAAGATGTAGTCGTCGCCGTGGTGGTAGAGGTATTGCACCTGGCGGTAGGTGTATTCCGCTTCGACGACGGGGGTCAGCTCGTCGAGCGTGCGATCGACCTGGCGCCCGTCGATCAGGTCGCGCAGCGCGACGTGGACGTTGGGCCGCCCTCGACCCGTGTGCCGTTCGTGAAAGTCGGAGACGATGAAGAGGTGGTTCTGGTGACGCAGGACCATGCCCCGCTTGAGCGGAGTGTTCATTGCAGCGCCTCCTGATTTGACCTGCGGACGCGCGGAACGTTCAGCGCTATCATACCTTCGCGCTGCGGCCATGCCTACGAAGAGTCGTGTTTTTCAAGGACGCCGTCGCACAACGGAGCCGCGACCGTGAGACGCTTCGCGCAGGATAACCAAGCCTAGCCCATGAGGGATCAAGTGTTCTCCAACGAAACCGCGGGTTCTGACACAGCTTATATCCCTCTCTCCAAGGCCACCGCGTATCGCGACTCGAGATCCCCCGGGCGCGGCTCGCATCCCGCTCGGTGCGGGAAGGTTGGCAATTCGCGGGCCAGAACCGGGCTTGGGCCGGCGGTTGAGAGCTGGTGGTTGGGGCTGGCGGCTTGGGCTGGCGGCTTGGGGCAGGCGGATCAGCTCGTTTTCCCCGCGCAGGCGGGGATCCTGTTCGTCGCGGAACGACAGGTTACCCGGACGTCCAACTCCTCGCGGGGCCACGGGCGAAGCGGGCATCCTGAACGTCAGGGAGCGGCAGGCGCACGCAGCCTGTGGTGACCGGGCTACAGACGGAGGTTCCGGCTTGTCGACTCAGAACGACGCCAAAGAAACACCAACTGGAAAGCCGGTGCCCCGACTGGAAAGCCGGTGCCCCAACTGGAAAGCCAGTGCCCCGACTGGAAAGCCGGTGCCCTGGCAGCCCGTGGTGAAACCCGAAACCAGTCGTGGGACCCGTCACCCCCGCGCCGGCGGGGGGCCAGTCCGCTCAGGAAAACCGTGGGATTCTCATTTCCCCGTCGCCTGCCGGCTGGATTCCCGCCTTCGCGGGAAGGACGCGCGATGCCTTTCACCACGGGCTGCTAACTGGAAGGGGTCTTCGCGATCGACTGCTGGTTCCGAATCCCAGCGAGGCCTGATAGGCTCCCGCGTCCGTTTTGGACGACGGATCGGCAACTGATCAGCGTGCCGAATCCGCTACGGGGCGTCGGGCATCTTATCGAACTGGAGCATCCTCGGTCGTGAACGCTGAGCGAACAGAGCCGACGCGATGGGACGCCTTTGCGCTGGACGCCGTCTCGCTGGTCGCCAGCGCGGCCTTCGGGCAGCTCTTCGTGGCCTGGCCGTTCCTGGCGCAGCAGCATATGCAGGCGAAGCCCGCGCAGGTGGGGTTGATCGCCGCGCTCTATCAAGGGCCTTATGTGCTCGCCGTGCTGGCGGGGCGACCGCTGCTGGACCGCATCGATCCTCGCATCCAGGCCGCGCTGAGCAACCTGCTGCTGGCCGTTTCCGCGTGTGGAATGGTCTTTGCCGCCAGCCTCAACCAGCTCCTCGTGCTGGTGACGATCAGCGGACTTGCCACCTCATGGCTTTGGCCTCCGGTGATGGGTCGCGTGTCGGCGGGTCTGGAGGCAGCGGCGCTGAACCGGCGTCTGGGCCGATTCAACGCGGCGTGGTCCACGGGCATGGTGCTGGGACCGCTGGTCGGCGGTTACCTTTATGCATGGAACGTTTCCGCGCCGTTCTGGAGCGCGATGGTGTATCATATCGTGTCCGCCGCGCTGCTGATGACGTGTCGGCCCGCAGGCAAGTTGTCGTCCTCCGAGTCTCGACTGTCCCCGCCGCCGCAGGAAGGCGAGACTGCGCAGGTCGCCTGCTTCCGCCGGATGGCGCGGGTCGCACTGGTCAGCGGATACGTCTCGCTGGGGCTGCTGCGGTTCCAGTTGCCCGTGCTGGCGGAGCAGGAACTGAAGATGAACTCCGCCCGTTTCGGCAAGATCGGCATGCTCCTGAGCCTGACGATGGCGCTGGGGTTCTGGGCGCTGGGGCGTCACCCGTGGTGGCATTTCCGTGCGCGGGGGCTGTGGGTGTTTCAGGCGGTGCTGGCGTGCTCGCTGCTGCTGGCGTATGCCGCGTCCGGCGCCTTCGCGTTGTTCCTGTGTGCGGGGATCACCGGCGTGGGCATCAGCTTCTTGTATGCGTCGCACCTGTATTACGGAGTCACCGGCGGCGCGCGGCGCTCGCGGCGCATGGCGATCCATGAAGTGCTCGTCTCCGCGGGGTTTCTCGTCGGCGCGTACGGGGGCGGACTGCTCGCGGGCGTCATCGGGCTCCGCGCTCCCTACCTCATCGGCTGCGGCGCCCTCCTGTGCGGCGTGGCGGCGGAGATGGCGATCTACCGTTGCGACACCCTGCGCGGCGGAGGCGGCGCCGAAGGCTCCCCCATGATCGCACCATGATCCATCAAGGCGATTCGCTTACGGGGAAGATGCGCGGAGGGTGTGGGGAGCGCGGCGTGGCGGACCGCGGCGAAACCACGAGAATCCCCCAGCGGAGTGAACGCTTCTACGCGTGTAGTCATAAAGCTGAGTGGAATCGCAAGACGGAGAGGCTCCGGCGGTCTGCATGGGACATCGGCGGCGGGCCCTTGGTCGGGCTTGCCGAGTCTGGCGGCAAGCGTGATTTTACAGCGGGCCTGACGCAAATCGACGTGCAATAATCACCTGGGACCGTGGTTCGTGTAGAAGATGTTGCGACGCCGCTGGGAGCGTGGCGGATATCGAGACGGGGTATTCGCATGGTGAATCGCACGGAGGCGCGGGTCCATGGCGCCACGCCGCTGGATTCCCGCCTGCGCCGGAATGACGGCGTATGTGCGGCTGCCGGCAGGCGGGGCGGTTCCTCGCTCCGCGGCGGGACTGGATTCCCGCCTGCGCGGGAATGACGGGATTCTCGTGTCGCCGAGGACCGTCAACTGTTTGTGGTCATGGGTCCGCCGGAGCTGGCCCTGCGGAGTACACCTGGATGAGGCAACGCGGGTGGAGAATGTGGATCGCAGCCGCGACGCTGTCGCTCGGCGGCGAGCTTGTCGATGCGCAATCCACCGCCAAGCTCGCGGCGCCGGGCTGGACGCGCGACGACGCGGCACATCTCCTGCGCCGCGCCGCCTTCGGCGGAACGCCCGAGCAGATCGACCGCTTCCACGCGCTGGGTCGGCAGGGCGCGGTCAGCGAGCTGGTCGATTACGAAAAGGTCAAGGCCGCGTTCGAGCCGCCGTCGGTCATGCCCTACGAGCCGCCGCCGTTCTACAAGGAAGGGCCGCTTGCGCCGGAGGAGCGGCAGGAAGTCATCCGCATCCGCCGCCAGAACCACATCATCGAGTTCTCCAACATGAGCGAGTGGTGGCTGCGGCGGATGATCTCCACGCCGCGCCCGCTTGAAGAGAAGCTCACGCTCTTCTGGCACGGACATTTCACCAGCGGCATGCGCGAGGTCGAAAACCCGCGCTTTTTGTACGACCAGAACCAGCTCTTCCGCCGGCTCGCCAAGGGCAGCTTCGGCGAACTGGTCAAGGCGATCAGCGCCGACCCGGCCATGCTGCGCTACCTCGACAACGTCAGCAACGTCGCCGGTCATCCGAACGAGAACTACGCCCGCGAGCTGCTCGAGCTGTTCACGATGGGCGAGGGCAACTACTCGGAAAACGACATCAAGGCCGTGGCGCGGGCGTTCACCGGCTGGACGATCAACCGCGCCACCGGCACGCCGTTCTTCGAGATGCAGAAGCACGATTTCGGCTTCAAGGCGCTGTTCGGGCAGTTCCGGCGGTTCAACGGCTACGACGTGGTGGACTTGATTCTCGCGCAGCCCGCCACAGCCAAGCACGTGGCGCATGAGCTGTGGGTGTACTTCGCGGGGACGGAGCCGGATCCGGCCGTGCTGACGTACCTCGCGTCCACGTTTCAGCGCAGCAATTTCAGCATCGAAGCGCTTCTGCGGGCGATGTTCATGCACGATGCGTTCTACGCGCCGGCGGTGAAGTTCGCGGCGGTGAAGAGTCCGGCCGAACTCGTCGTGGGAACGTATCGTCTGCTGGAGCTGCCGCCGAGCAACGCGGCCTCGCTGGCGACGGCGCTGCGGCGCATGGGGCAGGAGCTGTTTCAACCGCCGAACGTGAAGGGTTGGGACGGCGGTCTGAAGTGGATCAACACGTCCACGCTGCTGGAGCGTTACAACTTCGTCGTGGGCGCGCTGTACGGCAACGAAGCGCCGCGCGAGGGCGAGCAGATGGCCATGCGCATGCAGCAGATGATGTCGGACATGCCGCCGGAGATGGCGTCGGAACTCAAGCTGGCGACGCGCGACCCCAACGTGGACCAGCCGCCCTTCGACCCCGCTCCGCTGCTGCGGAAATACAAGCTTGATACGGCGGAAAAGATCGTGGACCACTTCGCCTCGCGCCTGCTTCAGCAGCCGCTGCCGGAGCGGATGCGCCGCACGCTGCTGGATCGTTTGAAATCACAGGTCGGCGACTCGCCGAACTGGGATTCGGAGTCGGCCACGACGGCCATCCGCGGGCTGATTCACCTGATCGTCAGCACGCCGGAGTATCAGGTCGAGTAGGAAGGCAACGAGGTAGCGAGGCCACAAGGCAACATGGCAACGACGCGCGGAGGGCGGGCTATGCCCGCCTCACCCTCGCGTAGGGCGGGCTATGCCCGCCTCACCCTCGCGGAGGGCGGCAGGACTTGTCTGCCACGGGTTGGCGAGATCGCCGGAGCGTGGCATCCGTGCGAGTTTGAACGCAGGCGGGCATAGCCCGCCCTACGGGCTGCAAGCGGTCATCCATGAGGGACTGACGACAAGACTGGAATCGAAGGGACCCGGCATGAACACGGCCTTTACGAGACGCGAATTCGTGCGAGGCAGCTTGGGGCTGGTCGGAATGATCGGTACCGTTCCGGCGTTCCTGTCCAGGACGGCGCTGGCGCTGTCGCCGGACGGGCGGCAGCGCGACCATGAACGATCTCACCAGGAAAACCGCAAGAAGAAAGCGACCCCGCAGGCGGCGCGCCCGGGCGAGTTCGGTTCGCCGGACGAGCGGATTCTCGTCGTGCTGCAACTGGCGGGCGGCAACGACGGGCTGAACACCATCGTCCCCATCCGCGACGACCTCTACTACAAGGCGCGCAAGCGGCTGGCCGTCCCCGCGAAGAAGGCGTTGAAACTCACCGACGACTTCGGCCTCAACCCCGAGGCGCCCGGCCTGAAAGCGCTCTACGACGACGGACTGCTCGGCGTGATTCACGGCGTCGGCTATCCGAACCCGAACCGCTCGCACTTCGTCAGCACCGACATCTGGGAGACCGGCGATCCCCAGCAGCACACGTTCACCGGCTGGGCGGGCCGGTACTTCGACAACTGCTGCAAGGGCGCGGACCCGGTTGACCCCAAACTCGGCATCGCCCTGACGCGCGAAGCTCCGCTCACCATGGTCGGATCACGGTTCACGCCCGTGACGTTTGTTTCCCCCGACCAGTTGCAGTGGCAGCCGCATCACAGCAACAAGGGCGCGAAGGACGCATTCAACACTCTCAACGGCGAGCCGCCCGCCCCCGCGATGCCGTCCGCGCACACGTCGCCGTCCGCGCCGCTGACCACGCTCGACTTTCTGCGCCGCGAGGCCTTCGACGCGCAGATGAACGTCGATGAGATCCGCCAGGCCGCGGGCAAAGGCGCCGCCGGTCCGCGCGCCGGCTTGCAGGCGCACCTGACGATGGTGGCGAACATGATCGCCGCGGGACTGCCGACGCGCGTGTACTACGTGTCGCTGACCGGCTTCGACACGCATTCGGGACAAGAGGGTCGGCAGCCGGGTTTGCTGCGCCAGGTGGGCGAGGGGCTTGGCGCGTTCTTCAAGGCGCTCAAGGCGACGGGACAGTCGGATCGGGTGCTGGTCATGTCCTTCTCTGAGTTCGGCCGCCGCGTCGAGGAGAACGCCTCCGGCGGCACGGACCACGGCACGGCCGCTCCGATGTTCCTTGCAGGCACGGCGGTCAAGGCCGGCCTGCACGGTCGGCATCCGAGCCTGAAGGACTTGGATGCGGGCGACTTGAAGTACACGACGGATTTCCGCGCGGTGTATTCGACGGTGCTGGAGAAGTGGATGGGCGCTGACGCGAAGAAGCTGATGCCGGGGAGCTTTCCGCGGTTGGACGTGCTGCGCGTGTGAGGTTGCTGCGAAATCGCTGCAAGCGTGCGCCGAATTGCAGGCGTGCGCCGCTCTTCTCCCCCTCGCAGGAGAGGGCAGGGGGATGGCTTTCTTCCCCGCCCTCCTTGCGGGAGGGGAAGTGTCGGAGACTTGAGGGCGGCGAGAGTCTGAGGGCGCTTGGCGCCGGGGCGGATCATGCGCCCTCGATGGCGCTACGGGTTCGGAATGGGGGAGGGCATTCTGACGGGCGCGGTTCGGTTCATGACGCCGTCCTGAGCGTCAAGCTTCCTGGCGACCTCATGCCGTCGCCGGTTCAATGCGGGCGATCCGCGTGGCATCGTCCAGCACCAGCCACGTGATTTCGCCGTCGGCCTTCTTGAGCCGCAGCCGTTGGAGCCAGTAACGGTCCTGCTTGCCGCGGGCGTACCAGCTTCCGGTCGGGCGGGATTCCCATGCATCGACGATGCCGACGACCTCGGCGTGATATACGCCCTCGCGCTTGCGGACTTCCTGCGCGACTCGCACGGGGGTGCCGGCGGGAAACTGTTTCACGATTGAGTCAGGTGTGTTGGTCATGTCCTGGTTCCGCGCGGCGCGCAGCACTCCGCCCGCATTTCACCCTCGACGCTCCGCGCGAATCCCGCAAGGTCGAAGAAGCTCGCGAGAGGTGCAGCCTGCGTCGCGTTCGTCTCGCCGCGGCGGTTGATCCACACGAAAGGGATGCCCAGTTGCCGCGTGGGCACGCCGTCATGATAGAGACTCTGCGCCAGGTGCAAACCCGCATCGCCCGTGAAGTTCCGCCCCGCCCGGAAATGGGCCTCGCCCGGCTTGTATGACTTCACGTCCGCCGCCGTGGCGAGGAAATCAAACGTGACCGGAAACCGTTGCAGCGTGCGCGCCAGCAGGTCGCGATCGACGTTGGAGAGGATGCCCAGCCGAAAGCGGGTGGACAGCCGCGTCAGCGCGTCGCCCGTGTCCGCAAACGCCGGCCAGTCGCCCACGGAATCCGCCACGTCTTCGGACTGAGCCGACGTGCAGGCGACGCCCAGCGCCGAAGCCACTTCGCTCACGGCAAGCGCCACGACCCGGCGGTACGCCTGATAGGGACCGGCCTCGATGCGCGCCTCGGCGGCGAGGTACGCGTCGAACACGGCCTGCAGGCGCGCGCCATCGGTCATCCCCAGGATGTCTCGAAACGCGCGGCGCAGACCGGTTTCCCAGTCGATGAGCGTGCCGTAGCAGTCGAACGTCAGCGCCGTCGTGCGGCGCAGGACGGCTTGATAATCGGGCGTCGTCATGCTTTCCCTTCGTGCATCCGCTTTGTCCCGTCGGTCGAGCAGCGTTACGCTGATTGTGCGTGCAGGTCGAGCCGAAGACAACTTCCGTGCCCGGGGCTTTGGAGCCCGCGGATCGCGGGTCCGGCGGTCCCGCCGGCGATGCGTCGCATGGGGCGCGGCGGATGGGCGAACATGGGGAGGCGCTCACCGCGTTGGAGCGGGCGTGGCGGCTCGAGCGGAATGCACGCACCGCACGCGAGTCCGCCCTCTCCTGGGGCCGACTGCTTTCCTTCTTCGCCCTGCTGACCGCGTGGTATCCGTTTCGGCACTCGGACCTGCAGGCCGCGGCGGCGGCCTCCATGTGCGCCCTCCTCTTCGCCGTTCTTGTCCGGCAGCATCGTCGGGCGCGAGAGGCGCGGCGCTCGCTGGATCGCAAGCTCGCCCTCGCCGACGAAAGCCGGCTTCGGCTCGGCGGGCAACTCGCCGTGGTCCGCGGGCACGCTGCGCCTCGGGACGCGGACCGGGACGCAGCGATCATTCACCTGCTGGAGGACGGTCCACGATGGAAGCTGACGGGGCAGGAGATTGACGACTTGGATCTCTACGCGGAGCGCGGAGGCCTGTTCGGTTTGCTCAATCGCTCTTCCACCGCATACGGCGCGTCGCGCCTCGCGGATGCGCTGGAGCATCCGCTGCTCGACGCCGACGTGCTCCTGCGGCGGCAGCAGGCGGTTCGCCAGCTCGATGCGGAGGTAGAGGCGCGGATGCACGCCATGTCCGGCGCGGCCGCGCTGCGCGGGCAGGATCAGCGTTTAGTGCGGATGCGGCAGGCGGTTGCGCAGGCGACGCCGCTGCCGTGGGGCTGGGAGATTCACGCGATGCGCGCGTGGTCGCTGGTGTCGATCGCGCTGACGCTGGTGCTGACGTACCGCATGGGCATGGGTGACTATGCCTCGGGCGCGTGGATGCTCGCGCTCTTGGCCGCGAATACGCTGATGTTCAGAGCCTGCGCGAAGCCGCTGCACACGGCGACCGCGCCGTGGCGGGATATCAGCGACGCGGCGCGCGGCTACCTTTCCGCGGCGGTTCATGCGTGTGAAGCACTGCACGAGGAGGCGGGTCAGCCAACATCAGCATCAGATGAACCCGCCAGTGATGCTCAGGAACCGAGCCGCCCCGGTCAGAAGTCGATTCCCCACACGGAACACCATCCCTCGCGGTTCGCTCCCGTACGGTCGCGGCTCGGACACACACCCGCTCCCTTACGGTCGCGGCTCAGAAGTCCAGCGATTCCTGAAGACCTCGCCGAGTTGCGCGGGGCGTTTCGGAACGTCGTCGCGCCCGACGCGCTCCCGCGCCTCTGCCGCAGCGTCGGATGGACGGACGTGGGCGGACCGATGCATACGCTGTTCAACCACCTCTTCTTCTATGATCTGCACGTCGCCTCCGCGATCCTGCGCACCGCCGTCCCGCACAAGGACGCGCTGCTGAACGGCATGGCGGCGCTGGCGGACCTTGAAGCCTTGTGCAGCCTCGCGTGCTTCGGCTGGGAACAACCCACGGCGTGCTACGCACGGTTCACGGCTGAGCCGCGGGTGCGCATCGAGAGCGGGCGCCACCCGTGCGTCGATCCGCGCCGCTGCGTGGCGAACTCTCTGCAACTCGAAGCGGAACCGCGCGTCTGGCTCATCACCGGCTCCAACATGTCCGGCAAGAGCACGTTCCTGCGGATGATCGGCGTGAACGCGCTGCTGTCGCAGATGGGCGCGCCGGCCTGCGCGGAGGAGCTGACTACGTGTCCGCTGCGGCTGATGACGGACCTGCGCGTGCGCGACAACCTGGCGCAGAACGAAAGCTACTTTCTCGCGGAGGTCCGTCACCTGCGGCGGATGGTGCTGCCTCCGCCGGGCGAGGCGCCGGTGCTGGGGCTGATCGACGAGCCGTTTCGCGGCACCAATTCCGATGAGCAGGGCGCGGCCACGCTGGCGGTCGTCGAGCACCTCAAGCAGTCGCATCACCTCTTCGTCATCGCCACGCATGAACGCAAGGTCACGGAGCTTGCCGACGGAGCATGCGCCGTGAACCGGCATTTTCAGGAGAACCTCGACCCCTCGGGCATGGTGTTCGATTACGTGCTGCGCGACGGACCCGCGCGGACGCGCAACGCGCTGCGGCTGCTGGCAGAGGAGAAATATCCGCAGGCCGTGCTGGCGTCGGCGGAGAATTGGGTCACGCGTATTTCCGAATCGGGCGTCAACGGGCGCGCTTCGACCTCAGGAGCGTCTTATGAGTGATCGCCCGCCCGGCCGCGCGCCGCGCGACACAGCCCTGCAACCGCCCGGCGATCGCGCGGCGCGGATCACGAGGCGCGAGGCGCTGGTGTTGTGCGTGTGCGCTGCGGTCATGCTCATGATGCGCGCCTGGGCGTTTGATCTGCCGCTTGAAACGGACGAGGCCAACTACGCCGTGATCGGTTCGCGCCTGCTGGCCGGCGACCGGTTGTACGTGGACGTGTGGGACCATCAGCCGCCGGGCGTGTTCATGCTCTTCGCGGCGGCGAGCGCGGCATTCGGCGACGGTCCGCTGGTGCTTCGCGGATTGGCCTCGCTGTTCTCCCTCGGCTCGCTGGTGCTGATCTACCTGATATTACGGCGGGTTTCCGGTCCGACGGGCGCGGCGCTGGGCGCCGTTCTGTTCGCGCTCGTTTCGGCGGACCCGGGATCGGCGGGCGAGGGATGCAACCGTGAAATCTACATGAACACGCTGATCCTCGCGGCGTGGTGGATGGTGTGCCGCGAGGACGCGCCGAGCCGGTGGCGGCTGCTGCTGGGCGGACTGACGCTGGGCGTCGCGTCGCTGCTCAAGACGATCGTGGCCGTGCATTGGCTCGCGCTGGTCATCTGGCTCCTGCTGCAGCGACGATCACGACCCGCCGCACAGGATCGGCCAGGCGCAGCGAACCTTCCGCGGCAATTCGCATGCTTTTCGCTGGCTCCGGCGCTCCTGTGGGCGGCGGTATTTTTCTACTTCTCAGCCACCGGTCGGGGGTCCCTTTTTACGGACGCCGTTTTCAGTTTCAACGTCGGCTACTCCGACACGCCGGAAGCGTTCTTCATGCGCTTCCTGCGTTCATTCCAGCCGCTGCGCCATCCGTTCATCTTCGAGAGCGCCCGGGCGATCTGGGTTTGCGGCATTCTCGCCACGCTCGCCCTGACCGCCGCCGCGCTGCGGAAGCGCAGGCCTTTCAGGGATGCAATTCTCCTCCTGATCGTCGCCGGCTACTTGGCCCTTTGTCTCCCGGCGCAGTTTTGGCCTCATTACTACTACCTGATGTTGCCGCCTCTGGTGCTGGCGACGGCGCTGGTGCAAAGCGAACTGGCCGCGGCGCTGGCTCATCGGGATGTTCCCCCGTGGCTTCCGCGACTTCTGCTCGCGGCAGCGCCCGCCTGGCTGGGTTATACGCAGCAGCGCGATTACCTCAGCCGATCGCCGCTTCAGATCACGGAGCGCCGCTACAACAGCCGCGACTTCTGGGCACAGGCGATGGGGCACAAGGTCGCGTCCGTGACCGAGCCGGGCGACACCATCTTTGTATACGGGCCTGACGCGGGCATATACTACTACTCCGGGCGGCGGTGCGCCTCGCGGTTCACGATGACGCTGGCGCTGCGACCGGAGTACCCGGATGCGCCGCTGCGGCGCGCGTGGTTGATGGAAGATCTGCAGCGCAGCAGGCCTCGGCTGCTGCTCGTCGAGCCGGAGGAGCCGTTCGACGCATGGATGAAGTTCGTGGCCGACCACTACGAATACGTCGGCGCGGACTTCAAGGATCAGGACCGCGAGAGCGTGATCCTGTATGTATTTCAGGATCGGCAGCGCCCGGTCCCGCGGATCGAGTGGAGCTGGGACCGCGCGGAGCTTGATCCGCCGCAGGACCCGTAGTGTGCGTGATCCAGGATACTCTCGGTTGGTGCACCTTCTTTCCAGCCGGTGATTCCCCGCGGCAACGAGTGCAGTCACAGGCTGGAAAGACTTTTCGCCAGACTCTCACTCAGGGTTGAAAGGACAGGGAAGCCGGCGCGTGAAACGACAGCGCGGGAGCAGGCAGTCCGGCAAGTCCAACCGATCGCGTGCGGCGCGAGGGCGGTCTGCTTCTCCGTCGCGAGCGCCCCAAATGCGCCGCGAGGCGCAGCGGCCCGCGTCCTGCCAGGGAGGCTCGGCTTTCACCTCGCGCACGACCCGCCCGGCGGTGGCACGCCCCACCCCTGTGCCGCAGCGGGTTCGCCATCGCGCGATGCAGGCGCTTGACGCCGCCGCGCCCGATCTCGGCATGTTTCTGACCGGCATGAGCGTCGCGCTGCTCGGCGCGGGCCTGCTCGGCGACCTTGCTCTCCACCACAACCGGACTGAACCCGGTGGAGTCGCCATCCTGATCTCCCTGGCGCTGAGCCTGGTCGCGCTGCGCGCCACCGCGGTGAAGCTGTGGCGACTGCGCGCCGGCCTCGTCGGGGATGCGGCGCCGCCTCGCGGACCGGACTTTGGCGTCGCGGGTCTCCCCGTGCAACCCTCCTTCGCCTGGATGCAGGTGTCGCTGCTCGCCATGTTCTGCGGGCTGATCGCCGCATTCTCGCCGGTGCTGACCTCGGGCGCTTTGGACCTCAGGAGCGTGCTGGAAGCCGGGTTCTTCTGGACTCCCGGAAGCGCATTCGCCCGCGACATGGTCATGGCCCTCGTCGCTGCGCTTGCCCCCATGATGGCCCTCAGCGCGGTCGTCCTCTGCCTGCAGCGGCTGCGATCGGACGGAGGTTGGACGGCGGTCGCCGTCGCCTGGGCGTGCATCGGCGGCGGCGTGGCGGCGATGCTCGTGCGCTCCGGATCGTGGCTGTCCGCGCCGCCGGTGCTTCAGCGCGCCGGCGCGGTTCCGGCGCTGGCGCTGAGCTTTCTGGCCGTTCATGCATCTTCGCGTTTCCAGCGACGCGCCCTTCCTTCGACCCACAGCGCCGTGGCCCCTGCGTTGGCTTCATCGCGCCGCCCTTTCCTGGATGGCGCGGGGCTAATTGCAGCGCTGCTGGCGCTCACCGGCGCGCTCGCCGTGGCGCTGGCGCGGATCGACTCCGCGAGGGCGGCATCGCGCGAAGCGTTGCCGGAAGCGTCATCCCCCGGCGCCGCGGTCGCCTTGTTGATGTTCGGATGCGGCGCCCTGGCTCGTGGCCGGCTGCGGAGGATGCGCGCGAGCCGCCGCGCGGGCGCGACATGGCAGACGGCGATCACGGCCGGCGTATTGGGTTTGCTCCTCCTGGCCGCAAACCGCGCGAACCCCGCGGAAAGAGGAGCGTCCACGGTCATCCTTGGTGCGATCGGGCTGGTCTGCGGGGGGTCCTGGGCCGCGCTCCTCGAGCGGCGGCTTCTGCGCAGCACCGCGCCGGCGTCGGCCGGCTTCATCTACGCGGTCTTGTCACTGCTCTGCCTCGCGCTCGTGAAGCTGCTCCTGCCCGGGTGATCTCACAACCCGCCTCTCCTTCAGAACGCGCGGAAACTGCCGCCCGCGCGAGGCAGGGACGAACGCGCGGCGACCCGGACATCGCGCGAGTGCCGATAATCTGTCACCCCGATCGCTCCCCGCCGCCGATCCCTTCATTCAAGGCCGCGTTCGTCCGATATGCCATGTGCGTTATCGCCCCTTCGGGCGCGCGAGGAACCGCAGATGATCACAGACAGGCAGCCGGCTCGTGAAACCTTCGGCGCATCGCCGCAGGCCGATCCTGCGCCTCCGTGCGTGGTCCATTCCCAGCCGGCAGGTTCGCCCACCGTTCGCATCAAACGTACGGCGCATTCGCCGTCGTCGCGCAACACGGCGCGCGGACGCGCACGACCCGGGGGACTGAGCGTCGTCGAGGTGCTCATTGTCGTCTTCGCGCTGGCCATCACCGCCGCGCTCGTCGTGCCGCATTTCGCCGGTGCGTCCGACGATGCGAAGCGTCGAGCGCTTGAAAGCCATCTGAAAACGATCCGGGCGCAACTGGAACTCTACAAAGTTCACCACGGAAGGTACCCGCCCGGGCTGAATCAGGCCCTCAAGGACCAGCTTTGCGCGTACACGGACGCTCAACATGCCGCCTCGCCGACGCGCAACGAGCAGACGGGCGTTGTCTTCGGCCCGTACCTCTTCGCCTTTCCCAGCAACCCGTTCAACGGCGCATCGGACGTGACCAGGACACCGGCCGCGCTCGACAAGGGCTGGTTCTACGATCCGGCGACCGGCGAGTTCAGAACCAACGACACCCTCCACGACAGCCTGTAGGAGACGCACATGAGCCAAACAGATTCGGGAATTGCACAGCGCCGCGGCGGCTCTCCCTGGCCGATGCGACTGCTCGTCGGCTTCCTCGCACTGACGTGCGTCCGCGTGTGGACCGGACCGATGCTCGGCGCCGCTCCCGCGCAGGCGCAGACCGCCCCGCCGCCGTTCGACGCCACCGCCCAGCGCAAGGAATCCGCCGACGAGCTGCGAAAGATGAACGCGACGCTGGAGGCGATTCTGGACACGCTGAAGAGGGGGACGCTCAACGTGAAAATGCAGGAGAGTACCTCCGGTGGTGCTGCCCCGGCGGCGAAGAAGAAGTAGATGATGAGACGGTCTGATCGCCCAAAACTCGGTCCCATCGCCATCGACATGGGTTCGAGGCATCTGCGGATGCTCCAGCTCGCCGGCACGCCGGCCGGGCTGCGAGTCCATGCCGCCGCGGCCTTGCCAATGGGCGGACTCAAGGCAGGCGAACGCGACGCCGCGCCCGCGCTGTCCGCGAACGTGCCACTGATCGCCGACACGCTGCGCGAGAACGGCTTCGCGGGGCGGCGCGTCGTCTTCGCGCTGCGGCCCGGGCTCGTGCGAATCAAGAACTTCCGGCTCCCCCCCATGACGGACGAGGAGCTTGCGAAAGCCGTGCGGTTCGAGGCCGCTGAACGGTTCCAGACGCTGGACGACAGGCCGGAAATCCGCTTCCTCAGCGCCGGGCACGTGGACACCGCCGACGGCGAGATGCTCGAGCTGATCGTCATGGCCGCGCGCCACGACCTTCTCAAAGATCTTCTTGACGCCACGCTTCGGGCGCGGCTGGAGGTCGTAGGGGTCGAGCTGGGTCCGCTGGCGATGTTCCGGTCCTTCGAGCGTTTCCTGCAGCGCGACAGCGACGCCGAGCAGGTGAACGCCTTCGTGGACCTGGGCTTCCTCGGCACGCGCATCGTCCTGACGCGCGGGGCGGAGGTCATGCTGCTGAAGGGCGTGGACCTCGGCGCGCGAAACATGCTGGACGCCATCGCGGACCGCTGCGGCGTGGACGCGCTGCGGGCAGAAGAGCTTTACCTCGCAGCGGCCGCGACGGACGACCCCGGCAGGGCGAACCAGATGTCGGAAACGACGCCGCGCCAGGTGTACGAAGTCATCGAGCCGCTGGTTCAGCAGATCGGGCGCGAGGTCGCACTCTGCCTGAAGTACGCCTCGGTCACGTTCAAGGGCGCGCATTCCAGCACCGTCACCTGCGTCGGAGGACTGGCGGCGGACGACAAGATTCTCGGCTGGCTCTGCTCGATGCTGGGTCTGCCGGCCAAGGCGGGGCATCCGTTCCGCGGCATCGACCCTGCTCCCCACCAGCGAGGCAAGTCCGGTGGCGGACTCGCGGCGCCGGACCGGCGCGCCGCCAACGGCGCGTGGGCGACGGCGCTGGGGCTGGCGCTGCACGGGTTCCCGCTGGGACATTCCGTTGAGCAGGTCGTCGAGGAGGTTGCCGCATGAGAACCATCGACTTTACGCCGCCGTGGTATCGCCGCGCATGCGCCACCGTTTCCGCCCGCCATCGCGCGATGGTGCTCTGCGCCGGACTGGCCGCGGGAATGGTGATGGTGGGCGGTTCCGGCGCTGCCCAGTTGCACTGGACGCGCGAGCAGTTGGCGCACATTTGGGAAACCTCTCAACAGCATCAGCCGCTCATCCAGCGCATCGAGGCGCTGCGCACGGAGCTTGCGGGAAGCCAGGAGCGGATCAGCCGCTGCGAGTCGCTTGCCGGCGGCGTGCCGAGCCACGCAATCCTCGCCGAACTCTCGCGCCTGGTGCCCGCCGGTACGGCGCTGACGCATGTCGAGCTGCGACAGCCGCCCTGCGCCATGCCGAAACCGATGTCTCCCTCAGCGGCGAACGACGGCGTCCTCGACGCGGAACCGGGCGATGAAACGCCGGACGACTTGACGCAGGACATGGATGCCGAGGTGGAGGCGCCCACGCCGGCATCCACCGGACGGCTGCGGGTTGAGGGCGTGACGTGCACCGCCGGCGACGTGGGACGCCTGGTGGACGGTCTGTCGCGCTCGCCGATCTGCGAGCACGTGAAGCTCGATCATTCACGACCCGGCGCGGTGCAGGGTCGCTCCGTGGTGGCGTTTCGGATCTCGTGCGACGTGCCGCTGTTTGAGTGATCCGCGAAGGATGAGATGAGCTGGATTCGATTTCAGAAACTGACGCTGGGGTGGGCGCTGCTGATGCTGGCGGCGTTCGTGTGGTTCGTCGTGCGCCCCCAGCAGCGGCGGCTCGCGGAACTGCAAGGCGCCGTGCGCAGCTCGCGCCTGGCCGCACTGTCAGGCGCGGATCTGACGCGCCTCTGCGCGGAGCTGGAATCTCAATCGAAGGGAATCAGGCCGCGACAGGATGCGATGCGCCGCCGCGTTCCCGACGAGGACGCCATCGGCCCGCTGCTGGAACAGGTCATGGACTCCGCGGCGGCGAACCACTTGTCTGATCCGGCGGTGGATCCGCTGACACCGAGGGACGCGGCGGACGTGCGCGTCCTGCCGCTGCGGCTGAACTTCTCCTGCGGCTCCAGCGACTTGTTCGCCTTTTTGAAGCAACTGGAAACCCTCGAGCGGGTCGTTCGTGTGCGCGAACTGGAAGCGCGCAGCGCGCTGGCGACGCACCTCGGGGACGCGTCCGAGGACGACGCGGAGATGGACGCAACCGGGCAGGGGCCGACGTCGGATTTCGCGCTGGGCACGCTCCGCGTGTCCATGATGGTCGAAGTGTACCGAGGACTGCCGACGACGGAGCGCTAGCGTGCCCGCGAACGCCGGTTCGATCGCAAGGTGGGTCAAGCCCTTCGCCGCTTCGCCGGCGAAGTCGGCCACGCTGGGCGCGCTCGCCGTGGTGCTGGTGGCCGTGGTGACCGTGCAGGTCATGCGCCGGCCCGCCGCGTCGCAGGCGAGCGAGACAGACGCGGCAGTGGACGACTGGGAGAATCCGCCGGCGTTTGATGAACCGCAGGGGCAAGCCGCGACCGCGAGGCCGGTGCCGAAGCGCAGACCTGCGCCGCGCCTGCCGGACGAGATGGCGCGGGACGTGTTCGCCTGCGCGTGGTTGTCCGATCGTGGAAGGGAAGGCGGCGCGCCGGACGAGACCGAGCCGCAGGATCGCGCCGCGCGCGAGTTCGCCTCGGGCAGCACCCCGCCGGCGCAGGCCGCCGAACAGACGTGGACGCTGGAGGGGACGATCCTCTCCGCTGATCCGCGACAGTGCATGGCGATCATCGGCGGGCGGAACGTGCGCGTCGGCGATCGACTGGACGATTATGAACTGGACCGCGTCGGTCCGCGCAGCGCGACCCTGCGGCGCGGGACCGCGACCGTGGTTTTGACGATGCCGTAAACCGGCCCGCAAGGAGGCCTTGCAATGCGAAACGGATGGCGCTGGAAGCTCATTCTCACGTGCGCCCTGCTGCCCGCGGTGGCAAGAGCACAGAGCGACGACCCGTTGGATGCGCTGGCGCAGGCGGTGGGCGGCGCGCGCGAAGAGAACCAGGGCGAAGTGGAGGTCGAGGTCAGCGCGCGCGGCACGCTCGAGCTGCACACCGCCGACGTCGCCCTGTCGACCGTGCTCCAGGCGCTGGCCCAGGGCGCGCACCGCAACATCATCGCCTCCCCCGCGGTCCAGGGCACCGTGACCGCCAGCCTCTACAACGTGGACTTCGAGCAGGCGCTCGGCGCGATCCTCAAGCAGAACGGCGCGGGCTTCATCGTCGACGGCGACTTCATCTACGTGTACACCAACGAGGAGCTCGCCAAGATCCAGCAGGCGCCGCCGACCGGCCGCCTCATCCTGCTCAATTACATCACCGCCGCTGAAGCGCAGAACATCATCACCCCGCTCCTCTCCGACATCGGCAAGGTGACCGTCTCGCCCACCACCGCCACCGGTCTGTCCGGCAACGCCGAGGACGGCGGCGGCAAGGACCACGCCGGAAGCGATTACGTCTATGTGTTCGACCGGCCTGACCGGATCGAGGCGGCGGCGGCGGCCATTGCGGAGGTGGACGTGCGCCCGCGGCAGGTGCTCATCGAGGCCACGATCCTGCGCGCGTCGCTCAAGGACGACAATGCGCTGGGCATCGACTTCAACATCGTCGGCGGCGTGGACCTCGAGATGCTCGGCGCGACCTCGCAGGGAATCCACAACGTGACCCTCGGCGAGCTGCCGCAGCCGCGATACGAAAAGTTCAATTCCAACCTCGGCACCGACTTCCGCGCCGACGTGCCGCCGGGAGGCCTGACGCTCGGCGTCATCAAGGATCACGTGGCCGTCTTCCTTCGCGCGCTGGAGGACGTGACCGACACGGCCGTCATCGCCAACCCCAAGATGCTCGTGCTCAACAAGCAGAAGGGACAGGTCATCGTGGGGCGGCGCGACGGCTACCTGACCACGACCTTCACGGATTCCGTCGCCACGCAGACCATCGAGTTCCTCGAAACCGGCACGCAGCTCATCTTCCGTCCTTTCGTCGGCGACGACGGCTTCGTCCGTGTCGAGGTTCACCCCGAGGACAGCACCGGCGGCGTCAATTCCCAGGGGCTTCCCTTCGAACAGACCACGGAGGTCACCAGCAACATCCTCGTGCGCGACGGGCACACGGTGCTGATCGGCGGACTCTTCCGCGAGCTGTCCACGGACAAGCGCTCACAGGTTCCCGGCGTGGGCAACATTCCCGCGTTGGGCGAGCTGTTCAAGAGCCGCCAGGACTCACTCGAACGCGAAGAGGTCATCATTCTCCTGACGGTGCACGTCGTGAAGGACCACGCCTTGTATGAGGGCAAGAGCGCTGAGCAGTGGGAGAACATCGAGAACCTGCGCGTCGGGCTGCGCCAGGGCATGATGTGGCACGGACGCGAGCGCATGGCGCAGGACCAGTATCGCCGGGCGCTGGAGTGTTACGCCCACGGCGACAACGAGAAGGCGCTGTGGTGGGTGAACCTCGCCATTCACAACTACAGCCGCATGACCGCGGCGCTCCAGCTTCGTGAGAAGATTCTCGGCGAACGCGCCTGGGACGAGGACAACGTCTCGACGCGGCATTTCCTGCAGCGGCTGATTCAGATCGAGGAGGGTAAGGTCGCCCCGCCGCACGGGCGCCCGGACCCGGAGTTTGAGGCTCCACCGGATCTTCACGGCGCGGAAGGCCTGGAGGACGACGACGATTCCACCGAAACGGATTCCCGGGAAGGAGTTTCGCCATGAGACGATCCGCGGCTTGGATGATGCTGCTTGCCGGCGCGTGTGCCTTGGGCGGGTGCAAGTCGCCTTCCGCGCACGTGCGACGCGACGGGCAGGCGAACTGGGACGAAGTGCGGGCGCGCATCAAGTACCAGTTGGCGCGCGAGCAGTTCGAGTCGGGCCGGCCGGAGGAGACCGCGCGGACGGCTCTGGAGGCGCTGGCGCTCGACGATCGCTTCCTCGACGCCTACGTTTTGTTGTGCAGAGCGCAGATTGAGGCGGCGGACACGTCCTCCGCGCTGCGCACGCTGAGCGCAGCGCGCGCCGCGGGGCTGGACGCGCCGGTGTTGTCCTACCTCGAGGGCGTGGCCTGCGAGATGAGCGGCGACCCCGTCGCGGCGCTGGCGAGCTACCGGACGGCGCGGCAGGGACAGCCGAACAGCGCCGATTACCTCGTCGCCGAGGTCGAGCTGATGGTCGCGCAAGGCGCGCCCGACGCGGCGCTGCAGCTCGTCAAGGAGCACGCAAGACCCAACGAGAACGACGCCACGCTCGACGCCCTCGGGGCGCGGCTGGCCGTCCTCGTGGGCGATGACGACTACGCCGACCACTGCTATCGCGCGGCCGCCCGGAAATCGGCTCACCCGCTGCTGACCCTGGATTACGCCTTGTTCCTGATGGGTCGGGAGCGTTTTCTCGAAGCGCGGACGCAACTGGAGCCGCTGTCGGTCGATGCGACGTTGAAGGAACTCGGCGGTCCCGTGCATCGCGCGCTGGGTCGCTGTTACCTGGCGCTGAGTGATTCCGCCGCGGCGTTTCGACTGCTCCAACCCTATGTCGAACATGAGCCGACGGACCTCGAGGCGCAGCTCCTCTTTGCCACCGCCGCGCTGGCGGAAGAGCGCTATCAGGTCGCGCTGCGCCATTGCCGCGCCGTGCTGACGGCGCGGCCGCGGAACGGCGAAGCGCTGTTGATCGAGGCCATGACGCTTGCGCGGCAGGGTCAAATGGACGCGGCCAGGCGGTCGCTGGAAAGCATCGCGGCGGGGACGCCGGATCGCGCGACGGCGGACGCCCTCCTGGCCGGCATGGACGCGAAGCGCGCCGCGATCGTAGAGGCGCCGCCGATCGACCCGAAGGCCAGCCGCGATTCGGCGGTGGGCGCGACCGCCGAGGTGGCGCGCACGGATGATTGACGCTCATGCCCATCACACAAACCCGACAGGGCGACGTGACGATCCTGCGCATTCAGGGCGAGCTGGCCGGTTCCGTCGTGGGCGAGTTCAGCAAACTGGTCGAGCCGGCGCTGGCGCGCGACCAGCGCGACTTCTGCATTGACTTCAGCCAGGCGCTCGGCGTGGACAGCCGGGGACTGGAGGCGCTGACGGCGCTGAAGCGATCGTGCGAGGAGAGGCTCGGCAAGGTGAAAGTGTGCGGGCTGAATCCCGTGATTGAAACGGTGTTCGCCATTACGCGACTAAACCTGACGTTTGAGTGCCTGCCCGACGCGGAGTCGGCCGTCGCCAGCTTCGGGTAGGGGTTGCCGAGGCCGCTCTAGCGCAGAGCGTAGGGCGGGCTATGCCCGCCGTCCGCTGCCCTTTCGGGCGGGCATAGGCAACGTGTTCCGCCTTCCCCACTTGGGAGGGAGGCGTTCGTGCCGGGCAGCGCGGCATCGCCGGATCGACGCCCGACGCGGCATGGAGTTCGGCGGCGCGCAAGGCCATGCCCGGCGCGCACGGAAGTCGCGGTTCGCCTGGCGGACCGCGCTCGTGTCGTGGCTTGAGCATAAGAGGAGGCGGTCGTAGCCCGCCCTGCGCAAGACGTTGCCCACGGAGGGAATGGTGACGCACCGTCGGGCTTGTGCCGTCAGTGTCCGTAAGTCCGCGCAGGCGACAGAGTCGATGATCAACGCGCACAACAAGACGCGACCGGTGGGCCTGATCCTCAAGGAGCGGGATCTGCTGACGGAGGACCAGGTTCAGCAGGTGCTTCGTCGCCAGAAGGCCGTCTCCGGGAAGCGGCTTTTTGGCGAAGTCGTAGTCGAGCTGGGCTTCTGCACGGAGGAACAGGTTCTCGACGCGCTCGCCGACGCCTACGGCATCCCGTACGCGCGCATCAATTCCAGACTGCTGGACCCTTCGGCGGCGGCCACTTTGCCCCGGGATTTCTGCGAAAAGAACCTCGCGCTGCCGCTGTTCTGCGTGGACGGCGCCCTGGCCGTCGCACTCGCGGAGCCGTCGAATTTCTTTCTGATCGAGGATATTGCGCAGCGCACGAACCTGGAAGTGCACATCGTCGCCTGCCCGCGCAACGACTTGCGCGCTGCCATCGAGGCCGCCTTCAGCGAACGCCGCGAGGACGCCGCGGAACTGGACCACCTGCTCGCCGCGGCGAAAAAGGACGTGGAAAGCCTGCAGCAGGACGTGGACGCCGCGGTCGCCGACATCGACGACAACGCCGAAGACTCCCCCGTCATCAAGCTCGTCCACCACGTCATCACCGGCGCCGTCCGCGACCGCGCCAGCGACATCCACGTCGAGCCGGACGAGAACTCGCTCTGCGTCCGCTATCGCGTGGACGGTTCGCTCGTCGAGAAAATGCGCCCCGCCTTCGCCATGGCGGCGCCCATCGTCGCCCGCGTCAAGATCATGGCCGGCATGGACATCTCCGAGCGCCGCATGCCCCAGGACGGCGCCATCCGCGTCAGCGTGGACGGCCGCACGATCGACCTTCGCGTCTCCTCAATGCCCAACAAGTTCGGCGAAAAGGTCGTGCTCCGCATCGTGGACACGCAGAACATTCTGATCGGGCTGGACAAGCTGGGCATGGATGACGCGATGCGCGAGCGCTTCGAGGAAGTCGTCCTGCGCCCTCACGGCATCATCCTCGTGACCGGGCCGACGGGGTGCGGCAAGAGCACGACTCTGTACTCCATGCTCAGCCGCATCAGCAATCCTCAGGTGAACGTCTGCACCGTCGAGGACCCGATCGAAGTCAATCTCAAGGGCGTCAACCAGTTTCAGGTCAACGACCGCATCGGGCTGTCCTTCAGCGCCGTCCTCCGCTCGCTGCTGCGCCAGGACCCGGACGTCATCATGGTCGGCGAAATCCGCGATTCCGAAACCGGCAAGGTCGCCGTGCAGGCGGCGCTGACCGGTCACCTTGTCCTCTCGACGCTGCACACCAACGACGCGGTGTCGGCGGTGACGCGGCTGGTCAACCTGGACATCGAGCCGTTCCTCGTGGCGGCGTCGGTGGAGGGCGTGCTGGCGCAGCGCCTCGTGCGGCGCATCTGTCCGTCGTGCGAGTCGCGGAGGCCGCCGACGCCGCGCGAGAAGCAGGTCGCCGAGCGCTACGGGTTCGACGCAAGCGAGACTCCGACGAGCATCGGGTGTTCGCGGTGTCTGCAGACGGGCTTTCGCGGGCGGCTGGGCATTTATGAGCTTCTGGTGCTTGACGATCCGCTGCGCGACGCCGTTTCATCCGGCGCGCCGCTGGGGCGCTTGCGCGAGCTGGCGCTGAAGACGGGAATGTCGAGGCTGATTCAGGACGGGATCCAGAAAACGCTCGCCGGTCTGACCACGCTGGAGGAGATCATCCAGACCACCGGCGTCTAGAAACGGGGAGAAGTGCCGTGCACCTGTCATCGAAATCATCCATGCTGGCGATGCTCCTGGAGCAGGCGCGCGCGATCGGCGCGTCGGACGTCCTCCTCGTCGCGGGCGCGGCGCCCTCGGCGTATGTCCACTCGCGGCTCAAGCCCCTGGCGACCAAGCCGCTCACCGCCGAGCAGACCGCGGCGCTGCTGAAGGACATCATCAGTCCGGCGCAGCTTCAACACCTCACCCAGCAGCGCGACCTCGACCTCTCCGTCGCCTTAAGCAGCGTGGGGCGCTGGCGCGTCAACGTCCACTATCAGCGCGACTCGCTCGCGGCCGCTTTCCGCTTCATCCCGAGCGAGATTCCGTCGCTGGAATCCCTGAACCTTCCTCCCATTCTGCAGGTCTTCACACGGCTTCCGCGAGGGCTGGTGCTGGTCACTGGCGGAACGGGGCACGGCAAGAGCACGACCCTCGCCGCCCTGGTGGAACGGATCAACCGCGACGCCGCCCTGCACGTCATCACCGTGGAAGATCCCATCGAATACGAGTTCACCGCGCGGCAGTCCATCATCGAGCAGCGGGAGATCGGCATTGACTCGCCGTCGTTCGCCTCCGCGCTGCGCCACGTGCTGCGGCAGAAGCCGGACGTCATCGTCGTCGGCGAGATGCGCGACCTCGAGACGATCCGCATCGCTCTCACCGCCGCCGAGACCGGGCACCTCGTGCTGGCCACGCTCCACACCATCAGCGCCGCCCAGACCATCGAGCGCATCGTGGACGTCTTCGAGCCGGCGCAGCAGCCGCAGATTCGCACGCAGCTCTCCGGCGCGCTGCAGGCCGTAATCTGCCAGACGCTCCTTCCTCGAACGGACGTGGAGGGCGTCGCTCCTGCCGTGGAAATCCTCGTCAACACGCCCGCCATTGCCCGCGCCATCCGCGACGGCGAGACGCATCTGATCAACGGCATGATCGAGACGGGCGCGGCCGTGGGCATGATGACGCTGGACGCCGCGATCCTGGAACTGGAGCGCAAAGGATGGATCGACGCGGAGCAGGGGCTGTCGCGGGCGCAGGACCCGCAGCGACTTCTGCGGATGCTCAACCGCGCCGGCGAAGGACCGGCAGAGCATTCGGAAAACGGCGAGCCCCGGCAGGCCGCGCCCGCTCTTGCCTTGGCCGGGAAGGGCAAGCCCGCAACGTCGGCCCAGGGAGCGAAACCGTGGGAGTAGGCCGGAAAGGACGCCGGCTGCCGGGCGCGGGCGCGGAAAGTCCGGAGGCACTCCATCCAAGGTGAATCGCCATGACGACGTATGAATACACCGCACGCAGCGGCGCCGGCGCGGCCTTGAAAAAGTGCATCGCCGCCGGCAGCGATGCCGAAGCCGCTCGCTTGCTCCGCGCCGAGGGCAAGTTCGTCATCGAGTTGGTTGCCCGCGCGGACGAGGATGCGGCGGCCTCGGGCGGCGCCCGCGCTCGTCGCAGGGGTGGGCGCGTTCGATCCGCCGACATCGAGCTGTTCGCCTCGCAGATGGCGATCATGCTGGAAACCGGCGTGGGCATCGGCGACGCGCTGGACACCGTCATCGACGACTGCGCGCCCGGCGGAGCACGGCAGGCGATCGAGGATGTCCGCCGACGCGTTGAAGGCGGCTCGATGCTCTCCGAGGCCTTCGCGCACAACCCGCGCGCGTTCGACCCGCTCTTCGTCAACCTCATCAAGGCCTCGGAGGCGTCGGGCCAACTGCCGCTGATGTTCGGACGCATCTCGGATCACCTGCGCTCCAGCCGCGACATCCGCCGCCGCACCGTCGGCGCCATGATCTACCCCGGCATCCTCCTGTGCCTCTCGATCCTCGTCGTCGTCTTCATGCTCGCGTTCCTGCTCCCGAAATTCACGGTCCTCTACAAGGGGAAGGAGGCGCTCCTGCCGAAGCCGACCAAGATCCTGATGGCCCTCAGCGACAGCATGGTTCACCACGCCGCGCTGTGGGCAATCGGCGCCGCGTTGCTTTCTTCGGCGCTGTTCCTCTCCTTCAAGAGCGAGCGCGGACGCCGGTTCTGGCACGGGCTGGTCCTCAAGCTGCCGATCCTGGGCGCCATGTACCGCAAGTCGATCCTGACGCGCAGCCTCAAGACCATGGGCACGCTGATCGAATCCGGCGTGTCGGGGCTTGAAATGATCTCCATCACGCGCGGCATCGCGCGGAACCACCATTTTGAGAAGCTCTGGGATGCGGTGGCGGAGCAGCTCCACCGCGGCCGCCAGCTCAGTGTCCCGCTCGCCGCCTCGCCGCTCGTTCCGCGATCCATCACGCAGATGATCCAGGCGGGCGAGAAATCCGGGCAACTCGGCAAGGTGCTCGAAAAGCTCGGCGGTTTCCTGCTGGACGACCTGCGCCAGACGATTGAACGCGCGACGCGCCTCGTGGAACCGGTGCTCATCATGATCATGGGCTCGATCATCGGCGCCATCGCCATCTCGCTGCTGCTGCCGATCTTCACGCTGTCGAGAGTCGTGCGATGAACCGCTGCAACGCTTCGCAAGCTGGACCCGTCACCGTCATCTGCACGGTGCGCAACGACGCGCCGGGGCTGCGCATCATGCTCGAAAGCCTTTCCGCGCAGACGCGGACGCCCGATGAGATCATCATCGTGGACGGCGGATCTGATCCCGACACCGTCCCCGAGTTGCAATCCATCGTCGCCGCCTGCCCGAATGCCCGACTGCTCATCGAGCCGGACGTCAACATCGCGCAGGGACGCAACATCGCCATCGGCGAGGCCAGGCACGGAATGATCGCCTGCATCGACGCCGGCTGCCGCGCGCGTCCGGACTGGCTTGCGCAACTCCTTGCGCCGTTCGCGGACGATGCGGCGCGGATCGAGGTCGTCGGCGGCGCAACCGTCGCGGCCCCGCGGTTGCGATTTCAGCGGGTGGTCGCCGCGCTCACGCTGCCGGGGCATCTGCGACCCGTCGATCCGGCGACATTCAACCCCAGTGCGCGCTCGCTGGCCTTTCGCCGAAGCGCGTGGCATCGCGCGAGCGGCTTCCCCGAATGGCTGATGACCGCCGAGGACACGCTGTTCGACCTGCGCCTGCGCGGCCTGCAACCGTCGGTGCGATACGCCTTCGCAGCCGACGCCATCGTCGAATGGGAGCCGCGTGCCACCTGGCGAGCAACGTGGCGCCAGTTCTCCGGTTATGCGCGCGGGGAGGCGCACATCGGCCGCGGTCGCGAGGATCATCGCTACACCGGCACGCGCTACGCCGCGCTCGCCGCATGGGCCATCGCCGCAACGACCTTCGCAGTGCAGGGATGGAACGTCGGCGCCTGCTGCGCGGGCATGATGGCATTGCTTCTCCTGCTGCGACCGCATCTGCGTTCCGCACTGCTCGCCGCCGTGTCCACGACTGACAACGGTCTGCCGCGCGCCGGGCTCTTCCGAAGAATCCCGCGGATTGCATACGCCTGCGTCGTCTCGGAATTCATCGCCCTCGCCTGCTGGCGGGGACACCGGGCGGGGATGCGCGATCGCGCGCGCCTGCCGGAGCTGTTTGAGCGGGAACTGCGCGAATATCTGCAAGCGGCGGATTCGCCGATCGACTTGGCTTCCGTACCGCCGTGGAACGTCGAGCCGTCGCCGCCGCGCACGCTGATCGTCTCCTGGCATTGGCCTCCCGCCAACCGCGCCTCCGCCAACGTCTTGTCCAACCTGTTCCAGCACGCCCCGCCCGACCGGTTTCGCGTTCTGACGCGGCGGATGAACGGCTCGCAGGAGGAAGGCTCAACGAGCCCCGCGCTTCCGACCGAGCGCTTAGCCTGGCCCCTGCAGGATGACCGCCCGGTCCGATTCCGCACGTGGCTCGCCGAAGTGCGAACGCTGGCCGCCGCCGTGCGCGCCGCCTGGCGAATCCACCGTGATTGGGACGTGCAGTGTGTTGTGAGCGTTCACCCGACTCGTTACGGGCTGCTCGCCGGCCGGCTTGCGGCGAAGACTCTCGGTGTTCCGCACGTCGCCTACATGCACGATCTCCTGCGCGAAACGCTGATCACTTCTTCGAGGCTGAAGCGGGCGTTCTGGTCGGCGGTGGATACGTGGATTCTGCGCGCCAGCCGCCATGTTCTTGTGCCGACGCGGGAGCACGCGGACCACTACGCCGGGCGCGGCATCAAGAACACCTGGGTCCTGCCGCACACGGCGGCGTCTTTGCGCAATGACGCCGACGCCAAATCTGAGAATGCAAGCGACGAGCTTCAGCCCGCGCAAATGCTCGTACAGGGCGGCGATCGTGCGGGAGGGGTCGCCCCTGAAAGCGCCAAGACCGCTTCCTTACGGGCGCGGCTCTGTAACGCGCCCTCTGCGGCATGGTCGAACCACGGGACCCACCCGTTGCACCTTGTTTACAGCGGCGCCATCTACGAGCCGCATACGGACGCCGTGGAGGCGCTGATCCGGGCGGCGCGATCCCGCCCTCACGTCCGCCTGCGCTTCCTCTCCCAGCCTCAGCCGTTGCTGGTAGGCCAGGACGTCCAGTGGCTTTTGCCCGAGCGGATGCGCGAAGCCCTGCGCCTGGCGGACGCTTGTGTCGTCGCGCTGGGCTGGAAGACGCCCTACCCGGACGAAATCCGCATCTGCTTCCCTTCGAAGATTCTGGATTACCTGCAAGCCGGCAGGCCGATCCTCGCCATCGTCCCGCGCGGTTGCTTCGTCGATCGGCTCGTCCGCGAGACCGGCTGCGGAATCTGCGCCAACTCTCCGGATCCGCTCGACATCCAGCACGCCCTCCGCATGTTGATGGACGACCAGCGGAGGCTGGAATATGCGTGCAACGCGGCACGGGCTTTGGCTCGCTTCGAGCCGCGCTCCTGGATGCGACGCCTGGGCGCGCTGCTCGCCGGATGCAATCCATCGTCGGCGGAAGCGGCGACCACGTCCGTCGTCGCACGCAGCGACATCGCCTTCGAGCGGCCGGCGCGAACGGCCCACGGATCGCCCGTTGAGTCGATCACCGGCTGACAACGCGGTATGCTCCACGCCCGAAACCGAGGCGTCTTCGGAGCGAACCGTCATGCTGCGCGCGCACTATCCGTACTACCTCAACGGCAAGCCCGTCTTCGCCGCGGGCGGTTTACCCGGCGCCGACTTGCCCGACGCCACCTTGCCCGCCGCCGACCTGCCCGTCACCAACAAGTTCACCGGCCAAGTCGCGTGTCGCGTCGCGCTGGCCGGCGCGGCCGCGATCGACCGCGCCATCGCCGGCGCCGTGGAGGCGTTCGAGCAGACGCGCCGCCTTCCTGCTCATCGGCGTCAGGCCGTCCTCGATCACGTCGTCACGCGCGTGCGGGAGCGCCACGAGGAACTCAGCACCGTGCTGGCCGTCGAAGCGGGCAAGCCGATCCGCGACGCCCGCGGCGAAGTGACCCGCCTGATCGACACGTTTCGCGTCGCCTCCGCGGAAGCGACGCGCCTCGGCGGCGAGTTCATGCCGCTGGACATCAGCCCGCGGTCGGAGGGCGTGACGTCGATCTGGCGGCGCGTGCCCGTCGGCGTGTGCAGCTTCATCACGCCGTTCAACTTTCCGCTCAACCTGGTCGCGCACAAGGTCGCGCCGGCCATCGCCTGCGGCTGCCCGTTTATCCTCAAGCCCGCCTCGCGCACGCCCGTCAGCGCCATCCTGCTGGCTGAGATCCTCGCCGAAACGGATTGGCCCGGCGGCGCGTTCTCCGTACTCCCGTGTACGCGCGACGGGGCGGATCTGTTTACCACCGATCCGCGCATCAAGCTGCTGAGCTTCACCGGCTCGCCGCAGGTCGGCTGGGAATTGAAAGCCCGCGCGGGAAAAAAGAAGGTGGTCCTTGAGCTTGGCGGCAACGCCGCGTGCATCGTGGATGACGGCGTGGATCTCGAACATGCCGCGGACAGGCTCATCGTCGGCGCCTTCTACCAGTCCGGCCAAAGCTGCATCAGCGTGCAGCGCATCCTGGCGCACGAGAGGATTTACGACGCATTGAAGGCCCGCCTCGTGGAGCGCGCCGGGAGGCTGAAGATGGGCGACCCGCTGGACGAGGACACCTTTCTGGGACCGCTGATTGCCGAGGCCGACGCGCGGCGCATTGAATCGTGGATCAGCGAGGCCGTCGCCGGCGGGGCGCGCATCGTCTGCGGCGGTCGGCGGCAGGGCGTCTTCCACGAGGCCACGCTGCTGGAGAACGTCGATCCGTCCGCAAAGATCAGTTGCGTCGAAGCCTTCGGGCCCGTGGCCACGCTCGCGCCCTTCAGCGACTTCCGCCAGGCCGTGCGCAGCGTCAACGACAGCGTGTACGGTCTGCAGGCGGGCGTGTTCACGCGCGATCTGCACCGCGCCTTCCACGCCTTCGAGGAGCTTGACGTCGGCGGCGTCATCCTCAACGACGTGCCCAGCTTCCGCGTGGATTCGATGCCCTACGGCGGCGTAAAGGACTCTGGTTCAGGTCGCGAAGGCGTGCGCTTCGCCATCGAGGACATGACCGAAATCAAGCTGCTGGTGATGAACAGCCTCGCCTGCGGGACGTGACCTCGTGGATATGAACTCGGGAAGCTGATTTTAGGGTCTGACCCCGACGGCGATGCGCTGCGGAGCGACGCCTGTTTTCGGTCAGCGACCCGGCGACATCAGTCCGCGCGTTCGCGTGCAAGGACGTCTCCCCAACTTCGCAATCGCCGCTGCACAGATGCAGAGCACGCCGCAGTCGACGCCATCGCCCCAACCACCGCGCTCCTCTTCCTCTTGCCTGGTTGCCTCTTGTCCTGTGGCCTCGTTGCCTTCCTTCCTGCGCACAGATCCTCTGCCCGCACAGTTGCTCGCTCCCTTCGACGCAGACCGGGTCCCCATGCCGCGCGTATTCCTCTTGTCTTTTGCAAAGCTTCGATTCGTTCACTGCTTCTTGGGGCGAGGGGCCGGGAAGAGTCATCCGCGGATTGCGCAGATTGCGCAGATTTGAGATTGCGCGGATGAGGTGAGTCTGATGATTGAGGTGTGGGGTTGGACTCGCGGCTCGGATGCAGCGCGTTTCGCTTTCTTGCGGGCGCGGCTCTGCAAGGCGCGGCTCGGTAAGGCCCGCCTCGGCGCGCGGTTGTGCCCCTCAGCTTGCGGCCGCTCGCTTCTCTTTCATCGGCGGGGTCAGTACTTCCGCGAGGTCGGCCCCCTCCAGCTCGCGGGTCAACTGCGTGATGAAGCGGTCGTAGGCTTCCACCCGTTGCGTGGCGAGCTGTTGGGTTTCCGGGAAGTAAAAGCTCTCGCGCCGCGCGGGCCACACGCCGTACTCCTTCCACACGCGCCAGCGGTCGATCAGGTCAACCGCGCCTTTGCCCGTCGAAACCGACTGGCGGATCGTCGGCAGCAGCGTGAGCAGTCCGAGCTGATGCAGGTTGTCCACGTCGCTGAGGACCTGCGCTTCGATGCGCCGGCACTCGCGCTGCCCGGCCTCGCGCACGATTTCGCACGCGGCATCGAGCGATTCCGCGTCGAGGATTCCCTTCAGGCGCGCGGCGAGAATCTCCGCGCTATGATCGCGCACCACGGCGTCGCCCGCCCGCGTGACGCAGTCGTTGTCACGGAAGCCGCGACCGCGGTGGAGGACGGCGAAGTACGCGTCGTGATACAGCGCCGCGGCGATGAGCGCTTCGGCGGAGGGGGATCGATCCGCGATCGCTGGCCAAGCGAGAAGTTGCTGCACGGCCCGCGCGACGGTCGAGCAGTGCTCCCACAAAAGCACGTCGCCCTGCTGATCGGCGTTGGGAATGATGAGATCCCGCTCCGCCTGCTTCCAGATCGCCTCGATCGTCGTCATCGGCTCCGCCTGTACGAGCGCCTTGAGACTCTGGTCAACGAGTGCGAGCGGATGGGGAACGGGAAGGCGCGCGGGGCGCAGCAGGAGCTTTCGCCGCGTCAACGGTGCGCAGCGGGGCGCCTCCGCGACAGGCACAACCCTGCGCGCGGTCAACCTCCGCGCGCACCCGCCGCATCACCCCGCTCGCGCCGCCGACGGCTGAGCCGCTCCTCCTCCCGAACCCGAACCGATCGCCGCGGTGTCAACAGCCCGTGTGGAGCACGGCCGCGTCCGTGCTTCCACGCTGCGACGACCCCCTGTAATCCGATACAGTAACCGTCCGCGCGGTCGGACTCAAGTGAAATCAGCACCGATCCACAACGTCGCGCAGGACAGCCGCATTTTGAGAATCCTCCGACCGGCGGGCGGCACGGTCTGGCGCCGTCGTCAGGAGGTGTCGAAATGCAGCCCAGAGCGACCCCGCGGCGTCCGCGGGCCTGCAGCAACGGACTTCCTCGTCGCGAGATGCGGCAATTCTCGCGCCATTCACCGCCGCCGGATAGATTCGCGACGCCGCCCCTGCGACAAAGGCGACGCCCGCGGTCACTTCGCCGCCAGCCAGTTCTTCGCCCAGCCCACATCCACGACGATCGGCACATCGAGCGGAATCGCGCGGATCATCTTCTCGCGGATCATCCGGGCCTCGTGGTCCACCGTTGCCGCGGACACCTCGAACACCAGCTCGTCGTGAACCTGAAGCAGCATCCGAGCGGTCCATTTCAGACCCGGGGTTGCCGCTGCTGGGTTGCCCGGCTGCCTTGCTGCCTCGCTGCCTTGGTGCCTTGTTGCCTCGATGCTTATTTGCCTCGTTGCCCCGTTGCCGCGTTTGAGCGGTTCGCTTCCCGACGGGCGCGGCTCCGACCCGCGCGAGCGCATCAACTCCTGATGGATGTCCACCATCGCGCGCTTGATGAGGTCCGCCGCGGAGCCTTGCACGACGGTGTTGACCGCGATGCGCTCGCCAAAGCTGACCTGCTGGCGGTTCTGCGACTGCAACTCGCGTATGGGGCGCCGCCTTCCCAGAATCGTCTCGACGTAGCCGTGACGCCGCGCGTGCGCCACGCACTGGTCGATGAAAGCGCGAATGCCCGGGTATCGCTCGAAGTAGCGGTCGATGAAACGCTTCGCCGCAGCCTGCGAAATCCCCAATCCCCGCGACAGACCGAACGCCCCCTGCCCGTAGATGATGCCGAAGTTGACCGCCTTGGCGGCGCTGCGCTGCTCGGGCGTTACGGCCTCGAGCGGCACGTCGTTGACCTGCGACGCCACGAAGCGGTGAATGTCCTCTCCGTGCTCGAACGCCTCCATCAACGCCACGTCCTTGCAGAAATGCGCCAGCAGCCGCAGCTCGATCTGTGAGTAGTCCGCCGCCAGCAGCACCGTGTCGGGCGAGCCGGCCACGAACGCCTCGCGTATCTGCTTGCCCAGCGGCGTGCGGATCGGGATGTTCTGCAAATTCGGATCACTGGAGGAAAGCCGTCCGGTGATCGCCCCCGTCTGGTGATACGAAGCGTGGATGCGCCCCGAGCGGCGGCTGACCATGCGCGGCAGCGTGTCCACGTACGTGCTCTTGAGCTTGAAAATCTCCCGGTACTGCAGCAGCAGCGGGGGCGCCGGGTGATCCGACTGCTCCACCAGCGCTTCGAGCGTGTCGGCGTCCGTGCTGCGCCCCGTTTTCGTCTTGCGAATCACCGGCAGCCGCAGCTCGTCGAACAGCACCTCGGCAAGCTGCTTCGTGGAGTCGATGTTGAACGGATGCCCGACGGCCTCGAACACCTCCTGCTTCAGCTCGTCGAGCTGCGCCTGCATCACGCCGCCGAGCCGTTCCAGCTTCGCCGCATCGATGGCCACGCCGTTGTGCTCCATCTCCGTCAGCACCTCGACCAGCGGCATCTCCGTCTCGTGAAAAAGCCGTTCCACGTGGCTGCCGCGCATCTGCCCATCAAAAAGCTCGTACAGCCGCCAGGTATAGTCGGCGTCCTCGGCCGCGTATTCACACACGCGCCGCGTGTCCACGTGGTCCATCGAGATCTGGTTGCGGCCCGAGCCGATCAGGTCGGTGATGGGGATCATGCGATGCCCGAGCAGCCCCTGCGCCATCGAGTCCAGCCCGTGTGACGAGCGCATCGGATCCAGAAGAAAACTTGCGACCATGGTGTCGAACATCTCGCCGCGCACTTCAATCCCCGCCTGCCGCAGCACAAGCATGTCGTATTTCATGTTTTGCCCGACCTTGCCGATCGCGGGGTCGGCGAAGACCGGGCGCAGGCGCGCGACGACGACGTCCTCAGGAATCGTCCGACCGGAGACGGAGCGGACGGCCACGTAGAACGCGCGACCCGCCTCGCATGAAAAGGACAGTCCGACGAGCTTGGCATGGACCGGATTCAGACCCGTCGTCTCCGTGTCGAAGGCGAAACGCGGTGATCGCTCCAGCAGCGCGACCAGAGCATCCAGTGCTTCGGGAGTGTCCACCAGGTCGTAGGTGAAGGTCTCCTGTGGCTGCGAGAGGTCGAAGAGCAGGCCTGCCTCAGCGCCGGGTTTCGAGGCCGCACCGGATGACCGGACGGATGGATCGCCCGCCGCTTGCTCCTCAGAAGGCTGGCCAGCGTCGGTGGGAGAGGACCCTCGGTCGCGCTTCGGGTTCTCAACGGCGTCGTGCGAGGCCGCTTCCTGACGGGCGCGGCTCTGAAAGGCGCGGCTCTGTTCGGTGGGGGAGGACCTTTGCTGGCGCTTCGGGTTCTGATTGGCCGCCTCCGTCCCCTGCGGTCGCGGCGACGCGCCTGCAGCGGCGACCTGCGTCCACTGCTGGCGCAGCGAGTTGAAGCCCAGTTCCTCGAAGATGGGCAGAGCGGCCGGGAAGTTGATCCGGTCCACGCGGCAACTTTCCAACTCGAACTCGATCGGCACATCGCGCCGCAGCGTCACCAGCCGCCGGGTCCGCTCCAGCATCGGCGCAAACGCCTCCACGTTCTCGCGCATCTTCGGCGTCAGCTCGGCCGCGTGGCGCAACACCTCCTCCGCCGTGCCGTACTTCTCGATCAGCTTCACCGCCGTCTTCGGACCGATGCCCTTCACGCCCGGCACGTTGTCCGTCGTGTCCCCGCACAGCGTCTGAATCTCAATTGCCTGCTCCGGCGTGAAACCCTTCACTTCCTTGAGGCGCTCCGGGCCGACCACCTCGTCCTTCGTCGGATCCAGCAGGAATACGTTTGGACCCAGAAGCTGATCGAGGTCCTTGTCGCGGCTGACGAGGTAGCAGTTCAGCTCCGCGTTCGACCGCATCTTCTCCACGATCGTCGCCGCCACGTCGTCGGCCTCGAACCCCGGCAGGCGGAAGATCGGCAGCCCGATCCGCTCGATGATGGACACGATGCGGTCGGCCTGAAGGATGAAATCCTCGGGCGTCGGGTCGCGGTGGGCCTTGTAGTTGGGGTCGATGTCGCGTCGAAAGACGGTCTCGTCCGACACGTCGAGCACGATCGCCAGGTAGTCCGGCCTGCGATCGCGGATCAACCCCAGCAGCATCTGGCAGAACACGTGCGTCGCCTTCGTCGGCTCGCCCGTCGGACTGGAGAGATCGCGGAAGGGCGCATAGAACGCCCGGAAGATCTGATAGTGGCCGTCGATCAGATAGAGGGATTTGGGCATTCGCATGCACCGCTGCCTTCGAGCGGGGCCACGGACGTCCCGCGCAGCCGCGTGCTCCCGCCGCGGCCATTGTGCGGCGATACCCGCGCCCGCACAACCGCAGCAACGTTCGCTCCCTTACGGTCGCGGCTCTGTCTGACTGTGCCCTTGGGCCTGCGCTCCCGCGAAGCTCTCGCTACCGGCACGTCGCCTGCGCGCAGGGTTGCGCGCAACCCTCGATACAAACGGGTTCATCGGATTCCGGGCGCCACTTCGCTTTCGCCTGGCCGCGGCGGGTGACCTTCGCTGTGTGCGACTTGGGTCGGCCTTGCGCGTCGGGCTGGGTGAAGCGGATGGTTGAGCCTTCCGGCAGGGTGGTGGTGGCCGTGGCTTTGAGCTTGCCGTTGTTGGTGCATTTCAGGTCGAGCGCCGCGATGGCCGGGCAGAGGGATTCGTAGCACCCGATGTCCACCCGCGCGCCGAGGATTCGCGGGTTGCCGTCGAGGTCGGTGGGCTGCGTGACGACCGAGTCGTCGCCGGCATCGACGCACGGGGAGTCGTCGCGCAGGCGCAGGTTCTCCTTGTCGGCGTCCACGAACAACGGATCATCGCCAAAGTTCCCGACGCCGCCGAATTCTCCGCTCCAGCCCTCAACGCAAGAGTAGTTAATGCTGCCTGCATCCAGATACAACTGGTATCGCTCCAAGGATGACCCGCGCTTGGCCGTGTTTCCCCACAGCAGGCAGTCGGTGATCACCGGCGTGGACTCATCGGAGTGGGTGATGATCCCGCCGACGAGGAAGCCCGATCGGTTCCGGAAGAGCGTGCAGTTCGTGAATCGCGCCGTGCCTGCATGGAGGTAAGCCACGCCGGCGTAGTCTTTCGCCTTGTTATCTACAAAGAGACAATCTTTGAACGACGGATCACCGAATCCGTAGTAGGCCCCGCCAATGTCGTCGGCTGTATTGCGAAGGAACAAGCATGATACAAAGCTGGACTCGTGACTGGAGGTCCACGCATTAAAGGCTCCTCCTCTGCCTCGCGTATGGTTGTCATAGAACTCGCAGTCAAGCATCTGCGGGCTTCCGCTTGTCCAATTCGTAATCGCACAGTTTTCGTTGCTTCTAAATGTACACCGTTCAATCGTCGGGGAGGCATTCTCGTTCCAAAGGCCGCCGCCACCCGTCGCGTAGTTGTCTTCAATCACGCAGTCGACGAGCCGCAAGTCTGAGCCCACATTGTATATCCCTCCTCCTCGGCCCGCTTCCTCGTGGCGATCATTATAACTGTCGCGTATGACGATTCCGTCCAGAGTTACGGTCTGCGGCGCGCCTACCACTTGAATAACGCGAATAGAGTTGTCCAAGACCGACTGCAAGTCGCCGATGTTCCCGCTCAGGACAGTCAGGTTCTCAAATGAGTTGCGTTGGTCACGGTCAAGCTCGTCGCCGACGAACCCACCATAAATGGCCGTTCCGCCGTGGGGGTGGAAACTGATGTCTCGGTCACCCGTGGTCGTCGGGGTGTACATTCCCGCTGCAACCCAAAGTTCATCGCCTGGATTGGATCGGGCGATGGCGACTTGCAGGTCACAGTGTGCGTTAGTCCAGTCAGTTCCGTTGTCCGTTCCGTTGGCGTTGACATTGACGTAAATCACTTCGGCTACAAGCCGAGAATCTAAAATCGAGAGCGGAATTGTGAGAAGAACGAGAATAGGTGCAATGCGCATAGATACCTCCCAGATGGAAAATGAATGGAATCGGCGGGTGAACCCGCGTGGAATGGGTGGAGGACCGCCGTTGACCAGATAAACGGCGGTCCTCCAAGGCTGCCAGCTCTCTACTCGCCGGATTGGGTTTCCCAATAACCCATGTCAACGGTTACGACATCATCACCATCGCGATCTATTTTCCGGGTGCGCTTGCCAATGTCGTTGGATTCACTGATCGAGGAGTTGTTGCCCTTGTCAATAGAACGGGAACTACATACACCTCCACTGCAGTCCGATCCGTCGAGTATCAGGTTCGAATTGATGTTCTTGAAATTGGGGCTGACGGCCGTGTTGTGGTCGCCTTCATCCGTCCATGTCTCGAGGTCTTCGATGCATGCAAAGATGACGTCCGCCTGCACGTCGTCGTCAAAGTGGATCTGGTCGTCTTCGTTGTTGTGGTTGGTGGATTCATTGCCCCAGAGGATGCAGTTGGTCATGAGCACAAGCGATTCGGATTGCCAACTGGCCGTGTCCACGAAGATGCCGCCGCCCTTGTTGGATTCGCTGCACGTGTTCTTCGCCAGCGTCACATTGACCAGTTCCATCGGGCGCTGGCTCCAGATGCCTCCGCCCATGCCCGCGCTGTCGCCCGAGTCGCCGTCGCTGGCGATGTTCTCGTGGAATTGGCAATTAATCAGCACCGGCGCGGGACCGGTGGCCGTTGCCACCGCCAGGCCGCCGCCGAACGTGATGGCCGTGTTGTCAAGGAAATTGCACCCGGCAAGCACCACGGTGTTTGAGCCGCTACCGTGACCCGGCGTGATCCACAGGCCGCCGCCCCCGTGCTCCTGTCCGGAGGTGGTGTTGGTTCCCGTGCAGTCATTGTTCTTGAAAACGCAGTCGGTGATGGCGATGCGCGCATCGGCCACCATTCCGCCTCCGTTGGACACCGCGCTGTTGTTGTCGAACGTGCAGTTCACAAACGTCGCGTCGTCGCCAACTTCACTGGAATCGCCCTGCATGAATACCCCTCCGCCATAGTGATCCGCCGTATTGTTCTTGATCGTGCAGTTCGAAATGACCGGCTCCCCTTTCTCGATCCATATGCCGCCGCCATTGCGATCCGCTTCGTGGCTGACCGGTGGATCGGTCTCGTCGGGCCTGTCTGCCTCGCCGGCGATGATGGTAACGCCGTCGAGGATGGTGGTCGTGCCGACGCCCGAGTTGAATTTCACGACGTGCCAAGCCCGCACGATGGACGGAGAGACGACCACGACTCCAGTGAGGATGGTCTCGTAGTCCACGATGTCGCGCGCGTCGGGGTTCTGCCCCTGCAAACCCGCGTAGCCGCCGTAGATCTCGACGCCGTCGGTGTCGATCAGAAACGTATCTTCTTCCTCGGTACCCGGGCTGTAGCTTCCCTGCGCCACTTTGATGACCCAATCGCCCGAGGCCGCGTCGACGGCCTCCGTCAGCGTCTTGTAGGCCGTGGCCCAACTGTTGCCGTTGCCGCTGCTCGAAATGCTGGCGTCGACGTACTTGACGGTGTCGGCATTACCCACGGTCACCAACCCCAGCAGCAGGATCAGTGAGGCAGTTCCCCCCCCCCCCCCCCAACCGATGCCAGGTGCGACCTGTAACGATGTATAGTTCTTCTCGAAGCATGATGGATCCTCCTTGAAAATCACCGCCCAGCGCGCCGACCCTACGCGGGCCGTCACCGTGCACCACCGGGCCTATTCCTGATATCGGTGCGCGCGGCGAGAGCGGATCAATGTTTTCCAGCTTGACGGGCAGGCCGGCGAGCCGGTGGAATTGAACGGCGCGCGGTCAACGCCTAGACTTCCACGGGAGGCATCCGCGGGCGAGTGTGGGGAGCGACAGGCGTCGGTTCGCTCGCGGCATGGGTCGGCCGGATGCATGTTTACGCGGAGTACCGCGAGAACATGCCACCCTCGCGAGAACAGGCCACTCTGTCCGGCTGGATGCGCCGCGGGAGCAGACTGCCCGCCGGGATGAATGTCGCTCTGCGGGACTGGACGTCGCCGATTTGCAAGGACGATGCACGACCGCTTATGCCCGAAAAGATCGCACTCTACGGCGGGAGCTTCAACCCGATTCATCACGGGCATCTGATCGTCGCACGCCACATCGCCGAAGAGCTGCAGCTCGACCGCCTCATCTTCCTCCCCTCCGCGCAGCCGCCGCACAAGCCCACCGGCGCGCTGGCCGCAGCCGAGCACCGCTGCGCCATGGTCAAGCTGGCGATCGAGGGCGAGCACGCTTTTCAGTTCAGCGACCACGACCTGCGCGACGGACCCACCTACACCATCGACACCGTGGCGCACTTCCGCCAGGCGCTGGGCATGGACATCATCCTCTACTGGATCATCGGCTCGGACTCGCTCGTGGAGCTGACGACGTGGTACCGCGTGCGGGCGCTGGTGGACAGTTGCCGCATCGTCACCGCCGCCCGGCCCGGCTGGGAGCAGATCGACTGGAACCTGCTGCGCTCGCGGCTCAGCGAGGAGCAGATCGCCGTGCTTCAGTCCGGGGTGATGGACACGCCGCTGATGGACATCTCCGCCACGGACATCCGCCGCCGCGTCCGCTTGGGCAAGTCCATCCGCTACCTCGTCCCCGAGAAGATACGCAACTACATCGACACCCACGGGCTGTACAAGACCGACGCCGGCGCGTAACGCCGCCCCAGTTCCGGGCGCGCAGCGACGATCCAACCCTGCGGGACTGCGGCGCTTGGACGCTGTCGGGTCGTGTCGCCGTGGAACGAAGGCACTGTGGAACGAAGCCACTGTGGAACGAAGGCACTGTGGCACGAAGCCACTGTGGAACGAAGGCACTGTGGAACGTAGACACTGTGGCACGAAGGCACTGTGGCACGAGGGCACTGTGGCACCGGTTTCCAACCGGTGGCTGTAGCACAGGTTTCCAACCTGTGCCGGCTGCGGACCGACCATTCCCTTTGCAAGTGAGAAACTCGACGCACATCCATTCCCGATGCCACGCCTCCGATGCTACGATGCCTTTCGATGTCATCAAATCCCGCGCAACTCAACATCCGCGACCTTCCATTGCGCTGGCGCACGTCCGACGCATGGGGATCCCAGGTTCTCAAGCACCCGCTCGCGCTGCTCAACGATCACGCCCATCTTGAAAAGAAAGCCGCGGCCAACGCGCTGGAGCTGTTGAACCGCTGGCCCGAGCCGTGTCCACCGGAGAACTGGGTGCAGGCGATGACCGCCGTGGCGCGCGACGAAGTGGAGCACCTCGCGCTGGTGGTGCGACTGCTGGCCCGGCGCGGCGGGCGGCTGACGCGGACCCACGCCAACCCCTACGCCGCGGCGCTGCGCGATCTTGTTCGCCACGGCCGCGGACCGCTCGAGCTGATCGACCGCCTCCTCGTCAGCGCGCTGATCGAACTGCGGTCATGCGAGCGATTCGAGATTCTCGCCCGGTGCTGCGACGACGCGCAGCTTGCCCGCGTCTATCGCGGCCTGTGGGCGTCGGAGGCCGGGCACTACCTCAGCTTCCTCGGACTCGCCCGCGCGCTGCCTGACGCGACGCGCGTGGACGAGCGATGGGAGTGGATGCTGGACCGCGAGTCGCGGATCATCGCCTCCCAGCCGCCAGGCCCGCGGATGCACGGCGGCATCTAACCGGTGAGTGTGGCACCGGTTTCCAACCGGTGAGTGTAGCACAGGTTTCCTACCTGTGCGGTCTTGGAAAGACGCCGCGAGCTTTCAACCGTTCACGGGCAGGAAGACGCTTTACCGGAAAGCGCGAGGTTGGCGATCGCTGCGAGCAGGCCCATCGTGAGCCGCTCCCGCCTGAGTCGTCAGTCAAGTTGACACAGTGTCCGGTACAGGCGGCAGCGTTGGATCAGGTCGTCATGTTGACCGCTGTCCACGATGCATCCGGCATCGAGGACCACGATGCGGTCGGCGAAGCGAAACGTGCTGGGGCGGTGGGCGATCATCAGGGTTGTGCGATCGCGGGACAGCTCGCGGATGGCCTGGTGGATCTTCTCGTCGGATTCGGTGTCCACCTGGCTGGTGGCTTCGTCGAAGATGAGGATGGGCGCGTTGCGGAGGATGGCGCGGGCGATGACGAGGCGCTGGCGCTGCCCGCCGGAGAGCGCCATGCCGCCCTCGCCGACGCGCTCGTCGAAGCCGTTGCGGCGCGCGAGGATGAACTCCTCGGCGAAGGCGCGGCGGGCGGCGTCGCGGATCTGGTCCTCGGTCGCGTCGGGCGATCCGTAGGCGATGTTCTCGCGGATCGTCCCATCGAATACCACGGATTTCTGCGTCACCAGCGCGATCTGCCGGCGAAGGTCAGCAAGCCGCAGTTCCGCCAGCGGCTGGTCGTCGTACAGCACGTCGCCGCTTTGTGCGTCGTAGAATCGCAGCAGCAGGTTGACCAGCGTGGTCTTGCCCGAGCCGTTGGGACCGACGAGCGCGAGGCATTCGCCCCGCCGGAGGGTCAGCGTCAGGTCGTTCAGCGCGGGCGCGGGCGCGTGGGGGTAGGTGAAGGTCACACCGCGAAACTCGATCGCGCGTTTCAGCGCCTCGGCGGGGCGATCGCCGCCGCGCTCCACCGCTTCCGGCGGGAGATCCAGCACCTTGAAAATCCGATCCGCGCCGGCCGATCCGCGCGAGATCCGCGTGTACACGTCCGCGACCTTGCGGATCGGGTCGAGCATCATTCCCAGCACCAGGGCGAGCTGCATGAACTCGGAGACGTTGAGCTGCCGGTCCAACACGCGCGAGCCGAGCCAGAGGCTGACGATCGACACCCCCGTCACCGCGAGCACTTCCAGCGACGGCGGCAGGGCGGCCTGCATGCGCGCGATGCGCCGCTGCTGCGTGAACATCTTCGCATCGAGCGCATCCAGGCGGCGGCGCTCGAACTCTTCGGTCGTGTAGGCCTTGACGATGTCGATCGCTTGCAGCACCGTCGAAAGTCCGCCGATCATCACGCCGTACTGCGCCAGCAGCTTGCGATTGGCTTTGCGCACCTGCCGGCCGATCATGAGGAACACGCCCGCGGCGAGGGGGGCGATGACCATCACCATGAGCGTGAGGCGCGCGTCGAGGAAGATCGCCAGCGTGAGAATGAACCCGGCCTTGAGCGGCTCGGTGACGAGCTTGCCGAAGAGCGCGAGCAATCCGCGCTGAATCTCCTGGATGTCCTGCACAAACTGCGTGACGAGGTCCGACGTGCCGCGCTCGGTGAAGAACGCCATCGGGAGCGTGAGCACCTTTTCATAAAGCTGGGCGCGCAGGCGGATCATGCCGCGCAGAACGGCCTGCGAGACGAGATACTCGGCGAGGAAGCGGAAGACGTTGGCGAGGATCGCCACCAGCGTGACAAGGACGAGGATGTACACCAGGACTCGGAGTTTGTCGTGTTCGAGGGTTTCACGGCTGACGAGCTGCGAGAGGCGGAACTTGGCGGCTTCCTTGAAGTCCAGCCCGCGCAGCGTCACGACGAAGCGCTTCAGGTTCGGACCGGCTTCGGCGCTGCTGGATGAAACGCCCACGGCGTCGAATTCGCGCGCGTCGCCTTCGTTCCCGCGTGCCACGCTGGCGAGCCATTCCGCCGCGGAAAGTCCGAGCGGCTGAATCAAGTCGCCTTCGCCGAGACCTTGATTGAACAGGACGTGGGTCGGAGATATGCGGCGGACGGCAAGGACGGCGCCCTCCGCGCGGCGCGCCAGTTCGACCTCGAAGCCCAGCCGCCGCGAGGCCACCGTGCGGTCGATCCAACCGTGCAGCCCTTCTTCGTCGAGGATCAGCTTGAGAACCGGCAGCGCGCCCGCCAAGCTGGCGGCGTGCAGCCCGGCGAACAGCAGCGCGCAGGCGAATCCCGTCAGGAGCAGGCGGCGAAACCGCCACGTGTAGCCGAGTGTGCGCATGAACTGCGCGGAAATCACCCTGGATTTCGGCGCCCGCTGATGGTCATCGGAGATGAGCTTCGTCAGGTCCATCGGTCAGTCCGGGTATCGCTCATTCGCGTCCGGCGTGAGGCGTTGACTCCTCCCTTGCTCACGGCGGAAGGTTCGGCGAGTCGAGGCGTTACGCTCCTCCCGCTCCAGGGGACGGCGAAGCGGACGCCGGGTGTGCCTGCTGATAGAGTTCAATGACAGCGCGCCGGATTTCGTCGCGTGCGTTGGCGAGTCTCCACCGGTCCTGCTCCTTGCGGATCTCGAGGACGACGCGGCGACTCGCCTCCTGCCCCGTGGGAAGATCGCTCGGGTCCAGTTCCGCGATGGCGTAAAGTCCGTAGAGGATGGAGTCATCCACCGGATCGCGGATCTTCTGCAGCACCTCGACGCGCAGCGCCTTAAGGCTCTTCCAGCCGCGTTCGAACTGCTCGCGCGCGAACGGCTCGTCCACGGTGACCCACAATAAACGGAAGGCGTCGTAGTCGCGGCCCGTCGAAACCCGAAGGGCTTCCTCGATGAACTGGTTGACGCTCTCGTCAGCGGCGCGGAGCGGCGGAGGAAAGGTCAGGTGCGCTCCTTCCTCGCCGGCAGCGGCCGGGTTGCCGGTGACCGCCGTGCCCGAGGGGTCGGGCGAGGTCGGCGCGGCCGGCTTTCGGCAGCCCACAAGGCCGAGCAGCGATGCAACCACCAGGAAGTGTCGAAACTTCTCGAACATCAGGAGAATCAACGAACCACGCCTGTGCAGCCTTTCTGCACGCGCCATCGCACCATGTTCAGACCGTCGCCGGCGCGTAGAATAGCCGGTTTCGTCAACAAAGCGACATGGCCAAGCGGTACGACATCGTGGTGGTGGGGGGCGGGCACGCGGGCATCGAGGCCGCCTGGGCGGCGGCGACGCTGGGCGCGCGCACGGCGCTGGTGACGATGCAGCTCGACGCCATCGGGCGCATGTCGTGCAACCCCGCGATCGGCGGCATCGGCAAGGGGCACATGGTCCGCGAGATTGACGCGCTCGGCGGGCTGATGGGGCTTGTTACCGATCGCGCGGGCATTCAGTTCCGGATGCTCAACCGCAGCAAGGGTCCAGCCGTGTGGGCGCCGCGGGCGCAGTGCGACCGGCAGCTTTACTCGAACGCGACGCGCGATCTGCTTGCCGGTGCGCGCAACCTCGAAATCCTCGAAGGCTCGGTGGAGGACTTGCACGTTCACGCGGTGGCGCAACCGGCGGCGGGCGGCCCGGTGCATCGGATCACCGGCGCACAACTCGCGGAGGGTCGGCGCCTGGCTTGTGATGCGGTGATCCTCACGACGGGCACATTCCTGCGCGGGTTGATGCACTGTGGCGAGCGCCAGACGGCGGGGGGGCGCGTGGGCGAGGCGCCGGCCGTGGGCATCAGTCGCGTGCTGGAATCACTGGGTCTTACATTGGGGCGGCTGAAGACCGGCACGCCGCCGCGCCTGCACCGCGACACGCTGGACTATGCGCAGCTTGAAGAGCAGCCGGGCGACGACGTTCCGATCCCGTTCTCCTTCCTGACGGATGGGCTGCACCAGCGCCAGGTTCCCTGCTGGATCACCTACACCAACGGCGAGGTCCACGGCCTGATCCGCGAGAACCTCCACCGCGCGCCGATGTACTCCGGGCAGATTCAGTCCACCGGGCCGCGCTACTGCCCCAGCATCGAGGACAAGGTGGTGCGCTTCGCGGACAAGGACCGCCACCAGATCTTTCTCGAACCGGAGGGCTACGAGAGCGAGCGCATCTACTGCAACGGCATCAGCACGTCGCTTCCCGCCGACGTGCAGGAGGACATGATCCGGCGCATCCCCGCGCTGCGCGACGCTCGAATCCTGCAGCACGGCTACGCCGTCGAGTACGACTGGGTTCCCACGCACCAGACGAAGTTCAGTCTGGAGACCAAGCGCGTCGCCGGGCTGTTCCTCGCCGGGCAAATCAATGGCACCAGCGGATACGAAGAGGCCGCGGGGCAGGGCATCCTCGCGGGCATTAACGCGGTGATGCGGCTGAAGGGAGAGGAAGCGCTGATCCTGCGGCGCGATCAGGCGTATCTCGGCGTCATGATCGACGACCTCATCACCCGCCCGCAGATCGAACCCTACCGGATGTTCACCTCGCGCGCGGAACACCGACTCAGCCTGCGCAGCGACAATGCCGACCAGCGCCTCACCCCCATCGGGAGGCGGCTGGGCTTGGTGGATGACCGGCGATGGGCGCTGCACGAGCGAAAGGAGCACGCGGTGACGGCCATCCGCCGCGCGATGCGCGGAGCGTCGGTGGACGGCTCGACGCTGGCAAGCTGGCTGAAGCGCCCCGATGCTCTGTTGGAAACCTTCGCGGATGCTTTGCACACAACAAGCGGCCGGACGTTTGGCGCCGACGACCTCTGGGAGGTGATGGTCCGCGCCAAGTACGAAGGATACCTTCAGCGCCAAGACCGCCACATCGAGCGCCTGCAGAAACTCGAATCCCATCGCATCCCGGATTGGGTGGACTTCTCGACGATTCCCCAACTCAAGGCGGAGGCCAGGGAGAACCTCGCCCGCGTCCGCCCGATGACCCTGGGCCAAGCGGGCCGCATCCCGGGGATCAGCTCCGCGGACCTTACGGTGCTTTGGGTGATGATGAGCCAGAAGACGGCCAGCCCCTCGAGCTAGCTCTTCGCTCGCATCCCCAAGCCAACGCATGGCCCGTGCCGGTCCGCCGATTACGCAGGCATCCCTCGCACCCTCCCGCCGATAATCGGCTCAGAGCCGCCCTCCCTTTCCGTGCGCAGGGCGAAAAAAACACCCGTACTTGGCGCAACATTTTCCTTGACAGGGCGTCAGGGGAGAATCTAAGGTATGGCTAAGCTGGGGTAGATGGTCAAACTGAGTTGAATGGTTAAGATTCACGGCTTGTGCGCGTGGGGATCACTCAGGCAGCGGGAGTCGGCCATGAGGAACAGCAAGACGGTGTTCACGACCGGCGAGGTGGCGTCGATCTGCAACGTGAGCCAGCAGACGATCATCCGGTGCTTTGACAACGGGAGGCTGAAGGGCTTCCGCGTTCCCGGCTCTCGGTTCCGGCGGATTCCGGTGGACGCGCTGCGCGCGTTCATGCGCGAGAACGAGATTCCGTTGGAGAACCTCGAAAGCGGGAAGAAGAAAGTGCTCGTCGTGGACGACGACGCCAACATTGTGGACATGATGAAGGATCTGCTGGAGCGCGACGGGCGGTTCGAGGTGCGCACGGCTGAGTCCGGCTACGACGCCGGCATTCTGACGGAGCAGTTCCGCCCGGACATGATGCTCCTGGACTTCAAGCTCCCCGACATCAACGGCAACGTCGTCTGCCGCCGCATCCGGTCCAACGGCGCCTACCAGCACATGAAGATCGTGATCGTCAGCGGCGTGGCCGATCCCATGGAAGTCGAGGAGCTGATGGCGGCCGGCGCTGACGAGTTCATCAAGAAACCCTTCGCGGTGGACAAGGTCATTGCGAAAATGGCGGACCTGCTTGCCTTAAGCCCGGTGTAGCTCGATGCAGCCCGCGGCCGCGCGGCAGCCCAGCGCGGCGGACATTGCCCCCGAAGGGAGTACCTCCATGCCGGCGACCGCGCCCGTCTCCAGAAACCCCGCGACCGCGCCCGCGTCCGCCGACGCCCCTGAAGCTCGGGCGGAGCTGGTCCTCGAACATCTGCGCCAACTCCCGACCCTGCCGCACGTGGCGATCCGGTTGCTGGAAGCGACGACCTCGGACACGAGCAGCGCGGCCGACGTGGTGCGGCTGATCGAGTCGGATCCGGCGCTGACGGTGAAGATCCTGCGGCTCATTCAGCGCGCCAGCGCCGGCGCCGGACGGAACGTGGTCTCCGTGGATCGCGCCGTCGTGCTGCTGGGCTTTGAGCAAGTGCGCAACGCGGTGCTCTCCGTGCAGATGTACGACGCGCTGCGGGCGCCGGGCGACGCCACGACGTCTAAGCTGCGCACGGAATTGTGGAAGCACGCGCTGGCGACGGCGTGCGCGGCCAAGCTGCTGGCGGAAGCGGCCTCGCCGCGGGCGGTCAACCCCGACGAGGCGTTCGTCGGCGGACTGCTGCACGACGTGGGCAAGCTCGCGCTGGAGACGTGCCTGCCGAAGTCGTATGCGCGCGTGGTGAAGAAGGTCGAAGCCGATCACGCCTGCATCTGCGACGTGGAGCGCGAGGTGCTCGGCATTGACCATACCGTGGCGGGCAAGCGGCTGATGGCGCAGTGGTCGCTGCCGCAGCCGATCGTGGACTGCGCATGGCTGCATCACCACGCCGTGGACTCGCTGCCGGAGAGCGTCGGCGCCAAGAGTCTCGTGGGAATCGTCCACGTGGCCGACGACCTGGTTCGGCAGCATCGCATAGGCTACTCGGGATATCATCACGTCGGGCCGATCGAGCAGGAGGCGTCGCGCCTGGGCATCAAGGAGAACTCGCTGCGCGGAGTGATCGAGGCGCTGCCGCGGAAGATGGAGGAGCTGGCGGGGCTGTTCGACATCGACGACCTGCACAGCGACACGGTTTTTCTGCACGCGCTGACCGCGGCCAACACGGAGCTGGGGCGCGCCAACGCCCGGCTGACGGAAGCGCAGGAAAGGCTGGAGCGGCGATCCAGGTGTCTCGATGCGCTGCGGCGTTTTTCGCAGAATCTGCGCGGCGACGCCGGGTCGGCGAAAGTGTGCGAGGCCATCGCCCAGGTGGCGGCGGATCTGTTCGGCGTCGACGGCGTCGTGCTGGCCGCGCGAGGGACGGCCGCACAATCCGCGCAGTTCGGCGTTTGGGATGAGTTGCACGGCCGTCGCAGCCTGTCGCTGCCCGCGTCCGCGGTTCCAGGCCTGGTGGGCGCGTTCGACAACGCGGACACGACCGAATCCGCGGCGTGGCGTTCGGCGACCACGATCGAAACCGCCGCCTACCAGCGCGTCAGGAATCTTCCAGCCTGCGGAGACCTGTCGGTCCTGCCGATTCGACAGGGCGATCGTCGGTTCGGCCTCATCGTGGCCCCTGCGGCTGACTGGACACATGCGTGGAGCCGCGCGGGCGTCGAGCTGGAAGGGCTGACGGCGGCTTTTGCGCTCGCCCTGGACGGGGCGGCCGGGCGGGAATCGCGCGATCGCGTCGCCGAGGAGCTGGCGGACGTGAACCGCCGGTTTCAGGCGGCGCAGGCCGACCTGCTGCGGAGCCGATCGCTGTCCATGATTGCGGCCCTGGCGGCGGGCGCGGCGCACGAACTGAACAACCCGCTGGCCGTCATCTCCGGTCGGGCGCAGATGCTTGCGCAGACCTGCGACCACGAAGACGATCTGAAAGCCATGACCATCATCAGCGAACAGGCGAAGCGGGCGTCGAGCATCGTCAGCGAGCTGATGGCGTTCGCCAGACCGGAACAGCCTACGCCGGTTCCGATAATGCTCACGGAACTGCTGGAAACCGTCTGGAAGCACTGGGTGGAACACTCCAGCCTCGGCTCCAACCAGATTGAGGTGCACGTGGCCGACCCGCAGGCGCGCGTGATGGCGGATCCGGCGGGCATCGTTGAAGTGCTCAACGCGCTGCTGAGCAACGCGCTGGAGGCGACGCACCCCGAATCGGCAAGGATCATCATTAACTCACCCTCGCTGGCGTCCGATGAAACAGTCCGAATACGCATCGAGGACAACGGAGTCGGAATGACGCGCGAGGTCCTGGAGCACGCGTTCGACCCGTTCTTCTCGCACCGGACGGCCGGTCGCGGGAGGGGCATGGGGCTGTCGCGGGCGCAGCGGATTGTGGAGATGAACGGCGGGCGGCTCCGGCTGGAGTCGTCGCCCGGCGCGGGCACGACGGCGTACATCGACTGGCCGGCGGCGCGCGAGGGTTGAGCCGGTTCACCGGAGGCTGCACAGGTTGGGAATCCTGTGCTACAGGCACCGGTTGGAAACCGGTGCCACACGCGGCGGTGCCACATGCGGCTTGCGACGCAGCCTACCGCTCTCCGCGTCCCGATGCGATCACAACGGTTGGCAGCATCGGAGCGCGCATGGCAGGGGATATCCGCAAGATCCTGGTCGTTGAACCGGACGCCCGCGTCGTCGAGGTGATGGTGGACAGCCTGGTTCGTCGCTTCGGCGCGCAGATCACCTGCGTGTCGCACGGGCGCGACGCGCTGGACATCGAGATGCTCGAGCCGCAGGACGTCGTCGTCGCTTCGTGCGACGCGCCGGACATGCCCTGCACCGCGCTGGCGGAGCAGCTTGCCGCCGTCAGCCGCCGACCCGTCATCATGACCGCGCAGGCGCTCGAATCCGACGAAGTCATCACGCTCTTGCGCTTCGGCGTGCGCGACGTGCTGGTCAAGCCGTTTCCCGTCGGCGACCTGTTGCAGGCCGTCGAGTCCGGAATCGAGAGCCACCGCCTGCACCGCGAGCATCAGGTTCGCCACCGCCAGTTGCGGGACCTGACGCGCCGCCTCGTCCGCGAGCGGCGCGAGATGTCGCAGCGCATGGACCTCATCTGCCGCGATCTCGTCGGCGCGCATCGCAGACTGGTCAGCCGCGTGCTCGAAGTCGAAGAGCGCATCGGGCAGAACTGAGCCCCGCCTTCCTGTCAGGGCAGTTTCCTCACGAGCGCAGCAATCAGAGCCGTTGCACCTCCCGCCCGACTCGCCCCGCGAGCGCCCGTCTGGACCCCGCCGCGCCTTTCCGCCAGAATCAAGCCTGCCTCGCCAAGCGTGATTCGATGCCAGAGCACAGAGCCAACCCGAACCGCCGCGCCAGCGCCGGCTTCGGCCTGCTTACCGACGGAGGAATCTCATGTACGGCGCCTTCCAAGATCACCTGAAAGCCGAGCTGTCCGCCATCCGCCAGGCCGGGCTGTACAAGGAGGAGCGATCTATCCTCGGCCCACAGTCCGCGGGCATCCGTGTTTCATTTCCGATGGGTTCGCCGGGGCGGGAGGTGCTGAACTTCTGCGCCAACAACTACCTCGGGCTTTCGTCGCATCCGCGGGTGATTGCCGCCGCGCGCGAGGCGCTGGACACGCACGGCTTCGGGCTTTCAAGCGTGCGCTTCATCTGCGGCACGCAGGACATCCACAAGCAGCTCGAGCGCCGCGTCAGCGAGTTCCTCGGCACGGACGACACGATCCTCTACACCTCCTGCTTCGATGCCAACGGCGGGCTTTTCGAGACGCTGCTGGGCGAAGGCGACGTCATCATCACCGATCAGCTCAATCACGCCTCGATCATTGACGGCATCCGCCTGTGCAAAGCCCGTCGGCTGATCTACGCCAACAACGACATGGCCGAGCTTGACGTGAAGCTGCGAGAAGCTCGTCGACTGCAGGACGCCCTTGGCGTGCCCGCCGCGTCCGCTTCAGGCGCGGTTCGGCCTCGCGTGCGCATGATCGCCACTGACGGGGCGTTCAGCATGGACGGCTCGGTGGCGCAGATCGACAAAGTCTGCGACCTGGCGGACAGGCACGACGCTCTGGTGATGGTGGACGACAGCCACTGCACGGGGTTCCTCGGTCGAACGGGCCGCGGCTCGGCGGAGCATTGCGGCGCGATGGGGCGGGTCGATGTCATCACCTCGACGCTGGGCAAGGCGCTGGGCGGCGCGTCCGGCGGGTTCACCAGCGGGCGAAAGGAAATCGTCGAGCTGCTGCGGCAGCGCTCGCGCCCGTACCTGTTCTCCAACACGCTGGCGCCGATGATCGTCAAGGCCTCGATCGCCGTGCTGGACCTGCTCAGCGAGACGACGGCGCTGCGCGACAAGCTGGAGGCGAACACGAAGCGTTTCCGCGCGGGCATGACGGCGGCGGGCTTCGATATCAAGCCCGGCGTGCATCCAATCGTGCCCATCATGCTCTACAACGCCAAGCTCGCGCAGACCATCGCCCGCGACCTGTATGACGAGGGCATCTACGTCATCGGCTTCTTCTTCCCCGTCGTGGGCAAGGGGCTGGCGCGCATCCGCGTGCAGCTCTCGGCCGCCCATGAGCCGCAGCACATCGACCGCGCCATCGAGGCGTTCACGAAAGTGGGTCGCAGGCACGAGATCCTGGGCAAGAATCGCGAGCAGATCGTGGCGCGATATGGGGAATAGCAGCCCGCAATGGAGGCTTAGACCGGACCGGGTCGCGTCACCCCCGCGCAGGCGGGGGTTCTGTCTGCCCAGGAAAACCGCTGGATTCGTGGCTCCTCGCAGGCCGTCTGCTGGATTCCCGCCTGCGCGGACATGACGAAGCTGGATTCCCGCCAGCACGGGCATGGCGGGCGTCGCCTTTCACCACTAACTGATAGGGGTCCGGGGTGAAAGTCAGCCGAACGGCTTTGCGGCCGGTCAACCCGCCCACCGCGGCGTCGCAACACCGGCGGGAAAGCCGGTGCCCCAGTAGAGGCGGCGTCTCACGCGCCCGGTGAGCCGTGGTCCGGGTTGCCGACCAGGACGATGCGGTTTTTGCCGGCGCGTTTGGCTTCGAGCAGCGCCTGATCGGCGCGATGGAGCAGGGTGTCCGGGGCGGCGCCGTCCCACGGGAACGCGGCCAGACCGCCGCTGATGGTGAGGCGTCCCTGGCCCGCGGCGCCGAGCGGCTCGAAGACCTGTCGGCGAAGCGCTTCGCGGAAGCGTTCGAGGACGGCGAGGACGGTTTCGGGGTGCTTGGAGCCGGCGACGCGCGGACCCTGCGGATCGTGGAAGACAACCGCGAATTCATCGCCGCCGAGACGGGCAATGAGGTCGTGCTCGCGGCAGTGCTTGCGGAAGAGGCGCGCCGTGGTGCGGAGAATCTCGTCGCCGACGTCGTGCCCGCAGGCGTCGTTGTACGCCTTGAAATCGTCGAGGTCGAACATGAGGACGGTGACGGGGAAGTGCTCCGTGCGGGCACGCTGAAGGAGGAGCGCAAAGGCGTGGAGGAAGGCGCGGCGGTTCGGCAGGCCCGTCAGCTCGTCCGTCTCCGCGAGCTTTCGCCATCGCCGCTGCCGGCGGGCGGCGCGAAGCACATGCCCGGCGAGCCGCGCGTAGTGCTGCAACTTCTCCACGTCCGCAAGCGAGTACGCGCCGCGGTCGCGCGGTCCCACGTCAAAGCGCCCCAGCGGTTCCGCGTCCATGCGGCCGGCGGGGTCGTCTTCCATCACGTCTGTCCTATCCGCGTGGATGCGCTGAGGCGCGTCGAGAGGTCGTGGGACGTCGGCAGAGTCGGCGATGGGGCAGGTGAGGACCGGCTCCCTGACGTCTTCGCCGGCACTGGCCGCACGGTCTTGCAGCACGAGCCTGACGCCGCGGGCGCTGAGAGCCAGACGGACGATGCCGGCGAGTTCGGTCATCAGCGCGCGCGGGCGCCCGCCGAGGTTGGCAAGCAGGCGTCCGAGGTGCTCAAGCTCTTCAAGTGTTGCGGAGGTCGCGGGCGTGAGGCGGCCTCCCTGCCAGGTGATCTGCGGCGCGATGCCGAGCGCGGCGTCCAACTCCGGACCTTGCAGAGGATGCAGGACGTACTCGTTGGCGCCGGCGTGGAGCACGCGTCGCGCGATCGGCTCTCCCTCCGGCTTGCAACAGAGGACAATGCGCGCGTCCACGCCGGCGGCGCGGCGCAGACCCGCGACGGCTTCTTCCACGCGCGGTTCGGCGGCGTCCACGCACGCGAGCACCGCGTCGCAGCCGTTTCGCCCGACGGAGGAGATGGCCGACAGGAAGCTGTCGAGTCCGAGCACGCCGCGCCGCGGATAGCGCAAGGCCAGTTCATCGGCGACGTTGCCCCCGAAAGCGCGCGGGCGCACGACGATGATGCGATCGTCGCCGGAGTCGTCCAGCGGGGTTTTCATTCCAGCCTGCAACATCCCCTTCACCCGCAAGTCCTGTTCGATCAGCGTCGAAACGGCAGCCGAGTTGAGCCGGTTGGATGAGGCGATTCCCTCGGCGGCGCGGGTCACGTTGCGTCGCCACCCGCGCCCACTTCACCCAGCAGCGCGTTGAGCTCCTCCGCCGTCAGCAGCGGCTCGTCATCGGCAGGCCGCAGCGCCAGGTCGGCCAAGCGCAGATCCGCATGGGCTTCCCCACGTGGCTCGTCGCGCGCATCGCGGTGCGGCTCGCCCATGTCGGCGCGCGGCGGAGTTCGCTTCGGCAGATCATTATACCGCATCCAGGGCACGCGGGAACGTGAGGATGCGGACGCTTCGGGTGGCAGGGGCCGGCGGATGGGGGGGGGTGGTGTGGCGGGGGAAGAAGGCGCAGGCGACACGGCGGGAGGCAAGGACGCGGCAGGCGGCGCCGATCCGGCGGGTGGCGGCGAACAGGTCAGCGCGATGGAAGGATCATGACCCTTCCATCGCCGCCGTGCGCGAGGGGGCAGGTCGCGGCGGGGCGGATCGGCCTCCTCGCCACCTTGCCCGGCGCGCTCGAGGTGACCGGCCAAGGCGCCGATGCCGAACATGCCTTCGGACTGCAACCTGGCCAGGAGCGCGCTGCACCTGTCGTCGGCATACACGAAGACCTTCACGGGTGCTTCTTCTCGCCGGAGCAGTTGAAAGAACTCCAACTCGACGTCCAGGAGATCATCGAGGCAAGCGACGATGGTCATGGGGGTGCAGCGGTCGCGACGCGCGATCTGCGCCAGCGCCGAGTAGGGGTCGAACACTTCCGTGCAGGGCAGACCCGATGAGGCGATGACGGCGCTGACGGGAGCGGTGCGGGGACGCGCGCCCGAGGCAAGGTGCACCACGCGATGCCTGCGATCGGCCGGAGAATCCGACATCGTTCTGCCCCTCTGCTCGGGCATGAACTCATATGCTAGGGAGTGCGGTGCGGCGGGTCAATGAAAAACCGCAGCAATCTGGTTCACCGTCAGCGTCACGGCAGGCCGACATCAGACGGCGGCCACAAGGCATCGCGTAACTTCCGTCGCGACAACGGCTGCGATAGGCTACGCGCATGGCCAGAAAGCGACGGCTGGTGATCGGGGTGGACGTGGGCACGGGCAGCGCGCGGGCGGGGGTGTTCGACCTTCAGGGCGCGGGGCATGGCTGCGCGTCGCATCCCATCCGCCTGTGGAAGCCCCAGCCCGATTTCGTCGAGCAGTCGTCGGAGGACATCTGGCTCGCCTGCGGCAAGGCCGTTGCCGCAGCGATGAAGGAGGCGGGTGCGAAGCCCGAGGACATGGCGGGTTTGTCGTTCGACGCCACCTGTTCGCTGGTGTGCCTCGATCGCAAGGACAAGCCGCTGACCGTCTCGCCCACCGGTCGCCACGAGCAGAACGTGATCGTGTGGATGGACCATCGCGCCCTGGAACAGGCGCGGCGGATCAATGAAACCAACCACAAAGTGCTGAAGTACGTGGGAGGGGTCATTTCGCCGGAGATGCAGACGCCCAAGCTTCTGTGGCTTAAGGAGCATCTGTCGAAGACATGGTTCGCGGCCGGCCGTTTTTTTGATTTGCCGGACTACCTCACAAGGCGGGCGACAGGCTCGGACACACGATCGCTGTGCACGACGGTCTGCAAATGGACTTACCAAGGGCACGCCGGGAACAAGCGCGGTCAGTTGGAGAGCATCGGGCGCTGGGATGACGGATTTTTCCGGCAGATTGGTCTTGGGGAAATCGTGGACGACGGCTATGCCCGCATCGGGCAGCGCATCCGCCCGATGGGCGAGGCGTTGGGGGCGGGGCTGACGGAGTCCGCCGCGCGGGAACTGCACTTGCTGCCCGGAACGCCGGTGGGCGTGGGCATCATTGACGCGCACGCCGGCGGATTGGGAGTGATCGGTGCGACGCTGGACGGTGAGCCGTTCTCCGAGCGGACGTGCCTGCAGCGCCTGGCGCTGATCGGCGGGACGTCGAGCTGTCACATGGCTGTGTCTCCCAAGGCGCGGTTCGTGGGCGGCGTGTGGGGTCCCTACTATTCGGCGATGATCCCGGGGTATTGGCTCACCGAGGGCGGGCAGTCCGCGACGGGCGCGCTGATCGACCATGTGATTCAATCCAGCGCTCATTATTCCACATTGAGTTCCGAAGCGAAGAAAAATGGAAAATCCATTTATGAGCTGCTGAATGATCGGCTGGCGCGACTGTCAAAAGGCAGGTCCATGGCGATGCTCACAAGCCGGCTGCACATTCTGGGAGATCATCACGGAAATCGATCGCCGCGCGCGAATCCGCTGGCGCGCGGGATGGCGTCGGGGCTGACGCTCCAGGATGACATGGACGCGCTGGCCCTGCAATACCTGGCCGCGGTGCAGGCGGTCGCCTATGGAACGCGACACATATTGGAATCGTTGAACGACAAAGGGTATGAAGTTCGTCATGTGCTTGCCTGCGGCGGCGGAACGAAGAACCCCTTGTTCCTGCGGGAGCACGCGGACATCACGGGATGCCGCATCCACCTGCCGCGGGAGCCGGAGGCCGTGCTGCTGGGCGCCGCGGCGTTGGGCGCGGTTGCGTGCGGGGCGTATGCGGACATTCCGGCGGCCATGCGCGCCATGAATCGAACGGCGTCAACCGTGTCTGCGGCGGGAGGGGAAGTGCGCGAATACCACGATCGCAAGTACAAGGTGTATTTGCAGATGTACGCGGACCAGGCGCGCTATGACAAGCTGATGGGCATCGCAGGGGTGAACTGAAGTCGTCTCCTGGTTTCCGACAACCACAACTTGCCGGCGCCGCCGGCGCAGGAATAGCGGAAATAGCGGCTGTCTGTTGCTATGCGGCGAGACTGGATTCCCGCCTGCGCGGGAATGACGAGGCAGACTTTCGCCGACGGGCCAGTGGCAGCGTGGTGCGACAGCATTGTGAGTTCTCGACACGTGCGGTCATGATATTCAGCGGTCACAAGAAGTCGCTCACGCGCAGGCATTTCCTCAGCGTCGGCACATGCGTGGCGCTGGGTTTCTCCGGACTTCGATGCATGTTCGAGGGGCGCGGCTGGACCACGCCTCACGCGGGCGACATCGCCGACGGCTACGGACCCCTCATTCCCGATCCGCACAAGCTGCTCGATCTGCCGGCGGGGTTTGAGTTCCGCGTCCTATCGAGAGCCGGGGAGCGGATGGATGACGGACTGCTCGTGCCGGGATACGCGGACGGAATGTGCGCGTTCGCCGCGCCGGACGGAAAGGCTATTCTGATCCGCAATCATGAAATCGGTCCGGATTGGTTCAAGTTCGGACCCTTCGGGCGGAACAATGAACTGGTCGGGAAATTAGATCCCGCTTTCATATATGATGTGGGTTATGGAAAAACGCCCGGGCTGGGCGGCACGACGACGCTGCTTTACGACACGCGAGAGCACAAACTCCTCAAGCAATACCTGAGTCTGGCCGGCACGGTGAACAACTGCTCCGGAGGCCCCACGCCCTGGAATACTTGGATTTCATGTGAAGAAACCGTGATGCGCGCCAACTCCCTGCTGGAACTTGACCACGGCTATCCGTTCGAGGTGCCGGCGGCAGCGGACGGCAAAATGGTCCGGCCGATTCCCCTCAAGGCGATGGGACGCTTTCGGCGCGAGGCGGTGGCCGTCGAGCCTCGCACCGGCATCGTGTATCAATCGGAAGACGTGGACGACGGCTGCTGGTACCGGTTCATTCCGCACAAGTACGGCGTGCTGTCGGACGGGGGTCGACTTCAGGCCTTGTGCATCGCCGGGCGAGCCGGACTGGACACGCGGAACTGGGAGCATGTGCCGGACGTACCGATCGGCGCGAAACTGCCGGTTGTGTGGATTGACGTGAGCGACGTCGAGTCCCCCAACGACGATCTGCGCATTCGTGCGAACGCCGCCGGCGCGGCGAAGTTCTGCCGGGCCGAGGGCATGTGGTACGGGCACGACAGCGTCTATTTCGCCTGCACAACCGGCGGGCGAAACCAGCGCGGGCAGATCTGGCGATATTACCCCAGTCCATTCGAGGGCACCTCGCGCGAGAGCGAGCAGCCCGGCATTCTCGAGTTGTTCATCGAGCCCAACGACGCGGGCATGATCGACAATGCGGACAACCTCACGCTGGCGCCGTGGGGCGACCTGATCGTCTGCGAAGACGGCACGGGGGAGCAGTTCCTCGTCGGAGTCACCCCGCAAGGCAACGCATACAAGTTCGCGCGCAACGCGCTAGACGGTTCCGAGTTCGCCGGCGCGACCTTTTCGCCCGACGGCTCCACTTTGTTCGTCAACGTTCAGCAGGCCGGGCTGACGCTGGCGATCACCGGACCTTGGCGAATGGCGCAGCCGCCGCAGCACTGCATCGTGCGGTAGCGTCACCACGGCGGCGGGTGGATGCAGCCCTCCAGCAGTACGAGGTGAAAGTCCGCCGGAGTGACTTTCCAGCACATGCATCCTCAAGATAACCGGAAGAATCACCGGCTGGAAAGCCGGTGCCCCAACTGGGATGGACCGGCGCCGTGGCCCTCTACGGCGTGGCAGTCGGCCGCAACTGCTCCTGTGCCGCCGGCAAGAAGATGCGGAAGGTCGTCCCTTTACTGAGTCTCGACTCGACGGACACGCTGCCGCCGTGAGACTCGACGACGTGCCGCACCAGCGACAGCCCCAGTCCGGTGCCGCGCCGCTTGCGCACCAGCGGATCGTTCGCTCTGAAAAAGCCGTCGAACACGCGCGCCCGGTCCTCCGGGCTGATGCCGATCCCGCGGTCGTGCACGCTGATGAGCACGCCGTGTCGTCCGCGCCGCGTGTCCGCGGTGACCTCGATGGTCATCTCCTTCTCGTCGTCGGCATACTTGACGGCGTTGCTCATCAGGTTGAGCACGGCCTGACCGATGGCGTCGCGGTCCATGGCGACGGGCGGGAGATTCTCCGCGAGGGTCAGGCTGTGGCGCATGTGCGCGTGCTCAAGCTCGTGGCGGTACGCGTCGTAGATGGAGCGCACGGCGCTGCCGACGTCCTGCACGGTCAGCTCGAACATCTTGCCGCCGGATTGCAGCTTCGAGAAGTCCAGCACGTTGTCGATCAGGTGCGTTAATCGCGTGCTCTCGCGCACGATGATGTCGTAATATTCGCGCTTCTTCTCCTCGCCGGACACGCGACCTTCCAGCAGCGTCTCCCCGAACAGGTGGATCAGCGCCAGCGGCGTCTTCAATTCGTGCGACACGCCGGCCACGAAGTCGCCCTGCAGGCGCGACAGCTCCTCCTCCTCGCGGACCACGCGCGACAGCCGCCAAATCAGCCCGACGAGCGCGATCATCGAAACCATCGACACGGGTCCCAGCAGGAGAATCTGCCGCCAGCGCGCGTCGGCGTCCGCGCGCATCGCCTCCGGCGTGGGCTGGAAGCTCCAGAAATTCAGGCTGCCGGGCAAAGGCGACGACCACGGCGATGCGGCTCGATCTTCCTCCGCAACGCGAAGACCTGAATCCGCCGGCGGTGCGACATCCGCCGGTGACGCGACATCTGCCGCCAGGGCCCGGAACGCGCTCTTGTTCACGAATGCAACGTGGCGAAGCGCCGTCGCACCTGGCGCTTCCTCCGATTTCACGGCGCCGGTCGGCCAGATGACGAGAAAGAAAGACCTGCCCCGCAGGTTGAGGAATTGCCTGCCGCTCTCATCATCGTCCTGCGGCGGTGCAAGTCGGGTCGAACTCAGCACGGTCGCGGCAGCTTCGAGCAGGTCGTCCGGCGGAGCGCTCTGCGGCGCGGTGGGCTGGAACTGACGACCGTCCCAAAGCTGTGCGAACTGAACCAATCTGGCGGATTCGCTTGGCGCTTGCCGTTCGGCAGGGCTTGCCGCGCGGTCATCCTCGCCCGACAGGATCCCGTCGAGTTCAGCGTCGAGTCGCACCGTGAACCGCAGATAGACAAGCCGCCCCAGCGCGCGGGCCTGTGCCGCCTGCGCCTGTCGCCGTTGGCTCAGCAGGCGCTCGCTCTGCACAAAAGAGAGCACCAGGCCCAGCAGCGCAAGCACTGCGGCGGCGACGGCCACGCCAATGCCCCGCCACGGCTGCCCGCGGCTCATCACGCCCACCTTCACATTGAAGAGCGGCATGAGGGAATCATGGAGGAATCCGGCGGGATGACAAGCAGAACGCCCACTTGTCAGTGTGGCAGGCCTGTGAAACCGGAGGCGGGCTTGGATCTGTCGAGGCCCTCAAGAAACTTCCTGATCGCTTCAAAAGCGGGGGAACTCCATGGCCAAACTCCCTTTTGTGCGGCTCGGCCCACGAGACCCTTGTAATCAGGTCTCGTCGCCAGGAAGGCACAGGTCTTGGTCTTGTCCGGATTCTTCACCTCCACACGGTGCTTCTCCGCGCAGACAAGCAGCTCCTCTACGCATGGGATGAACGGGTCGTTTTTGACGGATCGCCAACACAGGGTCTCCAACATGCCTGGACTCTTGTTGTCCGGGAGGATGAACACTTGGAATCGCGGAGAGCGAGCCTTTGACTTGAAGCCGGCCGCGCTGATGGAGCCTTCGACGCTCCGACGGGCATCGGCCGCGCTACGCTCTGCATCGCGCAGTATGCCGATGGTCTTGACGGTTTCGAACCGACGGCTGAGGGAGAGCGTCTTGAGGTACTGGCCGAGCTCTTCGACGCCTCCGAAATTCACGATCTGGATATTCCCGAGCTTCAGATGCGAGACCAGTGCGCGGGTGAACAACTCGCAGTCCTTGCCCTCGACAAGAAGCAGCACTGGCTGCACGATCGTGACAGGCGCCTCTGGTCGAGGCTCCACCGGGAGCATCTCCTCGGAGGACAATGCAGCAGGCTTGGGGCGGCGCCGGTTCACCTACCGGGTCTCCAGATTGCATCGAAGGGCGGTATCCAAAGTCTCACGATCGAACGTCTTTACGTTGATTTCGCCGTTGACTCGATCGAGCCTGCAATAGGCGAAGTTGTAATCCGAGGTTTCCGAGAAAACCTCATGCGCGGCGGCGGCGCATTCACGACTATGAGTCGTTGCGAAGAGCTGGACGTTGAAGGTCTGGCAGGCACGTCGCAGGACCTCCCACACGCGACGGAGCACGGAGTAGTGGAGTCCGTTTTCGATTTCGTCGATCAGGGCGCAGCCGTCGCGGCTGTCGGCGATCGCCAGCACCGTCGCGCAGAGCCGGGACACGCCCTCCCCCATGAGTGAGAGGGGCAGCTTTCGACCCAGACCGATGTCGCCGTAGATCATCGGTACGCCGCCTGAAACGATGGTGGCGACGTCCGTCAGTCGAGGCTCCACGATCCGCAGCGCTTCCATAAGCTCGAACCGCTCGTGAGAGAGTTGCAGACGCCCAAACCGTTCCACATCGGAAGCGCTATCCCGATGGCGCGAGGTAACGAACACACCTCGCAGAGGGACCTGCGGCTCAGTTGACTCGGTCCTGATTCCCTCGGGCGACAGCACCAGGTGAGCCTCGCTCTTTTTCCCCTTTGTCGGGGTGAACTCGACGCGCAAAGCGTCGCCCCGACGGAACCCTCCATTGGGACGCGTCTCGCCGGATCCCGTCGCATCGACTTTCCTGACGGGCCGGCCGGTCGAATGAACGTCGTACGTTGTCTTCAGTTCTCCTGAATCTTCGACAGCGGCAAGTTGAATCTTCCGATGAGCGTCGAATCCGCTGAAGAGGTGCGACCAGACTTGCTCGCGGAGATGATCAAGTTCGCCGCCCCTGATCTCGGTTATTCCGCGGAATGCGTTGATCTTGAGCACGTTTCCGACATTGGCGCCGGAGATCAACAGGAAAATCGCCTCGAGCAGGGCGGACTTTCCGACGTTGTTTTCGCCTCCGATGAGATTGACCTGAGCCAAGTCGTCGATGGCGAAGCGGTCGAAGCACTTGAAGCCTGTGATGGAGATGGATTTGAGCATCTCTTGACCGAGAAAATCCAGGCAACGCAACGTGCTCGTTCTGCCGGACGCTGCACAGCCGACTCGGAGTATTGTAGCCTCGTCGCCGCTGCCGGCAATCGGCGTAAGGCCATCTTTGGATGTCTGCGGATTCGATCGGTCGTCACGGATAAAACCGCCCCATCATTCTCGGGTACGGGATCGCCTCGCGGATGTGCTTGAGGTTGCAGATCCACGCCACCGTGCGCTCCACGCCGAGACCGAACCCGCCGTGCGGCACCGTGCCGAAGCGCCGCAGGTCCAAGTACCATTCGTAGTCTTCCTGAGGCAGGCCTTCCTCATGGATGCGGTGCAGCAGGCGGTCGTAGTCCTCCTCGCGCGCGGAGCCGCCGATGACCTCGCCAAAGCCCTCCGGGGCGAGCAGGTCGAAGTTCTCCACCACCTTCGCGTTGTCGCGCGCCTCGCGCATGTAGAAGGCCTTGACGTGTTTGGGATAGTGCGACACGAACACCGGGCGGTCGTGCAGGCGCGAGATGATGGTCTCGTCCGAGCCGCCCAGGTCGCCGCCCCACTCGAATTCCGCCGCCAGCTTCATGTGATGCGGGATGTTGGCGATCTGGTCCGTCAGTTCCGAGCGCTCCTCGCGCAGGTCGATGACCTCCGCCGCGGCCTTGTCCTTCTCCCATTGCTTCACGCCGCCTTGCTTCTGCCGGTCCTCCAGCTCGGCGACTTTCTGATCCAGTTCGGCCAAGCGCGAGGTCTTGGCCGCGAGGTCTTTCTCCAGCAGCGCCTTCGCCTTCGGTCCGCGAAGCAGCTCCGCGGCCTCGTCGTAGCGGATGCGATAGAACGGCTTGCGGATGCGCTCGAGCTGCGCCACGTCGCGCCCCAGCTCGATCAACTCCTGCCGATGGTCCGTAAGCACGCGCTCCGCCAGCGAGCACACGAAGTCCTCGGCCACGTCGATCACGTCAGACAACGACGCGTAGGCGATTTCCGGTTCAACCATCCAGAACTCGGTGAGGTGGCGGCGCGTCTTGCTCTTCTCCGCGCGGAAGGTCGGACCAAAGCAGTACACCTTGCGATGGGCCATGCACGCGGCTTCCAGATAAAGCTGCCCCGTCTGTGCGAGGTACACGGGTTCGCCGAAGTAATCGACCTTGAAGAGGGTCTGCGAGCCTTCGCCGGCGGCGGGCGCGAAGATGGGCGTGTCAACGAGGATGTAGCCGCGGTCGTTGAAGAAGCGGCGGATCTGGTCGATGATCGTGGCGCGGACGCGCATGATGAGCCACTGCCGCTGCGCGCGGAACCACAGGTGGCGGCGCTTGAAGAGGAAATCGATGCCGTGCGGCTTCGGGGTGATGGGATACTCCTGCGACGCACCGACGACCGTCAGCGCCGTGAGCCGCACTTCATACCCGCCGACGGCCCGTTCCTCCCGCGTGACAGCGCCGGTCACCTCGACGGACGCCTCCTGCGACAGCCGTCGCGCCGCCTCGAAGAGACTGTCGTTGGACTCGCTCTTCTCGACGACGCACTGGCAGACCCCGGTGCCATCGCGCAGCTCGAAGAAGCTGATCTTGCCGCTGGGTCGGTTCTTTACGACCCAGCCGGTCAAGGTCGCCGAACCGCCCACATGTCCCGACAAATCGCGGATTTCCGTTTTCGCAGCCATGCGGCGGAGAATAGACGACCGGCGCAACCCCTTCAAGATTCTTGGGGAGCGCGGCACGCGGCGGTATCATGGTCCCCGTTCGGCGCTTCGCCGGGCAGGGGCTTTGTTCGGGCACAGGAGGAATCACATGCCAAGACATGCGGCCGCGCGCGCTGGAGCGGAACGGTGCAAGGCGCGTTCAGCTTCGCCGACGACGATCGAACGGTGACCCTTCATCCCGACAAGCCGTTCTCGCATGGCGAGACGGTCATGGTCGTTCTCTCGCACGACATCCGCGGCGCGGACGGCTCCCCGTTGCGCGATGAAGGCTGCTCGTGGACGTTCTGGACCAACGCCCGCCCGGCCGTCATGAACTTCGTCGAAGTCGGGCGCATGACGACGCGGACGAACCAGAATGAAACCTCACGCTCCTACGGCGGGCTGGCGTGCGACGCCAACGGCGACGGCTTCCTCGACATGACCATCGTCAACGAGGACACGGCCGACCTGCGCGTCTTCCTCAACAAGGGAGACCGCAGCGGCACGTTTCATCCGTTCCTTCAGCCCACGTTTCCCTGCGGCAACCGCGCCAGTCCCAACGAAACCGGCGACTTCAACCGCGACGGGCTTCCCGACGTCTGCGTGGCCGCGATCAACGACGACACGGTTTCCGTGCTCCTTGGCAACGGCGACGGGGCGTTCCGCCCACGGCAGGTGATCAACGTCGGCAGCACGCCGCGCGGCATCGCCGTGCTCGACGCGGACGGCGACGGCGACCTCGACATCGCCAACACCAACGCCGGCGGCGCGGGCAGCGTGTCCATCACGCTCAACGACGGAACGGGCGTGTTCGGCGCGCCCTCGTTCTTTGAGGGCGGCGGAACCAACGAGTGGTCGCTGGGCGCGGCGGACATGAATGAAGACCTCATCCTCGACCTGGTCATCGGCGCGCGCGGCAGCCAGCTCATGAACGTCATGACCGGCAACGGCGACGGCACGTTCACCGCGGCCTCGTCGCGCGCCTGCGATGGACGCACGTGGATGCTCGCCCTCGGCGATGTCAACGGCGACCGGCACTTCGACGTGGCCACCGCCAACAGCAGCGAGAACCGCTCGGCGATCATGCCGGGCGACGGGTTGGGAGGGCTGGGTGCGGCGGTGCGCTACACGACGGACGCCTTCCCGTTGGCGACGGATTTCGGCGATCTCGACGGCGACGGCGATCTCGACTGGATCAACTCCGGCTACGCCGGCGACTGGTGGGTGCATACCAACAACGGCGCGGGCGTGTTCACATTCTTCCGTGAGTTCGACGCGCCGCGCGCGGCCTCGTGCTCCGTTCCGTTCGACATGGACAACGACGGCGACCTGGATCTCGCGCTGATCGACGAGGAGGAGGACGTGGTGATCTTCATGAAGAACAGCGGCACGTCGCCCTTCCCCGGCGACGGCAACGCGGATTGCCGCATCGACCTCGCGGACTGGGCGGCCATGAGCGATTGCCTCGCCGCGCCGGGCGCGTGCGCTTCGCCGGGCTGCCTGATCTACGACATGGACGACGACTGCGACGTGGACCTCGCGGACGCCGGAAAGTTCGCCAACGCCTTCACTGGCGAGGATGAAATCCCGACGTGCAATCCGTAGCTCGGCTGTGGCGGGTCGGGGTTTCGGGCACCCTGTGGGATCTCGCTGAAGGGAAATCGGGTGGCACGGGCTGGCGTACTCGCCTGACCGTGGCGGGCGGGACAGAAGCATGGTCAGCGGAGTACCGCAGACCAGGCCACCCGCCGCACGTCGCGCAAGTCGCGCACGCCGTCACCCCCGCGCAGGCGGGGGTCCAGAGCGCACCGACGAACCGCTGGATTCCCGCCTGCGCGGGAATGACGAGGGTTCACGTTGGCCATGCACTGACGACCCGCAGCCGCGTGCGGACCTCGACGCCGATCACATCGTCGGGTGCCAGCCGGCGTCCGCCCAGAGCGCGCCGCTGACGGACGAGTTCTTCAGCATGAAGACGATGGCCTCGGCGATCTCCTCCGGACGGATGAGCCGCTTGAGCTGCGTGTTGGGGATGATGCGCTCGTTGATCATGTCCTCCCCCATCGCGCGCACCATGGGCGTATCGGTAAAGCCCGGATGGATGATCGCGCAGCGCACGCCGTGGTAGATGGCCTCGATGGAGAGCGTCGCCTGCGCCCCTTCCAGTCCGGCCTTGGCGGTGGCGTAGGAGATCTGCCCGCGGTTGCCGGCGCTGGAGACGGAGCCGATCAGCACGATTCCGCCCTGGACGCGCTCGTCCGGGTCCCACGGGCCCAGCCCCGCGCGCTTGCGCGACATGGCCATAGACCCCACCGTGCGCAGCGCCCAGTAGATCGGCGCCACGAGGTTGATGTTCATGACCCGGCGGAACTCGTCCTCGCTGTAGAGGTCGAGCTTGATCTTGCCGTCGCCGATGGACACCTTGACCGCCAGCCGGTCGCGCGTGATGCCCGCGGCCGGCACGCAGATCTGCACGGCGTCGAACTTGGACTCGACGTCCGCAAAGACGCGCTCGCGGAACTCGCCGTCCACGACGTCGCCCGCGTAGGGGTAAAGGATCTGCCGGGCGAAGCCGTCGTTGATGATGCGGCAGAAGTCGACCACGCCTTCGCTGCGGTCCACGGCGGCGATGGCGCGAATTCCTTCCTCGGCCAGTTTCAAGCACGTCGCCTGCCCGATGCCGCTGGCGGCGCCGGTGACGACGGCGATCTTACCTTCGATTTTCATGATGCATGCTCCTCAGGAGCTGCTCGCTGCTCGCTGTTAGCTGTTAGCCAGACTCACGCACACGCTCTCTCTATTCCCCCCTCCGCGATCGAAGCCGCCAAGCTCACATTCCGACGTGAAGCTCGCCTCCACCCTCCGGACGCAAGCATCATCCGTGCCCGCCGCGTGCGCTCTTGTCTCATCGGCAGGCATAGCCTCTGGCTGACAGCTAATAGCTAACAGCTAGAAGCCCTTCTTTCCCCCCGATCGCTTCGCGAGCCACTCCACCACCTTCGGCCACATGTCCCGATGGGCTTTTGACCCTACGGCCAGTCCGATGTGCCCGGCGGGGAATGTGATCGCCTCTTTGTCCGTTGAGCCGACGGCGTCGTTAAGCGGCAGCGACTGGCCGCACGGGACGAGATGATCATTGCTCGCCGTGAGATTGAGGATCGGGCAGGTGATGTTGCGCAGATCCACGCGGCGATCGCCGATCATCAGCTTGCCCTGGATCAGCTCGTTTTTCTGCATGCAATGCTTGACGAACTGTCGGAACATCTCGCCGGCCACGGGGATGTTGTCGTTGAGCCAGCGCTCCATGGCGAAGAAGTCCTCGAGGTACTTCTCGTCCTCCATGTTGTTGTAAAAGTTCACGTACTTGGAAAACAGGTTGTCCACCGGGCGCAGCAGGAGGAACGACCACTGCAGCCACTCCGCCGGCGCGTTGCCATACACCTCGATGAACTTGTCCACGTCGAAGTATTCCGGCCGCGTCCACAGCGCGAGGTGGTGATCCTGGCTCGACCAGTCCACCGGGGCGGCCATGAGGATGAGGTTCTTGACGCGCTCGGGGTGGAGCGAGGCGTACATGGCGCTCATCGAGCCGCCCATGCAGTAGCCGAGGATGTTGATCTTCTCCTGCCCGGTGCGCTCGCAGACGCGCTCGACGCAGTGGTGGACGTAGCGATCGATGTAGTCCTCCATGTCGAGGTACCGATCCCCGTCGGAGGGCACGCCCCAGTCGATGTTGTAGGTGTCGAAGCCGCGGCGGACGAAGTGCCCGACGACGGTCTTTCCTTCCTTCAGGTCGAGGATGTACGGTCGGTTCACCAGCGCGAAGATGAAGAGGAGCGGCGTATCAAACGCGCACTCGACGCCGTCGCGGTAGTTCAGGAGGCGCAGCTTGTCTTCCTTGTAGACCGGCTCCGACGGCGTGATGGCGACGCGAACCCTTTCCGCCGTCTCCATGACGTTGGGCCAGCTCGCCGCCTTTGCGGCGAAGTCCTGCCACTGCTTCGTCGTGTCCGCCAGCGCGGCAGACCACATCCCGGTCAGCGTGTCAAATGCGGTCATCGCCCATCACCTCATTTCGTTTTCGGCGCCGATTTCGGTTTCTCGCCGACGGCCGCCTCCACTTCGTCCACGCGGCGCGTCAGGACGGTGAGCTGGTCCAGCACGCGGTCCTCGAAGCTGTGCAGGAACTGCATGATGTCGGATGTGTCGGCGCGGCTGGGCGACTGCCCCATGTGCAGCGTCTTGCGCAGCAGGTCGTCCATCTGCTGCCGCATGGCCAGCGCGTTCTCCATCGACTTCTTCAGCATGGCGAGGAAGGTCTCGGACCGCATGTACTGGTCGAGGGACTTTGCCCAGGCTTCGAGGAAGGCCTGCTGCATCTTCGTGACCATCTCGGAGGGCGAGCAGGCCTGCGAGAACGCGGAAGCGCAGGCCTCGGCGCCGGGCGTCGCGGACATGCCCGGCATCCCCGCCATGCCCGGTATCCCCGCCGCGGCGGACATCTTGCCCATCGCGTCGGACCAGAACTTCATCCAAGCGTCGGCGCCGGGAAATGCGCCAGGAGTGTCTACCATGTTCTTGCTACTCCTTTTCCGAGGCTGTTGGCTATTCGCTGTTGGCTATTCGCCCGAGAGGACCCAGCCAATGCTGATATTCAGGCCACTGGATCAACCGCCCCCTCTACGCTCTACGGTCCGCTGCGATCCTCCACGTCGGACGGTTTTCATCAACGAAACAAGCATTTGCATGCACTCGGAGGCCCAAGCGGACAGCGCGTCGTATCGTTCCTGATCCAGATAGCCCAAGTCTCTCGCCAGCAGGAGGTGATATCCGACCTCGCTTGCGGATCCTGTGGCCACTTGGAGGAACTGTGCGAACTCCTTGTCGCCGCCTCGCCCGCATCCTTCAGAGATATTCGCCCCCATTGAGGAAGCAGCCCGACGGAGTTGGCTTGTCAGACCATACAACTCATCCTTCGGGAACGCTCGCGTCAAACGATAGATTTCGACCGTAAGTCCGTGGGCTCGTTGCCAAACGCGGAGATTTCGGAAGTCCTGCATGATAGGGGTCCCTCATCTCCATGCGGCAGCGCCGCATCTGGTCACCCCCGGGCACGCAGCCGTTGTCGCGTCGGTCGATTTGTCTCTGGCTAAGAGCCAACAGCTTAGAGCCAACAGCTCCCTCTTCACCCGCACAACTCCACCGCGATCGCATCCGCCTCGCCGCCGCCGATGCACAGGCAGGCGATGCCGATCTTGCCTTTGCGCCACTTCAGCCCGCGCGTCAGCGTGTTGACGATCCGCGAGCCTGTCGCCCCGATCGGGTGACCGATCGCCACCGCGCCGCCGAACGCGTTGACCTTAGGGTGATCCAGACCCAGCTCGCGCATCGCCGCCATGGGAACCACCGAAAACGCCTCGTTGATCTCGAACAGGTCAACCTGCCCGACCTTCAACGAAAGCTGCTCACAGAGCTTCTTGATGGCGTGGACCGGGGCGATCGTGAACCAGTCTGGCTCGGTGGCGAAGTTGGCGTAGCCGAGGATCCGCGCCACGGGTTTCAGCCCCAGCGATTTCATCTTCTCCTCGCCGTAAACCGCCATGCCAGCCGCGCCGTCATTGATGCCCGAGGCGTTGCCCGCGGTGATGGTTCCGTCCGCGCTGAAGGCGGGCTTGAGCGTGGCCATTTTCGAGGCGTCGAATTTGGCGACGTCCTCGTCCATCGTGACCGTCTCGACGCCCTTGCGCGATTTGATCTCGACGGGCACGACGGCCTCGGCGTAGAAGCCGCTCTTCCAGGCGTCGGTCGCCCGCTGATAGCTGGCGGTAGCGTACGCGTCCTGCTCTTGGCGCGTGAACTTGAACTTCGCGGCGCACATCTCGCCGCAGGTGCCCATGTGCTTGTTCTTGTACACGTCCCAGATGCCGTCGTGGATCATGCTGTCGATCAGCTCGCCGTTGCCCATGCGATAGCCTTGGCGCGCCTTGGGCAGGAGGTAAGGCGCGTGGGTCATGCTCTCGCAGCCGCCGGCGAGGATGACGTCCGCGTCCCCGCACTGAATCGCCTGCGACGCCATGATCACCGCGCGCAGGCTCGACCCGCACACCTTGTTGATCGTGATCGCACCGACGCTGTCGGGGATGCCGGCGCCGAGGGAGGCCTGGCGGGCGACGTTCTGTCCCTGTCCCGCCTGGAGGACGTTTCCGAAGTACACGTGATCGACGTGCCTGGGGTCGATGCCCGCCCGCTGAAGCACCTGGCGGATAACGATGCTGCCCAACTGCGGCGCCGTCATGGCCGACAGGGTCCCGCTCATCGAGCCGAACGGCGTGCGCACCCCTCCCGCCACGTACACGTTTTTCAGCATGATCTTTCCCTTTCTGCCTGCCTGGCGATCTTCCACTCGCCGCGGTCCAAGCATATCCCGGAAAGGGGGAAGGGTCGCGGTCCGCCCGGGCGAAGTCGAGGGCAAGGCCCCGCCACATCGCCCGCGCGAACCGCGACCGGGTCGGGAAAATGCGTTGTTACTTCGCGGTCTTGGGCGGCATCTTGCCGGCGTCGCCCTTGTCGCAGGCGCACTCAACAAAGAGGTTCGACCAGTTCCGCGCCGCCTTGGCGCCGGTCTCGCCGACGAAGTCGATCTGCGAGCGCATCGTGCTGAACGCGTCCTTCATCGTGTCCTGCGTGGCGCGCGTCCAGTCGAAGTCCTTGCCGCCCTGGGTCTTCTCGAAGGAGCGCTTCAGGAAGTCCATGTTCGTCTTGAACTGGGTGTTGAACGCCTGCGTCATCATCTCGAGGTTGTCGCGCATCACCGGGGCGAAGTTCCGCGTGATCCGCTCGTTGCAGCCGCGGAAATCCTCGAACTTCGCCGGGACGCACGTGGCCGTGCCCATCGCCTTGCCCGCGGCGTCCCACATCCGCGTGGTGGCGGCGACGCCCGCCTCGAACGTCTGCCGCGTCTGGTCCATCATCTCCTGCATGAATTCCGGGGTTTGCATAGTCATGATGCTTCTCCGTGCTCTTGACTGAATGAGTCCATTTCCATGGTCGCCAGGACGCCCTGAGCGCCCGCTTCCTCCACGTCCTCCTCCGATAAAGCATACCACATTTGTGCGTTCGCGTCAAGAAGAATGTTGCATTTGCACAAAAACAGGCAATATCATCGTAACCTTATTTGTAATAACATGTTACGGTTTGAGACTAAGGCCCTTGTTGACACGAAGTCGCCCCGGCGCTATCGTCCGTTTGGTGCAAACCCACCATGAAAGGCGGTCGGGATGGCAGAGCCGAAGACCCGTCAGACGCTCCAGATCAAGAAATACCCCAACCGCAGGTTCTACGACACGACCCGCAGCCGGCACGTCACGTTGCAGGAGCTGCACGAGGCCATTGTCGAGGGGCATTCGCTCATCGTCGCCGACTCGAAGACCGGCGAGGACATCACCAACGTGATCCTCGTCCAGATTCTGCTGGAGAAAGATCCGCCGAAGCTGCACCTGTTCCCGTCGTGGATTTTGCACTCGATGGTGCGCTCCAAGCCGTCCGCCTTTCGCGGTGCGATGGATCACCTCATCCGTCCGATCACCGGGCCCATGGCGGCCACGCAGCGCCAGATGGACGAGCTGATGCACCGCGCGCTGGCAGGGGAGTTCATCAACCCGCTGGAGTGGACGCAGGCGCTGATGCGCGCGTTCACCAGCCCGCCGGCGTCGCCCGAGCCGGAGGGCGCGGACGCGCCGCCGGGAGCGGAAAACGCGCCGCCGGACCCGGAGGACGCGTTGAACGACTTGCGCAAGCAGGTCGCAGCGCTCAACAAGCGGATGGAGAAACTGCAGAAGCGATCGTAAGCGAACGCGATTTCATGACTCGCCGGGTGGCACGGTTTGGCGTACTGGCCAGGCCGTGGAGAATGAGAAGAGGGCAGAATCGACCGCTTGTTCGCGCATCCGACGGGTCCGCGGCTGCGGACCCGGGCCACCCGAACTCCTTGTGACCCCGCACGGACTCACCCGGCGCTGCGTGATCCTGCTACAGCGATTCCTCAATTTCCGCGCGGCGGCTGATGCGGATGGCGAGATGATCCTTGTGCCGGCCGATGCCGCCGGCGAAGGTGTTTTGCTCGTTCACCTGCAGGACGATTTCGCCGTGGGTGGGCTTGGTGGTCTGCAGGATGTCGCCGGGTTGGAGACCTTTCAGTTCGCGCACGGTGATGGTGGTCTCCGCCAGGAAGCCGCGGATGTCCACCCAGGTGGCGCCGATGTTGCGGCTGATTTCCGTCGCGCGGCTCTCCGTCTTGGTCTGTCGCTGGTAGGCAAGCCAGCCCTGCGCCGCGAGCTTGTCGATGACCGGTTCGATGACCTTGAACGGGATGCAGAGGCTCATGGTGCCGGCGCGCGAGCCGAGCCGGATTTCGAATCCGAGCACGACGACGACTTCATTCGGCGCGACGATCTGCACCAGGTGCGGGTTGCTCTCCACCTCGCGGATGGCGAACTTCACGTCCACCAGCTCCGACCACACTTCCGTCAGCGAATTCACCGCACGGTCGGTGATGCAGCGCACCAATCGCATCTCGATCAGCGTCAGCGGGCGCTGCGGGATGTACACCTCCGAGTTCGACCCGCCCAGCAGGCGGTCGATGATCGGGTAGATAATGATCGGTGAAACCTCCAGGCAGAGCTGCCCCTGCAACGGCTCGGCCGAGAGCAGGTTGAAATTCGTCGGGTTGGGAAGCGAGTGGATGAACTCGCTGTAGGTGAGCTGCTCGACGGTGGCGACGCGGATTTCAACAATGGTGCGCAGGAAGCCGGAAAGCGCCGCGCCGAGGTTGCGCGCGAAGTTCTCGTGGATGCCCTCCAGCGAGCGCATCTGCTCTTTGCTGACGCGCTCGGGACGCTTGAAGTCGTAGGTACGGACGGGCTGCTGAGGGCGATGGTCGCGCTCGCGCGGCGTCGCCGCCGCGGTGTCGACGTCGCCCGAGCTCGCGGCCGCGAGCAGGGCGTCGATTTCACTCTGATCTAGAACGTCCGCCATGTCCGATTCAGTCCACCCACCCGAGCGTGCGAGGCACGGGTGTTATCGGACAGCGCGCGGACGGACTTGAACGCGGCGCGATCAGCACAGCGCGGCGTACACCATGGCCGTCAATACCGCGATGCGCATCTTCCGCTTGAAGAACTCATACGTCAGCCAGAGCGTCATGATCGGCTTCCCCTCCCGGCGCCTCGCGCGGCGCGTGCTGCTGCAGGAACTGCCTGATTGTTCCCGCGATGCGGCTCAACTCAAGTGTGCGGCCTGCGGCGACACGCTGGGGGCGGGATTATCGATCGTGCGTGGATTATCGAACGCGCCGCGCTCACGGCAGTCCACGCAAAAAAACAGCGGGCGGCGGACCTGCGCAATTCACGCTGATCCGCCGCCCGCACGATCACGGCCCCGCCCCAACCGTTACGGTTGCGGGCCGCAGGTGATGCTCGCCTCAACACCGCATTCGATCATGGCCACGAAATGGCGGCCGATCGGAATGCCGAAGTACTTCGCCTTAGCCTTGCCGTTGGCGTTGATGTTCTTCGTCACGTCCGTATTCGGATTGCTGTCCAAACGGAACGTCGCCGGCTGACCGGGAACGCCGTTGTACAGTTTCGAGATGACGGTGATGGTGTTGTCGGTATTGAGCTTGCAGCGCATCTGGAGGTACTCCAGACCCGTGCAATCTCCCGGCTCGTCGCACGCATCGCCGATGCCGTCGCCGTCGCCGTCCTCCTGACCGGGATTGAAGACGTCAGGACAGTTGTCCTCGCAATCGGCCACGCCGTCGCCGTCGGTGTCGGTATCAGGCACGCCGCAACCGCAGACGCCCTCTTCAATCTTGTTCGGATCCTCCGGGCAGCCGTCGTGGCAGTCGGCGGTTCCGTCGCCGTCGGTGTCCGTGTCCGGCGTGCCGCAGCCGCAGACGCCTTCCTCAATTTTGTTAGGATCCTCCGGGCAGCCGTCGATGCAGTCAGCCGTGCCGTCCCCGTCCGTATCGGTGTCAGGCACGCCGCACCCGCAGATTCCCGCGTCGGTCTTGTTCGGATCCTCCGGGCAGCCGTCGTGGCAGTCGGCGGTTCCGTCGCCGTCGGTATCGGTGTCAGGCACGCCGCACCCGCAGATTCCCGCGTCGGTCTTGTCCGGATCCTCCGGGCAGCCGTCGTGGCAGTCAGCGGTCCCGTCGCCATCCGTGTCCGTGTCAGGCACGCCGCAACCGCAGACGCCTTCTTCAATCTTATTCGGATCGTCCGGGCAGCCGTCGTGGCAGTCAGCCGTCCCGTCGCCATCCGTGTCCGTGTCCGGCACGCCGCAACCGCAGACGCCTTCTTCAATCTTGTTCGGATCGTCCGGGCAGCCGTCGATGCAGTCGGCCGTCCCGTCGCCGTCGGTGTCCGTGTCCGGCGTGCCGCAGCCGCAGACGCCTTCTTCAATCTTGTTCGGATCCTCCGGGCAGCCGTCGTTGCAGTCAGCGGTCCCGTCGCCATCCGTGTCCGTGTCCGGCGTGCCGCATCCGCAGACGCCTTCTTCAATCTTGTTCGGATCGCCCGGGCAGCCGTCGTTGCAGTCAGCCGTGCCGTCGCCATCCGTGTCCGTGTCCGGCGTGCCGCAGCCGCAGACGCCTTCCTCAATCTTGTTCGGATCGTCCGGGCAGCCGTCGATGCAGTCAGCGGTCCCGTCGCCATCCGTGTCCGTGTCCGGCGTGCCGCAGCCGCAGACGCCTTCTTCACTCTTGTTCGGATCCTCCGGGCAGCCGTCGCAAGCGTCGCCAGCGCCATCGCCGTCGCCGTCCTCCTGACCGGGGTTATAAACCTCAGGGCAGTTGTCCACGTCTCCGCAGATGCCGTCCCCGTCGACGTCGTTGAGTGGATCGTTGTCGCAGGCGTCGCAGTCGTCGATGAATCCATCGCCATCCGAGTCGGTCTCGATGTAGTCCGAGACGCAGTCTCCGTCGCAGTCGACGATGGAGTAGTTGAGATTGCCGGGATTCAGCGTCGGCGGGGTCGACTCGCCGATCGTGCTCCAGCCGAAATGCTGGCCCGTGACGAAGTTGTACGGACCCGGCGCGGCGCCGGTGATGGTGCCGCCCGCCCAGAGGAGCGGCGCGCTTCCGCAGCGGATGCGATACAACGCCATGATGGTGCCCGTGCTCGGATGTCCCAGCTTCGTGCCGCCCAGGTCGTCGCCGTATTCGCTGTCCGACGTGCCGCCATCCGTGTAGCTCACCGCGTCCACCGGCGTGAAGTCGGGGAGGGGAGCGTCCAGCGTGCCATCATTGTTGCCGTCGAAATCCTGCCCGGCGCTGAACGTGCCGCCGTAGCCGATGACGAACGTGTCGGTCCCGTTTTCCATATCCGGATTGAAGTCGAAGATGACCACGCTGGTGCCCGCGTCCGGCGGCGGCTGCAGCACCGTGCTCGTGTCGCGGATCAGCAGCAGGCCGTTGGCGCCGGCCGTGTAACTGCTGAGGTTGAGCGCCACGTCTATCTTGCCGGACTCCGTTCCGTCGCCATCGATCGTCAGCAACCACCACCCGCCGAATGAGAAGCCGGGGGTCGTCTGTATCTCGACGGACTCCTGCCCCTGATCGGTGCTGGGTCCGTCGAAGATCACCTCACTGATGAACGTCTGCCCGCTTGCCGCGGTCGCCAGTGCGCAGAGCATCCCCAACGCCACCCATCGTTTTGACATGCTGATTCCTCCTCCAAATGCGTCAGCCGCTCGCTCCATCGCGCTCCCTGCCGCCGCTGCGGACGACCAGTCCGCTTGCTCCGGACAGGCAGATGAGCGGCACAACATCCGCGTAATCTAGGTCCGAAGCCCGGTGCTGTCAGGCGATGCGCCGCAAAGAAACGACTAATTCCCCCGGGGCTGGCAGGATCGTGCAGATGGAGCTTCTCGTCAGTGCAGCCCCCCTGCGCGGCGCGAGGGACGCGCGCACCCGCGGCACCGCGCGGGTCCGCGGGCGGACGAAGTCACCCGCATGCCGCGGTCAGAATGAGTGCGGACTGCCCGATAACCTCACCCGTTGGATTTGGGTCGCAGGACAACCCCGCCGGTTGTGGCTTCTCTCAGGGCGAGCCGCCAGAAGCAGACCTGCCAAGGAGCGGCTCCGGGCTGCCTCGCGGCCTTCCGCCTCGAGGGAATCTCCGAAAGACGGATTGACGGCATGGGACCCGCGCGCCCGATCCGGCGGACATCGTTTTGAGAGCCACGCGCGCCGAGGGCAGGCTCGTGCCGTGCAGCGGGTTAGACCCTCACCCGGCGCCGGCCGCGACGCGTCGCGCCCCGCCCGGCCCATTCTCCGAGTCCAGTCGGCCCCGTTGCGTCCGCTCAGGCATGTTACTCGCCTTGAGGTGGATCCTCCGCACACAGCAATCTGAAGCTTAGTGCGGTTCTTGCCGATAAGGGGAGGTGATAGCTGCCTCGTCATTCCTGCGCTCGGTCGATCCAGTGAGGCGATTCCCGCTGCGCACGGATCGCCGCTTGCGCCGTATTCAAGCGACCACGCTGCTGCTGCTTGCCGCGCTCGCACGGAATCAAGCCTCGGCCGCGATGCTTCAGGAGGAGGCGCATGCCACGCCGTCGCGGGTGTCAGCGCCGGCCGCGCCTCCGCGAGAGTCCGTGCCGGCCACGCCCTCCGTTTCGCACCGCGTGATACACGCTTTCGACTTCAACGAGCGCCCGCTGGGCAACCTCGAGACGGTTCCCATGTACTGGGCGCCCTTCCGCGGCAAGGGCTTCCCCTTCTTCGCCGATGGCAGCCTTGACGAAAACGTCGGGCATGAGACGGCCCCGTCGTTTCGCCTTTCGTGCAGCGGACGCAACGTGTGCTTCCTCTACCAGGGCTCGCAGACGCGCGTCCGCCCCAACAGCACCTACCGAGTCGCCGGGTGCATCAAACCGGAGGCGCTGCTTCACGCGCGTGCGATGCTCGCCGCCTGCTTCCTCAACCAGAGCGGCGAGCCGATCCTCGAAGGGCTGGCGAGAAGCGAGCCGATCGGCGGCAAGGGCGGCGGCGAGTGGGTCGAAGTCAGCATGGATCTGCCAGTGGCGCCGCCCGAGGCGCGCACCATCGGTCTGCTGGTGATGATCCTCCAGCGAGATTCGTGGGATCCCGCGGCCCGTCGAAGGGGCTACGTCGAGTTCCAGGATGTCCACGGCGGCGCGTGGTTCGACGACATTCGCGTGTACGCGCTGCCGCGCATCGAGCTGCGCTGCTCCGCGCCGACGCACGTGTTCACCGACGGCGACACGGAAGGCGTGGACATCCGCATCACATCCGCCGAGCCGAGCGGCTTGCGCTACACGGCGGTCGTCCGCGACGTCGAAGACCGAGCGGTGCTGGAGGAGTCCGCCGACGTGGAGCTTTCCGCCGAGGGCGCCTCGCGCCGGCTGAACCTTGGAGCGCTGCCCCCGGGGATTTACCGCGCCGAGCTGACGGTGTACGAGGGTGAGCAGCCGCTGACGCGGCGCGTGCTGACCTGCGCGCGCGTCGCTGCCCCGCGGCAGGGTTCGCGGATGTCCCCCGCGCGTCCGTTCGGTATCGTCATCGATCCCGCCAAGCGATGCGCGCCCGGCCTCGAGGCCGACCTCCTTCTGAGCCAGGGCGTCCGTTCGGCAAAGCTGCCCGTGTGGAGCGGGTTGCCGGACGACGATGGAAACAGCGAGGCGGGGCGGCGCGAGATCGACCAGGCCATGATGAGCCTCTACCGCGGCGGCTTTCGCTTGACGGGCGTTTTCGCGGGCCCGCCGCCGGACGTGCTCAAGGCGTCCGGCGCGTACCGCCCCGCGCTGCTGGAGATTCTAACGTCCGACCCCGCCGCCTGGTCCGCCTCCGTCGCAGAGGTCGTCGCGCCCTACGCCACCATGATTCAGGCGTGGCAGGTCGGCGCGGACGACGATCTCGAGCTGGCTTCGGACGTGCGGCTGCCGGACGGGCGCAACAAACTGCGCACGGAGATGAAGCGATTCGTCCACGAGCCCTTGATGGTCACGCCGGCCTCCTCCGCGCTGGAGCCGTCGGTCGCGCCGTCCGAAGGCGGGGATCTGTCCCTGACCCTGGGCCGGGACGTCCTGCCGGATCAGATCGAGGCGCACGTGGAAGCCTTTCGAAAGGACGGCTCGCTAGCGCTGGACCTGTTCGTCTGCTCCGCGGACGAGGACCGATACGATCGCCGCGCGCGCCTGGCCGACTGGGCGCAACGCGTGATCCTCGCACGGCACACCGGCGCGCAAACCGTGTACGTCCCGCAAACATGGAGCGTCGGGCGGGTTGACGGGATCCCCGTGGTCGAGCCGAAAGAGGAGTTCGTCCTGTTGCACACGCTCACCGACGTCCTGGGAGACGCGCAGCCCGGTTCCATCGTGGGCATCGACGAGACCGCGCGGGCCGCCGTCTTCATCCGCGGTGAAGAGGCCGTGGTGGCGCTGTGGGATCCGGCGGCCGGCGACGGCGAGCGTGAGCACGAACTGCAGCTCGACGGCGTGCGCGAAGTCGTGGACCTGTGGGGACGGCGACAGGAGCTGACCACGTCCGCCGACGGGCGACAGCGCATCCGCCTCACGCCCATGCCCGTCCTAATCCCCGGCGCGTCGATGTGGGTGTTCGAGTTTCAAGAGAAAGCCACGCTGACGCCCGCGAGCCTGCCGTTCAGCGTCGAACCGCAGTCGCGCACGCTGTCGCTTTCCAATTCGACGTCTCAGGCGATGAGCGGAGAGGCGGAGCTGGAGCTGCCCGACGCGTGGGAAGCCAAGCCGTCCAAGCTGCGGTTCGAGCTGCCGGCGCAGGGAACCGTGACCTATCCGATCGAGCTGCGCTATCCCAGCGGAGAACCCGCGGGATCGAAGCTGCTGCGCCTGAGCATGACCATCGAGGGAACGCCGCCGCGCGTCTTTGAAAAAGAGTTCACGCTCGACCTGGGGCTGGCCGACTTGGACGTCTGGGCCACCGCCTTCACCGATCGCTCCTCGCTCGTCGTCCGCCAGACGATCCGCAACCGCTCCAGCGAGACCCTGTCCTTTCGCGGGTTTGTCAGCGCGCCGGGTCGCGCGCGTCAGTACCGTCTCATCGCCCAGATCCCCCCGGGCGCCTCGCGCATCGAGGAATACTCCCTCCCGCAGGCCGGCGCGCTTTCAGGGAAACTGCTCCGCGTCGGGCTGCGAGAACTCGACGGCACGCGCATCCACAACCTCGAACTCCGAGCGCCCTAGTGCAGGCGGTAGACCTCCCGGGGGGTGCAGCCGTCCCAAGACCGGCATCCCTTTCATGGAGGGGCTTGGGGAGGATTCCACCTTCGCGCGTTCCGCACGCCTACGGCGACTTGGCATTGGGCACACCGCTCCAGAACGCTGAGGCGGGAGGCCGTCGCCTCTCATTCTCAGCCCGATGCGGTCACGATGTCCGCGGCATGCGAAGGTCCGCGGAGCGCGCCAGGCGGAGGGAATGGGGAAAATAACCCACCTGCCGCGTGAGGGGCACCGGAACCTCCACAGATGGGAGGCCGCTACGGCGGTCCCATGCGAGTCCGGTGCCCATTCCGCCCGCCTCCGCCGGTTCGCCAGGGGCTGGCCGGGAAACCCGACTCGCTGTGTGCTTACCCATCCGGGTCGCTCAAGACCCGGCCGGGCCGCTGCACCCCCCTCAAAAAAATTCAGACCCGGCCCTTGACGCCCCTTGTCCACCGGTTATCTTCACCCTTGCGGTGACGATACGTGCTGGGTCACACCCGTTCCCTTTCCGAACACGGAAGTTAAGCCTGCACGGCCGATGGTAGTCGCAAGGTGAGAGTAGGTGATTGCCGCACTTTTTAAATACCCGCTTCGGCGGGTATTTTCATGCGCCCGCCGCCCGGTTATGATTGTGCCGGTTAGCGGACCCGCCGCCCACTGCGATCCGGGGCGGCGCGCCCGCATCGTGGACGATCTGTGCGGCATTCGTCGAGCGCGGGCGAGCGTACGCACGCAGGGATGCGGCTCAGTTCCGGCTTCGGTCGGCCAAACGAGGATCCACTATGTTTATCGATCAGTTGTTCAGCGGGTTCCTGTCGAGCCTCCTGCCCGTGTTGCTGAATCTGCTGCTCTCGCTGCTGTTCGGCGGCGCGGTCTAGCGCTTCACCTGCGGGTTCGACAAACCCCATTCGCGGCGCCAACGGGATCTTGAGTTCACCGCTCGAGAGCCTGGCAGGGTGTGCGCGCCAACCTTCCCCTCCCTCGACCGCGTTATCGTTGCTGGGCGGCACGCCGCACTCGACTCCCCCCTTGGCGGCCTGTACAAGCCCGATTCCGATTTGCTTCCCCTGAAAGGACCGGTACGCGCCGCGTGAAGCACGAAAGCCTGGAAAAACTGAACTTCGAACATGTGCGAGATCGCCTGGCCTCCTGCTGCGCCTGCTCACTCGGCAAGCATCTGGCGAAGACCATCCTGCCTTCAGCCAACGAGGCCACGGTGCGGCAGTGGCTCGACCTGGGGCGCGAGTTCCACGAAGCCGCGGATGAGATCGGACCTCCGCCCATGGGCGGCGTGTACGACGTGCGAGTGGAGATCCACGCCACGGCGCAGCCCACTCCGCTCGAGGGCGATGCCCTGGCGAAGATTTCCGACACGCTTCAGGCCACGTCCGAGCTGTGCTTGTGGTTTCATCGGCTGGACGCGCGATTCGCCCGGCTGAAGTCTCTCGGCGAGCGCATCTCCGATTACAGCGCGTTGGCGCGCGAGATTCGAGAGCAGATCGACGCCCGCGGACAGGTGCTCGATCACGCCAGCCCGAAACTGCGTTCCATCCGGCGCACGATCGAGGAAGCCCACGATCGCATTAACGTGACGTTTGACCGCATCCTGCGCCAAACCGCCACCGTCAAGATGCTCCAGTATGCGGGCACCACGTTTCACAACGATCGCGTGGTCCTGCCCCTGCGCTCCGAGCACCGCGGACGCATCGCGGGCATCATCCACCGCAGCTCCGACTCCGGCGCCACGCTCTTCGTCGAACCCACTGAGGTCGTCGAAATCAACAACACCATCATCTCCCTCAAGGAGGAGGAAAAAAAGGAAATCACGCGCATCCTCCGCGAGCTAAGCCGCCTCGTGCACCGGGAGGCGAAGGGCATTCTCGCCACGCTCCAGGGCATCGGTCTGCTGGACCTCAACCGGGCGAAGTGGGTGTACGCCAGGCATCATCACTGCGCGTATCCGGTCGTGGACGTCAGCGGCCAACTGGACCTCATCGCAGCGCGACACCCCGTGCTCCTCGATCTCTTCGAGGCGGCTCCCGACGGGCCAGCGCATAAGGCGGTCGTGCCGATCGACATCCGCATCGGCATCGACTTCGACGCGATGGTCATCACCGGTCCGAACACCGGCGGGAAAACGGTCGCGCTGAAGACCCTGGGGCTGCTGGTCCTCATGGCGCAGTCCGGGGTGCCGATCCCCGTGGCCGAAGGCTCGCGCCTGCCGGTGTACCGCGACGTTTTCGTGGACATCGGCGACGAGCAGAACCTCCAGCAATCCCTGTCCACCTTCAGCTCGCACATGTCCAACCAGCTCGCCATCCTGCGCAAGAGTGGCCGGGGATCGCTCGTGCTCATCGACGAACTTGGCGCGGGCACGGACCCGGACGAGGGCGCGGCCATCGGGCGCACGGTCATCGAGGAGCTGCTCGCCCTCGGCGCGCACGTCGTCGTCACGACGCACCTTTCAGCGCTGAAAGCCGTGGCCTACACGCGCCCGAGGGTGGACAATGCGTCCGTCGAGTTTGACGTCCAGACGCTTCGCCCGACGTATCGCCTGCTCATGGGCGAGCCGGGCAACAGCAACGCCATCATCATCGCCGAGCGGCTCGGCATGAATGGGAGGCTTGTTCAGCAGGCGCGGCATCACCTCGACGACCGCAACCGCGCGCTCGACAAGGCCATCCGCGGCACGCTGAATTCGCGCCGCGACGCCGAGGCAGCGCTGAAAGCCGCCCGCCAGGCGAATCTTGAGGCCGACCGCGCCCGCAGGGATTTCGAGGAGAAGCAGCTCGAGCTGCAACTGGAGCGCGAAGCCTACGAGCAGTGGTCCAAGTGGCTTGCCTCGCTGAAGGGCGGCGAGCGGGTGTACGTCGCCAGCTTCGAGCAGGCGGGCAAGCTCGTCCGCCTTCAACTTCATCGCCAGATCGCCATCGTCGCCGTCGGCGCCTTTGAGATGGAAGTGCCCCTCACTGACATCCGGGCGCCGGTCGCGGAAGGAAGTTAGGCCGCGATCAAGATGAGAATGAGCATGTATTTCACGAATGGACAGGATTTACAGGATGAGCAGTATGGACGGGATCCCGTGGCCAAAGGCCCGGAACATCTGCACCCTGCTTATCCCGTTCATCCTGTCCATTGCTAAGAGTCCCTGTTGTTATGGAGCGCGCCTTGGGTCACGCGCGGAGCCGCGGCGCGATCGCCGCCTCTCGGGATCATCACGGGTCGAGACCGGACCCGCCGGGCGGCGATCGCGAAAGCCGTTCCAGCCCCGTTCTCGCCCGCTCATCCTGCGGGTCGAGGTCCAGCGCCCGGCGATAGCGCATCGCCGCCTCCTCCCGGCGCCCCAGCGACTCGAGCGCCGCGCCGCACTGATAGTCCACCTCCATCAAACTTGGATCCGCCGCCGATGCGGCGCGGAATTGAACCACCGCTTCCGACCACTGTCGGGTCTGCGATAGCGCCAGACCCAGATTATACAGAGCCTCGGCCGTGGGATTGGCTTCCACCGCGCGGCGCAGACAGGTCACGGCTGCGTCCAGCTTCCCGGCGCGCGCGTAGCAAACTCCAAGATTCGAGTAACCCATCCCGTCCAGTTCCTGTTCCGGATGCACCCGTACGGCGTTGGCCACGAACGCCAGGATCGCCGCAACCGCCAGCGCTCGATGCAGGTGGTGCGTCCGGCGTCCGCGCGCCGCCCGGATCGCGCGCACCAGACCCGCGGCTGCAAAGGGCGTCAGCACGGCCGCCAGGGGAAATCGATATCTCCCCAGCACATAGAAGCCGGCGACCGCGATGCACATGCCGGCAAATAGCAGCCCGTGCAGACTTCGCGCGCCTGATCGACGGCGACTGAGCATCATCCCGGCGCCCGCCAGCGGAAGCAGCGTGCCAAAATGCCATACTTTTCCCACAGTGCCGAGCAGCAAGGAATGGTCCGCATAAACACGAAAACTCTCCACGTCGCTTACCTCATAGGCATTGACGGCCATCAGCACTTTCCGAATGGTCAGCCGGACCCATTGACCCGGCGCGCTGCAAATATCTACCCACGCTCGATCCAGCCAATAATGGGAAACTTCCGAAGCGCTAAGCACGCGGCCCAGCGCCTCCTGCGCCAGTCGCGCGGCGTCCGCACGCTCGAATTCCGGCGTCTCGTGTCCGCGGACGAGCGGCCGATATCTGCCGGTGGCCTCCAGACTGTTGCCAATATAGAAATTCGGGCCCATTTGAAATGTCGAGAATGACATCTCCCCGCCCACGTACCCGTTGCGCGCCGCCACGGGGCCCAGGACGAACGCCGCGCCGGCGAGGTAGGCGCCGCAGCGGATCAGGCGCCGGTTCAGCGGCGCGACCTGCCGCCCATGAACCAAAAGCCAGCCGGCGATCAGCGCCAGCCATACAAACGCATTCTCGCGCGTCAGCGCAAGCAGGCCCGTTACCGCCCCCGCCGCGACTGCCCGGCCCGCGCGCCAACGTCGGCTTCCAACAGTGACCAGCAGCAGGAGCAGGCACGTCAGCGCCCCCGCCAGACTCGCCTTCTGAATAATGCCATCAAAGAAGATCGCGGGCGGATACAGCGCATACATCAAGCCGGCCACCCACGCGGCGCGCCGCCCCCCGATGCGCCCCGCGGTGGCTGCCAGCGCGAGCGCGGCAAACGAGCCCATCATCGACTGCGCCAGCAGCACCGCCATGCCGCGGACCCCGACCACCCGAAACAACGCGCCCAGCAGGTAAGGGTACAGCGGCGCCTGGTAAAACGGCTCGGAGCCGATCCAGTCTCCGCCCGCGATGCGCGTGGCCCAGGCGATGTATCCTTCCGCATCTCCCACGGGATGCTGGAGGAAGGGCAGCTCTCGCGTGCTCCACAGGTGCGCCAGTCGCGCGAGCATCGCCACGGGCACAATCACCCAAAGTCCGATTCGCTTCCTGCGCGATGGCGATCCGTGGGCGCTGCGGCTCTGCGACGGCGACGTGCACATGGCGGCGTTGCGTAGGTTCATAGTGAATCTACCGCGTGCAGGTCGTCGGCCCTGTGCGCCGCCGAAGGACCTCGGTCGTGCCAGGCAATCAGTGCGAATGCGCACCCTGCATTCCGACCCGCGCCGGATCGCCCACTGCGGCAGTCCACGGTGATGAAGCAAGGCGGAAAGTGTTTCCTCGCACACATCACTTCGAGCCCAGTTCCGACCGCGTCGAACGACCACGGGTCCGCTGCTGCGGACCCGTGCCACCCGCCGAGGGTCATTCGTTTCGCGTTCCTGCTTCGCCGCTTGCGGCCGGCGGCGGACTGCTTTCCCCCGCCACGCGCGGCAGCGTTACCGTGAACTTCGTCCCTTTGCCCAAGACGCTTTCCAGTTCCATGTGCCCGTTCATCGCCAGCACGGCGTGCCGCACGATCGAAAGCCCCAGCCCCGTGCCGCGCGGCGCGTCGCGCAACGAGCCGGCGCCGGATCGCGCCCGCTCCACCTGGTAGAATCGCTCGAACACCCGCGCCTGATCCTCCGTGGGGATCCCGCATCCGTTGTCCTCGACTACGAACTCCACGTCATGCCCCACCGCGCGCCACGCCAGACGCACGCGACCGCCTTCCGCCGTGAACTTGAGCGCGTTGTCCACCAGGTTGTCCAGAACCATGCGCAGAAGCCCGGGGTGGACGTGAATGCACGGCAGGAATTCGGATCCGTCGATGATGAACTGCGTTCGCTTTTTTTCGGCCGGCGGCGCGAATCGTTCGACCAGTTCCTCGCAAAAGCGCGGCAGGTCGACCGACTGCGGATGGAAACGCGCGCTCGGCGCCTCGAGCTTGGAAAGGTCCAGGAGGTCGCGCACCAGCTCCTCCAGCCAGCCCGTCTGACGATCGATCACGTCCACGCAGCGCTTCATCGCCGCGGCGTCCGCGACGGGATCGAGCGACCGCACCGTCTCCGCCGCCATGCGGATCGCGGCAATCGGCGTGCGCAGCTCATGCGAGGCGTTCGCCACCAGGTCGCTTTTCACCTGCACCACGCGCGACAGCTCGGTCACGTCCGTCAGCACCAGCAGCCGCCCTTCCTCGCCCTCCTCCGAGGGTTTGTCGTGCAGCCGAATCGGCGAGCTTCGCGCCAGCAGGAACACCGATCCGCCGCGCCGGCGAATCTCCACCCGGCGGTCCCGCGCCTCGCTGTCTTCGCCTTCGTCCAGCCCGCGATCCATGCGCAGCATGGCCTGAAGCTCGAACAGCGGCACGCACGCCTCGATGGGCATTCCGATGAAGCGCTTCGCGGCGCCGGCGCCGTCGGCGGAGAGGTCCAGCAACCGCACGGCGGCCGGGTTCATCAGCACAATGCGCGCGGCTCGATTCGCCACCACGACGCCGTCTCGCACGCGCGAGAGCAGTTCTTCCAAGGTGCTCTGCTGCCGATCAAAGACGGCGTGCCGCGCGGCGATGTCTTCGCGCAGGCGATGCAGGCTCATCGCCACCGAGTCCAGGGCCGCGGATCCCGTGCCGACGGACCTTGCCCCGCTCCCCTCCTGCCGGATGAGCCGCGTAAGGGGGATGCTCCAGATCAGCGAGATGCCCGCCGCCAGTGCAGATCCGACGGCCCCGACTCCCAGCGCTATGCGCAGGAAGGCCGACGTCACGTCCGTATCCGCCGCGTCCAGCGATGCGGACGGAAGGCTCGCCCGAACGACCGCCCGCGGCGCGCCGGCGGGACCGACGCGCGCCGCGGCGAAAGCGAATTCGCGCGCCAGCGGATACGACCAGCGCACCGTGAACGCTTCGCCGTGGCGGAGAGCGTCCGCAATCTCCAACCCGTTCGCCTCCGCATCGCCGCCCGAGAGACCCTGCGAGTCCGCCAGCAGCCGCCCATCCGCCGCGACGATCGTCAACCGCAGATCAGGATGCAGCGAGGTCGCCAGCGACTTCAGCCGCGCCGCGACATCGGGAAGGTCGCCGTCCGCTTTGGCGAAATAATCCCATGTGCTCGCCGCCGCGCGCGCGCTGGACTTGAGCCGGTCCTCCTCCTGACGTCGATACTCGCGCTCGTACGCCAACAGCATCAGCGCCAGGACCACCACCACGGCAAGCAGAAGCGGCGCCGCGTGGCCTGCAAACAGGCGCCAAAAGAAACGAGGTGACTTCGTCATGGATGCCGTCGATCGCCGATGCGCCCGCCGCGCGGGTCAACCTCGGGAGCCTAACACGCGACCCGACGACTCGAAAGCGCCCCTCAGCGCGCACCGCCGGCGCGCTTGGGTGGCACGGATCTCCGAGACGTGCGGCACGCCCCGGAAGTGCGTGCCAATTACGAGAAGCCCGACCCCGATGGGCGTGCCAATCAGATGATGCAGCACGTCCGCAGGTGCGTGCCCATCAGATGCGGCACGCCCCGGAAGTGCGTGCCAATTACGAGAAGCCCGACCCCGATGGGCGTGCCAATCAGATGATGCAGCACGTCCGCAGGCGCGTGCCCCTTACGAGAAGCCCGACCCCGATGGG
>JADZBE010000035.1 GCA_020852275.1 Phycisphaerales bacterium
ACCCCTTCCGGGGTCGCGATCCGATGCCCATCGCGGCCACGGGTTCCGCTCCGACCCGTAGGTCGTCGCTCCACCCGTGGCTACAGTCCTCGGCCCCGATGGGGCCGCCGATCCGGTCACGGACCCCCGTCTGGGGGAAGGCAACGGCACTGCGGGAGATGCGGAGCCAGCGGAGGTGGAACCGGCTGGAAAGGAACGAGCGGGTGTAGAACCGGCGGCCAACAACCGGCGGGCGTAGAACCGGCGAGCGGAGAACCGGCGGGCGTAGAACCGGCGGGAGGAGAACCGGCGGGCGGAGAACCGGCGGGCGGAGAACCGGCGGGCGGAGAACCGGCGGGCGGAGCGCTGGCGGGCGGAGAACCGGCGGGTGGAGAACCGGCGTGTGCAGAATCCGCGGGTGTGGAACCCGCCGGAGAGGAACCAGCGGCCAAGAACCGGCGGGTGGAGAACCGGCGGGTGCAGAATCCGCGGGGGTACAACAGGCGTGTGGCACGGGTCCGCAGCAGCGGATCCGTGGAGTGCGCGAGCGTGCTGGAGTCGCCCACCCACCGGCATCGGATGCCTTCCCGCCAGACGCCGCCCTCATTTGCGCTGCGGGTTCGGATTGGCCCAGGCGGAATCACCTCTTCAGAACCCGGAGCGCAAGCAAGGGTCCCAGCCTTCCCGGTCGCCTTGGCACTCAACTTCCCGCTCGCCTTGACGCTCACTCCAGGTTGTCGTATCGTAATCGCACGATTGCGGGGTAGAGCAGTTGGCAGCTCGTCGGGCTCATAACCCGGAGGTCGCTGGTTCGAGTCCAGCCCCCGCTAGTGTATCTGCACGCGACCGGCCTTCGGGCTGGTCGTTTGCGTTTCTGGCGCGCCCGTTTGCGCCCCGTTGCCGCCAGTTCGCGTCGTGAGGCCGCCCGTTGGCCCGTACGGGCCGGAGGGCGGGGTCGTCTACGCCGATCCGCCCCGCTTCGACCAGGGCCGCCAGGCCCGCGTTGACGCGCATGACGCCCGTCTTACTGCTCGGGTTGATCACGATTTCGTCGATGTAGGTGCCGAGAACGCGCCGGACGTGCTCGTTCCGCCGGCCGGCCATCGCGTCCGCGAGGCCGCCGATCCGTTCCCGTGCCCACCGCCGCAGGCCCTTCGCGTCGAGGTCGCGCGATGCCGCCTTCGCCGCACGCAGGTCGGCTTGGAGATGTTCCTTCCGCCGGCGGAGCTGCGTGAGCCGCTCGTTCAGCAACGGCAGGTTGGCCGGATCGATGTTGGCCATGATCGCGGTGACCGTCGCGTCCACCTGGGCCAGCTCGCGCTCGATCGCGTTCGTGTCCGGGCCGGCGTCAGCATGCCCACGCGCCAACTCGACGAAGCGCTCGACGGCATCATCGACGCCGTCGCGGTCGGCGAAGATGAGTTGCTGGAGTTTCCGCAGAGCCCACGCTTCGAGGTCCGTCGCCTTCACATGCGACGGCACGCGACAGATGTCCTTCCCGTACTGCCGCCGGCCGGCGCAGGTGTAGTAATGCGAAATGACCGGGCGGCGGCCGGGGATGTGGCCCTTCGCTTTGCGCTCGCCCCAGTACGCATGCCCGCAATCGCCGCAGCGCAGCACGCCGGAGAGCAGCCACCGGCTCGTCTGTTTCCCGTGGCCGCCCTTCGCTTCGGCCCGCTGACGGACCATCAACTGCGCGCGGTCCCATGTCTCGCGATCCACGATCGCGGGGACGGCGTTCTCGATGACAATCCAATCGTCTTTCGGCACGTTCTCGACGCGCCCCGACTGCGCCATTGGTTTCATCTTGTCCACGCGGCGCTCGCGGCAGGCATAGAACTTTGATTCGGTCCGCCGGTTCCACACGATGTCGCCGCGATAGGCGGGGTTCTCCAACAACGACTTGATGCTCGTGAAGCACCAGAGCTGGCCACGCGGGCTGATCACGCCGCGACGATTCAGTTCGTCGGCGATGCCCTTGAATCCGGCGCCTTCAATGCACATGCGGAAGATGTCGCGCACCACCGCCACGCGTTCGGCGGCGCTCAGCACGAGGCGGGCACGGCATTCTTTGCCGGGCTTCGCCAGCGCCTGGCCCTTCGAGTACGTGGCCTGGAGATTCCCGTTGCGGTCGAAGACCTGCCGGTCGCCGCCGGCGGTGAAGCGGACGCGATAGATGACGGACCCGTCCGGCGCGATCACTTCGCGGTCGTAGCCGTACGGGCACGGCCGACCGGGGTCGGACGCCGCGAGCACGGATGTGATCTGCCCGCGCAGTGTCGTTTGCGATAGGCCGATCGAAAACTGTCGGTTCTGGAACTGCTTGACCGTTCGCAGAACGTCGCCGTCGATGCCGTCGCGCGCCAGGTAGTCCTCCGTGACGCTATGCACGGTGACGCCGGCCTTTCGCAGCATGTAGCGGAAGTGCTCGGTCTCGGTTACATCGCCGCGCGAGAAGCGGTCGCTGTTCCAGACGATGACGGCCTTGAATTCGCGGCGCTGCGCGTCGGCGATCATCTGCTGGAAACCGGGTCGCTTGTCGGCCGACGTTCCGCTGATCGCGTCGTCCACGTACTCGCGGATGATGTCGTAGCCGTGCTCGGCCGCCCAGCGCGTAATCTCGCGGCGCTGATCGCCGAGACTCTGCTCCTGGCGATCCGTCGAGCGCCGCAGGTACGCGACCGCGGGCGTCCGCGCCGCGACGGCGTGCATGTTTCCGTTGTCGTTCACGGCCGCCACCCTTCCCTCAAACCGCCGCCGGCATCAAGGCCCGGCCGCCCACATTTTTCCCGCCGGAATGTCGAGATTTCCGCTTGCTTCCCCCGCCCGTCGAGGTAACTGACTGCCCCACTCGCATGGCGAGCCGCCCGGGCGCGTGCTTGGGCGAACGCGGAAACGCACGTAGGAGAACAGCGATGAGCAAGAAGACCACGAAGAAGGCTGGGAAGGTCGCCAAGACCCCGAAGACCGCGAAAACGCCGAAAGCGGTGAAGACGTCGACCGACGGCAAGCCGCTCAGCGGGCTGGACGCGGCCGCGAAGGTGCTGGCTGACGCGGGCCAGCCGATGCGGGCGCGCGAGCTGGTGAACACGATGATCGAGCGCGGCCTGTGGAAGAGCGGTGGCAAGACGCCGCACGCGACCATCTACGCCGCGATGATCCGCGAGATCGCCGCGAAGAAGAACGCCGCCCGGTTCCGCAAGACGGATCGCGGGCTGTTCGCGTTCAACGGGTAGCGCGTTCATTAACATCTCGTCCTTCCTCACGCACCCTGGCCGCCCGGCTGGGGTGTCTCTTCGGCCGGAAACCCGGACCAGCGAAATAAACTCTGTCGGGATCGGCTGCTCGTTCCGCGGACCTGACGGGGCGACGGGGTTCGCCAAGTACCTATGGTTCGCGCTGGTCCGCGAGCCGTCCATATGCAGCGTATTATGATGTATCTATGCCGCGCCGCGCCTTTTCCTGCTTACGCGTGCAGATAGAAAGATCGCGAACCATTGCGAACCACCTCCTCATCCGGTCGCAAGGCGATGCCTTCGTAATAGCGCACGCGGGCGGTCCCAACCCGTGGGTACGCGACCCGCAACGACGGGTACGCGGCGCGCAGATCGCGGCCGAACGACTGAATCGTCCCCGTGCGGTCGCGCCCGGTGTTCCCACAGTAGTCCTGCCACGCTCCGTACAGCGACTCGACCTCGACCTGCAACCCGGGGCCGATCTCACAGCGCTGCCGCACGAACGCGCGAATCGGTGAGCTGAGGTCCTCCAGCTCCTGCAACGCCTCAGCGGATGATTCGGGCTGCACGAAATGCCCGCGTTCGTTGAGGCGTCGCCATCCTGCGATCGACCAATTGAGAATGCCGGGAAGCTCTTCGAGCAGCCGGTCGGTCAATTCGTGGTCCTCCCGACCATACCACGACTTCGTGAGGCACAGCATGATAAACCTGCTTGCTAGTGCGCCACTGACGTCGGTGAGCTTCGGCAGCTCATTCGTCAGGATGAGGAAGCGCGTTGGCAGCTTCCCGGTCCACGGTGACAGGTGTTTGCGATCGACGGTGATCGAGTCCTCCCCACTGATGGATAGGAGCCGTTCAACGACCACCGCCTGGTCGGTCCGTCCACTGAGCCGGGCGTCGGCGATGATGGCGAGGCGTTTGTGCAGCAGCGGCCACAGCCCGAAATTCGTACTGAGGCTGCCGAGGGTTGGGCCACAGACGTTCTCGCTGCCGAGCACGCGGGTCAATACGCGCGAGATCGTGCCCTTGCCCCCTCGCTTCGGCCCGACGATCAGGCCGATCTTGTGTTGCCGAGTATCGGGCAGCAGAAAGTAGCCAAACAGCTCCTGCAGCGCCTCAACGCCTTGGATGTCGTCGTCGAATAGCTGATGAAGGAACTCGAGCCAAGCGCCGGGCGCGGTGGCTGACGCATTGTAGTCGTAGTCCACAGCGTTCAGCGAGAAAAGAAGCTCGCTCAGCGGCTGCATCTTGCCAGTAGGAAGGTGCAGCAGGCCGTTCTTGCACGGAACCAGCTCGTCGGCCGGCGGGCCTGACGCGCCGTCGAGCCAGCACGGCGCTTCCACGATGTCGGCCAGGAAGTCTCGCTTGAGCTGAAGCATGATCTCGCGCACGTCGTAGTTCTTCGGGCACGGCTTTTCGAGCACGACCATCAGGCCGTCGTAATCGGGATGTGCTACCGCGCCATCCTCATACTCGCCGTCCTTGTTCTTGCGTGCCGGTCGGCACCACCACCCAACGTCGGTGATGTAGCGGGCAATGCGCGCGCCCAGTTCGGCCTCGGCCAGGATGCGGTAGCAGCGCTCAAAGTACATGTGGAAGACGCCGCGCCAGTAGATCATGCGGTCGTGGGTTTCGAGGAAGCAGCGCGCCACCTCGTCGGGTTGGTACAGCGGCGGCAGCGATTTCGGCGGACCGGCGTCGTGCTTCGGTGCCGGCGACGGCGCCTTGCAGCGACGCCGGGGTCGGTACTGGCCCGTGACGTTCGCCAGCGCGTTTGCGATCGTGATCTGGCCGTAAGTTTGGTCGCCCCTCGGCTCATCCCATTTCTCACGGAACAGTCGAGACCTACGGACGATGCGGTCGATCTGCGCCGCATCCTTCGTGTACCACGCCAGCGTGAAGCAGACGGAGCTGTCGGCCTCGCTCTTCGAGTTGAAATATTCGTTCCATCGGCCAGCGAGAAGCGCTGCGAACTTCTCACCGCTCTTTTTCGCGCGCTTACCCGACGACGCCTTCGCGATGATCTCATCATCGGTGAGAGCCGGTGCGCCGTCTGCTTTGTCGCATCCGGCCGGCGGGTCCGGTAGCACACTCGCGGCGGCAGAGCCGAACACCTCCGCGTAGAGCGCATCGATGCCTGTTTGCCGATCCTCGACGTCGCGGCTCACGTCGTCAATGCGCTGGCCGGTAATGGCGAAGAACCGAGCGTGGTCGTACATCTCGACCTCGCCATCCTCGTACGGCTTCCGACATCGTGCGCCGGGTTTCCTGGCGCGCAGGTAGACCTTCACGCCGCCGCCGGAGGGGCTGATTTCGCTGTAACTGTCGAGCGCCCGGACGATGCGCAGTCCCCAGGCCTTGATCGCGCCCGTTTCGCGGTCGATGCAATCATCGAGATCGACGCCGCAAAAGGGGTCCGGCTCAGAGAACACGAACCCGACGCCGGTGAGCGTCGTGAATCTGCGGCACGCCGCGACGGACTCGTCGAAGCTGGTCCAGTCCTTCGGATTCGTGTGGTCCGCAGGCTCGCCGGTGCGTGCGTTGATCGGGATCTTAGTCTCGCGGCCGTCGCGGACGATGTACTTCCACGCGACCCACTGATTCAGCTCAAGCAGGCATTTCGGCACGTTTGCGCGGATGCGGTCGATGTCGAGCATCACGCCGCCTCCTTGCGGTCGCGCTGCCACTCGCCCAGCAGCCATGCCGCGAGTGATTCGCTGCGCCGTTCCCAGCGCTGCTCGGACTCAGGCGTCGCCGCCGCGACCTCGACCCGCATCTCCAACGGGCCGACGCGCTCCGTCGCGTCTTGTTCGCTGCGATCCATCGCTGCCACTCCGTACCGACGGCACAGACCGCGATTGCGGCCCTGCGGCGTCGCTTGAACAAACGCCGGCGGCTCGGTTGGGGTCGGAATGCGGGGAGCGGGCCACGCTCATGGCCGTGACCCGCTCGTCCGCTGTCACGGAAGATCAGACTTCGCCCTTGGCCTTCACCGCGGCGCGGGGATCGCACAGCGCGGCGCCATAGTCGAAGTACACGCGCCAGCTCGCGGCGAGGCGATTCACGTCCTGGTCGAGCCCGAAGAACTCGACCGTCGGCGACCGTTGACCGTTGAGGAACGCCACGATCATCGCCGACGCGCTGGCCGGCCCGAACAGGTACCATGCCTTGGTCGATGCACCCGCGCCGAATTTCGTCGCATTGCTGAGTCGCGATTCCACCTCCAGCGCGACGGCGCGGCGGACGCTGTTTCCGGTCGGTTGTCCCGCCGCAGTGGTGATGAACTCCGATTCGAGCACGCCCCGGGCGACAGTCTGCAATTCAGGTGGCACGAGCAACGTCGTCGGCCGGATGTCCAGGTCGTTGGACTCCGGGTCGCGCTGCGTAAGCATCGCCGTGATCGCCTTGGTCAGGCCATCAATACCGAGGGCGGTATCAGCACCCGTCAGGTAGTTGTTGTTGCCCGCGCTGAAGAAGCCGCCGGCGTTGGCCAGCAACACCTTGTAGACCAGGTCCGCCAGAGCCCGCATCGCCGCGCGGCCGAACGCCCGCGCTGTCTGATCAAAGATCGAGAGGTCGTCGTTCACGAGGTCGCGGCGGTCGATGGACAGCATTTTGCCGAACGTGTCCACGCGGAACGACGAGACGAACTCGTCCACGCTGCCATGCTTGAACTCGCCGCCCTTGGCGATCTGCTGAAGGGTGCCAGTGAAGCTGGGCCGAATCGCGGTGTGATCATGGAAGTTGCTGGCCGACCGGACTGCGGCGAATGCCCAGAACGTGGCCTTCGACTCCTCGTAGGCGTCGAGCAACACCTTGTTGGCGACGTTTCCCAGCGCCGTCGGCAGTGAATACGAACTGAGCGCGGCCCGCACCATCTCGTCGCGGCCGTGCGGGATTTCCTTCCCATCCAGCAGCAAGGCGGCCCGGCACAGGTCGAGTGCATGTGTGACGCGCAACAGGTCCGCTTGCGCCATCGCATCCGCACCGAGGGATTTCTCGGCCAACGTGGACATACCGAGCCGCTTGAGCAGCACTGCCTCAAGCGTCGGCACGCCGCCGACGGTGGGCGGATTCCAGACGCCGCGCAGCTTGGGGCGGGAATCGCGCAGGATGCTGAGCAGCTCAGCGCTCAGATCTTTCGGCTCGATCTCGCCAGCGACGGCGGCCGCCTTTAGCTCATCAACTTTCTGCTGGGCCGGGCCCCACCCGCCCATCGGAGGGCGGCACGTTGCCTCGATCATCTTCAGCCGCTCGCGCTCACTCGCGCGAATGGCGTCCTCGTTCACGCTCTGGACGTCCGTGTCCATGCTCGTCTCCTTCCTGAACCGCGAAGCGGCAATCGCCACGGACGTGCTCGGGTCCGCCGCGACTACCGTGATGCTCACTTCCCGCAATCGCCCGCGCTTCACGAGCGTGAAGCCACGCGGCGATGACAGCGACCGGCCGTTCGCCGTGACTTTCTCGCCGGGACGCACGCGCTCGTGGTCCTCTGGCTGCACGCCGACGCTGGCCTGAAACGCGAATCCGCCCCGCGCCATGTCGACGATCTGTTGCGCCGGCTCGCCCGCGCCGGAAACCACGCCGGCCACGTATAACCGGCCGTCGCGGACGTCCGCCGTCCCGTGGCCCACAGCGCCGCCTACGCGCGCGTCGTGGTCCGCCAGGAGCGGGATCTGCCCACTGGCGTCGAGCCCGGCCAGGTCGATAGCGATGTCGCCCCAGCCGGGGACGAACATGATGCCTCCGCCGTATGCGAGCATCGTGATGCTCGGCAGCTTGCGTTCCCCGCCGGCGGCCTCCACTGCGACATCCGCGGCAGCCAGCAACATGCTGTCGGTTTCGGTTGCGGTCATGTCCCATCCCCCTTTGGATCAAAGCCGGCCGCCCGCAGCTTCGGTGCGAGCAACTTCAGGCGGTAGCGGACGGTCCCTTCGGTCATGCGGAGGCGTCGCGCCGTCACGCTGATATTGCAGTCGCACTCGATGAATAGTCTGCACAGCGCCCGACTGTCTTCGTTGTCCACGTTCTCAAGAATGTCTTCCAACGTCAGTTCGTCCGTGCGCCGCTCCGGGACCAGGTGGTGCGAGGGCTCCTCGTCGCTGTAAAATCCATCCTCTGTGATCGCTGGCGCGCCAACGGACTCATCAAACCGCTTGGACCGGCCCGCGTGTCGTGCTTCGCGGGTGGTGAACTTCATGACGGCCCGCTGCACGATCGTGTAGATCAGCGTCTTGGGCGACGCCCCACGCGCGGGGTCGTACTTGGGCGGCTTACTCATCAAGTGCATGAGCGCGTCCTGCACGACATCCTTGAACTCGATGCGCTTCGGGCACCACTTCCGCGCCTCGTTGAGCGCCACCGCCTTCGCGTAATCGAGCAGATCGGGCGTCAGCTCAAGCTCATGCGGCGAAGAGGCATCCATCTAGACCTCCTCGCCACGCTCGAGGCGCTCCTGGATGTCGTCGCACAGCGTGAAGGTGATGATCGCAGGGTGGCCGCCGTCCCCGCCGCGCGGCGGCATCCGATGCATAACGAAATATTGGTCATCGTCGGGAACCTGCCGGCCGTACTTCTGCGATTCGCGCGCGGCCGCCTCGCGCAGGGGCCGCAGGAAATCGGCATAGCGGCATCCGAGCGTCTGGCACATCGCCGCGTACGGAACGAAGATGTCACACTGCTCGAAATGCTCCGCAGCGCGATCAACGTCCGCCTGGCCCCAGGCGTCCGGCGCGGCGGGAGTAACCACGCCGTTCTTGATGAGCACCTCGAGCATCGCCGGCCGGCAGTCGTAGCCCCGAGACCGAAGATGGGTGGCCGCCGCAGCCAGATTCATCGGGAACATCTCCCGCCGCTCAAGCTCCGCCGCCTCGTGAAAGGCCCGGTCCGCGCCCGCAGCGGGCTTCAGCTTCAGTTCCGCGTATTCATCGAAGGTCAGCCCGATGCGCTCCATGATCATCTCCTTGCCGGTTGCGGTGCGGGGCGCTGTTGGCCCCTCATCCACTTCTTTCCGGCGGGACGGCCGATTCGTAAATCCGAGCCGAAAAATCCGGTGGAGCGACTCGGCCAGCGATAACTCATGCTGCCGCCACATCTTGCACAACAACGCAGCCCGCTATCTGCTGTTGGACCAATGTGAAATCGCATGCTATCGTGCGGCACACCCGAATGAGACCCGCTCATGAACGTGGATCATGATGCCGCGAAGGCGGCGTTACATGCCGCTCTGAAGCTTGTCGACGATCGACGCATCAGCGTCGATCCGAAGATTCAGGCGGCACTTGCGAGCGTCATGGCGGGCACGGAAGTGACCTACAAGTACATTCTGGTCACTGGGATTCTCGGGAAGTACGTCAATTCGAGCATCCATCCGAGGGTTTTGCAGGCGGGCAGCTCGCTGCCAGGCGCATATGATGCCCGCAGCCTGTGCCACAAGGTCGTGGTGCCATTCGAAAAAAGCGTGGGCAATTTGTGGGGTTTGTCGAACGAGCCATTTCTGAACAAGCCGGCCCGCCACCCAGAGCATGACAAGGACAATCCACAGCTGCGCGCGAAGCAGACCGCTGCAGTAACGCACGCGCTGCTCGAGCTCGCGCACAAGGCTCCCCGCGAGAAGCTACTCGCGATACTCACCGAAATCCTGCGAATCGGGAAAAGCCAAATCGCACAGAACGCGGTTGCGCAGGTCTCAACGGGTGCCGTGACGATCGCGCGCATCGAAGAGTTCGTAGGGACATTTCTTCAACAGGCCGATGGCGGCGCTCGCCTGTCGGCGGTCGTCTATGCCTACATGAGCCTCCTGAACCCTGATTTCACAGTGAAGGTTTACAGCCCCAACGTCTCCGACAAGTTTGCCGAAACAGCCGGGGACGTCGAAATCAGGGAGAAGAGCTCCATCCTTTCCGCGGTTGAATGCAAGCATCGGCCCATCAACATAGACGACGTCCGGCACGGCCTGCGCAAGGCCCGCGAAAAGAGCCTACTCGAGTACATCTTCGTGCTGGCGGCTGGGGAGGCCGCGGGGCAGAAAAGCGAAATTCTGAATGAACTTACCGGGGCCGCCGCGAAGCTGGATGTCTCGTACTTGACCATCGACCAAGTCGTGAAGTGTTGGACGCCGGCTATCAATCCAAGACGCCGGGTGCACTTCGGGGAGAGGGTAATCGATGCACTTCGCGCGATGCGCCGCGATGACCTGGCGCGTACCGCGGCCGATCTATGGAATGAGTCAGAATAGCGACGGCTGACGAGCGAGATCACGAAGGCGATAGTTCGTCCAGAGTACCTCGCTCCGGAGGTCCTTCGTGGAATGGATGATCCTAGGCGGACAGACGTGTTTCTCCCACTTCGGGGCCAGGTACAGCTCATCCATGATCGGCGCGTCGTAGTTCGAGAGAGCAACGCGCCCTTGGACCGCGTTCAGAGCTTTCGCGAGCTCGCGATGATCTCGTTCGGACATCTCGAAACGATACGCCTTCGAATCGCCTCGCGTGTCGTGAAGGTACGGCGGGTCACAATAGAAAAGGGTACCCGGATCGTCATAGAGCTTGATCACGTCGATTGCCGGCCGGTTTTCGATTTGAACGCGAATCAGTCGATCGGCGATTTCGGCCAGCATGTCCGCGCTGCCCAGCCACCTGCTGACGACGCCGCTCATGCCCGCCCGGCTTGTCTGCTTGCAGTTCGCCCATCGCCCGAGACTGGCAGTCTGGGCCAACCCGGTCCTGACCTGGCGTGCCCGTACGAAAAAGCGTCGCGCTCTCTCAAGTGCTGGGACGTTTGGATCAAGCTCGCATGCGATCGCGAATTCTTCCCGAGCGAAGGGGGTGAGCGCGATTTGCTTCACGAGCTTCGTGTTCTCCTCTCGAAGCACGCGGAAGAAGTTCACGACCTCGGCGTCAACGTCGTTGTATGTTTCGATCGGCGAAGGTTCGCGGTTAATGAGCACTGCGCCAGAGCCGGCGAACGGCTCGCAGTAGTGGTGAGATTTCGGGAGCAGCGGAAGCAGCCATTCGAGATGCGAGAATTTCCCGCCGTACCAGCCGAACGGAATGAGCTTTCGGCGCGTCAGCGTCGTGTATCGCGGCGGCTTGCCGTTGCGTTTTGTCTGCTCGGCACTAACGGCGTCGAGTTCCGATTCGGTGACTACATCCACCGCCGCCGCGCGTCCGCCGCGTCGCCCGTTCGCCGAGACTTGCCGAGCCGCCTTCGTGCGTGCCGCCATCGTTGTCACTCGCGAAAAGTCATGCCGCTGCTACCCTAACACAATATGAACTCGCCGTCAAGCCGCCCGTTGGCCCGAACCGCGCGCCCCCTTGATCCCCGATCTCGGCGGTCTCGTCAAGGCGGAGGGCACGCGCACATGTTGTAGCCGCGGCCAGGCGACATATACTACAGGTATGATCGATTGGATGAACACCGTCATCGCCGTTGCCGGGCTGTTGATCGCCATCGTAGCGCTACTTCAAACACGCCGTTCGAACGCTGCCGCCACGGAGGCGAATGAGATCAGCCGCGGCGCGAACGCGGCAGCGAACGACGCCAACCGACTCGCCCATCGGGCCTTGGAGATGCAAGAGGACGAAGGACGGGTTCGCCTGATCGTGAAGCCGCGCATGCTGTGCGTGATCGGGCACGGAGAGGATCCACGCCCCCGTCCAGTCGTTGAAGTGATCAATCTCAGCGCCTTTCCCGTCACGATTCGCAACATCCACTGGAAGACCGACCGCGCCGAGGGAGCTTGGTTTTATTGGAAGAATCCCACGATCACGAACCCCTTTGACGGGCTGCCTGCACGTCTGCCGCCACACGAGTCGCTGACCGCGCTCGGGACGCCGACGAGCTTCCAGTCTCTCGATGACCTTCAGGCCATCACAGCGGCGGTCGTATTCACTGCTTGCGGAGAGCAGATCGAAGGCATGACGCCCGAGTGGAAAGCCGAAGTTGCTCGGCTCGTTGCGGAGGTCCGCGCCGCCACGAGCGCGGCGTGACGACCTACGCCGCGTCTTCGACGCCGTTCGGTCCCCATCGAAAATGGAAGAGCAGCGCCGCCGCGGGCGGAGCAGCGCGTTCCGCGCTATCACCCGGCGGTCGCGGGTTGATAGAGAGGCGTTCCCCCGCTATTCCGACGGCCTTGGCGCTCGCGCCAAGGTCGTCTTTGTTGACGAAGCCCGACACGAATCTGCGAACCTCCGAACATAGCGGATTCGCGGCTGGTTGGAGTTCATGGCGTGCCGAGCGGGCGCTGCGGCGGGCGGAGGAACTGACCGACATGGCCGACGCTGGCGTCACGCCGCCGCGCGCGATCGACCCCGACGGTAGGACACTGCGAGTCACATCGAAGTCGATTGGCTTCCGCGCGGTGGCCGACCCGCGTCTTCCACGGGCGTGTTCGCACATCACCTGGAAGTACAAGGGGCGGACGATCACCGTCTCCTCACGGGCACACGTACGACGCGTCGTCCGTTGCTCCACAACCCCATTCGGCGGTGGCCGTCCCCGCGTCGCCCGCGGGACGGTTATTGAATTTGGCTTTTCCCTTTCCGCGGCGATTGCACACGCCCGACTTGGTGGACCCGTCGGAAAGAGTCACGGTGAAAGCGTCGCCTTCAACCCCAGCCGCCAGGATGACCTTGAGCAGATTCGAAGCGTTGCGCTCGCCGCACCTGGCCTTGGAAATACGTTCCGCGCCTGAGCAGTTGGCGGCGCTCACCGTGCCGGGCCAGAAGCCGCCGACGAGTTCGAGCGCATCTCCCCCGGCGCTGCCGGCATCGGGCTGCCCCACGGTCGTGGAAAGCTCGAAACCGTCGCCGGTCAAGGCCGCAGCGCCGCCGCCGTCGATGGTGAACCAGAACAGTTCGTAGTCCGCCCGCGCAGGTAAGGTCACCAGCGTCACAAGGATCGTCAGTCCGGCCAGATTGCGAATCGGTGCATTCATGGATATGTCCTCTTCATGTATGTCTGGTCCTGCTCAGCAACTACGGCACGACGGTGAAGATCAGGTCGTTGGATGTCCCCCCGCCGGGCGGAGCACTGACCGCATGGATCGTGAACGACCCCGCAGTGTGCAGCTTGTCTGCCGGGATCGTGACTTCCATCCGTGTCGGCGAAATGAACCGGGAGTAGAGCATCGGCGTCTCGTGATTCCAATACACGCGAGTTCCGTAGTAGAACCCCGCGCCGTCCATCGTGACTACCACGTCCCCGCTGTCCTTGCGGGCGCTGCTGGGAGTCAGCAGGGTCAAGCTCGGTGCGGAGTGATCCTCATCATCCGAAATGACGGTCATGGTGATGGTGTCGGTTCGGCCTCCGCCCGGGCCCGGCGTGACTGCATAGACCTCGTAGTCGCCGGGGATTTCGACGTCCGCCGGGAGCAACTTCACCTGAAGCAGCGTATCAGACTCGACAAAGGTGTTGCGCGCCGAACCGTTCCAATAGACGATCGTCGTGTCGGAAAAGCCCGTGCCAATAAGCGCCAGGTCGTAATCGCGCGCGTCGCCGAAGAGAGACGACGTGGCCAGCTCAACCGGGGAAACGGCGGTGACTTCCGGCCGCGGATACATGACCTGGAACCGCACGCGGTTGGAAGTGCCTCCTGAGGGGACATTGGCGCCGACATTGTGGTCAAAGTAGACGGTGCCGTTGTCTGGCGTCTGCACGCTGATGGTGTGCGTGCCGCCGCTTTGGAGTTTGGACGCGGGAACAAAGGCGACCAGATGTGAGGAAGAGACGAAGCGCGTCTCGATGCCATTGGCGCTTCCATCCCAGAGTACGACGGACGCGCGGTTGAAGTTGGATCGGCGCTGCTGCTCGACGAAGGCCCCGTTGGTATCCTGCCACCAGCCGACGTTTTCCGGTCCGCGAATGACGAGGCGCAGGTCGTCGCTCCCGGGCGCCACGGTGTCCGGCGTGATTCCCGTGATTTCCGGCTTGGGCGCCGCGACTGTCAGAGGCACCGAATCCGATTGCCCGCCACCGGGTCCGGGACTGATCAGCGACACTTCCACGTTCACCGGCGCGCCATAGTAGTTGCGCGGAAGCTCCGCCCACAACAACCCGGAGTCCAGCGGTTCGCCATAGGGCGTGAGCGCTTCATCATTCCAAAGAAGTCTGGGCATGGGTGGCAGGCCGTTGAAGTCGGCAGATGTAAACGTCCCGTCGATCGTGCCGGGCAAACCGCTGTCGGTCCATAATTGTCTGAGCTTCGCGTAGTAGTCGGACCGGGCGATGTAACTGTCCGAGCCAGCGGATGTTTTTCCATCCACCACGGTGATGAGGACATTGGTTAAGTCCGGATCCGCCGCCCACAGGTTGGGGCCTACTGTCACCACGTTGGGGTAGGGATTGCGGATCGGGAAGTCGATGGTGTTGGAATTGCCGCGATTTGACTTCACCTGAATCCGCCCAATCCCCGAAAGGAGACGAAACTTATTGGGAAGCTCAACGAGCAGCTCATTGTTGCTCAGCCGCGTCGTCGTGAGCTGTTCGCTGCGTCCGAGGTGGGTGAACCAGGCCTTGCAGTTGGCCGTGCTCAGGAAATCCTGCCCATACAGCAGCATCGAGGTCGTTCCGGAGGCGAACTCGTCGAAATCGGCGAGCACCTGCGCGTAGTTGCTGACGACGGAGGTCTGGTCGAAGAGGTAGACATCCGCGCCGTCGCGGCTCGCCGAAAGGAGCTCCGGGTTCGTGGCGGTACGGCCGATGATGGTGAACGGCGTTCCCGTGATCTCGGTAAACCCGCCGAGGTTGAAACTGCGGCGATAAATCTGCTGGAGAAGCTGACCGGGGGAATAGCTGCTGCAAATAAAGCACAGCGATTTGTCGAGCAGCGTAACATCGAATGCCTCCGCATAGGCCGACGCGGTCAATCCGTCGAACGAGACCGTCGGGCGGAAGGAGATGTTTGTGGTGGAAGTGAAGTTGTTTCCGCTGGGAACCTTGAAATGTGGCGTCACAACGACATCGGCGTCAGATGGCATGTCGAAGGTAAGTTGGTCGCCAAGGTTGATTGTTTTCGCGGCCAGACCGTCGCTGAAGGTGAACCGGACGCTCGGCGCCCCCGGCGTGAAGTCGAACTCCTGGTCCAGGCTGAAGTCGCCGGTCAGATACCCCTGCGCCACACCGGCGGAGATTTCCGCGTTCCCCGCACCCGCAAGGTCGATGCCTTCTTCAAAGGTGGTGACAATGCCGAATTTGGAAGCGACGAACCCCGTTGCGTCGAGCGTGATTGAAAGGAAGGGGTCGTCACCCTGAAGATGGAACTCGCCGTTGGAGTCGATCTTCCCTCGCGGAGCCACCTGCGGAATGCGGTACTCGCCGCTACCTGCGGAATATGGGAGGTCGAATTCGCCTACGCCGAACTGCCCGAGGATCCAGCCCAAGTCGATGATGTCAAAATCGACGGGATCGCATTGGCCATTGTTGGTATCCTCATCGAGACAGATGTCGCGGTTGAGGAGATAGAAGTCAAGAATGAACTCTCCGAAGGCCTTAAGCCACATGCGAACCAGCATGTGTAGCCGCACCCCGATGGTGAGATAGGCGTTAAGCTCGACGGGTTGGACGGCGACGGAACTGGACGGATCGCGCGTGTGGGATGTGACAAGCGTGACGGGCTTGCCGTTGATGATGTCATCGCGCCCCGGTCCTTGGAGGTTCACGTTGAAGGGGATACTCGCGTCGACGGTTCCGCCATTGGCCACGGCGCGAAGGCCGACGGAGAGATTGGCTTGCCCATTTCCGCCATCTCCGTCGATGACCAGGTCCAGCCCACCGCCGAAGCCGGCCTCCTCGCCACCGGGGTGCTCGTCCACCTCGAAGTCTCCGTCCAATATCGGGAGCGTGTACTCTACACCACCCTGCCCACTGGCCCAGATGCTCTGATTGCGGGTCTGCATCTGCACGTCGCTGTTGAAATACTGCACGGGTGAGGAAAGAAAGGGCTGGCCAAGCTTGAGGACGGCGGCGTCATTGGTGCCGTCGTTGCGGCTGACGTACCCGGCAAGGTAGAGGAAGCCGCCGCCGTCGATCTGTGCGAAGGACACGCCGTCGTCCATGATCCAGTTGCCATTGTTACTGAAGATCAACGCGCTGTCCGGAAGATCGCTCCAGACTTCGTGTCCATCTTCGGTGTCGTATTTGATCAGCACCCAGTCGTCGTTCGTTGTGCTGCCCTGGTCCGTTTTGCCTGCGCTATAGACGTTGCCCAGGCGGTCCATGACAACATCGGCTCCCCTGTCGATCCCGCTGGTTCCGTCCCAGGTTTTCCCGCCTCCCCACGTGCGGCTGCCGTCCGTGTTGTATTTGACGGTGTACACATCATCGCCCATGTTTCCCGTGGCCGCGAATTCGCCGGCCTCGTTGCACGTCACGGCAGTGAAAGCCCCGGTTCCAGATGTGTGCGAGGGGCCCCATTCCGTGGTTCCATTGGTGCTCAGGACGCGAACCTTGGGATTACCCTGGTTATTGTTCCCGCCGATCATGAGTCGGCCGGTGCGGTGTACGACCATCGACGTATAGCGCTCTCCCGCGAAGCGCCGTATGCCCACCCCGGCGCCCACATCGCGCCAAGTGCTGGACAACTGGCCCCTGGGCGTCAGCTTAATGATGGCCGATGCATCCCCGGTCGTATTTCGCGTGAGGGCATAGACGTTGCCCGAGGAGTCCGTTTCCACCTGTTCCGCCAGAATGTTGTTGCCCGGCTGGGTTGCTATTTGAAACACCCATTGGCGAACGCCGTCGGGACCATACTTGATGGCAACAACGTCGGTGTCTGCGGCCACGCCCACCAGGTAGCTGTTGCCGTCGTCGTCTACCACGACACGGCGGACCGTCACGTCAAAGGATTCGTTTGTCGTGGGATAGACCGCGCTCCACACCGTCGAGCCGTTGCTGCCGCGCAGCTTGATGAGGGCGATTTTGTAGTGACCGTTCTCAAAGTAGTCTTCCGCCACGAGAACGTCGCCCGAAAGATCGACTGCCACATCCTTGGCATAGTCGTTGGTCGAAATGCCGGGACTGACCGACCAGGCCGTATCGCCGTCGCGCTCGTACTTGATGATGTTCAGTTCGCTTAGTCCGCTGACGAGCTTCTCGCCGCCCATGATGACGTTGCCCTGCGGGTCCACAAAGAGTCCGCGCACCGGGCGCACCTGAGAGTTATTGAAAGTCCGCGATCGGCGGATGCCCACCCCGGAACCCGTGTCGAGCCAGGTGCAGGATGGGTAGACAAGGCCGCTTTCCGAGCAGCCCTCCGGAGACTCATCATCCCCTGCGGACGTGGAACCCGTGGTCTGCAACTGTGCCCATGCCGGCACGGTGTACCACAGGAGTAGGGCAGCCGTCAGTCCCCGCCATGCGTTGCGCTGCATTGATGAATCCGATCGCACCATAATTGTGGCTTTCTGGAAAATGGGCAAGGATCTATGAGAATCAGAGCCGCGCGCGTCGACAAAACAGTTCACCCGCATCCTGAGGCGGCGACGTACGCTCCCTCACGGTCGCGGCTCTGTCTATTCATTACCCTGCGCGTCGGCGTCCGCGGTCTCGCTCGACGAGCGACGAGCATCCTGAACGCTTTCCTCGCGCGGAACCTGGTAGAACAAGCCATCCTCAGGCGACAGACCATACAGCTCCGGCTGAATGTACTTCCCTCTGTTCTGCTCGGACTTCTCCTGTTCCACCGGCGTGCCGTAGGTCTGGACCCAGAGGTCACTTCGCACGGCCTTGATTTCCCAAGACACGCGCATGCCCGCTTCGCCGCCGGCGATCACGAACGCGTTGTTGCGGATTTCTTCAGCAACATAGACCGGCGCGAACCGGCCCAGACAGGTGAGCTGGTAGCGGAAGTCGCTGTTGATGCTCTCGAAGTAGTCGGGCAGGGCCACCACGGCCTCGCCGCTGCGATCCAGGGTCACCACGCCGCTGTACTCGTTCATGGGCTCGGGACCTTCAGCGCAGTAGTGGCGCAGCGTCTTATTTTCCGGATCAAGCGGGTGATCGATGAGAAAAGATTTTGTTCCCGAAGCGGCGATGTCGCCCTGGCTGAACACGCCGAAGTCCGTCCCCTGGCCGTACACGCCGATGCCGTTGGCCCCGTCGGCGTTGCCCCAGACGCCGTAACCGTCGGCGCTGCGAGCGTACCCCTTGACGCCGGTGTTTGAACCGGCGCCGGTGCGCGTGGCTTCACCGTAGACGCCGACTCCGTCGCTGCTCGCCGTGCGCCCATTCACCCCGTAGTTAAAGCCCGAGGTGGTCGTCGCCCGCCCGAGGACGCCGATGCCCGCGCCGTCGTTGGTCGTGCCTTCGACGCCGACGGCCGCCACTGCGTTGCCATCTCCGCGAACGGCGGACAGGCCGTCCGTCGTGGTGCGCGAGTGCAACAATGCTGCTGGATTGGTCAATCCAACGCCGACGCGCCCATTGCCGCGCACCCTCATGGTTTCGGTGAAGGAAGAGCTGCTCCCGTAGCCGAACGCGACGTCGCCCGCGCCGGTGTCGGAGTGGATTTGAAGGAGCCCGTTCTGGATTCCAAATCCCCAGTGGTTGCCGCTCTGGCCATAGAGTGAAATCTTGTCCCCTAACGTGTCCGGGAACGAAAGCGGGAAGCCCGGCGTGGTCGTCCCGATGCCGACGTTGCCATTGCGGTCGAATCGCACGCGTTCCTGCGGTCCTGTCAACAGGTCCGGAGTCGTCAGGAAGCGAAGATCTCCAGAATCGACGCCACTGGAGTTGAAACTTTCAATCGCGGCGCCGGTGTAGTCCGTGGCGCCACTATTTGTGTCGTAGTTCTCGAATTGAAAACTCGCGAACGCCGGCGTGCTTGAACCGCGGGCCCCCCCGAGTACGAGCGATCGCGTCACGCCCGATACCGCTGTGCCGCGGTTGATTCTCAAGTCGCCGCCAGCCACATGAAGCTTTGCCGCCGGGGCGGTCGTCCCGATGCCGAGGTTCCCCACGAAACTCGTGTTGCCTGCATTCGTAAACGTGTTGGCGGCATTGAGCAGCGCGACGTTGGCGGACAGGCGCGCGTCGGCGATGGAACCGGCCGCAAGGGCCGAAGCATTCAGATTGCTGAGCGCTGAACCATCGCCGCTGAAACCCGTTGCCGTGACCACGCCGGTCACATCGACCCTTGAGGTTGGCGCTGAATTGCCGACGCCGAGATTGCCCGCATCATCGACGAACAGCCCGCGCGTCTGGAGCGCATACGGCGCGACGGTCAGCGCCTGCCGTGGGGCCAGCGTCACGAAGCTTCCCCCGCCCGCGGGCGAGCGCACGGCCGTCTCCAGCCAACGTGCCTTCCCGTCGAACGCAGCCACGCCGAAGTCGATGCTGACGGTGAACAGACCGTCCACGACGTTGACGCTCGTCGCGGGCGAGACGGTTCCCACCGGGTTGCCACCCGAGGCCGCATCCCACAGCGTGAACTCGAAGTCGGCGCTCGCGTTCAGGGGTGAGCCATCCTGCTTCAGGCGTCCTTGAAACGTGAAAGCGCTTCCCAGATCCTCGGCCATAACGCTCGCCGCCAAGGCGGTCGCCAGGCCAAGACCCGCCAAACTCCAGAGTACACGTGATGATTTCATTTCGAGCCCCCTGCTGATGATGTCTGCCCAAAGACCGGGCGCAGGCCGCTTCCCGCAGCGTCCGCACCTGAGAGGTTGTGGAAAAGCTGATCTCCGCCCTCAATCCCCATCTCGCAAACGGCGCGAGGAACCGGCAATCGATTTCCCAGAGGATGGGCTTGCGGCGGTGGACGCCTCGCTTTCCGCATCTGGACACGGTACGGCGGGCGGCCCTGGAGGACGGCGAAGGGAAACTGAAGCTGCAATAAAAGTGCGTCTGGGATTAGGGGACCTGCGCGAAACCGCGCCGGCCTACGCTGTGGGCGGGGAGAATGGTATGATCTGACTTCCAGCTTCAGAGGCAAACTTCCACCTTCCGCATGGCCGGGCGGCGGGCTCGATCGCGTTTCTGCTTTCAGGGCGGACCAAGATGCAGGAGTCGAACCATCCTAGCTCGGGCGGATCGCATGCCGATCCCTCCACCAGCTTCCTGCTGCGCGACGGCCGCGTGTCCGAGGAACTCCTTTCTCGGGTCTACGAGGAGCTTCGTGCGCAGGCGCGGGCGTTCCTCGACGGGCGGTGCCCGGGAAATACGCTCCAGCCGACTGCCCTGGTTCACGAAGCCTATCTGAGGCTGGTCGGGAACCAGGACATCAAATGGGAGGGGCGATCGCATTTCGTGGCGGTGGCGGCCAAGGCCATGCGCCATGTGTTGGCCGACCATGCTCGCGCCCGCCGTGCGACCAAGCGCGGCGGGGAGTGGGGACGGGTGTCGCTGTCCGGCATCGGTACCGACGGGCGCGAGGTGACCTTCGACGCCCTCGACATTCACGAAGCGCTGGAAAAGCTCGCCGCGCTGAACGAGCGCCACGCGCGCATCGTCGAGCTTCGCTTCTTCGGCGGGTTGACGGAGGAGGAGGCTGCCCAGGTTCTCGGTGTCAGCGAGCGAACGGTGCGCGGCGATTGGCGCTTATGCCGCGCGTGGCTGCGGCAGCAACTCGGCGACGGCCAGGCGCCATGACCCGCGAAGAGCACGAGCGCATCGGAAGCCTGTTCCTCGAAGTCGTCGATCTGCCCGACGCCCAGCGCCACGCCGTGCTGGAGCGGCGCTGCGCCGGCGACGCGGACCTGCGCGCAGCCGTCGAAGGACTGTTGGCCCTTGACCAGCGTGACGATGCGCTGAACGAACAGGCGCTCCGCGATGGCCTGCAATTCGAGTCGTGGGGAGACGACGCGGACGATCCACTCCCGGCGCAGATCGGCCGCTACCGGATCGTCCGCAGGATCGGCGAAGGCGGCATGGGCATCGTGTACGAAGCCGAACAGGACAATCCTCGCCGCCGCGTGGCGCTCAAGATGCTCCGTCCCGGCCTGTCGTCGCGCGACGTCGTGCGTCGTTTCCGCCGCGAAGCCCACCTCCTCGGCCGCCTGCATCACCCGGGCATCGCGCACATCTACGAGGCCGGTGTCGCGGACGACGGCAGCCGCAGGCCGTACCTGTCCATGGAGTTGATCGACGGACCCGCGCTCAACGTGTACGCAAAACGATGCAAGCCGGACACGCGACGACGCCTCGAGCTGATGCAGCAGGTTTGCGACGCCGTGCAACATGCGCACGGGCAGGGGATCGTTCACCGCGACCTGAAGCCGGCGAACATCCTTGTGACCGAGGTCGCGGCTGGGCAGCCCACGATTAAGATCCTCGACTTCGGCATCGCCCTCGCGTCTGACCTGGGCGTGCACACCGTCACCCTGCACACCCACCCGGGACAAATTCTTGGCACCCTGGCCTACATGAGCCCGGAACAGGTGGACGGCAGCCCGAACCGCGTGGATGCGCGCTGCGACGTTTACGCCCTCGGCGTCATCCTGTACGAGCTGCTGGGTGAGAAGCTTCCGCTGGAGATGAACAAGCGTTCGATCGCCGAAGCCGCGCGCCGCATCCGCGAGGACGAGCCCACCATGCTCGGGACCCTCAGCACGTCGTTCCGCGGCGACGTCGAGACCATCGTCGCCAAAGCGATGGAGAAGGACGCGGCGCGGCGCTACGCCTCCGCTGGCCAGATGGCCGACGATATTCGCCGATATCTCGAGCACCAACCGATCCACGCCCGCCCCGCCAGCACGTTGTACCAGTTGCGCAAATTCGCCCGGCGGCATCGTGCCCTGGTCGGCGCCGTGGCTGCGGTGTTCCTGATCTTGTGTGCAGCGACCGCCGTAAGCGTTCGCTACGCGGTCATCGCCGCGCGCGAACGTACGGTCGCCGAACGACGCGCGCACCGCGCGAACATCGTGGCCGCCAGCGAGGAGATGGACAAGGGAAGTCCCATCCGCGCCCGAGCGTTTCTGGCTCAGGCGACCGTCGCGGAACGGACTACCTGGGAGTGGCGCTACCTCTACGCCCGACTGGATGCCAGCGATCGGGTCTTCCATGGGCACACGGGACCGGTGCGCTCGGTGAGCTTCTCACCGGATGGCGACCGACTCGCCTCCGCGTCGGACGACCACACCCTTTGCATCTGGGAACTGGGAAGTCAGGCTTGCGCGACTCTGCCCGAGGACCGCGCCGCACTCGTCCTGCGCGGTCATGACGGTCCCGTCGCCCGGGTCGCATTCGCGCCGTCCGGCGACCGGATATTCTCCGGATCGGCCGATGGCACGCTTCGAAGCTGGGACGCCGCGACGGGCGACGAACTTGCCTCGCTGCCAACAGCGGGCATCGTCACCGATATGAGCATGTCTCCGGACGGCCGGCGGGTCGCCGTGCTGGTTCGTGCGAAACCCGCGGAAGACCAGGAAGAATCGCGTTTTCGCGTTCAGGTGTGGGACGTTGAATCCGGAGCGCTCGAGAATGACTGGGGCGCGTCCAGCGCTATACCCGTGGCTGCCTGTGCCTATGCGCCGGACGGGGCCGGAATTCTGCTGGGGGTGCTCAGCGGTGTTTGTCTTAGAACGCTGGACGGAGAGCGCGTCTCAATAGCAGCCAAGGCCCACGATTATCCGCCGCTGCAAATCGCAACGTGTGGCCGTCTCGACATGTTCGCGACCTGCGCCGCGGACAAGACCATCAATCTCTGGGACGCCGCCTCGTTTGCCCCCGTACAATCACTCGAGGGCCACGCCGGCCCCGTTCGCACCGTGGCCTTTGCTCCGGCGGGACACTGGCTCGCCTCGGGATCGGACGACCAGACCGTTCGCCTTTGGAACGATTCATCGGGGACCCTCGCGCATACGCTTCTGGGGCACGAAGGGTCCGTGCGGGCGGTCACGTATGCTCCGGACGGGAACTGGCTCGCCTCGGCCTGCGACGACCAGACCGTGCGCCTGTGGAACGTGGCGCGCATCGAATCCGGTGCGGCGGCCGGTGTTCTCCGCGGGCACAAGGGGGGCATCTACGAAGTGGCCTTTCTTCCCGGCACGGACACGCTCGTCTCCGCCGGATGGGGCGACCACACCCTCCGCTTCTGGAACACGCGATCGGGGACCGCCGACCGCGTCGTCGAGGGCCACGTCGGCAACATCGTAAGGATGGCGTGCAGTCCGGATGGGCGCTGGATCGCGGTCTGCGGCTTCCAGATCGCACTCCTGAACGTCGAAACCGGGGCGACGACGCGCATCGGCGGCGCGGGCGATCGCACACGGTCCGTTGCCTTCACGGTCGATGGATCACAATTCGTCACAACGGCCACCAAAACTCCCAGGCAGCCGCACGCCATCGTCCGCGGCTGGGACGTGGCTTCGCACGCGCTGCTGGAGGAGCGCGATTTTGACGCCGACGTCCTCGCGGCCTCGTCTTCCGCTGGAATCCACATCGCCGTCTTCGGCACAGACGAATCCCGCCTGGAGGATTGGTCCACCCGCGCGGTGGTCTGTCGTTTCGCCCCACAGGAGGCGAAAATCGAACGTCTAAGCTTCTCGGCCGATGGGGCACGCTTCCTCACCGCCGGCCACGACGGCGCGATCGGCGTCTGGGACGCACGCAGCGGCGCGCAGCTGGCCGTCCTGCGCGGACATACCGAGAAAGTCTATGACGCCCGCTTCTCGCCCGATGGGGCGCGTATCGCAACCGCGTCAAACGACAACACGATCCGGCTCTGGCGGTCGGACACCTATGAGGAACTGCTCGATCTGCGCGGGCACGAACGCTACGTCTTTGGCCTGGCGTTCAACGCCGACGGCACGATCCTTGCTTCGGCATCGGGCGACAATACCGTGCGCCTGTGGCGCGCGCCGTCAACCCCTTCATCCGATCCCGGCGAGTAGGAAGCCGCGGCCGAACCAAAGATCTGCTGGCCGTGGGAGGAATACTTGTTGGCGCGATGCGCGGCGCCATCCGCACGCTTACCCGAACGGAATCTCATGACCTTCAGCTCCGCGGGCCAGGCGCTGTGTTCTCAAGCCCGGTTCTCGTTCGGTCCAGCGAACGCAGCATCGAAAAAGTCTCTGCCGCGCGGGAGACAGAGTTTCAGACACCGTCTCGTTCCCTCTACTGAACGCAACTGCTCGCAATCCCGCGACCCACGGGTTAACGAATCACGCCGGCACGGAGACGCCCCGGCGTTCGCGTTCCTAACGCGAGGATTCGCAAGGGTTTACGAACTGGACTTTGGTGGGGTAGCCCATGTCGGCCTCCTTTCCTATCTAGGTATATAACTAGATACCGGCGCGCCAAGGCGGGCAAGTCCGCATCCGGAGCCTCTCAAGGGCGCCCGCGATCCTGCCCCCGCGGTTCCACAGGCGGAAAATCAAGAGAGGGCCAAACTCCAGCCGGGGGCGCAGCCCACGGCAACGCGCCCCCGGCGATTCGACCCCGGAGGGGTCGCACCTTCGGCTTTCCCGCGTGCGCCGAAAGCGCGGCAGCCGTGCAACCCCTTTCGGGGTTGGATTCCCCCACGCGCGGGATTCCGTGGGCTGTGCCCACGGCTACTCACGTGGATCCCCTGCGGGGATCAGGCTGACGCAGCTTCGAAGAGCGAGCTGAATCAGCTTCGAAGCGCGAGCTGACGCAGCTTCGAAGAGCGAGCTGGATCGGCTTCAGAGAGCAAGCTGAATCGGCTTCCGGGATCGAGTCGCCTCGACTTCGGGGAATAGGCCGAGCCTGACTGGACGAGATCGAAATCGCGCGTGGCTCGAAACTAAAATGCCAAAACGCGTGGCCAGACCCAGCGCAGGAGCGGGGGCGTGCTTCAGCTTGTTGCGCTGAAAGCGGGCATCTATCATTTCGCCGGGCGAGCGGGTCCACAGGTCGAGCGGCGGTGGATCGGCGGGAATCTCCCTTGCTGGCGCGGCGGGTTCTCCCTGTTGAGGGGATGCCGCCCTTGCCGGCGCTGCGGGTTCTGAATGCGGAGGCGGGCGCCTTTGCCGGCGCTGCGGGTCCTGAATGCGGGGGGCGGACGCCTTTGCTGGCCTGCGGGTTCTGAAGGGGAGAGTCTGCACGGGGAACGGGGAGCTTGCCCCTAACTGGCGGCAGGGATGAAGAAACGGGCCATTCTGCTGGGGTGCGCCGGCTCGATCGGGCGCAGCAGCCTTGACGTGCTCGACGGGCTTGCCGACGAGTGGGACGTGGCGGGGCTGGCCACCGGTTCGCGCGGGGGAGTGCTGACCCAACTCGCGCGTCGCTATCGTCCACAGGCGGTTGCGCTGGCAAATCCGCAGCGGGTCGAGGACATGCGGGCGGGGCTGCCGCCGGGCGTGCGGCTCTTTCACGGTCCCGCGGCCGCGGTGGAGCTGCTCGATGCGGTCGAGTGCGATTGCGTGATCGCGGCCATCGCGGGCGCGGCTTCGCTGCCCGCCACGCTTCGCGCCGTCGAGCTGGGGCGGCGGGTGGCGCTGGCGAACAAGGAATCGCTGGTCATGGCCGGCGAGATGCTGATGGCGCTGGCGCGGCGGACGGGGGCGGAGATCATCCCCGTGGACAGCGAGCACTCGGCGGTGTTCCAGGCGGTTCATGCCGGGCGCGTCGAGGATGTGCGGCGGATTGTGCTGACGGCGTCCGGCGGACCGTTTCGCACGTGGCCGAGGGAGAAGCTGCGGGCGGCGACGGTTGCGCAGGCTCTGAACCATCCAACATGGGACATGGGGCCGAAGATCACGATCGACTCGGCCACGATGATGAACAAGGCGCTGGAGGTGATCGAGGCGCACCGGCTGTTCGATCTGCCGGTGGATCGGATTGAAGTCGCGGTGCACCCCGAGTCGATCGTTCATTCGATGGTGGAGTTCCGCGACGGTTCGGTCATCGCGCAGCTCGGCGCCCCGGACATGCGAACTCCGATTCAATACGCGCTGACGTATCCGGTACGGCGGGAATGCCCGGCCAAGCGGCTGAACCTGCTGGACGTGGGGCGGCTGACGTTTGAGCCACCGGACTTCGAGCGCTTCCCGGCGCTGCGGCTGGGATATGAGGCGGCGCGGAGCGGCGGCACGTCCGGGGCGGCGCTGAACGCCGGCAACGAGGCGGCGGTGGCGCTCTTCCGCGAGGGCGCGATCGGCTTTACGGACATCGCCGCGCTGACGGAGCGGGCGCTGAAGGAACATGCGTGGACGGCCACGCCCGACGTGGATGAATTGCTCCGCGTGGATCGCTGGGCCAGGGATAAGGTAATTCAATGCACGATGTCGCTTCGGGAATGATGACGAACATGACCGACTCGCTGCTGCTGGGGCAGAGCGTTTTGCTCCTCCTCTGGGACAAGGTCTGGCCGATCCTGGCGATTTTCGCCGGATTCTCGCTGATCATCTTTGTTCACGAGCTGGGTCACTTCGCGGTGGCGAAGTGGTGCGACGTGCGCGTGGAGAAGTTCGCCATCGGGTTCGGCAAGGAGCTCTGGGGGTTCACGCGCGGCGAGACGAGGTACTCGTTCAACGTGCTGCCGATGGGCGGCTACGTGAAGATGCTCGGGCAGGAGGATTTCGACGACAAGACGCTGGAGCTGAAAGCCAAGCACGACCCGCGCTCGTTCGCCAACAAGGGCGTGGGGCAGCGCATGGCGATCGTGTCCGCCGGCGTGATCATGAACCTGCTGTTCGCGTTCGTGCTGTTCATCTTTGTCTTCATCGTGGGCATCACCGCCGTGCCGCCGACGGTGGGTCTGGTCGTTCCGGACACGCCGGCGCACCGCGCCGGGCTTCGCGGCGGCGACGTCATCCGCAGCATCAACGGCACGCCCACCTACGAGTTCAAGGACCTGATGATGAGCATCCTCCTGGCGGCGCCCTTCGAGCCGCTGGAATTCGAGATCGAGCGCGGCGGCGAGACGCTGCCGCCGGTCTACATCACGCCCGAGGACAACGTGCAGCAGGGGCAGATGACCATCGGCATCCGCCAGCCCGCCACGCGGCGCATCGCCCAAGTCTCCCGCTCGCAGGAAGGCGACGACCCGACGCGCCCGCGCGTGGGGGACATGATCGTCGAGGTCGGCGGCACGCCCGTGACGGACGAGAGTTTCTACGAAATGTTCGAGATCCTGCCGTATTTTGACGAATTCGTGGTCGAGCGCAGGGATCCGAAGTCGCCCGGCGCGCCGCCGCAGCGGGTCACGGTTCGCATCGAGCCGGACGTCAGCGTCGCTTCCGCCGATCCCGTCGAGAAGGGCTTGCGCGACATCCTGGGCATGGTTCCGCTGACGCGCTTCGAGAACATCTCGCCCCGGCAGCGCGCCGAGCTGGCGGGCATCGAGCAGGGCGACACGGTGCTCATGTGGGACGACGTGCCGCTTCCCACCGCCACGGTCATCAACCGGGCCGTGCTGGACAATCCCGAACGGGACATCGCGTTCGTGGTGCGCAAGGAGGACGGACGCAGGCAGTCCGGTTTTGTCAGGCCCGGCGCGCCATCCAAGTCGCGCGGGACGATTCAGGCGTGGGCGGAAGCAATCATGGACGCGGCCGCTTCCGGCGCTCCGCGGGCGCGGCTGATCGGCGTAAGACCCGGCGGCGCTGCGCATCGCGCGGGTCTGGCGACCGGCGACCTGGTCCTGCGCTGGGACGACGACAGCTATCCCTCTGCCGTGCAGGTGAACCGCGACATCGAGCTGCGGCGCATGGATTCCGTCGCCGTGACGGTGCGCAAGCCCGACGGCCGCGAGCACACGACGACGCTCGCCATCCAGAAAGGCGGCATGATTCAAGCGCTGCCGCAGTTGATCGCGTCGGAGGATCTGACGGTGGCGACCGTGATCGCGCAGCGCGGCGGGCGCCCCACGGCCGCGGCGGCGGCGAACATTCCCGCCGGCGCGGTGCTTCGCTCCATCGCCAGCGAGTCGATCAAGACATGGAAACAGGCCATCGCGACGTTCCGCGCAAACGCGGGGAAAGACGTGGAAGTCGTCTATCTGCACGGCAAGGAGGAGGCGAGGACGACGCTGCACGTGCCGGCCACGCTGCGCACGGCGCTGAACCTTCCGATGTACGCGTGGATCAGCTCCGTGGACGGTCAGGAGCGGGCGACCGTGGAGTCCGCGCGCGGCGCGCAGGAGCCCGTGCTGCAGTTCCCCGAGGCGCTGGCGAACGTGCTCTCGACGCGCGTGGGCAAGACGGTCGAGGTCAAGTACTACCGCACACCGCTCGCCCCGCTGGAGTCGGCCAGCGTGCTCGTCACGGAGGAGATGCTCGACCCGTGGGATGCGCGCATCGTGATGCTCGGCGGCGTCTGGGGCGAGGTCCGCACGTTCACGCTGCAGGAGACCAACCCCCTCGGCGCCATCCGCCTCGGCGTCCGCAAAACCTACGACATGGTCATGCAGGTCTATCAGACTATCGACCGCATGGCCTTCTCCCGCAGTCTCAGCGCCGACAACATCTCCGGCCCGGTGGGCATCGTCTCGCTCGGCGGCAACGTCGCGCGGCAGGGGACGATGCAGCTCTTCTTCTTCCTGGCGATGCTGTCGGCCAACCTCGCGGTGCTCAACTTCCTCCCGCTGCCGATCGTCGATGGCGGACTGATGGTGTTCCTGCTGATCGAGAAAATCAAAGGCAGTCCGGTGAACATCAAGATCCAGGTCATCACGCAGACGGTGGGCATCGTGCTCATCGTGACAGCGTTCTTGTACGTCACGTTCAACGACGTGGTGAAGTTGTTTAACTGATTCCAAACGCCTGCGGGAAGCAAGCCCGCGGCATCATTCCCAAGGCCCTTGCGGGGAGAACTGCATGAAAACTTGGATGGGGTTCGTTGTCTGCACCGTGCTTTGCTGGGGCGCGTATGTCCCGGTGCTGCATCAGGGGCAGTCGGCGTTTCTGCCGAAGGGGAATGGGGCGCTGCGGGCGTTTCTTTTTGTGGGGCTGGCGTATTTCCTGCTGGCTGGCGCGATCCTGGCGTATTTGTACGTGCGGCGGGCCGAGCCGCTGGAGTTCAGCGCGACGGGCGTAAAGTTCTCGACCGTGGCGGGCGTGCTCGGCGCGATCGGGGCGCTGGGCATTGTGTTTGCGCTGAAAAACGGCGGACATCCGACGAGCGTGGTGCCGCTGGTGTTCGCCGGCGCGCCGATCGTCGGCACGATGGTGGGCATGTTGTGGCACCGGCCCGCGCAGGCGCCGAACCTCTGGTTTTACCTGGGCATCCTCCTCGCAGCGGGGGGTGCGGGACTGGTGCTGGCGAACAAGCCGACGTGAGGGACGGACGAGCGCGGCGCGGTCAAGAAGAGGCGCGCCTATTCCGGGACGGCACGGAATCCCGGAATCGGCGCGGACATCCTTCGGTTCGCGAATTCGACGCCTGACATGCGAATCCTCTACCTGGCCCATCGCATTCCACTCCCTCCCAACAAGGGCGAAAAGATCCGCGCGTTTCATGTCCTGCGCCACCTGGCCTCGCGCCACGAGGTGTGGTGCGCGTGCTTTGTCGATGACCCTTCGGACCGCGGGCACGTGCCGGAGCTTGCTGCGTTGTGTTGCCGGTCGGCGGCGATTCCCTTCAACCGCCGCGTCGCGCTGGCGCGCGGGGTCTGCGCGCTGGCGGCGGGAAGGACGTTGACGGAGGGCTTCTATGCTCACCCGGCCATGCGGCGGCAACTGGCCGCCTGGTGCGGGCAGACCCGTTTCGACGCGGTCGTCGCGTTCTCGTCGAGCATGGCGCCCTACGCGCTCGCTGTGCCCGCGGCGCGGCGCGTCCTGGACTTGTGTGATCTGGACAGCGCCAAATGGCGGGATTACGCCGCCCGCTCCCGCGCCCCGTGGGCAGGCCTGTACGCGGTCGAGGCGCGCCGCCTGCGTCGCCGCGAGGAGGAGTGGATCGCCGCGTTCGACGCCTCTGTGCTCATCAGCGACGCGGAGGCGCAGCAGATCGACAATCCTTCACTGCGCAGCCGTGTTCACGTCGTGCCCAACGGGATCGCCGTGCCCAACGGGATCAACGTGCCGGTTTCGCCGGAGCCGGAAATAGCGGCGGTCACGGCCCTCGACGGGCGCGCCGGCGACGAGGATGCTCCAGTCGAGCAGCATCGCGTCGTCGGCTTCGTCGGCGACCTGGGCTACGCGCCCAACGTCGATGGGTTGACGTGGTTTGTCCGGGAAAGCTGGCCCGTCGTGCGCGCCGCCGTGCCGGACGCGGTGCTGCACATCATCGGCCGGCGTCCATCCAAGGCCGTCATGCGGCTGGGTCGGCACGCGGGCGTCGAGGTGATTGGAGAAGTTGCCGACGTTCGCCCATTTCTCTCGCGCACGGCGGTGAGCATCGCGCCGCTGCGCATCGCCCGCGGCGTGCAAAACAAGGTCCTTGAAGCGATGGCGTTCGGGAAACCCGTCGTCCTCACGTCTGCCGCGGCCACGGGCATCCGCGCCGAGGACGGAGCCCACTGGATTATCGCCGACGACGCCGTGCGAATCGCCGCCGCCGTCACGACGCTTCTTCAGGATGCGCCGCGACGGAGGCGAATGGGGCACGCGGCGCGGGAACATGTCCGCCAACACTGCGCGTGGGAACCGGCGCTCGCATCGTTCGAGCAGATCGTGCAGGGCACATGCTCGTTGGAAGCGGATCGCGCGCGTGCGGAAGCGGTGTTGACGCCCGCAGGTCCATCCGCTCCCTCACGGTCGCGACTTTGAAACGCAGCACGCTCGAGGCGGCGTTACCCCGGCGCCGAGGCCCCGGGCGGCTCGCCGCGCCGCGCCGCCCGTTGAACCAGTAAGCACCCCGCGACGAACACCGCCGCGCCGGGCAGCAGCACGCTCCACGGAAGGTGCCGCGGCTGTCCGTCCATCTCCATCGGCAGCCATGCCACCCACGACGGGCGCAGCGTGGACATCGTGATGATCCCGTTGTGCAGGAAATGCACGATGATGCCGGGCCAGATCGAACGCGTCTGCCAGCACACCCACGCCAGCAGCGCCCCCAGCAGAAAAGTCACCGGCAGCTTCGCGAGGATGAAATGGAACACCGCGAACACCACGGCGGACGTGAGGATCGACACGGTGCGACCGGCCGGCCCGCGCAGCGCGGTCAGCAGGAAGCCCCGGAAGAGCAGCTCTTCACTGAGCGCCGGGATGACGGCCATGAGCAGGAGCATCTCCGGCTCGGACAGGCTCACGAGCGCTTTTTCCAGCGCCTCGGCGCTGTCCTTGGCGATGTCCGACATGCCGAACACCGCGTCCTGCAGCATCCCGATCTCCACCGCGAAGATCCAGGAGGTCGCTCCGATGAGGACCGCGCCAAGGACGCCCGACATCGCAGGGGGGCTCAGCGAAAACGTGCGCCGCACATCCACCTTCCAATACGTCAGGACCAGTGCCGGCAGAACCACGAACAGCACCGGCATGAACGCGAACGTCTTGCGCAGGACCATCAAGTCCGCCCCGTCCGGGCGCGAAGTCTGCAAGTACGATTGCAGAAAGAACCAGCCCGGAAACAGCAGCGCCGTCACCACCAGCGCCATGGTCAACGACGGCTTGCCCGAGGGGCGAATCAGCCGCCGGTCGAACGTGCCGCGCAGTGACTGCACGTCGGCGAACACCACCGATTCCTTCCCGAACACCTTCGCCGCCGCCGCCACCGCCGCCGTCGCGTAGAGCGTCGTGGACAGCAGCACCGTCACCAGATCGCCCGTCCGCACCATCGCCCCCACCAGCAGCTCGCGCGTCAGCAGCACCATGTTCCCCACCGGCATCACCAGCATGACGCCCGTCAGCTCGGTGGCCGGCAGCGCCGCCACGCCGCCGGGGATCAGCACGGCGAGGATGATCGGCGTGACATAATTCTGCGCTTCCTTGAACGTGCGCGCGTAGCTGCACACGGCCATCATGATCGCCGACATGAGCACCGCGAAGGGAACGAGGCAGAGCAGAATGAGCGCGAGCTGCCCGTAAGGAACGCCCGTGCCGGTTGTCGTAATCAGTTCATTGAACCCGCCGAAATACACCGTGGCGCACACGCTCGCCAGGTTCAGCGTCGCGCCGAGAATCGCGATCGTCGTCACCACGAGGAACTTCCCGACGATCAGGTCCAGCACCGGAACCGGGCAGACCAGCAGCGTTTCCAGCGTGCCGCGCTCGCGCTCGCCGGCCGTGATGTCGATCGCCGGGTAGATTGCGCCGGTGATGGTCATCAGCACGAGGATGAGCGGGAGAATCTGCCCGAGCACCGACGACGGGGACGCGAGGTTCTTCCCCGCGATCGCAAACGGCTGGAAGAACGTGTCGGGCACGCCGAGCTGCCGGCGGCGCTGGGCGTTCCAGCGCTCCTCGACCGCCGCGAACATGTCCGTCAGCCGTGCATACCCGGTGGCGCTGCGGGCCTCCTCCTGGTCGTACCAGAGCTGCACGCGCGTCGGCAGCGCCGGGTCCGCGGAGATCGGCCCCTCGAAGAGAATGCCGACGTGAATCCCGCGCTCGCGGATCAGCGCCTCGATCCGATCGCGGTCCTCGCAGGGCATCCACGTCAGGTCCAGCGGAGGCAGCGCGCCCTCGTCGATCTTCGACGTGTCTCCGTCAACGGGCTGACCGGCTTCGCCCGAGCGCGCCGGATCCCTTGCCGCGTCCCCGCGCGAGGGCGGGTCCTGCTGCGGTTCCGCGGGTTGCGTCGCCGGCTTCGTCTGATCCTGCGCCGCGCGGAGGCGCTCGTACTCATCCCGGATGAACGTAAGCATTTGCGCCTGCGCCCCGTCCGGTCCGCCGATCCCGCCCACTACGATCGCCCGGCGACCCAGCGTCTGCGTCTGCACGCTGATGGCCTGCAACGAGCCGAGCATCAGCAGCGGATACAGCCCAATCGGCACGATCAGCATGGCGATCAGCGTGCGGCGGTCGCGCAGCAGGTCGATCAGTTCCTTCCCGTAGATCGTTCGAACGCGGTGTCGGAAGCTCATGAAACCGGCGCTCCCGTCGGCCGGTGAAGCACGGCCGCCCCGTCGCCCTCCGCGGCGAGCTTCAGAAAAATGTTGCTGAGGCGTTGCTCCCCGGTGCGCTGCCGCAGCTCGCCGAGCGTGCCCTCGGCCATGAGCCGCCCGTGGTGCAGGAAGCCGATGCGGTGGCAGAGCGTCTCGGCCTCGTCGAGGTAATGGGTGGACAGGAGGATCGTCTTGCCGTCCTGCCCCGCGCGGCGGATGAAGTCGAGAATGAGCCGGTTGCTCAGCACGTCCAGCCCGAGCGTCGGCTCGTCCATGATGAGAATGGGCGGGTCGGCGATGAGCACGCGCCCGATGTTGACGCGCTGGCGCTGCCCGGTGGACAGGCTCCCACAGCGCAAATGCGCGAACTCGTGCATGTCCAGCCAGTCGATCAATTCGTCCGCCCGTGCCGTTGCCTCTCGTCGCTCGCGCCCGTGCAGCTCCGCGAAGTACGTCAACAGCTCGCGCGGCGTGAGCCGCTGATACAGCCCCGTGTTGGCCGTAAGAAAGCCGAGGATGCGCTTCACCTCGAACGGGTGCGCCGCCACGTCAAACCCGGCGAGCGTCGCGGAGCCGCCCGTCGGCGTGATCATGCCCGAGAGCATCCGGAGCGTGGTGGTCTTGCCCGCGCCGTTGGGACCCAGCAGCCCGTAGATTTCACCGGCGCCGACGCGGAACGACAGCTCGTCCACCGCCCGCTTCTCGCCGTCCGCCGTGGGGAACGCCTTCGTCAACTTGTCCGCCAGCACCATGTCCACGCCGGCGGAATTGTAGCGAGAAGCCGCGTCCGCGGAACGACGGCGAATTCCGCGGGAATCGAGCGGGGCGGCCACGGATTGTGGCCAATCGGCGTCGAGCCACGACGGACCTTGGATGGATCTCCACGGGACTCGCCCCGATCCCCGCAGCCGTGTCAGCTTTCTTCCGCAGCCAAGTCAGCCCGATTTTCGAAGCCGAGCCAAAGTGATCCTCGAAGCCGAGCCAACCTGATCCCCTTCGGGGAAAGGACCGGTCGGCGACGCCACGCCTCCTTCCGCCCCCTTCCCACGAACGTGGATTGCTGGCAAGCTGGGGTTCATGCGCTGCTTACATCTCGTCCCGAGCCGCTTTCGATTGCGCGGAGCGTGTGCCGGGCTTGCCGTCCTGCTTGCGTCCTGGGGTGGCTGTCGCGCGATGCCGAAGCCCGTTTCCCCCGACGCGACCGCCGACGCGCAGTCCGACCGGCTGCGCCGAGCCTATGCTCAACTTCACGAGGGACGCTTTGCCGTCATCGCGGATTTCGAGTTGCCCGCGCACGCGCAGATCGTGCAGGTCATCAACGCCTCAGGACGCGCGGAGCTGGCCGCCGATCCAACCGCCGGACGCAACGAGACCGGGCGGTCGGCCATGCGCTTTCGGCTGGCGGGGGAAAGCGACGCGCTGGTGATCAGCGGCGAGTCGGCACGGGAATGGACGCTGAAGCGCGACTGGCGCGGCTTTGACCTTCTGCTGCTGGCGCTCGAGGCGCGCCGCGCGGGCGAGATCGAGATCGAGGTCCGCTCCGGTCCGTCCGACGAACGGCGCAGGTGGGCCACCCGTCAGACGCTGCATACGGGCTGGAACCTCATCGAAATGGACCTGCACCGTGCCGCGGAAAGCCTGGCGATCGACGACGTGCGCGAGATGCGACTGCGGAGCACGGATGGGGATGCCGAGAGGGAGTGGGTGCTGGATGACATGATCCTGACATCGGACCGGCGGTTGCTGCTGGGCAACCGCACCGCGCCGCGGCCCGAGCTGTTCGTTGAGCGGCAGGGACATCGCCTCTGCCTCGGCGTCGCGCGGCGCTTCGAGTTGACGCTGCACCAGGGGCGCATCGTCGCGTGGCACGATCTGGCGGCCGACCCGAACCGGCTGTCCAACCTCCTTGCGGGCGCGGCGATGGGACCGACGCCGACGTGGCTGCGATCCACCGCGGCGGATCAGCCGCGCGAGGTGGGCGAGGTGGTTCCACCCGACCACGCCGCCGGTTCCCATGAAATCATCGAGATGACACCCGCCCGCGTGCGCATTCAATGTCGTCATCTCGAGTCGCCCGGCGCCGCGTCCGCAGCCACATCGCAGGATCCCGTCTGGGAATGCACATACACGATCTACCCGTCGGGGCAGGTGTACGCCGAGGCCCGCCTGTATGCTGCGGCGCTCTCGCCCGACATCCGAACGCCCGCGTGGATGTGGCGATGGGGAAACGGCGCGACGGTCACGGTCGAAGCCGGCGAGCTTATGGAACTCGAGCCTGCGCCGAAAGGAGGCGAGGAAACCCCCGCACCGTTCTTCGCCGTGGCGCGATCCGCTTCCGACCAGCGTGCCAGGCTCTGCGTCTGCGGCTATCTGGGCGATCAGGTCGCGTCCATCCTGCCGGCCGGAGGTGCAAGCTGGCCTGCGGCGGCACTCGGATTTGTCGCGCGGGAAGGCGGCGAGGCGGGCGTCGCGCGATTCCAGATGACTTTTCTTGACGCCGGCGCCGACTCGATCGAGGAGATCCACGCCCGAGTCTTGGACTATCTGAGGCCGATGGAATTGAGACCCGCGTCGGGACTGGTTGTGGGGATGAGTGCCAGGACGGGCGCCGGCTTTGACGGCGGCGCCGGCGTGTACCGCCTGGCGCCGCAGCAGGACGTGCTGCGCGTCGAGCTGGACGGACGCGCGGCGCCGCGGTTCAGCCCCGTGCTTCAAGTCGAAGATCCTCTGCGCCGCACGTTCTGGCTCTATCTCGATCACCGCCTTACGCCGGCCGCGACGCGCGCGGCTGACGGGTCGATTCTGTTCCAGGTTTTTGGCACGGTCGAGAGCCGGCGGACGGTCGAGGTGTTGTTCAAACCGTAGCAGCCCGTGGCCACGGGCGACGCTCGTCATTCCCGCGAAGGCGGGAATCCAGTCGGTGCCTTGCGAGGAGGCACAGATCCAGAGGCTTTGCGGCGCGGACTGGACCTCCGCCTGCGCCGGAGTGACGCACCTTATGTCCGATTCCGAGTTCCACCACCGGCAGGCAACGGGTCGGCGCGGATTCCTTGCACGTGCCTTCCTTTGACAGGGCGCCGCGCCGCCCCGATCATCGTAAACAGCTTGTCAACCGACCGGAGAGGCTTGCGACAGGAGGACCTCGTGCCGAAAAGAACCGCCGCCGCGCACATTGTGGATCGTCTTCGCAGATGCCGCAGCGCCATGGCGCAGCTTGACGTCCGCGCGCTGCTCGTCACGCGACCGATGGACTGCTTCTACCTGACGGGTTTCACCGGGGAGGACTCGGCCGTGTTGGTCCTGCCCGACAAGGCGCACCTGCTGACGGACCGCCGCTTCGAGACGGAGGCGCGGCGGGAGGCGCCTTGGGCGAAGGCGTGGATGCGCAGGGGCACGCTGAACCAGGAGGTGGCCAAGGCGTGTCAGGCGCTGCGGATCAAGTCGCTGGCGGTGCAGCCGGAGGGGCTGACGGTCGCCGCCGCCGCGGAGCTGAGCAAGCTGTGCCGCCCGACGAAGTTGACGCGCGCCGCGGACGTGGTCGGCGCGCTGCGCAAGATCAAGGATGCGGAAGACCTGCGCTGCATGAAGCGGGCGATCGTCGTGGCCGAGGAGGCGTTCACGGTCACGCGCAAGAAGATTCGCACCGGCATGACGGAGCTCGAGCTGGCGGCGCTGCTGGAGTACGAGATGAAGCGCCGCGGCGCCTTGCGCCCCGCGTTTCCCTCGATCATCGCGGAAGGACCGAACGCCGCGTTGCCGCACGCCTCGCCGGGCAGCCGCAAGGTGCGCGAGGGCAGCGCGATCCTCTTTGACTGGGGCGCTCGCGTCGGTCTGTACTGCAGCGATTTGACCCGCATGGTGTTCGTGGGTACGGTTTCTCCGCGTTTTCGCAGTGTGTATGAGGCGGTGCTTGCGGCCCAGATGCGCGGAATCGAGGCCGTGCGACCCGCCGCCCGGATGTGCGACGTGGACGCCGTCGCGCGTCAATCGATCAAAAAGGCCGGGTTCGGCAAGCGATTCAGCCACGGTCTGGGTCACGGGCTGGGGCTGGACGTGCACGAAGCGCCGTCGGTCAGTTGGCGCAGCGACGAGGCGATGCAACCCGGCATGGTCGTGACCGTAGAACCGGGTATCTACATTTCCGGTTTCGGCGGGGTGCGCATCGAGGACGACGTCCTCGTGACATCGAGCGGCGGCAGGGTTTTGACGCATCTGGGCAAGCGGATCGAGGACGCGCTGCTGCGCGGATAGCTCCGCGGGATGCCGTGAATGGGCGGCGCTGCATTCGATTCCCGCAGGTGGGAATCTCCGCACCGTCAGCCGGCGCGGGCATGGGCGGCCCCTTTCGCCGCGAGCGCTTCGAGGCCTCTGGAGATTATCGACTTGGTCGATCTTGAAAGCATCAAGCAACTGATCGACATGATGGTCAGCAACGACGTCATGGAGGTCACGATGAAGAAGGGCGACGAGGAAATCAGCCTCAAGCGCCCGGGTCCGGCCGTCGCCCCGGTCATTCACGCGCCGCATCCCGCGCCCGCGCCGGGTCCGGCGCCGGTCTTGACCTCTTTGACGGAGGCGCCTTCGCCGCCCGTTTCAGATGACAGCCATCTGATCAAGATCACGTCGCCGATGGTGGGCAAGTTCTACGCGTCGCCCTCGCCCGGCGCTGCGGCCTTCGTCAAGGTCGGCTCCGAGATCCACCCGGACACGGTCGTCTGCATCATCGAGGCGATGAAGGTGTTCAACGAGATCAAGGCCGAAGTTCACGGCGTGGTCGAGAAGATTTACGTGGGCAACGAGCAGGCGGTCGAGTACGGTCAACCGCTGCTGGGCCTGCGCCGTCCCTAGTCCCTGCGCGCGGCGACCGCCATGTTCAAACGCATCCTCATCGCCAACCGCGGAGAAATCGCCCTGCGGGTGCTGCGCGCCTGCCGGGAGATGAACATCGAGACGGTGGCCGTCTTCTCTGAAGCGGACCGCGATTCCGTGCCGGTGGAGCTGGCCGACCATGCGATCTGCATCGGCGGCAACGCCCCGCGCGAAAGCTACTTGCGCCCGGACCGCATCATCGCCGCCGCCGAAGTCAGCGGGGCGGATGCGATCCACCCCGGCTACGGCTTCCTTGCGGAAAACGCGCAGTTCGCCGACATGTGCCGCGAGTGCAACATCGCCTTCATTGGACCCTCGGCGGAGGCGATGCGCATGCTCGGCGACAAGGCCACGGCGCGCGAGATCGCCAAGAAGGCGAAGGTCCCCGTCGTGCCCGGCTCGGAGGGCATCATCGAATCGGATGAAGACCTCGCGCCCACGGCGGAGAAGATCGGTTACCCGATCATGATCAAGGCGTCCGCCGGCGGCGGTGGGCGCGGGATGCGCATCGTCCGCGACCGCACCGAGCTGCACGGCATGGTCAAGCAGGCGCGGCAGGAAGCCAAGGCGGCCTTCAACAACGACGCCATCTATCTCGAACGCTTCATCGACCAGCCGCGCCACGTCGAGGTGCAGGTTCTTGCCGACAGCCAGGGGCACGTCATCCACCTCTTCGAGCGCGATTGCTCCTCGCAGCGCCGGCACCAGAAGCTCATCGAGGAGTCGCCCTCGCCCGCCATCGACGCGCGCACGCGCAAATACCTGTGCGAATCCGCCGTCCGGCTGGCCAAAACGGCCAAGTACGTCACGGCCTGCACCGTCGAGTTCCTCGTCGATTCCAAGCTTCGCTATTACTTCATCGAAGTGAACACGCGCATCCAGGTCGAGCACCCGGTCACGGAGATGCTGACGGACGCGGACCTGATCCGCGAGCAGATTCGCCTCGCCGCCGGCGAGCCGCTGTCCATCGCGCAGAAGACGGTGATGCCGCACGGTCACGTGATCGAGTGCCGCGTGAACGCGGAGGATCCGTCCTACGGCTTCCGTCCCTGCGCCGGGCTGATCGAGCGGTTCCGTCCGCCGGGCGGTCCGGGCGTGCGCGTGGACACCCATGCGTATCAGGGCTGCCGCATCTCGCCGTACTACGACTCGCTCATCGCCAAGGTCATCGTGCACCAGCCCACGCGACTTGACGCCATTCGGGCCATGCAGCGCGCCCTGCGCGAGTTCGTCATCGAGCCGATCAAGACGACCATCCCCTTCCACCTGCGCATCCTCGAGCACGAGCGCTTCGTCGAGGGACAGGTGGACACGGGATTCATCGAGCGGTCGCTGCTGTAGGAACCGCTCCAGAACTCGACCCCTTCCAGGCTGCGGACGGGAGTCCGCCTACACCGCTTGCGCGACGATCAGCGCGTTCCATGCGTTCTCGTCAGCCGGCTGCCGGATGTCGGGGAAGGCCGAGAGTTGTGTCCGGCGAAAGCCCGACTCCCTCAGAAAGCCCTCGATCTCCGCCGGGAAGAAGTAGCGCATGACGTGCGTCTCGCGCTCGAAGGGGCGGCCGTGCGCATCGAGCAGGTCAAACGTCACGCGGCACACGTTCCGGGCGCGATCCAACTCGGGAAGCGTTCGGCGCGTCAGCGGTTGTCCCTGCCGTGTAAAGTTCTTGATCTTCTCCACCGGCGGCCGGCGCAGCACCGCCGGTCCGAACCAGACGTCAAAGAGAAGCAGTCCATCGAGATCCAGATGCGCCCGCGCCGAGGCGAGCGCCGCGCGCACGTCGGCATCTTCGATCTGGTATCCCAGCACCGCGAACATCATCAAGGCCGCGTCGAAACGCCGATTCAACCGCACCTGGCGGATGTCCGCGCGGTGCCAGCGGATGCCCACGCCCGCGCAGGGCTTGGACTTGCGGCGTGCCCGCTCGAGCATCGGCTCGGCCCGGTCCACGCCTTCGACCTCGAACCCGCGCGCCGCAAGAGGAAGGGCGTGCCCACCCGTGCCACAGCCGAGGTCGAGCACGCGGCGGACCTGGCGACGGGCGTGCGAACGGAGCACGCGCTCGATCACATCCGTCTCGAAGAGGTAGTCCTTGTCCGAGTACAGATCGTCGTACGCGCCGGCGTAGGCGTCCTGAAACACCGATGAAGGGTCCGGCTCGCACGCCGGCGCCTGACCCGGGTCCGGCCATGTCGTGAGCACTTAGAGAAACTCCTTCTCACCGTCGCCGGTGTACGGGCCTTGCTTGATTTCGAGGAAGACCGTGTCCTCCAACATGCGGAACCCATGTCCAGCGCCCATCAGAACGAGCAGATCGCCCGCTGCCAGCTCTCGCGTGGCCATGAGCTGGTCTTCCCTGTCGTAGAGGTCCGCCTCGCACCGGCCCTGCAGGACGAAGAGCACCTCGCCCGTGCCGACGAGGCGCCGCTCGACGGGCCTGTGGCGGTGCGCAGGGATGACCCCGTCGCGCGGGTACGCGATGTAGCCCACCTGCTGGGCGCTGTGGGGGGGCGTGATGAACCGGGTTCTGTCGGGCGCCGGGCCACTGCGGACAATGATGGCCAGCGTCTCAAGCGGCGAGGACACCGTTTCGATGCGAGGAGCTGCTAGCGTGGACACAGGACATCCTCCATCGTGGGAGCCTGCGACGCGCGGACGGCTTGCACTCCGGCTTCGACCGCGGCGACAAGCGACGCAGCGTATCCGGCGCGCGTGCAGCGGCTCAGCCTGGCGCGTCCCCGCGCCACAAGCCCGGCCCGCAGCGACTCATCGGTCCACGCCTGCGCCATGCCCGTCGCGATCGAGTCCGTGTGGCGCGGGTCCACGAGCAGCCCCGCGTCGCCCACCTGCTCGCGGATGCCGCGGATGTTCGAGGTGATCACCGGACAATCCCACGCCCAGGCTTCGAGCACGGGAATGTTGGTGGGACCGAAGAAAGTCGGCATGACCAGCGCGACCGCGCCCCGGTACAGCGCCGTCAACTCCTCGTCGCCCACGTACCCCGTCACGTGAACGCGATCGGCGATCTCAAGCTCGGCCGCGCGCCGCCGGAGCGTCGAGACCACTTCCTCGCGCATCGCACCGGAGGTGGATCCCGTCAGCACAAGTTCCGCTTCAATGCCCCAGTTCCGGCGAAGCGCCGCCAAGGCTTCTACGAGGCGGAGGTGGTTCTTGTGGGACCAGAACTGAGCGGGGTACAGGAAATACCGCTTCTGTGGAGCGAATGGACGCGCCGCTTCACTGAAGCGGGCCGACCGGCCGCGCGTTTCATCCATGCAGAGGGGAAGGAAAGGCAGCACGTGCACCCGGCTGGCGCACGCCCCGAACCTTGCGTAGCAGCGCAAGATGTCCTCGCGGCCAATCTGGGAGTCAGCAAGCACCACGGCCGCGCGCCGTGCGGCGTTTCGGAACAGGTACTCCCGCCGCTCCCATTCCCCATCCGCCCGCACCTCGGGGAATTGAGGGAGCAACCGGTGCTGAAGGTCGTGGATCGGCATGATAAACTCAAGCCCGGCCTCGAACGAAAGTCGATGCGGCGAAGGGTAGATCATCAGCTCGATGCCGCATTCCAGCATCCATGCCCGCATGTCGTCCTGTCGGCGAGGGCGGTCAGGATGCGGCCGGGCGGCAGTTGCGGATTCGCCGAGGGGCGACCAGGGCGGGCGGAAGGGCACGATCGTCCAGAGCGGCGCCGGCAGGTCGGCCAGCTCCTCCGCGCCGGGTGATTGCGCGAGGACGGTGAACGAATGCTCGCAGGCGGGCAACCCGGGGAAGCCTCCAAGGCTCCAGTCGCGCAGCGCGCGGAGCATCGCCACGGTGTACTGATAGACGCCTCCGTCATGCCGCTTGAGGACTGGATAAACGCCGATCCGCATGGGTGTTTCCAATGTCCCAACGCCAGAGCCGCGCGCGGCGCCCTCAGACTGACAGCCCCTTGATCTGCTCCACCACGTATGCCTGCTTCTCGGCGGTCAGCCCCTCGCCCGACGGCAGGTACAGCCCGCGCGCGCCCAGTTCCTCGCTGACCGGGTAGCGCCCGCGCAGGTCGAGCCGGTGCGGGTCACGCCCGTCGAACACCGGCTGCTGGTTCATCGGGATGAAGAACGAGCGCGTCTCCACTCCGCGTTCCGCCAGCGCCGCCATCACTTCCTCCTTCGTGCGTCCAAAGGCGTCCTCCAGCACGATGCCGTACATCCAGTACACGTTGCGACAGCCGGGCGTTTCCACCGGTCGCCGCACGCCCTCCACGTCCTTCAGCAGCTCGTCGTATCGCGCCGCGATCCGACGTTTCCGCTCGGTCTTCTGCTCAATCAACTCGACCTGCGCGAGACCGATCGCCGCCTGAAGGTTGGTCAGCCGGTAGTTGAAACCTACCTCCTCGTGCACGAATCGCACCGACCCGAACGCCTGATTGCGCAGCAGCCGCAGGCGCTCGGCCACGTCCGCGCGATCCGTGACGACCATGCCGCCTTCGCCGCAGGTGATGATCTTGTTGCCGTAAAAGCTGAAGCAGGCGGCGTCGCTGAAGCTGCCCACGGGTTTCCCCTGGTAGCGCGCCCCGTGCGCTTCTGCTGCGTCTTCGATCACAGACAGGCCGTGCTTGCGCGCCATCGTCTGGATCGGCGTCATGTCGCAGGGGTGACCGTACATGTGTACCGCGAGGATGGCGCGCGTGCGCGACGTGATCTTCTCGCGGATGCGCCGCGGGTCGATGCACCACGTGTCGGGGCGGACATCGACGAGCACGGGCCTGGCGCCCGCAAGGTGCACCATGCTGGCCGAGACAATCAGCGAGAACGCGGGGATCAATACCTCGTCACCCGGTCCGATGTTCAGCGCTTTGAGCGCCAGGTGGATCGCGGCCGTGCCGTTGCAGCACGCGACGCCGTGCTCCACGCCGCAGTGCGCGGCCCACGCCTGCTCGAAGCGATCGACATAAGGCCCGCCGGATGAAATCCAGCCGCTGTCGAAGGCGTCGAGCAGATACTCGCGCTCGCGCCCGTCGAGAACCGGCGCGCAGACCGGGACTTGCCGCTTGGGTTTTTCAAGAACCTGATGCATCGAGTGCCTCGCTGACGCGCGGGCGGTCCGCGCGGAACCTGCGGGTTTATCGGATCGAACGGTCAGCGGGCTGGAGCGAGGGTCAAGCATTGTTGCCGGGCGAGGTGTGGCACCGGATTCCAACCGGTGTCTGTGTGGCATCGGTTTCCAACCGGTGTCTGTGTGGCACAGGTTTTCAACCTGTGTGTGTGGCACAGGTTTTCAACCTGTGCAAGCCTTGAAGCCGGTTGTTGCGCCGGCAGTTCAGCAGGTTGTCACTCGCCGGCTCAGAGAGCCGGCGGACCGCAGGCAGCTCAGAGAGCTGCCCCACCTGCTCGGAGAGCTGCCCCACCTGCACAGCGAGCTGCCTTGCCTGCGAGGGCGACGGGCGCGGGCTCCCCCTCACCGTCCGGCTGGAAGTTGACCGTGCGCGCCACGCGCCAAGGCCGCCGGCCCAGCACGTAGAAGTGATTGCGCATCACCAGCTCGCAGCACAGCCCCACACCCACCAGCAGCAGGCTGCCCACCGACAGAATCGCCGCCAGCACCAGCGGCGCATCCAAAAACGCCCCCCCCCTGATGCACCGAAACAGCGAAACGCACCCGAAGACCACGGCGAGCGCGAAGAGATAGGCCGCGACCTTGGCGAACAGGTGCACCGGGCGCGTGCGATACTTGAACAGCAGCCGTACCAGCGCCAAGTCCGCCAGGACGCGAGGCACGCGGGAGAACCCGTACTTCGACGTTCCCGCCACGCGAGGCCGGTGGTTCACCGCGATCTCCGCGATTTCGCCGCCGCGGTTCTTGACGTACACGGGAAGGAAGCGGTGCATCTCGCCGTACAACTGGCTGGGGTCCAGCGCGGCGCTGCGGTAGGCCTTGAGCGTGCAACCGTAGTCGTGCAGAGGCAGGCTCGTCGCCCTGGAGATGAGCCGGTTGGCCAGGCGCGAGGCGAAGCTGCGCAGCGCGTCGTCGTGCCGGTCGCGCCGCCAACCGCTCACGCACGCGTAGCCTTCCTCCAGCTTCGCCAGCAGCCGACCCATCTCCGCCGGGTCGTTCTGCCGGTCGCCGTCCATCGTGATGATGATCTCGCCGCGCGCCGCCTCCAGTCCCGCCGCCAGCGCCGCCGTCTGTCCGAAGTTCGCGGCAAAGTGCACCACCTTCAGCCGAGCGTCCTCCCCCGCCAGTTGGTCCAGCAGCTCGCCCGTGCCGTCGCGGCTGCCGTCATTGACGAAAATGACCTCGTAGGATCGCCCCAGGGCTTCGGCCGCCGCGCGCATCTCCACGCTGAGCGGGCGAACGTTGTCCACTTCGTTGTACGCCGGCACAACGATGGAAAGCTCGACGCCGTTGCGGATCGCGTTCTCGTCCGGCGCCGCGGTCGGGAGGGCGACGGTCCGCTGCGAGGCGGGTCGGTTCGAGTTGGCGGAAGCATCGTTCATCAGCCGGCGGCCTCCACGGGGACTTCCGCTCGTCCTGAAGACGCGCCCGGGGGGGCGCCGTTCGCAGCCAAGCGTGCATCGCGCGCCTCGACGGCTTCCCGATGCGCGCCCACTCGCTTGTAGATCAGCAGCAGGTTGCGGACGTAGATCACGCAGCCCAGCGCCTGCCCGAACAGAAACACCGGGTCGCGCCGATGAAACGCGTAGGCCAGGAGGCTCAGGCCCCCGGCGATCGACAGCCACCAGAACGCCACGGGCACGTAGCTGCGCTTGCGCCGCTCGCTGGCGATCCACTGCACGACGAAGCGCATCATGAACACGCCTTGCGCGGCGAAGCCGAAGATGACCCACGGGTTGGACAGCGTGCCCGCCAGCCGCTCGACCAGGCTCGTCGGCTCGATCTTCACGCCGAGGAGGCGCTCCACCTGCCCGCGAAACGTCGCGTCGTCCACCTCCTCACGCCCCAGAGCGATGATCCGCCCACGGAGATCTTCCTCGTCCGCACGCACGGGCATCCCGAATACGCAACCCAGGCAGAGCGCCGCAAAGAACGCACGCGCGGCCCGCGTCGATGCTGTGCTTGTTTTCATCATCCCCGTTGACGCCTTCGAGTCTGCCCGGGAAACCCACTCACAGGCCGGCGCGCGGGCGGGCCGTTCGCCTCAGGCATCCTGCGGGCCGGATTTCTCAAGAAAAACCGCCCCGTCACCACAACTTCCCGCAGGTCGAGCAATCTAACGCCGGTGCGCGCAATTCGGAAGCGATGGAAAGCACAAGCGGCCGTGGTGAAAGGCGAAGCCCCTCCTTCCCGCGAAAGCGGAAATTCAGCCCCGCCATTCCCGCGCAGGCGGGAATCCAGCCTCGTCGTCTCCGCGCAGGCGGGAATCCAGCCCGTTTGCTTGCGGACTATCACGAATCCAGCGGCCTTCCCGAGCGGACTGGACCTCCGCCTGCGCAGGGGTAACAAACTCCCCGACCGGCCTGGAGTTCCACCTCCTGCTGCCGGCGAATCGGAGCGGGGGGCGGAGGCGACGCCCCGGCGATCACCGCGCATCACCCCCCCGCCCCGGAAACGCGATTGACGACGGCCGGATGCGGTACACTTACGACGCGTGGAACCGGGTGATGAAGGTCACGCGCAAGACAGACAGCAACATCGTGATCCAGACCGCGGAATACGATGGTCCCGGCGCGGCTTGTCGGAGGATTTCGCTCCACAATCCGGCGGTTGTAGGTCACCGCCGAATAGTCCGCGAGAAGTGGCACGCGCCGCCGCCTTGGGGCTGGCAAGATCCGATAAAGCCACAGGGTGTTGGGAGGACTGGTTCCCGAGCTTCTACCCAAACGAAACAGCGAGGAGCCGAAAATCGGGGTGACAGGACGCCAGTTGAACTCTTCGTACAAGGAATTCGGGCCTGGGAGCCTGAAATCCGCGTTCTGCTGGCCGTGAAACCGTGAAAGGCGCGTGATTACCAGCCGCTTGGAGTAGTTTGTTGCCCCCGCAGGTCACTATGGCGACCCAGCGGCTTGACCTCCGCTTCGCGGATCCGATCACTTGCGTTTCTTCGTTTTCTTCTTCGGCGTGCGTGCTTGAGGATCGGTGAAGTCCCCGGCGTTGACCCAATCACTGCCGGACGTGTCTACGTCGCATCCCGCGTTGGTGAGCTTGGTCGCCAACTCCTGTCGCTTCGCATAATCGTCGGTCATGTGGACAACGTGACGCCCGCCCACGTCGCTGAACTCCTTGACGTTGCCGACTTGCACCAACAACGTTCGGCCCGGATGCGTAGCGAACGCCATTCCTGCCTCAAAGAGCACGTTCGGGCGGGCTTGTCCGGTCAAGGTGCGCTCGTACGGCTTGTCCGTGGGCGATACGAGGTCGGGCCGGAGTTGAACAAGATCGTCCGGGGTGAGGAGAACCACAATGGCCCGGGCGTTGGTGAATGCGGTCTCCAGAATCTCACCGATATAGGGGGCGGCCTGCTTGCTCATGGCCAGCGCCGAGTTCCACTCAATGGGCTTGACCCCGACGGCACGAAGAAACGTGAACATCGCGTCCTTCGCCGCCTTGTCCCGTCCGTAGACCACAAAGACTTGATTCGGCGTCTTCTTCCCGCCCTTTTTACCGAGTTTGCCTGCCGTCTTTCCGGCGGGACGAGCGACCACGGGAGCGGGTGCCACACCCCCATTCGGCGGTGCCACGGGACTCCCGGCTTGCCGCAACTGTGCGAGTTGCGACGCATCCGCGTGCTTGTTGATGTTGACGCCGACTTCGGAACCAAGTTTGATGGCCGCAAGGTCGCGCGGCAGCGTTTCTCGATTAGCCGTTTGCTGAACTCTCGCGTACGTCTGAGCGCGGCTCAGACCCGTCTTGGCCATGATCGCTGCGAGCAACTTCGGGTTGATCCTGGCCATCGCAGGTTACTTCTTCCTGGGCTTCTTGCCCTTCTTTGCCTTCTTCTCGCGGCGCTGCTTGGACAGCTCGACGCTAACTGTGTTCGGCGTGGTTCCGAGCAAGAACGCGATTTCGGCGGATCGGAATCCAGCACGGCTCAGCAAACTGATTTTCTCCGTTTGCTGGCGTTCCTGGACCAGCAACAACCCCAGCAGGTTGACTAAACGAGACTCGAAGGCGGTCATCCCCTCGACGCGTTCATTCAACTCTTCAACGACGCTTCCTTTTGCCATTCTTCTTTCCTCCCTTCTTGCTCCGCGCCTGTCGCGCCAGTTCGCGCAGGGATGCTGGCGTGCTGCCGACGACGCCCGCTCGGTCATTCATCGGAAGGCCCAGTTTTTCGAGAAACGCCGCTTGCTCCAGCGTGGACTTGTCTCGGTACTCGGAGTTTTTGAGACAGAGATAAGCGAGACAGCGGGCGATCACAGCAGACCAGTTTGCTTCTTGTTCATCATTGGGCATCGAGAACCTCCGTGAATTGCCGCGGCGCAGTATACCAGTCAAAGCTTCGTCAGGATGGTATTCGTTATCTAAATGCCAAATCCGTTTAGGCCGTATACAAAGACTGAGGACTACTCCCCAGCACCCTCACGGCGGTCCGGTTCGGGCGCTGGTTTGGACCAATGCATGCAAGCGATCCGGCGAAGAGTACGGAATTTCCGCGCGGAGTCTCCCCGCCGCTCCCCGAACCTCGACGTGCGCATCGCGATCGCTGGCGTGTTCCGGTGTGCATGAGGCTTGTTGAACCCTGAAGGATTCGGATCCTTGGCGTTGGTAAGGGAGATGTGCATAGCGGTTGCCGGCCCCCCGTACCGTGAAACTCGTGAAAGAAATCGGGGTGACAGTACGCCAGTTGAACTTTTTGTCGAGGGGATACGGGCCTGGGAGCCTGGAATCCGGGTTTTGCTGGCCGTGAAACCGTGAAACGGCCAAGAGATGGGTTACCACCTGAACGCCCGTTCCTGGGCTGGCTTGGGGTCTCCCTCCTTGAGCCGCAAGACCATCGCCGTCCCTTGATGTCCCGGAATCCGAGAACCCCCTGCTCGGGAGCTCGCAGCGCGACCCCCCCCCGGCGCCTCAACCCTGCGCTTTCAGCTGGCTCAGTCCTCCGGCAGGACTGTTTGAAACGCCGCAGCCACGTGGGCGGACGCGGTGGCGCAGTTCTGCGCATACGCCGCCACCACGGTGTTCTGCTCGGCGGTCAGGGTGTTTTCAACGTCGCCGTTCCAGCCCGAGACGGCATCGCTGCGGGCCTGATCCGTTTCGGCCTCGGCCAGCGCATGGTTGAAGCGCTGCTTCGCAGCGCTGAGGTCCTGCCGCTGTTGGGTCGAGAGGGAAAGCATCCGCAGAGGCATGGGGCCGTTCCAGCCGCCCTCAATGGCCGTCCAGGTCGCTCGCTGACTTTCCG
>JADZBE010000036.1 GCA_020852275.1 Phycisphaerales bacterium
CGTATTCCGCGGTCTGGATCACGATGTCGGTATCCTGCTTGCGGGTGACCTTCACCAGCCGGTTCCACGCGTCGTAAGTATACCGCATCTGGCCGTCGTCAATCAAGTTCCCGGCGCGGCACCAGGCATCGTTGGTGCCGTCGGAATGGTCGCTATTCAGCGTGTAGGCCGTGCCAGCGAAGGTTTCGCTGATCGTCAGAGCATGCTTACGCGGAGTACCGCGAAAGCATGCCACCCGTCCGCGAATGCACCCCAGCGCGCCGCTGTCAAGGTTGATGTCGGCCTGCGCCACGTCGTCGTCATCGTCCGCCCGCCGCGCCCCCGTAATCGTCATCGCCGTCCCACTGCGAGATCGAGGCCCCTGTTCATCGAACGGCCTCGATACGGTATCATCGCCCCGCAATGAACGCACAAGAATCCATGCGTCCGCTCAACTTCATCGAAGAAATCATCGAAGCCGACAACGCCGCGCGGAAGTGGGGCGTTGGGCCTGACGGGCGGCCTCGGGTCTGCACGCGCTTTCCGCCGGAGCCCAACGGCTACCTCCACATCGGGCACGCCAAGAGCATCTGCCTGAACTTCGGCCTGGCGGAGAAGTACGGCGGCACGTGCAACCTGCGCTTTGACGACACGAACCCGGTCAAGGAAGAGCTGGAGTACATCGTCTCCATCGCGAGCGACGTGCGCTGGCTGGGCGTCCGCTGGCCCGGGATGTGCGAGGATGATCCGCTGGCGGGCGTGCTGTTCGCCTCCGACTACTTCGAGCAGATGCTGGCGTGGGCGGTGGAGCTGATCAAGAAGGGGAAGGCCTTCGTCTGCGATCTGACCGGCGACCAAGTGCGCGAGCATCGCGGCACGCTGACTTCGCCAGGGCGCAACAGCCCGTACCGCGACCGCCCGATCAGCGAAAACCTCGACCTCTTTGACCGCATGTGCGCCGGCGAATTTCCCGACGGCTCGCGCACCCTCCGCGCGAAGATCGACATGTCGCACGCCAACATCAACCTGCGCGATCCGGTCATCTACCGCATCCTGCACGCGCCGCACCCGCACGCCGGCGACAAGTGGTGCGTCTATCCGATGTACGACTGGGCGCACGGCTTCGAGGACAGCATCGAAGGCATCACCCACTCGATCTGCACGCTCGAATTCGAGGACCATCGCCCGCTCTACGACTGGTTCATCGACGCCGTCAACGAGGGTCGCACCGACGACGGCAGCGGGCCGTGGGGCAGGAAGATTCATCACCCGCAGCAGATCGAGTTCGCCCGCGGCGAGCTGACGAACATTGTCACCAGCAAGCGCAAGCTCCTCGAACTCGTGAGAGAAGGCTACGTCCGCGGCTGGGACGATCCGCGCATGCCGACGCTGGCGGGTCTGCGCCGCCGCGGCTACACGCCCGCGGCCCTGCGCCGCTTCTGGACGGACCTCGGCGTGGCCCGCTTCAAGAGCACCATCGAATACGCCCGCCTTGAACACGCCGTGCGCGACGATCTCAACAAGACCGCCCCGCGCGTCATGGCCGTGCTGCGACCGCTGAAGGTGGTCATCACGAATTGGGGTAGTTCGTCACTCCGTGACGAGACGGGTAGTTCGTCACTCCGTGACGAGACGAGTAGTTCGTCACTCCGTGACGCATTCTCGCCGCGGAGCGGCGAACTACCCGCCGACTGGCTCGATGCGGTCAATAACCCGGAGGACGCCTCCGCCGGCACGCGGAAAGTTCCTTTCTCCGGCGTGCTCTACATCGAGCGCGACGACTTCCGCGAGACGCCGCCGCCGAAATACTGGCGGCTGTTTCCCGGCAACGAGGTGCGTCTCCGCTGGGCGTACCTCATAAAATGCACCGGCGTGGTCAAAGACCCAGGCACCGGCGAAATCTCCGAAATCCACTGCACGTATGACCCCGCGACGCGCGGCGGCGACGCCCCCGATGGCCGCAAGGTCAAGAGCACCATCCACTGGGTCAGCGCCGCGCACGCGCTCGACGCCGAGATTCGCCTGTACGAACACCTGTTCCTGGAGGAAGGAGCCGATCCGAGCCCCGCCCGTGAGGGAACGGTTTCCCCCGTATCGCCGAGCCGAGGGCTTCAGCCCGCGCGAACCACGGCGCCCGGAACGACGCCCGCGCGACCCGCGGCGCTCGGAACGACGCCCGCGCAAACCGCGGCGCCCGGAACGATGCCCGCGCCGTCGCCGGCGGATCCGCCCGACAATTGGAAATCCTCACTCAACCTCAACTCCCTCGAAGTCATCTCCGACGCCAAGGTCGAGCCGTCCCTCGCCGACGCGCCGATCGGCGCAACCTACCAGTTCGAGCGTAACGGCTACTTCTGCGTGGACTCCGACTCCGACGCGCACACTCCCGAATCCGAGCCGCGGGCTTCAGCCCGCGCGAATTCACACTCTCCCTCGGCGTCGCAACAGGACATGGGCGATACGCCTCCCCGCCGCCTCGTCTTCAACCGTACGGTCACGCTCAAGGACACTTGGGCGAAGATCGAGAAAAAGGTATAATGCGCGTCCGCGGCGTGGACGAATCCCGGACGATTAACCCGATTTTGGAGGCCATCCCATGTGGACTGGAACCCGACTCGCGTTCAGTTCGCTTGGCATGCTCATCGCGCTTGTCCTCACAGGCTGCGCCACCTATGTCACGCCGGGGCGCGGCGCGGCGATGTCGTCCTTGACCGGCGCGGATTACGACATCCGGCAGCGCATGTCGCGTGAACCCGCCGCGTCGTTCCCCGCGCGTATCGCCCTTGTTCGGGTCCAGGCGCAGGAGTATCGCTCCTATCGCACGGAGGGCTGCGGCCGGGGCGCGTACACCGTCGTCTTCACCCGTGAGTTCGAGAAGGATGACGACATCGCTCGCCTCAAGAACTTGCCGATGGTCGCGGGCGTTGCGGTGCTCAACCGCCTCGTGATGCCCGCCGAACTCAAGACGGATCACGAATTGCGCCTCGCGGCCGCGGACCTCAAGGCCGACCTGCTGCTGGTGTACACGCTCGATGACACGTTCCGCATCGACGAGCACGACATCGGCGCGCTGACGCTTATCTCGCTGGGCATCGCGCCGACCAAGGAGGCCAAGGTCACCGCCACCGCGTCGGCCGCGCTGTTCGACGTGCGCACGGGCTTCGTGTACGGCCTGGCGGAAGGCACGGCCCACGACAGCCAGCTCGCCAGCGCCTGGAACTCCGGGGAGGCCGTCGATACCTCGCGCCTGCGCGCGGAGCGGAAGGCGTTCGAGCAAATGCTCGGCGAATTCGAGAAGACATGGGCGGGCGTCATCGCCGAGCACGCCGCCGCAAGCCAGGCGGCCCAGGCTTCGCCGTGAACGCCACAACGCATCCTCGAAGACATGTGGGGCGAAGATTGAGAAGAAAGTGTGATATCTTGGCGGTATGCGACCTTTCGGATTGCTGACGCCGACGATCCTGACGCCGCAGAGGCTTGCCGCCGGAGAAATCCAATGAATGAGCAGCAAAAAGAACCGTACCTCGACCCTGTCGTGGACCGCGTCCGCGAAGTCCGCCGCGCTTTGGCGGAAGCGTGCGAGTTCGACGTGCGAAAGATGGCCGATCTATTCCGGCAAATGGAGGCCCAGCACCCCGAGCGCGTGGCGACTCCGAAACGAACGGCCAGGGTTGAGGAATTCGCGCGTCACGCGTTGGAGCAGACCCATGATGGTGGACGTGACCAAGGTCGAATGCCTTGAAGGATCGCGCCTTCTGCTCACCTTCGACGACGGCGAGCGCCGCGAGGTGGACGTTGCAAAGCTTCTGCCCTTTGACGGCGTGTTTGAACCGCTCAAGGACCCGTCCTACTTTCGACAAGTTCGCGTCAACCCCGAGATCGGCACGATCGTCTGGCCCAACGGCGCGGACCTGTGCCCGGATGTGCTGTACGCGGCGGAAACCTCAGCGCCCACCGAGGCGCGAAGATGAACACGTTGCACGGACCGCCGAGCCGCGCAAAGAGACCGCTGAGCGCGCGCGAGTGCATGTGGTGCCGTTGAACTTGGAATGGACTGGAAGCCTTCACTCGGAGGAATGCAGATGGCGCTTTGGCTCGTTCGCACGGGGAAGCACGGTGAGCATGAAGAGAAGTTTCTTTTGTCCAGAGAACTGTACATCTGTTGGACCGGTCTCAATCATGACCTTTCCAAGCTGAAAGAACAGCGCGAGCTGTACGAGTTGCTTTGCTCGCTATATCCATCCAATAAGAGCGCAAAGAACCGAAATCACTCAGGGCAACTGTGGCCGTTCGCGCACGGGATGAAGGAAGGTGATTGGGTTGTAGTGCCGAGTAAGCGCAAGCCCGCCATCCACATTGCAGAAATCCAAGGTCCTTATGTGTTCGATCCAAGCGCGCCCGACCCGTACTACCACCATCGAAAGGTCAAATGGGTCGCGCAGGACATTCCACGGTCCGTCTTCGATCAGGACCTGCTCTATTCGTTTGGCGCGTTCATGACGATTTGCGAGATTCAGCGGAACAATGCTGAAGAGCGCGTTCGAGCCATTGTCGGAGGTAGTTGGAAGCAAGCTACACCGTCCACGAGGACCGAAGTATCGACGCCGGCGGACAAATCGGCGGACCTTGAGGCAGACGTTGACCTCGAACGCTTGGGACGAGATCGAATCGCCAAGGCGATCATCGCTCAGTACAAAGGACATGGACTCGCCCGGCTGGTCGATGCCATTCTCCGCGCGCAAGGGTATTCGACATATGTCAGCTCAGCCGGACCGGACAAAGGAGTTGACTTGCTGGCCGCACCCGGCCCGCTCGGGTTTGGAAACCCGCGCCTTTGTGTTCAAGTCAAGTCGGGTGATGCACCGGTGGATACCGCCACGCTGAATCAGCTCATCGGAGCGATGCAAAACGTCCAAGCCGATCAAGGGCTCTTGGTCGCTTGGGGCGGGTTCAAGTCCTTAGTAGAGAAGGAAGAACGCACACAGTTCTTTCGCGTGCGCCTTTGGAATCAGGACCAGCTCATCGAAGAATTGCTTGCCCACTATGACAAGCTGGATGCAGACATTCGGGCTGAGTTGCCGCTCAAACGCATGTGGACGGTGGCGCAACAGGACGACGAAGAATGAAACAACTGGGTCAGCTCGCCCATGACAGTGGGGAATGCCCGGACGGAGCCGTTGCAGCAATTGACGAAGTTTCTTTCGAGCGTAGAAGCATTGGACCTCGAGAGCGGTCGTGTGGCATGCTCTCCCGTCTGGGCGGGCGAGCATCAAGTCATCGAAACTGGCGTTGCATCGGACTTCGCGGCAGGTGACGCATGGGCTCACTCTATGTTAGTCTTTCCGATCATTCACGATGGTCCTCTTTCAGGAGCTCCACATGGGCGCTTGGGGCGTATTGGCCTTTGAAAACGATGACGCGTGCGATTGGGCAGACGGACTGGCCCACGTAGACGACTTCTCGCTCGTCGAGTCGGCGTTCACCGAAGTTGAGCAGACGCGCGGCGATCTCGACATGCCCGAAGCGTACAGGGCGCTGGCCGCCTGCGAGGTGGTCGCCCGCGCCTTGGGGCGGCCCGGGTATCAGGACTCGTACACCGAAACGGTCGATACGTGGGTCAAAAAGCACAACTTGCGCCCGTCGCCGAAACTCGTCACCCGGGCGCTGGGCGTCATCGATCGCGTGATGGGGGATAACTCATTTCTGCGTGAGGAATGGGAGAACAACGTCGAAGCCGACACCTGGAAGCAGGGGATGGCTGACCTCCGCGCGCGACTGGCGACCCAATAGAGCCGCGACTGTGAGGGAGCCTTTGGCGAAAGGCAACAACTGATTGGCAACAGAGCCGCGACCGTCAGGGAGCGCACTGCCCCGCTCCGGGTGCGGGTTGACTCGCTTGCTGACGCGCGCGGCTCGGTTATTTTGAGTTCCCAGTGGACCGTAACAGCCTGTAGTGGGAGTCCTGGGATGGACTTTCAGTTCGACTGCCCCAGCCTGAACACCGACGAATCACTGGCTGGAGAGCTAGTGCCCCAGCCGAGATTGACTTTCACCAAGGGATGATGAGTCATGACGAGTAATACCAAGGGGTCGCGCTCACCCAAGCGGTCGCGCTCGACCAATCGCTCCAAGCCCGACCCGGCCCGCGAGCGGCGCATTGAGGACGAAATCATTGTCGATGCCTACGGCCCGGACGAACAGGCGATGGGGTGGTACTACTACCTCGAAATGACGCTGGCGTTTCCGTTCACCGCCAGGTGCGTCAAGCTCCGCGAAGTCTCGCCGCTGGAGGTGGGCGACGAGGTCGAGGTCATCGGCATGCCCAAGGAGGTGGAGTGCGGCGCGGAGATGTTCGTCAAGATCCGCTGGGGCAAGCGGGGACTGGCCGTGCCGCTGATTCAACTTCAGCCGCATCCGCGCAAAAGCAACACCGCCACGCGCCAGGCCGTGGCGGATTGGCACTACTGGGTGGGCATGGGGCACCAGTTCTGCTGACACCGCAGTTTCACCCGTACGAAGAGCACTGCTCACAGAGCAGTGGCACACGCGGATGAGAGGCACTGCTCACAGAGCAGTGGCACACGGTTGACGCGAATCTCATGCTCACGCGGAGTACCGCGAGAGCATGCCACCCCGGCCTTCTTGTTCCGGTCAGGCCTTCTTCGCCTTCGGGGCTTCGGCTGCCTCTTCCTTCGCAACCCGCGTGAGGCGGACTTGCAGGATGACGGAGATCAGCAGGCACACGGCCATGGCGGCGGCGTTGATGAGCGGACGTTGTGCGGCGCCGACCGCGAAGCCGGGGAACAGCACGTTGATCGCGCCGATGACGCCGCTGGACACCAGCAGCGTCCCCACCAGCGACGTGGACAGGATCAGCGTCAAACGGATCGTGGACAGTCCGATCAGCAGACCGAACACCAGCGCCGTAGCCAGCAGCGCCTTGGCGTGCGCCGCAACGGTGAGGTCCTGTGTTTTGACAAAGCCCCAGAAATCGCCCAGCTCGCGTCGCAACTGACCTTGACGATAAGCTGCCTGCGCGAGCGCGGTGGGGACCGTGAATCCTCCCGCTGATCCGGCTTCACTGCCCGCGCCCTCCGCGCCGCTGGAATCACCCGCGTCGCTGCCCGACCCCGTCTCATTCATGGACACCGAGGCGGTGCCGCCGTCGGTGGCCGCCAGCGAGATGCCGGGCGTGCGCGCATTGTATTCCGCGATGCGCGGCGCGACCCGCTGATAGCCAAACGCCCCCAGCACCAGAGCCGTAATGACCCCCGCCGTGAGAAGTCCGACCCAGATGCGATACGTCAGATAGCCGATCGCCCCGATGCCCGCGGCGAACAGCAGCACCCCCACCACCGGCGGCATGCCGGCGACTTGTGCGACCTTGTAGCCGACGGCGCCGCCCGCGGCCGCCCAGCCCAGCGTCATGCCCACCCGCGCCAGCTTCGCCCCCAGCACGCAGAGGAAGACCCCGCCGACGAGCGCCCCCAGCGCCCCCAGCCCGGCCTTGTCGGTGACGCCCTGCGGCATGTGCTGTGTCAGAAATTGTTGGACCGCGGCAACCGTATTGTTCCATTGCTCAAACATGGACGCAGCCTCCTGACGATGCTCCTATCCCTCTCATTCGGCAAACCCCCCCGTTTATTTGCAGCCTAAATCCGCCGGGTTGCAAGGTCTGGGACATGAGGCCGGTTGAAATCGACGTCGCCGAGGTGAGAATCAACAGGCTGCACGCAAGCGGCACAGGTTTCACCAGCTTAGGGTGAAGAACTTTGCCCGGAGCGATTTTACCGTGAGAACCTCAAGTTGCCTGCATTTGGAATCTGCGGCTCGCCATGTTCACCCCGGCACCGCGCTCGTCGAAGCTCCCCGGACTCTGGGCAGGCACGAACCCGTCCGACAAGGAACGAAATTCGTCGTGATCGTGCTCGCAGGTCTCGTGACGTGGGCGGGACTTGAGAGAGAAGCCTGCGCCGACGACAAGCCCGGCAGTTCCTGGCCCATGTTTCGCGGTGACGGGCAGTTGACCGGCGTGGCGAAAGGGGAACTGCCGGATAAGCCTGTCGTGCGCTGGCGGTTTCGGGCGCCGGAGGCGATTGAATCCACCGCGGCCATCGCCAACGGCGTAGTGTATGTGGGCTGTGGAGACGGCGTGCTGTACGCGCTGGGCTTGTCGGACGGCGCGGTGAAATGGAAGTATGCGACATCGAGCCGAATCCTCTCCTCCCCTGCGGTCGCCGGCGGGGTTGTGTACTTCGGCGACGAGGACGGCGTCTTTCATGCCGTATCCGCCGACGCGGGCGAGCGCCGCTGGACGTTCAAGACCGACGGCGAAATCATCTCCAGCGCCAACGTCGTCGCCGGCAAGGTCGTGTTCGGCTCATACGACGAGCGGCTTTACTGCCTCGCGGCCTCGGACGGCGCACTTCTCTGGAAGTACCCGACGGCCGGGCGCGTTCACGGCTCGCCGTCGGTGGTGGACGGTCACGTGCTGGTGGCGGGCTGCGACGAGATGCTCCACGTGGTCCGGCTTGAAGACGGCCAGCCCGTCCGCACGATCAGCCTGGGCTCCATGTCCGGCGCGTCGGCGGCGGTCGTCGGATCCCGGGTGATCGTCGGCACGTACGGCAACCAGGTCGTGGCCGTGGACTGGAAGGAAGGCAAGTCGCTCTGGACCTTCGAGGACAAGGAGCGGCAGTTTCCATTTCTCTCGTCGGCAGGCATCGCGGATAAGGTCGCCGTGGTCGGCGGGCGCGACAAGCGGATGCGAGCGCTGAATGCTGAGCGCGGCAACTTGCTTTGGACATTCGTGACGCAGGGCAAGGTGGACAGCTCGCCGGTGATCTGCGGGGCGCGCGCATGGGTGGGCAGCGATGACGGAAACCTCTATGCCGTGACGCTCGCGTCCGGGGAGGAGCAGTGGCGATACGAAACCGGAGCGGGCATCAGCGCTTCGCCCGCCATCGCCGAGGGCGTGCTGGTCATCGGGAACCTGGACGGCGACGTGTACTGCTTCGGCGAGCCGCCGAATCCCCCGCCGAATAAGTAGGCCACGGGGCAGACTCGGGATGTGTTGGCAGCCCGTGGTGAAGTTCGATACCAGAGGCGGGCTTCGTCACCCCCGCGCAGGCGGGGGTCCAGTCCGTCCAGGCGAACGGCTGGACTTGCGATGCCTTGCAGGCCAACCGCTGGATTCCCGCCTTCGCGGGAATGACGCGCGTCGCCTCTTACGACAGCCCGCCAGAAAATGCTGGGCGACCCAATCAGAACCCCGCACGCGAGTGCCGGGCCGGAGTATCCTTGCACTCAAATCACGCGACAGGGATCGCCGCACCTGGGACCGCCGCACCCAGATCGGGAAGATTCCATCGGCCGCGGGACAGACTTCGCCCAACCTCTTCATCTGCGCAATCTGCGAAATCTGTGGACAGGATTTTTCAGCAGATTTCGCGGATTGCAGAGAGAAGGTTTAGCGGAAAACCGGGGGTAAATTGCGATGTTGCCACGCTGCGGTGGGACCTTCTACGAATGGGGTGTAATGAGCGTGGTGCCGTGCGTGCTGTGTGGTGAGTTGAATCTGATGGGTTGATCGCGGCGAGTTGGGTGCCTCGGGTCTGCAGCAGCGGACCCGTGGATCGCGTGGCTGAGCCTCAGATGCCCGCTCGCCGCGGCCTGCGGGGTACGCCGGACAACGCCCCCGAACACCCTTCCGCGTTTTCCTGGGCTGCGCGCAGCGCCCGAGCCAAGCGGCCTGGCGATGACTTCTCAGCCCGGCGCCGCGACCAGCCCGTCCGCTTGGACCTCCAACCGCGCTCGACGATAATCTTGGCCATGACCCGCCAGCACATCGAAAAACGCATCGCGGAACTGCGCGAGGAGATTCGCCGCCACGACGTTCATTACTACGTCGAGGACAAGCCCGTCATCGCCGACCGACAGTACGACGCGCTGCTCGAAGAGCTGAAACGGCTTGAAACACAGCACCCGGACCTCGTCACGCCCGACTCGCCCACGCAGCGCGTCGGCGGTCAGCCCATCGCGGGTTTCGCCTCCGTCCGACATGCCGTGCCCATGCTCTCCATCGACAACACCTACGACGAGGCGCAGGTCCGCGAGTTCGACGCGCGCGTCGCCAAGCTCCTCGGCGACGAAAAGTACCGCTACGTGATCGACCCCAAGGTGGACGGCGTGGCTGTGTCACTGACCTACCTGGACGGCCGGCTCGCTACGGCCGCCACGCGCGGCGACGGCGAAACCGGCGACGACGTGACCCACAACGTGCGCGTGCTGCGCTCCGTGCCGCTGCGGCTGCTCGGCAAGGATGTGCCCGCACGGCTGGAGGTGCGCGGCGAGATCTACTGGCCGATGGACGACTTCGTGCGGTTCAACGAGCAGCGCGTCCAAGCCGGTGAAGAGGAGTTCAAGAACCCGCGCAACGCCACCGCCGGCACGCTCAAGCAGCTTGATCCGAAAAACCTCGCGGGCCGCAACCTCCGCTTTGTCGCTCACGGGTTCGGGCTTGTCGAGCCGCTGCCCGCGAAGACCTGGAGTGACTTCACGAAGGCGCTCGCCCGGTGGGGGCTACCCACCTCGCCGGACCAGTCGCTCGCCGCCGACGTGGACGCCGTGCTGGCGCTGATCCACGCATGGGACCAGAAACGGCACGCGCTGCCCTACCTTGTGGACGGGCTGGTCATCAAGGTGGACTCGCTGGCGCAGCGCGACGAACTCGGCGCCACCAGCCGCTTCCCACGATGGTGCATCGCCTACAAGTTCGAGCCGGAGCAGGCCGAGAGCGTCGTCCTTCGCGTCGATTACCAGGTCGGCAAGCAGGGGACGATCACGCCTCGGGCGGCGCTCTCGCCCGTGGAGCTATCCGGCACCACGGTCCGCCACGCCACGCTGCACAACTTCGACCAGGTGGACCGCCTCGATGTGCGCATCGGCGACACGGTGCTCGTCGAGAAAGCCGGCGAGATCATCCCGCAGGTCATCAAGGTCATCTCCAGCAAGCGTCCGCCCGACGCCAGACCCATCCAGCGCCCGACGAAATGCCCGCAGTGCCGCGGCGACGTCGAGCAGGACGAAGGCGGCGTGTACCTCCGTTGCATCAACCCCGCGTGCCCGGCCCAGATCAAGGAGCGGCTCATCTACTTCGCCGGACGGGACCAGATGGACATGGAAGGGCTTGGCGAGGTCATGGTCGCGCGCCTCGTGGATGAAGGCCTGCTGCATGACTTCGCGGACCTGTTTCACCTGCACGCGCGCCGCGCGGAGATTGAGAAGCTCGTGTTCGAGCACGAGCGCCCCGGCGACGGCGCCGCGAAGATCGTCAAGGTCGAGTTTGGAAAGAAGCGCACGCAGGCCCTCCTCGACGGCATCGAGCAAAGCAAGCGCCATCCGCTGTCACGGCTGCTTGCCGCGCTGACCATCCGCCACGTCGGCGCCTCCACGGCCGAGCTGCTTGCGGAGCATTTCGAGACGCTCGATGCCCTCCGCGCCGCGGGCGAGGAGCGTCTCATGGAGGTTGAAGGCATCGGCCCGGAGCTGGCCCGCAGCATTCACCGCTTCTTCCACAGTGACTGGGGCCGCAAGATTGTCGATCACCTGATCGACGCGGGCATCCAGACCCGGCAACCCAGGCGCGCCGTGCGCGGTGACTCGCCCTTCACCGGAAAGACCATCGTCCTGACCGGCACCCTCTCCCGCATGGGCCGCAAGGAAGCGGAGGAACTCATCAAATCCCTCGGCGGCAAGCCCTCTGGCAGCGTCAGCAGCAGGACGGACCTCGTCGTGCACGGCGAAGATGCCGGGTCGAAGCTGGAGAAGGCGAAGGCTCTGGGAGTGAAGACGATGGATGAGGCGGAGTTCATGAAATTGGCAGCCAAGTAGGCGCGCACCGCCTTGACCGACGTTGACGGATTCCCGGCGGGCCCCCGGAACGGAGCGTTGGCCGCGCCACCGGCCCCCCACCAGGTCGATCCGTTAAAGGCTGACGATCGTCTTGAATCCGCCGTACAGCATGCGCTTGCAGTCGAAGGGGATGCCGCCAGGCTCCATCATGCTGTTCATCCGCGGATCCTTCATCACTTTTGCGTTGACCTTGTCGCGGTGCGCCCGTGACTTGAAGACGATCCAGGAGAAGAGGACCGTTTCGCCGGCCTTTACTTTGAGCTGCTTGGGAAACGGAACCCCGAAGGCGACGTCAAGGTCGTCGCCGGCGCACTCACGATACTCCAGCGCGCCGTGCTCGCGCCAGACCTTCCCGGCTTTCTTCGAGATGCGCCGGTAGGCCGGGAGATTCTTGACGGGCACGGGCAGAACAAATCCATCGACATACGCCATGTGAAAACTCCCTTCTCCGCACAAGCCATCCAGCCGATCGCGAAGCCGCGCAGTTCAACGCCGCCAAGGAACAGGAGCAGGATAGCAGGCCGAGGCGAAACCCGAAACCGGTCATCGGGACGGTCGCCCCGGCTTGGGTCCACATCCACCGCACCACCCTGTTTCCCTGGGAGTTGCATCGGTCGGACCACCGTTTCTCGCAGGGTTCACCTCGCCGCGAGCAACCTTGGGCGGGTGAGACCGGAATTCAATTCGATTTTCGGCTTGCATTCCAACCCCACCGGGCTTGTGCAGGGCAACCGCATTCAGGCGCAGGCCCTTTGTCGAGCCTTGGGAGCGAGGACGGTCATCCGCGTTTTCCTCCTGGAATCGAGAGCGATGCACGCAAGCGGATTCAGAACGCGGTCGCCCTGCCCCCGGCGGTCCTACCCCCTGAAGAGCGGTTGTCCCGAGGCTGAAACCTTGGTATGTTATAGACCACTTTGTGCTGGAGCGGATCGATCCGGCATACGCGGATGGGTCCGGGGGTTGGGACCGGTTCTTGGACGTGAGGAGGCGGACACACCATGAACTGCGGAGGCTGGGAATCGGCTTGGGGTGCGCGCATTCGTGTTCGCGCGCGGAAGTGCCGAGATTACTTTGGGCTGGATCAGGCGACCATGAGCATGTTGCGCAGATCCCGGGGATGGGCGTGGGTGGGCCTGCTGGCGGCGGGCTTCCTGGCGCCCATTTCGGCCGGAGAGCACTATCATGTGAACGAAGGCGTCGTCTTTCATGCGTATGAGGTGAAGGGGCAGGGCGACTTCCGTCAGCCGCTCTTCCGGCTGCTCAGCCCGAAGAACGTGCACGGTTTCACGACCTCCGAATACGTGCGCGGCAAGCTGGTGGACGCGGGCATGAAACCGGAGGACAGCGGCATGTTCGTCCTTACCAGCTCGCGCGAGGGCGCCAAGCGGCTTTACCAGTTCATGCGCAAGGGCGGCGGCCCGGAAGGGCAAATCCAGACCCTGCTGACCGTCAGCGAGGAATGCCGCCAGGACCTGCTGTCGCGCAAGGACGAGTTCGTCGAGATCGAGTCCGAATGCTACGTCTTCCCCCCCGAGTTCCAGCCCCAGTACGAGCATCTTTCGCCGGTGTTCTGCCTGCGCGATCCCTTCACGGACGAGCGGCTCTACACCATCAGCAAGGCCGAGATCGACGAGGTGCTCGGGCACTGGGAGAACCGCAAGAAGCGAGTGATGAAGGAGATCGAGCCCCAGGTGCGATCCGGCTCCGCGGCGGAGGAGCTGTCGCTCGTCCCCGTCGGTCTGGAGGGGCAAGCCGGCTCGCTGGCGTGGCGCTTCATGCGCGATCAGGAGCTGGGCAAGGAGGTCGAGGCCGCCGGCGGGAAGTCTCCCAAGACGAAGGGATCCTTCATCTACTTTCAGGTGATGATCACCAACACTGGCGCCGCGCCCGTGGAGCTTAAGGCGCCGGACATTCTGACCGGTCAATCCGCCGCCCGGCTGCACGCCGACATGGCCGCGACCGCCGCCTACGTCAAGGAGAACGGGTTCGTGTTCAAACCCGGCTACAAGCTGGAGCCTGGCAAGAGCGTCGAGCTTCGCTTCGTGTACGATGTCCCTGCGAAGACCAAGGACGTGGTGATCGAGGCCTACGGCGACGCCGCAGGCGCGAAGGAAGTCGTGCTGCTCGATACGGGGCGCTGAAGCGCGCTGCGGCCTGATCGCTGGGCGGAGGCGCCAACACCGGATTCCGGTGCTGTGCATCGTGGCGCTGACGGGATGTTTCGGACCGCCGGCGGGCAGCCTCAATCCCCCTTCCCTGGTGGTGGAGCCGGGGTGGCGTTGATTCAACCCGCGCGTTTTCCCTGAAGGCAGGGAACCGTGTGCAGGCTTGACCAGAGACGAGCCTTGTCCGCCCGCAACAAGGGTTTAGCTGGAGGGCAGATCCAACTGGTACGGGTTTTGCAGCCCCATTTGCCGCCGATCAGAGAGCAACCGCTCCTGGATCGCGTCCTGAAGAATGCGACGGCGCTTCACCCACACGGAGAACGAACCATGAACCTTTCCGATACCGCCAACCAGAAACTCAACGAACAGATCGCCAACGAGCTTGGCTCGTACTATCTCTACCTGGCCATGTCCTGCGAGCTGCACGACATGGGCTACAAGGTGCTGGCCTCCTTCTTCGAGCGGCAGGCGGACGAGGAGCGCGAGCACGCGATGAAGTTCCTCGAGTACCTGCAGGAGGTCGGCTCGCCGGTGCGGCTCGCCGCGATTCCCGCGCCCAAGCACGACTTCGGCTCGCCCGCCAAGATCGTGCAGGCCGCCTTGGACAATGAGCTTCTGGTCACGCGTCAGATTCACGAGCTTGCGGCGCTGGCAGACCGGGAGCGCGACTACCCGACGCGGAGTTTCCTGACGTGGTTCGTGGATGAGCAGGTGGAGGAGGTCAGCTCGATGCGCGATCTTCAGCAGCTCATGGAGCGCGCCGGCGAGCAGCACATCCTCCTCGTCGAAGCCCGCGTCGCGCGGCAGATGGAGGAGAAGGGGAAGGGGTAGCGCGGCACCGGTTTTCGTCCGGCGGGTCGTTACCGGGAAATCAATGTTTCACGCATCTGGCGCAGCGCAATTCACCGGTGTCGGTGGCTCCCAGACCGTATGAGTCCCGGTCGCAGTGGTGGCACGGGAGCGGCTCAAAATGGCGCGTCAGCGGGTTGTAGGCGACGAGAACCGCGCGCGACGACTCGCGGCGCGTAATGAGCACGCTGCACAGCATGACCGGCAGACGCAGACGCCGAAGGTCCATCGGGTGCACGCTGGCTTGCACCGTGCGCCGTGCGACCAGGTCGTCCACCTCGCGAAGGAAGCGGTCGGTGCGTTCGGCCAGATCGCCTTGCGGCGCGGCGAGCCGTGACGCATCCGGCTTTGCCATGGCCGCGACCGCAGCGTCCCATTCCGCGCGGCGTTGATCCTGAAGCACGGTGAACTCGCGCTCCAAAGCTTCCTGCAGCGAACGCAGGTGCGGGCGCAACTGCTCCGCCGCGGCTTCGCGCGACTTCCGCGTGGCGCGCTCCGCGAGCGCCATGACATCTCCCGGGGTCAACGGTTTAAACGCCGCTGCGCCTTCCGGCGAACAGTGAGCGGCGCCCGACGTCAGGTGCGCAGGCCAAGCAAGGGCCGCGCCGGTGTCGGTGTTGATCCAGACTTCGAGGACGCCGTCCGGGCGGTCCTCCGTCTTCGCCTCGTAGTACAACCCGACGCCGAGATACTCCGCCGTGCCCTCGCGAGCGCCCTTGAACTCCACGCGCACATTCAGCGCGTGAAACTGACGCTGAAACAGATCCTCAAGGCCCTCATGCTTGACGTATATATCCGCAAGCTCGACACAGGGAACGCGGTCCGAAAGCGCCTTTCGGTCCATGCCTTTTAGATCCGCCGCCAGGTCCGACACATCCGCGAGCACATCGAGACGCAATGCGGGGAGCGTCAGCACCGGCCAGGATGGCGGCTCAAGCTGAGCGTGCGCTTTGTCGGCCGCTTCGACCCGCCGCGCTGCCTCGGGAATCGAGCCGCTGCCCGTCGGCTCCGCCTCGATGGCCGCGCGTCGCGCAGCTTCCGCGCGGCGTGCGCGTTCGACAAGCTGCCGGCGCTCTTCCTGTTTTCGCAGGCGTTGCTCGCGTCGATGTTGGGCACGCACGCTCAAACGGGCGCGGATCTGCGTCGCCACCAGACGCAACTGAACCCCCGGCTCGCGCAGCGCGTCCATCCACGTGCGGCGCTTCAGCTCCACCTTGCAAAACTCCGCAAGCGGCTCGAACCGGCCAAGCCTTGCGTAAGCATCGAGCAGAATGCCAAGATGCTTGCCGACAGGTTCAAGGTCATACGACCGCCGCCCGTACTTGATGACGCCGGCCCAGTCGCCGAGCTTCTGGTGCATGTGCGCGAGATGATTGAGCACGCGGACATCGTCAGGGCGGCGGGCATGGTAGCGCTTGGCGAGGTCCAGCGCCCGGGCAATGTTGCCCTTCTGCGCCGCCTCGAGGGACTGGATGCGCAGCGTGTCGAGATAACCGGGTTTGCCGACAAACTTGGGCATGGCGGTGATAAGACTTCAAGCTCAGTGTCGAACGCTCACGCCACGTCTTCTCACAAATCTTCGTTTCCACTGTCAAACCTGGTTTCGTGCTCATCTTCAGGGTCGTCGGCTTGGGGACCGGCGAAGGTACGATTGATGTATCCGTTCTGCCATTCCCAATGCTCGTCGAATTGCCCTCGGAATACCTCATCAGGAAACCGCTGTTGCCTGGGAGTGAAAGGATTCCGGCAGACTCGGACTCGCGGACACGTGACCTTCCGGAGTTCCACCGGCATGGCCCCAATGACCGCGAAGCCGACCCGGCACCGGTCCACGTTCTTGAGGGGCCTACCGAGCTTCTGTTCTTCGCACGTGCAAGCATGCTTCACAGCGGAATAGAATTCCGGCGTGAAGCGATCCAGCCGCTCAAGGATGATGACGGCGCTGATGCGCGTATTCTCGGGCTTCAGGGATTGATCGTGCTTCATCACCTTCAACATTTTGCCGCGGCCAAGAAAGAGGCAGCCGCTCAACTCCTTACCGGCCGTCTTCGTAACAGCATCGAATTCGCATGAGATCCCAAGGTCGCCCAGCATGGCGCCGAAGACCTCGTACGGCTCAAGCATCGTCGTGTCACCGAAGTCGGTTACCACCACTGCACAACGTCGATCCTTAAATTCCTTGAATTTATTTTGTGCCTTCTTGATCTGTTGGCGAATCGGTCCGTACACATCGACCTTCCGAGCGCCCTCCTGCCGCTCTACGGGTTCAATCTCCTTGACCTCCAACATGATTTCATCGGATTCCCAGAGGATCACGTAGTCGGGCTTCTTGCTCTTACCTACATGTTCCTTCTCATATTGCCACAAACCCCCGAAGCCGTTTGCGTCCAAGTACGCTTCAAACAGCACTTCGGATGCCTTCCGGTTGCTCATCTCGTCCAATCCTCCACGCGCAACTCCTCGATGCGAAGGAAATCCCGATCGCTGGTCACGAGGACGGCATTAAGGAAACGGGCAATCGAGGCAATCCAAAGGTCGTTCTCGTCCAGCCGCAATCCCTTCTTCTCCTGGGAGACCTTCAGTTCGGCGTAGACATCCGCGACACCTCCCGCGATCGGTTCGCAGGGAAATCCAGCCAGAACCGCCAGTGATTTCTGCACCAATCGCTCTTTCCTCCGTCCTTCCACGATTCGCTTGAGGCCTTAAAGGATTTCACCTCGCACGATGGTGCAAGTAACGACACGATCGCTCGGAGTCAGACGGGAAAGCCTCGACAACGCTGCCGGCTCCTCACGGATCAAATGACTCAGCGTTGATGTGTCCAGCACGTAATTCACGAATCCTGATCCTGGTCGAAGACTCCCTCGTAGCGCACCGGCAATTTGCCCGCCTCGATCGCGCGATCAAGCTCATCAACGTCCGCGGGATCCAGATGCGGCGGTTCGTGTATGGCCTTAAGCAGCGCCTGCGGCGAACCGAACGGTGGGTCTTCCTCGTCGGGCGTGATCGACACCGTAACTTCCTGCCCATCCGCGAACGGTACAGGCTGAAGCAACTCAATCGTCTTGCCCCGAATGGTTCCCCTTCTCGTCATCGTGGCCTCCTTTCGGGCTAGTCGGGGCACGCTACGCTCGATGATACACCTCCCCGCCCTTCGACTCGAATTCCGCTGACTTTTCAGCCATTCCTGCCTGCAGCGCCGCGGCCTCGGTGACGCCCATCTTCGCTGCGTACGCCCGCACGCCGCCCGTAGTCTCCGACTAGGCCGCTCGCCAATGGGTGCGACGGGCCATTCGTCCACCCTTCATCCGGATGCCGTCCGCTCGACGAGGGTCTCGATTTGCACGATCAGCGGCGGCAAGTCATCGAGGATCGTCTTCCAGACTACGTCAAGATTGACATCGAAATACCCGTGGATCAGCCGATCGCGCATGGTCGACATCTTGCGCCATGGAATATCTCGATTCGCGATCTGAAGCGACGGCGACACGCCTTTCGAGGCTTCGCCGATGATCTCAAGCAGGCGCACCAGCGCCAGCCCCAGCATCTCGTCCGCGTCCAGGTCGGCGCGTGTGCGTCCGTGTACGAACGCCATTGCCTGCCGCGCCGCTTCGAGGATGTGCTTCAACCGGGTTGGATCGTCAAGCGCCATAAAGGGTGTGTGCCTCGGACACAACTCGATCTCGAATGTGACGGCTCAAGTCTTCCGGCGTGCGGAGATCAATGTTTCGCGCATTCAAAAGCCCGGATAGTTCCTGCTGAATGTCAAAGAGGGTGAAAAAACCAGGCGTGCGGCCCGGCAGAAAATCCACGAGCACGTCGATATCGCTGTCCGTTCGGAAGTCGTCCCGCAGGACCGAGCCGAACAACGCCAATCGCCGGATGCCCCAACGTCTGCAAAGCTCGGAGAGCCCCTCGGGCGAGACTTCAACGCGCTCGTTTATCCTGACCATGACCTCATCCCTCAATCAGTTCCCATGATATACTTCCCCGCCTCGATTCTTGAACTCCTCCGCCTTCTCTTCCATCCCGATCTGAATCGCCTCCGTCTCTGCCACCCCCATCTTCGCCGCGTACGCCCGCACGTCCTCCGTGATCTTCATCGAGCAGAACTGCGGGCCGCACATCGAGCAGAAGTGCGCCGTCTTCGCGCCGTCCTGCGGAAGCGTTTCGTCGTGAAACGCGCGGGCGGTGTCGGGGTCAAGACTCAGGTTGAACTGGTCGTCCCAGCGGAATTCAAATCGGGCCTTACTCAGAATGTCGTCGCGCAGTTGTGCGCCGGGGTGACCCTTCGCCAAATCCGCGGCGTGCGCTGCGACCTTGTACGCAATCACGCCCTGCTTGACGTCCTCACGGTTGGGCAGACCCAGGTGCTCCTTGGGCGTCACGTAGCACAACAGCGCCGTGCCATACCAGCCGATCATGGCCGCGCCGATCGCGCTCGTGAGATGATCGTATCCCGGCGCGATGTCCGTCGTCAGCGGGCCCAGCGTGTAGAACGGCGCCTCGCCGCACCATTCCAACTGCTTGTCCATGTTCTCCTTGATGAGATGCATCGGGATGTGCCCCGGACCCTCGTTCATCACCTGCACGTCCTGCGCCCACGCCCGTCGCGTCAGCTCCCCCTGCGTGTACAGCTCCGCGAACTGCGCCTCATCGTTGGCATCGGCGATGCAGCCGGGCCGCAGACCGTCGCCGATGGAGAACGAAATGTCATACGCCGCCATGATCTCGCAGATTTCGTCCCAATGCGTGTAGAGGAAGTTCTCCTGGTGATGCGCGAGGCACCACTTGGCCAGGATCGACCCGCCGCGCGAGACGATGCCCGTCACGCGCCGTGCGGTCAGCGGGATGTACCGCAGCAGCACGCCCGCGTGGATCGTGAAGTAATCCACGCCCTGCTCGGCCTGCTCGATGAGCGTGTCGCGGAAGAGGTTCCATGTAAGTTCTTCCGCACGTCCGTCCACCTTCTCCAGCGCCTGGTAAATCGGCACCGTTCCGATCGGCACCGGCGAGTTGCGCAGAATCCACTCGCGCGTTTCGTGGATGTTCTTGCCGGTGGAGAGGTCCATCACCGTGTCCGCGCCCCAGCGCGTCGCCCAGACCATCTTCTCGACTTCCTCCTCGATGGACGACGCGATGGCCGAGTTGCCGATGTTGGCGTTGATCTTGGTGAGGAAGTTGCGCCCGATGATCATCGGCTCCAGCTCGGGGTGGTTGACGTTGCACGGGATGATCGCCCGCCCGCGCGCCACTTCATCGCGCACGAACTCCGGCGTGACACGCGTCGGAAGGGCCGCGCCGAAGCTCTCGCCGCGGTGACGCCGCTTGAAGAACTCCGCATTAGCCGGATGCTCGAGCACGTGCTCGATGCCCTGATTCTCGCGGATAGCGATGAACTCCATTTCCGGCGTGATCTCGCCGCGCCGCGCGTAGTGCATCTGGGTCACGCGCCGCCCGGGCTTCGCGCGGAGCACGGGACGCCGGTGCTCGAATGGGAATCGCTGCACGCGGACGGCCTCGGCGCTGGCATACCCGTCGTCCTTGGGTTGCACCGTCCGACCGGCGCAGGACTCGACGTTGGTGCGCGCGCGGATCCACTCCAGCCGCAAGGGCGCAAGTCCGCGGCGCACGTCGATGGCCACGTCCGGGTCCGTGTACGGTCCGGAGGTGTCGTACACGAAGACCGGCGGGTTGGCTTCGTGCCGATCGCCGACTCGTGTCGGTGTCAGGTCGATCCGCCGCAGCGGCACGCGCAGGCTCGGATGGATCGTTCCCGGCAGCCAGGTCTTCTTCGAACCGCTGACGGGCCCGAGCGTGATGCTCGATGCCGCGGCCGCGGGCTCCTGGGCACTCCGGCCGCGCGGTTCATCAATGACGGGCAGTGGCGAAACGGACATGTGTGTTTTCCTTATGATGGGTCCACGGTGCGCGACCACCGGACGGCCATGCGCTGAAGCGAATCCCTGATCCAGGCGCGGAGGGCGGGCGGACTCCGATCGCCGCCCCGGTCGGAAAGCGCCGCGGGTCTTTCGCCGGGGCAGACCTCCGCCGTCCACCTCCGGCGTTCGCAACGCGCATTCTAGTTCAACGGGCGGGCGCTGTGAATCAGCGGCACAGATGACCCCAAGGGGCGCAAATCTGTCAGGCTCCCGTCGATCCGACGCGCCGTGACGCCGACGCCCAGCGCCGCTAATCTGCCTCCGCCGGCGACGCGGTCGGCCGGGGCACGGGTTGCAACTTCATGGGGTTGGCGAACGTCCATTCGGGTTTCGGGGCTTTTTGCCTGCGACAGGTGCAGCGGCACGGAGCGCTGGCGGCGCTGGCGGCGCTGTGCCTCTACAGCGCCCGACAGAACGTCAACTTCCTCACGCCGGAGAACCTCCTCAACATCGTGCGGCAGATGTCCTTTGTCGGCATCGTGGCCGTTGGGATGACGTTTGTCGTCACTTTGGGCGGGATCGACCTGTCCGTCGGGTCGATGGTGGCGTTCATCGGCGGGGCGGCGATTCTCGTGCTCAACCGGCTGACGGCGTCGGCGCCGGAATGGGCGGCGGCGGCGGCGGCATGCGGCGTGTGCGTGCTGGCGGGACCGCTGCTCGGACTGGCGAACGGGCTGCTCGTGGCGTACGGACGGATCGCGCCGTTCATCGCCACGCTCGGCGCGATGGCGGCGTATCGCGCGCTCGCCTTGGCGCAGGTGGACGGCGGCGAGTTTCGCTCTTCCAGCATGAGCGCATTTCCGCACGTGGGGCAGGGGATGCTGCCGGTTCCGTTCGTCAGGCTCGATGCGGAGCGCGTGTTGCAGATTCCCTATCCCGTGGTGGTGTTCGCGCTGGTGGCGGTGGCCGCGTGGTTTGTGCTGCGCCGCACGCCGTATGGACGGCAGGTCGTGGCGATCGGAAGCAACGAGCAGGCGGCGATCTTCTCCGGTGTAAAGGTGGCGCGGATCAAGGCGGCGACGTACACGCTGATGGGCGGGATGAGCGGGCTTTCGGCCATGCTCATTGCCTCGCGCATGAACTCGGTCAGCAGCGCGCAGACGGGGCTGATGTATGAGCTGGACGCCATCGCCGCGGTGGTGATCGGCGGGACGCGCATGGAAGGCGGCTATGGCACGATCTACGGCACGATGGTCGGCGTGCTGATGCTCGGCGTCATCAACAACATGCTGAACTTCAGCGAAGTCTCGCCGTACTTGCACGGGCTGGTGAAGGGAGCCATCATCATTGCGGCGGTGCTTGTGCAGAGGAAGAGGCAATAGGCAGGAGGCAACAAGGCAACAAGGCAACGAGGCAACGCGCGTAGGGCGGGCTACGCCCGCCGCTGGGTCGTATCAGTTTGTCGATCATTTGCGTGTGGCATCGGTTTATCAACCAGTGAGTGCAGCACAGGTTTCCAATCCTGTGCGCCGATCGAAGTGGGTTGCCTCTGCATGATCCAATGCGAGGCGGGCATAGCCCGCCCTACGGCCCTTCTCATACCGAAGCCGGGATTGGGAAACTCACACAGGGAACTCCAATAACAGGGAACTCGAACACGGGAGGTTGATCATGCAGCGTTCACATCGGTCGATCGTATTCCTCGCCCTCATGTCGCTCCTCGGCGGCGCATCAACAATCTCGGCTTACACCGCGGCCGCTCAAGTTTCTCCGCCGCCGGACAAGCCCGCGGCAACGGCATCGGGCAAGAAGCTCCGCATCGGCGTGTCCATCCCCGCGGCCGATCACGGTTGGACGGCGGGCGTCGCATGGTGGGCCAAGCGGGCGATGGAGCTGAACCCGCAGATCGAGTGGTCGCTGGTCACGGCCCTCAACCCTGAAAAGCAGGTGGCCGACATCGAGGATCTTATGGTCAAGGGTCTCGATGGCCTGGTCATCCTGGCGACCGAAAGCGCGCCCCTCACGCCCGTGGCGAAGAAAGCGCATGAGCGCGGCATCTTCATCGTCAACGTCGATCGCGGTTTCCTTGAACCGGTCGCGGACATCTTCATCGAGGGCGACAACAAGGCCTTCGGTCGCAAGAGCGCGCAGTACATCGTCGAGAAGCTCGGCGGCAAGGGGAACGTCGCCATCCTGGAGGGCATCCCCTGCACGGTGAACACGGATCGCGTCAACGCCGCGAAGGAGGTTTTCGCGCAGCATCCGGACATCAAAGTCCTCGCCAGCCAGCCGGCCATGTGGAACCGCCAGAAGGCGCTGGAAGTGACGGAGAACATGTTGCAGCGCTTCCCCAAGATCGACTGCCTGTGGGCATCGGACGACGACATGGCGCTGGGCGCGATCCAGGCGATCAAGGAGGCCGGACGGGCGAAGGGGATGTTCGTGTTCCCCGGCGCGGGGATGAAAGATGTGGTGAAGATGGTGATGGAAAAGGATGCTCTGATCCCCGCGGACATCACCTACCCGCCGTCCATGATCGCCACGGGCATCCATCTGTGCGTCTCGGTGCTCTCCGGCGAGAAGGACAAGGTCATGCAGTACATGCCGCGGCACCTGATGATCGACGTGGAGCTCATCACGCCGGAAAACGCGAAGCAATATTACTTCCCGGATTCAGTGTATTAGACGACCACGGCTCGCAGTGTGTGAGGATTTGTATCCACAGATTACGCAGATTGCGCAGAGAATTGTTCTTGTGTGTTATTGTGAGGGCGACCGGCGGGCATGGTCCCTTCCGACAGACTTCAAACTCCTCCGCAAAGGGAGAATTTGGAACCTGGAGGACCGCATCAGCTTGACGGGCTGTTGCAAGAGGGCGGCACAGACCTCCCGGAAGTGCCTTTTTCCCGGGGAATACCTGTACCGGACCCTGCGATTCGGAGTATTGCAACGACGCGTGATCTCCCAAATCTGCGAAATCTGCGTAATCTGCGGATGATTCTCTTCAAGTCAGCTGACATGCAACGATGAATATGAACTCACCACTCGTCCAGCACCTGTCTGCGCGTGAAGGTTACGACCGCTGGGCGGAAGTCTACGACGATGAGAACAACCCGCTGATCGCGCTGGAGGAGCGGCATCTGCCGGCGGTTCTGGGCGAGCTGCGCGGGCTGACCGTGATCGACCTGGGCTGCGGGACGGGGCGGCAATCCGCGCGGCTGGCGCGGGCGGGCGCGAGTGTTACGGCCGTCGATTTCTCAGAGGGCATGCTTGCCAGAGCGCGAGGGCGAGCGGATGCCGCGGGAATTCGGTTTCTGCTGCACGATGTGCACAGCCCGGTTCCTGCGCCAAACGGCGCGTTCGATCGCGTGGTCAGTTGCCTCGTGCTCGAGCATGTGGATCCGCTGCTGCCCTTCTTTGCCGAATGCCGGCGGCTCTGCCGGCGGGGCGGGAGCGTAGTGTTCTCCGCGATGCACCCGGCCATGCTGCTGCGCGGCATCTCCGCCCGGTTTACCGATCCGGCGACAGGCGCGGAAGTGCGCCCGCGCAGCCTGCCGCACCAGCTCAGCGACTTTGTGATGGCCGCGATGGGCGCGGGCTTGACGCTCGACCACATCAGCGAGCACGCAGTGGATGAAGAGCTGGCACAGCGATGTCCACGCGCCGTCAAGTACCTCGGCTGGCCGATGCTGCTGTTGATGCGGTTCACGCCCGCCGCCGCCGCCAATCAGAGCCGCGCCTGATCAGGGCGCGCCCGAACTGAGCCGCGCCCGTAGGGAAGCGAATTCTGACGCTCGGAAGCGGGAACGATCCCTCACGATCGCTGCTCGAACAAGCTGCAATTTTAGCGAGGCACGACCCGTCCCCTCCCGTCGCGGAGCGACCGGCTATCCCGCGCGTCACGGCTCTCTCAGTGGGTTGCCGATCCGCCGGACGAAGAGTCGCTGATCAGAAACGGACGGGCGGCCGTGCGCCGACCGCGGGCCAGACCCACCGTCACGAAGCACAGCGAGGCGAGGACGAGCGTGGGGATCATGGCATTGCGCACATTCGTGTTGCGGCGGTACTGTATGATACTCTCGGTGTGCATGGCGGCGCCGACTCCCACTGTGTGATTCACGTAGGATCGCGTTGCGGGCGGGCTGGCGATGAACGTAATCGACGTGCCGATGCCCGTCGCCGCGGCGGCGAGCAGGAAAGGCCGCAGCGTCTCGCGCCAGAATCCCAGGCGGCGGCGCGCCGTCGTCTTGCTCAGCGCGAACAGCGACCACAACACACAACCGACCAACCCTATGACGGGAACCTGCGGCGTGCTGATCCGGTGCCCCATACTGGCCATCACGACGATGTTGACGAAGGCCCCGATGAGCATGGCGAACGCCACGATACTCCAGAAGGCACGGGCGAATCCGCCGCGCAGCGCCGGCATGGGAACGGCTGACGCCGCCGCGGCATCGGGCACAGGCGCGTCGAGCGGAACGGCGAAGGGGATGCCGCATTCGCGCGGGGTTCCAGCTCCCGCCGCTTCGGGGGATCGCGGCGCGGCGCCGGAGCGAGCCGAAATGCGCTGCGCCATGGTCTCCAAGCGCGATTCAAAGCGACACGCCGCGGTGGAGAGTTGCGCGCCGATCCGCCGCGCCAACGTGGGCGCGCCGGGCGGCTGCGGCAGCGGCGGGAGCGCGTCTCGCTTGGTCGGCGGCGGCGGAGGAACCGGCACGCGCGACTGGAGCCACCAGCCCGCAGCTTGAAGGATCAGCGAGATCGACAGAGAAATGAAGCCCGATGCGAACATCGCGGCGGCTTCGCCGTTGAACATGCCGGTGATCGGCGCGGCCACAGCAAACGTGCCAAATCCCTTTCTAAAGGCGTCCGAGAGGTTCATCGCCCCGCCGGCGCCGTAACGGAGCGTGCCCTGCCAGTCGAAGAACATCACGGCGATGAGCAGGCTGATGAGCATCGCCCCGCCGGACTGGTCCCAGCGCCCGTCGGACAGCAGCGGCGCTGCCCCGATCGCAAGGGGCGCGCCCGCGCACGTCAGGAGCACCACGCGCTTCGCCCAGACGGGATACGCGGCCGCTCCGAGCCAGCCCAGCACGCGCCGCCCGATCAGCAGCCCGCCCGAACCGGCGAAGGTCATCAGCCCCACGGAGGCGGCCAGTTCCTCGCTGCGGAATTCGGTCATGATGCCCGCGATCAGACCGGCAAGGACGCTCATGCCCACGGCCATGAAGCCGCTGAGCAACATGCGTTGAAACCGCTCACGCCGCGGGATGATTGGGGCGCCGCCCGGCGCGACACCTGGCGCGCCGGCTTCCCTTGACGCTGCGGCGGCGAGAGCGTCCGGCATGGCGTTCCACGCGCGCGGCGGAGGATTGGGCGAGGGCTGCGGGAAGCTCGATCCATCGGCGAACACCGCCCGCGCCGCGCCGCTGAGGCTCAGCTCCGGATTGAAGCCCGCGATGGACTGCTGGACCGTCTCTTCGCTGAACACGTCCTGCAGCATTTCGTGCACGGTCTGGTAGCGGTCCTTGGGGTCCTTGGCGAGCGCCTTGCGGATCACGTCCGCGAACGGCGCAGGCAGCGCGTCCACCTCCGGCTGCGCGGTGAGGTGCTTCATCAGCACCTCGCCCATGCTCGATCCCTCGAAGGGCACGCGGCCCAGCAGCATCTCGTACAGCATCACGCCGAGGGCGTACACGTCGATGCTCTTGCTGTACTGCCCGCTGCCGACCTCCGGCGCCATGTAGTGCACCGTGCCGACGCTGGCGGTCTGCGCGCTGTGACGCGAGACCGAAATAAACTTGCTCAGCCCGTAATCGCCGATCTTCACGTAGCTGTCGTCGAAGAAGATGTTGCCGGGCTTCAGGTCGCGGTGGACGATGCCGCGGTCGTGCAGGTACGCCAGCCCCTTGCCGATCTCGCGCAGGAAGAACGCGGCCTTCTGCACGCCCAGCCCGTTCGGCTCTGCGACCAGCAGGTCGCGAAGGGACGGACCGGAGATGTACTCCATGATGATGAAGTATTCGCCGGCGTCGCTTTTTCGCACGTCGAAGATGGAGACGAGGTGCGGGCTTTTCAGGTTGATGCAGTGGTTGACGCCGCGCAGCTCGACGTGCGGGTTGTCGCGCAGGTACTTGATCGCCACCTCGCGCCCGCCGTCGCTGACGGCGTAATACACCTCGCCGAACCCGCCGCGACCGACGCCGCGCTGGATCGTGTACTGGTCAAGAACCCGGTCGCCATGCTTGAACGTGAACGCCATGTCCTTCGCACTTTCAGAGCCGTGCCCGTCAGGAAGCGAATCCCGCAATACGGAACCGCGCGCGTAAGCAAGCGACTCTCACTGCATCCTACGCGGTAACCTCAGCCGGAAAGTTCACACGCCTCCCACGAGGTGAAGTTCGCTCCCTCACGGTCGCGGCTCCGGCATTTGCTATTCGCTCTTCGTCGTTCGCTATTCTCTTACCTCACTTGGCGCTGAACCCGCGGCGCCGGTTCGTCCGCGTAAATGTGCAACGTCCCCGCGATGCGGTCGTGCAGGGCGCGCTTGCGATCGTCAAAGCCGGCCATCACAAAGCCGAAACCAAGCAGCGGCATCGTGGCGACGCTGACCAGCCAGGCGAAGGCGCGCCGCAGGCCGTCATTGTGGTCGAGCAGCGTTCCGTCCGCATTGATCACCCGAAGCCCGCACGCGCGCTTGCCAATCGTCTGTCCGTCCCATTTCACGAGCAGCGATACATGGTAAACAACCAGAATGGCGAGCGGGCCCAGGACATGGAGGATGCTCACCGAAATCATGAGCGGGATGATCAGCACCACCAGGTCAATGAAAGCCGCGACGCCGCGAATGAAAAACCCCGCATACCGCACGCGCCCGGCCACGACCTCCGGCGCCAGACGTTTGGCCACCGGAACGGCGGCGCACACCGGCGGAAGCGGGCCGACGACCGGTCGCGGCGCCGACCGAGGCGGTGGCGGCGGCGGCGGACCGTAGGCGCCCGCGGGAACCGCGCGAGGCGACGGCATCGGCGACGGCATCGGCGACGGGTGCACGTCCGCGGTGCCCCTTGCGGCCGCGCCCGACAGGCTCAGTTCCGGGTTGAAACCCGCGAGGCTCTCGCGCCCGCGCGCCGATCCGAAGACGGCGGCGAGCATGTCCTCCATCCCCTGGAAGCGATCCGCCGGGTTCTTCTCCAACGCCTTGCGGATGACGTGAGCAAAAGGTTCCTGCAAACCGTCCAGCTCGGGTCGCTGTGTGAGGTGCTTCATCAGCACTTCGCCCATGCTCGATCCCTCGAACGGCAGCTTGCCCAGCAGCATCTCATACAACATGACGCCGACGGCATATATGTCGATGGCCTTGGTGTAGTGCCCGCTCCCGACTTCGGGCGCCATGTAATGCACGGTGCCGACGCTGGACGTGTGCGCGCTGTGCCGCGAGAGCGAAATGAATTTGGAAAGCCCATAGTCGCCGATCTTCACATAGCCGTCGTCATAAAAAATGTTGCCGGGCTTCAGGTCGCGATGGACAATGCCGCGATCGTGCAGATAGCAGAGGCCCTCGCCAATGCCCTTGAGCATGAACGCGGCCTTCTGCACGCCCAGCCCCTTCGGCTCGGCCACCAGCAAGTCGCGCAGCGACGGACCGGAGATGTACTCCATGATGATGAAATACTCGCCGGCGTCGTTCTTGCGCACGTCGTACACGGAGACCAGGTGCGGGCCTTTGAGGTTGATGCAGGCCTCGACGCCGCGCAGCTCGACCTCCGGGTTGTCACGGAGATACTTCAGCGCGACGTCTTTGCCGCCGTCGCTGACGGCGTAATACACCTCGCCGAACCCCCCGCGACCGACGCCGCGCTGGATCGTGTAGCCCTCGAGAGGGCGATCGCCATGTTTGAATGCAAAAGCCATGAAAAGCTGCTGGCTGCCGGCTGCCGGCTGTTAGCTGTTAGCTGTTAGCTACTAGCTGCTGGCCAGATTCCCTGATTACGATTACCCCGTTCCGCAATATCGTCCCGCATGCCGTAGGGCGGGCTATGCCCGCCTTGTTTGCAATCCCCGAATCATGCCTCAGAAGCCATGTGTCGCACGTTCCCTGATCTGCGCCCTCTGGCTGACAGCTAACAGCTAGCAGCCAGCAGCGATTTTCCCCCGCCACGGCTCCACCACGAAACTCACGCCGCACATCTCCATCGGCCGGCCCAGTTCGACCCACTGGCCTTGCGAGGCATCCGCGCCGCCGGGCTGGACCCAGAGTCGTCCGCCGCGATCCAGCAGCACGAGCGGCCGCTCCGCCAGGCGACAGCGGATGTGCGCCGTCGAGCCGTTGCCGATCGTGGCGAAGTCCTTCAGCAGCACCACCGTCCGCACGTCGCCGGGCATCTTTGTGGTGTCGCTGAGATTCAGCACGGCCGTGAGGCTCTTGCGGCTTGGGGTGCGGAACTCAAACTTCGCCCGCTTGCCGAGCACCACGCGGTCGCCGTCGCGCAGAAGCTGCTGGCGATATGCCCGCCCGCCGATCTCGATGTCCTTCGACGCGAAAATGAAATAGTCCTCGTCCACGCGGGCGATCTCGGCGTGCCGCTCCGCAAGGTCGCCGAAGAGCGCGACATCCGCCGGCTGATCCGCGGCCGCGCGACCGATTCCACATCGCTCCCCGCGCACCACGAGGAAGCTGCCGCCGCCGTCCACCAGCATCAGCAGCCGCGACGGCATGCCGTCGGACAACGACCCCGGCGACCCAAGCACGACCGTCTCGTCGAGAGAAGACGAGGCGACTCCGCTCGCACGGAACCCGGCCGCGGGAAACGCCGCCGTCCGCGCGCCGGTCAGCACAGCCGGCGCCGGCGACATCGGCTGCCACGTCGCCCACTGCCCGAGCGGACCCGCCTTAAGCTCCAGTTCGAGGTCGTCCGCCTCTTTCAGTTGTTTCGAGACGCGATCCAGCCATTTTACGTTGGCCATCGCCGCGGACAGCGCGACGACAGTTTTGCGCGCTTCGGAGAAGGCATGCGCCTTGACCTGGTCGCAGGCGGTGCGCGCCAGGCGCAGGAAATCCTCCAGCTCGCGCCGCCCGGGATCCTGCTGACCCAGCGTGCGCAGTGATTTCAATTCCTCGGCAGCGCGGGCGAGGCGACCCTCGTGGATCGCTCGGCGCGCCTGCTCCACGCCGGCCGCAATCAGCTCCGCCTCCACCGCCACCACCTGTGGATCATGCGCGTCGATGCGTCGCGCCGCCTCCAGACGCTCCACGGCCGGGGCGAACTGACCTTGCGCAAGCCGCTGCCTGGCCTGCTCCACGAGCACGGCCGCCTCGGCGTCGCGCTGTTCGATCACCTGTCCCAGGCGCCGCGCTTCGGGATCGTGCTCCGCGGTCCGTTCGATAGCCTGACGACCCGCCGCCAGCGAACCGGCCTCCACGTGCCGCCGGGCTTCGTCGAGCGCGACCTGCCGCGACGCCTGGTGGACGTGCACCGCCTGTGCGACAGTCTGAATGTTCTTGCGAAGCTCCGCGATTTCCTCGCGCCGCACCCCTGCGGCATCGGCCTTGTCCAAGTCGCTCAGCGCGTCGGCAAAACGGTCGGCCCTGAAGTGCTCACGGGCACGCTCGACGAAGCGGTCCGCCAGTTGCTCCAGGACGGCCTTCCCCCGCGCTTGCGTGCGGATATCGGACGCGCCGGCAAGGCGGTATGCTTCATCCAGCTTTCCGGCCTTGAGCGAGGCTTCCGCGGCACGCAGGCGAACGAATAGTAAGCGACTGAACATGATCGGGTACTCTAAGGCCCGGCAATTCGAGAGTCCGAAAGCAAATGCGCGACGTAAAGACGTAACTCCACTGGGGATTTCGACCCGCGAGGACGATTATTCGGTGGGAGAGTTTACGGTCCAGGGCGATGCGGGTCGTTCCCGCGCCGGCGGGAATCCACCGGCTCCGGGGCGCTCCCGGGGCTTTCGCCTTCGGGGGAGAGGTGGCGATTCCCCAGCTCGGAGCCTTGCCGAGGCCATGACGGCGTTGGGGCGCGACCAGCGCAACCTTTTATTTAGTTGAAGGTTAAGTGCAACGTGAACAAGTCGACATCAACGAGCCGAACTCCAACGGGCTACCCGCATGGCTCTTGCGTTGCTCGCCGCGTTTGTTTCCGAATGCCTGTTCAGTTTGCGGTTACGGCATCGCTCCTGTGCGTGATTGGCGTGCTGGGAGGATGCCGAGCGAACCCGTTCAGTTTTTCCGTGGATGTCGTGACATCCCGGCTTGCTCAGAAGGAGCTCGCCGAGTGGGAGGGGCGGCTGGTGGGGATGCCGATTGTGGAGGCGGACGAGCTGCTGGGCGAGCGGAACGACACGCTGGAGCCGCTGGACGCCGGTCCGCGCTGGATCATCTACAACTCACCCAGCAACAAGCAGGGAGAATCCTATCTGCTGGCGCGCATCACGCCTGACAACCGCATCGGGCAGGTCGGCGTCTGGAAGCGGAACCGCGACGGCGTGTACGACATCTGGCGGGTCAAGCGGCTGCTGGAGGACTGCTTCACGCTGACCCAGGCCGAGTGCGAGCAGGAGGCGGGTCTGCCGCCGGCGGAGCGAGATTTCGTCAGCGTAAATACGCACTTCCGCGCGGTCTTCTACGAGGATTCCAGCTTCGTGACGGGCGGGGGGCAGAAGTACGTCATCCTCTGCTTCGACGACGACGACCTGTGCTTCGAGGTGCGAACGGTAGGGGCGCTGGCGGAAGGGAAGGCGCCGGCGCCTGCCGAGTCTGCGGCGAACACGACTCCCGCGCTTCCGGTCTCGTCGCTGGAGCATGCCCGGGTACCCGCAACCGGCATCCCACCTTCCTCGGCGGCGCATTTCGGCGGATCGCCGGATGCCGGCGCGGCTACGGCGGCTCGCTGACCCATCCGCACGGCCCGGCTTGCGCTCGCCAGGGTCGACAGCCGCCGACGCCCTTGGGCTTCACCGGGGCCGCAGCGGCTTCTATACTCCCGCCCGATGTTGCTGAAGATCGAGAACCTGCACGTCTCGTACGGGGCGATCGCGGCGCTGCGCGGCGTGAACGTCTCCGTCGCGGCCGGAACGATCGTCACGCTGATCGGCGCCAACGGCGCCGGAAAATCGACTTTGCTGCGGACGATCAGCGGGCTGCTGAGACCTCGCGGCGGCAGCATACGCTACTGTCCGGACGCGGACGGCGCCGCCGCCGGCGTCGACCTGACGCGCGTCACGCCGCACGAGACGGTGCGCCGCGGCGTCGTGCAGGTTCCAGAAGGGCGCGGCATCTTCGCCAACCTCTCGGTCGCGGACAACATTGCGCTGGGGGCATATCTTCGCCGCGACGTGGAGGGCGTCGAGCGCGACCGCGAGCACGTCCTGTCGATCTTTCCGCGCATCCGCGAGCGATACCATCAGTCGGCCGGAACGCTGTCCGGCGGTGAGCAGCAGATGCTCGCCATCGCGCGCGGGCTGATGGCTCGTCCCAGGCTCCTTCTGCTCGACGAACCGTCCCTGGGTCTGGCGCCGCGGCTCGTGCAGCAGATCTTCGAGACGATCGTGCGGATCAACCGCGAGGGCACGACCCTGCTCCTCGTCGAGCAGAACGCGCACATGGCGCTGCACGTCGCGCACTACGCGTACTGCCTGGAAACGGGTGAGATCGCGCTCGAGGGCAAGGCCGCGGAGCTCGCGCAGCGCGACGAGGTGCGGAAAGCCTACCTCGGCGGCTGAGAACATTCCGAAGCAACGTGCCGGGAAGCCGCCGGATGGCTGCTGCGCCGCTCTTGAAATCGCGGGGAAGATCGCCGGAAAGGATCTGTGCGTCATGACAATCGCCACGACATGGCTGAGCTTCGCGATTGCCGCATCACCGCTGTCCGCCTCGGCGCCCTGCGCGTTGCCGCGCTCGACACCGCCGGACCTCGTCATCCTCAACGCCCGCATCGGGACGGGTGAGCCGGGTGCGGCGGAGCCGACCGCGTTGGCCGCCGGCGCGGGCGTCCTTCTGGCGCTGGGCGACAACGACGCCGTGCTGGCACTGGCGGGCGATCAGACGCGCATTGTCGACGCCGGCGGGCGGCGCGTGATCCCCGGCCTGACCGACAGCCACACGCACATCCTCAGCGGCGGCCTGATGCTCGCGCAGCTCAACCTGCGCGACGTGGCGGGCAAGGAGGCCTTCATCCGCGCCGTCGCCGAAGAGGCGAAGCGGAAGAAGCAAGGCGAGTGGATTCGCGGCGGGCGCTGGAGCGTGGAAAGTTGGAAATCGCCTCTGCCGCCGACGCGCGCCTGGCTCGACCCCGTCACCGGCGAGGTGCCCGTGTTCCTGCAGCGCATGGACGGGCATCAGGCGCTGGTCAACTCGGCCGCGCTCAAGCTCGCCGGCATCACCGCGTCAGGCCCGCCCGATCCCAAGGGCGGCGAGATTCAGCGCGATCCCGCCACGGGCGAGCCGACGGGCATCCTCAAGGACGCGGCGATGGACCTCGTTTCCAGGCACATTCCCGCGAGCACGCAAGCCGAGCTGCGCGAGGCGCTGCGGCGCGCCATGAGGCACCTCAACACCTTGGGAATCACCGGCGTGCACGACATGTGCGAGCCGGAGCATCTTGCGATCTTCCAGCAGGCCCACACGGAAGGCTCGCTGACCGTGCGCATTCATGCCTTCCTCAGCACGGAAGACTGGGCCGGCGGCATGGACCGTGTCGCCGCGTTCCCGGTCGGCGACGACTGGCTTCGACTTGCCGGCTTGAAGGGGTACATGGACGGTTCCCTGGGCAGCCGCAACGCTTACATGCGCGAGCCGTTTGCGGACGCCGCTCCCGACGCGAAGTACCCCCGAGGTCAGCTTACGGACTTCGCCGATCCGCCGGCGGAGTTGAACGAGCGTGTCGCGTTAGCGGACGCGCGCGGTCTGCAGCTCGCGGTGCATGCCATCGGCGACGAGGCGAACCATCTGATGCTCGATGCGTACCAAGCCGCGGCACGTGCCAAGGGTCCACACGACGCGCGGCACCGCGTCGAGCATGCGCAGCACCTTCTCACGACCGATATTCCGCGCTTTGCCGCTCTGGGGGTGGTGGCGTCGATGCAGCCGTTTCACAAGGCGGACGACGGACGCTACGCCGAGAAGGCGCTGGGAAAGGCGAGGCTGGCAGGCTCCTACGCGTTCCGCGCGCTGTTCGATGCCGGCGCCGTCGTGGCGTTCGGCAGCGACTGGCCCGTGGTGACACCCGACCCGTTTGCGGGCATGGATGCGGCCGTGAATTCGCGGACGCTGGCGGGAGATGTCTGGCAGGCGCAAAACGCCATCACGGTGCGCGAGGCGCTGGTCGCCTACACGCGCTCGCCGGCGTGGGCGGCCCACATGGAGGCCAAGCTCGGCACGCTTCACGTTGGAAAACTCGCGGATTTCGTCGTTCTTTCGGAAGACCTCCTGACGATTCCGCCGGATCGCATCGCCTCGGTCCGCGCATGGATGACCGTCGTGGGCGGACGTGTTGTGTATTCGCACAAAGAACCGTAGCGCGGCGATCCCGCATGGCATCAGAATCCCGCACCCAAGCGGGGGCCTGCCGGATCATGCGCTCGGCAAGGCGTACGCCGACTCCCCACGCAAGTCGGAGGAAACCTGCAAGCCATGCGATATTTCACCAGCTTGGGTCACCCCGCCCTTGAATTGTGCCAGCGGCCTCTCTAGGCTTATGCGTAGCCCTGAGCATTCCGAGGGTCATCGATTGAGGGGGGAATCGGTGGTTGGATTTGATGATGCGCGGGCGCTGGACGTTTCACTTCACCTGCAGGGGTTCGGCTCGTCCCCCCGCGCATAGCCGCCGACGGAGTGGCTGATGAGCCGCATCCTGTTCCTTCAATGCTATCGCCGGAGTCCCAGCGCCGCGCCGCGCCCGCGGTTCGACATGTCCATCGGCGTCATGGCCGCGATCCTCCGCGAGCAAGGGCACGAGTCCCGGCTTCACGCCGTCACGGCCTGCGACCTGGCGGCGCTGCTGCATGCGTTCGACGCTTTCGCGCCCGACGCGGTGTTCGTGTCCATCGACGGCACGGCGGTGGACCTGGCCCGCCGCGCGCTCGCCGAGCTGGGGAACCGCAAGAGCCTGCCGATTTACGCCGGCGGCGCCTACGCCACGCTCCTGCCTTCGACGGCGCTGAGCATGCCGGGCGTCTGCGGGGTGGTCGTCGGCGAGCCGGACCTTACGTTTCCACGGATCGTGTCCGCCGGGCTGATCGTCGCACCGGAGACGGCGCGTGCGTGGGGCGTGCTCCTCCGTGGAGACAGCCGCGCGCCGCACTTCCAGCCCGCGGCGCTGATCGAGGACCTCGACGATCTGCCCTGTCCGGATCGCGGCATCTTCGGCGCCTCGCCGGTCGAGAGCGAGTTCGAGGTTGTGGTGGGGCGCGGATGCCCGATGCGCTGTGCCTACTGCGTCAACGACCCGATGCGCACGCTGTACGACGAGCCGCCGGGCTTTGTCCGCCGTCGCTCGCCCGACCACGTCTGCGACGAGATCGACGACCTGTGCCTCGCCTATCCGCAGACCGAACGCATCCGCTTCAGCGATCATCCCTTCGCCCTCGATCACGAGTGGCTCGAAGAATTCGCCGCCGTTTATGCCAACCGCTGCGGGCTGCCCTTCTCCTGCCACGTCCGCGCGAGCAGTCTCGACGAGGCCACCGCGGACCTGCTCCATGCCGCCGGGTGCGACCTTGCCGAGATCGAGTTGATCAGCGGCAGCAACTTCATCCGCAACGAAATCTTCGACATGGACACCAGCGCCCGGCAGATCGATCGGACGTTCGAGCTGCTGCGCGATCGCGGCATCCGCACGCACGCCATCAACTACGCCGGCGCGCCGTACAGCACCGAGATCACCGAGGCCGACACCGTGAAACTGAACCGCCGGCTGGCGCCCGACGGGTTCGAGGTGCGCGTGTACTATCCGTTTCCCAACACCAAGGCGTCGGGCATCGCGCGGGAGATGGGCTGGCTGAGCAACCGAGGCGAGGCCTGCTACGCGGAGGACAAGAGCGTGCTCGACATGCCGACGCTGCCCGCGCGGGCGATCCTGCGCATCGCGCGGAGAATGCCGCACGAGGTCACCGCGCCGCCGCCGCCCGCGTGGCTGGGCGCATTCGGCCGGCTTCCCATCCTGCCCGGAAGGACGCTCGCGGACCTCGTCGCGCTGCTGCGGCCGCGCGCCAAGGCCATCGTCACGCAGCGCCGATGATGAGGTTGTAAGCCATGTGGCACCCGGCCGCCGGTCCGTATCCGCGCCGCCAGAAGACGGCGCCGAGGTACAGCCCCGCGGCGAAGCGGAAGAGGAAGATGCGACTCGTCAGCATCCCGGAAAAATCCGGCAGGTGGTGATACGCCGAGAAGAGCACCGCGGAGACTAGGATCGAGAAGACGCCCATCTTTGTCGAACCGATGCGCAGCACGCCCGTCCCCAGCACCATGAAGCCCGTCACCAGCACTGCCCTGAACACGAACTCCTCATAAAGCCCCGCACCCACCCGGCCCGCCACTTCCACCGCCCAGGGATATCCGCTGAGCACATCGACCGAAAGCAGCACCGCGCGGTTGATGAGCAGCAGCGGCGCCGCCCAGAGGAGCGACTCGACGTACAACGCCACGACGCCCGACGGCTTGATTTTCCACGGCGACCGCGTCACCGACTGCGCCAGCAGCAGAAACAGCGCCAGCACGCACGCCGGCGCCCACCATCCGATGCCCGCCGGATGCGGCAGCAGGCGTCGCAGACCTTCATACGCCGCTTCGCCCGTCGGGCGGATGCTGTGCACGAATGCATGGAACGCCAGCCATGGAGAGAACGCCACCGCGGCCATCAGCGGATTGATGAACACGCCGCGATCCGGCACGAAGCCCGGCGCGCGTGACGTGGTGGAAGTCGAATCCGTTCGACCCGTTGGCATGGCGTGGTATCTTGCCGCCGAGTCATGGGAAACTCAACCAGCAAGGCGGGCGGCGAAACCCCACAGCGCAGCGATTCAGGGCGGTCTCCGCGCGGCGCATCCCACCGATCTCCACGCGGCGACTTCCGCCGATCTCAACGCGTCGCTTCGCACCGATCTCCACGCGACGGCGACGATGTGTCGCTCGCACTGCGCACGATGTACCGCGAGCTGCTGAAGAGCTTCGGGCCCCAGCACTGGTGGCCCGTCAGCCATCACGCCCGCAATCCTTCGCAGGCCCGACTGGAGATCGCCGTCGGCGCCGTGCTGACTCAGAACACCTCGTGGAAAAACGTCGAGCGCGCCATCGCCGCGATGTTCGCCGCCGGCCTGATGGATGCCGCGAAACTTCGCGCGATGCCGGAAGGCAACCTGGCCGAGGTGATCAGGCCGGCGGGAACGTTCCGCGTCAAGGCGAAGCGCCTCAAGGCGTTTATGGAATACCTTTGGGCCCATCGCGGCGGCCGGCTCGACGGGCTTGGCGCGGGCGAGCTGGCCGCGGTTCGTGAGGAACTGCTGACGGTACACGGCATCGGACCGGAGACCGCCGACGCGATCTTGCTCTACGCGGTGGGCCGCCCCACGTTCGTGGTGGACGCCTACGCGCGGCGCGTTCTGCGGCGGCACGGCTGGATCCCGACGAAGGCGACCTACGGTGAGATTCAGCGCCTTTTCCATCAAGCCCTGCCGCAGGAGCCGCAGGTGTACAACGAGTGCCACGCGCTCCTGGTGGAGCTGGGCAAGCGGCACTGCCGGACCCGGGCACGCTGCGCCGGCTGTCCGCTGGAGAACCTGCCGCACGACGAACGCGCCTGAATCTGCCACCTGTTTCGGCGACTGCGGCGCGGGAATTGCAGGAGATTCTGCATACCGGGCAGCGCGGCGCGGTCGAGCTGCGCCGACTCCGTAGTGGGCTTTTTTCCCGTTGTGTTAAGATTGAGGTTCGGTGGTGTTTTTTTCTTGCAAACGCATGGACCGTCCTTAGGATGCCCCCCGGAAGTCTTGGCGATTGCCCGGAGAGTCCGTGGAATTTGCCTTGGGGGCGCGGCCGAAACACGCCGACCCCCCCGTGGCGGAATGGCCGTGCGCGGCGTGAGCGGGATCGAGGGGACGATCAGGAATCGTCCCTGCTCCGGGCCGGATTGGGTTCCTCATCCATTAGAAGGGAAAACCATGGCGCAGTCGTTGAAGAAAGTTCAAGCGGTTGTGTTGCTGGCACTCGCGGGATTGGCGCTGACCAGCGCGGGATGCGATGGGCTGAAGGCGGGGTTCAACTCCGGCATCGAGGACAGCATTAACACGATCATCACCCAGACAGTGGTCCGCGTGTTCCACCTGGAGTAGCCGACCGCGGATCCGGCTGCGGACCCCGGCCGTGTGACCCAGGATGGAAGGTCCGCGCGCAGCGAGTCGGTCGTTTCACCTACCTTGAAGGGAGTATCCCTATGCAGCGCGCCTCTATGCGGTTTGCGCCGGCCTCCTTTGTGACATGTCTCTTGGCCTGCGCGGCTCTAGGCCCCTTGTCCGCTTCGGCTCAAACATCCGCCGGCGCGACGAACCCGCCTCCGGTCGACCCGTCGAAGCCGGCGGCTTCCACGCAGGATTCGACCTCAACGCAGGAGCCGGCGACCACGCCCCAGGAGAAGAAGGACGTTGCCACATCGGAGCCGGTTAGGGACGAAGGCAAGGAGCACCCCATCAAAGACTTCTTCAAGCCCTCCAAGGCCGACGGAGTCAACCATCGCTCTCAGCCTCCGCCTTACGTGAAGACGATGGACAAGCACGCGGCGCACTACGGTCTTAAAGGGATGGAAGACCTGTCCTGGCTCGAGTTCGGCATCGAGCATCGCACGCGCTTCGAGTACCGTGACGATGACTATCGCAACGCCCTGACCGATCAGCATCAGTACCTTCTGCGATCGGCGGTGTACATCGGCATCCGCGACATCTGGGATCCGCTGCGCTTCGGTTTCGAGTTCCAGGATTCGCGGCAGTTCGAGGCCGGTTTCGACGACAACGTCGCCGACGTGGACAAGTACGACATTCTGCAGGGCTTCGCCGAGCTGCACTTCAAGGACGCCTTCGGACCTGAGCAGCCGTTGAGCTTCCGCGTGGGCCGGCAGGCGTTCGACCTCGCCAACCGCCGGCAGGTCGCGCGCAACGGTTTCCGCAACACGACCAACGCCTTCGACGGCTTCCGGCTGACGATGGGGCAGAAGAAGAACGCCTGGCAGGCTGACATCATCGCCGTCATGCCCGTGGAGCGCCTGCTCGAGCAGCCGGACCGCCCGGACGAGGAACGCTGGCTCTACGGGTTCGTGTACACCTGGCGCGGCTGGTCTGACATCATCACGATCGAGGTCTTCTACCTCGTGCTGGATGAGGACCGCAACGATCCCGCCCTGCTGGATCGCGAGGTGCATTCACTCGGCACGCACGTCTTCGGTCCGATTGGCAAGACGGGCCTCGACTACGACGCGGACTTCGATTGGCAGTTCGGAAACGACGGCGACTTCACCCGCCGCGCCTTCGCCACCCACGGAGAGCTGGGTTACTCGCTGAAGTGGGCGTGGAAGCCGCGACTGGCGGTGCTCTGCAACTACGCCAGCGGCGACCCCGACGTTTCCGCCCGCGACCACATGGCCGAGCGGTTCGATCCCATTTTCGGCGACAGCACCGGCTACGGCTACTTCCAGATTCAGCGGCTGGAAAACATGATCAATCCGGCCGTCCGGCTTACGCTCAAGCCGCACGAGAAGATTGACTTCGACGCGTATTATCGCGGCTACTGGGTGGCCGCCGACGAGGACCGGTCGAGCTGGGCGGGACGGGTGGATCGCACGGGCAAGAGCGGCGACCGCGTGGGGCAGGCGCTGGAAATGCTCTTTAAGTACAAGGTCTGCGACAACGCCAGCGTCGAACTGGGCTACGCGCACTTCTTCCCCGGCTCCTTCATGGCGAACACCGGCCGCGCCCGCGACAGCGACTTCTTCTTCGTCACCACGACGCTTCAGTTCTGATCCGGGGGCAGTGGAAGTGAAGCTCTCGCAGGGTTGCCGCCTGCCCGGCCCCTCCGCGATCTCTGCGTCTCTGCGTCTCTGCGCGCGATCTCTGCCCTGCTTGCTCAACGAATGTGCCCCGCTTCGCTCGACAAGCCAGTTGCTGCCGCGGGTCGAGACATCCGCGCGGGCGTAAAAGCTGCCGCTTGCATTCCCGGTTTAGCAGGATAGAATGGCGACAGCCGCTGTGGGTTGGCGGCTTGCAAAGGAGAGATTCCAATGCTTGCCTCTGCGTGTCATTCAGATTCGGGCGTTCGCATGTCCGCTCGTCGCTAAGCGGGTTGGCTTTGCTTTGCCCGGACGAGTTGACGCGCCGCCCACCTTTCCACGTCTGACAACAGGTTGAGTCTCGGTGCGCGCAGGCGGAACCCCCGCCGGCGCGGCGAGCCGTTTTTCCCTATTTCCATCCGTACGACGCGAACTCCGCAGATCGCTGCGCTGAGGCTGTGGCCCGGCCGCACTGCCGGATTCGCCTGGAGCTTCTGAATTCATGAGACAACATTGCCGACAGAGCCTCCGCGCAGTGTGCGCCGAGGTGTACGACGATGACGGCGTTGACCCGCGTCAGGCGGCTTCCCGTCGCCAGCCGTCCCAAGCAAAGAAGGAGAACCGTAAGACCCTGCAGTTGTGCAAGCAGGTTGCCCGCGCGTTGACGCTATCGCTCGCCGATGAGTGCATGGACCCTGGGTTCCGCGCTATTCAGATCGCGGCCGTTCTGCCTGCGCCGGACAGCACGCATCTGGCGGTCTGCGTTCAACTCGACTCCGAAGACAACTCTTGCGTGCCGTCGGAAGTCATCGCTCGCCTCCGTGAGGCTGCGGGGTTCTTCCGCAGCCAAATCGCGGCGGCCATTGCGCGCAAACGCGTTCCGGAGCTGACGTTTCGTTGGGCCGCAGGGTCGGAGGATCCCAGATGAAAAGGACACCCAGAATCGGCGATCGGCTGCGTCCAAAGGTTCCGATCAATGCGTGGCTGACCGAGCCGATGCCGAGAGATGTCAAGCTGGCCGTTGATCGACTGGCGCGAGCGCCGGATATCCAGCGGCTCGCGATCATGCCTGATGTGCACTTGGCTGAACGCGTCTGCATCGGCGTCGTCGCGGCGACGACGCACGTGATCTACCCGCAGGCGGTTGGCGGCGACATCGGCTGCGGCATGTCCGCACTGGCGTTTGATGCGGAAGCCGACGCACTTCTGAACGAGAACTTGGCGGCAGACGTGCTCGACTCGCTACTCCTTTCGGTGCCTCCCATGCGACATCCCAGCCGCCACGAAGCACCGCCGCTGCCGACTCGCTTGACGGAATCGGAAGATGGCACGCCTGCGCTCAGTCATCCCATGCTGCTCAAGGCCATGGACCGCGAAGGTCGTGTGGAGTTCGGGACGCTGGGGCGCGGCAATCATTTCCTCGAACTCCAGGCCGACGAGGAAGGTCGATTATGGATGATGGTGCACAGCGGCTCGCGCTACATGGGTCAGGCCATCACGGGACTCCACTTGCAGCGCGCGGTTCGTGTTCAAGGGGGTTTGAAGTATTTCGACGCCGACTCCGCGGACGGCCAGTCCTACCTGCACGATCTCGCGTGGGCGCGTGCCTACGCGGAAGCGAATCGGCGACAAATCGCCACGGCCGCAGCGGCAACCGTCGTTCACCATTTCGGGGCGCGGGCGGACTGGACTTCCTACATCTCCTGCGACCACAACCACGTTCGTGCCGAAAACCACTTTGGCCGACCGCTCTGGGTTCACCGCAAGGGCGCGGCGCCCGCGGCCGACGGCGAGGCTGGGATTATTCCCGGGTCCATGGGAACCTGCAGCTTCCTTGCTCAGGGCCGCGGATGCGAGGAATCGCTCGCTTCGAGTTCGCACGGCGCGGGGAGAAGACTGCCGCGCGAGGAAGCTCGCCGCCGGATCACCTCGAGTGACCTGGCTGACGAGATGAAAGAAGTACGTTTCGACCGAAGGCTGGCACACAGTCTGCGGGAGGAAGCGCCCTCCGCCTACAAGAGCATCGAGGCGGTCATGCGCGCACAGAAGGCGCTCACAAGGATCGTCCGTCGCCTTCGACCCATGTTGGTGTACAAGGGGGTGTGAGTCCCCGGCGGCGTGCATCGCAGAGTGCGGCGGCGGAACCTCGCATGGGACATCTCTCGGGGTTCCGTCGTCGGCGCGCCAGACGAACTACGTCGCCGAGCGCCCGGTCCTATCCGCTGCTTGGTCCAATCCTCTATCCGCGCTGGTCGATCGGCTGGACCCTGCGCTCTGCGGGGCCGGTGTACTGGCTGAGCGGGCGGTAGATGCGGTTGTCGCTTTGCTGCTCGATGAAATGCGCGCACCAGCCGGTCACGCGGCTGCAGACGAACAGCGGCGTATACAGGTCCAGCGGCAGCCCAAGCAGGTAATACGTCAGCCCGCAGGGGTAGTCCACGTTCGGATAGATCGGCTTGTCCTTGCTGACGATCGGGTTCTTGATCGCGTCGTAAACGGCGACGAGATCCTGCCGGCCTTTGACCTCCGCCAGCTTGCGCATCTCGCGTTCGAGGATGTGGGCGCGATGGTCGCCGTTCTTGTACACGCGATGACCGAAGCCCATGATCTTTTCCTTCTTGGCGAGCGCGTCGTTCACCCACGCGCCGGCCTCCTGGGCGTTCTTGAAGCGCAGAATCAGCTCCATCGCCTCTTCGTTGGCGCCTCCGTGCAGCGGACCCTTCAGCGCGCCGATCGCGCCGGTCACGGCCGAGACCATGTTCGACATCGTGGAGGCGATGACGCGATTGGTGAACGTGCTGGCGTTGAACTCGTGCTCGGCGTAGAGGGTCAGCGTGAGGTCGAGCAGCTTGATCGACGTTTCGTCGGCCTCGCTGCCGTGGCTCATCAGGAGAATCTGCGCGGCGTGGCGGATGCCCGGCTTGGGCGCCACCGGCTCCTTGCCCTGAAGCAGGCGGTAACGCGTCGAGACGACGTCAGAGCAGACGGCGATCAGCCAGACGGCCCGGCGGCGCTGGTCGTCGAGGCTGGTGCCCTTGACCGGGTCGAAATGCCCGGCCATCGAGACGCCGGTGCGCAGCACGTCCATCATGGGCACGTCGCGCGGGATCAGGCGGATGGCGTCGATCACGGGCTTGGGCAGGCCGTGAAACCCGTCGAGCATCGTGCGGAAGTCCACGAGCTGCTTCTTTGTGGGCAGCTCGCCGTAGAGCAGCAGATGGGCCACTTCCGCGTACACGACGTGCTCGGCCAGCTCGGAGATGGGGTAGCCGCGGTAGAGGAGCTTCCCCTGGTCCACGCAGCAGATCGCCGTCTTCCCCGCGACCACGCCTTCAAGACCCGGACTGAACGTTTCCGTGGACATTGGCAAGCTCCCCTGCTGACCATCGAGCTTTCATCGGCGGCCGAGCCTCCCGTGGATGACGCGCCGAGGCAGGGAAAGTACAAGCTGCCAGGTCTTTGTGCAACTGCATCCTTGTCTCGGCTCCTGCCGCGGGGTAAGCTGAAATCAGTGGCCGACGCTTCGTGGCTCGCTCCCGCGGCAAGCCCCGGACGCGCGTGCGATCGAGCATGTCTTGCGCCCATGATGCGTCGCCGAAAGGAGGCGGGCATGACCACCACTCCGTATGACGATCGGCTGGATTCGCTGGTGAAAGCCTCCACGGGCGAACTGCTCGCCATGATCGAGCAGGGTCTCGACCACGCGCCGCAGACGTTTGAGACCCGCCCTTCCGCCAAGCAGTTCAAGCGCCTGCTCGACGCGCTGCACGCCAAGCTGCGGCGCCATCACGCCACAGGCGCGCTGTCGGCGGACCCATCGGCCGGCCCGCAGTCGATGGGCGCCACCGACTGCCGCGTGCTGCGCCTCAACGCGGAGCATTCGACGATGCTCGGCATGTTGGGTCACCTGTGCTCCGAGTGCTATGCGGTGTCCGGTCAGCCGCCGGATGAGCAGGAGCTGTTCATCCTGCGTGCCCGCGAGCTGATTGCGGTTTTTCGCCGTCACAAAGCGGAGGAGGACTTGCTGTACTACCAGACGGTGTGGCGCGACGTGGGCGGCGAGGGCTGAGCCGGCAGGACGCGACCCCTTCACCGCATCCGCAGCGGCGTAGGGTGGCCTATGCCCGCCTCGTCACGGGTTGCGGGGTCGGACTCGTAGCCCGCCTCGCGCGACACGCACCGCACCACCGTCCGCCGGAGGCGGTTTCAACTCGAGATTCCCGGAGATGGGCAAAGAAAGGGCCCCGAGGCTTCATCAGCCTCGGGGCCCGTCGTGTTATCCTTCATCCGTGCTCGGACGATCGCGCGTCCGACTTCGGAAGTTCCGCCGAATGGGCTTCACTTCCTCCGTCGTCAATACGGCGACTGGAAGCAGCACGGCTCGCAGCGAACAAAGCTGGTGTTGTTGTTCGCCGCGTCGAGCGCGTTCTTGCGGCACTCCTGGACCGCGCGGTTCGGATCGCCGGACGGGGTATAACCGTCGGCGCCCAGACCGTCGCCCGGCGCCCGGTCCGCCGCGGCCATCAGGTCGCTGATGGTGATGAAGTTGCCGCCCGGTCCGCGATTCCCGCAGCCCGGAGCGTACACCACCGCGTCGGAGCGGGTGTATCCGCCCTCGACGTTCAGCGCCATGGACGCGAGGTGAATCGACAGCATGTACGCCATGTTGGTGGCGTTTCCGGCGCGCAGCCAGTTCTTTAGCTGGTCATACGTCGTCGGGTCGAAGTGCCCGCCGTCGGACTTGCGGAGGTTGAGACCGCGGAGCATGGACAGCTCCGGATTCGCGCTTCCGCCGTCCTTGATCTTGCACTCGCCGTTGCTGTTGCCCCAGAAGCCCGGGGTGTGCCCGCCGCCGTCGCCGAGGCAGACGTTGCCGAAGTTGCGAACCAGGTCGCAGCTTCCGTCGCCCACGGTCACGGTGTAGGACGTCGCCGTCGTGGCGATCCAGTCGTCGTTGGGCATGACCTCCGTCACGGTGTACGTGCCCGGCTCGACGCAGAGGCTGTAGTGCCCGTCGTCGCAGCCTTCGCGCTTCGTGTACACCTTCTCGATAAGGTTCTGGCCGGTCTCGTCGCGCAGTTCGATCCGCCATCCGTTGATGCCCGGCTCATAGCCGTCCTGCACGCCGTTGACGTTCTTGTCGAAGAACTTCTTGCCGCAGATCGTCCCCTTCACGGTGACGCGCTGCTGGCACTGCGTCTGGCGGTTCCCCACCGTGGCCGTCCAGGTCACGATCGTCGTCCCGAGCGGGAACTCCGCCGGGGCGTCATTCGTGATGACCACGCCGTCGCAATCACCGTCCACCGTCGGATGGCCCAAGTCGATGTCATGGACCGAGCACTCTCCGCAGCCGGCGCACACGGACACGTCCGGCGGGCAGGTAATGACGCAATCCTGCACGCAGAGGTCCTCGCTGCACTCCACGCCGTCGCCGTGATACGTGCCGCCGAGCGCCTCGCACTCCGCCTGCGTCAGCTCCTCGCAGCCGCCCTGCTGGCCGCAATTCTCCGTGCTCCCGGAGTCGCCGTTCTCGCTGACGAACCCGACCAGCGTCAGGCTGGCGAACACGTCGTTCAGGTGAAGCTGCTTGCAGCAGCTCGTGTCGATGTGGATGTTCTGGTAGATTCGGCACTTGTTCGCCGGGTCGATCACCGCGATGTACGTGTCGCTGTACAAGCGCGGCTGGCCCGCGTTGGCGGCGTCGGCCGTGAGTTGCTGCCCCACGCCGATCGTGCCGTCAAACCACACCTTGGCGTAGTAGCTGAACGGATCGCTCTTGTTGGTGATGCGGATGCGAACCGGGTTCAGCGGGATCGGATCCTGGTTCCAGTCGTCCGAGCAGGAGAATTCGCCGCCCTGGTGGTTGTTGTTGTCCGGGTTGGCGCAGTCGTCGCCGGTGTAGAGGAAGGTCAGCGACTTCGGCCGGCCGTTCTCGCACACGTCGTCGTTGCACTCGCCGGTACCGGGGACGCAGCAGGCGCCCTTCGGCGGCGCACAGGTGTCGCCGTCGCACGGCGTATTGTCCCCCTTGTAGGTTCCACCCGCTGCTTCGCACTCGTCCTGGAACATTTCCGCGCACGAGCCGTCCGGCAGACAGCACGCGCCGGTATCCGCACAGGTGTGGTTGTCGCACGGGACGTTGTCGCCCTTGTAGGTTCCACCCGCGGCTTCGCAGTCATCCTGGAACATTTCCGCGCACGAGCCGTCCGGCAGACAGCACGCGCCAGTGTCGGCACAAGTGTGGTTGTCGCACGGGACGTTGTCGCCCTTGTACGTGCCACCAGCCGCTTCGCACTCATCCTGGAACATTTCCGCGCACGAGCCGTCCGGCAGACAGCACGCGCCGGTATCCGCGCACGTGTGGTTATCGCACGGGACGTTGTCGCCCTTGTAGGTTCCGCCCGCGGCTTCGCACTCATCCTGGAACATTTCCGCGCACGAGCCGTCAGGCAGGCAGCACGCGCCAGTGTCGGCACAAGTGTGGTTGTCGCACGGAACGTTGTCGCCCTTGTACGTGCCACCAGCCGCTTCGCACTCGTCCTGGAACATTTCCGCGCACGAGCCGTCCGGCAGACAGCACGCGCCAGTGTCCGCGCAGGTGTGGTTATCGCACGGGACGTTGTCGCCCTTGTAGGTTCCGCCCGCGGCTTCGCACTCGTCCTGGAACATTTCGGCGCACGAGCCGTCAGGCAGGCAGCACGCGCCAGTGTCGGCACAAGTGTGGTTATCGCAGGGAACGTTGTCGCCCTTGTAGGTTCCGCCCGCGGCTTCGCACTCATCCTGGAACATTTCGGCGCACGAGCCGTCAGGCAGGCAGCACGCGCCAGTGTCGGCACAAGTGTGGTTATCGCAGGGGACGTTGTCGCCCTTGTAGGTTCCACCCGCGGCATCACACTCGTCGCGCGTCACTTCCGCGCACGTGCCGTCCGGCAGGCAGCAGGCCCCAAGCACCGGCGGTTCATCGCCGCGCGGGATGACGAGCTTGATGTCCGCCGACGTGGACGAGCGGTTCTGCTGAAAGTACTGGTCAAGCGTCACGTTGCCGTCGAAGGCGAAGTGGAACTCGACGAGGTTGCCGGTGGTGTAGAGCGTGCGTCCCGTGGGAACGGTCACGGTGCCGACGACGCCGTCTTCATTCGGCGTCGCGCCCGTGTCGGAGGGCGAGCCCGTAAAGATCCACGAATCGCCCGGCGCGGGCAGCAAGAGCGAGTCGCCTCCCGTGAAGGGTCCGACCTCGCCGATGATGCTGAACACGCGACCGGCGAGCGAAACGGACGAGCTGTTCAGCTTTCCGCCGACGGCGGGATTGCCGAGCGTGGAAAGCGTGTCGGTGACGGAGATGCCGCCGACGAGCGTGTAGTTGTTCGAGCCGCCGAGCTTGACGACGTCGCCGGAGAGGAGGACGTCGAACTGCGCCGAGTCGTCGATCTCCGCCAGGTCCAGCGGCGTGTCGTCGCCGCCGCCGAAGACGTTGTCCCCGCCGAGGTCAAGCTTCAGCAGGTCCAGCGCGGAGATGGCGCCGTCGGCCACCGCGATGCGCCCGATCACTTCGCCCTCCTGCGCATTCGGGTTGATGACCTGATAGGAGAACGTCAGAACCGTCAGGTCCGTCTGGATGCCGTCCTTCGCCGATGCGGGCGAGAACGCCAGCGCCACGGCCATCAGCGCGGCGGCACAACGGTGGGTCCACTGGCGCGCGAAGCGCGACACGAAAGCAATGCTCATAAGCTTCTCTCTCCTCTTGAGTTTTCGGAACGCGGCGTTTTCCCGGGCGCCGCTGCGATTCAAGGCGATGCCGATCCTAATGAGTGGGTGGCGGCGCTTTCAAGCCGTCGAGGAGCCGATAACCGCGCCAGGCCGACCGGAACGCGCCGGCTGTTCAAATCACGGACGGGGCACGCGGAATCGGACTTGCAACCGGGGCAATGGACGTTTGATTTGGAGGCGATTATCCTGATCTCGCCGTGCAGGAGCTTGGAGACGGGCCGTGAACGAAGTCCGATCGCCGCGTACCCTGTGTTGCGGAGGAGAGCCTTGACGGACTTGGATCAAGCCATCCGCGCGTTGTCGCCCGCCAAGGCGCTGACCATCCTCGCCTATGGCGAGTCGGTGGCGGCCTACCGCTATCGGACGTTGGCGGATCGCGCGCCGACGCCCGCGCTGCGCGCCGCGCTGGAGGAGATGGCGGACGAGGAGCAGGGGCACCACCAGTTCATTCAGAAGTTGATCTCCATGCACTTCCCCGGCGCCGACTTCGTACTCGCGGATAAGGACAAGGCACTCGTCACCGTAGGCGCCCGGCAGTTAAGCTTCAGCGCGGACGACGCGTTTCCGAAGGCCCTGGACTTGATTCATGAGACGGAGCGCGCCACCGGCGGCCTCTATGCAAAGCTCAGTGAAAGCCCACCGCACCCGGACCTGAGCACGACGCTGCGAGAGATGGCCGCCGAGTGTTTCGAGCATGCCGACCGCATCGCCAAGCTCGCGGCCGAACTGAGGTGAGCCGAGCAGCCGAGCTGAGGTGTGCGGCGCGGACGCACCGGAAAGAACGACCCCCCCGCGGATCGAATGACCAGCGGGAGGGTCGATGAGCATCGCGTCGCGCCCTGCGTCGGCTGTCGGCCGAGGCTACTCCTCCTCGAAGTACGCCAGCGTGTACTGCACCGGCTCAGCGTCGCCCACGGTGATCTGCACCACGCCCGTGGTCGGCGTTTCCTCCGTGAACTCGATCGTCACCGTCACGGTGGTGTCGCCGATTCCGGTAGCCATGTCGAATGAAACGGTTCCGCCCTCGGGAATCAGGTTCCCGTTGTTGACCGGGTCGAGCGCGATGTCGGCCAGTTCCACCGCATAGGCGTTCTCGTCCGCGTCCACGACCGTGACCTCGCCCTCCGTGATCGTGATGAGGCCCGTGTCCGGATTGATGGTGACGCTGATCGTTCCGGCGAGCGTCCCGTTGTTCGTGGTCAAGTCCACCGTTCCGGAGAACGCCAGCGGCAGATCGTCGCGCGGAAGGCTCTGCAGCGTCGCGGTGATCGAGCCGGCAATCGACGCGTCGTCCACCGTGAAGTCCGTGAACGTGACGTTGAAGGTCAGTGCGGTGAAATTGACGATCACGGTGACGTTGCCGGAATACACCGTCTCGCCCGTGGCGGCATTCGTGCAGCCGTCGCCGAAATCCAGCGAAAGCGTCGTCGTCGTGCCGTCACGCGACGCGGTCACCACCGGGCATTCGCCCACGCCGTCCGCCGTGTAGCTCGCCGTGTCCGCCGTCGCCGCCAGCGAACCGAGCGTCTCATTCAAATCGTTGAGCATCGCCGTCACGGAATCGACGGCCGCCTGCTGCTCATCCGTAAGCCCGTCGTCGCTGACGTTGTCGTTGGCGTCGGGGACATTGTCGTTTCCGCCGCCGGTGGTCGGGGCGCATCCCGGCCAGGACACGATCGCCAGGAGGCCAAGAAACGCGAGTGCGAACCGGTTCTTCATGTGTGATTCCTCCAATCTCGGTGAGAGCCGCTCTGGCCTGGACCGCGTATCCCAAGCCCGCGCCTGTCAGGAAGCGTACCGCTCATTCAGAGCCGCGCCTATCGAGAAGCGATGCGCCCACGTCCGATGCTCGGCGCGGACCTCTCGCCGCTGCGGTCCTCGTAGCTCTATCGGTCGGGTCTCGCGCGCCGCTGGACCCGAAGGGCAGGTTCGACGCCCACCGGCTGTCCGTCAAGCCGTGGGATACGCACTGCGTCCGCTCCCGCGCCGCGGACCGGACCGCTTGCGGACGCGCGCAGCTCCCTGTGAGGTCACGCCGCTGACGCGCCCGGCGCCCGGCGCCCGGCGCCGGGCGCGTTCACGCCGTCGTCCAGCACCCTCCGCGCAGGCAGCGGACCCGTCCGCCCACAAAATCGCCGGACCCGTGTCGCTTCGCCGGCCACCTGTCGGGTTCCCGCCTACGCGGGAATGATGAGCGCCGCCTTTCAACACGGACAGCCAAGCCTCGGCGCTCGATGTTTTTCGATTGATCAGGTTCTCCCCAGGGAAGTGCCCGCAATCTGAGCGATTAAATCGCGCATCGACAGGATCCCCACCATCGCGCCGGCATCATCGACGACCGGCAGGCAGGAGACGTGCTGGTCGAGCATCCTCGTCGCCGCGTCCGCCGTCGATTGATCGACGTGGATGGTCACCGGTTTGCGGCTCATGACCTGATGAAGGCGTCTGCGCGGCGTGGCCAGATCCTGGGGACGCTCCATCATCGACTGACCGAGAAACGGGCTGAGCGCCTTGAGAATGTCCCGATCGGAAATCACGCCGAGTATCTTGCCGTCTTCGAGAATGACGACGTGGTGGAAGTGCTCGCGCTCGAAGAGTCGGACGGCTCTGAAAAGGAAATCATCCGGTCCGAGCGTATGCACGCGGGCGGTCATCACTTCGCCCACGCGGGCGCAGCTCGGATTGGCATCCGCTGGGTCCATGGCTGAACGTTGCTTCGGCTGCCGGGCGGGGGGACTCAAGCTCGATGTCGGAATCTCCTTGGAGAGGCGTCGCTGAAAGTCCGAAATCCGCGTGATTCCCGGTCTCCGCGCAGCCTTGCGCGGCATCCGGCGGGAATCGAATGTTTGCCCCTCCGAGACAAGGGGTTATCGAGCGTGCGGGTCCTGCGCTCACGGCCGGGCGCCGCTGCGTTCAGCTTCCCGGCCCCACAAGCCGCGCGGGAGAAAACGGATTGCCGGTCGGCTCCGTGCCGCGCAGGATCATCTCCGCCGCCAGGCGTCCCACAGCATACGACGTCGTCACGCCATGTCCGCCCAGACCCGCGACGTGAAAAACGCGCGGATCGCGCGGATCAAAGCCGATCACGAACCCGCGGTCCGGAGCGAACGTCCGCTGCCCCACCCAGCTCGTCAGCACCGAAAGCTCGCCAAGGTCCGGTTGCAATCGCTCCACCTTCTCCGCCAGGTCCTCCAGCGCGCGAGGATCCTCCGCGTAGTCCCCCGGCGCGGCCGGCGTCTCGTCGCATGGGCTGAGCAGCAGCCCACCCGACTCCGGCCGGAAGTACAGCCCATCGCGAGCGTGCCAGACAAAAGGCCAGTCCGCCCCGATCCCCGGCATCGGCGGCGTCTGCACGAGATGGCGCTTCATCGGCGTCAGCGGCAGCCCGCCGACCTGCCCCGCCCACGGACCGGCCGCGTTGACCAGAAGGCGGCATGTGAACTCGCCGCGGCTGGTCGCCACGCGCAGCCCATCGCCACGCCGCACCCACCCTTTCACCTCGGTCTCGACGCGCACGTCCTGCCCGGTGAGATACCCTTGCAGCAGCGCCGCCACATCCACGATGCCCTCGGTGGGTCGCCACAACCCCTTGCCGCGCGCTGGCGGAAAGTGCTCCCGCGCCTCCACGTCGCCGTCGCCCAGCAGCATTAACCCGCAGCGTCGAAACTCCGCCAGCTCCCCGCGCTGCAAGAACTTCGCTCCCTCCGTCCCCAGCGGCTGCATGGACGCGTGATCCATCAGCTCGCGCACAAACGCGGCGTTCCGCCCGGAGGAGTGCATCCCCGGCAGGTGTTCCTTTTCCAGAAGCACGACGCGGGGAGGTGCGTGAGCAAACAGCGCAGCCGTACCGGCGGCCTCGCGGCGCACGTGATAAGCCGTCGCCGCGCCGGCCAGTCCCGCGCCGATGATCAGAATATCCGTTGATTCCCTGCCAGACTCCGACCCCATGGTGCAAGAAGCTTAAGGAGACGCCGTCGGAAGAGGAAGGGTCGTCTGCAAGCCAATCCCGTCGGGCGGCGCGGCGACGCTTCACGTGCCCGACACCTTGTAGAGGTCCGGGTTGACAATCGCCAGGTAGTTCGCGGGGTGCTCCAGGTCCGTGAATCCGAACCGGCGGTAGAGATCATGCGCGTCCCTTGTGACCAGCAGCCAGCGGCGCAGACCTTGAAGCTCGGGATGTTCGAGGATCGTCGCCACCAGCCACTTGGACAGCCCCAGCCCGCGCAGCGGCTCGTCGATGAACACGTCGCCAAGGTAGGCGAACGTCGCGCGATCGGTAATGACGCGGGCGAAGCCGACCAGCCGGTCGTCGTGGTACACCCCGAAGCAGATCGAGTGCTCGATCGACCGCCGCACCGTCTCCAGCGGAATGCCCGCCGCCCAGTAGGATCGTTGCAGAAACGCCTGCACGGCGCGCGCGTCGATCCGCGAGCGGTCCGTGCTGATCTGGAACTCGTCCCGAGTTTTCTCGAAAGTCCGCTCACGCATCGGTACTGCTGATTCCTCCGCCGGCACGGCTGGCCCCTTCAGTTCTGCCGCCTTTCCCTCGCGTGAAGCCACGCGGGGCAAGGCACGGCCAAGGCCTTTCAATGATCCCCTTTCCCGGTTTCGGCGATGCACACGTCCCTTCGTTTTCGACCGGCAAGCAAGCCACGTCAACACAGCGACCGAGAAATGAAGCGCCCTGCGGACAGGCTCAGGATGGCAGCCTGCCCCCGGTCCATGCTTACGCACTTGGCAACATGCTCACGCTGAGTACAGCGAGAGCATGCCACCCGGCCGCGTGGAGCCACCCGGCCGCGTGGAGCCACCCGGCGGCGTGGAGCCACCCGGGGCAAGGCACGGCGGGTTGTCTCGCGGCTGGCCCAGAGCCATGATAAACACGCATGAGGCCCGCGACCAGGAGGATCGTGTCGTTGCCACTTGTACGGACCGTGGTGCACTCGGCTCAGGACCGGGCGCGTTTCAGCGCTGCGGGCGTCATGACGCGATTGCGCAGGTGCGGAAGCGCCGCCGGGCCTGCCGCCGACGCTGGGCTTGCGGCGGGCCGCAGGGGGAACCGCGTTCTGATTTCAGAGGGCGCTGCGGCGCGGCGCAAAGAGCCGCGCGTCGCGCCGTTGCGCATTGCTGCGCCCCGGCTCGCTGCATCAGGGATCACCCTGTTTCTTCTCGCCTGCTGCGCTTCGCTGCGCGCAACGGATCTGGCCGCGCATTACCCGGCCACACTCGACGGGTCCGAGCCGCCCGTTGGGCGTGAATGGATGTGCGACGCGGGCGACGTGTGGGAACTTGCGGGGTTTACGTTCAAGCTCGACGGGCAGCTTGAAATACGCATGGGTCCGTCGCTGGCGACGTTCGGGCACAGCGGCACGAACGTGGTCTGGGCCTACATTGAGCCCCTATCACAGGGAGAAGCTGGAACCATCACTACGAGGCTTCCGGGTGGGGGCGAGGGCGCGGTCTCCGTGTGGATGCGTTTCAACCCGGCGCTCGTCGGTGAGTTGTTCTCCTCTTCCACCGTCGTCGCAAGGGGACCGACAGAGCGCGCGGCGGAGGCTGCGATCTGGGAAAAGCGGACCGTGGAAGCGACGACGTGGGCCAAGCGAGCGGCCGCTTGGAAAATGCGAGCATGCTGGCACTCCGGCAACCTGCCGGTGATCCCGTGGCGAAAGTCCATCATGCTGGACATCGAGACGACCTCCGGCGCGCGGCGGTTCTACAGCGTGGACGCCGAAGCGCGCACCGTCAAGTACGAGCCGTACTTCGAGTCCCGCCCGCTTCCCAAACTGGTTCCCGTCGCGCCGTCCGAGGCGCTGAGGGCCTTCGACTCCGTCTGGCAGACCTTCGACCGCGAGTACGCCATGTTCACCATCCGCCCGAACGTGGACTGGGCGCGGCTGCGCGACGAGTACCGGCCCCGTGCCGAATCCGCGAAGACGAGCTACGAAGTCGCCGCCGCCGTGGCCGACATGCTCGCGCACCTGTGCGACCTGCACGTGTGGGTCGCTTGCGGAGATGAGGGCGTGCCGTGCTATCGCCGCAACCGGCCGCTCAACGGCGACCTCGAAGCCGTGCGTGCGATGCTGGGGAGGCTCACCGACTCGCACCAAGATGCGATGTGGGGACGGACAGACGACGGGCTGGCCTATCTGAACATCTACGCGCTGGAGAAGCCCGGGCTGCCGAAGGTCGTGGACGAAATGCTCGAAATGCTCGGCGACTCGTGGGGGCTGGTCCTCGATCTGCGATTCAACGGCGGCGGCGGCGAGGACCTCGGGCAGCAGATCGCCGGCAGGTTTCTCGACCGCCCCGCGCTGTACAGCCGCCATCGGTACCGCAGCGGACCGGCGCACGCGGACCTCGGCGCCCTGCGCGACCGCGTCGTTGGACCTCGCGGACCGTGGCGCTGGCAGACGCCCGTGGTCGTGCTCATCGGGCAGCGAACCATGAGCTCCGCCGAGTCGTTCGCGCTGATGCTCGCGCAGTGCCCGCAGGTCGTCACGATGGGCGACCGCACGGCCGGCTCCAGCGGAAAGCCGCGCCGGCTGGACGCGGGAATCGGGATCACGGTAAACATGCCGACGTGGGTGGACTATCTGCCGGACGGCACGCCGCTGGAGGAGCGCGGCATCACGCCGTCGGTCGCCGTCGCACCGTTAGTCGCCGTCCAGCCGCCCGCCGCCGTCGCGCCCGGCAATTCGGCCACCGGCGGCAAGGTCGATCCCGTCGCATCCGGCAAGGTCGATCCCGTGCTCGAAACGGCGCTCGCCCATCTCCGCAAGCAGCCTCCCGATGCACGCGTGCCGGGTCGCCCGCGCTGACCGCAACTCCAAGCGCACGCCGGCGCTGCGGCTACGGAGTGCCGTCCGCGCCGGTTTCCTGAGTTGAGAGATCGTTCTCAAACGTCGCCGCGCAGCCCGGCGCTTCGGTGACCGTGACCTGGGCAACCGACGAAAGCCCCTTCAAGTGCAGCGACGCGAGGATGCGCTCGGCTACCACTTCCGCCGTGGGGTTGCGGCCGGTGAGCATGGAGACGTTGTTGAGGTTCGCATGGTGCAGGGGGCGAAGCGTGTCTTCCAGCGCCGCCCGGACGCGCTCGAAATCCACGACCATGTCCAGCGCGTCGAGCTGCCGCGCGCGACAGACCACCGTCACGACCCAGTCGTGACCGTGCAGCGGCTCCAGCGACCCGTCCGCCAGCCGCACCTGATGCGCCGCGCAAAACCCGGCCTCGACGGTTACGGTGTACATGAGCACCCCCTGATCCAGTCAAGACGTCCCGTCTGAAAGCTAACCCTTCGGAAGGCGTGTGAAAAGCAAGGTTGGAAACGCGTCCGTGCGAACGGGTCGTCTCCAGCCGTCGGCGCGTGAGAAGCTCCTGGACGCTCGCAGGGCGGCCCTTGCCCGCCTTGACTTCCGTGGCGGCCTGTGTTATTCTTATAAGAGAATAATATGACGCCGAAGGTGCGGGACAAGGTGCTGGAGTCGCTCGAGTCGCTGGGCTTCACGCGGGTGGAGGCGGAGATGTACGTCTTCCTCCTGCGCGAGTCGCCCGCCACGGGGTACGGCATCGCGCAGGGGCTGAACAAGGCCGTGGGGCACGTGTACAAGGCGATCGACGCACTGGAAGCCAAGGGCGCGGTGGTGACGACGGTCGACGAATCGCAGAACCGGCTCTGCCGCGCCGTGCCCGTTTCAGAGCTGCTGGCCCGCGTGAAGCGGCGGACCGCCGACCAGTGCGAGTTTCTGCTTGGCCAGCTTCCCCCCCCCACGGCGGATCCGTCGGACGACCGGGTGTACCGCATCGGCGACCGTGAACAGTTCTTCCAGCGCTGCCGCCGCATGATGAAGTCCGCCAAAACGTTCGCGCTGCTGACCGTGTGCCCGGGCCTCGTCGAGGAGGTGTACGACGAGCTTGGGGGAATGGTGCGCCGCGGCGTCGTCGTCGGGTTGAAGGTGTTCAAGCCGGTGGACGTGGCGGGCGCGACCGTGATCGTCGATCCGCGCGGCGAGTCCGCGGTGCAGACGGGGCCGGGGCAGTGGCTGTTCCTGACCGTGGACGGCCGCGAGTTCATGGAAGCGCTGTTCGACGGGGACGCCGCGGAGCTGCTGCACGCGGCATGGAGCGAGAGCGCGCTGATGACGTGGGCGTTCTACACGGGGCTGAGTTCGGACCTGGTGCTCGCGGCCGCGCGCGGCGCGATTCAACGCGGCGAGACCTTCGAGCAGGTCAGAAAGCTGCTCGAAGAGTTGCGCATCCTGGAATCGCCACATTCGTCAGGCAAGAAGTACCTGATCGAGCGGCATCGCAAGCGCGGTCGCAAGTGAACGGCCCCGCGTGATTTGATTGCGATGGCCAAGGCGGCAATGTCCTGTGAAGAGTGGGTCGGCACCCGGGGGTGGGCCGCGGGGCGAGGCATCGCCATGGTGACTCCCGCGCGGGCGGCGGTCCAGGGTAGTTCGTCGCTCCGCGACGAGACCGGATTCCCGCCTGCGAAGGAATGACGGGGCTGGATTCCCGCCTGCGCGGGAATGACGAGGTTGAGTTTTGTTAGGACTTGCTGGGCATGAGGAGGGAGAATCGTGATGAGACATTCGGGATGGCAGGCGTGCTGCGTGGGCGCGGCGTTCGGTGTGGCATGTTCGGCTCCTTCCGGGGCGCAGGAGTATCTGGTGGCGGGGTTCTTTTCGGATGCGGTGCATCGCTACGACTGGGAATCGGGGCTATCGACCGGCGCCCTCGAAACCGGCGTCGGACTGGACGGCGCGCTCTGCGTGCGCTACGGACCGGACGGCAAGCTTTACGTCGCCAGTGAAGGCTCGAACAGCGTGCAGCGCTACGACGCGCTGACCGGCGATTTCATCGATGAATTCGTGGCACCCGGCAGCGGCGGGCTGGATGGACCGACCTCGCTGGCGTGGGGCGCCGACGGGCACCTCTATGTCGCCAGCTTCAATTCCGACGCGGTGCTGAAGTTCGACGGCACAACTGGCGATCCGCTGGGCGTCTTCGTGGATCCGGGCGACGGCGGACTGAACGGGCCGGACAACGGCACGACTTTCGGCCCCGACGGCGTGCTTTACGTCCCAAGTTACTGGAACAACCGCGTGCTGATGTACGACGGGCTGACCGGCGATTTCCTCGGCACGTTCGTGGCGAGCATCGGCCGGCCTCGCGTGCTCGTGTTTGACGCGGGGTATGTGTACATCACCAGCGAAACGGCCGATGCGGTCAAGCGCTATCGTTTGCGCACCGGCGAGTTCGTGGATGACTTCGTCGCCGGCGGCTCAGGCGGACTGGACACGCCGGTGGGCATGACGTTCGGGCACGACGGGCATCTGTACGTCACGTCCGTGCCGGGCGACTCCGTGCTGCGATACGACGGCATGACCGGAGACTTCATCGACACGTTTATTCCTTCGGGGCAGGGAGGTCTGGACGGGCCGACGTTCATCCTGGCGCGCGGGGGCAACGGCGTGGACTGCGACCGAATCGCCGGGCTGAAGCTGAAGTGTCGCGATGGCGTGCTGCGCGCTACGGTGCGCACAACGTTGCGCGAGGGCACGACGCTCGTGCTGAAGGACGGGGATGAAGCCTGCGACGTGACCGTCAACGGTCGCGGCAAAGCCAAGGGCCGGCTGCCCGGAGGGACCGGCGCTCACGTGGTGCACGTTTCGGAATGCCCCGCGCGGCGGGCAATGATTGAGTGCGGCTGAAGGCGTCGGGTCCGGCGGATCTCCTGCAACCCGACTGAACTCAAACCAGAATGCCGCCCAGCATGAATTGGGCGACGCTGAAGTAGATCACCAGCCCAGAGACGTCCACCAGGGTGGCGACAAACGGCGCCGATGCGCTGGCGGGGTCGAATCCCATGCGCCGCAGCAGGAAGGGCAGCATGGAACCACACGTCGTTCCCCAGAGCACCACGCCCACCAGGCTGGTCGCAACGGTGAACGTGACACGGACATACGAGGGCCCGTAGGTCTGAAACAGCGCCTGCCAGATCAGGATGCGCACCAGCCCGATGCACGCGAGGACGGCGCCGAGCGCCAAGCCGAAAGACACCTCGCGCCGGATGATCCGCCACCAATCGCGCAGGTGCACTTCGCCCAACGCCATCGCGCGAATCACGAGGGTCGAGGCTTGCGATCCGGAGTTTCCGCCGCTGGAGATGATGAGGGGCACGAAAAGCGCGAGGACGACCGCGCGCTGCATCTCGTCTTCGTAGTGGGCCATGGCGCTGGCGGTCAGGGTCTCGCCGATGAATAACGCGGAGAGCCATCCCGCGCGTTTCTTGAGCATCGGCAGGAAGCCCGTCTGCAAGTACGGCGCGTCGAGGGCCTGCATACCGCCGATTTTCTGAATGTCCTCGGTGGCCTCTTCCTGCACCACGTCCACGATGTCGTCCACTGTGACGATGCCCTTCATGCGTCCCTCGGCATCGACGACGGGAATGGCCATCAGGTCGTGCTGCGCGAACAGCTTGGCGACCGCCTCCTGGTCCATCGTGTCGAGGACGCTGACGAGCGAGCGCTGCATGACGTCGGCCACGGGCATGTCGCCGCGCCCGGCGAACAGCTCGCGGATGGAGACGACGCCGGTGAGCCGCTGCTCGGCATCGAGCACGTAGGCGTAGTAGATCGTCTCCAGGTGGGTCTGAATCTGCCGGCGCAGGTAGCGGATGGCCTCGTCCACGGTCATCTCCGCGCGAATGCGGGCGAAACGGGGACTCATCAGACCGCCGGCCTCGTCCTCCGCGTAGGCGAGCAGCGCCTTGACCTCGCGCCGCGCGGAGTCGTCCAGCAGCTCCAGCAGGGCGCTGCGCTCCTCGCCGGGGACCTGCTGCAGCAGGTCGGCCGCGTCGTCCGGCGCGAGGAAGCGCATCCACAGGCGCCGCTCGCCGGGCGTCAGCTCGTGGATGATCTCGGCTTGGTCGATGGCGGTCAGCGCCTGAAAGAAGTCGTCGCCGTCCTCCGGGTTGAGCATGCGGAAGGCCTCGACGCGCTCGTCCGGGTGAAGGGCGGACCAGACCCCGCGCAGGTCTTCGGCAGTAATGCGATCAGCGACGTCGACGGACTGCATGGTGGGGTATGATCGTCTGCATGCGGGATAGGTCAAACAGCGGGGCGCCCCGACACCGAGGAGCTACGCGGAAAGGACGGGCAAGGCCATTGACTCAACCCGCCGCGACGCGGCTGAATCCCCCGGCGTCATGTACGGCATCTCGTCATAGGTTCTTCCGTTGAGGGATCGCCCGGTCGCATGTTTTCGAACCCCACCCCACTGCTTGAAGAAGAACGCTGCGCGCTGATGGCGGCATTGACGACGGATGGATTCGACCCACGTTCTGCGCATCGGTCTTGCGCCGGGACCGGATTCACCCCCAACGATCACCCAGCCGATGCCATCAAGTGGCAGGCTCTCCAGAGGTCCGATCAGCGGCTCGCATGAGAGGAATCTCAGGCTTGCTGAGCATGCTTGAAGGTCCGCGAGGCGGTGCAGCACTCTGGCGTCCTCGATGCTCACGCCCATCCAGACATTCGCGGGCCAGGGGAGCTGGGCGTCTAGTTCACGAAGGCGCTGGATGCGCTTGGTGAGCACCTGAAAAGTGTGCTGCGGACAGGCCTTCATGGTCTCGAATACGCGCCGGATAAAGCCGGCGGGCACCCTCTCGTGGAACAGATCGCTCATGGAGTTGACGAAGATCACGCGCGGCTGGCGCATCCGCCGCGGCAGGTCGATGAGATCCTCGTGCAAGGTGACTTCGAAGCCGTTGCGGTAACGCTGATTCCCCATGGCGAGCAGGCGGCGGGCCATCCGCTCGGCGTAGCAATGTCGACAGCCCTCGCTCACCTTGGAACAGCCGGTGACCGGGTTCCAGGTCATTTCAGTCCATTCGATGCTCGACGCCGTGGCCATGCTGACGCTCTATTCTTCCAAGATGTGCCGGGCGATCTTCATCGCAGTCGGGGCACCCTTCGGATTGCCCGCCGCGAAACACAGCAAATAGATAGGCGTGCCGGTAGAGTTTCGCAAGGTCAGCGGGTTCGGCGCTACCGCGCAGAAGATCGTCTTCAATCGAGCGATGAAGAACTCGCCGATCCGCCGCATATCGGTGTCTTTGATATCCGAGGTTTCCTCGCCGAAGAGGCTCGGCTCCTGCTTCTTCGCGTAGAACGCCTGCTTCCACAAATCTGCTCCGAAGCTCCGTGTGAGGGCGTTTGCCCAAGCGTCCGGAGGCGGCCCTTTCCGCGTGAGCAGGCGGTTGATGGCCATGCCGAGCGGAAACAGGTACCACAGGTCAATCGCCTTGGTCCGGGCGATCGCACTCATGGTCTCCCATTCAACCTGCATTCCGTAAGGGTCCAGGAACACGACCGCCCGGTGTTTTCGCCAATCGGTTTGAGTGCACCATTCCTGGAGATACGTGTTCGCGTCGGACTCTTGGATGTCAATGGCTTGGGCCTTGTCCGGGAACTCCATTTGCAACAGCCTTAACTCTTCAACTCGACGAGGATTCAGTTCGATGAACACGTACCTGTCGAACGACGGCGAAACCTCCAGGGCGATTCTAGCGCTTCCCTTCTTGTAGGCATCCCGATCTTCATCGGGTTCAACCTCGAAAAGCGGTACATCATCATCCTTCGAGTGCGGCTCGACTCGACTGCCTGTGCCGGCAAACCCATCGACGTAGATGGTCTTGTAGTACCTGGCCTTCGGGTTACCTTTGAAAAGCGTCATGTAGGCGTAAAGGTACTTGCGCACGCGGTTGAGCTTGTCAGTCGTCCACGCTCCGCCGAATTCGTGCTGGCTCATGAAGGCTATCCTTCAATCTGAAGCTGGAACCGGCCGGGATTCGTTTTAGGCACGATCCCGAGACCATCGGGATGCATACCCCATACCGAACATAACGCAAACGTCCAGGAGAATCGTTTTCGGGGGTTGTGGCTTCGGCGACAGGGCGGACGGGGCCGGTTTCATGCAGGCCAACCGTCGGAGTGCTGCGGCGCCGCTGCTGAGAGCGGCGACATTGGCCAATCTCCCTCTGTTACCAACCCAATCCAAGCGATACAATGAACGGATCGACAGCGCGCGGACCTCGCCGGCGATCTTGGGCTGGGGTGTGCGTGACACGATCATGGAAGTACCACGGAAATCGACATGAGCGTAACACCATTGCAGAAAACGGGTTGCGGTTGTGAGGCGGGCGTTGGGCACGCGCGTCAGGGCCAGCACGACGGGGCAGCGGCGCGTGGAGCCGCGACGCCTTGCGGGCAGGAGGCGGCGGCGCGGCAGCCGTTCTATGCCGCCGCGGACGTGCGCGGATTGCGGCTGGAGGAGACGCTGCCGGAGCCTGGGGTCTTCCCGTTTGTGCGCGGCGTCCATCGGACCATGTACCGCGACCGGCTGTGGACCATGCGCATGTTCGCCGGTTTCGGCGACGCGTCCGACACTAATCAGCGCTTCAAGTTCCTGCTCAAGCAGGGGCAGACCGGGCTTTCCACCGCCTTCGACCTGCCCACGCTCATGGGGCGCGACAGTGACGACCCGCTGGCACTCGGCGAGGTGGGGCGCTGCGGCGTGGCCATTTCGTCGCTCGCCGACATGCGCCGGCTCTTCGACGGCATCAACCTCGGCGAAGTCAGCACGTCCATGACGATCAACGCGCCCGCGGCCATTCTGCTGGCGTTCTACATCTGCGTCGCCCAGGAGGAGGGCGTGCCGCTCGATCAGCTTCGCGGCACGTTGCAGAACGACATCCTCAAGGAGTTTCACGCGCAGAACGAGTTTGTCTTTCCGCCCGGTCCCAGCACCAAGCTGGTGATCGACACCATCGAGCACTGCACGCGCCACATGCCGCAGTGGAACACGGTTTCCGTGAGCGGCTACCACATCCGCGAGGCCGGCGCGACGGCGGCGGAGGAGCTGGCGTTCACGCTGGCGGACGGGATGTGCTACGCGGAGGAGTCGCTGAAGCGCGGGCTGGACGCGGACGCCTTCGCGCCGCGGCTGAGCTTCTTCTTCGACGTGCACAACGATTTCTTCGAGGAAATCGCGAAATTCCGGGCAGCGCGAAAGATCTGGGCGAACGCGATGAAGAACCGCTTCCGCGCGAAGAACGAGCGGAGCATGATGCTGCGCTTCCATGCTCAGACGGCCGGCGTGACGCTGACCGAGCAGCAGCCGCTCAACAACGTCGTCCGCGTCGCGTACCAGGCGATGGCCGCGGTGCTGGGCGGGTGCCAGTCGCTGCACACCAACAGCATGGACGAGACGCTGGCGCTGCCGACGGAGCGCGCGGCGACGGTGGCGCTGCGCACGCAGCAGATCCTCGCGCATGAGACGCAGGTGCCGAAGGTCGTCGATCCACTGGCGGGAAGCTACTACCTGGAGAAGCTCACGAGCGAGATCGAAGCGGCCGCGACGGCGATCATCGACCAGATCGACGCGATGGGCGGCGTGCTGAAGGCGATCGACCGGGGCTACTTCCGCCGGCGGATCGCGGAGTCGGCGCTGGCGGAGCAGCGGAAGATCGACGCGGGCGAGCTGAAGGTCGTGGGCGTGACGGACTTCACGGAAGTCGAGCCGCACAACATCGACATCCTCAAGATCGAGCACCACACCGAGGAGCAGCAGATCGCGCGCCTGCGCGAGCTCAAGGCGAAGCGCGACAAGAAGCGCCACGCCGACGCGCTGACGCGCCTGCGCGACGACGCCCGCGCGGGCCACAACGTCATGCCCGCGCTCGTCAGCGCCGCGGAGGCGGACGCCACGGTCGGCGAGATGATGAACACCCTGCGCGAAGTCTTCGGCAGCTACGACGGCGGCCCGGAGTGGTAGTGGTAGTGGTAGGGTGGATTGGGCAGGGCGGCTCTCCGAGCCGCCACGGGCAGCACGTCCTGCCGAGGTGAATTCCGGATAGGTGACATATGTTTGACCGCATCACATTCAACTCCAACATCATGGGTGGCCGCGCCTGCGTTCGCGGCATGAGGATTCCGGTTTCGGTGATCGTGGGGCAGATTGCCCACGGAGCCACGTTTGAAGAAATACTCGATGGATACCCCGACCTGGAGCGGGAGGACATCCAGCAAGCCGTTGAATACGCCGCGTGGCTGACGCAAGAGCAAGTCCATACAGCATGAGGCGACCTCCCGTGAAGTTCCTAGCCGACATGGGAGTTAGTCTGAAAGTTGTAGAATGGCTTCGCGAGCACCGCCACGATGCCGTCCATCTCCGGGAGCGTGGCTTACAGCGACTGACGGATTCGGAGATATTCGGCTTGGCTTGCGCTGAGGAACGGATCATCCTGACGTTCGACCTCGACTTCGGCGAGATCGCTGCGTTGGGGGGGAAGGAGCATCCGGGCGTTATCTTGTTTCGCTTAGCCAATACCCGTGCGAATCACGTGATGGACCGGATGCGAGTCGTCCTGTCGACCGTGAGTTGCGACCCCCAGCCCAGCTTGGTAATTCTGGTTGAGGAGCATCGAATTCGCGTGCGCCGCCTCCCTCCGAGGGGCGGAAGCGGCTGGCGTGCGTCTCCTTGAAAAGAATCTGTCTTGAGGTCCCAGAGCCATGAGTGAAACACGAATCATCTTAAAATCCGCTCCCGTCGCGCGAATCATCTTCTCCACCGACGGCGGGCTGAACATCTTCTCCTCCTCCGTGCTGACGCGGCTGGACGAAGCCGTACGCGAAGTCCGGCGGGGCAGCGCAGGACGCGCGTGAGCTGCTGCTGGCTTCCGATGTGCACTCGTTTTGAAGACAAGCCGCAAGCCATTCATCGGTATGAACTGCCGGATTCGCGTTGACCGGCGTTAGCGAACCGCTCCCATGCGGTTGGGAGTTGATCCTTCCGATTCTGCTTCCCCACGTATCACGGCTCATGGCCCCTGTGAAGTCGCTCGCGCACTTCTTGTTCGAGACTGGGCAGGTCGGGCGGCTTCGGCTCCCAGGACACGGAACCCCGAAGCGAGCGCAGCGTCTTGTCATAAACGCTCCCGGAGAGCTTCTCCATGGCGGCCTCCGCCCTTTGGAGAAGCGCTCTCGTCAGGAGGAAGAAACCTGCTGCAAGGGCGAGCGATATCAGTATCTCCCCGAGATCAAAGCCCAACCGTCCACCCGAGAACGTGCGAGTCAGACCGGGGAGAATGACCACCGCGAAGATTGCAGATGGAACGAGCAGCAGCCAGGAAAAAACGAAAGAAACGAGAGGCAGGCTTCTCAGCCCCAGCCGGCGGAAACGAATGTGCAGGGCGATCATAATGCTTACGGAGGCGACGAGGGTCCCGATTGCGGGGACCCCGATCCACAAGATCCCGCTCCAGGCCGCGAAGATTCCCGCGAGAATCGCCAGCCACAACAACAGGACGCTGGTGCGAGCCAACCGGCGCACGTCTTCAGCGCGCCTTTCGGCGCTGCGGCGGGGGAGGCTACGGGGATCGTAGGCTTCGCCGCACTCCGGGCATCGCACCAACTCGCCGCTGAGGCCTCGCAGGTTGTAAGCGCATCGGGGACAGGGCAACGCATCGACAATGCGCGGCGGCGGGCAAAGCTCGTCGGCATACGCGCGGACGGCCTCGACCATTCTCTCATTCCGCTTGGTCACTCCGATGAGGATACCGCTTTGTGCGCGCAGCGGCACAGAGGACCTTGGAGGGCGGACGCTCGATGCTTGATGATCAATAGCCGATGATGGATGCGCGGTGAATCGTCGCCGATCCAAGCGCGTCGGGGCGCACATGAGCGCCCTGCGGCGCAGCCCTCAAGCGAGCGCCTCGATTCGCAGGGCAGCCACGCGGCGGCGCAGCCCGTGATCCGCTCAGCCAGACTCAGACCTCGCGGATCGACGCCGTTACTTTGCGTCCTTGCGGGGCATGATCAGCGTGTCGTAAACGAAGCCGGCCAGAAGCCCGCCCGCGATCGGTCCGACCCAGTACACCCAGTGCTGCGCCCACAGCGTCTGCGTCGCGCCGCCTCCGCCGATCAAGGTGCCGATCGTCCGCGCCGGGTTCATCGCGCCGCCGGTGATCGGTCCGCCCGCGAGGATGTCGATGGTCACCGCAAGCCCGATGCCGAAGCCCGCGATGCGCGGACACCGCCCGTCCACGGCCGTTCCGAACACCGCAAACAGCAGCACGAACGTCAGCAGCGCCTCGGTCAGCACGGCGATCCCCGCGGGAACAGCGGCGCTGAACGCCGGCGTCCCCAGCTTGCACAGCTCGATGGCCTTGGCGCCGGTGATGCCCGCGTCCGAAGCGCCAAGGGAGCTGAAGATGACGTTCAGCAGCAGCCCGGCGACGACCGCACCGGCGCATTGGGAGATGATGTAAGCGACGGCGTCCCCCGCTTTGATGCGTCCCGTGGCGAGCATCGTCGCCGTGACCGCGGGGTTGATGTGACCGCCGCTGAGGTTCATCGCCGCGGAGACGGCGATGGCCAGCGCGATGCCGTGCGCGATGGCGATTCCCACCAGACCCGGCGCGCCGCCGGTCCACGTCGTCGTGAGGATCGAGCCTGCGCCGATGAAAGTCAGCAGGAAGGTTCCGATCAGTTCGCAGGTGAGATTGCGGACCCGGTCGTTCATGGGTGTGCTCCGAAATTATTCTGAATTGCCTCGAGCCTCAGGATCCCCGCTCCCCGATGGGCGGAGGTTCCTGTGGCGCTGCGAGCTGCGAAGTCGGGGCCGGTCCGTCCTCCGGATGAGGAGGCGGGGCCGGTTCGTCCACCGGCTGCGGCACGGGCTCGTCCTCCGGATGCTTCGCCGGCTCGTCCTCCGGCTGCGGCGCCGGCGCTTCGCCTTGCGGCGCGACGGGCGAGACCGCCGCGCGTGCGAGGATGCGGCGCAGGAGGTACGCTTCCATCGCGGCGTCGCGCCCGATCTCGACCCAGCGATCATCCTCCGGACGAATCTGCGCCTGACCCGTCGTGGACGGCAGGACGTAACCGAAGAACTGAAACAGCGCGCCGCTCTCGTTGAACTGACGGTCGGGCGACGCGAGCCGCTCCTTGATCACGCTCAAGGTGAGTTGCGTGGAGGTTACGCTTTCCTCGGGCTGCGGCAGCGTCAGATCGACGCGGCGACGAATGGGCGCGAGGGTCGCCTCGGCCCAGTCGTAGCGCGTCTCCACGTCGTGCCGCCAGAACTCGAAGAAGTGCTGCGAACCGACCGCGCGAGTCGAGAGCCGGCCCTGCGAGCGGTCCACGAGTTCGGCCAAGTATCCGTCCTCGCGCAGCGACTCGCGCGCCGCGCTCCACAGCCGGTCGTAGTCCTCCGCAGTGGGAAGCTCAACGCGAACGGTCGTCGGCGAAACCGGCGCAGCAGGCTGATGACAGCCGCAAAGCCCGGTCGCCGCGATCAACCCCGCCACGCCCATCCACCGCGCCATGAGGCAAGCTATACCCTTGGCGGAGACGGCGGTCAACGGGATTCGTGAAGTCACGAATGGAGGGTGCCTGCCGCCGGTGCCCTGAATCCGTCGCTTACTTGCAAACTTCGGGATCAGCGGACATTCTCTCTGGCTGGCGCTACGGGTCCAGAACCCGTAGCGCAAGCAAGGGTGCTGCCTGAACCCGCAGCGCCAGCAGGGGCGTCTTCCGCGCACTCGCCCTTCAGGCACGCGCCTTGCAAGCCATTTCAAGGTCAATATGGACACGAAGAACGATCATTGGACGCGCCGCTACTCGGAGAAGGTGGCGACGGCGCAACAGGCCGTCGCGCCGATCCGCCCCGGTCAGCGCGTCTTCATCGGCTCCGGCGCCGGCGAGCCGCAGATGCTCGTCGAGGCCCTCGCCGAGCGCGCCGACCTCAGCGACACGGAGATCATCCACATCCTCACGCTGGGCATCGCGCCCTACGCCGAGCCGCGCCTCGGCGACCGCTTCCGGCACAACGCCTATTTCATCGGACCCAACGTCCGCGGCGCCATCAACGAAGGTCGCGCGGACTACACGCCCATCTTCCTTTCCGAGATTCCCGACCTGTTCCGATCCGGGCGCGTGGTCATCGACACGGCGCTGATCTGCGTCAGCCCGCCGGACGAGCACGGCTACTGCAGTTACGGCGTGGCCACCGACATCGTCAAGGCCGCCGCCGAGACGGCGCGCTGCGTCGTAGCGGAGGTGAACGAGCGCATGCCGCGGGCGTTGGGCGACTGCTTCATCCACGTGCGCGACCTGGACGTGCTCGTGTCCAGCGAGCGCCCCGTGCTGGAGACCGCGCACGGCGAGCCGGACGAGCTGTCGCGCCGCATCGCGCGGCACATCGCCGCGCTGGTCGAGGACGGCGCAACCCTGCAACTGGGCATCGGCACGATCCCCGACGCGGTGCTCGCGTACCTGACGGATTTCAAGGACCTCGGCATCCACACCGAAATGTTCAGCGACGGCGTCATCCCGCTGGTCGAAAATGGCGTCATCACCAACGCACGCAAAACGCTGCACCGCGGCAAGATCGTCGCCGGCTTCGTCCTCGGCACTCGGCGCCTCTACGACTTCATCGACAACAACCCGCTCGTCGAGTTCCACCCCACCGAGTACGTCAACGATCCGTTCATCGTCGCCCAGAACGAGAAGATGATCTCGATCAACTCGGCCATCGAGGTGGACCTCACCGGGCAGGTGTGCGCGGACTCGCTGGGTCCGATGTTCTACAGCGGCATCGGCGGGCAGGTGGACTTCACCCGCGGCGCGGCGCGCTCGCGCGGCGGCAAGCCGATCATCGCCCTGCCTTCCACCGCTTCCAACGAGACAATCTCCCGCATCGTCCCCACCCTCAAGCCCGGCGCGGGCGTCGTCACCAGCCGCGGCGACGTGCATTACGTCGTGACGGAGTACGGGTCGGCCTACCTCCACGGCAAGAACATCCGCGAGCGGGCGCTGGCGCTGATTCAGATCGCCCATCCCAAGTTCCAGCCGTGGCTCTTCGGTGAGGCCAAGTCGCGGCACATGATCTACGCGGACCAGATCGAGCTTCCCGTGCACACGCACGCGTACCCCGACGCGCTGGAGCGGATGCTGCTGCTGAAGGACAAATCGCGCGCGTTCCTGCGCCCGCTGAAGCTGACGGACGAACCGCTGGTGCGCGAGCTGTTCTACCAGCTTTCCGCGCAGTCCGTGCACTACCGCTTCTTCCGCATGATTAAATCCATGCCGCACCACCAGCTTCAGGAGCTGCTGCGCGTGGACTACGAGAACGACATGGTGCTCGTCGTGCTCACCTCGAACGCGCCGGATGCCGCCGTCGTCGGCATCGCTCATTACCGCCGTGAGCCGCACTCGAACCTGGCCGAAGCCGCCTTCCTCGTGCGCGACGACTGGCAGGGCAAGGGCGTCGGCACGGCGCTGATGCAGGCGCTGGTCGAGGCCGCCCGCCGTAACGGCATCGCGGGGTTCACCGCCGACGTGCTGCTGGAGAATCACGGGATGCTGCGCATCTTCCACCGCTGCGGCTTCCCCGTGGAGAGCCGGCTGCAGGACGGCGTCTATCAGCTTGAGATTCGCTTTAAGGTTCCCCCGAGCGCCGCGACGCCGCGCGCCGCAGGCGCCGCCGCCGCCACGCCGCGCGCCGCAGGCGCTGCCGCCGCGCGCACCGCCGCTCCGCGCCTGCAGGGCGCGCCTGCAGAGCCGCGCCCGTAAGGAAGCGAACCCCCCCGAACCGCACCGCGCCTTGGTCGTAGCACGTCTAAACCGAGCCGCGCCCAAACCGTAGCGCGCCTCAACCGGGCCGAGCCTGACCCGATCCGCGCCCGTCACGAATTGGTTTTCGCCGTTTCGGCTTTCAGCTTTCGACGTTTCAGCTTTCAGATTTCAGATTTCGACGTGTCGCCGTTTCAGCTTTCAGCTTTCAGCTTTCGACGTGTCGCCGTTTCAGCTTTCAGCTTTCAGCTTTCCGCTTTCGACGTTTCAGCTTTCAGCTTTCGCCGTTTCAGCTTTCCTACGGGCATTCCACCTCGCGGCAGAGCGACTCGCCGCAGCCTTCGATGCACACTTGCGTCCGTCCGCCGGAACACGCGCGCAGCGTCGCCGAGGCCGTGCCTTGACCTGCGGAGTCGATGCGGGCCTTGCGCACGGCCGGGCAGCGGGCGCCCGGTCCGCAGGTGTGGTCGGCGCAGCACGGGTCGGCATCGGGGTGGCCGTCCTCGTCCACCGGCGTGAACGTCACGCGCACCGTCGAGCCGGCGGGCATCGTCGCTGGATCGACCGCCACCGTCGCGGTGACGATGCAGTCCTCGCTCTCTTCGCACACGCCGTCGCCGTCGCCGCTGTGGCCTTCGGCGTCGTCCTCGACCACCGCGGCCGACAGGTCGAGCACCTCGCGGCAGACGTTCTCATAAGCCCCGATGTCCACGCGGCCCCCGAGGATGCGCGGGTTGCCGTCAAGGTCCACCGATTGCGTCACCGCGTCATCGTCCCCCGCATCCACGCACGGCGAGTCCCCCGCAATCCGCAGATTCCCGCCGCCCGCGTCGATCCACTTGGGATCCGCATCAAAATTCCCCTCGCCGCCGCCGCGACCCGACCAGCCTTCCACGACGCAGTAGTTGATGTCCAGATTCTCATCAATCCACAATTGCTGTTGCTCGCGGTCTCCGCCCCGACCCGTGTTGCCCCACAAGGCACAATTAGAAACGACCGTCTCATGTACGCCCGCTAGTCCAGCCGCCCCATTGCGCGCGTAGTTTCCAGTGAATGTGCAGCCCGCCACAGTCAAGGGCCCGCCAAACTGGTACACGCCCCCGCCATAACTATTCGACCAATTGCGCGCAAACACACAATCAATAAATACTCCTTCGCCCGTTCCCCAATAAGCACCGCCATCGTACGCTGCTTTATTGTCCACAAACACGCAGTCGGTGGCTATGATCCGACTTCTGACATATGCGCCGATTGCGCCGCCATCCGCCTTGCAGGGATTGCGCTGAAACGTACAGTGGTTGAACGCGACGACGCTGGAGTCCGTCGTCACGGCGCGATTCCGGTTGTTGCGGAGAAGGCAGTTCTCCACCGTCACCATGCTGCCCTCGATCCACATGGCCCCGCCGCCACCGGCGCGGTTCTTCTGGAATTCGCAATTCGCGACGGTCAATTGGCCGCGTAGAACATATAACCCGCCGCCCCGGTTGTTCGGACATGCGCAGTTATTGTGAGCGCGCACGATCGTGAACCCGTCCAGACACGAGGGTTGTCCAACGTCCACCGCCTCAACAACATGGAATGCGTTGTCTCGATGACGTCCGGCAGCGCCCATGTCTCCGCTCAAGACACTCCGATGCAGTCGCCAATTGCGATCCTTGATTTTGTCCTCGTTTCCGGAGAATCCGCCGTACACTTCGACTCCGGAAGGCAAAGTGAACGCAGCGAACCGGTCGCCCCCCTCGGAGGCTGTGTAGGCGCCATCCGCCACCCAGACGCGGTCGCCTAAGATGGCGAGGGCGAGCGCTCGTCGCAAATCAATGAATGCGTCCGCCCAAGAGGTTCCGTCATCGGCGCCCGATGCACTATGATCAACGTAGATCACCTTTCCCGCGCACGGAAGAACATCAGCGGCAATCCAGACAATAGATAAGAGGGTAATACGCGTAACGCTCATAGATGGCTCTCCGTTACCAAGTGGGATAGAACACTCAACGCCACATGCTATTTGCACAGATGCGTTGAATGCTCATGGAGAGCTTTGCGTTTCCATGGCGCCGCGGTCAATGTCGTCGTCGCGCTGATCCAGGTCCACCTTGCGCGTGCGGCGCTTCACGTCAAAGTCGCTGCAGCCTGTGTCATTGTTGCACAGATCGTCCTCACCCAAGTCTATCGACTTGGACGTGCAAGAATGGTCACCACAATTCGCCGGATCCAATTCATAATCATCCGACGTTGCGTTCTTGAACAGCGGATCATCACCATTGTTTGTCAAATGGCCCATGGGCCCATTCGCGTCATAGTATTGGACGCACGTGTACTGCGCGGTCACCGTTCCCGCCGCGAACTTGATCTGGTCGGCCTCGCTGGTCGGCGAGGCGCCGGCGTTGGTCATGTTGCCCCAGAAGATGCAGTTGTAGATGGTCGAGCTTTCGTCCTCGTGCGTGAGGTAGATCGCCCCGCCGTCGTCGTCGTTGCCGCACTGGTTGCGCGCGAACGTGCAGTTGTAAAGTCCGATCGGCTCATGCGTGTAGATCGCGCCGCCCTCCGTGCCGTTGTCGTCCTTGTCGGCCTCGTTCTGGTAGAAGAGGCAGTTCGTCATCTGAATCCAATGGGAATTGTCGGCCACGTAAACGGCGCCTCCATCCCCGAGCGATTCGTTGTTGTTGATGTTACAGCGGCGAAATACGACGGGAGCGGTGTGCGAACCCGCGACGTATATCGCCCCGCCGCTTCCTCCGCCCGATCCGTCGTCGGCGTCATTGTTCACCATCGCGCAATCGATGAAATACGCCGCGGAACCATATAAGCAGGCGGCGCCGCCGTTCTTGGCCTTATTGTATTCGAAGGTGCAGGTCTTGAACTGCGCGTCGCCCTTCACCAGCGCCCCGCCGCCGATGCCCTCGTCGGTTCCGCTCCCATCGGCCTTGCCGTTCTTTACGGTGAACCCATCGAGAATCGTGGCGGTGCTTGCGGCCGTCGGGATGGTCACGACGTGATACACGCGCTGCGTCGTCGTCATTCCAATAAGCCCCGTGAGCGTGGTGATGTCAGTGGATGGACTGCGGTCTTCCTTGCGATCCGTTTCGTCCGTTGTGCCCTCGAATCCGCCATAGACTCCCACGTGATCGGGAATCTCAAACGTGCTCTGGCGATCGGCGCTGTTGCAGTTCGTGCAATCATCAGGTTTGTACGTGCCGTCCGCAACCCAGACTTCGCAGACCTCCGGATCCTCCGCGGCTTCCAATGCGTCCTGCATGTCGGTGTACGCGTTCGTCCAGTCCGCACCGGTGTTGTTTCCGCCGGTTTTGGTCTGGTCCACGTAAACAATCCCGAACTTCTGATTTTCATAAGGCCCCATGTCGATGACCGTCGTCGCATCGCTCGATACGCCGTTGCCGTAGCATGACGTGCTCATGATTCGGTTCTTTCCGTCCAGATCGTAATTCCCCGCGCCCCCGTCGGGGTCGCCGCGGTCAAAGCACGGCGAGTTCTTGCCCAGTCGAAGATCGTCATCGAGCGTTCCCCATGCGTCGTCCGCGCCGTTCGCGTCGCGAAAGTTGGGAATGCCGTCAATATTGTTGGCGCCTCCTCCGTACCACACGCGCTCATAATCCGAATAGCTCATCGTCATAGTGATCTCATCATGGGCGTCGTCTTCGTCATCCTCCGTGATCTGGTGGTAATCGAAGTAGGGGCCGGCGCTCGTTGGATAGGGGGCTACGTTGTCCCAAACGATCGAATTGACGACGGTCAAGGATAGCGGTTGATTGCCTTCGTATCCCGCTTCGCTCGCCGCTTCACAAAAGATCGCCCCGCCGCCCGGGTAGTCGACCTGCGCGTCACCGTCGTCGTCGGCTTGATTCTCGGTGAAGGCGCAGTTGACAAACGTCGCGTCGGTGCTCGGCGTCCACGCGCCGGCATAAAGGTACACCGCCCCGCCCCTGCCTTCGCTGGTGTTGCCGACAAACTCACAGTTCCGCAGCTCGATCGTGCTCTCGGCACACGCCAAGGCGCCGCCGTGGCCGTCCGCGTGATTGCCGAGGAAGCGGCAGCGATCAA
>JADZBE010000037.1 GCA_020852275.1 Phycisphaerales bacterium
CGGCATCAACCCGGAACCCAGGGAAGCTCACTGAAGAGAGACTGGGGGGCACGATCCGGCGTACTCGCTTGACCGTGGCGAACGAGGCGAAGACATGGCCAGCGGAGTACCGCAGGCCATGCCACCCGCCGGCTTGGTGGCAATGACACAACTGGATTTCCGCCTGCGCGGGAATGACGAGCGTCGCCTTCCACCGCAGGCAGCTATGCCGACTTTGCGACGGCTTCCCCAAAAAAACCGCTCGATTCGTGCAATCGCAAGCCACGCGCTGGATTCCTGCCTGCGCGGGAATGACGAGCGTCGCCTTTCGCCACGGACGGCTATGCCGACTTTGCGACGGCTTCCTCAAAAATCCGCAGGCCGGTGTCGAGTTCGTCTTCGGAGATCACCAGCGGCGGGCAGAAGCGGATGCCGACTTCTCCGCAGGGCAGGAGGATGACGCCGCGCTGGAAGGCATCCATGAGAATCTTGGAGCGCAGCGCGAGGTCGCCCTTGCCCGTTTTCGGATTTATGACATCGACGCCGGCCATCAAGCCCAGTCCGCGCGCGCGCGTGATGCATGAGTTGCGTTCGGCAATGACTTTCAGCCGTGAAAGCAGCGGCGCGCCGAGGCGCTCGGCGTTGCGCATCAGTCCGCCCTCGACCAGCTCGATCGTCGCCAGCGCCGCGGCGCAACTGACCGGGTTGCCGCCGTAGGTGCTGCCCTGAGCGCCGGGGGGCCAGTTCATAATCGGCTCCTGCGCGACGACGGCGGCGATGGGCATTCCACTGGCGACGCCCTTGGCGATGAGCATGATGTCGGGCACGATGCCGAAGTGCTCGATGGACCACATCTTCCCCGTGCGCCCCATGCCGGCCTGAATCTCATCGGCCACGAGCAGAATGCCGCTCTCATCGCAGAGCCGGCGCAGGCTCTGAACGAAGGAGGCGTCCGGAATGAGGTAGCCGCCCTCGCCTTGGATCGGCTCGAAGAAGATGGCCGCGACCTCGTCCGGGCGCATCTGCTGCTTGAAGAGCACGTTTTCGATGAAGTCGGTGTTGCCGTACGGCGAGTGCGCCACCATGGGCACGAGCGGACCAAAGCCCTGTTTCTGCCGCGCTTTCGAGCACGTCAGCGACAGCGAGCCCATCGTGCGCCCGTGAAACGCGCCGTGGAAGCCGATGACCCACTTGCGATTGGTGTGAAAGCGCGAGAGCTTGAACGCCGCTTCCGTCGCCTCCGTGCCGCTGTTGGTGAGCAGCACGCGCTTGGGCTTGGCGCCCGGCGTGATGGCCGCGAGCTTGTTCATCAGCTCGACCATCACGGGGTAATAGAAGTCGCTGCCGCAGATGTGGATCAGCTCGCTCGACTGGCGGTGAATGGCCTCCACCACTTTCGGATGGCAATGCCCGGACGCGCAGACGGCGATGCCGGCCGCGAGGTCGAGGAAGAGGTTGCCGTCCACGTCCTCGACGACGCAGCCGCGCCCGCGCCGTGCGACGAGCGGGTAATCTCGCGTGTTGGACGGCGAGCTGACGCGCAGATCGCTTTCGATCAGCGGCGCGGCCCTGGGACCGGGCAGGGCGGTGCGAATGTGCGGAACCGGGCGTCCGGCGATCAGGTCCGCGACGGGCTGCAAGCTGCTGTCCGCTGAGGTCATCGTGGTGCTCATGTCGTTGTCTTTCCGCTCCTTCCGTGGCTGCCTGCGTCAATCCATTCGATGGGACCGCGTCGGATTCTCATGACGAGCGCGTCGCCGGCGCCGCGCGACCGGGACGGCTGGAGCATACCACCGCGAACACGGGGCGGACAACGGTGGTGGGGGAAGAGGCTCACGCAGAGACGCTGGGTCGCCGAGAAGCCGGGGGATGACGATCGCGCCGCGATCGAGCCAGGACATCCGAAGGGAGCGCGGAGAATCGGCCAAGACCGTCGGAGCCGGAGGATCCTCGAATTCAGACTGCCGGCCCTGGTGGAAGTCGGAACTTGCCGTTTAGAACGTCACCCCGTGCAGGCGGGGCTTTAAAGCGCACCGGTGGACCGCTGGCTTCCCGCCAGCGCGGGAATGACGGGACTGGATTCCCGCCTGCGCTGGAATGACAGGCGAACAGCCCGTTGGAAGATTTCGGATTGCCTGGTTCGGCACGCGAGTTTCCCGGAAAGAAGCACGTCCCGGAAATCCGTGCCACCTTGAGGTCAGGCCTACATGCAGGCGCCGGGCGCCCCGGCGAACCCGCAGCTTTGACCCCTCGCGTCGTTTCCAGATAATGATCGACCGCTCCGCGCGCGGCGGGGCCCATCGACCGGAAAAGCTGCATGAATGTAACGCGATACTGGGACCCGGACGCAATTCGCCCCGTGCACGTGGTGATGATCGCCTTGGCGTGCGCGATGCTGGCGGGCGGGTTTCTGCTGGTCAGCGTGCCTGAAACGCAAGAGTTGGTGGACGGCGCCAAACCGTGGGGAGAGAACTCGCTGCTGCGGTCGGTCGTGCAGCTTCTGTGCCTCAACTACGAGTACCCGGCGCGGCACGGGGACGCGGTGAAGGCGTTCTGCCTGATGTTCTTCTCCGGCGCGGCGCTGCTGGTGGTCGGCGTCGTGCTGGCGACGCGGCCGCGCGTCGGCGAGGAGGTGCTGGAGACGGACATCGCGGTGCCCTCGCAGGATGCGGAAGTTTCCGGGGCGCCGGATGAAGGCAAGCCGAAGCGCACGCAGATCGCCCCGCTGATCGCCGCGCAGATGATGGCCGGCATCTATCTTCTGTGGATGCTGCTGCGCAGCCTGTCGGGATCGAGCGCGCCGACGAACCTGCCGCCGGGGACGGGCGCCGCCTCGTCGGTGGGCACGCTGATGGCGCTGGGCGCGACCGCGGTGACGGCGGCGTCGCTGCTGTGGTCGTTCTCCCTCGGGGCGACGCTTACGCGGGCGGCGGCGCGGCTGCTGATGCGCGGCGTGATCCTCATCTCCGTCGTCAGCGCGCTGATCGCTCTCTGGTATTTCTATGGGCGCAACCCGACGCTCCGCGCCAAGTTCCCGTTCACCAACCCGACGTTCCTGGGCGCGTGTCTGCTGCCGGGAATCGTGGTCTCGCTGATCGGCGCCTACGGAGCCTTGGCGGAGTGGGGGCGCTCGCGCGAAGCCAGGCACCTGGGCAGGGCTGGAATCGCGCTGCTGGCGACCGCGGCGATGCTCTGGCCTTTCCTGCTGGCAAGCTCTCGCGGGGCGCTGGCCGGGCTGGCGTTCGGGCTGTTGGCGGCGGCGTTTCTCCTGTTGCCCGCGCGGCTGCGGTGGACGACGCTGGCGACGGGTGTGGTATTGATCATCGCCGGCGCGGTGTATATGCGCGGGGTGATCGGCGGTTCCTCGCAGACGGGGCGCGACGCCACCGCGCGGGTGCGATTCTACGGCTGGTCCTACGCGGTGGATCTGTTTCAGCGCCACCCGGTGATGGGCTGCGGACCCGGCGGGTTTACGCTGGGCGTGGACAATCTCATCGGCAAGGAGTGGACCGATGACGCGCTGAAGCGATCCGACGTCGAAGAGGACCCGCGGGCACTCTCGGATCGCCTCGGGCACGCCCACAACGAATGGCTCGAAATCCTCGCGGAACTGGGCTCCGTCGGCTTTGTCCTCATGCTCGCCATCCTGGTGCTGACGTTCATGGCCGTGCTCAACGCGCTGGAGACGCAGCCTCCGCCCGCGCAGCGGTTCGCGCTGGTGGGGCTGATGAGCGCGCTGACGGCGATGATCGTGGAAGAGTGCTTCGGGGTGGGGCTGCGCCTGGGGGAGACGCCGTGCGCGTTCTACACCGTGCTGGGGCTGACCTGGGCGATGTGCGTCACACGGCAGGAGAGCCTGCTGACGGTGCTGTCGAAACGCAACGACGTGCGGATCGGGTCGTCGGTCGGCGCATTCGCTCTGGGCGTGGTCGTGGTGGTGCTGGCGCTCATGGACTTTTCCGCCGCGCGGGCGGCGCACGACGCCGCGCTCCTCGCGCGTCAGAACAAGCTGGACGAGGCGCTCGCCCGTTACGAATCCGCCGAGCGGCAGCTCCGCCCCGACCGCGCCCTCATGGACATGATGCTCTATTGCGAAACCAGCCTGCTCCGCGCGCGGGCGCTGCAGGACAAGGCTTTCGACCTGTCCTATCGGGCACAGCAGGACGACGCCTCGCGCCAGGCACTGCTCGCCGAGGCGCAGGCGGCATTCGAGGAGTGCCACCGTCGCGCCAAGACCGCCAACGAGCTGCTGCGGGATATTCACATCATCGCCTCGGGTTTCCTCGGAGCCAGCCGGCTCAGCGCCGACCTGATGATGCTCAACTGGCGCTTCGCGCAGGCGATGAACAAGCAGGAGGAGGCTTCGTCCTACCTGACGAGCGCGGCCGGGGCGCTGAAGCTGGAACTGGCCCGGCAGCCCTTCGATCCGCAACTGGCGGCGCAGTTCGTGCAGCTCGGCGGCGCCGCGCTGGACTTCCAGACGGCGGTCATCGCGCTGGCGCGACCCCTGCGTCATCGCGCGGTGACGAATGACTACATCGCGGCACTCACCGGTTTCGCCGATGCCACGCCGGGTTTCGATGACGCTTTCTCGGGCATGTACGACCGGGCCATGGGGATCCTGGAGAAGCCCACCTTCGAGCCGGCCGACGTCGCCGAGCGATGGTCGCCGGAAATCGTTCGGCTGGGCGGCATCCTGCAACTGGCCGCGGCCGAGTACGCCGGCGCGGTGAAGTCCTTCAGCGCCGTGGAGCAGGCGTACGAGAAGTTCGGCTTCTTCCGCAGCGCCCCGATGGGCAGCGCGTACGCGGTGGCCGAGTTGGCCGATGCGCAATTCCTTTTGACGCCCGAAGCCCCGCTTGACTCGATCGCCACGATCGATCGGGCTTTCACCATCGCGCCGGAGGGCGAAGAAGGCGATCTCTTCCGCCAGCGCAACAAGCTGACGCGCAAGGCGGCCTATCTCGCCGCCGCCGGGCGCGAGGACGAGGCGAAGGCGATCATCCGCGAGGTGCGCGGCCTCAAGACCGAGGAAGAAGTGAACCGCGCGCTGGCTTCGACGTATGTCGAGCTGGTGTCGCGCGTGCGCATGCGGAAGGCGTGGGACATCCCGGACAAGACGTGGGCGTGGGTCGCCCGCGCGATCGAGGTGAACCCGAACAGTCCCGCGGCTCATTTCCTGGCGGCGAACCTGTGCATCCTGGACGGGAACTGTGATCGCGCGGAAAGCAGCCTGCGTGCGGCGCTTAAGTTCGGCGCGGACGCGGCGGACGTGCTCGGCGCGATCAACGTGCTGTACACGGCCTTGCCGGGGTGCGAGAAGCTCGTCAATTTGTGGAAAGAGATCGCCCCGAACGAGCCGCCGCCCAGCCCGCCGGAGTACGGACCGCAGCCGCAGCCGGCTCAGCCCGAAGAAGCGAAGGACGCTGCCGTGCCGCCGGATGCCGTCCAGAATGCGGAAGATGCCGCCCCACCCGACGGACCGCCGCAACCGAAAGCCGATCCGGACTAACTCCGCGGAATGCCATTCCCGCGCGGGCGGGAATCCAGCCCCGTCATTCCCGCGCAGGCGGGAATCCACCGGTTTGCCCTTGCGTTCTGGCCCCCGCCTGCGCGGCGAGTGACGACATCGTCCGTCAGCCCGCGACCTTCCTTCCTCCTCCAACGAAGACCGGGCATGGTCGCACGCTCCACGGCCTGGCGAGTACGCCAAACCGTGCCCCCCGACCGCAGCCAAGACCCTGCCACCCGGTCGCGGGTCAGAACATGCCACCCTCGCCGTGCAATCCGCGCTGCCGGATCCGACATGAGGAGGTGAGGTCCGACGCCGCCGCCGGCGGAAATTCACTCCAACGGTTCAGTGCGGTCGCGGGCGGACGCCATCAGCCTCGGGAGGCGCTGGCGACCTCGTGTGAATTCCAGGGTCTCCGTATCAGGAGGACAATGAGATGGGAAGCATGATGAAGCGAGAGTGGAAGGTCCGCGCGGTGAGCATCGGGGTCATCGCCGTCGGGCTGACGTCGATTGCGTCCGCGGGAACGCTGCGCGTGCCGGGCGAGTTCCCGACGATTCAGGCGGCCATCAACGCCGCCCGAGACGGCGATCGGGTGGTGGTGGCCGACGGGCTGTACACGGGCGCGGGAAACGTGGACCTCGATTTCGCCGGCAAGGCGATCACGGTGAAGAGCGCCAACGGTCCGGGCGGCTGCGTCATTGACTGCAACGGCTCCGCGGAAAACCCGCACCGCGGCTTCGTGTTCCAGAGCGGCGAGACGGCGGGCGCCGTCGTCGAAGGCTTCACGATCACGCGCGGCGCCACGGAGAACGGCGCGGTGGATGACCGCTTCAACGGCGGCGCCATCCTCGTCACCAACTTCAGCAGCCCGACGATCCGCAACATGCTGCTGTCGGGCAACTCGGCCGCCTGCTGGGGCGCGGCCATCTGCTGCACTCGGTTCAGCAATCCCACGATCCTGAATTGCACGATCGTCGGCAATGCGTCGGGGGACGACGGCGGCGCGCTCTTCGCCTGGGACGGAAGCGAGCCGACGGTGATCAACAGCGTGCTGGCGCAGAACACCGCAGATGTGACCGGCGGCGGAGTCACGCTGTTCGGCGGGCACGCGACGCTGATCAACTGCACGATCGCGGACAACACCGCGCCGTGGGGCGCCGGCGTCCTCGACACCCAGAACGAGACGACGCTCGTGAACTGCATCGTCACCGGCAACACCGGCAATCAGCAGATCTGGGGCGCGCCTTTCGTCAGCTACAGCAACGTCGAAGGCGGTTTCGCCGGCGAGGGCAACATCGACGCGCCCCCGAGGTTTGTTGACGCCGACGCTGGAAACTACCGGCTGATGTTCGGCTCCGCCTGCGTGGACGCGGGCAACAACTTGGCCGTTCCGCAGGAGGGGCAGATCGACCTCGACGGGCAGCCGCGCTTCCGTGACGACCCGAACACGCCCGACACGGGCATCGGCACGCCGCCGATCGTGGACATGGGCGCCTTCGAGTTCGGCAACAGCCTCCCCTGCACGGGCGGGGAGCGGATTGCCAAGGCGCGCTGCCGCATGGACGGCGCGTCGCACTCGCTGGTCGTCAAGCTCAAGGGCGGCACGCCGGGCGACGGCTTCGCGGTGCGCCTGGGAAGCGGGCACACCGAGTACGGCACCCTGAACGACCGCGGCGCGGGCACGGCGCGGTTCCAGTCCGTGTTTAGCGACGAGCGCACGGTGGATGCACAGTGGGGCTGCGGCGCGAGCGACTCCGCAACCTACGTCTGCAACTGATCGGATGGGAACGCGAGGCGATCACGGATCGCCGCAAGTCCTCAGCGGCACGGCCTGACTCTGCCAGGCCGTGCCGCTCTGCTTTGAGGCCCGGCTCCGCTGTCGCGGAACCGTGCGTGAATCGCGCCAGGTGCGGCGACCTCCGAGGACTATTCCTCTTCGGATCGCTCGGTGCGGATCAGCGCGATCAGCTCCGTGGCGCCCATGACCTGCAGGACCTTGGCGCGCATGTCCGGGTTCTTGAAGGTGCGGGCGATGTCCGCGAGAAGGTGGACCTGGACACCCTGGTCGTCCTCCGGCGTGAGAATCAGGAAGATGATGCGTGACGGCTCGCCGTCGTAGGCGTCGAAGTCCACACCGGTTGCCGACAGGCCCAACCCAATCACCGGAGCGCCGAGTCCCGCCAGACGTGCATGCGGGATCGCCAAGCTGTGCTCCAGCCCGGTGGACATGGTCAACTCTCGGTTCCATACCGAGTCCTCGATTGCGGATGCCGGTCTTCCCAGCGCGGCGGCCATCGCCTGCGAGAGTTCGGCGATCACCTCGCGCCGATCAACCGCCTTGAGGCGCGGGACGAAGGCGCGCGAGGCGAGGTAGTCGATGAACGGCCGGGGGCGGCGCTTGCCCAGGATCGACTGCACGGCGGGACCGGCGAGCATGGAGGTCGCCAGCGCCATGATGACCAGCGCGACGAAGAGCCGCTCGCCGATCAGTCCGTGCTGCAGAGCGAGCAGGCCGAGGATAATCTCCATCGCGCCGCGCGCGTTGAGCGCGAAGCCCATGGCCCACGCCTCGCGCGGCGTGGCGCTCGCCAGCCTCGCGCCGCCGGCGCAGCCCAGCACCTTGCCGATGCAGGCGATAATCAGCACCGTCAGCGCCAGCAGCGGGTCGAAGTTGGCGACGAAGTCGGTGCGGAGTCCGATGGACGCGAAGAACAGCGGCGCGAAGAAGGAGGAGACGAAGCGGTCGATCGTCGCGCGCGTCTGCTCGCGCAGGTGGATCGAGTCGCCCAGCGCCACGCCCACCAGCAGCGAGCCGAAGATCGCGTGGATTCCGATCCACTCCGTCAGCGCCGCCCCGAACATCGCCAGGGACAGGCTCAGCCCCAGCACGCCCGCGGGCCAGGTCGTATGCGCCTGGATCCACGGCAGCATCCGGTCCAGCAACCGGCGACCGACGGTGAGCATCAGCGCGGCGAACACCAGCGTGAAGGCGATGGTCAGCCCCACCGGTGTCCCATGCCCGGACACGCCCATCATCGCCAGCAGCACCGCGAAGCACAGCCAGCCGATCAGATCGTTGGCCACCGCCGCGGCCACGACCAACATGCCGAAGTCCGTACGGTAGAGATCAAGATCCATCATCGTGCGCGCGATGACCGGCAGAGCGGAGATCGACAGGGCGGTGGCGAAAAACAGCGCGAAGGACCACGGATCCGCGCCCGGCTCCGCGCCCATCGCGGCCGGCTGCCAGCGCGCAGCGACCAGCCCCAATGCGAACGGCGCTACCACTCCGGACACGCTCACGGCCGCGGTGGTCTTGCCCTGCCGCCAGATGGTGGAAAGATCCACCTCCAGACCCGCTACAAGCAGAAACAGGATCACGCCCACGGAGCTGAGCCCCTGCAGGACCAGCGCCGCGTTCCCGTAGGCGGGGAACAGATAGGACGACACCTGCGGCGAGAGCCGGCCCAGCAGACTTGGCCCCAGCAGGATTCCCGCGAGGATCTCACCCAGCACCGCGGGCTGATTCAGACGGCGCGCCACCTCACCCGCAATCCTCGCCGCGCTGAGCAGGATGCCGCAGCTCAGCAGAACCACCAGCATGTCATCGCGCGTCAGCCCGCCCATGGCGAAGGGAACCTAGCGGGCGGGGCGCGGGGCGTCCACCCAGCTTGACCCTCCCCGTTGGCGGCGGGATACTCCCCTGTCCGCAAGGCTTGGAGATCGCTGGTTCCCTCATGGATTGGTCCGCGATCAGGTTTCTCTTTCTCGACGTGGACGGCGTCCTGACGGACGGCGGACTGGCCCTCGGCGCGGAGTGCGAGGTCCACAAAGTATTTCACGTACACGACGGCGCGGCGGTCCAGCGCTGGAAGGGTACCGGCGGGCAGGTCCTCCTCCTGACCGGGCGCGTCAGCGACATGGTGACGCGGCGCGCCGAAGAGCTGGGCATCGAGCACGTGCGACAGGGCGTGCAGGACAAAGGGGAGACCTGCCGACGGATGCTCGCAGATCTGGGCGGCGAGCCGCGGCAGGCGGCGTGCGTGGGCGACGACCTGCCGGACATCCCGGTGATGCGGACGTGTGCCTGGTCCGCCGCGGTGGCGGACGCACGGCCTGTGGTAAAGCGCGCCGCGTCGTACGTCACCCGGAAGCCCGGCGGACGGGGCGCGGTGGCCGAGGTCGTCGATCTGCTCCTCCGCAAGCGCCGCGATCGAAAGGTCTGATGTTGAGGAAAGCGAAGTCAACCCGCTGGCATCGGCCCGGTTCGAGCCTGCTGCGAACGCTCGTGGTCGCGGCTGCCACGCTCACCACGCTGATGGTCTGCTTCGCCATCTACCAGTCCACGCAGCAGCCGCGGACGGAAACTCCTCCCACCACGCGGGCCGAAGCGATTGCCCTGCCGCGTGCCCCGCAGGCGGGCGGCGCGCCGAACGGCGGCGGAGGCACGGTGGAGATCGCGCCCAACGTCCGCATCGGAAGCGGCGAGGGAACCGTGCTCTCCATCTACCCGCGCCAGGGCGATCAGGCGATTGCGGAAGTCGAGGCCGACAACTGGTTCCCGACCAAGGAGGGTGGCAACGAACTGAAGCTGGTCAGACCGCTGGTCCGGTTGCGCACGAAATCCGGTCAGCGCGTCAACGTGCGGAGCGACGAAGGGCTGATCGAGATCAACACGCTGGCCACCCAGCGCGGCAAGCGGCTGGAGTGGCAGCGCGGCAAGCTCTTCGGCAACGTGGTCGTCGAGATCGACCGCCTATCGGAAAAGGAGCGCGAGGCGCTGCCGCCGCATGAGCGCGAGGTGCTCTCGCCCTGGCGGCTGGTCACGGCGCGGCTGGATCAGATTGAGTTCGACATCGAGTACAACCACGTCAAGATCGACGGTCCGTTTCACCTCACCTCGCGCGAGCTGGAGCTTGATGCGGTGGGTCTGGACGTTCGCCTCGATCCGTCGGGCGGGCGCGTGGAGACCCTGAAGATTCTCGAAGGGCGCTCTTTGACCGTGCGCGGCGCGGCGCAGACGTTCGATCTCGGCGGCGGTCCCGCCTCGGAGCAGACGCGGTTCACCTCGTGGCTGGACGTGGTTCGCGCCGGTCTGACGCGCGCGACGGGCGCCGGGCTGGGGGGTGGGACGGGCGCGGGTTCGGGCGACGCCCGCGCGAATCCACCTCCGCCGACGGCCAAGGCGACGCCGACGAAGCCCTACGTGGATGAAGAAGGCGCGCTGGTCCTTGTCCCGACGCCGAAGGAAGAAACGCAGACCCGGCCTCTGGTCACCTACAAGGCGCGCTTCGAACGTGCGGTGCAGGTCGTGCAGCGGCGCGGCGAGGTGGAGCTGGGGCGGCTCGAAGCGAACGTGCTGGAAATCCTGCGCGACTTCGGTTCACAGGATCGGCAGGCGGCCTCCTCTGCGGCGGGCGGGGGCGCATCCACGACTGCGGCACCGCCCTTGACCGACGCGCCTGAGTCCGACGTCCTGACCGTGAACTGGACAGGTCCCCTGTATGTGGAGTGGGTTCCACCCGCGGACGCCGAGGAGAAGGCGCCGCCCGCCGAGCGGCTGTGGATTTCGGCGCTCGGTGAGCCGATGCGCGTCGCCGACGGCACCGGGCAGGCCACCGCGGCGGAACTCGTCTTCCACCGCGAGACGGGCGACATCCATCTCGTCGGCTCGAAGGCGCGCCCCGTGGTGCTCGACAACGAGCAGCAGGGGCGCATCGAGGCGGTCGAGCTGACCACGCGCGGCGACGGGCAGAAGCGAACGATCGTGTTCACCGGACCTGGACGGCTGACGGAAAACACAACATCGCCCGCACCGGCTGCCGGCGCTTCGCAGGCGGCCGCGGACCCGCAGGACGCGCCCACAGGCTCGATCCGTTTTGCGGAGCGCATGGAATTGGATCTGGAGCTCGCGGCAAGCTCGCGGATCGACCTGCGCAAGCTGGGCACGGTCTCGCAGGAGAAGATGGTCCCGCGCGAGGCCCGCTTTTTCGGTCGCGTCCTGATGGACGACGGTGCAAGCCGCATCGGCTCGGACACGATGAAGGTCTCCTTTCAGCCGGACGCTGACCGGCTTCGCGTGTCCGGGCTGGAGGCGAGCGGCGGGGTGGACGCGGTGCTGGGCGAGAACCCGGCGAGCGGCATCGTGTGCAAGCGGCTGGAGGTGGATTTCGATCCGAGTGCCAACCGCGTGACACCTGTTCAGGCCCGCGCCTTTGACGCCGTCGCGGCGTCGCACGACACGGGCCGGCTGACCGCGGATGAGCGCATGGTGTTCGATTTCCAGACCCATCGACAGACCGTGCAGGGGCAGCTTGACGTGCTGGCCGAGTACGTGGCCGCGCGGCGCCGGGGCGTCGAGCCGGAGTCCATCGACTGGTCCGCCCGTCGAGAGGACGCCCGCCGCCGCACGCACGAGGTCGAGCGCGTGGCGCTGCGCAAGCTCACGGCGCTGGGCAACGTCGTCGCCCTGGACGAGCCGCGCCGATTGGACATCAAGGCGCAGCGTCTGGAGTGCACGCTGAACGATGCACAGGAAATCGAGTCGGCGCTGGTCGTCGGCGCCGCCGATGCGTGGGCGCACGTGATGCTGGACACGCTGACCGTGGACGGCCCGAGCGTGTCCTTCGCGCTGACATCGAAGGACGCCGGCGTTTCCGGCGCCGGGCGCATGTCGTTCCTCTCCGCCAAGGACTTGGACGGAAAGCCGGTGGATCCGCCCATTCCCATCCACATCTCGTGGACGCAGTCCATGGCATTCGTCGGCAGGGACAACCTGGCGACCTTCCTGGGCACGGTTCACGCCGCCAGCGAGGCGCACACGTTTGACGCCGAGCGCCTCGACATCACGTTTCAGGATCGCGCTCCAGATGCCGCGGCTGAGACGCCGAAGCGGGACTGGTGGGTGCTGGCGGACGCGATGAAGCAGCTCACCGGCGAGGCGCGCAAGCCGGCGACGCTGCCCGGGTCGCAGGAGCTGAACAAGGAGCCGGTGTTGCTCGCCGCCACCGGGCGCGTGGCTGCCGTCATGTCGAACGAGGATCCCGCCTCCGGTCGCATCCTCAATCGCGCGCAGCTCAAAGGCCCGGACTTGACGGTGGACCTGCGCGTCGGAAGCTCCGCCATGAATGTGACGGGCGAAGGGACGCTGCTGATCGAGGACTATGAGGTGAAGGAGCGGTCTTCCGTCGTGGCGCCGCAGCAGAAGGGCTTTCTCTCCATCGGCGACGCCTCGGACCGATCCCAGACGCTCATCCAGTGGCACCGCTCGATGCGCTACGATTTCGAGAAAGACCAGGCGGAATTCGACGGCACGGTCCACCTGCAGTACCTCACCGGCCCGTATCTCGTGCAGCAGGCGGAGCTGGGCCTGCCGCCGCCGAAGGAGGGCGACGAGGGTCGAGACACGGGCTTGGACTGCGGCAAGCTCACCGTTGATTTTGCAACGGGCGAGGGCGCCTCGGCGTCCGCGTCGGGCGGTTTCGACACGCGGCGCATCCGCCAGTTCCGGGCGGTGGGCGACGTGCGCATCAACGACCCGCAGATCGTCCTCGCCGCGTCCGACCTCATCTACCACCGCGCGTCGCAGCAGTTGCTCATCCGCGGCACGAAACAGGTCAATGCCGAGTTGTACGTGCAGAAGCCGGGCGCGGCGCCGTTCACCTGGCGGCACCAGGAGATGTCGCTGAATCTTGAAACGCTCGAAGCTCGCGTCATCGAGCCGCGCGGCGCGGGCTCGCTGCCCTGATCAGGCGCTTGGCTGCCTCTCGACTCATCCGGTCGGCGCCGTGCGCGAAGCCTCACGCCAACGAACACACCCTTCCGCGATCAGGCGGATCGCCTCGGGATAAGCTTCAAGCTCTTCCGCGAAGACCTTCGCCGCCAGCTCGGTCGCCGAGCAGCCGGGCGGGATCGCCACCTTGCGCTGCAGGATGATCTGCCCGTGGTCGTACTCGTTGTCGCAGAAGTGAACCGTGCAGCCGCTCTCCACCCGCCCCGCCGCCAGCACGGCTTCATGCACGCGATGCCCGTACATCCCCTTGCCGCCGAAGTCCGGCAGCAGCGCGGGGTGGATGTTGATGACGCGACCGAGACAGTCCTCGGGAATCCGCCACAGGGAGAGAAACCCCGCCATGCAGATCAGGTCCGCGGGAACGGAACGAACCGCCTCCGTCAGGAGCTGTTGAAAGGCCTCGTCGTCATGCGACGCGCGCTCCACGACCACGACGGACAGACCGAGTTGCTTCGCCAGCTCCACGCCGCGCGCGTCGCTGCGGCTGGAAATGACGCGCTCGATCCGCGCGGGAAGCCGGCCCGCCAGGATGCGCTCCTGCAGGTTGACCGTCGTGCGCCCGCCGCCGGAGATAAGCACCACCAGTTTCAACGGTTGATTCATGTTCCCGGTATCCGCGGCTCGCTGCCGTGCCGACCGCCGGCGGCAACGTAAGAGCTGGAGGCGATGATGCCAAGGCGAGCAGAGGCCGCTGGGTCGGGGCGCTCAGCAAGCCGGGACGCTCAGCCGGCCGGCACGGACGCCGCGCATCGAACCGCTTGCACCATGCGAATCGCTTCAACTGTGGGCCTGACATCGTGAACGCGAATGATCGCCGCCCCGGCCTGCGCGGCGAGCACGGCGCAGGCGAGCGAGCCGCCCAGTCGATCCGCCGGCGTCCGCGACGTCCCCGCCGCGGCGATCAGACTCTTGCGCGACGCTCCAAGCAGCACCGGTCGGCCCGTGGCCACAAAACGTTCCAACGACGCCATCAAGCGGAGGTTGTCCTCGACCCGCTTGCCGAAGCCGATGCCGGGATCAATCAGGACGCGCTCCTTCGACACGCCCCGAGCCTCCGCCCAGCGCGCCCGCTCCTCCAGGAATTCCAGAACTTCCGCCACCACGTCTGCGTAGAAGGGTCCGCCGTCCCGCTGCATGTCGGCGGGCGTGCCGCGCATGTGCATCAGCACGACCGGCGCTCCATGTCGCGTGGCCACGTTCACCATGTCGCCGTCATCGCGCAGCGCCGATACGTCGTTGATGATGTCCGCGCCGGCATCGAGGGCCGCCGCGGCCACTCGCGCGGAGCGCGTGTCGATCGAGATTGGGAAGCCATCGTGTGCCGTGCGGACGGCGCGAATGACGGGAAGCACGCGGCGCATCTGCTCCACCTCGTCCACGGGCATCGAACCGGGGCGCGTGGACTCGCCGCCGATGTCGAGCATCGTCGCCCCCTCGGCGATCATGCACTCCGCCCGCCGCATCGCCGCCTCCGGCGACATGAACGCCCCGCCGTCGCTGAACGAATCCGGCGTGACGTTGAGGATGCCCATGACCTGCGGGTCGCCGGAGAAGTCGAGGCGTCCTCGTTGAAGGGTCGATGTCATGCCCGCTGTGTAACTCGTGCGCCGACGCGGTCAAGCCGCCGCAGCCGCCCGGCGGCCGGGCAGCCGGTGGTGAGAGTCGAGATTGGGCTTGCGCGTCTGTGGTGGAGCTTGGACCCGGGATTGGGGGTCCGTCACCCCCGCGCGGGCGGGGGTCCAGAGCGCACTGCAACACCGCTGGATTCACGCCTTCGCGGGAAAGAGGAGGCTGGATTCCCGCCCGCGCGGGAATGACGGGAATAGCCCTTCACCCCAGGCTGCCGGGCAAGGGCGCAAGCAAGACCGGCCACAAGCCCGATGGCTCATGGCCGGTCTTCGTTTTCTCGAACGCATTCAGCGTTGTTTCTGCGGGAATGCGTTGCAATCAAGCCGCAAGCCTACAGGCAGTCCGTTGACTTGGAATCGCCGCAAGCGCTGCGCGTCTTGCTGCCGCCGCCGACGTTCTTCTCAACGTTCTTCCACTTTCCGCGGTCGTTCACCGTCGCGCAACCCATGAAGTTTCCGGCCCCGTCAAGCACGCAGACGCTGTCGCCCGCCGTGCCCACGCCCTTGGAAATCAGCTTGGCCCCGGCGTTCTTGCAAACGAGCTTCTTGAACGTGCAAGCGAACGAGCCGACGCAAGCGTTGTCCGCGCACGGATCGGCCTGGCCTTCTCCGTAGAGCACGAACGGACGATCCTGAAGGTGTCCCGAGCTGGCGTCCACGGAATCCGCCCATGTGTTGGTGGAAACCGTGAGGAAGCGGCCGTTGTCCACGCCCACGCGGGTGGGGGTGCGAACCGGCTGCCACGGACCGCTGAAGCTGGTGTTGCCGTTCGAGGCGAACTCGATCCAGTAGCTTCCCTCGGTGAGCGGCGGTACGAAGGACAGGTCAAACGTGACGTGCTTGATCGCACGCGCCGTGTTGAGCCGATCCGCATCCGTCGTGCGGTACGTTCCGCTGAACGCCGAGAGGAGCAGGCGATCCGTCGTCATGTCGCCCGCGATCACCACGCCGCCCGCGCCCGGAACACCGTTCCAGATCTGAATGAACAGGTCCGTGATCGGCTCGCTCGTCGAGGCGTTCGTCTGATACAGCCACGTGGAGCCTGTATTCAGCGTCCACGTCTCGCCGGTCGGCACAACGAAGTCGTCCGCCTGATGGAAGGAGGCCGCCAGCGTGTTGTTTCCAAAGGTAGTCTCCCCCGGCCAGATCGGGTTCACGTCGAACCCGCCCGCGCCGCCGCCCGGGATGTGATAGTCATCCGGGAGGTTGTTGAACAACTCAACGAAGACGAAGCACTCGCCGTTGCAGGCGCGCCCGCCGCCGCAACCCCCGACGATCGGCGTGCACGCCGTCGGCAGGCAGAACTCGCCCGGCGCGCAATCGCTGGCGCCCAACCGGTCGTTGACCGTGTTGCACTCGCAATTCGCCGCCGGATCGAAGGTGACGCCATCGTTGATGAACGGGATCCCCTCCTCCCCGCCGATCACGTCCGCGTTCTGCGGCGGATCCGCGTAGGCCCAGGCAACCACGGCCGCGACGGCCGCGATACACGCCGACATCCTGAAACGAAGTGACATTGGCATTCCTCCTCCCCATGAAGGGACTATGAAAGAAAACAGCGCAGTGCCCGCAATGGGCGAACGTCGCCCGCGCGAGCTTCCGCACATCCGAAGCCCTTTGTTCTCCAGCGGCCCCGCCATAAGCGTGCGCACCGCCATCCCACGGATGATCTGAGACCCTGTTTTCCGCAATCGCAAAAACTCGCCGACAATCTTTGCACTGACGTTCGCGTGACACGCACGCAACGTGCATTATTCACACGACCGGGTTTTGGGTCGCGTGCCCTGTGCCGACTCAGACTTGCTCGACCTGGCGAGAAAACGCCAGCCTGAATGTGGGTTTCAGGATATCTTTCGACGACAACGAAGTCAACAGATTTCTTGTGGATTCTGGTCGCGGGCGACGGCGTGACCCCCCAGAGACCTGCGGTACCCGTGATCCTTCAGGATGCCGGGCATGGCCGGATCTGAACCCCGCGGGCAGGAGCCAGCGCTGGGCGTCATTCGCCTTGGCGCGGACATGCCGGGACCGGGGAGCATGAGGCACGCCGCGGCGGCCTTGCGCACAGCCAGACCGCGCTGATTCCCTCGCCCGGGAGAAACTCGACGACGTGCGTCAGTCCTTCGGTCCGGCGCAGCGGACCTCGGCGCTTAGCCCGTCGAACTTGGCGATGTTGTCGTGGAACAGCTTGGCAAGGCGCTTGGCCTGCTGGTCGAATTGAGCCGCGTCGGGCCAGGTGCTTCGAGGATTCAGCACTTCGGACGGCACGTTGGGGCAGGACGTCGGCACGTCGAAGCCGAACACCGGGTCCGCGTGACACGCCACGGAGCCAAGGGCGCCGGACAGCGCGGCGCGGATGATCGCCCTTGTGTAGCGCAGGCTCATGCGCTTCCCCGTGCCGTAGGCACCCCCCGTCCAGCCCGTGTTCACGAGCCAGCACTGCGCCGCATGACTGCGGATCTTGTCCGCCAGCATCGAGGCGTACCGCATCGGCGGAAGCGGCAGGAACGGCGCGCCGAAGCACGTGCTGAAAGTGGCCTGCGGCTCGGTCACGCCGCGCTCGGTGCCTGCGACCTTCGCGGTGTAGCCGGAGATGAAGTGGTACATCGCCTGCGCCGGCGTGAGCCGCGCGACCGGGGGCAGCACGCCGAAAGCGTCGCACGTGAGAAACACGACGTGCCGCGGATGCGGGCCGACGCTGGGGATGACCGCGTGGTCAATGAAGTGCAGCGGGTAGGCGGCGCGCGTGTTCTCCGTCCGCTCGGTGGAGTCGTAGTTCGGCTCGCGCGCCGGCCCGGTCAGGAGGACGTTTTCCAGCACGGAGCCGAAGCGAATCGCGCCGAAAATCTGCGGCTCGTGCTCGCGCGAGAGGCGGATGCACTTGGCGTAGCACCCGCCCTCGATGTTAAACACGCCGTCGTCGCCCCAGCCGTGTTCGTCGTCGCCGATCAGCCGCCGCTGCGGATCGGCGGAGAGCGTCGTCTTGCCCGTGCCGCTCAGCCCGAAGAACAGCGCCGTGTCGCCTGATTCGCCGATGTTGGCCGAGCAGTGCATGCTCAGGATGCCCTGCATCGGCAGGACGTAGTTCATGATCGTGAAGATGCTCTTCTTGATCTCACCGGCGTAGGCCGTGCCGCCGATGAGGACGAGCCGCTTTGCGAAGTGGATCACGATGAACGTGCCGCTGCGCGTGCCGTCCGCGGCGGGGTCGGCGTGGCAGGTGGGCGCGTTGAGGATGACGAAGTCCGGCGCGGCGTCGTTCGACGCGCCGCCGTCGGGGCGGATGAACAGTTGGTTGGCAAAGAGGTTGTGCCAGGCCGTCTCGGTGACGACGCGAACGTTGAGCCGACTGCGCGGGTCGGCGCCGGCGTGAAGATCGCGCACGTAGAGCCGCCGCGTGGCGTAGTGCTCGATGACCTTGCGGTGCAGCCGGTCGAAGGACCCCTCGGAAATGCCCTTGTTCGGCCCCCACCAGATGGCCTCGCGCGTGGACGGCTCCTCGACGGTGAACTTGTCGTTGGGCGAGCGCCCCGTGTGCGAGCCGGTGGCGCAAACCAGCGCGCCGTTTGAAGAGAACTCCCCCTCCCCATTGCGCAGTGCGTGCTCGCACAACTCCGGCACGGAGAGGTTCCAGTACACGTCCCCGCTCCGCGCGATTCCGTGCTGATCCAGTCCGAACCGGCTTGGTGCATGTCCGAATGAAGCCACGCTGATGCCTCCCGTTCCCGAAGCGCAGTGACGAGTGTGAAACCGGGAATACTACTCGCGCCAAGGCATGATTCAACAGCCGGGCGGGAGCAGGACTCCGCGGGCGCAGCGCCGGACCGGCCAGCGATTCGCGTGCTGATGCGATCGACTGCCTCCTGTTTTGAATGAGGGCCGAACCGCGGGATACGGAAGCTTGGCGCCCAATCCCTGGATTGGGCCCTCACTGGCCCTTGCTTGCGCTGCGGGCTCTGAACCGGCAGCGGTGGGATACCTCAGGACCTTGGGGGTCAGCCGCGCCCGCGGTACGCTTCGGCCATGCGGCTCTTGCCATGCGCGTCCGGGCCGATGCCGGCGTCCATCCTCATCGTCCTGCCCACGTGGGTCGGCGACTTCGTGATGGCCACGCCCTTCCTGCGCGCCGTTCGGCGAAGATTCCCGTCAGCGAGAATCACGCTGCTGGCGGATTCCAATCTCGCCGACCTGATTGACGGCGGAACCTGGGCGGATTACGTCGAGTTCGAGCACGGGGTTTCTGTAAGCAAACCCAAGGAGGCGCGCCCGGGTTCGTATATCCTGAGTCTTCGAGCGGCGCGATTCGACTGGGCGATCCTGCTGCCCAACTCGTTCCGCTCGGCGCTGACCGCGTGGCGGATTCGGGCAAAGCGACGCATCGGGTACGACCGCGACGCGCGCGGATTGCTCTTGACGGACCGGATGCCGGTGAAGAACCGGCTGCGCGGATGGCGCCCGCGGTTTGCGCCGCTTCCGCTCGTTGAGTACTACGCCGACCTCGCCGAGGCGCTGGGTTGCGACCGCCCGAACGACGCGCTGGAGCTGTTTCGCACGCCGCACGCCGACGCCTCGCTTGCCGACAAGTGCCGCGCGCTCGGCGTGCCTCCGCACCAGCCGCGAATCGTCATCAGCCCCGGCGCGAAGTTCGGCGCGGCCAAGTGCTGGTCGCCGCAGCGCTTCGCGGAAACGGCGGACCGGATGATCCGGGAGTGGGGCGCGACGGTCGTGGTGACGTGCGGTCCCGGAGAGGAGCCGATCGCCCGGCAGATCCGCGATGCGATGACGCAGCGCGCGTATGTGTTTGACGAGCCGCGGCTGTCGTTGGGGGAGCTGAAGTCGCTGATCGCCGACGCCGACTTGCTCTTGTGCAACGACGCAGGCCTGCGACACTTCGCAAGGGCGTTTGACGTGCCGGTGGTGACGGTGTTCGGACCGACGCATCCCGAGTGGACGCGGACCAGCTTCGCGCGCGAACGCATCGTGCGGATCGACGTGGACTGCGGACCCTGCCAGCAGCGCGTCTGCCCGCTGGGACATCTGAAGTGCATGACCGGCGTCACCGTGGACAGCGTCTTCTCGGCCGCGGAGGAATTGCTGGCCGGGGGCGGCGTCGCGGCGCGGCTCGACGGGGTTCGGCGCTGATCGCGGAAGGAGGTGCGATCCGACATGGCGATTCTCATCACCGGCGGCGCGGGCTTCATCGGTTCCAACCTGGTGGATCGTCTGATCTCCCGGGGCGAAGACATCGTCGTATTGGACAACTTTGACGACTTTTATGATCCTCACACCAAGCAGCAGAACCTCGCCGCGGCCACCTCGTCCTCGCGCGTAACCCTCCTCCGCGCCGACATACGGGACGCCGCCGCCGTGGGGAGCCTGTTTGCGCGACACCGCTTCGAGACCGTGATTCACCTGGCCGCGCGCGCCGGCGTGCGCCCATCCATACAGGATCCCCTGCTCTACGCGGACGTCAACGTGAACGGCACCACGGTTCTATTGGAACACGCGCGGCGAAGCGGATGCAAGCGGTTCATCTTCGCCTCCAGCTCCAGCGTCTATGGCAACAACCGCAAAGTTCCCTTCCACGAGGACGACCCGGTCGATCACCCCATTTCCCCCTACGCGGCCACGAAGAAAGCGGGTGAACTCATCTGTCACACGTTTCACCATTTGTATGGAATGCCGATCACCTGCCTGCGTTTCTTCACCGTCTATGGTCCGCGATGCCGGCCCGATCTGGCGATTGCCAAGTTCACGCGCCTGATCGACCGCGGGGAACCGGTGCCGATGTTCGGGGATGGCTCCATGCGCCGCGATTTCACGCACATCAACGACATTCTTGACGGCATACAACGGGCCGTGGAGAAATGCTCCGGGTTTCACATATACAATCTAGGCGAATCGCGCCCGATTGAACTGCGGCACATGATCGACGTGATTTCCCAATCTATTGGAAAGCCCGCGCGCATTGAGCGCCACGCCCAACCCCCCGGCGACGTGGACGTCACCTACGCCGACGTCACACGCGCCAAGGTGGAACTGGGCTACGATCCGAAGATGGAATTTGAACAGGGCATCGCCGACTACGTGGCGTGGTTTCGACGGCCCTGATATGGAAGCTTACAGAGGGGAACCTGGTTGCCACTTTGAAGGGAACCGGGGTGGCTTGTTGATGCGAGTCGGGGTCGCACGGTCTGGCGTACTCGCCGGGCCGTGTCGAGCGGGGCAAGACCATGGCGAGCGGACCCCCGCTGACCATGCCACCCGCGCACCGCAACTGGTTTACATTCAACGACGAGTTCTCCAGTCGAATTCGTCGATGGCCGGCCCGAGCGGGTGGGATTCGACGATTGAGGACCGGTGCTGGGTGAGGACTACCGGAGAGGCACTGTGGATTCCATGAATCGCAAGGGCTTGATTCTCATCTCGGTTTCGCTTGTCGCTTTGCAGGGTTGCTCGCCTGACGCTCGACCGGGCGATGATGACGGCGTTGCCGGCAACGACAACGTCTCGGGTCCGGTCGATCCAAACGCGCCGCCGGTTTTGGACGGCGACTGGTATCGTCCCGGGGTCGAGGCGACCTGGCAGTGGCAGTTACAGCCTGGGGCGAATGGGGTGATCAACACGGACTACGACGTGGATGTATATGACATTGATCTGTTCGACGCGCCGGATGAGGTCATTGCAGAGCTTCACGCGGCCGGGCGGCGGGTTGTGTGCTACTTTTCCGCCGGATCGTATGAGGAGTTCCGGGACGATGCGGGCGCGTTCGCGGCGGAGGATCTCGGCCAGACGCTCGACGGATTCGAGGATGAGCGCTGGCTGGACATTCGTTCGGCGAAGGTGCGTGAGGTCATGTTGGCGCGGCTGGATGTGGCGGCGGAGCGCGGGTGCGACTGCGTCGAGCCGGACAACGTGGACGGCTACGCCAATGAGAGCGGCTTCGATCTCTCGGCGGAAGACCAACTCGCGTTCAACCGCTTCATCGCCAACGCGGCACGTGAGCGTGGGCTGTGCGTGGGGCTGAAGAACGATCTCGACCAGATTCCGCAGCTTGTCGAATACTTCGACTTTTCGGTGAACGAGCAGTGCCACGAGTATGACGAGTGCGAGCTGCTGACGCCGTTCATTCAGGCCGGCAAGCCGGTATTCAATGCGGAGTATGAGGAATCTTATGCAAGCGACGCGGTCGCCCGCGGGGCGCTCTGTGAGGACGCACGAGCGCTAAACTTAAGGACGCTTGTGCTGCCGCTCGATCTGGAGGATTCGTTCCGCTGGAGCTGCGACGAATCCGAACCATGACCGAGCGGGAGGTGCTCCGATCCGTGCGGCCGTGAGGAAGCGACTCCGATCCGAGCCGGCGGCAGGGACGTTGCGGTGCTCGGTCCCGCGCCTGCATGCGGGGTTCTGGAAGCCCGCATCTTCCCGATCATGCCGCGCGTCCGATCATGCATCGCGCCCGGTGTGCCCCGAGTTATCGTCCCCGCTTGTTTTTCAGCGCGCCCGGCGCCGCGCCGATTGACCCTTGATCGCCGACTTTGCGGGGACATTCGATGCTGAAACTGCTGAAACGCAAGCCGAAACCGGGGATGGGTTCCGCGGGCATGGAGAATCGCGCGCCGTCGGCGCCGCCCCATGCCGCGACGGCGCACGTCACGACGGCGCACGCCGCGACGGCGCATTCCGCCAAACCGGCCGAGTTGCCGCCGGCGGTTCTGGATCCGATCTTTGGCGACGCGGATGCACTGCGGCTGCGAGGCGAGCTGGAGTCGGGCCGGTTCGACGCGGTCGAGGCGTTCATGTCCACGGTCACGCATCCGGACGACCGGACGTTCTACGCGCAGGTGCTCTCGGAGTGGCCCGGCAAACCCGCGTGGGTGGACGCATGGCTCTCGCAATCTCCTCAGTCCGCAACGGCGAACCTCATCTGCGGGATGCACGGCGTTTACTGGGCATGGGAGGCGCGGGGGTACGGGTATGGCAATTCGGTCGGCGAGGAGGCCAGGCAACTCTTCAGCGATCGACTGCTGACGGCGGACGTGATTCTGGAGCGCGCCGCGGAACTGGATCCGTCCGATCCGACGCCTTGGGCGCTGATGCTCCGCTGCGCCTACGGACTCGGACTTGACGAGCCGGAGCATCGACGGCGGTTCACACAGGCCGTCAAGCTCGCGCCGGAGCACCGTTTCGCGCATTCCTCGCTGATGCAGTCGCTGTGTGCGAAGTGGTACGGGTCGCACGACCTGATGTTCCGTTTCGTATCGAACGCCACGTCGCAGGCGGGACCCGGAAGCCCGGTGCACACCCTGGTGGCGGAGGCGCATCTCGAGCGGTGGCTGAGCATGCTCGATGAGGATGAAGCGCAGGCTCGCGCCTACTGGACCCGGCCCGTGGTGCGCAGTGCGATCACCCACGCGGCGCACCTGTACTTCGACGCGCCCACGTTCCACGCGAACAAGGACACGGTGCGCACGCGGAACATCTTCGCATGGACCCTCGTCGCCGTGGAAGCGATCGACGCCGCGGCGCGCCAGTTCGAGGCGATCGGCCCGCATGTGACGCGCACGCCGTGGGTCTACATGGGCGATCCGATCGAGCGGTTTGAGAAGGCGCGCACATGGACGCTGGAGCATCCAAGCAGGAACGCAGAATGATCCTGCGGGGCATCATGCTCCCTTTCCGAACCCGAAGCGCCAGCGAGGGAGCCGTCTCCCATTCCGAACCCGAGGCGCAAACGAGGAAGCCGTGCGCCCCAACGCTCGGTGCCCGCCCTCGCTGGCGCTTCGGGTTCTGGAATAGGAGCCTGCATTGACTGGGTGACCCCGCAGACGCTGGCAGCTTCGTGTACTCCTCGAAGCCCGCACCTGATCTTGGTTAATCCCTCCTGCGTTTCTACCGACGCTGAACGTCGCTTGCCCTAAGCGCTCCGCCATGTATCCTGCTGCGCTGCAAATCCATCCAGGATCAGGCGCGAGCGATGCTCGGCCGACACATTGAAAGCCAAGGCTTGATCTTGTTTCCTTGTCGCCGCGGTTGGAATCGTCCCATGAGACAACAGGATTTCTGGGACCAGACCAAGGAACTGCTCCGCGTGCTCTGCCTCGTGTTCGGCTGGCCGCTCGCCATCGCGGCCGGCGTCTGGGGCGCGGCTTCCGTGCGCGGTTTGTTTACCAATGATCCGGCTCCCGGCGGCCCCTTGATGCACCTCGGCGCGCTCGTCGTGCTGGGATTGGCCGTGGGACTCGTGGCCGCGCGACGATTGTTCCTTCCTTCGCGTCACTTGGATCGCATGCTTGAGAAGAACTCGATTCGGCCGCTGCTGGGAGCGACCGTCGGGCTTGCCATGGGAGTGACGGTGGGCATTCTGCTGTTCATGGCTCTCCCCGTGGCGGCTTCACTGCGTCTCGTACTGACACTCTGCTGCGTAGTGGGAGGCGTCTTCGCTGGAGTGAAGCTCGGGGTGAGAGGCAGAGGATTTGCTGGACCGGTGACGCCGGCATGTCCCGAGTGCGGCTACTGCTTGTGGGGGCTTACGTCCTCACGATGCCCGGAATGCGGTTACCGGCTTCGCGGCGTCGATCCGGAGCCCAAGGAGTTCCGACCCTGACAAAGTTCACCGCCAAGCCTCTTGCAAGTGCCTCTCATTTTCCCGCACGGCGAACGGCGAGTAGCTGATGACCAGCCAGTTTCCGCACACCTTGACCGCCGGACCTTGCAGCCCGAGGTGAACGTACCACACGCCGTCCGGTTCGCGGCGCAGGCTCGAAGGGGCCCCCGTGGACGGATCGACGAGCGCTCGCGCCGCGGCGGCGAGGAAGCGGTCCAGCTTGTCGGCGACAAGTTCCGGCTCCTTTTCGATCGGCACATAGATCGTCCGCGCCACGGGCAGCCGCAGCGCGTGCACCGGGAAGTCGTGGATCACGATCCGGTCGCCCAGCCGCGCAAACACGTCCTCGCGCAGGCGCACGCCGCTTTCCGCCTCGATCCGCGCCCGCGCCTCGCGGAACCGCGCGGCCGTGTTCGGCGTGCGCGAGGTGACAAAGGCCTCCCACACGGAAAGCGGCAGCGTGCGGAAATGAACGTCGGCCACCGTGAACACCGTGGCTTCCTTCGGGATGAGGTCGTAGCCCCACGGCTTGAGAAACTCGTGATCGGCGATGGAGATCGCGCGGTCCGAATCGGCCTGACGAACGAATGCGGTGGACTCGACGACGCGTCCGTCGCGGCGGATGACGACGTAAAGCTTCCGCGCGGCGGGGAGGTCGATGAGATTGAGCCATGTGCTGAGGCGCGAGTGAAACCCGTCCGGTTGACGCTGCGCCAGGCGCTCGATGCCGGCGTAGAAGCGGAACTCGATGCCCGGTCCGCGGCAGGCGCGTGCCGCCGCCGTCAACCATGCGTCGTGCGCCAATGTCGAGTCGGGTTGGTTGGCGCATCGCGCCACGCGCTGCGCCGCGCCCTCTCCCAGCGTGATGACGTATGCAGCGCCGACCGGGCCGAACGTGATGCTCGCCCAGCCGGGCAGGCGATCGTCTTTCAACTCGTAACGGGCGCCGGCGCCGTCGATGCGCTGCAGCTTCGTGTGCTCCTGGTTGGTGTAGGTGTTGAGCAGGTGGCGGATCTGCTGCTCGACGGTCTCGTGATTCCCTTGTGTATCCACCCACAGCGCGGCGTCCAGGCGCGCCAGCTCATGCCCGCCGTCCTCCCGCTGCTCGAACTCGATGTCGAGAAGGGCGAAGGCGACGGGCCGGCGGACGAGCTGCACGAAGCTCGCGGCCACGTCCGTCCAGACGCGCAGCGTTTCATCCGCTTCCAGGAACATGCCGAGCTGCCGGCTGATCTGCACGAGGAGCTGCGCCGCGAGGTCGTCGGTCGACGGCGAGGAAACAGGCGAGGCGGAGCGCGGCGGATCCAGCGCGACCACCGCGACGGCGTCCGCGGGAACGAGGGCGAACAGGTCGGCGCGATCCTCGCCGAGGACGCCTGGCGCAGGAGCCGCCGCGGTGAGAACGGTCAGCAGCCACGCGAGGGCGAGACATGCGGTGCGACGCGCGGTCTCGGGCGTGCGGGCGGGATACGGTCGTTCCATGCAGCTTGCAGGCGTCGCCCGCAGGTGGCGCATGAATCGCGCTTCCTTACGGGCGCGGCTCTGAAAGGCGCTCTTGCCGCCGCAACGGGCGGTCGCAGTTTGCGGGCGGACCCAAGTTCGCCTCTCACGTCGCGGGCATCTACTCATGTGAAGGCTCATCCCAGGCCGGCGGATCCAAGGTAGGCGCATCCATGGGGGGTGCATCCGACGAAGCGAGATCGGGAGAGGGACCCTCCATGTCCTCCGTCAGCGCGGCCGGAGGCGTCGGGTTTGCGCGCCGTCGCGCGCGGGGCGGGCGCTTGCCGAGCTTCACGTCCTCGTCAAACGTCTTCTTCGAGCGGAGAATGTGATGGTAGTGCTGCGCGAAGCGGTGCGCTTCGTCGCGAATCTGCTGAAGCAGGCGCAGCGCGGGCGCGCTTCGCGGGAGCCGCATCGGAGCGGCCTTGCGCTGCACGTAGATTTCCTCCTCGCGTTTCGCCAGCGAGAGCACCATCGGCGGGCGGACGCCCATCTCCTCAAAGGCGTCGATCGCCGCGTGAAGCTGCCCGATCCCGCCGTCGATCACGATCAGGTCGGGATACAGCTCCTCCCCCCCCCCGGCGTGCCGGTAGCGCCGCGACACCACCTCGCGGATCGACGCATAATCGTCCACGCCCTCCACCGTCGCGATCCGGTATCGCTTGTACCCGGGCTTGAACGGACGCCCGTCAATGAAGCAGACGAGCGAGCCGACCATGGCCTCCCCCTGGATGTGCGCGATGTCGATGCACTCCATGCTGCGCGGGCGCTGCTCCAGCTCCAGCACCTCCGCCAGCTCGTCCAGTCCCCTCGACGGGTCGATGTAGAACACCTCCGGCTGCTCGTTGGCTTCCACGTCGCCGGACAGCGACAGCGCGCCGATGGCCTTGATCTGATCGCGCAGCTTGGCTGCGTCCTCGAAACGCAGCTCCTGCGCCGCCCGTTCCATTTCCTTCTGCATCTGTCGCAGCACGAGGCTCCGCTTGCTGGCGAGGAACCGCCGCAGCCGCCGGATGTCCGCGCGGTAGGCCTCGCGGCTGATCAGGTCGGCGCAGGGCGCCGTGCACTGGTTGATGGCGTGCAGCAGGCACGGGCGGAAGAAGCGGCGCTTCTCGTCGTCTGCGCGGATGTCCAGCTCGCAGGTGCGGAACTTGAACACCTTCTGCAGCGCGTTGACCGCGTCGCGCAGCCCCTGCGGCGAGGTGAACGGACCGTACAGCTTCGTGCCGCCGGGCCGCGGCGTGCGCGTGACAAAGACCCCGGGGTAGTCGTCGCGCAGGGTAATCTCGATGTAGGGGAACGTCTTGCCGTCGCGCAGCAGCACGTTGTGCGGGGGCTGGATGTCTTTGATGAGCCGCGCCTCGCGCAGCATCGCGTCCACCTCGGTCTCACACTCGAGGAAGTCCACGTCCGCCACCCGCGTGATCATCCGCGCGATGTCCGGCCCGCGCGTGGCCAGCAGGTCCGCCGACGGCTGGAAATAGCTCATCACCCGCCCGCGAAGCTCCTTGGCCTTGCCGACGTACAAGACCCGCCCCTCAACGTCTTTCATGAGATAAACGCCGGGCGATTTCGGGAACCGCGCGATCCTGTCGCGGAGGTGCTCAATCCGTTCGTCTTCGGTCATGCGCGGATTATAGCCGGTCGGACGGAAACGCGCGGTCAGGCCGGGTGGCGCGAATCTTCAGCGCTGGGCACGTGGAGTGCACGACCGCGCATGGGTTTTCCGCCTGCCAGGGCTTGGCGGTTCAGGCGTCACGCCATGGTGAAGGATGCTCCCAGCCCGAGCCGCAGGGCCTTGCGCGCCTTGTAGCACAGCGTTCGCACGGCGCCGGGCGAGCGCTCCATGCGCCGTGCGGCCTCTGCGAGCGATTGCCCTTCGACGTAGACCAGCTTCAGCGCCGTGCGCTGGGAAGGCGGCAGCGCGGCGAGCACGCAATCCATGCTCTGCTGGAAGTCCGACTCCGCGGCGGCAGCCGAAGCGTGCGCGTCCGCCGGGATATCTTCGGCGGACGCGTGAGCGTATTCGAGTTTCCACCTTTTTCCGCCGCCGCGTTTCACGGCGCGTTGAATGCGCACCGCGTCTTGAAGCCGGTGCAGCGCGATGCGCGCCAGCCAGCGCCGCAAGACGTGAGCGTCGGTCGCCGTCGTGATGGAGCTCGCGTGGCGGAACAGGTCGATGTAGGCCTCCTGGAGAACGTCGTCGGCGTCGATCAGACCGCGCACATCGGACGGAATGCGCGGCGCGATTCGGCGACACAGCGCCGTCCTCGATTCCGACACGAAATGGCGCAGCCAAGGCAGGTCTCGCTCGATGCAGACGGGCGCGTCGCAGTCGCAAGGCGTGGCGGCCGGCATGGATGCACCTCTCCTCTCCCGAGTGTCGCGTCCAAGTCTCCGGCCTGCGCTGACTCATACATTCTACCGGTTTCACCCGGTGAAACAAGGCATGCAGAATGGGCGCGATAATCGACGGCGTCTTAGCGCAGCCGCGGCGCCGCGAAACGGCGGCGTGGGAATGGAGCACGACGCCGGGCTTGGGATTCGAGCAGATGTCAACGGCGGAGTCTTAAGAACGAGAAGCGAATGACCCGGCGCCATTGCCAATATTGAGAGGCGGCGCTGAGATCGCAGACCTTCGCGCGAAGCAGCGCAGGTGCTCGGATATTCGCGCAACCGAAAACCTCCTCTCAGCGATGATTTCAGGGCGCGCCCGAAACGGTTCTTTCGGTTGAACATATGAGGGGCTGCTCCCGCACGATTCCGGCGCGATGTCGCCATCGGTGCGGTGTCTCTCGTCAATCGACGAACCGTGGCCGTCCTGCGTGGGATGCGCTCCGGCATCAGCAACATCATTGGGAATCGCTGCGGGCGCGAAGGAGGGGGAGGTTCTTTTCGCGCCCGCTCCACTGGTCGGATCGTTTCTGTGTTCGTTTTGGAGTTCTCATGCCGCCTCCTCCCGGTTTCTGACTCGACGGAGGAAGCCGGGAGGGGATACGGCAGTCAGCAGGCGGGTGCGGGCAGCAGGCGGGTGCGGGCGGCGACGGCTTCTCCGACGCCGCGCGGTGGCTTGTGGGGCGGACCGGTCCGGCTTCAGCGCTGACGCGAAGACAGGCGGCGCGTCCGCGGTCGTCGTCGCTGGATTCGGCTCGGTCGTCTTTTTGCAAATGCGGGCGAGGAGACTTTGTGTTTCGGACGTGCGATGCGTGGATGCGCGTGCGGGGCCCTCCGTAGCAGTGGGAATCGTGGGGGGAAAGAACCGTCCAGCGCCCGATGTGCGTCGCCGGCGAAGAGGCGGACGGTCCGGCTGCGCGAAGCGGGCTTGCATCGGTTCGGAGGCTGGAAACGCACCAAGCGTCCGCGACAGTGTGTGAGATTCTCAGGATGGAGAGGAGGCGTTTGATATGAGAGTGGCTCTTGCAGCGATTCTTGTTTGTTGTGTGTGCGTCGGGGTTTATGGCGATCAAAGCCCCGCGCAGATCGGCCCCGCGACGCATGTGATCGGCGGACACATCGACGTTCCGCCGCCCAGCTTCACGCTGGATGAAATCTACAACACTTTGTACATCACGGACAACCAGTTGTACATCAACGGCAACGGCGATGCCTACGCTGGGCAGGGCGTGTTCGGAAGCGACTCCGACCTGCAGTTCGTGGACGACGTTCGCTTCGAAGAAGACTGCTGCGTGGATGTGGCCGTCCGCGACCACCTGGGCTTTTTCGGCACGGGGTATCGCCAGCTTCAGGTCGCGTTGTACGCCGAGGATGGCAACTGCCATCCGAATGAGGCGGAGGAGTGCTCCACCCTGTCCAGCAACGTGGGCATGGCGTTCTTCCAGGACACCATTTTCGGTCTGCTGGGCACCCGCAGCACGGTCCAGACGGATGGCTCCTGCTGCGCCCCGGCGGGCAACTACTTCGTCGAGATTCGTCCGTACATTCCGGGCGAGAATGGCGACTGGGGTTACACCCCGCGCGACGGCACGCTGCTCAATTGCGACAGCCATCTGCGTGACGGCGGAGTCGGCAACCCGGGATACGGCACCCTCACGTGGGTGTCCTCGGGCGACTACGGGTACGGCGTGGGCACGGTCTCCCAGGCTCTTTCCGTGGAATGCGGCCCGCCGACGGCGCGGTGCATCTATCAGGTCAACAAGGTGAAGAACATGGCGACCCTGTGCGGCGTCGTGTGCGACACCTGCCCGTATGTCCGGGGCGACCTGGTCTGCACCAATGAGTGCCCGAACGGCACTGCGGATTGCCGCGAGCGCCTGAAGGGCTTTAATGCCTGCCCGAACGGCGCCGCCTGCAAGGTGATTGCCGATCTGGTCGGGTGCGACATTCCGCCGGGCAACTGCAAGCGTTGCCGGTAGTGGCTTGAGGCGTTGATTGACAAGTGAGGCTTAACCCGCGACCGCGCCGGCAGGACCGGCGCGGTCGCGCCATGAATGGGAAGGGCATCGAGGCTTGCGGCGAGTCGCCCGCTCGCGTGGGCCGCGTGGACCGCGTGACGGAGGGAGGCTTGTTCGACTACACAAGCCCCGCAATCGCGGCGCCCTCGCGCACAATGCGAATGGGGCGATCTCCAGGCGCCAGCAAATTCTTCGACGGGTCGATGCCCAGTTGAGTGAACAGCGTGGCCGCCACGTCGCCCGGTGTAACCGGTCGCTCCCTCGGCTCGGTGGCGTAGGCGTTGGACTCGCCGATCACCTGTCCCCCGCGAACGCCGCCGCCGGCGAAGGCGATACTGAACACCTTAGGCCAGTGGTCGCGCCCGCGATCCTTGTTGATGCGCGTCGTGCGGCCGAACTCGGTGGAGAGCACGACGAGCGTCTTGCCCAGCAGCCCGCGCGATTCAAGGTCGCCCAGCAGCGCCGCGTAGGCCTGATCCAGCGGCGGCACCAGCTTGCGCATTCCGGCGTGCACGTCGACGTGCATGTCCCAGCCGCCGAAGAACACGGTGACAAACCTTGTCCCGGCTTCGATCAGCCGGCGGGCCATCAGCAGGCGCTGTCCGATGGCGGTTCGCCCGTAGGCGTCGCGGACGGCGGCCGGCTCGGCTTGGATGTTGAACGCCTCCCGCGCGGAAGGCGAACTGATCAGGTCGTAGGCTCGCTGATAAAACGTCTCCATCGCGTCCAGCGCGTCACTTTTCTCCGCGGCTGCGAAATGAGCGTCCACGGTGTTGAGCAATCCCCGCCGCCGCGCCATGCGCGTCTCGTCCACGCCCGGCGGCGGATTCAGGTCGCGGACCACGAACTGATCGCTCTGCGGCTCGCCGCCGAGGCTGAACGGACCGAACGCGGAACTCAAATAGCCGGTCCCCGCGAAGCCGGATCCGCTGCTCGCGTCGGGGACGCAGATGTACGGAGGGAGGCTACGGCGCATGCCCAGCTCGTGCGCGACCACCGACCCCATGCTCGGATAGGTGACGGCCGGGCTGGGCTTGTACCCGGTGAGCATGTTGTGCGTGCCGCGTTCGTGGGCAGCCTCGCCGTGGGTCATGGAGCGGATGACCGCGAGCTTGTCTGCGATCCGCGCGGTCTGTCGCCACAGACCGGAGAATTGGACGCCGGGCACGTTGCCACCGACGGTCCCCAGTTCGCCACGGATTTCGATCGGCGCCATCGGCTTGGGATCGAAGGAGTCGATGTGGCTCATCCCGCCTTCGAGAAAAATGTAGATGACGGAGTCGGCGAGCGGCGCGGGGACGGGCGCGGCGGCAGAGGGGGTGGCGGTCGGAGGATCTTGAACGGCGGCACGCGCCTGGAGTTTCAGGAACTCCCCGAGCGTCAATCCTGCAGCTCCCAGGAACCCGACGCGGAGCATCTCGCGCCGCGTGACGGGGCGCATATGCCATGGATCCTGCTGAAGGATCGGCAGCCTGCGTCGATCCACGAATTGCCCCCTCTCTGCGATGTTGCCTGTGCGGTTCAATGGGCGCGACGAGTCGTTCACGCCGCTCCATGCGCTTACCACTCTACGCCGTCGAGCGGGGACAGGTCAACGAGCCGCCGGCCAACGGAGCGGAAGCGGCCTGTCCCGGAACCCGCGCGGATTGCCTGCACACCGGGGGTGACGCGCATCCCCGTCGAACACCGTTCCGTCGAACGCCATACCGTCGAACGCCGCCCACGCTTGCGCTTGGGGCTCGGATGGGCGGGCCTGACTTTCCTTTTCCGAACCCGTAGCGCAAGCGAGCGTCTCCGCCGTCGTGTGCGCCCGAAACCCAGGCCGATCACCTGCAAGGTTTGCAAGCAACTCATGACGCGACGGAGCCGGGCCTGGCATGGCTGAGCACGATGCGGATTTCGTTGTACGTCACTTCGCCGCTCAGGTGCTCGAAGATCGGTTTGAGTCGCGCGCTGCCCGCCTCCCGGACGGCGTCGGTCACGCGGCGGTAGCGGTCCGGCGGGATCCAGCGCGCCACGTCCTTCGGGCGCTCCTGCTCGACGTAGGCCGTGAGATAATTCCACACCGTGCTTTCCGCGCGGCCGGTGCGCTGCATCACGCCTTCCACGGTCAAACCCGCCTTGAACATCTCGCGGACGTTGTCAGGCAGCGGGCGCGGGCGGCGCTGCGGGCGGGACGCGGCGTCTTCCGATTCCGCGTCGCGCGTCAGGCCGTGTTGTGCGCAAAAGGCGTCCAGCACCGCCAGCAGCGCGCCGCCGAAATCCTTGAGTTTCCGCTCGCCCATGCCGGGCACGGCGGCGAGCGCGTCGATCGAAGACGGGCGCACGCGTGCAAGGTGCCGCAGGGTCGAGTCACCCAGCACGACAAACGCCGGCACGCCGCGCTGACCGGCCAGCTCGCGCCGCCACTCGCGCAGATGCTCGAACAGCCCCGCGTCCACGTCGCGCCAGGCGTCCTCTTCCTGCTTCGTCTTGGACACCGGCGCGGTGCGGGGAATGTTGAGGCTGACTTTCTGCTCCCCGCGAAGCACGCGCCAGGATTCCTGATTCAACGAGAGCACGGGCCTCTCACCCATGGACCGCGTCAGCAATCCCTGATCCAACAACTGAAACGTCAAACTCACCAGCGTCTTCTGATCAAAGTCCTTGAGTAGACCAAACGTGGAGACGCGCTCGTGCCCGTGGCGTCGGATGCCGTCCGAGTCCGCGCCGCGCAGCACGTCCGCGATGTGAACGGCCCCGAACGACTGCCCGACGCGATACACGCACGAGAGGATCTTCTGGGCGACGATCGAAGCGTCCTCGAGTCCCTGCTGCTCTTCCAGGCACACGTCGCACGCGCCGCACTCGGGTCGCTCATACCTTTGTCCGAAATACTCCGACAACATGCGATGCCGGCATTTCGCCAGCGTGGCATAACGCCGCATGTGGTTGAGCAGTTCGATGTAGCCGACCATGACTTCCGGCGGCGCGCCGGATTCGAGAACGCTCTTGGTAATCAGCAACTCCCATTTCATCGCGTCCGCGGCCGAGTACAGCAGCACGCACTCCGCCTCCAGACCGTCGCGTCCGGCGCGCCCGGTTTCCTGCTGATAATGCTCGACGGATTTGGGCATGGCCGAGTGAATGACGCAGCGCACGTCGCTGCGGTCGATGCCCATGCCGAACGCCACGGTGGCCGTGACGACGTCGATTTTCTCGGCGGAGAAGCCGTCCTGCACGCGGCGGCGCTCGTCCGGCGTCATGCCCGCGTGATACGCCGCCACGCGGTGGCCGAGCTTTTTCAGCGAGTCGGCCATGCCTTCGGATTCCTTGCGCGTGATGCAATATACAATGGCGGCCTGCCGCTTGTGGCGCTGAAGAACGTCGTCCACCTGCCCCGCCGCGCGGACGCGCGGCACGACGCGATACACAAGGTTCGGGCGATCAAAGCGCCCGATCAGCACGTTGGGAGTCTCAAGCCCGAGCTGCGCGATGATGTCCTCGCGCACGCGCTGCGTGGCCGTGGCGGTGAAGGCGTGCAGGCTCGCGCCGGTGAACCGCTCCTTCAGCGCGCGCAGCTCGCGGTACTCCGGTCGGAAGTCGTGCCCCCAGTGGCTGATGCAATGCGCCTCGTCGATGGCGAACGTGCGGACGCCGAGTTGATCCACCCAGTCGAGGAACCGCGGCGTCATCAGTTTCTCGGGCGAGACGAACAGCAGTCGCAGTTGTCCCCGCGCGGCCGCGGCTTCGACCTCGTTGCGCTCTCCCATGCTCATGGAGCTGTTGATCGCCGCGGCTGGGTATCCGCATTGGCGCAGTCCGTCCACCTGGTCCTTCATGAGCGCGATCAGGGGCGAGACGATGACGTCGAGCCGGTTGGAGATGATCGGCGGGATTTGATAGCAAACGGACTTGCCGCCGCCGGTGGGCATGACGACCAGCGAGTCGCGCTGCTCGACGCCGGCGCGTATCGCCTCCGCCTGCAGCGGTCGGAGCGACTCATATCCCCAGAATCGCTTGAGGACCTCGACGTATTCACCGGCGCCGGCGGGCGGCGCGGCCGGATCAGACTCGCGGGTTGCCGCTGTCGGGCGCGAAACCATCATGACTGGAAGATACCCGCGGCGCGTTTCAGGCCGCAACCGGCCCCCTGTTGATTCGAAGCACGATACGGGGTCAGCGAGTTAGCGTTCGCGGCAATGTGCGGATAACATCTTGTCAGTACAAAGGATACGGCGATGCTGTGTGATGCCCGGCCAATCAAGCGCGCACCGTCGCCGACTTTTCTGCACGGGTGGCGTTCCGCGAGCCGATGCGTATAATCGCCCCTCCCACGCGCGGGTTGGGCGAAGGCAGCGCCCGAATGAAGTTCGCGCGCCGGGGACGGGTGTTTGATGCTCTGGGAGTTGTGAATGATCAAGATCAAGCCGAGAGGGAACGAGACGATTCAACAGGTGCTCAAGCGCTTCAAGCGGTTGTGTCAGCGCGAAGGGCTGATCCGCGAGATCAAGCGCAACAGCTACTACGAGAAACCCTCCGAACGCCGCCGTCGCAAGACGCGCAAGTCCGCACGACGCGCGCAGCTCGAAACGATGGCCGCCATGGCGACGTAGGCAGCGCAGACCCGACGTCCTGCGATGCGCTTTCCGACGGGTCTTGGCCGCGGACAGGCAGCGCCCCGGCGGCGCCTCAGGGCTTGATATCGCCGATCCTGGGCAGGGAGGCTCGACGTGGAAGGATCGAAAGTCGCGCTGGTCACCGGCGGCTCGCGGGGCATCGGGCGGGGCATCTGCCTTGAACTCGCCCGCCTCGGCTACGCCCTTGTCATTAACTTCCGCAAAAACCTCTCCGCCGCGGAAGAGACCCAGCAGCAGTGCGAGCGCGCCGGCGCGTCCGCCGTCGAACTGTGCCAGGGCGATGTCACCACGCGCAGCCACCGCGACCTGGTCATCGAGTTCGTCATGGAGCGCTTCGGGCGGATCGACCTGCTCGTCAACAACGCCGGCATCGCCCCGGACAACCGCTACGACATCCTCGCCACGCCCGAGGCGAGCTTCGACCGCGTGCTCAAGGCCAACCTCAAGGCGCCCTACTTCCTGACGCAGCGCGTCGCCAACGAGATGGTCCAGCTCCGCGAGCAGGGGCTGCTGGACTGGGCGGCGATCGTCAACATCTCCTCCATCCGCTCCTACACCGCCGCCGCGGACTACGGGGAGTATTGCCTCAGCAAGGCCGGCGTGAGCATGATGACGAAGCTGTTCGCCGTGCGCCTTGCGCCGCTGGGGATCTACGTGTACGAGGTCTGCCCCGGCCTGATCGAAACGGACATGACCTCCGCCCCGAAAGTTCACGACTTCTACAACCGCAAGCTCGCCGCCGGCCTGACGCCGATCAACCGCTGGGGCACGCCGCAGGAAGTGGGCAAAGCGGTCGCCGCCATCGCCCGCCAGGACTTCCCCTTCAGCACAGGCCAAGTCTTCAACGTGGACGGCGGCTGGCACGTGCGCGAGCTGTAGCGGCGGCGGCGGCACACACCGCATGCTGGGAAACACCCGAGCTGGATCAGTACTCCCTGGTTTTAATCGCCTCCGCCGCGTCCTTCTGCTCGAAGAGCCGATCCTGGTTGATGATCTTTCTGGGAATGGGCTCGCCCTTGAAGTGCTTCTCCATCGTGTCGAAGAGCAGCGGGCCCATCAGCGGGTTGCACTCGACGGTTGCGTTGAGCCTGCCGGCGATCATCGCTTCGAACGCCGCCCTTACGGCGTCGATCGAGATGACCAGCACTTTCTTGCCCGGCTCCATGCCCGCGGCCTGGAGCGCCTGAATCGCGCCCAGCGCCATGTCGTCGTTGTGCGCGTACACCGCGTTGATGTTCGCCCCCTCCGCGTGGATGAACGCCTCCATGACCTGCTTGCCGTCGGCGCGGCGGAAGTCGGCCGTCTGCGACTTGATGATCTTCAGGCCGGGCTGCTCTTTGATCGCCTCCTCGAAGCCCTTCTTGCGGTCGTTGGCGGGCGCGGAGCCGACCGTGCCCTGAAGCTCGACGATGTTCGCCTTGCCGCCGGTCTTCTCGATGAGCCAGCGGCCGGCCATGCGCCCTTCCTCGACGAAGTCGCTGGCGATCAGCGTGACGAAAAGGCTCTCGTCGGGCACGCGGATGCCGCGATCGACCAGAAAGACGGGGATCCCCGCGGCCTTGGCTTCCTTGAGCACCGGCTCCCAGCCGTCCTCCTTGATGGGGGCCAGCACGATGGCGTCGAGCTTCTGGGCGATGAACGCGCGCAGCGCCTTGATCTGATTCTCCTGCTTGCCCTGCCCGTCGGAGAACTTCAGCGTGTGCCCGCGCTTCTCGGCCTCGGTCTTGATCGACTTCGTCTCGGCCGCGCGCCAGTCGGACTCCGCGCCGACCTGGGAGAAGCCGATCGTTCTGGCGGACTGGGCGAGGACAACCGGCGTGATCGTGCCCACAAAGGAGAGGAGGCCCGCCGACACCACGAGAATCCTGCCGGCACGCCAACGGGCCGGAAGCCCGAACGAAAGTCCCGTAGAGCCGCATTCACCGTGCCGCATGTTTCTGACCTCCTGTGTAATCGACGCTGAGGCGTCCCCGGAGCACGTCCGTCCTCTCGAAACAGGTTATTCGCCGCCCGCGAAGGTGCAAAGGTCGTTGCCACCGGAGGAGACCCTCGCTTGCGCTTCGGGTTCTGAAAAGGCCCGTCGCACTGACAATGGGACGTTGGTTGGCATTGCGCTTCGATGGACCTGGTCAAGCTGCTATGATGGGGTCGATTCGATTGGGATTCGACGGCGTTCGAGGGGGGAGGGGAATCGCGTGTTTGGACGACAGGTTCATGCGGCAACGGCGCGGGCGCAACGTTCGTTAAGCGGGCTGGTTCGCAGGGCGTGGACCGCGCTGGTCTTTGAGTGCGGAACGCCGCGGGCGGCGGCGGCGCGCAGAGTATGGGCGGCGGTGCTTTCGGTGATCGGGTCCGGGCTTTCGGCGCCGCAGGCGCGGGCCGGCGGTGGCGCGGAGAATGCCGTGGTCATCATCGACCCGGGCAGCGCCGCGTCGCTGTACGTCGGGAACCACTACATCCGCGCGCGCGGCGTGCCGCCGCAGAACGTCCTGTACCTCTCGCCCGGCGCGTCGGATTTCGCCGCGTTCGCCGACTATCAACACGCCGCGCTGCTCGGCGTGACGGCGAACCGACGCACACTGCAGCACATCGACTACATCGTGGCCACGCCGGGCGGCAGCTATTTTGTCAACGCGCCCGGCCTCGTCAGCGACGGCTGCTACCCGGTGACGCGGTTCTCGTCCTCGTCCGTGTTCACGTTTGCGTTCCTGGCCGACGACATCCTGCAAGGGTCGTCCTTCTCCTCGCGGCGCAATCAGTTCTACTCGAGCACCAACGCGCTGCACTTCAGCAGCGGCACGCGGTATCTGTCCGGTCTGGGCGGAAACAATCCGGACGGGGAGCGGTACTTCATCGGCGCATTGCTGGGCTACGACGGGCCGCGCGGCAACACGCTCGAGGAGACGATCGCCATGATCGACCGCGGCGTGGCGGTTGACGGCACGCGCCCCGACGGCACGTTCTACTTCATGCGGACCACCGACGAGCTGCGCAGCGGACCGCGGCACAACCACTTTCCTCGGGCGATTCAGGCGATTCTCGATCTCGGCGGGCAGGCGGAGCAGATCGACGACGTGCTGCCGCTGGGGCGCCACGACGCGCTGGGCATCATGACCGGCTGGGCCACGCCCGACATCGACGGCGGCGACTTCTCCATCCTGCCCGGCGCGATGTGCGACCACCTCACCAGCTACGCCGGGACCTTCGAAGACGGCGGCCAGACGAAGCTCTCGCGCTGGATCCCCAAGGGCGCCGCCGGCTCGTATGGAACCGTTGAGGAACCGTGCAACTACCCGGGCAAGTTCCCGCATCCGTACTTCCACGTGTGGTATTACTCTGGCCTGTCGCTCGGCGAGGCCGGACTGCGGAGCCTCAGCTACCTGCCGTTTCAGGTCCTGGCGTACGGCGATCCGCTGACGCAGCCGTTTGCGTACATTCCGACGGTGGATGTGCCGGACGCGCCAACGGAGGAGGTCAGCGGAATCATCACGCTCACGCCGCAGGCGCTGACCGATCGACCGGGCGGCGCGATCGACTCGTATGATCTTGTGGTGGGTGGCGTGACGCGCGACACCGTGATCCGTCGCGGCGAGTTCACGCTGGACACGACCACGCTGCCGGATGGACCGAATGACGCGCGGGTCATCGCGTACGACAACAGCCCAATGCGCAATCAGGGTCGGTGGAGGGGAACCGTGAACGTGAACAATCGCGGTCAGGCGGTTTCACTTTCCGTCTCGCCGAACTCGGGCGACCGATCGACGCTCATGGATGTCACGGTCGAAGCCGCGGGCGGCGTGGTGCGCGAGACGCGCGTCATGCAGAACGGCCGGGTGCTGGCCTCGACGGGACTGGGCCTCGACACCGTGACGGTCCGCGCGGAGGCGATCGGCGCGGGCGTGTCGCAGCTCTACGCCGAGGCCGATTTTGAGGCAGGCGGGTCGGCCGTCAGTGAGCCGGTCGAAGTGAGCATTGCCTACGCGAACCCCCCTTCAACGGGCGGGGACACGGTCGCGCCGACGGCGTTCGGATACATGCGCGCCGTCAGCGCCAACCGCGCGATGCTGGTCGAGCTGCCGGCGTTCGATCCGGATGATCCCGCGCCCACGATTCAGATCACCGGCAACCCGTCGCAGGCCACGGTACACGGCAGCGGCGCCGCGCGGCTCATCAAGCCCGACCCGCGCGCCTCGGGCACGGACACGCTGACGTTCCAGGCCATCAGCAACGGGCAGCCGTCCAACACGGCGACGATCACGCTGGTGTACGGCTCGTATGTTCCATGCGATGAGATCGTCAAGTGGAAGGCGAACTGCAAGCGCGGCAAGATCAAGCTGATCGCGTCGGTGGCCACCTGGGACGACGAAGGCGGAGTCCTGACGGCGGCGGTGGACGGGACGCCGCACGAGATGACCATCCAGAATCGCAAGGCGAAGCGGGTTCTCAGCGGACAGTCGCCTGGCGCACATACCGTGACCCTGACGGACCCGCCGGGCTGCCGCGCGCCGATCGTGGTGAACTGCGAGTAACGCCCATCGCCACAGGCGCGCCAAGCCGCGCGCGGACCTGACGCGCGGCTTCGGTTCTCCGGGGCCAGATACATGCGGCACCTTCCCCGCGCAGCGCGGGCGCGATCTACTTGCGCTTGAACTCATACGCGCCCATGTCCGGAAGAGGCGGTCTGCCTTTTCCCGTATCCTCGACGTACGGGTCGTCGATGCAGCGAATCGCGTCGTCCAGGTCCGTCTCATCCGTCGGCACGGGGCGGTCCTTCCAGCCGGCGTCTATGCAGGGCGAATCGCCGGTGAGCCGCAGGTTCTCGTCGCCGGTGCCTCCTTCGCCGTCCGGTCCGAACAGGTCCGCCACGCGCGGGTCGTCGGCGATGTTGCCATGCTCGCCGCCCACGTCGCGGATGCCCTCGACGCAACTGTACCGGATCACCTCGTCGTGGTTGCCGAAAACCCAAAACTGCGGACCATACGGGTCCTCGACCTCGCCCAGGTAGTTGCGCCAGAGGATGGAGTTGAAGAAGCGCGGCGCGCTCTGGTCGCGCGTGAAGCAGATCGTTGCATCGTTCTCTTCGGTCGCGTTGAACGCCAGCGTGCAATGGTTGAAGTATGGGTTCGCCCGCCCGTGGGCATAGACCACTCCGCCGAATTCGCCCGCGTAATTACCGAGAAACAAAGTGTTGGTGGCGCTCAGGCTCGCTTGTCGCCCGAAGGCAGCCCCGCCCTTCCTGCCCGCGTGGTTTCGCACAAAGGCGGAGTGCGTGACGACCGCCGGGCCCATGATGGCCCCGCCCTTCTTCTCCGCGCGGTTGCCGGCGAAGAGCGCATGCTCCGCCGCGCAGCTTCCATAGATCGCGCCGCCGCGGGACTCCGCATGATTGTCCTCAAACGCCGTATGACTCAACTCAAACGGCCCGCACGCGCCGCCGCCGCTGTGGGCCCTGTTGCGCGCAACCGTGCAATTCGTGAGCGTAACGTATCCCGGTCCGGCATTGTAGAGACCGCCGCCCAGCGCGCCCTGGCAGTCGATGACCGTGCAGTTGACGAGGTTGAAGGAACCCCGCCGGATGACCACGCCGCCGCCGCTCGCAGCAGGCGTGTGGCGATTTCCGGAGGCGTTGCCTCCCGCGATCGTGAATCCGTCAAGCACCGGCGCCGCCCCGCCGACGTCCACTTTTACCACGTGCAGGCTGTTGTCGCCGGTGTGTGCGAAATCCGGTCCATCATCGCCCCGCAAATCGCCGCTGAGTGTAGTTGAATTCAACGCGGGGTCTCGCTGAGAGCGGTCTTTCTCGAATCCGGCAAACCCGCCGTACACGCCCACGCCGGAAATCAATAAGAAGCTCGCCGCACGGTTGTCCGGATGCCGCGAAGGCTTGTACACGCCGGCGGCCACCCATATTTCGTCGCCCGCCGCGGCGAAGTCCAGCGCGTCTTTCAGCGACGGCATCGCATTCTCCCAGCTGGTACCGTCGCCACTTCCAGTCGCATCGTCGTTCACATAGATGACCCTCGGCTCGTCAGCCGGCGCGTCTGGCGCCCCAACGAGCGCCCACGAGAGCACGATCAACGCCCAAGTACGTGTCATGATTATCCTCCTGTGATCCTCCTGCTTGAGCCGCTGGCAAACGCGCGACGCCCGCTGCGCACGCGCGAGCCGGCTCGATTTGCCGCGGAAACCGTCCGGTCATCCGGCGGAACAGAAGCGAGTGTCCCCTCGGGGGCCTCTGGGTGCGCGAAATCGCTTGGATCGAGTCGAAGGGCCGGACCACTCATCGCCGGGTTTCCCGGGCGATGCCGCGGGATTCCCAAACTCTTGGAGCAAGCCGTGTGCCACAAATGCGTTGGTCGCCCGTCAAGATGGGTCGACGTCGATCTGCACGATCCCGTTAACCAGGGAACATACGGATGCGGGTTCTCGCCACAAGCAGGAATGCAATCGCAAGATCAGCGAGATTTCGCGCGGAAGGCCGATGCGCCCGGGGCCAAGCAGGATGGCTTGCCAGCATCGGTGGTCGTGTGTGTTGCTTCGCCGCAAACTGGGATAAATATTGAACGAGGTTCAGGGGGTATGCGCTGCAGCGTCACGGATGGGCAGTCGCTGCACAACAGACCTGAGCCCCGAATTCCAGACAACGTGTTGGTTTTGGGGGCTTCTACTCGTGCCGGTTTTCAAACAGCGTCACGATCTATTTCCGCGGCGTGTTGCTCTGTCGGCGCACGCGCGTCACAACGGGCGGCTTGAGAGGCTGCGAGTTCTCGCCCTTGAGAACCGGGTCGGGGTTCGTTGCGGTCTCGACGGCTTGGATTTTCTCCACCACGTCCCAGCCTTCGACGAGGTGGCCGAACACGGCGTACCCCGGCTTCTCATCGCTGGTGTAATCCAACTTCGTGTTGTCGGCGAGGTTGACGAAGAACTCGCTGGTGGCTGTGTCGGGGTCTGAGTCGCGCGCCATGGCGATCGTGCCGCGCACGTTGCTCAGGCCGTTGCGCGTTTCGAGTTTGATGGGCGCCCGCTGCCCCGGCTTGGGCGCGGTCTGCCCCAATGCGGTGTAGCCGCCGCCCTGGAATATCTGAATGCGCGCCCCTTCTCCGACGAGCACGCGCTGGATAATCGTCCCATCGAAATAACCCTCGTCCACATAGCGCAGGAAATTCGCCGTGGTGATGGGAGCTTTCTGGGGATCCAGCTCAAACACGATGGTCCCCCACGTCTCGCCGTCGCGCCCGATGTCAAATGCGATCCGCGGAGCCGCCTCGATGTGGGCCGATTTCTCTCCCGCCTGGCCCGGTTTCTCTCCCGCCGGCCCCGGCTTCACTCCCTCTGTTGCGGGCGGCGGCGCCCCTGCGGCCTCGCCCGCGCCGCCTGGTGATTTATCTCCCACGGCCACGATGTGACCCTGCGTGCGAAAAATAATAAGTCCCTCCGAAATGGCGGGCGTCGCCATGCAGACTTCGCCCATGGGGTTCTTCGAAAGCAACTCAAACGTCGCGCCGGTCTTGACGACGTGGATGTCCCCCGTTTCGCTGGTGAAATAGACCTTCCCATCCCCGGCCACGGCGGACGCCGTAAACCCGGTCGAGCCGGTTCCCAGTCGCTTCTGATAGACCGATTCCCCCGACTTGGGGTTGTAACAATTGATGGATCCATTATCGCGGCAGCAATACAACTCATTTCCATACATCAACGGCGTCTGCATATAGACGCCGCAGCGGAAATCGCTCCACGCCACATGGTCGTTGCTCTTGACGTCCTTGGGCAGAGAGATGTCGCCCGTCGCCGTGGGCTTGATGGCGAAGATCGGCGCGGCCATGCCGTGCGCATGGGCGATATACACGTGATCCGGCGTGACCAGCGGCGTAGGCACGGGAATATCGCCCATGCCTTTCATGCGCCACAGCTCCGTGCCGGTCTTCGCGTCGTAACCGCCCATTCTTTTGAAACCATTGAGCACGATTTGCGTGCGGTCGGCGGTTTTCCACACGGCCGGCGTGCTCCACGTCGGCACGTCCTCGCGCGGCGTTCGCCAGACTTCCTCGCCGGTGGCAACGTCGAAGGCGGCCAGAAAGGAAAGCTTCTGCACGTCGCACTGCACAATGACGCGGCCCTCATGAATGATGGGCGAGCTGCCGAAGCCCCACTGCGCCTGCGGCATCATGTAATAACCGGCGTCCAGATTGCCTATGACTTTCTTCCACAACAGCTTTCCGTCCACGTCATAGCAGCACAGGCCTTCGGATCCATAAAACGCGACAATATGTTTTCCGTCGGTGGCGGGAGTGGAATTGGCCTGCGTGGCCTTGGTGTGCCGCTTGATGGAAGGCACGCCTTCATGCACCAGTTGCTCCCACACAATCTTGCCGGTCTTCTTGTCCAGCGCGTACAGGAACCACTTGTGAACGGAAACGTCCTCGACGGGCACAATGTCGCCGTAGAGTCCGACTTTCAGGGAATTGTCCCCCTTACTGCTGAGGGCGGTGACTACATACACGCGGTCGCCCCACACAATGGGAGACGCATGCGCCATTCCGGGGATCGGGGTCTTCCAATGAATGTTCTCGTTCGTCTCGACATTCCATGTGGTCGGCAGCGGGAACCCCTCCGCCAGGCCGGAGGCGTTGATCCCGCGGAATTGGGGCCAGTCCACACCCGGGCGCGGGGCGTCCGCCGCACTCGCGTGGACCGCAAGAATCAATGCAGTCGCTGTTCCCCATGCGATCCGATACTTGGAGTTTCCCATCCTCGAACTCTCCGTATTGCGGGGCGCCAGTTGTTCAAACTACTTTAATGCAGGCACAGGTTGAAAACCCGTGCACCACACACCGGTTGCAAACCGGTGCCACATGAGGCGCCGATCGCCCGTTCCCCGTTCCCACAAAGCTTCAATCATCAAAGATATCCGCCCCCTCGGACTCGACCTTCTTCTTGGTCTCGGCGTTCAGCTCCTTTTGGAGCTGGATGATGTCCTGCAGCATGGTGACGGCCTCGTGGTAGCCCTCGGTCTCTCGCATGCGCGCGAGGATGGCGCGCATCTGCTCGAGCAGTCGCGCCTGCACCGCGTCCGCCCGTGCTTCCCAATCGCCGACGTCCTCGCGCGCGGCGCGTTTGAGCAACTCCGCCGCGTCGGGCATGTCGACGGTCGAGAGGCTTGTGAGCGGATCGGCGATTCCCTGCAGGATCCGGTCGCCCACGCCCAATGCGTCCATGCGGTTGATGCGCATTTCGTCCACGATGCGCTGGAACTGCTGAGACAGGAGTCCCACCGCGTTGGCCAGGCTGCGCTGCCGCCGCTCCAGCGGCGCCAGCAGGGCGCTGCGCTCCCCCGGAGGGGTTCGCTCATCCATCTTGTCCGCAGCCGTAAGCAACTGCCGCCGCACGTCCTCCTGCTGATCGACGAGTCGCTGAAACTCCGCGCGATACTCCTGCTCCCGTCGCGCGAAGTCCGCGGCCAGCTCCTCCGGCGTCACCACGCGCAGCGTGATCGGCGACGATTGCGTCACGCCGGGACCGCTGACGTCGTTGAAGTCCGACCCGCGCGCGGACATCGTCAGCGTTTCGCCGGCCGCCGCCGCCATTCCGCTCACCGGCCACTCCAACGCGGTACGAAACTCCTTCATTCCCGGCTCAAAGCCGCTCAGCGGCATCGCGACAGGCCGAGTTGTTGCGGCGGCGCCCGCGACCTGGACCGCCGCCTCCGCAAGCCCCAGCTCATCCGTCGCATTTAACTCGATGCGCAGCACCGCGTCCGGCGTGATCATGTCCCCCGCGCCGGGCAGCGCCAGCCGCACCGTCGGCGGCTCATCCTTGACATGGCGAATCGTGAACCGCTCGGGACGCCGGTTGGAAAGCCCTTCGGCATCGGTGAGCACCAGAAAATAAGTCGTGGTTTCCGCAGGAACGACGGAGAACCGCCAGCGATCGCCGGCGCCTTCGGCGTTGCCCGCGCCCGCTTCACCGGCCAGAACGTCCGCGCGGACGATCGGCTTGCTCGTCTGGAACTCGATCTCCACTCTGCTTCCCGGCAGCACCTTGATGAGCCGCTGATCCGGCGGCAGCGCCTGCGGCGCGAGACCCGTGTAAGAAGGGGGAACGGCGAGGACGCTCGAACCGGCCACGCGCGGCCGTTCGGAAAGCACGACCTGCACCTCGCGCGTGCGGTCGTCGCCGCCTTCCAGGTGCAGCGTCATGCCGCGGTCGAGGTTCAGGAACGTGTAGCGCAGACCCGCTTCGCCGACCGTGGTCATCGTCTGTCGCCCGCTCTCGCCGTCCGCCGGCGTGAACACGACATCCACCGAGCGGGGCATCACGCCCTCGACGCGGGCGCGGATTTCAAGGTCGTCGCCCCGCGCGGCCGCGATGCGATCCCCTTCCAACTCGAGAACCAGTCGTGTGCGCTTGGGCCACTCCTGCGTGGACAGCAACATGGTGCGCCGCAGCGCCAGCCCCAGCGTCGAGCCGCAGACACCAGCCCAGATGGACAAGCACGCGACCACGACGGCGATTACGGAAATCGAAATGTACGCCCGCCGGCTTCGGACGTGCTTGCCCACGGTCCACTGCGCGGCGGCCTCGTTGGCGCGGCGCACGACTTCGCCGGCAAGCTGCGGCGAGTTCGACTCCGGCGCGCCGATCTGCCCGGTTCCGAAGCGCACGGCCGAGACCAGCAGAGACGCCAGCTCCGGTCTCCGCTGCTCGACCAGGTGGGCGGCGTCCGCCACGTTCATCGGCACTCGCAGCGGAGGCAGCAGGCGGCGGGCGATCAGTAGCGCCAGACCCGCCAGCACGGGGATGAGCAGCGCCGTCCGCGCCGCCACGGAGAGCCGAAGCGGGAAGTCGATCGTCACCAGCGCCGCGAACGACAGCGCCCAGAAGCCGACGATCACGCCGACGGCCTCGACGACGACCACCGAGCGCAACGTCCACAGCAGGCGGCGCAGCCTGGCTTGCAGCGCGGAATCCAGCGGGATCGTGCGTTCAGCCTGGCTCATGGCTTGACTTGCTTGTCGTGAAGGAAACCCATGATATCCCGTTCGCAAGCCTGACCATGAGGTGGCAGCTCGGAGAGCGGCCCCACCAGACAGGTCAGAGACCTGCCCCACCTCGCAGGGCCGGCGGCGTCGCTCATGCGGCAAGCCCCAGGCGCTCGAGCCGGTCCGTTCGACGGCGCGGACGCTCCCTCAACAGAGTCTGCATCATCAGTGCCGCAAGCCCGAACGCAAGAAACACCTGATATCTAGGCTTATACCGCGCCCGCTCCTCCCCCGCGAGCTTCTGCTTGTCCATGTTCTCCAGCAGGTCCACGACGGACTTGAACGATGAGATGGGCACGGCCTTGCCCGCGCCGGCCTCCGCGATCTTCGCCAGCGCCTCGATGTTCAGCTTCGAGAACACGATCTGCCCGTCATGCACGAGCGGCTCCGTGCCGCCGGGACGCGCGGGCACCTGCGCCCCGGCCGGCGCGTCGGGATCGCCGACGCCGATGGTGAAGACCCGCGCGCCGTAGCGTTCGCGCGCCTCCCGGGCGGCGCGAACCGGATCGCCCTCGTGGTCCTCGCCGTCGGTGAAGACGAGGATGACGCGCGTCGCGCCTTCCGCCGAGGCGGCGAAAAAGTCGCCCGCGGTGTAGATCGCCTCGGCGATGGCCGTTCCGCCGCGCGGCGCGCTGCCGGTGTTCAAGTCCGCCAGCGCCTGCGCGAAAAACGCTTGATCGAGCGTGAGCGGCGTTTTCATCGACGCCGACCCGGCGAACGCCAGCAATCCCAGCCGGTTGGAAGGGTTGAGCGTCAGTCGCTCGATCTCCTGCTTCGCCCGCGTCAGCCGATCCGGCGCGACGTCCCGCGCCAGCATGGATCGTGAGACGTCCACGGCCACCGCGATGTCCAGCCCATACGCTTCGATCTTCTCCGTGCCGCGTCCCCATCGCGGTCCGAGGATCGCCCCGATGATGAACAGCAGCGCCGCGACATGCATTCCCGCGCGAAAGGCGGATCGCGCGGGATCGACCTCGCGGGCGAGTGCGGGCGCCAACTCGCCGCTGAAGCCGGCCAGCCCTCGGCGTTGACGCAGCCGGCTCCACGCCATCATCACCCACGCGGCGGGGATCAACGTCGCCAGCCACGCCAAGTTCACACCGTCCAGGGGCAAGTCTCCCGGCGGCGTCAGCGCCCACGCCGCCAGCGCCGTGAGGCCGATCAGAACCGGCAGGATCACGACCCATGCGAGCCATGTGCCCCAGGGATGCGCGCTTCTCGTCATGGAACCCTCCGGTATGCCAAGTGTGCCAGCAGGAGTTCCGAGGCGAGCAGGATCAAGCCCACGAGCATCGCCGAGCGCGCCAGCGCCGTGTGGTCGTTGTACACGCGCTCGCCGGTCTTGCGGCGTTCGAGTTGATCAATCTCGGCGTAGATGGTGGCGAGCGATTCCGTGTCCTCCGCGCGGAAGTACTTCCCTCCAGTGGCGGCGGCGACGGCCTTGAGCGTCGGCTCGTCCACTTCCGCGCGGCGCTGCAGCGCGCCGAAGATGCCGCGTCCGCGACCAGGCGACGCGCCGGAAGCGCCGACCGCGCCGATGGCGTAGATCTTGATGCCCAGCTTGCCCGCCAGCTTGGCCGCTTCCACCGGATCGACGGCGTCCTTCTTCAGCTCCGGCGCGGGATTGTTGTAGCCGTCCGTGAGGAGGATCATGATGCGGCTGCGCGCGGCCTCGGCGCCGGCGATGCCCGCCGTGGCTTTCTCGCCCGCCTTGCGCAGCTCATCCGTCCCGCGCGCGATGCCGTCGCCCAGCGCCGTGTTGTTGGATTCGGGGTGCTCGTACACCTGCCGCCCGCGCACCCAGCCGGGGATGTCCGTCTCGCGCAGAAGGTTCACAAGGTTGGCGTGATCCAGCGTCAGCGGGCAGCGCACGTCCGGGTACATGGCGAACGTGGTCATGCCGATCAGATCGTTGGGGCGCCCGGCCAGCCCTTCCGCGCCGAGCACGAAATCGCGGAAAACCTGCTTGACCGCCTCCATGCGCCGCACGGGCCGACCGTCGATGGCGAAGTCGGTCTCGGCCATGCTGCCGGACACGTCGAGCACCATCTCGATGGCGATGCCCTCGCTGGTGTCGCGGGAAACGCCCGTGGACTGAGGCCGCAGGAGCGCGAAGAGCAGCGCCAGGACGCCGAGCGTGCGCAGCAGCGGCGGAATGAACCACGTCCGCTGCCGCCACGATCGGGGCAGATCGGCCGCGAGGTCCGTGCCGCTGAAGCGGAGCGCGGGCCGACGGCGCGGATCGGCGGCGTTGATCCATATCCACGGCAGCGCCAGCGCGAAGACCCCGGCGAGCGCGGCGAAGACCGGCCCCGGCGCAAGCGGCGGCAGCGACAGTTCCGCGATCATGCGCCGACCTCCTGCGCTGCAAGCTGCGCGACGACGGCGGGCTGGTGATTCGTGCCTTGTGTCGGTCCCATGATCTGAATGAACGCCCGGGCGGATTCGACGGTCTGCGTGATCGCGCGGGGCTGCGGCTCGAAGCGGGCGAACTTGACCAGGTCGCACGCTTCAAGGAACTCGCCGAGCAGGCTCCGGTTGGATTCGCCGAGCATCTCGCCCGTCAGCGCTTCCTGCAAAAACTCCCCGGTGGTCATCTCCGCGGCGTGCAGCCCGAAGCGCCGCTCGATGAACCCGCGCACGATCGCGCTGACGCGGAAGTAGAACTCGTGGACCTGCCCACGTTCGACGAGCTGCTCCGCCAGCAGCGCATCCAGCGCGCGCGTCGCCCACACGTCGGCGGGAATCGGCGGCGAAGGCTGCGATGCCCGCCTCTGTCTTCGCCTCCACCACAGCACGCCCGCCGTCGCGACGACAAGCAGTGCCGCCGCGCCGATCAGCCACGCTCGCCAGCGCCGCGCGATCCGGTCTTCAGGAAGTTCCACCGGCGCGGGAGAAGCCAGTTGGGCAAGCTGGTCCGCGGGCACGTTGAGATCGTCGGTGGGGCGCACGTTGAGGGTGATGCTGTCGGTGGACAGACGCTGCTCCGCCGGCTGCCCGTGGGGAGGCTGCGCCGGTGGCGCCGACGGTGGAGAGGACGTGGCGGCGGGAGGTTGAGGCGCGGTCGAAACCTGCACGGCGGGCGCGGCGACCGGTTGCACCCAGGTCAGGGTCGCCGGCGGCAGCGTGTGCTCGCCCGGCACGAAAAACGTCAGCTCGTATTCCCTCCGCCAGCGCTTGCGGCCGTCCGGCTGCGGCGCGGCGTCCTCCGTGGCACGGAGCGCCACGCCGTAGCCGAAGGGCTGCCGCTCCATGGCGAGCGCATAATCATCCAGCCGCACGACCGCGTCCGCGTCCGCCAGCACTTCCACGCGTGCTCTCAGCGTCGAGCCGAACGCCGGAGATTCGTCGTCCGCGCGCAGCCGCAGCTCGATGGGTCCGCCGCGGGCGACGCGCTCCACGGCCCTTTCGGCGACGTTGTCGTTGCCGCCGTGCGATGCGTCCTTGCGAGTGCAGCCGCCGGAGGCGATCAGCGCGAGAATTCCCAAGCTCGCCCGGAGAAGCCCGTGAACGCGAACCAGCCTTTCCGAGCCGCGCCGGCAAAGAAGCGGTTGCATTTCAGGGCCGCGCCCTATTTCAGAGCCGCGACCGTAAGGAAGAGGTTCTTGCCCCCTGCCGAACATGGGCGTGACTTGATCACGCGGACGGTCCAGCGGACCTCGCGCCGGACGGCGCGCGCGGACTCGCTCCCCTACGGTCGCGGCTCTGATGGATCGCTCCGTTCCGGTCACGGCTCGGTCCATCGCTTTCATTCGGGCACCGCAGATCATGCCCGCGCCTCCTTCCGCCGGAAGTACGCCGCGAGCGGTTCGATGTACGAGCGGTCCGTGCGGATGTCGATCGAATCGAGCTTCATGCGCCGCAGCAGGGTCGTGCGGTCCGCCTCGATCCGCTTTGCTCGCGCCGCGTACTCGCGCCGGACGCGCCGGCTCGACGTGTCCACCGTCACGCGCCGCCCGCTTTCCGGATCGCGCAAGTCGATCAGCCCCGCGTCGGGCAGCTCCCGCTCGCGCGGGTCCGTGATGACGACCGGAACGACATCATGCCTTCGGCGCGCGATCCGCAGCGCCGGCTCGTAGCCGCGCGACTGGAAATCGCTGACCAGGATGCACACGGCCTTGCGGCGCGTGACGCCGTTGAGGAACTTCATCGCCCCGGCGATGTCCGTGCCGCGCCCGACCGGCGCATGCGTGAGCAGCTCGCGGATAATGCGCAGCACGTGGCGGTTGCCCTTCCGCGGCGGCACGTACTTCTCCACCTCATCCGAGAACAGTATCAGCCCCACCTTGTCGTTGCTGCGGATGGCGGAGAATGCCAGAACGGCGCTCAGCTCCGCCGCGAGATCGAGCTTGAAGCGCGTCGCGCTGCCGAAGAGACCCGACCCACTGACGTCCACCACCAGCATCACCGTCAGCTCGCGTTCCTCGCGGAACACCTTGACGAAAGGCTGCCCGTAGCGCGCGGAAACGTTCCAGTCGATGGCGCGCACGTCGTCGCCGATCTGGTAATGGCGCACCTCCTCGAACTCCATCCCGCGCCCGCGGAAGGCGGAGTGGTACTGCCCCGCGAACACGTCGTTCACCACGCGCGACGTGCGGATCTCGATCTGGCGGACCTTGCGTAGGATGTCGGCGGTGAGCATGGAAAGTCGAAAGCTGAAAGTCGAAACGTCGGAAGCTGAAACGTCAAGATCAGAACCCGTCGCGCAAGCGAGGGACCGTTCGTCAATGGCTCGAAACGCTGAAAACTGAAAGTCGAAACGTCGAAAGCTGAAACGTCAAGATCAGAACCCGTCGCGCAA
>JADZBE010000038.1 GCA_020852275.1 Phycisphaerales bacterium
ATGAAGTGGGACGTAGCGCACGCGGAAGGGATGATGAATCTGGTGGCCCTGCGTGAGAGCGGCCAGTGGACCGCCTACTGGAATCGCCGCCGGGCAGCCTGATGCCACAATCCCTTGCCAGACCCCAAGCCCTGTATCGAAGCGGGGGTCAGGCAAGTCCGCGGACCCGAGACTCGAGCCTGAAGGCTCGTCCCGGATTGGTTAGAAGGGCCGTGCTCATGTCCTTCGCGGTGTTCCTTGTCTGCCCCCTGATCCTGTCGTGGAATAACGCCCCTGCATCCGCTCTATCCGCCGTCCCGGCCGCGTCCGTCCTTGCTACGTCCACCTCCGCCGCGGCGCTGCCCGCGCCGTTCGCGGCGCCTGCTTCCGCCGATCCGGCATGCGCCGTTGCTCCTGTTCCCATGCGCGCCACGTACACATGGACCGGCAACGGGAGCAACGATCGCTGGGACAACATCGCGAACTGGAGCTACGTCGGCGGCGGATATCCGGACGACTGTAACGACGACGCCGTCGTTCCCTTCGTCAGTGGCGGCTACGACGTCGTTCTGATTACGGAATCCATCGACGATCTGACGATGGAGGGCAGCCTCGATCTGACGGCGGCGTCGGGCGACGACACGCTCACGGTGGACAGCCTGACGATCGTCGGCGGCGTGGTCACGTTCGGCAACGGCACGCGCATCGATACGGTGTCCAGTTGCCAACCCTGAGAGGAGGACTTCAATCATGGCCCGTTCCTTTGCGATTGCGCGCCCTCTCTGTGTGGCTGCAAGCTTGACCCTGTTCGCAGCAGCCTCTGCACTGCATGCGCAGTTGCCGGGGTTTGAGATCGTGCAGATTACCTCGGACTCGCCCGATGATTCCGGCTCGCAACTGAATAATTGCGGTCAAGTCGTGTTTCGAAAGCGGATCGGGGAAAGCTGGTCAACTTCCGAAATATTCCTGTATGACAACGGCAAAGTGTTTCGTCTTACGAACGATAATAATCGAGACGTGCATCCGACGATCGACGACGCGGGAAAAATCCTATGGTTGAGGGGCATTGGTAACGCCGGCGTTACGCAGATCATGGTTTACGAACATGGTGAGGTGTCCGTCTTCCGGGAAAACGCGGAGGGGGTGTCGGATCCGGTGGGCAACGCTTCTGGAGCGGTTGCTTGGTCAGAGTTCTATGACCGGGGCTGCTGGTCTATCGATGGGGACGTGCATCTGTCCGACGGAATGGGTGAGCGGCGCATATCAGATGGAGCCAAGTCGAATCAAAGCCCGCACCTCAACTCCACACAGAAGCTGGTCTGGACACGTTACGACTTCTGCCCAAACCCTTGGATTTCGAGCATCATGCTCCATAACGGATCAGGTGTGATGGAGTTGACACAGGGTCAGATTCAACCGCAGTTGCCGGAAATGAACGATTCACTTCAGACTGCTTTTTGGTCTCGCACCGAACAAGGGGGTGATCTCGTGCAGCTCTGGGAAGATGGCGTCATCCATACAATATTCGAAGGCGGCGGTCCACCGCACATTAACAACCTGGGAGAGGTACAGTTTACTGACGGAGGATATACGTTTCTCTATAGATCAGGCGACATTATCCAGGTTACGTTTGAGTATGCAAAGCACGGCGGAAAGGACCTGAATGACTTTACAGAAATGAGCATGGAGGCCGGCAAGGGCTTCCAATCCGATGTCTTCATGATGCGTCGAAGCAGAACAGGAGACGCCGACCTCAATCTTCGTGTTGACACTCTTGACTACAAGCGGCTTAATGATTGTTTGAGGGGCCCGGAATGGTTGGAGCGCAATCGTGAATCTCCGACCGACACGCTTTGCGAATGCCGATTCGTCGATTTGGATGAGGACAATGATGTGGATCTAAAGGATGCTGCGACACTGTTCAATGCTTTCTCAGGAGAATGAACATGGTTGAAAGAATAGCGCACAACGGAAAGTCACTGACGGTTCGTCTCCTATGTACTGCCATCGGGAAAACGTGCACGACGTTCGGTAAACTTGCGCTTGTTGTTGGCTTCACGGTTTCCGTAACCTCATTGAGAGCGCAGGTAACCTACACATTTACAGGCGAGAACGGTACACAATGGGGAGTTGCGGGAAACTGGAAGCACGGAGTGAATAACGATCCCGGCGTGCCGGGTTCCGCCGACGCCGCCAAGATCCCCAAGAACCTGACCTGTGAGCTGATCGGAGAAGTAGGGGATGCCTACAATGTGTTTCTGGAAGGCACCACCACGCCGGAGGATGCGGCCGGTGTGCTCAAAATTCAGCAGGGCAGCGTGCTGAAGCTTCACGGCACGAATGCCGAATCCACGCTCAACGGCACGATCCTGATGACGGCCGCAAGTCCGGCGGACGCCGATCACCCGCCGATCATTGAAATCCAGAACGATCACGTATTGCGGAAGAACCCGGGCACCGGCGGGGCCACCGGAATCATTCAAGGCGATGTCCGCGGGATCCTCCGGGGAAGCGACTCTACCGACGACCTGACGCTGGGCGTGGAGAACGTCTTTGCTTCCATTGTCGTTATTCGCGGCGACGCGGACATCGAGGTGTCCCTCATCAACCATGGCGTGATCGACGCGAATCACCCGACGCACCAAGACCCGCAACCGCGCATCACCCTCAAGACTCACCCAAAGTCGGGATCAGGGCAATGGAAGGCGACCAAGGGCGAGTTGATGGTCGACGTGGGCGTCAGCGGTCCGGGCGAATGGGAAGTCGGGGAGGAAGCGCTGATCCAAATCAACTCCTCTGTTTCGACCGAAACGGGCGGCGTCATTCGCGCCATTCGCAGCGGCAAGATCGAGGTTAATGCCGAGATCAGCGGCCCCACTGCATGGCAATTAGGGATGGAGTCCGGAGACACCACGCCGGAGATCGAAATCAACACCGAATGCACCAACCTCACCGGCTCGTTCAGCATGGCCCGCGGATTGTTTGACGTCAACGCCGACTTCTGCACCTCCGGGCAGGCGGACATCTATCGAGACAGTGCGACGTACACAACCACGATCGACGTGGCTCGTCCGCAGACGCCCGTTGTGCTGAAGTTCTCCGGAGGGTGCCCGTGACCGGCGCCTTCATGTGGCGCAGCAAGACTTGGAACTTCGAGTCCCGAGGTTGAAGCGAGGAGATACATCATGTCCACAAGATTTCCTGGAACGCTTTCTTGCGTGGTAATTGTGTTGGCGCTCACTTCCGCATCACGCGGGCAGGGTGGGCTTTCCCCTGAGATTCTGCTCGAAGAGACCGGATTCGAGCCGACGATAGCGACAAATGGCTCAGGGGTTGTGGTGGTCGCGTGGCTGGATCAGAACTGGCCGGGCACCGCGAAGGATATCGAGCGCCGACGTTCGGGCGATCGTGGGCTGAGTTGGGGCCTCGCAGGGCCACAGGTCAGCGACGGGGGTGCATTGGATCCAACCGTGGCGACCAATCCCGCGAACGGGGATGTCTATTTCGGCTGGCAGACGGGGAGCGTCAACGGATCGCAGTTCAAGTTCCGCCGCAGTCCCGACGGGTCAGATCTGAGCGTACCATCACAACTCGTCGCATCCTCGGGTAACTCACAAGGGATCGACCGTCCTTGGCTGACTGCGTCGGGACCCTCCGTATACTCCAACTGGTATGCGAAGCCGGATTTGCTTTTGCGATTCAAGCGAGGTGTAGTTTAGGAAGATGAAAGTGTTGACTGGGGCGGAGCTACGGTAACTTATGCGGTTCCAATCGGCGTAGGTGATCGCTTCTTCGGACCGCCAACTCCAATCGCGAAAGGCAGCGGACCCCATTTGTACTCACTTTCTAAACAAATCCGAAAACTGAGTCCACATTCCGACAACGCCATTCGTGTCCACCACTCCACGGACGAGGGAGCGACTTGGGACACGACCGGCTATACGATTACCACCTTTGACAACCATCCCGATGGCTATTCTTGGCCATCCGACTTTGGCCTTTTCAACATGCACATTCTCGCCGATCCCGCGACCTCCAACGTATGGGCGTTCTACGTGGAGTTCGACAACAGACTGTGCGGCGACCCTGCGGGACAACAAAAGGTCAGCATTCTCAATTGCCGACGTTCAGTGAACAATGGACATGACTGGAGCGTTCCGGTCCAGAACATCCCCGGCAGCGTCTATTCAACGCTCGCATGCGGCCCGGAAAACTTCGCCAAGCTGCCGGACGAGCAGGATGATTACGTGTTGGACGGGTTTTTCCGCATTGGTCGAGTCTGGTCGTGCCTGGACAGCGCGGGTCGAATTCACGTCGTCTGGATGGACAACCGCGAAGGTGTGCATCCGGACCCCCTGACCTATCCACATCGCGATTTCTGGCGCGTCTATCGAAGCGTCAGCTCGGACGGCGGGCTGACGTGGAGCAGCGTCGTCCTTCCGGTGTCCACGGCAAGTTCTCTTGGAGGATTCGGCAATCCTCACCCGGGGTCTTTCTATCCCCCAGGCGACCATCTGGGCTGCTGCGCCGATGATCAGTACCTGTACGTCACGTGGCCGGATGCGCGCCACTACGCGGAAATGGCGCCGGACCAGGCCGGGCGCATCTATGTCCGCCGATTCAATCTGACTCCATGACGGGTGACTTAAGCGACCTTGCACGAGATGCCGTCTGGTAGCCAAGCAACCGCGGAAACTGAGGCATACTATGGGAACGAAGATGATAAAGTTAACCGTTTTGATTGCGGGGCTGTCTCCGCTCACAAGCACCTCATGGGCCCAGCTCGCCAACAGCCCGTGGCCGAAGTGGCAGCGGGATTTGCGCAACAGCGGCTGGACGCCGGCGGTGGGGCCGAGTGAGCCGCGCGTCAAGTGGGCGATCGACTTCCACGGGATCAGCCTGCAGCCCGGTCCGGCCATTGGCGCCGAAGGCGAATTGTACATCGGCTGGTCCATTTGCTTTCAGCCCAAATTCATTTCCATGGTTCGGGGCGGCTTCTGGAGATGTGCGTGGTTCTCGCGCGTCAGCACCGAAGGCGATGTGGAATGGGAGCGCCCCCTCTCCGATTACTATGCATCATTTGCAACTTTGGATGCGCGTGACCGCGTCTTCGTCGTGGATGGATGGTTCGAGGACCGATACACGGAATCCCATTCGTATGCCTTCACGCGTGACGGGCGGGCCCTCTGGGGACCGCGCAGGAACCCACCTTACTCGAACTATTCACTCTCCCACATGACGATTGGACGAGACGGTACGATCTTCTACCCCGATGGGGATACCCTCCGTGCATTCGATCCTGGCAACGGCATAGAGCTTTGGCATCGATACTTGGGCCAGCAATCTTCAGCTTATGAATGCCCTTCCATCGGAGAGGGTGGAACAGTATTCGTCGCGGGCGACTCCTCACTCCTCGCACTCGATCCTGGGCAGGGCTCAATTCTCTGGTCTGTCGAGGGCCCACGGCCCTCGGACACCACGCCGACTTCAATCGGCTTGGACGGCACGGTTTACGTCGGCTTTAATTCGCGCGACGAGTCGCTGCTGACGGCCGTTTCGCCCGCTGGCCAGATCTTGTGGCAGATCGCGCCCGCCGGTCGACCCAGCTTTCCGCCGTCTATCGACTCGCGCGGACGTCTCTACCTTCAGACTCGGTCGCCCCTGAATGGCGTGCTCCTGGAGGCGTACAATCGAGACGGGACGCCGCGTTGGGTCACGTCGACGCCCGGTAACTACAGCAACGCCGTCGTCCTCGATGGAAATGATAATGTTTATTGCGCCACCCTCGAGGGGTACCCCTGGGTCACAAGCTTGTTTTCCTACACCTCGGAGGGCGAATTCCGCTGGGAATTCAGCGAGGCGACCAGTGCGCTGCCGCGCTATCAGGCGCCGGTGATCGGCCCGGACGGCACGATCTATCTCATGGTGGACGTGGGCGGTTCGGAAGATGACATCATGCGCTTCTACGCCTTCGGTCCCGGCGAAGCGCCGGACCCGGCGTGGGTGGGGCGATTGAAGCCGTGACGGCTTGCTCCCGATGATGGTCAACCTGAGAATTCGAGCATGTGTAGATCGCTCCGCTGGCGCGCCGCAACATTTCTCACCACCGGCCTGCTTGCCGGGCAGGCCATGGCCCAGCTCGCCAACAGCCTGTGGCCCAAGTGGCAGCGGGACCATCGCGACCGCGGATACACGCCGGCGCTACAGGCCTCTGCCACTGTCCCGTCCTGGACCGCGATCGCCGCCGGGGGCTTGTCGAGGCGCGCCTTGCGGTCCGTCGCCTAGGTGCGAGGGCAGTTGCTGACCCGGCTGCAGGAGGCGGGCCGGAGGCGCGTCGCCCCGCTGAGCATCGCCGCGCGGGCCGTCGCCGCGCGGGGCCTCGCCGCGCGGAACCTCGCCGCGCGGGACGTCGCCGCGCGGAACCTCGCCGCGCGGGGGTTCGTTGCGCGGACCGTCGCCGCGCTGAGCATCGCTCCGCGGAGCGTTGCGCGGTCCGCTCAGCGCCTCGGCGTTTTCCATGGCGGCCTGCAGCATGTGCTCCGCGGCGCGCTCCGGCTGCTTCATCGTGATGTACAGGTCTTTCAGCGCGAAGTGAATGGCCGTGCGACCGCCGACATCGTGCACCTTTCCCAGCAAGTCGCTCAAGATGCGTTCCGCGTGCTCGGGATGCCCTTGGCGCGTGGCGAGTTCGACGATGGACTGGATGGACATGACCAGCGCCCGCCGCGGGTCGAAGGCCACCTCATGCCAGTTGGACACGTAGCTGAGGCGGCTGTTCTGCATGTCCAGCTCGCGCTGTTCGAGCATGCGGCGGCGCTCGTCCATCATGCGCTTCATGTCGCTTTCGCGCATGGTAAGGTTCTGGCGGAAGCGCTCCAGCAGCGTGGGTGCGTCGGGCGGAGCGTCGCCGCCTTGTGCGCGTTTCTCGATTTCCTCGATCTGCCGCCGCAAGTCCGCGATCTCATCGCGCCGCCGTTGCAGTTCGGTCATCAGGCGAACCTCGCGGTCGTCCGCGCCCGGCTCCTGATCCACGCCGCCGCGGCCCGCGCCGCCCAGGCCGGCGCGATCCAAACCGCCGCCACCCGGACCAGCGCGATCTGGACCAGAGCGGTCCGGACCGGCGCCGACGGGACCGGCGCGATCCGGCGGCCCCCCCCCTGTGTTTCGGTCGCCCGGCGGCGGCGGCTGCGGCGCGTCCGCGGGACCGGGCTGATTCGGCGGAGGCTGGAAGCCGTCCAGCTCGTCGGCGCTAACCCATGATCTCGGCATCGTCGTCCAAGCCGCGATCGCCACGCAAATCCAACTCGCCTTCATCCACGTTTTCATGGAAGTCGCTCCAGGGTTCCAAAAGTTCGATCTCTTCATCCGTCCACTGCGACTCGACGGTCAGCGACGGCGACAAGGGGGCGGTGATTTCCCATCCGTTCGAAGCCTCGTGTTGACGCATCGAGGCATCGACCCAGTTCGAGTCCCACTCATCCATAGCAACAAATACCAGGCCCGGCGCGCCGATCGGCGTGCCCGATTCGATTTCCACCGGATCGTTCTCGACCGCGAAAGCCGTCGCGGCCAGTGCAAACTCGCCGGTCGCTTCTTTGGGATTTTCATTTCCGCCCGCCGGTGCGGCGCTGTTCACGTCCGCCGTCGGCGCCGCATCGCGCTGCACGAGGATGGGCGGCTCGGCGGGATCGTGTCGCGGCCGCAGGGATCGTTGGGCGATGACCACAAACGTCAGGATCGCCGCGGCCGCCAGCGGACCGATCCACCACGCGCGCCGCAATCGCGGCGGCGCCGGCCTCAACGTCGCCGGCATCAACTCGGCAGGGGGCGTCGGCGGCACGAACACGCGAGGCGCCTTCGCCTGCGCGAGCGGCGCTCCCGCGCGTTGCAAGGCCTCGCCCAGTCGCGCCAGTCGCGCGGCAGTCGCGGTGCACCGTGCACAGCCCGCCACGTGCGCTCGCATCGGCGCGGGCACCGGCTCGACCGCATCATCGACCAGCCGGGCCATCAATTTTCCTTCAAACTCTCCGCAGTTCATCGCCGATCATCTCACTCCCGATGACCCGTCAACTCGCGCGACATTGCCGCCTCGAGCGACGCCAGCGCCTTGTGCAGGTTGCTCTTCACGGTTCCCGAGGGGCATCCGAGGAGGGTCGCGGTCTCCTCGGTGGAAAGACCGAGATAGAACCGCAGCACCGTCACCTCGCGTTGCCGCCGCGGCAGACGCTCCACCGCATCGCGCACGGCGGCGACGTCCGACTCATTCGCGCCGCCTTCCGTGTTCCGCAGCATCACGTCGTGGACCGAACCGTCCAAGGCGAGCGGCGCCTTGCGGCGACGGCGCATGAACTCGCGGCACACGCGAACGGCAAACCCGCCGCACCACGTCCACCACGACACGTCCGCGCGGCGAGCCTCGCGCCGCGACCACGCTCGCAGCATGGCCTCCTGCATCGCGTCCTGCGCTGCCTCGCCGTCGTGCAGCAGGGCGAGGCACAGCCGATACACGCGATGCGAGAGGTCTTCGAAATCCGGTCCCGTCGTTTGCGACGCGTCAGTCAAGGCGTCGTTCGCTCACTGTGGGTTGATGGACGATGCCCGGGCGCGGTTCACCGCGGCGGACGGAATAGGACGTTTCCATGTACGTTCCGATCATCGACATTTGTAGAGGCGCAGCTCCACATTGGATGCACGGACCGACGAACCTCGGCAGCCCGCAATGAGAGGCGAGGCTCGTCGTTCCCGCGCAGGCGGGAATCCAGCCCTGTCGTTCCCGCGCAGGCGGGAATCCAGCCCTGTCATTCCCGCGCAGGCGGGGATACGGTTGGCGGCGGGCCAAACGGCACGAATCCAACGGTTTTCCTTGGAAAACTGGACCCCCGCCCGCGTGGGGTGACGCGCCAGCGAAGCCGTCCCCAAGACGACCGGCACGCTGCCTGCTACGATCACGGTCGGACGCCCCGTGGGACGCGCGAGGCTGATTTCGCGCCGCTGGGCCGCGGACGCGTGGCCTGCTTGGATTGCGACGCATGGCCTGAACGCGTGGACTGCTTGGCATTGGACGCATGGCCCGCTTGGAATGAAACGCGTGGCTTGCTTGGAACTGGACGAATGGCATACATCGAACTCAAAGGCGTGACCAAGGCCTACCGCAAGAAGAACCTCGACGTGATGGCGCTGGCGGGCTTGGACATCGCCATCAACCGGGGCGAGTTCGTCGCGCTGATGGGGCCCAGCGGCTCGGGAAAATCGACGCTGCTCAACCTCCTCGGCGGGCTGGACTCGCCGACGACGGGCACGATCGCCGTCGGCGACACGGACATCGGGCGCATGGCCGAGACGGAACTGACAAGCTGGCGATCGCAGCACGTCGGCTTCATTTTTCAGATGTATCACCTGCTCCCCGTGCTGACGGCCTCGCAGAACGTCGAGCTTCCGCTGCTGCTGTTCCGCATGAACGGCAAGGAGCGGCAGGAGCGCGTGCGGCTGGCGCTGGACATCGTCGGGCTGGCGGAGCGCATGGAGCACAAGCCGAGCCAGCTTTCCGGCGGGCAGGAGCAGCGCGTGGCGATTGCCCGGGCGCTGGTGACCGACCCGGACCTGCTGCTGGCTGACGAGCCGACGGGCGATCTCGACGCGGACAGCGCGCATGAAGTGCTCCTGCTGCTCGAACGGCTCAATCAGGAGTTCGGCAAGACCATCATCATGGTGACGCACGACCACAAGGCCGCGGGTCACGCGCGACGCCTGCTCCACCTGGAGAAGGGGAAGCTGTTCTCCGACACGCAGAAGGCCGAGACGATGGTGACGTATTGACGTGGAGGCGCTCGAGACCGGGGAGCCGTAAGACGCGTCCGCCTTGCCCGTGGAACTCGTCAGACTTCGAGTTTATTGACGCTGCGACAGGGCAGTCCTAACGTTAAGTGCATGGCGCCATCCGAAATCATTGAGCTTCAGAAGAAAACGCCGTTCAGCGGCCTGCGGATCGTCCTGACGGATGGGCAGTCGTATGACGTGCACCACCCGGAGTGCATGTTGGTCTCGCGACGCGTGGTCCATCTGGCGATCTATCCGGGGGCGGATGGTGTCCCGGAAAAGAACGTGTATCTGGACCCTATGCACGTCGTCCGAATCGAGCCGCTCCCCGCCGCCAACGGCGACCCGCCGCGCAAGTCAAACGGTCGCAAGAACAAGGATTGAGGAGCGGCCATCGGCTTACGCCGCCACCTGCACGCCATGCACGAATCTCCCGCAACAACCGCGAGTGCTTCCAACGGGCACGGACTGCCTGCCTTGGACGGTCGGCGCATCGACTTCATGCCCGGCGTGCGCGCGGCGCTGGCGGATGCGCCGCTGCAGCGCGCGGTCTCGCTGGCGACGCTGAAAAAGACGGACGTTCGCAACGCCTCCTTTGCAAAGCTCAAGAACGCCGAGGACATCCGCACCCTCGCCGGCCTCATCAAGCAGCACACCCTCGACCACCTCGACCGCTATCTTGAGCAGTTCGTCGCCCACTTCGAGAAGCTCGGCGGCGTGGTGCATTTCGCGGAGACCGCCGCCGAGGCCAACGCCATCATCTGCCGCATCGCGCAGGAAAACGGCAGCAAGTTGTGCGTCAAGGCCAAGTCGATGACCACCGAGGAAACGCACCTCAACGCCGCGCTGGAGAAGATCGGCGTGCAGACCGTCGAGACCGATCTCGGCGAGTTCATCGTGCAGATTGACCATGACCGCCCCAGCCACATCGTCACGCCGATCATCCACAAGGATCGGTTCACGGTCGCCCGCGCCATGCACCGCGAGCTGGGCGTGCCCTATACGGAAGACCCGACGGAGCTGACGCAGCACGCGAGGGTGTATCTGCGCGACATCTTCCGCCGCGCCGATCTGGGCGTCACCGGCGTGAACTTCGCCATCGCCGAGACGGGCACGATCTGCATCTGCACCAACGAAGGCAACGGCCGCCTCTGCACCACGCGCCCGAAAGTCCACGTCGCGCTGATGGGCATTGAGAAGGTGATCCCGCGCTTCAGCGACCTCCCGGTGTTTCTCAAGATGCTCGCGCGATCCTCGACGGGTCAGCCGCTCACCGTGTACACGTCGCTGATCAACGGTCCGCGCCGCGCTTTCGACCGCGACGGGCCGGAGAAACTCCACGTCGTCATCATGGACGCGGGGCGCACGGGCATTCTCGAGCAGGAGGAATATCGCGAAGTGCTGCGCTGCATCCGCTGCGGCGCATGCCTGAACGGCTGCCCCGTGTATCGCAAGATCGGCGGGCACGCGTATCAGAGCACCTACCCGGGCCCGATCGGCAAGCTGGTGACGCCGCTGCTGAAAGGACTGGAGCCGTACGCGGACTTGCCGCAGGCGTCGAGCCTGTGCGGCGTGTGCAAGGAGGTCTGCCCCGTTCGCATCGACATCCCCGAGATTCTCGTCAAGCTCCGCCGCGATCAGGTCGGCCGGGGCATCGTCAGCCCCCTGCACCGGCTCGCCTTCCGGCTGGCCGGGTGGACGTTTGCCAAGCCCTGGCGCTATCGCCTGGCACAACGATTCACGCGTTTCTTTCTCAACATCCATGCGACCGGCGGATACACCTCGACGCTGCCGGTGAAGTCCGCGACGAAGGTCCGGGACATGGCCGTGCCGCCGGGACCGTCGTTTCGGCAGAGGTGGGAAGCGGGTCTGAGGGACGAGGCTGCTTTGGATTCCGACCGATCGGGCCAGTAGAATCAGCGACGTCAGCATCAGGAGGCCTGGCACATGCTCACCCGCTCGCTCATGACTGCGGAGGATTTCGAGAAGGTCGCGGAATCTGTGGGTTCATGCGAACTCATACGAGGGGAGGTGGTCACGTTCTCACCCGAAGGTTTCAGACACAGCAGCATTACCGAGTCATCGGCCTTCATCTTGGGGCAATGGGCCAGATGCACGAAACTGGGACGCGTGCTTTCCGGTGAACCCGGGTTCGTGGTCGCCACCGATCCAGATACCGTCCGCGGCGCCGACGTCGCCTACATCTCCTTTGCACGAATGCCCAAACAGATCAACCCCGTGGGCTTCTGCAAGCAGCCGCCGGAACTGGTGGTTGAAGTTCTCGGCGAGGGGCAGGGCTGGCCTGAAGTGCTGGAGAAGGTTGCTCAGTATCTGCACATGGGCGTGGATCGGGTCTGGGTTCTTGATCCGGGCACGCAGCAGTTAAACGTGTTTCGCAAGGACGCGCCGCCGGTGGTGTATTCGTCCGAGCCGTGGATCGAAGACGCCGAAATCCTTCCCGACTTTCGCGTTCGGGTCAGCGAGTTTTTTGAATAATGCCGGATGCACGCAGTGCCATTCTTGATCGCATCCGCCGGGCCGTCGCGGCGGTTCCGTCTCACCGCCGCGCGCCGCTGCCCGACGTTTCGCCGGCGACGCTGCGCCAGGTGCAGCACGGCGGCGATCTTGTGCAAGCCTACTGCGAGCAGGCGAAGTCGATGGGTCTGATCCCGTCGACAACGTCGGAGTCGGACGTGGGGCGCCGCGTTGCGGAAATCCTCCGCGGCGAGAATGCGACAAAGCTGGCGTTCGAGCCGAACCTGCCGTGGGAGAGCGCGATCCGCGCCGCATGTCCGGGCCTCGAAATTCTCGACCTTGCGCGCGGCGACGAGACATTCTACGGCGTTGATGTCGGCATCACCGGCGCCGTGTGCGCCGTGGCGGAGACCGGCAGCCTTCTCGTGGACAACGCCAAGGGGCGCTTCCGCTCGCTGACGCTGATCCCGCCGCTGCACGTGGTCATCATCAAGGCGTCGCAGATCGTGGCCGACCTGGTGGATTTATTCTTCGCGGGGGGATGTGGATCGACGCCATCCACCGCCTGTTCACCACAAGCATTCGACTCGAATTCGCAAGTTCCCAAACTCAACTCGCAAGAGTCCGCCCGCTCGTCTCAATCGCACGGCAATTCTCTGCCTCCGCCCTGCGCTGCGGAACTTCCAACAAATCTCACCATCATCACCGGTCCCAGCAAAACCGCGGACATCGAGGGCGTTCTGGTCACCGGCATTCACGGGCCCTGCAAGGTCTATGTGCTGGTCATCGCGGAGACCTGACGCGACGGCAGTTCCCACTCATGGGAATGCCCGAATCTCCCTGACGGTCACTGCTCGATCGACTGCGTGTTGCCCCGCACCGCTTCGCGCCACGGTGCGCTGCGCCGAAAGGCACATTGAAGTTTGAGCAGCGCAAGAGGCCGAAAGCACCCTCTCGGGGCTGATGCTTCGCAACTCATCCGGCACGGATTCTGCCGCTCCGACTTTGTTTCCCCCACAGGAGATTGCGCATGAAAACTTCTCGATTCTGGAAATGCGGCGCGGACGTCGCTGCCGCGCTCCTGGTCTGCTTCATCCTCTGCGCCGGATGCCCGAACACATCCAATTCGCCCGACGGCACGACATCCAAGAGCGTGGTGGTGATCGGCTACAACGACCTGGGCATGCACTGCATGAACCAGGACTTCTCGGAACTCATGATCCTGCCCCCGTTCAACACCTTGCACGCTCAGGTCATCGAGCGTGGGGGGGAGGCGCCGCGGTTGCTTGCCTCCGGCGTTACCGTCTCCTACTCAATCGCCTCCAATACGACCTCCCGCGACAAGACGAACTTCTGGACGTACGTCGAGCCGCTCATGGGAGTGCAGCTCGCGCCTGACATCGGGTTGGCAGGCAAGGGCCTGTCAGGGCACATGGATCCAACCGGTGAAAACGACTGGTTCGCGCGGGGAATTCCGATCACTCCGCTGGAGGACGATGGATCGGAGAACCCCTATCCGCTGGCGACCATTACGGTCGAGCGCGACGCAGTTGCCGTCGCGGACACAATGGCTGTCGTGCCGATCTCGTGGGAAATCAACTGCGATCTGTGCCATGCGACGGAGGGCATTTCGGTGGCCACGGACATCTTGCGCAAGCACGACGCCCGGTTTGGCACGGCGCTGGAGAACTCGAAGCCCGTTCTGTGTGCCGGCTGCCATGGGGATCCGGCACTGGGGCTGGATGGCGAGGCGGATGTGTCGAGCCTTTCACACGCGATGCACGGATCGCACGCCTCGCGCATGGAAGGGGCGGGCATCGACAACATGTGCTATGCCTGTCACCCCGGGCAGCGCACACAATGCCTGCGCGACGTGCATTTCAGCGCCGGCATGACCTGCACCGATTGCCACATTTCAATGGAAGCTGTGGCGGAGGCGTCCCGCCGACCTTGGGTGGACCTCCCACGCTGCGACGGCTGCCACGGCCGCGAGAATTGGAGCTTTGAGCAAGCCGATACCTTGTATCGCAACAGCGTGGGGCATGGGAACGTGCACTGCGAGGCGTGTCATGGAAGCCCCCATGCAATCCTCCCCACGACCGATCCGGCGGACAACGTGCAGTCCGTCCAGCTTCAAGGACACTCCGGACCGATCGACACCTGCACCGTCTGTCATACCTCGACGCCGGACGAGGGATTCTTCCACCATAGCGGCGGCGAAGGCGACTGATGATGCAAGCGACCGTGCTGCCGAATGGGTTGCGCTCACCCAAGCCTTGAAGCGCCATCCGCGTGGAACCTCCCTTGCGGTGAAAGCCCGCGTCGTAGCCTGGACCGCCGAGGCGGCGGCGACCGGATGATGCCGCGCTTCCGCCAACGCCGTTCCCAGCCGATTGTCGATCGCTGTTGATTTCGACTGGATCCCCTCCGGGAGCAGACCATCCTAAGAAGACCAGGCGCTCGTGCGTCAGGACCGGCGCGGCAGGTCGGCCTGATCGTGTCCGCCGACCTCTCATTGCGAAATCACCCGCCCGGTCGAATAATCCCGGTGCGTTCCGGGAGGTCGGGGAGTCATACCTTGTTCGAGCGTCGCCTGCGATTTCTGCTTGTGCTGTTCGGCGCCGCGGCGCTGGTGCTGCTGGCGCGGCTGCTCCAGCTTCAGGTCGTGCAGGGCGAAGTTTATCGGCAGCACGTGCAGGATCTGCTCCGCGGCACGCGCGAGTCGCTGCCGTTCGTGCGCGGCGGCATTTTCGATCGGCAGGGCAGGCCGCTCGTCACCGATGCCCCCTGCTGGCAGATTGCGGTGGACTATCGCGTGCTGTCGTACGACGCGTCGCGCCTGCGAAGCTGCACGACCGCTTACGGGCTGAAGCGCCGCTACGCCGCCCTCGCGCCCGGCGTGGATCCCGGCGCGGCGTTTGCCGCGGAGCTCGACGAGATGTGGCGGCGCCTGGCGGAGTTCGGCGAGGCCGATCCGGCCGAGCTGCGCGGCCGCCGGGATCAGATCATCGCGCGCGTGCGCCGCATCCGCGAGCTGGTCGCGGCGCGGGCGGGGTATGATGATGAAGTCGTCGAGGAGCGATCGGCGCACGCCGTCATCCGCGAGCTGGGCGCGGAGCGTCACGTTGAAGCGCGCACGCTGTTTCAACGCTACCCGTGGGTTCACATCCAGCCGGCCACCGTCCGCCGCTATCACGACGCCGAGCCGCTGGCCCACATCCTTGGGCGGCTCGGTCCCGTGGACGCGGGCGATCTGGAGCGCGATCCCCAGGCCGACGACCGCTTCGCCCGGTATCTGCCGGACGAGCGCATCGGCCAGTTGGGCGCGGAGAAGCTGCTCGACGCGAGCCTGCGCGGCCGCAGGGGAGAGCTGGTGCGCGACCGCAACGGAGACACGGTTCCGGAGGAGTACCTGCCCGCGGAAAACGGGGAGGACGCGCGGTTGACCCTCCGCGCGGACTTGCAGCAGCGCCTCTACGACCTTTTCGCGCGCATCGTGCCGACGTATCCCGACGTCAGCGGCGGTTGCGCCGTCGTGCTCAGCGTGGACACGCGGGACGTGCTGGCATGCGTGTCGTACCCGTCCTACGACCCGGCGATGTTTCAGGAGAACTTCACGCAGCTCCGCGACGACACCGCCCGGCTGCCGCTCGTCTTTCGCGCCGGCGCCACGCAGTACGCGCCCGGCTCCATCGTCAAACCGCTGATCGGCATCGCCGCACTGGCGGAGGGAAAGCTCGGCCTCGGCGCCACGGAGCATTGCGCCGGCTATCTCTTTCCGGAGACGCCCGACGCGCCGGCCTCGAAGTGCTGGGAAATCGAGGGCACGGGGCAGCGCATGCATCACGGCGACGTGGACGTCGTAGCGGCGCTGCGCGGAAGCTGCAACCTCTTCATGTACAAGGTCGGCGAGCGCCTCGGCGTCCGCGAGATCACCGCCTGGTTCGATCGCGTCGGCATCGGGCGACCTACCGGCGTGGGGCTTGCGGAGGAAGTGAGCGGCATCAACCCGACGCCGGCCTATCTCGCTTCCCGCGGGCTGCCGCTTACGTCCGGCTACGCCCGCGCTTATGCCATCGGGCAGGGCGAAATCAGCGTCACCCCGCTTCAGGCCGCGAACCTGATCGCGTGTTACGCCGGCGGTTCGTTTCGCCCGCTGAGGCTGAAGCTCGGCGCGCCGCTCGCCGAGGCCGCGCCGCTGCCCGGCAGCCCCGCGCAGTGGCGCGCCATCCGTGAAGGCATGTACGAGGTGGTCAATCATCCGTCCGGCACCGCGCACAAGTACGTCTCGTTTGCCGACGACGGCTACGTTCTGTGCGGCAAGACGGGCAGTGCCACCGCCCCGGCACGACCGACGCTCTACGCCGTGCCCGCGGAGGATGAAGCCGGCGCCGCCGACGTGTTCTACGTCCCGGCCGGCAGCCGCGCGGACGCGCTACAGCGCTTCGAGCTGGCGCATCCGGGCTGGACGGCGAAGACCGACGAGATGGCCGTGGTCAGCACGTGGCCGGCGGACCCTCCACCGCTTCCGAAACGGCTGTCGCACGCGTGGTTCGGCGGCTTTCTTCAGCCGCGTGGAGCCGGCGGCGAGCCGGATTGGAGCCGCGCGCCGCGCATCGCCTTCGCCGTGCTCGTTGAGTTCGGGGGCAGCGGCGGTCGCGTCAGCGGACCCGTCGCGGCCGAGTTGTCGCGCGTGCTGCTGGATACGCTGGGGCCGGACCTTGATCCCGACGGAGCGCCGCCCGATGCGCCGTAGAACCGCCCTGCTTGATCTGACCGCGCCCGGCTGGCTGATCGTGTGCTGCGCGGCGCTGCTGGCGACGATGGGGATCGCCACCATCTGGATCGCCGACACGGCCTACAAGCAAGGGCATGACGGACCGGACAACGCGCTGAAGCAGCTTGCCATCCTGCTCGGCGCGAGTGTCCTGGGGGCGGGCATTCTCAAGCTGGGCTACCGGCGCATCGCGCGGCTCGCGTATCCCTTCTTCTTTCTCTCGCTCCTGCTGCTGATCCCCCCGATCCTGGCGCGCACGACGCACCAGACGTTTGGCGGACTCGTGCCGATGGTCAACGGCGCGTACCGCTGGATTCGCCTCCCGCTCTTTCAGCTTCAGCCGTCCGAGGTCATGAAGATCGGCATGATCTTCGCCCTGGCGTGTTACCTGCGCTATCGCCGCAATTACCGCACGCTCAAGGGGCTGTTGCTGCCGGTGCTGGGCGCGCTGGTTCCGCTGGCGCTGATCCTGCTCGAACCGGACCTCGGCACGGCCATGCTGATTCTCCCGCTGGTCTTTGTGATGCTCTTCATGGCGGGCGCGAAGACATCGCACCTGCTGGGGATCGCGGGCGTGGGCTTGCTGCTGGCGCCGCTGGCGTGGTCGAAGATGGAGGGCTATCAGCGCATGCGCATCACCGCGGTCCTGCTTCAGTCCGATGCCGTGCGCGACGCGATACGCCGCCAGCCTCAGCGCTACGGCTTTCTCGCCTCCCGCCGCGAGGTGGAGTACTGGTCGCGCGACTCGGGGTACCAACTGCTGCGCTCCAAGTATGCCGTCGGCAGCGGCGGGCTGGCGGGCGAAGGCTGGGGCGAAGGACCGTTCACCGAATACGCGCTGCTTCCGGAAGGACACAACGACTTCATCTTCGCGCTGCTCGCGCATCAGTGGGGATGGCTCGGGTGCGCCGCGGTGATCGCCGCCTACGCGGGACTGGTCGGCGCAGGCGCCGCCGTCGCGCTGGCCACGAAAGAGCCGTTCGGCCGGCTCGTCGCGGTGGGCATCGTCGCCATGCTCGCCATGCAGGCCGGGCTGAACGTCGGCATGGTCACGGGGCTGATGCCCGTGACGGGCGTGACGCTGCCCCTCGTGTCATACGGCGGTTGCAGTCTGCTGATCAACGTGGTCGCCCTCGCCGTGCTCATCAGCATCTCGCAGCATCGGCCATTCCTGCTGGCAAACCGGCCGTTCAACTTCGCCCTCCGCAGCCGCCGCGCCATCCCCCTCGAACTCGCGAAGCCCCCGCGCGAGAAGACCGCTTCCGAAACCGCGGCTTGAGCGAACGTGGGTTCGAGCGAACGTCAGTCGGAGCGAACGCGGGTCCGAGCGAACGTGGGTCCGAGCGAAGGTGGGTCCGAGCGAAGGTGCGATTCCAGTCCGTCATTCCCGCGAAGGCGGGGATCCATCAGGTTCGAGATGCGGCGGTCCAAGCCTGCGCGGTGGGCGATCCGGCGGATGCGCAGGTGTGAGTTCAGCGCGAACCCGAAAGGCGGCGGTCGGATTCGAACCGACGAATAACGGATTTGCAATCCGTCCCCTTGGTCCACTTGGGTACGCCGCCGGGGTCGCCTGCGGTCCACGGACTCGCTCCCGACCGCGGCGAGACGGGCACTATATCATCGGGCAACCGCTTGTCCACGCCACGAAAACGCCGGCGAGCAACCGCCTATTCCCGCCGAACCCAGCACGCTGAGCAGCCGCCTGTCCACGCCTTCCTTCCAAGCCGCACCTGGGACGAAGACCAACCCCGGGCTTAGGCCCGGCCGTCGAATCGTACACTTCACTTGCCGGCCCGGCGCGAGGCGAGGCGTCCGTGCACACATGTTTCCGGACGGTCATCTTGACTCTTGCAACACCGCACATTCCAGCGCATCGACAGCCAGCGACTTCCCCGCGACCCGCGCCCATTATGGGTCGGCGAGCCGCGCGGCGACGGCTGCGATCTTCAACCCCCGTGCACCTGATACCGATGAGCCGTCAGGCGCCAAGCGTTTCCGCGACCCTGCTGAATGCCTCGCCGGACGGTCTGGCGTGCCTGGTTGCTTCGCAAATGCGCGCGAGCCTGGCGAGCGGATCGCGCATCGTCGCGGAGTTCAGCATCGGCGAGGTCGCGAAGGTCTTCACGCTGCCGGCGCGGATCGTTTATGTCGAGCCGGCTTCGCGGGACGACTGCGTGCGAGTCGGCATCGAGTTTGAGGCTGAGGCAGGCCGAGAACGATCGGATCTGGCCGCGGCGCTGGCGAGCGAACAAGATGAGCACACACACGGCCACGCTGAACCTGCGACGTGACGGCATCCTGGATGAAGCCCGCGCCCGCGGATCGCGCCTGACGATTTCCCACCGCAGCCGCGACGGCTGGCGACTCTACCCCGGTCAATTCCTGCGCGACGCGGCGGGCGGGGGTGGGCTGTGGGTGCGCGTGAGCGCCGAAGAAAACCGCGAGCTGAGCGGCGAGGGGGTCCGCGAGGCTCTGACCCCCGGGCAGGAGGTCGGGCTGACCTTCCGCCGCGGGCACAAGAAGTGCATCTGTCACTCGACCATCGAGCACAGTCGCGCAGACGGCGCCTCCCTCTGCCTTCAACTGGCCACGCCCACGCAGATTCAGGAACTTCAGCGGCGCGTGTTCGAGCGCACGCTTCCTCCTTGCGACAAGCCGATTCGCGTTCACGTGCGCACGCGCGAGCTTCCCGCCGCGTCGAATGGGCGGATCACGGGCCAGCTTGAAGACATCTCGGCGGGGGGCATGCGCGTCAGGGCCACGATGAGCGCGCCGATCAGCTTAGGGGCGTCCTACCTGTGCATTCTCGAAGGCGGCTCCTCGCGTCAGGCGCTGGAGCTGGACGCCGTTCTGCGTCACGCCGAAGCACCGGTGAACGGCACGGCCTCGCTGGGCTTACAGTTCATCGGGATGGAAGCGTCGGCGGCGGGGTATGAGAAGATGCTGGAGCTGGCGCGCTTCGTGAAGTACCTGCAGCGCTGCGCCTCCCGCGGACCCAGAGGCGGACGACCGATGCCCGGTTCTCACGACGCGCCGTAAATCGTCTCACGGATTCCCGCCCGCCGCCGCGGCTTCTCGCACCGCACGCCCACCGCACCGCGCCTCGACCGCACCGCGCCCGCAGGGATGCGGGTCCCCCAACCGCAACGCGCCCTCGATGAACCGCTCGCGCACGACACCAGCAAAACCGCATCCCTACGTACGAGGTTCAGCCATGCCCGTCCGGCGTGCCCGCGACGTCTCGACGGCGATGCGATACACTGGCCGGCGTTTCTCGACCGGGGAATAGCCCACCCGCGAATTCGATCAGCGTGGACGGATGCGCCTCTCGGAGGCAAGGAGTCAGGTCATGCTCACATGTGGACCCAGATGGTTGAAGCTCTTCACCGCCGCGCTCGCCGTGCTTCTGATCGCGCAGGACAAGCCGGCTCCATCGCCGCCCACGGTGGAGTGGACGTTCGACAAGTGCGAAGTCGGGAAACCGGTCGCGGGGTGGCGGATCGCCGCGACGCGCGGCAGCGACAAACCTGCCAAGTGGCTGGTCGCGGCCGATGCTTCGGCGCCCGGCAAACCCAACGTGCTGAAGGTGGAGACGACCGCGGAAGACCAGACGTTCAACCTGCTCATCGGGGAGCAGCTCTCCCTGAAGGACGTGGATCTGCGCGTCATGCTCCGGGCGGACAGCGGCAAGGTGGATCAGGGTGGTGGACTGCTCTGGCGCTGCAAGGATGAGAACAACTACTACGTCTGCCGCGTCAATCCGCTGGAGAGCAACTTCCGGGTGTACAAGATCGAGGGCGGCAAGCGAACGCAACTCGGCAGCGCGGACGTGGAAACCAAGACCGGCGAGTGGCATGAAGTCCGGGCCGTCATGATCGCGAGCAAGATCGAGTGCTTTGTGGACGGGAAAAAGCTCTTGGAAGCGGCTGACGACACCTTCAAAGACGCGGGCCGCATCGGGCTGTGGACCAAGGCGGACGCGTCCTCCTCGTTCGACAAGGTGATCGCGCAAGCGCCGTCATCGGGCGGGAAAGCCGACGAAGGCAAGACGACCGAGAAGCCGGAGGAAAGCAAGACGGGCGAGAAGCCGAAGGAAAGCAAGCCGTGACCGACCGGGATGGAACCTGAAGCCGGGCGTGGTGCTCGTCACCGCCGCGCAGGCGGGGGTCCAGACCCCACGGGAAAACTCTGGATTCCCGCCGCCTCGAAAGCAACCGGCTGGATTCCCGCCTGCGCGGGAATGCCGGGCTTCGCCTTTCACCACGGACTGGCAAGCTGCATTTGCCCGCCGGCCGGCAACGCATGAAATGTCCATGCGCTCATGAAAACTCCATGCGCTGAAGATCGGCCTGCGCCGATGCCCCCTGAGTCCCTGTCAGAACCGGTGGTCCAGAGCGGCCGCATGACGGTGGATCGCCGCCCGCGGAGCATGCGACGACCGTTCAGCCCGCAGCGAGCCAGTCCGGTTCGGTCCACCGCAACACTCTCGCCTCGGTGGTGGAGAACATCACGTCGCCGGCGAGGTGCGTGTCGGGTGCGCCGGCGGCGGCGTATTCGTATTGCCACGTCTCCGTCGCATTCGGATCCGCCGATGCCGGCGCTTCGATGCGCAGCGGCTCGCCGAGAAGCTTGCGCACCTCCTTCCGCGTCATGCTGGTGGACAGGCGGCGCCACTGCTCCATCACGGCGGTGACGCGCGTCGCAGAGCGAATCATGCGCCCGCGCAAAGGCCTGCCGCACTGCCGGCAGAACCGCGCGATGTCAGGACTGTCCGCTCCACACTGCTCACATGATCGGCTCATGGCGCTTCGGCTCGCTCCTTCCGTCAAGGCATCTCACGACTTGACCGAGGGGGACGCCCGGCCGCGCGACCTCGTGCGCGGCGGGCGTCCCGGGTTGATGCACTAACGCTTTGATCAGCGAATCCAAACCCTGACAGTCCGTGGTGAAAACCGATGCGCGTCATTCCCGCACAGGCGGGAATCCAGCGTTTTCCCGTGAGTTCTGGACCCCCGCCCGCGCGGAGGTGACGGGCACTCCGTCTGATTTCAAGTCTGCCCACGGGCTGCCAAGCCTCCTCTCTACCCGGAGGGCGGTCACGTCCTCGCCGCCTTCGGCGCGCCGTCATGCTTGAGCGAATCGCGGACCTCCTGCCTCAGTTTCGCCGTGGCGGGATTTGATTCGCACATCGCCCCCGCCGCAGGCAGGCCGAGCTTCTCCGAGAGCAACATCGCGAGCAGACCTTCCATGACGTTGCCGCCCATGACGCCGCCGGATTTCCCGTCGCCGCCGCCCGAGCCTCCAATCACCACCCGCGGCACGAGATCCACGCCGGAGTGCTGGATCGCTTCGGCGAAGCGCTCCATCACCTGCCGCGTGATCTGGTACTGCGGACCGCCGTAGGCGCGGACCTGCTCCTCGATCGCCACCGCCTGGGCGACGCCGAGGCGCGCGGTCTTATCCGCCTCGGCCTCGCCGGTGACCCGCGTCCTGGCGGCGTCCGCTTCCGCCAGCGTGCGCGTTCGAGCGCCCTCGGCTTCGGCGAGGGCACGCATCTGTGCGGCCTGCTGAAGGGCGCGCTGGTACTCGGCCTTGCCCTGGTTCTCCTGCACGCGGATCGACAGTTCGCTTTCGGTGAGGTGCTGCTGCTGCCGCGCCTTGGCTTCGGCCTCGCGCAGCTCGCGCTCCTTGACCGCGGCCTTTTCCTGCCGGGCGTAGGTCTCGACCTGCTCCTCGGCGATCTGCCGCTGGCGAAGCTGCGTGAGGATGTTCTCGATCTTGTCGTCGCCGGCGGAGGACGCCGGCGTGCCGATCAGCACTTCCTCCAGCTCGAGGTTGTAGTGCCCGAACTTCTCCTGCATCTCCTCGCCCGCGAGCTTCTGGATCATCGCGCGGTCCTGGAGAAGCTGAATCAGCGTGCGCGTCTGTCCAATGTTCTTGAAATACGCGGAGACCATCGGGTCCAGCGTCTGCTCGACGAGCTTCTTGACGTCGCCGAAGCGCTGGATCACCAGCGGCGCCTTGCGGTAGTCGATGTGCACGACCACCGACAGCGGCAGCGACGGCTCGAAGGCGTCCTTGGTAATGAGCGACACTTCCCGCAGGTTCTCGTCGAAGCGGTGCTGGCCGGCTTCGTTGCGAATCCACTTCAGAATGAAGTTGGTGGTCGGGATGGCGACAACTTTTCCCGCGTAGGTGTTGAACGCGTACTTGCCGGGCATGAGCGGGTCGGACCACACGCCGCGCTGACCGGTGCGCACCAGCTCGCCGTGCTTGTATTCGACGCCGGACAGGTCCGCGCCGCGTTCGCCGGTGTACGAGACGACCACGCCGACGCTGCCGACTTCGATCACCGTCTTAGGCAACAGCTCAACAGTGGCGAACAGGCGGTTGAGGTAATACGTGCCGTCCACCATCACCTGGAGCTGACGCCCGCGACAGCCGCCGCCCTGCAAGAACTTCTCCGCGTCCTGAAAGTTGTTGTGGAACGTCTCGGTTTTCGCGGGGTCGTCGCCGACGACCGGCGCAATCAGCTCGCCGGCGGGCAGCGACGGGCCGTCGTGCACGGTGGCGACGCCGATCATGTCGTCGCTGCCGCGGATGATGACCGGCTCGAATCCTTCGCGCGCGGCGATCTCGGACTGCATGTTCTTGAAGACGACGTGGTCGTCGCGCTCCAGCGGCAGGTAGTAGAGCTGGTCCCGCGTCACGACGGCGAACTGCGCGATGTTGATGGCGTAGGTGCCTTCGCGCAGCACGTTGCGCTGCGGACCGCGCTGCCCCCCGCCCGCGAGGAAGGCGCGCACGTCTTCGAAACCCAGCGCGTTGAAGTTGGACGCCAGGGTCTGCGTCGGCGGCAGGGGCTTTCCGTCGCGCGCGAACACATATCCGATCTGCCCCTGCGCGATGGTCACCAGCGGCATCGAGTGCACCCGGAACTGGAACGGGGTCAGAAAGTGCAGACCGCCGCGCAAGACGCCGGGCTGAAAACCGGCCTCCCCTTCCAGCGCGATCAGCCCGCTCTCCACCGAGCCTGCGCCGCTCCAGAGCTTCTCAACGATGCCGATCCGCTTGTTGGGGATGAAGCGGATGCCGCCCAGCCCCGTGATGAGCAGGATCGTCAGAACGAGGAGCAGCCCGCCGACGGTGATCAACGTACTGTTGATGCTGGCAAGAAACATAAGAGGGTCTCCCATGCGATGTTGAATCCGCGGCCTAAAAGCCCGCGGAGGAAGCACATTCTACGCGTTTGAACCTGCGAAGCGACGGTCAGCGCCGAGGGGTTGGCGCGCAAACCTGATGCCGTGCCGGCGGCGCTTCCATCGCGAGAAACGACCCGGCGGACGCGGCGCACGGCGCGCGGCAAAGCCCGAAAGCCGTGAGGATCATCCTCTGGGCACGGCCTGATCGTGGTGGAAAGTGAGGGCGGTCTGCGGGGCGTAAAGCCCGCGCGGAGTTGCATGACACATGGAGACTCTCCAGCGTTCGCCTGCGAGGTGAGCTGACGGGCTCGCTGCGCTGATTCAGCGTTCCGGTTCACCGGAATTCGCCCCCGCGGTGAAGAGGGTTGCCCCTCCGCGCCGCACTGGTTCCCCCGCTGCCGGACGGCTTGTCGCGCCCGGCATTCGGCACACAGCAGTAACTATGAGAACATTATACCCCAAGCAGAGGCAGCAGGCCACTGATTACAAACTATTCGACGATTTGGAACAACTGCTGTGTGCTGTGAGGCTTGCGCGCTGGCATGGGGCTTGCAGTGAAATGGTCAACGCCATGCAAGGTGCCTCGCTTGCGTTACGAGTTCTGAAACCGGGGTTTCGACGGAACGTCCGTTGCTTGCGCGACGGGTTCTGATTGCGACGTTTCAGCCTTTCCCTCGCGCGATCAGAGGAACCGGCCCTCGAAGTCCTTGCGGAGCTTGTCGACGAGTTCCTTGATGCCCTGCGCGTCGCGCTTGGTGCAGATGAGCGTGGCGTCCGGCGAGTGCACGATGACCAGATCATCCACGCCGATGGTGGCGATAAGGTGCTCGTCCTCCGAGACGAGGATGTTGCCGCGCGAGCCGAGCGTAATGGCGTGCTGGCACGCGGCGACGTTGCCCAGCGGGTCGCTGTCCATCAGCGACTCCAGCGCCGTCCACGCGCCGACGTCCACCCAGTTGCAGTCCATCTCAACGACGAGGACGTCGTCGGCGCGCTCCATGATGGCGAAGTCCACCGAGATCTTCATCAGCGTCGGGTAGAGAAGGCGCAGCTTCTCCGCGCGCTGCGGCGTGTTCCAGCAGCGTCCCAGCTCGCGCAGCGCGTCATGCGAGTGCGGCAGGTGCTTCTTGAGCTGCGCGAGGATCGCGTCCGCGCGCCAGGCGAACATCCCGCTGTTCCAGTAGTACAGCCCGCTGGAGACGTACTTTGTGGCCACGGCAATGTTGGGCTTCTCCGCGAACTCGTGAACGCGGAAGACGCGCTCGCGCAGCCGCTCGCCGCGGGCGATGTAGCCGTACCCCGTGTGCGGACTGGTGGGGCGGATGCCGAAGGTGACCAGCGCCTCCGGGTGCTCGCCGATGCTCTCGAACGCGCTGCGCACCGCGTGCGCGAAGCGGTCGATCGGCGTGATGACGTGGTCGCCGGTGAACACGGCTATGGTGGCCTCCGGGTCTCGCTCGACGAGGACGGCCGCCCCCAGTCCGATGGCATTGACGGTGTCGCGCCCCATCGGCTCGCCGATGAGATTCTCGCGCGGCAGCTCGGGCAGCTCCTCGGCCGTCAGGTCAAGCAGCGCCTCGCTGGTAATGACGTGGATCGCCTCCGCGGGCAGAATGGCGGCGGCGCGCTCGTACGACTGGCGCAGCAGGCTCTTGCCGCCGAAGAGGCGCAGCCACTGCTTGGGTCTGTGCCGCCGGCTCAAGGGCCACAGCCGAGACCCCGCCCCGCCGGCCATGATGAGGGCGTAACGCATAGGCGATCATCGTCCGGGCGCAACTGGGCGGCGTCAAGCGATGCTCACGGCGGGGTGGTGTATCCGTTTGCCTGACAGAGCCGCGACCGTCAGCGAGCGAACCTTGCCTGACAGAGCCGCGACCGTGAGGGAGCGAACCGCCGTCGCGCTGTGCCGGAATCGGTTCTGGAGGGCGCCGGAGGCATCAACCCCTGCGCGGGCCGCTTGCAGACGCGAGCGGCTCTAAAAAGCACGCGCCCGCGCGTCGAAACAGTGACACTACCCACGGCAAACCTCTGAGCAATCCGAACGGGGCGCCCGCGCTCGTCATTCCCGCGCCCACTCCCCGCCGTCATTCCCGCCCGCACGAGGGAGGCCGTGGATGTGCGCCGCTGCAAGTTCGATCTTAACCCGTCAGGGGTCCGTGCGCCGCAGGCCGCGGAGGAAGTCGAGGATGTTCTCTCGTTCTGCCAGCACAAACTTCGCCGGGCCCATGGCGCGGAGGTGATACGTCGCCTGCGGATGCACGATCTGCGCGAGGATCATGGCCGTGTCCCGTTCCGGCTCGTCGGCGTTGGACGGGCGGTAGTCGCCAACGACTTCCACCCAAAGCACGGGCAGGTCGTCGATGAGCAAATCCTCCTGCGAGAGGAGCACGGATGATTCGCCGCCCGAGGGGGTGAAGGCCTTCAACCATTTCTGGACGCTCTCGTCCCATGTGCCGCAAAGTCCTTCTGCCTGTCCCACGGTGATCTTGGCGATCGGGCGATCGTCGCGGTCGGCGGCGAGGACGTAGCCCAGGCGGAAGTTGGGGTTGGGTTCATCCGGGACGAATGCAGGCCACGGAGCGGGCGTCGTGAACGTGATGTACTCGAGCGCGGGAACCTGCGGCGGCATGCGGTTCGCCAGCGAGCCGGAATCGTCAAGGCGTGCGCGCGGAGCCTCGTCCGGCGTTCGCTGCGAGGCCGCATCCTGCGCGCGCTCCGCCGGTTTCTGATCCTCCGGCATGAGCATGTCCTCGCCCGCATCGGTGCGCGCGCTGCCGATGAACGCGAGGATCATGGCTCGCTGGGCCATCATCTGCGGTCGCGGTCCGGTGGCTTTGACGAGGTACATTCCCTCCGGCAGCGCGATCACGGCGCCGAGCATCGCGTAGTCGGGCGATGGAGTCGCCCACGTGGGCGGCGCGTACGTGCCCGACGCTTCCGCCAGGATCACCGGGATGCCCGAGCGGCGTCGCACGGGCGTCGGCGCTTCGCGAATCACCTGCTCATCCAGCACCGTGAAGTCCTTCAGCCAGCGCGCAATCTGCGTGCCCGGGTCGCCCGATCGCCTCGCTACGTAGGTCACCACGAGCTTGGCGGAGGCGCGCGTCCGGTCCTGCGCGTCGAGGAAATAGCCCTGGCGAAAACCCTCGCCCGCGTTCTTGGGGGCATACACGTCCCAAGGCGGTTCGAACGCGAACGACACGAATCGGCTCACGCTTTCGCGGTCGCCGGAAGCGGAGGGGCTGATTGAATCCCTTGTTGAGGCGCTTGTCGTATCGCCACTGGGATTTGCCTCCGTCGCAACGTCACCCGGCGGCGTCGGGTCGGAGGCCTCCTCGTCCGGCTCTTCGACCGTAGATTCCCCATCGGGCGCGGGCGCCGACGCACGGGCCTGCGACCTGGCATCCGCGACCTGCGGCGCGGGCACGTCCGGCGCCGCGATCGGCTCGATGCTCTCCGCGCCCATCAGGAAGGCGACGATGGCATCCTGCTCCTCGGCAATGATCTTGCGTTGGCCGAGTGTGACCACGAGTACCGTCGCGCCCGGGTGACTTATTTCCGCCACGATCAGCGAGCACGTGCCGTCCGGGTCTTCGGGATCGTCCGAGCGGAACGTCCCCGTCAGCTCGACCATGCGCACCGGCATGGCGTGAATTCGAAGTTCGGTGCTCGTCGGGGTGAGCCGCTTGCCATCCTCCTCGTCCACGAAACCCGCCAGCCACGGCTCGAACGGGTCAGGATCGCCCGCGGAACGAGCCGGGAGCTGGAAAACCCGGACGATGCCGGGGTCTTTGCCGCGCTGTGCATCGCCGAAGTGGAAAGCGGCTCGCAGCGCAGGCGGCGGCTGAGCGGGAACGAAGGGCTGCCAGTGCGGCGGCGATGTCAGCCGGACGTACTCCAAGTTCGGCAGTATCGCCGGTTTCTCCTCGGCGCCGGACTCGGCGGCATGGGATTCGGCAGCTTCCGCGGTACGAGCGTCGCTGCCGGCGAGGCGGTCGCTCCTGCGATTCCTGGCCTCTGCCTCGCGTCGCGCCTGGCGCTCGGCGGTCTGCGCCGCTTGATCCTTCGCCTTGCCGGGCTTGGCGAGATCGGGCGCTTTCTGCCTGGCCGTCGGATCATTGCGCAGTTGCTCCGCGAGGTTTTGCACGCGGCTCATCTTCTGCTCGTCGGGATCCAGCGCCTTGCCCTTGTTTTCAAGGCGTTCGCGCATCTTGGCCGGGATGCCCTTCGTGCGCCCGCGATCGGCGAGGCGCTCCTCGATGCGCGCCTCCAGACCGGTCTTTCCCATGGCGTCGACGAACTGGTCCACGTCCTCGACCCAGGGACTGGCGGATTCGTCGCTGACCACTTCCCACGTGGCCGCGGTCTTCCAGGACTGAAGGGCAAGGAAGCCGACTACGGCGGCGGCCACGGCACCGCGCGGCAGCAATCCAGGCGCGCCCCGCCAGAGCACCGCCAGCAACGTCGCGCCGAGCACCACGAGCATGAAGTAGGACGGCGCCAGAAAACGGCAGTCGATGGGGTCGTTGTTGCCGACCGTCCACAGCACGAGCATCATGGCCTCGTACAGGATGAAATAGGCGCCCGTCACGAGCATCACGGTTCGCGGCGGTCCGGGTCTCAGGAGCCATGTGCGGACGCTGTCGAGCGCCGCGCGGCGGCGGACCACGGCGACTCCCGCAAGAATCACCGCCAGCAAGCCCGCGACGGGCAACACCACGCCTTCGCGCTCAATCGGGTGAGTCCCCTTCAACTCGTTGAGCTGTCCGAAATCCTCCCAGGCGAGGAAGTCGAGGTAAAACGCCCGCGCCATGAATCGCACGTTGTTGTCGAACGTGATGAGCGTTTCGTCAGCGGGCTTGCGGTCGCGCCAGCGGTCCATGCCGGAGTAGTGCCCGGTGATTCTCTCCGTGCGGATCAACCAGCCGGCGATGGGTCCACCCGCGATGATGCAGAAGAGCGCCGCGTGCATGAGTTTGCGCGACCAGGTGTCGTGTCGCGACAGGAGGATCACGACGCCAGCCAGCGGGAGGAGCGTGAAAACCGCCATGTACCGGCTCAGCGCCGCGAGGGAGCACACGACTGCCAGCGCGACCAGAAGAGGGACGCTTCGCCGATGCACATACGCCGACGCCAGCGCCACTCCACCGATGCCGCAGACGGCGTAGATCACATCCGGGCGCGCTTCTCGGAACAGGTAGTAGATAGGTCCGAAGCAGAGGTAAGCCAGGATGAGCCATCGGCTGGTCCGAAGACCGAGGAGCCTTGCCAGTCCGTGCACGGCCAGCACGCCGGCCGCAAACGCGAGCGCATTGATGAGACTCGCGGCAGTCCACCATTCCAAACCCAGCAGCCGCAGGCCGGCCAGCAGGACCGGGTAAATCGGCGCGGATTTCCCGTAAGTCTCGCCGCGCGAGGTGACCAGCCCTTCGCCCTTGAGCAGACTCATCGCGGCCACGCGATGATCCGCGGTGCGCATGTTCTGGGCTGTGGGCCAATCCCGCAGCGTGCGGAATGCCGCGATGAACACAGCGACGCTCACCACCACGGCGAGCGCCCAGCCGACCATGCCACGCGAGATGACAAAGCCGGCGCGGGCAGGCTCCTGGTCAGGATGAGCGCTTCCGGTTCCGCGCCTTGAGTTGTCGTCAGCAGTGACCATCACGATCCGCCTTCATGGGTCATTCATCCGTCCGTCGGCTCTGCCGTCCCCCGATTCCGGGCGACTGGCCTGCTTACGGTTTCTCCTCATCCTCCTCGCCCTCGGTTTCGATGTAACCCAGCTCCTTGAGCTGATCGACGCGCTGCCGGCGCGCCGGTTCCGCGCGCGCGGGTTTGAAGCGCCGCGCGTTCTCAGACTGCGCCGCGACGATTGCATCGAGCTGCTTCCGCATGCGTTCCGCTTCCTCCTTGTGCAGCGACGCCACGTCCGTCAGCTCGAAGGGGTCCGCGGCCAGGTCGAACAGCAGCTCGCCCTTGCCCGGCCGACGGACGAGCCGCCAGCGCTCGCTCGTGAGCGTTCGAATCGTCGAGCCGCTGTTTCCCGGTGTCTGACTGTAAATGACCCCTGCGGCATCCGGCGGCAGGCTTGAGGCCTGCGCGGAGAACTTCGCCTTCGGCAGCCGGTCGCACGTGGCCAGCAGTTTGGGCAGGATGTCCACCGTCGAAATCGGCGCCGGCTCGCGCCGCGCGCTGACGCCGGGGATGCGCATCACCAGCGGCACGTGCAACTGCTCCCGCCAGTATCCGCCGTGGTTAGGCCAGTCGTGCTGCCCCAGTCCTTCCCCGTGATCCGACATGACCACCACGACCGTGCGATCCCAGACGCCGGTCTCCTTGAGGGCGGCCACGACGCGGGCGAACTGCTCGTCCACGTAGCGAACCTCGCCGTCGTAGCGGTTGATGGCTTCCTCGCTGTTCCATGCCTTGGCGCCCTTGACGTCGCCTTCCGCGTGCTGCTTCTCGGCCTTGTCCGCAAACTTCCGCTCCTTCATGTAAGCGCGGAGCGCGTCGTCGCTCTTGAACATGCCGTCGAACGGCGCCGGCGGGCGATACGGGGTGTGCGGATCAAAGTAGTGGACCCAGGCGAAAAACGGCGCGTCTTTCGCCTTGGCGAGCCAGGGCAGGAAGCTCGCGTTGGTCTCGTCGGCAGGGCGCTGGCTGGCGTCCGGCTCGTCCCAGACCTCGAAACCGGCCGACAGCCCCGTCTCGCGCTTGACGGGCGCGGCGCTGACGAACGCGGCCGTGTGGTAGCCCGCAGATCGCGCGGCTTCCGCGTAGGTCTCGACGTCGTCGGAGAGGACGAGCAGGTTGCGCTCGTGGGTGATGTTGTCGATCAGCCCATGCTCGATGGGGTACAGCCCGGTCAGCAGCGAGGCGTGGGACGGCGTGGTGCGCGCCAGCGGGCTGATGCAGCGCTCGAAGAGAATGCCGTCCTTCGCAAGGGCATCGATCGCCGGCGTCGTGGCGCGGAAGTAGCCGTAAGCGCCGACGTGATCGGCGCGAAGCGTGTCGATGGACACGAGCAGGAGGTTCAGCGGAGGTTTTTCGGTCGGCGCGGTTTGCGCCGTGCAGACGGCGGGCAGGAGCGCCAGGAACATGCAGAGACCAAAGGCTCGTCGGCGCAGGGTCACGAACGCACCGGTTGCAAACCGGTGCCACACCTCACCGGTTGCAAACCGGTGCCACACCTCACCGGCTGGAAACCGGGGCCACGCTTCGCTGATTGGAAGCCGGAGCCGCACCCCGGTCCCGTCATGGCGATCCGCCGGATGGCTTCTTTCGCTTCGAATCACGTTCCGCCTCTTCTTCATCTTCCGATTCGATGTAACCCAGCCCGTGTAATTCTTCGCGCCGTTTGGCATCGTTAGCCCCGTCCGACGCCTCCCGTGCCGTGGGACGGCCCGCAAGATATCGTTTCGCCGCGGTTATCTGACTCTCGACCAGCTCCGCGAGGCGATGCTTGAGCTGAGCCGTCTGCTCTGGTTTTTCCTTGGCCACGTTGTTCAGCTCGAACGGATCCGTCGGCAGGTGAAACAACCGCGCGGTCTTGTCCTCGATGACGAGCTTCCACTCGCCCGAAACGAGCGTGCGGGCGTCGCGCCGGCCTTGCGGCTCCTGGCCGAACAGATCGACCGGCTCCGTGCGGCTTAGCGCGTTAGACCCGCGGCACTGCTTGAGGAAAGGCTCCGCCGGAAGACCCGGCATCAGCGCCAGCACGGTCGGCAGCATATCGATGGAACGCATCGCCGCCGTCACGCGCTGCGCGGATCGGCCCGGAACGTGGATGATCAGCGGGACGTGAAGCTGCTCATCCCAGATCGCGTCGTGCATCACAATGCCGTGCTGCCCCAGACCCTCGCCATGATCCCCAGTCAGCACGATCAGCGTCCGTTCGTGCAGCCCCGCCTCGCGCAGCCGCGCCAGCAGCGCCTTGACCTGCTCATCCGTGTAGCGAATCTCGCCGTCGTATCCGTTGACGGCCTTGCGCGTGTCCCATGCCTCTTCGTCGGGCACGACTCGCTTATCGCTGCGCTGCTTCGCAACGCGCGGGGCCACCTGTCGCTGCGACAGGTGCGCTTCGAGCTTCTCGTCCGTGGTGAACTGGCGATCGTAGGGCGCGGGCGCGTCGTACGGCGCATGCGGATCGAAGTAATGGATCCACGCGAAGAACGGCTCCGGAGGTTTTTCGCGCAGCCATTCGAGAGCGGCCTCGGTCGTCTCCGCGCCGAGCCGGCGCGCGTGGTCCGGCTCGCTGAAGTGATCGAAGCCCGAGGCCATGCCCGACTCGCGCTTCAGCGGCGTGGCGCTGACGAAGCCGGCCGTGCGGTAGCCCTGCTCGCGCAGGAACTCGGCGAGCGTGCGAAGCTGCGGCGTGGAGCTGTAGTTCTGCCCGCCGGGTTTTTCGAGGTTGGAAAGGACGCCGTGCTCGAGCGGATAAACGCCGGTCATCAGCGAAAGGTGGCTGGGCAACGTTTGCGCCATCGGCACGAGGCAGCGCGCAAACAAGATCGAATCGCGCGAAAGCGCGTCGATCGTCGGCGACGTGTCGCGGAAGTAGCCGTAGCAGCCGAGGTGGTCCGCGCGCAGGGTGTCGATCGTGATGACCAGCAGGTTCAGTCGCGCCGAGGCCGCGTCGGGTTTCGGGTCGCCGGAGGTCGGTTCCTTGGCGTTCGAGGGCGGCTGATCGGGATTCGCCGCGGCGCGATGGGCTTCGCAGACAGGCGGGTGGATGTTTTCGGAGACAGGCGGGTGGATGCTTGATGAAGGCTGTCGCGAGGCGAATTCCGGCTGGCCGATCGGCGCGGAGGCTTCCTGACGCGAACCGGCTCCGGTAAGGCCCCACGCGGTGAAGCAAAGCAGCAACGCGCACCCGGCGCGCAGTTCCGTTGTCCAACTCACGAACACTTCGTCCTTCCTTGGCCGGCGCGCGATGCAAAAGGGGGTTGTCGTCGTTTATTCTAGGGCACGAACAAACCTGAGGTCAACCCCGCGTCATGACGGCTTGCAGCATCGCATCATCGGGGCACCAGCGGTCTTTGCGTGCCTGACGGGGATCAAGCCGGGGCGCCCTGCGAATCGAGCCGGGGCGCTTTGCCAATCGAGTCGGCTCCCACGCGAATGAAGTCGGTCGTCCGCACGGACCAAGCTGGATCGTCGTTCAGGAGAATTCGAGTCGCGCGAAGGAGAGTCCGCCGGACGACCAGGTTCAAGACTGGAATGCCACCCTTCGTAACCGAACTCTTCGGCTCGAATTCTGCGCGGCGAATGTGGCAAGGCCCGCCGCGTGCGTGGTATGCTGCCGGGCATGGAAGTCCACTTGGCGGAAAGCATCGCGTCGCATCCGCGCGCCCGGCACATCCCGTGAACCTCATCCTCCGTCGCATTCCGCTTCTGATCCTGCTCGTCGTGGTGGGTCTGCGTCCGCTGATCGGGGAGACGTACGACGCCGCGCAGGACGTCATTTCATCCGGCGTTTCGCAGCTCGCGCCGGCGATGCCGATGCGGACGCTGGCGATTGACGTGGCGATCCTCGCGGCCGCGGTCGGGGTGATCGCGCGGCGGGCGTGGACGCGGTCGTATCGGCGGACGGGGCTGGAGTGGGGATTCGCGCTGCTGGTCGTCGCGGCGGGCGTGTCATGCGCGTGGGCGCAGCAGAAACGCCTGGCCGTCAATGCCTCGATCGACTGGCTGTGCCTGCCGGTGCTGGCGATGGCGCTGGTTCAGGAGGTGACCACGCACCGGCATCGGCGCGTGCTGCTGGGCGTGATCGTCGCCTCGGCGGCGGCGAACGCGGTGGAGTGCCTCGACGAGGCGTGGTTGTCGTTGCCGGAAACCCGGCGGTTTTACGAGGAGAACCGCACGCAGTTCTGGCGCGAGCGCGGCGTGCCGCTCGACTCGGCCATGGTGCGCATGTACGAGGCCCGCCTGCGCGCCGGAGAGCCGGACGGGTTCTTCTATCACGGCAACGTCGCGGGCGGATACCTGGCGATGGTTGCATTGGCGCTGGCGGGGGCTGTCGCCGCGGGGCGGTCGAGGATCCTTGGCGCAGGCGCAGTCGCGCTGCTCGCGCTGGCGATGTTCCTGACTGGCAGCACGGGGGCGCTCGCCGCCTTTGCGCTGGCCGGGGGCGCATGGGTCGGCGCGTCGGTGCTTCGGCGATGGCCCCAATGGCGCGAGCTGATCGCGCGACGGCGGCGTGCGGTGTTTCTCGGCGCGTGGTCATGCGTGGCCTTCAGCGCGGCAGCGGTCGTCGGACACGGGCTGTACCACAAGTCGCTGCCGGGCGCGTCGCTGAACTTCCGCTGGCAATACTGGACGGCGTCGGTGGAGATGATTCGCGACCACCTCTGGACGGGCGTGGGGCGCGAGAACTTTGGGCGGCACTACGTGCGGTACAAGTCGATCGAAAGCCCGGAGGAAGTGGCCAGCCCGCACAACTTGCTCGTGCAGGCGGCGGCGGATTTCGGCGTAGTCGGTCTGGCGGGCCTGATGGCGCTGCTGATCGGCGGAAGTGCATGGCTGGCGGGAGTCGCGGGTCCGGGCGGTGGACGCGCCGACGACGGCGGACGCGCCGGCTGCGGCGGCTGCGCGAGCGGGACCGCGGCGACGCGCGATCCCCCGCCGGTTGAAGCGCTGAAGAATTCGCCTTCGCGCCGGACCGTTCTCATTCAATCGCTCCTGCTGGCGCTGGTCATCTTCGGCATCCGTCTGCCGCTGCTCGGCGCGGACAGCGGAGCGTTCATGCTCGTGCAGTCCTACGTCGCCCTGCCGGTCTGGATCGCTGCGTTTCTGCTGATTGCGCTGCCCGGAGCTTCGGCGGAAAAGATCCCGACAACGCGACGAAACACCGGCGAGTGCGCGGCGATGGAGCCTCGCCCGGCGGCAGCGCTCTTCATGTTCGCCGGCGCCTGCGCCGGGCTGGCCGCTTTTGTGATTCAGGATGCCGTCAACTTCGCGCTCTTCGTGCCCGCGTCGGCGACGACGGCGCTGGCTTTGTACGCATTCGCCGCTTCGTCGCGGCACGCGCGGACGGCTCCTGCGGCGCCGAGTTCACCCGCCGGCGGGCAGGCTCGACCCGCGCACACAACGCCTCTCACGCGCGGGACTTTCTTACTTTTGACGCCGGCGATCCTGATCCTCCTCGGCTGCACGGCGTGGCAGACATGGGTCGTGGCCCGGTCGAACCGCGCGCTCGCCGAAGCACGAGAGCTGGCCAGGCGCTGCGTGCCAGGGGCCGAGGTCGTTCAGGACGCGCCAAGGCGGAACGGCGTGGAGGATGCGGTGCGGCACGTTCTGGAGAGATTCAGCGATGCGGCGCGGATGGATGCGTGGGATCCAACGCCGTGCCTGGAGCAGGGCGAGTGGCTGGCAGCGCTGTGCACCCGCGGCGCTCTGCCCGCTTCGCCGCAGGGGTTCGATCAAGTCCGCGCGGCACTGGATCAGGCCAGGCGGCGCGACCCTGCCCGCGCGGAGATTTCGCGGCGCATCGCCCGCACCGAGCTGGCGGCGGCCTCTCGGCTGGCCGCTGAATCCACGAAGCCGCGGACCCAACAGGCGGAGCACCTGATCCGCGCTGTGGAAGCTGCCCAGCGTGTGGTTCAACTCTACCCTTCGGACCCCTCTGCGTGGCGACTCCTGGGCGAGTGCCAGATGCAGGCCGGCGACGCTTCGAGTGACCCCGAAGCATGGAAAGCAGCGGAGGCGAGCCTGAGCCGCTCGCTCGACCTCGATGCCGCCCGCCCCGCGTGGGAGGTGATCCGCCGCTTCAGCGACGCAGAACGCGGGGCGATTGAACGGCTGCGGGAAGCGGTTCAGGGGGAGCTCTCCGGCGTACCGAAGCCCAGCCCCGGCGGACCCGATGGCGGCTGACAATCTGTCAGAAGGCGTGCTGCCCCGGCGGCCTGCGATGCCAAGATTGCAGCGGCAACGGGGGCAGAGAGTCCGTGCCGGATACCGGGGAGCCTGCTCTATCCTGTTTATGGGAAACAAGTTACGCTACGCAAACGGCAGCCGGTGAGCGTCGCTGTCGACGGCACATGGGTTGCATCGCGGGGGGACGGGAGAGGTGCGTTTTGACTTTTGCGATACTCCGGTTTTTCGTGCAGGAGGACTGACGACGTGGCCAAGCTGAACATCAAGCCCCTCAACGACAAGATCATCGTCAAGCGGCTGGAGGCGGAGGAGAAGACCGCGGGGGGCATCGTCCTTCCCGACACGGCCAAGGAGAAGCCGAAGCGCGGCATCGTCCTGGCGGTGGGAACGGGCAAGCTGCTGGACGATGGCACGCGCAGCCCGATGCAACTGAAAGTCAACGACGAGGTCATCTTCACCAGCTACGCCGGCAGCGACATCAAGATGTCGGGCACGGAGTATCTGATCATGGACGAGTCGGACGTGCTGGGCGTGATCGGGTAGGCGATGTCCTTAAGCCCGGATGACTACCGCGAGGGCGCTCCGACACGACTTGAAGAGGCGAACCAATTGTATGGATCGGAGAAATGGGTCAGCACCATCTATCTTGCGGGCCGCGCGGTCGAAGCTTTGTTTCGCTGTCTGCTGCTCGGGCAGGGGAAGTCGCTCGAAGTCGGCCATGACCTAAGATCGCTGCTGAAAAGAATGGGTGAGGTCCTGCCCGACACTCCGGGGACCTTCAACATCGAAGACGCGGTGAATCAGATTGCCGCTGTTTGGAAGAATGATCTGCGGTTTTGCGGCGAAGCACGGATGGCTCGCATTCTGAAACAGGCTGGACGAACAAGGAGGATCGGGTCCATGTCCGTGAAAGGGGATCCGCTCAAGGCGAATGCGAGGGTTGTTCTGGAAGCATGTGAGAGGATCGTCGCTCGGGGAGAGCCAATATGCAGACGCTTCAAGACAGGCTAGCGCAAATCGTCCGGACCCGGCTGAAAGGTGAAGCCGACCTTGAAACTCTGCCCAACGAGCACGTCTGCGGACATGTGATCTCCCCTCTGTTCATGGATCTCGATTACCAGGATCGTAGAAGGATCATACGAAAGGCGTTGGACGAAGCAATCGAAGAGGGCATCCTGGTTCCATCAGACCAGCCGCTCATCAGTACGCTCTTGACCTATACCCCGGCCGAGTGGTCCGTCGTTTTGACCGACATCAAAGATTGAAACCGTTTTTCCCATTGAGGAGTTTGACCGTATGCCAGCCAAGCAGATTGCATTTGATATGGAAGCTCGTGAGGCCATTCGCCGCGGCGTGCGCACGCTTGCCCGCGCGGTGAAGGTGACGCTCGGTCCGTGCGGGCGCAACGTCGTGCTCGAGAAGTCCTTCGGCTCGCCGACCGTCACCAAGGACGGCGTCACCGTGGCCAAGGAGATCGAGCTGGACGACCCGTATGAGAACATGGGCGCGCAGATGGTGAAGGAGGTTGCGTCGAAGACCTCCACCGTCGCCGGCGACGGCACCACCACGGCCACGATCTACGCCGAGGCCATTTACGACGAAGGCCTGAAGAACCTCGCGGCCGGCGCGGATGCCATGCAGCTTAAGCGCGGCATCGACGTCGCCGTCACCGCCGTGGTGGACGAGCTGAAGAAAATGAGCACGCCGGTGAAGAACTCCCAGCAGATCACGCAGGTCGGCACCTGCGCCGCCAACCAGGACAAGACCATCGGCGAACATATCGCCAAAGCCATGGACAAGGTCGGCAAGGACGGCGTCATCACCGTCGAGGAGGGCAAGAGCCTCGACACGACGGTCGAGCTGGTCGAGGGCATGCAGTTCGACAAGGGGTATCTCTCCCCGCACTTCATCACCAACTTCCAGGAACTTACCTGCGAACTGGAAAAGCCCTACATCCTCATCAACGAGAAGAAGATCACGTCGGTCAAGGACCTGGTTCCCGTTCTGGAAAAGGTGGCGCAGTCGGGTCGCCCGCTGCTGATCATCGCGGAAGAAATCGAAGGCGAGGCGCTCGCCACGTTGGTGGTCAACAAGCTGCGCGGCACGCTCGCGGTGTCGGCGGTGAAGGCGCCGGGCTTCGGCGATCGTCGCAAGGCGATGCTCGAAGACATGGCCATCCTCACCGGCGGCAACGCCATCTTTGAGGACCTCGGGGTCAAGCTTGAGAACGTCACCCTCTCGGACCTCGGCACGGCCAAGAAGATCAAGATCGACAAGGACAACACGACGATCATCGAAGGCGGCGGCGAGACGAGCAAGATCAAGGGGCGCATCGACCAGATCCGCAACGAGATCGACAAGACGACCAGCGACTACGACCGCGAGAAGCTCGAGGAGCGGCTGGCGAAGCTGGCGGGCGGCGTGGCGCAGATCAACGTCGGCGCCGCGACCGAAGTCGAGATGAAGGAAAAGAAGGCCCGCGTCGAGGACGCGCTTCATGCCTGCCGCGCCGCGGTGGAGGAAGGCGTGCTGCCCGGCGGCGGCGTGGCCGTGCTGCGGGCGCTGAAGGCCATCGACCGCGCGACGAAGGGTCTGCGCGAAGACGAGAAGACCGGCGCGGACATCGTCCGCCGCGCCCTGACGGCGCCCGTCCGCCAAATCGCGCAGAACGCGGGGCTCGACGGCTCGATCGTCTGGCAGAAGATCACCGAGAACGACGACCCGAACTACGGTTTCAACGCCCTCAGCGGCGACTACGGCGACATGATCAAGATGGGCGTGCTTGTTCCGACCAAGGTCGAGCGCATCGCCCTGCAGAACGCCGCCAGCGTCGCCAGCCTTTTGCTCACCACGGATGCCGCGATCACTGAGATCAAGGAAGAGAAGAAGGACAAGAAGGGTCCGGGCGGCGGCATGGGTGGGATGGGCGGCATGGGAGGCATGGGCGGCATGGGCGGAATGATGTAGGGAATTGCGAATGCCGAATGCGAATGGCGAATAGCGAAGAGGGCATCTGGCGCGATGAGCGCTGGGTGAATCGCCGATTGCAGCGCGGGATTGATGACGACCCTTGCGGACTTGGCTTCCGCAAGGGTCGTTTGCATTTTAGTGCGGTCGTTGGCGCGGGGAGTGGAGCTCGCCGGGGATGCGGTGTTGACGAGATGTGGCTTTGCTCGCACGGGTTAATCACAGGCGCCGGCCGCGATGAGGTCGCCGGACCCTTCGCGTCGGCGCGTCGCGGGCCACGACTTGTCAGGAGCGTACCACTCGTCCAGCACGCGCTGAAACTCGGCGGTTGTCGTCGCGCGGATGAACGCGTCGCGCACGGCCAGTCCGCCGGGGTGCAGCTCGGAATACTTGATGCCGAACTTGCGCATGACATGGCCGGCTTTTTGTTCGCCGACGTGGTCCACCGTTTCGCGGAAGTGCTCGGCAATGACGCGTCCCTGATCGGGGACGGACGGCGGAGGGGGCAGCGGCTCGCCGCGCCAGAGGGCGACGCAGTCCGCGAAGATCCACGGATTCCCGATGCACCCGCGCGCGATCGTCACGCCGTCCACGCCCGTCTCGCGCATCATGCGAACGCAAGCCGGAGCATCGAACAGATCGCCGCTGCCCAGGATCGTGCGCCCACCCACGTGGCGCTTCACTCGGGCGAGGAATGCCCAGTTGCTCGCCCCGACGTATTTCTGCCGGACCGTGCGCCCGTGCACGGTGACCGCGGAGGCGCCCAACTCGAACGCCCCGTCGAGAATGGTGAAGAAGCTCCGCTCGCTTTCGGGCGAGTCGTCCATGCCCCGGCGCATCTTGACCGTCACCGGGTGCGTCCGCCCGACGGCCTCGATCACGTGCCGAACGATTTCGATCGCCTGCGCCGGCTGCGAGAGCATGTACCCGCCGCGGCATCGCCCCAGCACCTTGCTCACCGGGCAGCCGAAGTTGATGTCGATGACGTCGTACCCCGCCTGCGCCATCGCCGCCGCCGCCGGTGCGAAAACGTCCGGGTCGCTGCCCATGAGCTGCCCGCCGACGGGGTGATCGTCCGGCGGCACATCCATCACCACGCGCTGCTTTTTTCCGCGCTGGAGCACGAGCTTGTCGAGCACGACTTCGTTCAGCGCGTACGACGCTCCGCAGCGCCGCGCGATGCGGCGCATCGGCAGATCGCTGTACCCGCTCAGGGCGGCCTGCACGAAAGGATGAGCGAGTTGAACACGACCGATGTCAAGCATATGGATTCGCGCGGCGGGGGGATTGACTCGTCCTTACATCGCACGCGCGGCGCGGAGAAACCCGTCGTACGCCGCCCGCACTTCCGTCATCGTGTCGCCGCCGAACTTATCGAGGAACGCACGGGCGATCTCGAAGGCGACCGCGTTCTCCACCACGACGCCGGCGGCGGGGACCGCGCAGACGTCGCTGCGCTCGTAGTCCGACCGCTGCGCCTCCTTGGTCATCAGGTTGACGCTGTCCAGCCCTTTCAGCAGCGTGCTGATGGGTTTCATGGCCGCGCGGAGAATGATGGGCTGCCCGTTGCTCATGCCGCCTTCAATGCCTCCGGCGCGATTGGATCGGCGCGCAAAGCCCAGAGCCGACGAGTTCCGCAGCGTGGGATCGAAGTCGATCTCGTCATGCACGCCGCTGCCCGGAAGCGCCGCCGCCGCGAAGCCCGCGCCGATCTCCACGCCCTTGATCGCCTGGATCGATCCGACCGCCTGCATCAGCCGCCCGTCGAGCTTGTCCTGCCACCTCATGCAACTGCCCAGCCCCGGCGGCGCGTTGAACACGCGCGCCTCGACCACGCCGCCGAGCGTGTCCTGATCGACCTTGGCCTGGTGGATCGCTTCGATCATCGCCGGCGCCGCGGCGGCGTCGGGGCAGTACGCCTCGTTCGCGTCGCGCGAGGCGCGCAACTCCGCAGACGTGAGCGTCGCCGCGACTTGTGCCTGCACGCCGCCGATGGCTGACACGAAGCCTACGACGTCGATATCGAACTCCCGCAACACCTGTCTAGCAACAGCGCCGGCGGCCACGCGCGCCGCCGTCTCCCGCGCCGACGCGCGCTCCAGCACGTTGCGGCAGTCGGTCGTCAGCCACTTGAGGCTCCCCGGCAGGTCCGCGTGTCCGGGGCGGGGGTGATGCACGGGTGGCGCCGTGTCAATGCGACAATCACGGTTGCTGATCTGCACGGCGATCGGCGAGCCGAGCGTAACCCCGCCGCGCAGACCGGACAGCACTTCCGCCCGATCCTGCTCGATCTTCATACGCCCGCCGCGACCATAGCCCCCCTGCCGCCGCATGAGTTCAGCGTTCACGCCCCCGATGTCGATGCGCAGCCCGGCCGGCATCCCCTCGATCAGCGCGATCAGCGCACGACCGTGCGATTCTCCGGCGGTTTGGCACGTCAACTGGGCCACGAGCCGTGGATCATACTCGGCGGCGGCGGACATGGGCATGGCTTGCTCGAATCCAGCTGAAAACCGTGCCGGCAAGCGGGGCGCTGCGGTCGTCCGACCGGGCATCGGAGAGGGTCGCAGGGCAACGCGACGGCAGACCCGCGGAATTTACTGCCGCACCTTGCCGGAAAGGTGGTGCGGAACTAAATTGCAACGTCCGCAAAACCGATGGGTATGAAGTTCATGGGCATCGTGAGCTTGGATGAAGCCCTGTTGTAACCAGCGAAGCTTGACTTGGTCGATCTTGGCTGATTCGGTCGATAATTTTCAAGAGCGTTCATCAACGCGCGACCTTTGTAAGCGCGGTTTGGGGATCAACAGCAAGGAGCGGAGTATGGCAAGGCGCGGCTTGAGCATGCGGTGGGTGAGGTGGGTGGCGTGTGTCGCGGCAGGCGGCGGCGTGTTCCAAGTCAGCGGCTGCGATCCGGCCGTGCGCGACACTCTCCTCGCCGGGCTGCAGACCACCACGAGTTCGTTGGCCGACACGCTGATCTCGGCATTCTTCATCAGCCTGGATGACGAATCCAGCGGGACCACTGACGGGTTGACCACGACGTAAGTCGCTTCCCGGTTCGCTCCGACGGCGCAACTCGGCGCATCCGCGCGCAGGCAGTGCGGCGGGGGCGACCTTGGCGACGCGATACGATGACTTCGAGGCCCGGTTCGCGCTTGGCGCGGGCTGGGCCTTTTTTTTTTCACCGTTCCAGGCAGGCAGCAGTTTGACTACGGCGGGGTCGCGCGGCGCCCGAGGCAGAAGGCGCCAGAGACGGATGGGGCGCAAGACAGATGGCGCCCGAGGTTAATGTCGCGGCGCGGCACCGGCGATCGTGCTTTCCACGGAGAAGACGCCGTGAGAACCAGCGTCCGCAGGCTCAAACTGCGCGGTCGGCGCCTGTCCATGCGCCGGCTTGTCGTCTGCGCGCTGCTCCTGCCTGCTTCGGGGTGCATCAGCTCCGACGTGTTGGCCCGAGCGTTCGCGGAGGACCTTGCGGCTGCCGTGGCCACGGTCGTGCGATTCTGGCTCCTCGAAGCTGCAGGACCGTGAGCGCGGCCCCTCGTCGCACGGCACGAGCGGCGCTTGTCCGCGAACTTGAACGTGCAGGGACACCCCGGCGAACTTCTTCTGCAAGGGGAGAATTGCTCGCTCGACCGCCTCCACGGCTCGGCGAGCACGCCAGACCGTGCCACCCGCCCGCGCCACCCGCCAGTCCACCCTCCCGCGCCACCCGCCAGTCCACCCGCTTGCGTCAAGCGCCTTCCGCCCAGCCCGCTTCGCATGGCCTTGGCGGAGCCGCGCTTTCCGCTATGCTCTTATGGAGAATAGGGTCGGGAGTACAAGAAAGGAGCCAAACGGAGATGTGTCGAACGTTGATTGCCTGCGCCGTGGGAGCATCGGCCATGCTGCTTGCCGGGTGCGCCGGGACGGCGAACCATGTGGACTTCGGCGAGCCGTTCCAGTCGTCAGGAGGCGCTGAACTGAGCGTGGCCGACGTGCTCGCGCAGCCGGACGCGTACAAGGACAAGACCATCCAGGTCACGGGAACGGTGGCCGAGGTGTGCAAGATGCGCGGATGCTGGATGTCTCTGGCCAGCGAGAAGGAAGGCCAGACGCTGTTCGTGCGATTCACCTGCCCGATCGAGGGGCGTCTCATTCCGATGGAAGCCGTGGGCCTTCAGGCGAGCGTGCGCGGCACGCTGGTTATTGAGGAAGTCTCCGAGCCACAGGCGCGCCACGTCGCCGAGGATGCCGGCAAATCGCCGGAGGAAGTGGCCAAGATCGTCGGACCGCAGAAGCAGGTGCGCATCGCCTCGCCCAGCGCGCGCGTCATGGGGCTCAAGCCCGCGAAGAGCTGAGCAGAGAAGAGGCGGACGCAGGGCCCCCGTCAGGCACCGGCTGTGGCGGGAATATCTTGGGGGGGATGTCGGCGCGTAGCGGACTTGGATCAGCGAAAGCCGCCCGCCAGAACACGGATCCGCTGCCGCGTACCCGTGCCGCCCGCTCTGGGCCTTCTCCGCACGTTGCCCGTGCCCACGCTGTGCTCCTGCGGTGCGGTGCGCTTGCGGGGCTGCGCCCTTGCCGGGCTGCGCTCCTGCCGGGCTGTGCTTCTTCCGCGATGCGCCCGGGCCGCCTCAGCCCGGGCTGTCTTCCGAGGCCTTCATCGGAACCATCAACACGGGGCACGGCGCGTGCTCCATGACGGCCTTGCTTACTGAGCCGAGGAAGATGCGCGTGACGACGCCGCGCGCGTGCGTGCCGATGACGATCAGGTCGATGTGCTGCCGGCACGCGTAGCGCGTGATCTCAGAGACCGGCGAGCCAACGCAGGCTTCCTTGAAGATGCTCAAGGTGCATCCCGCCATCGTCTCCGCCGCGAAATCATCCAGAGCTTTTCGCGCCTGCCCCTCGTCCGGCGGAAGCGCCAGAACGCCCATGCCGATGTCCGGCGCGGGAAAGGGCTGCACCTCCGGCGTCATCACGTGCAGGAGGTGCAGCGAGGCTCCGTACATCTCCGCCACGGAGCGTGCGAAGGGCACGGCATGGCGCGAAAGCGGAGTGAAATCCGTCGGCAGCAGGACGTTTCGGAATCGGATCATGTGAGGTTCCCTCAAACCGGTGCTTCCCCCTTCAGATTGTACAACCCGCACGTGCACCTTGTCGAAACGGCCATGCAGGGGGACTACGGCATGGGTCTCGAGTGCAGTTGACCCTTGCCCGCGGTACGGGTTCGAAAGAGGGTCCCTTGCCGGCGCTACGGGTTCAGAACCCGAAGCGCAAGCGAGGGCGAAACGGGGATCCCATGGTTCCGCGTGAGCCTGTGAAAACGAAGCGCCGCCCCCGGATGTCGGTTCGGCGACGCCCGGCTCGATTCCCAAAAAGCGCGACCCCGCGCATCGGACGGATCCGACGCGCGGGGTCGTCGAGGTTTTCCACGGCCTTGAGCTTGCGGCCCCAAACCTGAGGTTGTGAACCTCAAGTCCGCAGGCTCGATCATTCAAGGCTTAGCGGGTCGCCTTCGCACGCGAGCGCGAATGCGCCGCCGCGGCGCCGTCGTCATGGGCAGCCCACCTGCCTCGGGTTGACGCAGCCGGCCGGGTCGTCGAGCGACACGGTGTGCGTCCCGACAAAACAGCAGCGATTCAGCTTGCCCCGTCGACCGGAGATGGTCACGTCGTTGGGCACGCCGTCGATGCTGATGACGACCACCTCTCCGCTGTGGCTCTCGTTGACGAGCACCACCTTGGAGATGATGGTGCCGTTGCTGCGGCACTTGCCGGTCAGCTTGACGATGTCTTCGCACGGAATGCCGCCCCCGCCGCCGCAGTCCGTCGCGCTAACCTTGAAGCCGTCAATGGCCGACTCAGTGACCGAGTCGTTCGGGTTGTCCACGGCGCTGAAGCGCACCTTCACCGTCGCCGTCGGCGCGACGAAGTCGGCCACGCGGAAGCCATGCGACACCCAGCCGTCGAAGTGCCCGAGGCTCTCGACGGTGGTCCACGACGTGCCGTTGTTGTTGGAGACGGCCACGGTGAGCCGGTCAACGTCGCGGTCGTCGTTGCTGAACCAGCGATCGTAGCTGATCGAGTAATCCCGCCCGTCCGAAAGATCGAGCGTCGGCGAAATCAAGTGCGTCGGACCGCCGTCGACGTCGGAGTTGCCCGAGCGGTTGGCGGTGAGGTAGCACATTCCGGAGCCGTCGCCGTCGCTGGTCGGATCGCCGCGCGAGCCGTCGCCGGCGGGAACGCCGCGCTGCCACGCGCCGTCGGAGAGGTTTTCATTCTGCACCGTCCAGAGCTTGTCGGTCTGGAAGTTGTCCTCGAACGCGATCGTCTCGTTGACCACGCTGTACGAGTAGGTCGTGCCGGGAGCGTCCAGCGGGTCGCTGACCTCGATGCCGCCGTCGGACGTGGCCGTCACATAGAGCTGAACGGTCTGCCCGCACGATCCGCCGGGAATCGTCCCACGGTAGTTGCCGCCGGAGGGCGCCATGCCCGTCTCCGTGAAGTTGCCGCTGCCGCCGAAGCGGTAGAACAGCGAGATGTCCCCGGAGAACGTGTCGCCGATCTCCTCCACGGAAGCGTCAATGTTGACGCTCTGCCCCGGCGGAACGACGTCGGGCACGTTGAGGATCGCGACGCGCAGCGCGCGGCTGATCCACTCCGCGTGGAGCAGCGCGGCGGGCAGGTTCTCCTCGCACGTCGGAATGATCTGCTCCTTGGGCAGCAGGAAGCCGTACTGCCCCGTGTCGCGCAGCTCGATGGTGAGCGCCATGATCTTGCGCTCCGCGAGGTTCGCGCCGTACACCCAGTCCACGGACACGCCGGACGCGGGATAGATCGTGGTGTAAATCGGTCCAAACACATAGTTCATGCCGTGCACGCCGCGGATCAGCGACGACATCTGCCCGGTCAGGTCGTTGAACTCGGCGTCGTCCGGACAACGGGCGCTGGTGTAGCCCCAGGGGTACATGACGAGTTGCGAGAAACTGTGGTAGTCGAGGTAAGCTCTGACGCGGGAGTTGTTGAGCACGACGTCGCGCATGGCCTGCGTCTCAGGCTCGGAGAACGCGCTGGGTCCGCGGTAGGTCTCGCCGTTGGGATCGCCGCTGCTGCCCTCGCCGCCCCATCCATAGCCCCAGTTGCGGTTGAGGTCCACGCCGAACGATCCGCCCCCGTTGTTGCGCCGGTTCTTGCGCCACATCCGGTCGCCGGACCATGTGTATGCATACCCGTCCGGGTTCATGCTCGGCACGATGAGCCACTCGACGTTGTCCAGCAGCCGGGTGGCCTGGCTGTCGATGCCGTAGTTGCGCAGCAGCCAGTCGGCGACGTACATGGGCACGGGGATGTTGATCCACTCGCGCGCGTGCTGCCCGCCGTGGTAGAAGATGATGGGCTTGTTCGGCGGACCGCCGGGACTGGTGATGCGCATGGCGTAGATGTCGCGGTTCTCCACGGTGTTGCCGACATCCACCACGGTCACGAAGCCGGGGTAGGTCGCCGCCAGAGTGTTCATCTGCGCGATGACCTGGTCCAGCGGGCGATAATCATCGAAGAAGGCCGACGCCGCGCGCTGCTCGTAATTCTCCGCCACGAGCGGGCCAAGATCGCCAACCACCACCTCGTGACGGAAGCCCCACTGGTCGAGCTGCGCCAGCTCGGCGGGCGAGACCTCAACGTCGAGCGGCGCCGCCGAGGACGGCGGGTTGCACGCCATCGTCGTCCACGTCCCTCCGGTCAGCGCGGTGAAGCGCGCCCAATCCGTCGGATTCGTAAGATCGATACGAACCCACTTGTGCCCTTCGTATGTCAGCCGGTCCGCTAACGCCGGACTCAGCGCCGCCCCGAGCAGCAGCGCCGGCACGAGTCCCATCATGATTCTCTGTCCACGGAACATCACGACCACTCCCTTCTGGCAGGTATGCCGAAACCGGACGCCGATACCGCGCCGCTCGTCGCGGCGCATGTCCCCCTGGCCGGCGACCGGGTCGATGCCTTGGGCGAGAAACCACCGCATTATAGCAAAAGCCGCGCGCTCCTGCCAACGCGAATTCGCATGTTGCCGGCAGGGGGGGCTGGCCGAGGATTTTGGCAATTCAGTGTCGAGCTGCGCCGGGTTCGATCTCGTCCAGTGAGAGTCGGCCTATTCTCCGAGGTCGAGGCAAACCGATCCGTGAAGCCGATTCAGCTTGATCTTCGAATCAGCTTCAGCCTGATCCCCGCAGCATCGTCAGCCCGATCCCCGCAGCATCGTCTGATCCCAGCATTATCGCCAGCCTCATCTTCGTATCAGCTTCAGCCTGATTCCCGCATCATCGTCTGATCCCCGCATCATCGTCAGCCTGGTCCCCGAAGCAGCGTCAGCCCGATCCCCGCAGCGGATCCACGTGAGTAGCCCTGGGCGCAGCCCCCGGACTCTCTGCGTCCGTGACACCGACCGGCTGAAGCCGACCCCCCCCCAAGCGGACCCGCGAGCAGGGCCACCAGCCAACCCGCGAGCCGGGCCACGAGCCGGCCCACGAGGGCGCTGCCGGAAACACCGGTCGCGCCGTCAGGAACGTCGGTGGCGCCGTCAGGAACGTCGGTCGCGCAGGCAGGAACGGCGGTGGCGCAGGCCTTGCGAGCGCATTGGCCTGATTCCGCGGCACTCCCAAGTAAGGGCGCAGCCGGGAACGGCAACAGCGACTGTGCCGAAGCGACCGCGAAGGTGCGGGGTCGAAGCGCATGGGTCGGTGCTTACCTGCGCCGTCACCCCCGCGCAGACTGGGGTCCAAGGCGCCCCGGCAGATGACTGGATTCCCGACCGCGCGGGAATGACGAGGCTTGGCTCCCGCCTCCGCGGGAGTGACGAAGCTTAGCTCCCGCCTCCGCGGGAGTGACGAAGCTTGGCTCCCGCCTCCGCGGGAATGACGGGTGCGGCGGGCTCTCACCACGTCCTGCTCGGATGCGGTTTCCCAAGCCCACTTGCTGGGGATTACCCCATGAGGAAGGTTGACAAAGCGCGGCCTCCGTCTACGCTGCCCTATTCTGAGACTCAGTCTCAATTTCAATGTCTACCCTCAACACAGGCGGGATTTCTGGGATGACGCGATTCCTCTCGTCGCTTTCTTGGTCCGCACTTTGTCCCCATCGCTGGTGGTCGGCTTGGCGCTCTTCCAAGGGCGAACCTGCGCGGTCCGAGACGGATCCGACCGGCTCGCCCTGCCCGGAGACCTCCGTTTGCCCCGGGAGCGTCGTCGAGTTGACACTCGAGGCGCCGCTGGCCGCGTCCGGCGTGGTGCGCGCGGCGCTGGGGTTCGTCTTCGTATACTTCACCATTGCGGCGGCGCACCTGCTGATGGTCGCGGTCAACACGCTGGACGAGCGATTCAGCGCCCTCCGCTACCAGTCTGACGGCGTGGAGGCGCGTTGGCTGGGAGACGCCCCGCTCGCGGAAGAAATCGACGCATTGCGGCGGCGCGGCGGCGCCGTTGCAGCGGCAAGGACATCGCAGCCGCTACGCATGTTGCCCGTGTCGCCATTCCTGGTCGGCGCGGCTGCCGGTCTGATCCTGTCTGGTTTCGCGCTGCTGTTGATCTCACGGCGGGTGCGCAGTGATGCACTACAGACGATCATGGGCGTGTTCGCGGGGCTGAGCATCTGGACCGGGGGCGTGGAGTATGGCCTGGTGATCGCCAGCCGATCGCTGGGCATTGCGAAATCCGTGGCGCCCTACGACGGGCGGATCGTGGGCTGCTTCGGCGAGTATGTTCTGCTGAAGCACACGTGGGGCATCCTCGTGGTCGTCTGCGCGTATCTTCTGTTTCTGGAGTCGAACCGCTGCCCGGTGTTCGTCTGGTTTCGCCGCCGCCTGCCGCTGATGCGCGGCGCGGTGGCGTGCGGGCGAGTCGAGAACTACGCGCCGCGGGTCGCGTTTGAGTACGTGACGATCACGTGGACGTTTTACGTGCTGCTCTTGTGGGCCTATGACCCTCTGGTGTTCGGCGTCCGCGGAATGCTGACACATGCTCTGTTCTTTGGCTCCTTCGGCGTTACGGGGTGGCTCGTGGTGAAGCTCTGCCGGCAGCGCGGGCACGGACCGGCCTTGCGCTACGCGATCGGCGTGGGCATCGTCGCATGGACGCCGGTGGAGATCGCGGCCAAGTGGCGTCTCTTCGAGCAGCCCTGGTGCCTGCTTCAACCGACGACAGCGCTGGCCTTCTTCGGGGGCACGGCGCTGAGCACAGGGCTGGTCGTGCGGGAGGTGCGCCGGTCGAGGCGCAAGCCGCAAATGGCGACGGCACTCCGTGCCCTGGCACTGGCGGCTGAAGCGTAACGAGCTGCGTGGGCGCTGCGGGCAGGAAGTGGGCTGCGGAGGGGTTGTGCTGGATCGTGTCAGTCGGTTGCACGGCGCTGAAACTGCCGACGCGTGCTACCCGAGAGCAGTCGCGGTTGAGGCTCCCCGGTCCGGCGCGGACGCCAAATCGTGCCATCCAACCGACGCGGAGCTGTGTCACCCACATCCCAGTCCAGAACAGGGTCGCCCTGCCCCACCCGCTGCCGCGCCCGCTGCCGATGCGACTTTGACCGCTGTTCCGGTGACGGAGGGGTTGGAGTACAATGTTCGCTTTTCCTTCCGCGCGACGAGTGTTGGAGCCGGCCTGCCGGTCGCGCGAAGTGAGGTGGACGTTGGAGCCGGACCTACAGAAGATGCTGGGTGCGATCTTGGCTTCGCCGACGTATCGGTTGGCGGAGGCGGACGCGGACTTTCTTGCGCGTCCGGAGCTTCGGCCAGTGCGGCTGCAGCTCGAAGCGATCAAGCCGGAGCTGGCGCAGCAGGAACACGGCATCGTTTCGACGATCGTCGTGTTCGGGTCCACGCGGATCGTTGAGCCTGCGTCAGCGGAAGCGCGGCTGCTGGCGGCACGGATTCGTCTGGAAGAGGAGCCGGGACGGGCGGATCGGGCGCGGGACGTGCGCATCGCGGAGCGACTGCTGGCGAAGGCGGCCTATTACGAGCACGCGCGCGAATTCGCCCGGATGGTGTCCTCTTCCTGCCAGGTGCAAGGTCACCGCGAGTTCGTGATCGTCACGGGCGGCGGGCCCGGCATCATGGAGGCGGCCAACCGCGGGGCGTTTGACGTTCGCGCGAAGTCGATTGGGCTGAACATCACGCTGCCGCACGAGCAGGCGCCTAACCCATACATCACGCCGGAACTGTGCTTCAAGTTCCACTACTTCGCGATCCGCAAGATGCACTTCCTGATGAAGGCGAAGGCGCTGGTCGCGTTCCCCGGCGGGTTCGGCACGCTGGATGAACTGTTCGAGACGCTGACGCTGATTCAGACGGGCAAAACCCCGCGCGTGCCCGTGATCCTGTTCGGGCGCGGCTACTGGGAGAAGATCATCGACTGGCGCGGATTGCTGGAGGAAGGCGTGATCGACCCCGATGACTTGGGCCTGTTCGAGTTCGCCGAGACGCCGGTCGAGGCATGGGAGCGGATCTGCGCGTTTTACGGCATGGACGGCGGGAATCGTTGACGGCGTGCAAGCTGCATTGTCTGTGGACGGGGATGGAACTCCACGTGTGGGGCGAAGGCCTGCCCACGCCCGCTCCCGAGGAACCGGCCGCGCCGGCCGGCGGATCGGGCGCGGCAGGCGATGCAACTCGCCCCGCTCCTCACCCCTTTGCACTGGACGACGCTCCATTGCGGTCCGCGCTGGGGGAAGTCAGCAACGTCTTGTGGGTGCAGGACCTGCCGGCTTCGAGCCTGCTGCTGCGGCTTCCCAGCGTCGCCGGGGCGCCGCTGCCCAGCGAGGATTCCCGGGGGGGGGCGTCAGGTGCGGGGATTGCGTTGCAGACGTGGCGCACCCCGACGGTCGTCTTCAAGTCTGACGATGCGCTGGAATGGCTGCTGAGCCTGTCTCAGCTTCCCCATGCAGCGGCGACCGAAACCGCCAGTGCGCAGTTCTGGGGACGGCTGGCTCGAAGGGTGGTCGCGTTCCCCGCGCGGCAACGGTTCGCGCCGGACCTGGTTCGCGCCGGGGCCGGGACGTTTGAAGGCTGGTGGCGCGCCATCCTCGACGATCAGGACCGCACGGAGCTGCTCCGTTTTGCACAATCGATGCCCGCTGAGTGCCGCTGCTGGATTCCAGTGGATGAGCGAGAGCCGCAGCCGCTCGAGCTCGTCGAGGGCTTCCTGCGCGCCATGGTCGATCAGCTCGTCCGCGACTGCCTTAAGGGAGATGAACTGGCCGAAGCCGTGTTGGATCAGGCGCGGGAGGCGCCTTCGCCCCAGGCACGGTGGCTGGCGACGCTCGTGGGGGAAGATCGCGTTCTTGCTGGATCAGCCGAGGAGCAGAACGAGACTCACAACCGCGTCCGCCACTGGCTGGCGAGTCTGGATCCCAGCGGCTCGACGCACCGTTTCCGCACGCTCCTGCGGCTGCACGCGCCCGCCGCGGGCGAACCTTCCGCGGCCGAAAACGGTGGGGATTGGTTGCTGACATTCCATCTCCAATCGATCGAGGCCACCGACGTAGTGATCAACGCCGACGCGGTCTCGGCGCACATGCCGACGTCTGCGGCCCTGCTGGGGCGTCCCGTGGAGGATCTTGCCGAGCGCTTGCGCAACGATCTGGCCGTGGCCGCGCGACATTTTGAGCCGCTTCGGGCTGTGCTGGAGCAGCCGCCGCCGAGCGCGTGCGGACTGAGCCTTGGCGAGGCTTATCAGTTCCTGCGGCATGTCGCGCCGCTGCTGACGCTGGAGGGCCTGGCGATTGAAACGCCGGAATGGTGGGGCCGGCGGCGGCCGAGGCTGGGCTTGAGGATGCGCCTGCGACCCGCGCAGGAAGCCGCATCGGTGGGGAGAGCCGGCGCGATCCGCGAATCGCCTGCACCTGACGATGCGACCGCGCCGGCGCGGGCGACGCTGGGCATCGAATCGCTGGTGACGTTTGACTGGCGGCTGGCCGTGGGCGAGGAGAGTGTTTCGCCGGATGATCTTCGGCGCTGGGTGGAGTCTCAGCAGCCTCTCGCACGCGTCGGCGGCGAGTGGATGGAGGTTGACTCGGAGGCGATCCAGGAGGCGCTGGGTTTTCTCGATCGCCATGAAGCGACCGAAACCACGCTGACCGAGGCGCTGCATCGCGCTTTCGTCGTGGAGACGTCCCCGCGGGCGCTCCCCGTGCTGGACGTCGAGGCCGAGGGCTGGCTCAGCGGTCTGATCGCGGGTGAAGGACCGGGGCAGTCGTTCAGGATGGTCGCGCCGCCGGCGGGATTCGTGGGCACGTTGCGCCCGTATCAACTTCGCGGCGTCTCGTGGCTGGACTTCCTCGATCGGCACCGCCTCGGCGCCTGCCTGGCGGACGACATGGGTCTGGGCAAGACGATTCAGCTTATCGCGCTGCTGCTGCACGAGCGCGCGGCGGGCGCGGCCGTGGCGCCGACGCTGATCGTGGTGCCCATGTCGGTCGTGGGCAACTGGCAGCGTGAACTCAACCGCTTCGCGCCTTCGCTGAAGGTCATGGTGCATCACGGGCTGGAGCGGCTATCCGGCGACGCCTTCGTCGAGGAAGTCGCGCGGCACGACGTGGTGATCAGCACCTATGGCTTGGTGCATCGGGATCTGGAGCATCTGGTGCGCGTGGCGTGGCACCGCACCGTGCTCGATGAGGCGCAGAACATCAAGAACCCGTCGGCGAAGCAGTCCATCGCGGTGCGGCGGCTGGTGACGGCGCGGCGCGTCGGGCTGACGGGCACGCCGATCGAGAACCGGCTGGGCGAGCTGTGGTCGATCATGGACTTCCTCAACCCCGCGCTGCTCGGGTCCGCGGGCGAGTTTCGCCGCGTGTTCGCCTCGCCCATCGAGCGACACCGCGACGAGTCGAGCGCCGGACGCCTGCGCAAGCTGATTCGCCCCTTTGTGCTGCGCCGGGCGAAGTCGGACCCCGAAGTGGACGTGGACCTGCCCGAAAAGCTGGAGATGAACGTGTACTGCAACCTGACGCGGGAGCAGGCCGCGCTCTATGAGCAGGTCACGTCGCAGATGCTCGGGCGGATCGACCAGGCCGGCGGCATTCAACGGCGCGGGCTGGTGCTGACGGCGATCATGCGGCTCAAGCAGATCTGCAATCATCCGGCGCAGTTCCTTGGCGAGAAAGGCGCCGCGGCGGAGCGGAGCGGCAAGTGCGACCGGTTGCTGGAGATGCTCGAAGAGGTCGTGGCGGAAGGCGATCACGCGATTGTCTTCACCCAGTTCCGGCAGATGGGCGAGCTGCTGGTGGGCCTGATGGCGCCGCACCTCGACCGCCCGATTCTGTTCCTGCATGGCGGCACGCCGGAGCCGAAGCGCCGCGAGCTGGTGGACCAGTTCCAGGCGGCGGATGAACGGCATCCGGTGCTCGTGCTCTCGCTCAAGGCCGGCGGAGTCGGGTTGAACCTGACGGCCGCGAATCATGTGTTCCACTTCGATCGCTGGTGGAACCCGGCGGTGGAGGACCAGGCGACGGACCGGGCGCACCGCATCGGCCAGTCGCGGAAGGTGCAGGTTCACAAGTTCGTCTGCGTGGGCACGCTCGAGGAGCGGATCGACGCCATGCTGATGCACAAGAAGGACCTGGCGGACCGCATCATCGGCGGCGGAGAGGAGTGGCTGACCGAGCTTTCGACGGACCGACTGCGCGAATTGTTCCGGCTCTCGCAGGATGCGGTGTCGGACTGAGCGGGTGCGGTGTCGGACTGAGCGGATGCGGATCTTGCTTTGCAGGCTGAGGGGGTAGGAAACGGCGGGAAGGCCACGGCCCTTGCCTCTCGACCGCGAAGGGGAGGAATGAAACGCCTGCTGATGATCGCCACCGGCGCCTACCCGCCTTCGCGCGGGCCTGGTCCGCTGCGCGCGCTCGGCTTTTCGCGTCACCTCCCCGAGTTCGGCTGGGAGCCGGTGGTTCTGACGCTGCGCGCGGAGCAGCTTGGCCCTTCCGCCGACATGAGCCTCTGGGAACGCATACCCTCGCACGTTGAAGTACACACAGTTTCCGCGCCGGAATATTGGTTTCGTCGCCGGGCGTCGGCCGGTCAGCGTCCCAGCGAGCCGGATCTTTCCCAAGCGACCCGTGAAATCGCCGACGGCGAAGCACGCCGCCAGAATGCCGACGCCGCTCGGCAGGCCTTGCGTGGCGCGCCCCAGACCGTCAGTGCGAGCGCTCGCGCGATTGCCCTGTTGAGACAGGTGGGTTTGAGCATCTTTGGACCGGAGATATATCCCGGCTGGTTGCTGGCGTCGGCGTTGAAGGCGAAGTCGCTGGCGAGCGAATGTCACGCGCTGTTCAGCTCGAGTCCGCCGTTTCAGAACCACATCGCGGCGCGGTGGGTGGCGCGGATGACCGGGCTGCCCTGGGTGGCGGACTTTCGTGATCCCTATGCCATCGGGACTTGGCACGTCAGGTCGAATCGGGTTGGCCGAGCGCGGGCGGTTCGACGGGAGATCCGCGTCTTGCGAACGGCGAGTGCCGTGGTAGTCACGACGGATGCGATGCGGGATCTGTACCTGCGTGAGGTCGCGGGACTTTCTGATCCTCGGATTCACGTCATCTCCAATGGGTACGATGAAGACCAGCGCGAGCGGGCCGACCGCATTCTCGCCACGATCCGCCCTGATCCGACTGCCCCGCTTGCGCTGCTTCACGCGGGCATCTTTTATAGTGACGAGACGCTCGAAGGGTTGTGCAAGGCGATGCGGCTGCTGATCGACGAAGGGCGCGCGGCCCTCGGCGATTTTCAGATCGAACTGGTGGGCGACGTGCAGAACGCGCATCAACGGATCATCCAGCAGCATGGGCTGGCGCCCTGCCTTGCTTTGCCCGGACGCGTTTCGCAAAGCGAGGCGCTGGAGCGCATGTGCCGCGCCGACGTGCTGCTCGTCGAGGCCGGCGAGAACATCGCTCATTATGCGATTCGGGCGAAGCTCTTCGAGTACATGGTCGCGCGCCGGCCTGTGCTGGGGCTGATCGAAGACGGGCCGACCGCGGAGTTGCTGCATCGGACGGGAATGGGTATTTGCATACGGTCGCAGGACTCTCGAAAGGTGGCGGACACGGTGTTCGCGTGGTTGCAGGAGAAACGGCGGGGCGCGAACTTCACGAAGGATCGCAAGCCTGCGGCGGAATTTGATCGCCGCCGACTGACTGGGAAGCTGGCGGAGATTGTCGATTCGTGCCAAACTTCCCTCGCGCCCATCGCCTCGGCGCCGCACGCTCGGCGTCCGGATTCTGAGTCGTAGCGGAAGCGAGCGGAAATCGGGGCATGAGCGGCAATGTGTGGAATCTGCGGTGTTTTTGACTATGCATCGGGCAGACCAGCGGAGCGGGACCGGATCGGTCGGGCCCGCGCGCTGATGCGCCACCGGGGTCCGGACGACTCCGGCGAGTATTTCGCGGATTCGTGCGGTGTTGCGCTTGGCCACACGCGGCTTTCCATCATAGACGTTGACGCCGGCCACCAGCCCCTCTGCAACGAAGACGAATCGGTATTCGTTGTTTTCAACGGCGAGATATACAATTTTCATGAATTGCGGGCTTTTCTTCTGTCGCGGGGCCACCAATTCCGGACGCGCTGCGACACCGAGGTTCTGGTACACTTGTATGAGGAACGCGGCGACGATTTTGTCCGGGAACTGCACGGTGATTTTGCATTCGCGCTATGGGATGAGCGAAGGCGGAAGATGATCCTGGCGCGCGATCGTTTGGGCGTTAAACCGCTGTACTATTGCGATCGAGGGGGACGGCTGGCGTTTGGCAGCACCCTTCCGGCAACGCTCGCCTCCTGCGACGTCCCCAGGGACATCGACCCGCATGGCCTCTTCTGCTACGCGACGTTTCAGACGATTCAGGCGCCGCTCACGATCTACCGCGATGTCCGCAAGCTGCCGCCCGGTCACGTGCTTCAGGTCAGCGCGGCGGGTGTTTTGACCCCCCGCCCGTTCTGGGATTTCGACATGGCCCCGGAGGATGCGTGCCCGTTCCCGGAGCGGTCCATTGAGCTTGGGGGGTTGCTGCGCAATGCCGTCCAGCGACAGATGATCGCCGACGTGCCCATCGGCGCATTTCTCAGCGGAGGCGTGGATTCCAGCGCGGTTGTCAAGCTGATGCACGATGCATCCGGCTCCGGACTTGCGACATTCAGCATCGGCTTTGCGGAGTCCGCGTATGACGAATCCCCCTTCTTTCGACGCTTCTCCACGCTGCTTGGCGTGGACCACCATGAGGTTTTGTTTGAGCCGCGCCTGCTCGACGACGCGGTTCAAATCGTGCGGATGTTTGGCGAACCGTGCTCCATCGGGTCGGCGTTTCCCCTGTATCATCTGGCGAGATGCGCGGCCCAATCCGTCAAGGTAGTGCTTTCCGGAGACGGTCCCGACGAGGTTTTTGCGGGATACGAGCAGCGATATCGGCATCTGAGGCGACTGGTGACCTTGCAAACCGCTTGTCCGCGCCCTCTTCTGGGCGCGCTGGACCATGTCCTCGGCAGACTGGAAGCTGCCGGAACTCCCTCTCCAACCGCCAACGGGTTGCGGCGATTGCGCAAGGCGACCCATGCGGCGCGATTGCAGCGCTGTGACTGGCTGCCCTTCCTGGCCATGAACCGGACTGCGTCCACGGCTCCCGCCGCGCTTCTCTCGCCGGACGTAATTCGGCAGGTGGATCAGCCGCTCCCCTATGTCCAGGCTTTCGAGCGGTACGCCGGATCGCGCGATTGGATGACGCCCTTCGTTTACGCCGACATCCGGACAATGTTGCCGGATGAAATGTTCATGAAGTTGGACAGCATGACCATGGCGCATTCCATTGAAGGGAGAGTGCCGCTGTGCGATCATCGCATTGTCGAATTCTCCGGGCGATTGCCTTCACGCATGAAATTTCAGGGTGGGCTTGGCAAGCGGATATTCCGCAGCGCCGTCGCTCCCCTGCTGCCACGGGAGATCCTCGCGCGCCCGAAGGTCGGGTTCCGGGTGCCCTTCAACGAGTGGTTTCGGGGCGGGCTTGCGCCGCTGGCGGCGGGGCTGACGGAATCACCGGCGATCACGTGCTCGGGACTGTTCAACGTGGCGGCCGTGCGGCGCGTCGTGGATGAACATGCCTGCGGGAAGAACCATTACGGAGCCGTGCTTTGGTCGCTGGCGGCGTTTGACCTCTGGTGGCGGGCGCTGCACCGGGAAACGACGACGACTCCCGCCTCCCCTTCCGCTTCCATCGGGTGAATTCCCTTATTGACGAAAAGACTTTGATCCGATAAATACCACAGAACGTTTCAAGTCAAAAAGACTCTGAACGCCTCAAATCGGGAAGGTTTGCGCTGACTCCGGAAGTTTCGGAAGACGCGACCGGCTGGACCAGCCGGGCTGAACGTGCGGCGCCGGCGTCGGCCGGAGCGGGTTGGTGACCCGGCCTCACGTGTTGCGGCGGGCATGCCGTGCCTCTCGGGCTCCCCCTTGAATGTTGGACGCGGGAACCGGGAAGCACAGATGCACAACAACACATCTTCGGATCGGGTCACAATTCACCACTCTCTTCGCGCGCATGTTCTTGGCGCCGCGCTCATCGGGCTGGCATTCTTCATCGGTGGACTCAGGCCCGACGGCAACTGCCACGTCAACAACGACAACAATTCCTGCGACCCGGGCGACGATGTTTGCCAGGATGTCGGTCCGGTCGTGACCATTGATCCGCTGACGGGCGCGTTCCTGCTTGACGGCCGGCCATTTCTTCCCGTGGGCTTCTGGGGATTTTACAGTTCGCCGCCGTGCGGCGTGAACCTCGACTGCGAATTTCCACCTTGCGTGAACGATAATGGGAACTGGTCCTGCGAGTGGGAAGCGTATTGCGGCGAAGTCTATGACTGGAGCGTCTACTCCTCTTTCAACGCCTTTGTAAAGGGTCCGGACAATTCCTTTGACGAAGGACGTGAACGCTACGGGATCATTCAGTTTCTCCAGACGAGCCGCAGTTGTCAGTACGTGGGGGATTGGTGTGACGAGCCGGGCATTGCCGCCTGGGAGGTCGTCCACGAGCCTAATTTGCCTGTTAGAGACTGCGACGGCGAGCACTTCCATGAGCTTGCGGAGGCTATTGCAGGGCGCGACCCGTGCGGTCGACCCGTGTTCACGACGCCCTCGGGAGGCGGAATCAGCGACGGCGAAGCCAACGACCTTGGTGATTATGCGCCGTACATTGACTTTGCCGCATTGCAGGCAGGATATACGGTTCCCCATTTTCGTGCCGCGCGATGCGGAACGACAACCCAGCGGGGCTATGACATCCTCAACCCGCCCGGTCAGCTCCGCACGAAACCGGCGCTCTCGATCATCCGGATCAGCGGCTACCAGCCGTGTCGCTTCCTGCATACTTATCGGGAGCCCACGTATGCCGAGCTGCGCGTGCAAGCTTTTGACGCGCTGATCCATGGCGCGCGCGCGATCATGTTTTACCCGTTCGACGCAGGAATCAGCGGAGATCCGTGGGGCCGCGGACCGGCGACCTATAATGTGGAGGATTCCCCGCCTCACCTCGCGAATCTCCAGGCTATTGGGGCGGAGCTGATCGCCATGCAGGACATTTTCGCGTCCCCTCTTGCCGGCGACATCACCATCCATGCCGATGCGCATTGCCGCGACCGAGAGGAACCCTGCATGGATTGTCAGGCGTGGGAGGTTTCCGCCCCGGAAGGCTCCACGACCCAGATTATCTGCGCCAATGTGGCGGAACAGCCAAGCGCCTATTTCAGCTATAAGATCGGGGGAAACAGCCGTCCCTTGCCGGTTGCCCAGTCCCGACTGAAAGTTGATCCCGACGACGCCAACGAAACGCCGATGCTCGTGCCCGCTTCGTTGCCGCAGGATCCCGAGTGGGACTGCGACGATGACAACGACCCCGTCGGCTGCAAGACGATCACCGACTCGACGGTGATGGTGCAGGACATTTACACCGGCGAGGAGGCGGGTCGGCGGCAACTTCAGTATTTCCTGACGCAGTTCAGCTTCCGGGTTGCGCAGCTTGTCGATCCCTGCGGCGATGGCAACAAGGACCGTAAAGTGTCCGTGACATTGTATGTGGACGACCTGCGCGACGACTCGCCGCATTCTCCGGTGAGAACATGGAAAGTGCGCGTCCCTGAGCCGGGGCAGTACGAGTTGGCGATCGATCCGCCCCAACTCATCGAACCGACGCGCCGCTACTTCATGATCGTTCGCTCCGTGTGCGGATCTGTAAGCCTGTTTTCGTACTTTGGCAACGTCGGCGCACAGGCGATCGACCGCGTGCATCCGCCGCGCAACGGCGTGTATCCGCCGCTCATCCAGGGCCGGTCGCTGGAAGACGTGTCGATTGCGATCACTCCGCAGACTTCGTTGCCGATATCCGGGTACTGCGAATACCGGGATGCGAATGATTCCGGCACATTTCATGCGCTTGACGGCGCGGCGCCTGCCATAGAAGCTGATTTTGCCGCCTACGCGGTGCATCGCTACCAGCTCTATCGTGGAACGTTTGATGACTGCAATGCCGACGGCGTTCCTGATGACTGTGGAGACGCCTGCTTGGATTTCAGCGAGTTGAGCATCCGCTGTCTGGATTCTCAGACGGTGGAGGTGACCGTGACACTTGCCGATTCCGCGCGATCAGGCGAGTGCGTGACCGTGAATGTAAATGGCATCGAGCACTCGGCGGTCATTGAAGGGAACCTGGCGATGATCGTCACGGACAGCAGCGCCGGTCCGATTGATGAGGCCCGGCTGACATGTCCCGAGAATTGCGGGCTGGCCGTTCAGCAGAAAAGCTGCAGCGAGCCGGCGCCCTGACGAAAGAGAGGGAGTTCTGCCTGCCGCCGCGGGAGACAATTGCGGACGGCGCCCTCTGGCATTATCCTGTGGCATGTCCGAGTGGATACTGTCAAATCAGTAACCGCCAGCATGGATTTACCCTCGGAGCGCCGCGGGATCCTTGCACCGCAATCGAGAGCATGGCCAGACTGCCGTCGCAACATCAGGATCGCATCGTGTCCGGCGCCGCGTGCGGCGTGCTGACCGTGAGCGACACGCGCACGCAGGCGACCGATGCCGGCGGAGCGCTGGTTCGTGAATTGCTTGTCAAATCCGGCCATCGGGCGTGGGCTTATGAAATTGTGCGCGACGAGCCGGATCTTGTCGCGTTTCATGTGTCGCGGTGGTGCGAGGATGCAGCGTGTGACGCGGTGCTGGTCACCGGTGGGACGGGGTTTTCGGCGCGGGACACGACCTATGAAGCCATCAGCGCGCTGCTGGAGCGGCGGATGGACGGGTTTGGGGAGTTGTTCCGATCGCTGAGCTTTCAGGAGATCGGCGCGGCTGCGATGTTGTCGCGGGCGCTGGCGGGTGTGCGCGGCGGGACGGCGGTGTTCTCCATGCCGGGATCGCCGGCGGCGGTGCGACTGGCGATGGAGAAACTGATTTTGCCCACGCTGGGGCACCTGGTGTGGCTGCTGAGGCATTAGGCGCTTCAGAGGGTTCATGCAGCAGCTCAGAGAGCTGCTGGACCGGTGGCAGCTCGGAGAGCTGCCCCACCCCTGCTTGACTGCCCCACCCCTGCTTGACTGCCCCACCCTTGCATCGCTGCCCCATCCGATCACTCAGCGGATGGCCTGACTGCTCAGTCGCGAAAGCCGTCGCTCGCGGAGTTGGCGGGCGCGGGGGCTGTCAAGGTGGACGAGAAAGGGGCTATTCCAACTGGACAGGAGGGAGCGCGCGTCCATTTGCGGGGCGGCACAGATCCGGAAGCGGAACCTCAGGCGTCCGGGGGCAGCGGGCGGGAAGTTGACGTACCAGTAATTATGATAAAGACATACGGCCAGCTCGCCATTTGTTGGATCGAGTCCGCGCCCCCACTTGCCGGTGTTGATGCCGCCGAAGTGAATCACCGGCGCGTCGGGTGAATGAAACGCAAGGCTCGTCCCGTCGCGCCACCGCATCTCGACGCCCTGCTGCACGACGTGCCAGTCGCGGCACGCTCCGGGAAGCTCGTCCAAACCCGGTCGATGCCAAAATCCGCCGGATTCAGCCCATACTTCGTCCGGTTTGGCCTGCGGACGCCAGACAAGGAAACATGCGTTCGGCGCTTCCACATACTCCTTGACGCCCGAAAGGAGAAATTCGTGCATGCGACCGTCGCGCCAGGTTCGGCGCGTCACGCTCAGACCCCGCCAGCCGGGCGCTTCCAGTGAGCATCGCGCGGCACTCCACAACTCACATTCCCTGTGCTCGATCGCGCCGATGCGGGCCTCCACACGATCCCTGCGAATCGACGAATCGCCGTGCCGCAACTGCTGCCGCGTGCCGCCCAGGGTTTCAACCACGACAAGAGGAAAATTCGTTGCACGCGCCGCAGCATTCGCCGACGCGTTGCAATGCGCCTCGAACGTCATCGGTTGAAAACCCGATCGGCGCAGCGCAACCAGGGGATCGCCCGCCGGCCTGGCCCATGTGATGAGCGAGGCCATCGCCTGCGGCTCCTTGGGCACGACCACCCATGCGCGCGCGGCGGCGGCATTTGGTTGAAAGAGCACCTCGCCGCTTTCGGGAAAATCCTCGCGCGGGACCTGCGTCACCACATACTGAGCAGTTGTGCATTGCGGTGGAAAAAGAATGCAACCGTCGCCCTTTGCCAAATCGCACAGCACGTCTTCAGTGAGAAACCCAACTTCCTCGGCCGCGCGGTGAGCGATAAGCGATTTGTCCGCCCATTGTCGCTTGGAGTCCGGCGCTTCGGGTTCGCCGACGCAGCGCCAGCTTCCAAACGTGTGCTCCAGATACATCCAGACGTCGCGCTGGACGGCGTCAAACGTCGTGCCGTCGTGCTTGGCAGTGGCAGGTATCAAGGGTTCGATCGCGCGCAGGGTCCGTCGTGCCTCGTAGGCCCGCCGCAACTCCAAGGGCGCGCTGGTCTGTCCGTCGGACCACCAGTCAGGCCAGGGACCTGTGTGTTCCGGGAAGGGCGCCCCGCACTGCTCCAGGGCGTCGAAGAACTCATCGATGGAGGCGGAGACGAACTCAAGTGATTCGACCGTGAGGGGCTCGCCATCCTGCAAACGCGGCGCGCCAGTCCGCGCGCCGCCGCTGCCTGCAGCGGTCGCTCCGCGCCTGGCGCTGTTCTCACGCCATGCGCGGCTCATCTCGGCCATCCACGGAGCGGCCAGACCGTTGTCGTCGAAAGTGCCACACCCTTGGAGAAGGCACACGGGCAAAGCGTAGTTTGTGCGACGCAGGTCATCCACAAGTTTCTGGGCGCCGCCGCAGAAGGCCTCAAAGCCGCGGTGCATCCCATACACGTTGGCGCGGAGGTACTCATATCCGTTGAAGACGAGAATGCGCCCGCCGCCGGGCCCGCGCCAGGAGAACGCGTTGGGTCGCGCGAACGGCGTGCCGCCGCGCTCGTCGTTGATGGCGAAGGCCATGCGTTTCACACCCACTTCGCAGAGCAGATCGGGCATGCAGGCGTTGACGCCGTTGACGTCGCATTGCATGGCCGATCGCAGCGGGATGCCGTGCGCATCGCAGAACGCGCGGGCGTAACGCAACATGCGGCGGAAGTCCTCGGCGTCGAGGTGGTCCGAGCCGTTGAGGAAGGTCGCGGTCAAGGCGATGCGGCCCTGACGGGCAAGTTCGAGGAAGCCATCCGGCAACGGCGAGCCGCGGCGCAGCGCTTCGTCGATCATCCAGAAGCACTCGACGTTCCAGCGGTATTCCGGGTCGCGCCGCGCGAACCCGACGGACCGCTCGATGTTGCGAATCTGGTGCCGCCCGACCTCGTCGCGCGGATGCGTGTAGCCGGGGTCGCTGTGCGAATGCTGGATGAGAAAGACCTTCATGGCGAATCGTTGCGGATGATAGGGGAAGGTCGCGAAGGGGCAAGGCGACGTCGAAAGACGCGTATTCGTTGCGTCCGACGGCGCATGAAACCGGCGACCCAGCAGCTCCGCAATGAGTACAGGGCAACGCACGCGGGCGGGCAACCGCTTCGTTGCAAGTGCCTCGAAGGCGGTGTGCGGAACTCGCTTCCTTACGGGCGCGTCTCAGAAAGACCCGGTCGCCCGATCGCTCAGGACTGAAGAGAGGGCAACTGGAAGAGGTCCACGCTCTCGTCGATGCGCGCCTGCCACTTGTCGCAGTCCCTCTCCAGCACCTGCTCCAGCGCGAGCACGGCGCGGACGTCGAACTGCCGACCGGCTCCGCCCTTCAACTCCGCCACGGCTTCCTCGATGGAGCGTCGCTGGCGATAGACGCGGTCGGTGGTCATGGCGTCGAAGGCATCGGCCACGAGCAGGACGCGCGCGCCGATGGGGATCTGGTCCGCCAGAAGTCCGTCGGGCATTCCGGAACCGTCGAAGTACTCGCGCTGGTGTCGGATGATGAGCACCTCGGATTCGAGGATGCGCAGACATTCGACGATGCGCGTGCTGATGAAGGGCACTTGCGCGATGATGGTCTGCTCCAAGGGCGTCAGCGGTCCGCGCTTCAGGAGGACGCGATCGGGGATGCCGACCTTGCCGATGTCGTGCAGCAGGCCGGCGTTGCTGACGGATTTGACCGTGCCCTGTGCGCACCCGAGCTGCCGCGCGATTTCGCCGGCGTAGAAAGAGACGTTGACGGAATGCCGGGCCGTGTAGGGATCCTTTTCGACCAGAGCCTGACCCAGGCAGGTGATGCTCTGACCGTACACGTCACGCGCGAGCGCCTTGAGCACGGCGATGCGCTTCTGAAGCGATTCAATCTGGTCGGCTTGCAGCGGCGCCGGCTCATCCTCCGCGTCCAAGCCGGCGGCGGCGCAGACGACGGTGTTGCGCCCGCGTCGCTTGGCGGTGTACATGGCGCGATCGGCCAGATCGAGCAGGTCCGCGGCGTTCTGCACGCGTGCATCCTCCGTGTCAGCGATGCCGAAGGAGGCGCTGACGGAGTGTTCGCCCAGGGCTGAGACATGCAGCGTTTCGCTTACCGCGTGCTGGATTCGGACGGCCAGTTTCTCCGCGTCGGCGGAAGTGGACTCGGGCAGGAGGATGACGAATTCTTCGCCGCCGAAGCGACCGACGACGTCCGCGTCGCGCGCGTTGTCGCGCAGAATCCGGGCCAATTCCTCGAGCACTTCGTTGCCCACCAGATGTCCAAAGGTGTCGTTGATGGCCTTGAAGTGGTCGATGTCGAGGACAATCAGGGCCAGCGGACGACCGTAGCGGCGGGCGCGGCTCAGCTCGCGGTCCAGCAGTCGGTTGAAATGATCGTGGTTGCACAGCCGCGTCAGCCCGTCCGTCACGGCGGCGGCGCGGAGCTTCTCCTGCAATCCCCACATGCGCAGCCCGACCTTGACCCGCGCCACCAGCTCGTTGGGATCGAAGGGCTTGGTGATGTAGTCGTCCACCCCGATCGCCCATGCGCGCTCTTTCAGCTCCCGATCCGCTTGCGCGGTAACGAGGATGAAGTAGGTTTCGGTGATGGCGGGGTCATTGCGCACGCTTGAGCAGAGGGCAAGACCGTCCTCGCCCGGCAGATTGTAATCGCAAAGCACAACCTTGGGGTGCTCGGATTTGATGACGGCGAGACCCGACGCGGCGTCATGGACCTCGATCGCGCGATAGCCCGCGCGGCTGAGGATGCCTTGGGCCAGCTTCCGCTGGACGGAATCATCCTCGATCAGGCAGACATCGACGGAACTGGAAGCCACGCGCTCACTCCGAAGCATACGGTCGGTCCGGGCGTCCTGCGACCGGTCCGCTCGACGATTCAAGTATGCGGTTCAATCCGTAGAATTGCGGTGCAGGATCGGCCCGATCTCCTTACTAGGACGCCGGCGCGATTCGAGGCGCGGTCGGCGGCGCGAATCGCGGACGGATCAACAGGCTCCCCGAAGAAACGTCCCCATCGTGCGAAGCAGGATCATGGCGTCCAGTTCGAGGCACTGGTGCTTAAGGTAATAGAGGTCGTACTGCAGCTTGCGCCGAGCGTCCTCCACGGAGGCCCCGTACTTGTAGTTGATCTGCGCCCAGCCGGTCAGCCCCGGCTTGATCAGGTGGCGTTCATCATAAAACGGCAAAACCTGCGCGAGCTTCGCGACCAGATCGGGTCGCTCCGGCCGGGGACCCACAATGGACATTTGCCCTCGAATAATGTTCAAGAGCTGCGGCAGCTCGTCGAGGCGAGTCTTGCGCAGCACGCGTCCGACGCGCGTGACGCGAGGATCATTGGGGGACGCCCAGACGCTTTCGCCGCTTTCGGAATCGGTTTTCATGCTGCGGAACTTGTACAGGCGAAAAGTGCGCCCGCGCTCCCCGACGCGCTCCTGAGAATAAAAGACCGGTCCGCCGTCCGCGGCTTTGATGAGCAGGGCGATCAGCGCCCAGCACGGAAGGGTGATCGCCAGCCCGATGGTGGAGACGAGCAGATCGATGACCCGCTTGAGCGAAATCGACGCGGCATTGGAAACCTTCAGATCCGCAAAGAGAAACCAGTCCGGCGTCAGGCGCTCCACGAGGATCTGGCCGGCGGCTTTCTCATAAAACGTGGATTCGTTGGTGACGCGCAGCCCGCCGTGAAGACAGTTGACCATTCTTCCCATGATGGAGGCGTCGCGCGAGGCATCCGTGCCCACCACGATGTCGGTGATGTGATGCTCCTCGCACAGCGATTCGAGGTTCGCCGCGCTGCCGAGAGACTGGGGCTCGCGTTCACGCGGAGCGACCGTTTCTCCGGGCGTGGCAAACCCGACGAGCCGGTATTCGGCCAGAAGTTCCTGGTCCTGCGCGCGGCGGAAGGAGTCGAACAACTCGCTCGATCCGACGACCAGGAGCGATCGTCGAACGCGGTGCACCAGCCACCAGGTCCACGTTCGCACGGAGGTTCCCACCACGAAGTAGAACCCCACGCCCCAGCAGACCATGCGGCGGCTGATGACTGAATAGAGCAGGACGTAGATCACCGCATAGGCCAGCACGATGGCGGCGGCCGCGGTGAGCAAGGTGCGCGTCAGGATGCGCGAGCGGCTCCAGAACGTCTCACGCTCGTACAAGCCGAACACCATCCCCGCCAGCATGAACGAACCCACGAAGACCAGATGCGCCTTCCACGTTTCAACGTGTTCGACCATCGCGCCGGTGGAGACGGCGCCAACGAGGCGGTGTCCGATGGCCAAACCGACCGCGACCAGCAGCGCGTCGAGCACCATCCAGGAGGATTCGGGCAGCTCGAGCACGAATTGCCCGATCCGCGATGCCGTTCGTCGGCGTGCCTGCATGTGCGGCGCGCTGCGCCGGCTCCATGCGAAGGGCGCCGTCGAGCCGCCGAGGGCTGAGGAAGTTGCGCTGCCGGCCGTCTGTACCGCGAGCGGTGCATCCATACGAAACCTGACCCCCTGTTGCTTCCTGTGGATCGGCACGTCGGCTGCGTGGTTTGAGTTATCGGGGGCGAGCTGGGGCGTTTCGCGCGGGAATCCCCGGGGAGTTTCGAGTCGCCTGACAGACGCAGAGGTCGTACATGTCCCGCAATTCCGGCGCGTCGGCACCCATTCACCGAGCTTGCGTGAGTGAAGGGTCGGAACATCCGATATTAGATTGCGCCGTGCCGGAATGTCCGCCGCGGAAACTGGGACCCAAAGCGCTGCGGAGCGCACCGGACTGTTGCAAGAGGGGTGGCACGGACCTCCGGAACGTGTTTTCTTCCAATTAATTCCGCTGCCGAACCACGCGATTCAAAGTTTCGCTACGGGCTGGCAGGCGATGCTGGGTGCGATCGATAGGGGCATGACAAACATGCGAGCGATAAAACTGCCCGTCCTGGTCACCGCCGCGGCGACGGCGCTGTCCTGTGGGTGCGCCGGGCCGGAAACCAGGAAGCCGTGGGTCGCGCCGCAGCGCGTGACCTGGAGCGACGTGGCCACGGAGCCGGTGGAGGCGGTGGAGAACGGATACCGGATCGTGCAGTCCGGCGCAACCGAAGGCGTGTTTCCCTGCGCGCTCGCGGTAAGCCGGATCGCGGCGGAGACGCCTCGAACCAACGCGGGCGGATCGCTTGCAGCACCCTCTACGCCGCACAATGAGTTTCTGATCTGGAATACGTCGTTCGACAACCTACCGGCGGTTTCGGAAGCGTTTCCCGTGGTGGAGCGCGACCTCGGCGAGTACGCGGTCGAGCCGCAACTGATCCTCTCCGCGGCGCGGGCGTTTCACGCGGGGCTCAGCCTGATCTACGCGGTCAATCAGCTTGCGCCGGAAAAGTACGAGATGCTCGGCGTGCTGCACGACACGAAAACAGGAAAACCCATCGCGGTCTTTCACACCGTCAACGAGACCATCATCCGCCCCGAGAACGCCAAAAAGGCGCATAACAACGTGGACGCATGGGAATATGAAGCGCGAGCCCTCGCCAGAACCCAGTTCAAGCGCCTCGCGCTCGCCTGCTTTCGTGAGCTGATTGCGCAGGACGTTCCCCAACGGCAGGAGCCGCCCGAAGGCTGGACGCCCAATCGACCGCTCGCGCCCATGCACTGGCCTCCACGTTATTACGGCCCATGACCCGCACGCGACTGGATCGACTGGCGGACGCGCTGCTGCGCCACTGGGTAGAAACCCTGTCGGTCCTCTGCATCCTGTTTATCCTGGCCAACACGCTGGTGCCGCTGGATTTCGGCCGGACCCTGCCGCAGTCGCCGAAGTCCCGCCTGCTTCAGGTCACGTTCAGCCGGATTGCCTGGACGGATCTGTCAGCCAACACAGCGCTGTATGCGCCCCTTGGATTCTTCGGTGCGTGGGCGGCGCGACGCCGGCATCGCGGCGGAATTCGCTCGGCGATCCGGTTGGTCGCGGGCGCGGGCGGCATGAGTCTCGTGACAGAGGTCGCCCAGGCGTTCTCGCCGTCGCGCGTGTCTTCCATCGTGGACGTCGTCGCCAACGCGCTCGGGGCAGGCTTGGGGGTCGGTCTGTTCCACGCTGCCGCGCGGAGCGCGAACGCGCTGAGGCACGACGTGTCGGGCGAATGGCGCGCAACACCCCTTCAGACGCGCGCGAAGGCGTATGTGCTCTTGTTGCTGGTGCTGGGCTCGCTGCCCTTCAGCGTGTCACTCGACGTGAACCGGATGAAGGACGCATGGAAGAACGCGACTTGGGCTCCCTTCGCCGAATACACTCGCACGGTTGGCTCCAGACTCGCCGGCGCGCCGAACTCGGCTCTGTCCGCTGCGTTTGTGCAGCGCTTGCATTGGGAGCATGCGCTGGGCGACGCGGCAGAGGCGATCTCCTTCGGCGTGCTCGTGGCGCTCCTGTTGCCCATGCTGCGAATCGAATACCAGTTCCGCCGGATCACCAGCGTACTGCTGACAATCTGGTTTTCCGTCTTGCTCGCTTCCATTCTCAGTGCCATTCAGTTCGTGGTCATCGGGCGCGGGTTTCACACCACGGACTGGTTGTTCAGAATGGCGGGCGCCGCACTCGCGCTGGTGTGGATGCACATTCGCCCCGGCCGTTGCGCAAAGCCGCAGTGCTCAATCATTCAACCCTGCACTCCGCAAACGGCTGCAATGTGGGTGATGCTGCTCTCGACGTTCATTATCTTGTCCGGGTTCTCTCCGTTCAAAACGCGCACCGGCGAAAGTGCGATCCAGCAGGCCGTTCGCTCGGAAGCCTTCCTGCCCTTCTTCGCATACTTCCGTGGGCGATTCGACTGGGCGATGCATGATCTGCTGGGCAAGGGGGCGGCGTATCTCCTCCTCGGCGCGAGCTGGGCGGCGATGCACCACCCGGATATCAACCGACGTTCGCTTCGACGACGGCGCCCGATCGAGTCAAGCATGATGATTGGCCTCACTTTGTCGGTGGTGATTGAGACCGCGCAGGTCTTCATTCTATCGCGCATCCCGAGCTTGACGGACGTGCTGATCGCGATGGTGGGCTGCCCATTGGGGGCCGTGGCGGCGATCGGATTCGCGCGGTTAACGCCGCGGGCATCGCAGGAGCGGGTTCCGTCGGATGCTCGTGGCGAAAGTGACAGCCGCATGCCCCTTGCCGACCAACTCGTGGGTCTCCTGCTGGAGGAAGCGCCCCATGCGCCGGCGGAGACGGCTCCCCCGCCATCTGACCGGAAACCGGTGGCACAGGGCGACTCCATGGCGGGCCTGCCCTCACGGGACCGATGAAGCTCTCTGATTATGCGATTCTTTGGAATGGGAATTGCAAGGAGGATCGGCGATTGCGGTGGCAAGCCTGCGGGTCGGGTTGCACGAATGAGCATGGGCCGCGGACCGAAGGAAGAGCGTGCATTCTGGCGCTTGACAAAGCCGACGGTTCAATAGGATACGGCCCCAGCCGGCTTGGGAGAATGGAGCGGGATCCCGCGCGGCGGCGGACGATGCGACGGCGGCATCCTGGGACAAGCCTCGCCAGCGACGCAGATGACAGGGCGCAAGCATATCTTAAATCGATCTTCAAGCCGGCTTGCGCCGCCGCGGCGGCGAGGCGTTCCCGCGGCCGGCAACCGGCGGGTTCGGGTGTTCTGGGCCTCGGCGCTGCTCGTGCATTTGTGCGCCGTCCCCTCGATCCTTCGCCATTTTTCCATCGCATTTGTCGAAGGGGAGTACGCAGCGCCTGCCCTCAGAGCCCTGCTGCTGATACTTTCTGCGGCGTTTTTTGTCCTGAAGATTCTGGACCTGCCGGCGCTTCGCTTTCGTGGAGGGCCGCGATCGCTGTTCTGTGCAGGACTGATCGTCGCCCTGCTTCACCTGGGCATTCTTGAGCGGTCGCAGGAATCGCAAAACCCGCTTTTGCCCGTTCGTGCCGGCGTCGTCCTGTTTGCAACGGGAGCTTCCGGTTGGGCGCTGTCCGCTGAGCGTCGTCCTTCCGGCGAACTGCGCGACCGCGTGCGCGGAATTCTACAGGTGCTTCGCCTGCAGACGCGCCGCGCATGCTTTGATTGGATTCACCACGCCGTTTCCAGACGCGCCTCCGCTTGGGTCTTCCTCAATGTGCATGGCCTGCGCGCTCCGCCCGCGATCTGATCATCTCCTCGCACGCGCTTAAGTCCTGGATTGCGCAAGCTCCGCGCGCCGGCTTTCCGCGGACAAGGATGACAATTGCGGTTGCCATAGGATGCGTCGGGGCCAACTCGCTCATGCGGGTCGGGCGCTTACGCGCAGTCTGAGTGTGAACGATCGCCGCTGAATCGGCTCAGCGCCGCGGCGCGATCGCTATGTGCCCATTTCCTCAGGTCAAGACGAACACAATACGATCCACTTCGGATCGACAAGGAAACTAGGTATGTTTACATTTCGCATTTCAACCACCATCGTGCTTGCATTGTTCACGTCGCTCAGTGCGGCGCAGATCACAATTGACACGCCGTCGGATGACCGTTGGTTCTATCCCTTCAACTTCAATCCGTGTGCCCGCACAATCGGCTCCTGCTTTGGCGCCGCCGGATTGAACGGGTTCAACGACCGCGACGGAACCTTGCTGGTCGTCTGGGACACGGGCGAACTTGTCCCCCCCGGTCAGGGCGCTGAGAATTATGATATTTCCGCTCTCCGCGTCACCGTCCGCAACATCGCCGACGCTGATTGGGCCGTCGATTTGACGCCCGACGAGTGGTACACGTTTGACATCAACCAGGATGGCTTCATCAATGCCGACGGCATTCCTCGCGGCGAGGAAGGCGACACGGACGGCGAGAGCAGCGACGCCGATCCGGGGCGTCCTCTCGAACTCTTCGGCGTTGCCTTTGGTCCGCAGAGCGATTATGCGACTTGGACGGAGTGCTCCACCTACTACGGCTCCGACTCGCAGAACAACCTGCCGCGCGATCCATTTCCGTTTGTGTATCAAGATGCCACGAACGACCTCCTGCACTGCGAGGACAATGTCAAGGGGCTTCACAATGACGGCTTGTCAATCCCAGTGTTCGAGTTTACACCGGTTTCCTGGACGGTGGGTGTGCCCGTGGGATATACGCCCGGCGAACAGACCACTCCCTTTGACATCACATTTGATCTCGCCCTGAGCCGCTCCGACGCTCGCGTCCTGCGGTATTTCCAGGAGCAGCTCAACGGCGGGCGGGTCTTCATCTACATCAACTCCCTGGCCGACACGAGCATGGGCGGTGGACAATCCGAGTTTCCAACGATCTACATGAAAGAATCCACGGAGCAGGGCGCGGCGCCGGCAAAGCTCGAGCTCTCGTTTAATGAGCCGATTCCCTGCGATGACGTCAAGAAGCTCACGGCGCGCTGCCGCGACGGCACGCTCAAGTCGAAGGTCGTGCTCACGGACGAAACGCACGACGGCCAGCCGGTCACGATCGAAGTCAATGGCGATCCCTACGAGTTGACCATCTCAGGTCGGCGCGCGAACTTGAAATTGCGGAATCAGACGGGCAGTCAGACCGCGTGTTTGTCACAGCCTGACTGCGGGCTTTGCAAGCCCGTGGACTGCGGAGCGTAGTTTGGGCGAAGTTTTTACGGGGGGGCGCGTCTTGGCGCGCCCTCCCCGGCTTTCTCGCTCCATGCAAGGAGACAGGAGAATGACTCGAATACAACGCAAAGCTCGCGCGTTTACGCTCATTGAGTTGATGGTGGTCATCGGCATCATCAGCGTACTTACCGCCATGCTCATGCCCTCCCTGAGGGACGCGCGCGAGCAGGCCAAGACGCTTGTCTGCCGCAACAACCTTCGTTGCATGTGGACGGGGATTCTTGCGTATGCGCTGGAGTTTCATGAGCGCGTGCCCTATCTGGAGGATCCCAATCTTCACAATCCCAACCGGGATCCGTTTGACCCGACGTTCCCTACAGGCGTCGGCAGCGTGCTCGCATCCTATGTGGAAAGCGGCAGTTGGCGCTGCCCGGCGGCGGTGGCGGGCTTTCCTGACAAAGGCGGCGCGGAGGGCTGGAAGCTCACCTACACGTTCAGCACGGCCGACCGGCTTGGCGATCCTGTTCCCTATGATGATCACCCGGACGCCTACACTGGAAACCCGGAGGATCCAGCCATTCGCAATTACGTTCACTTCGACGGACGCCCCCTGCGACTGCTGGACGGCCGGCGATACGTGCGTTCCGGCGTGAACCACAATGAGAAAGGGCAATGGAACATCCGGTTCGGCTTCATCACGGACAGCCTGGCCGGCGCGCCCATGGCCGGTCAGCCGAAATATCCTCACCGAGGCACGATGGAGCCGCGCTTGGATCTGCAGAACGCGCGAAACTCGTTTGAGGAAGCGTCATTTGCAATTGGCAAAAAGCCGGCCTACCTGGAGCTGCACGCCGACGCGGAGAAGGTTGACGTATTGCTGACGAGATTCTGGGTCCCGCATCAGAAGGGGTATTGAACTGAAGCCGCGGTCGGTCCAACGGCGTGCGGCGACCGCGGCGGCGCCGACCGTCACAATCGTACGGAGAATTACGCCGATTCAGTGCCGCTGAGCGCTTCTTCAATAAGCTCGACAGGCGCGCCAATGTCAGCGACGAACACGCGCCCCAGAAAGAGCTGTGCCTCGCCGGAATCAAAGCCGACTTTCTCGGCCACGAATGTGATCGTGAAATCCGCTTTGACGATCGCACTGCCTCTAAAGCCCGTGTCCGCATCCAACCCGGAGGGCACGTCGATGGACACGACGGTGCGCGGACGGGTCATCAGGATCGCGCGGATGGCGCCGTCGATCGGCGGCCGCACGGCTCCGGAGAATCCCGTGCCCAGCAGCGCGTCCACAACAACCTCGCCCTCCGGCCCGGAACTCAGGAATGCGTGACATTCCATCCAATCCGTGGTGACGCATTGCGGAAGATTCATGGCGCCCAGGATCTTGTAGTTCGCCGCAGTGTCCGGCGTCATGCGGGACGGATCGCCCACGACGATCACGCGCACTTTCCATCCCACGTTATGCAGGTGTCGCGCGATGACCAGCCCGTCGCCGCCGTTGTTGCCCACTCCGCAGACGACGGTCGCCGTACGGACGACGGCGCATTCACGATGGATGATGTGCGCGGCATTGCGGCCCGCGTTTTCCATCAGAACAAGCCCGCTGACGTGGTATTTCACGATAGCCAGCCGATCGACGCGGCGGACCTGGTCGCGGGTCAGTCGAAGCGGCGTAACGCGGTCAGGGTTCATGTGCGGCAAGGGACGTTTCAGCGGAAGTCGCCGATCCGCGCGGGCCGGGATCCACGGCAGTGGCAATCGACGAGGATCGGCTGCGCGCCTGCGAAGCAGCCCCAATACGCGCCTTGGTCAGCAGCGGACCCGGCGCAACGAACAGCACGAGCATGGCGAGGCCCGCGATGTTCAACCCCAGGCGCTCGGTCATGCCCGGGACTGAGGCGACCTCCTCCCTCGGACGGTTCATCCAGCATGCGCCCACGATTCGCAGGTAGTACGCGGCGCCGATCGCCGAGTTGATTACGCCGATCACGGCCAGCACGATGAGCGGCATTCGAAACGCATGATCCGGCGCGAGCGAAAACGCCCCGGAGAAGATGTAGAGTTTCCCCAGAAATCCCGCCGTGGGCGGAAACCCCATCAGGCTGAACGCGCAAACGCTCAGCGCCAGCGCCGGCCACGGCTGCGAACGGGCCAGTCCCGAAAGGTCGTCGAGCGTTTCCAGTGTGCGATCGCCGCGCTGGAACGACGACAGGGCGGCGAAGGCGCCGAGATTCATCACGCCGTACACCGCGATGTAGAACAGCAGGGCCGTCACGCCGTTGCTCATCGGCCCCGCGCCCAGAGCGGGTCCTACCAGCAAGGCCAGCAGCAGGTAGCCGCTGTGCGCAATGCTCGAGTACGCCAGCATGCGCTTCACGTTGGTCTGCAAAAGCCCCAGCACGTTGCCCACGGTCATGGTAAGCGCGGCGACGATCCAGATAAGCCACATCACGCTCGCAGGCAACTGCCAGTGCACCGTTTCCATAATGCGAATCAAAGCGATAAACCCCGCGAGCTTCGGCACGAAGCCGAGCAGGGCTGTCACCGGAGACGCGGCGCCCTCATAAACGTCCGCCACATACGCGTGAAATGGAACGGCCGCGATCTTGAACGAAAGCCCGGCGAATGCCAGCAGAAAACCGATCAGCACAAGCATGTCCGCGCCCGCGATCGACGCGGGCTGGAGCCGCGATGCCCAAACGCCCGCCATGCTGGCGAGCGACGTCGTCCCGCTCGCGCCATAGAGGAATCCAAGCCCATAAGCGAGCAGTGCCGCCGAAAGTGCGCCGAGGAAGAAGTACTTAACCGCCGCCTCGGACGCGCGCACGTCGCGCCGGCTCAGCGCCACGAGAATGTAGGTCGGCACACTGACCAGTTCGATGGCAAAGAACAGCACCACGACGTCGCTTGCCGAAGCCGTAAGCAAAATCCCCAACATCGCAAAAAGAATCAGCGCAAGATATTCGCCCTGTTCCGACGGTTCGGCCTGCCGCCAGTTGAGTAGAATCAGCAGCAGTCCGACCGTCAGCGTCAGCCAGCGAACATAAAACGTCAGCGGTGAAAGCGCCAAGCCGGGTAAGTCGCCGACCTCCGCAGGAATGCCGATAAGCAGCGTCGCAACCAGCGCGCCGGCAATCATCCCGCCCGCAAGGAGCGACAAGGCGCTGGGCGTCTTGGCGAAGCGCGTCAGACCGACGATCAGCAAGGCGCACGCGCCGGTAAGAAGAATCAGTTCCGGCAGAAGGTGTCCAAGGGACGAGAAGGTCATGGCGAGTCGTGCTCCTGCGGAACGAACCGCGCGCTCGTCACCCATTCGAGATCATCCGCCCCCGCTGCCACGGTCGCAGGAGGCCCCTCCTGTTGAGCAACTGCAAGCATGGGAATCCCGATTTCCGAACCCATCGCCACAAACGGGGCGGCATCGCCCAGCGCGCCGGCTGAGGCCTGTCGCACCTCGATGGGCTGGAACACGTTCGCCTGCGCCGCGGATTGAATGGACGAAAGCATCGGTTTTGGATAAACGCCGAGCAGCAGGCAGGCCAGCGCGATAGGTGCGAGGATGCCTACTTCCCGCCGCGTCAGGTCATGAGAAAGTCCATGCGAGGTGTCAGGCGTGTGCGCCGGCTCCACCAGTGGACCGAAAAGCACCCGCCCGCACATATACAACATATAGACGGCGCCGAGGATGATCCCCACCGCGGCGGCGGCGGCATACGAAAAACCCAAGGGTCCGGCGGCCAATCCATCCGTCACCTGATTCGACGTGGCGGCGCCGAGCAGAACGAGAAACTCGCCCACAAAACCGTTCAATCCCGGCAGCCCGATGCTGCTGAGTGTAAATACGATCAAGAAGAAGGCCGCGACCGGCATGCGCCTTGCAAGTCCGCCGAGTTTGTCAAACTCCCGCGTGTGATATCGCTCGTAAACACAGCCGACCACAAGGAACAGGGCGCCGGTGGACAGGCCGTGATTGACCATGTACATCACCGCGCCGTTCATTCCGGCGAGTTTCATGCTGAAGAGGCCCAGGATGCAGAAACCCAGGTGCGACACGGAGGAGTAGGCGATGAGCTTCTTGACGTCGCGCTGCACCCAGGCGGCAAGGGCGGTGTAGATAATGCCCGCAATGGCGAGGACCGCCAGCGCCGGCGCCCACGCGCGCGAGGCGTCCGGCAGCAAGGGAATGCTCAGTCGGCAGAAGCCATACGTGCCCAGCTTCAGCAGGACGCCGGCGAGGATCACGCTCCCCGCGGTCGGCGCCTCCGTATGCGCCAGAGGCAGCCACGTATGCAACGGGAAAAGCGGAACCTTGATGGCGAAGCCCGCCGCCAGAGCAAGAAAGACCCACCATTGAACATTCGGGGGAAATGCTCCTCCACGGGCCAGCCGCATCAGCTCTTCGATATTCAGCGTAAACTTGCCCGCGCCGTGGGCATAGGCGTAATACGCGGTAAACAGCACGCCGGCGAAGGTGAGAACGCTGCCGCCAAGCGTGTAAATAAAGAACTTGTTGGCGGCTTTTCGCTTTTCCGGGCCGCCCCAGATGCCAATCAGGAAATACAACGGCACCAGTGTAAACTCAAAGAAAACGTAAAACAGCAGCAGATCCAGCGAGCAGAACACGCCCAGCATCCCCACTTCCAACAGCAGGAGCAGTATGTAGTATTCCCGCACCCGCTCGCGAATGGCCGTGAAGCTCGAAGCCAGCGCCAGAGGCGTGAGGAACGCCGTCAGGAGCAGGAGCCAGATGCTGATGCCGTCCACGCCGACGCGATACGCGACGTCGATCCCGGCGCCGGCGAGTGGGTTGCCCGCCTCTCGCAGGTCTGCCCCCTCGCCCGTTCCACCCAGCCAGCTCGCCGCAAGCTTCAGTGCAAACCCACCGTCCGTTGGATGCCGGAAGAACAAGACCGCGGCAACGACGGTCAGCAGCAAGGTCACGAGCGAACCCCATAGCGCGATCCGCTCAATGACTCGCCGGTTTTCGGCCCGCGGCAGCAACAGCAGGGCCGCCCCGACAAGCGGCGAAGCAATCACCAGTGTTAGAATCCATGCCGTCAAGGAAGACCTCTCGCTGAGCGGACCCTGTCCGTCTTCTGCCCGCTTACCACGTCAACACCACGGTCACAACAATCGCCAGCCCCACGCCCATCGCCAGCCCATATCCTTGCAGCGCCCCTCGCTGCACTCCGCGCGCGCCATAGCCCATCGCCTGCGGAACAAACGCAATCAGCCAGACCAGACCGTCTACAATGTACTCGTCGAGCCAGAAACACAGGCGGCCCAATGCTCGCAGAGGCCGCACCAAGGCCAGATCATAAGCTTCGTCCACGTAGTACTTGTTCCATAGTAAGCCGTAAACTCGAGGCGCTGTTGCACGCACCGTGGCTGCGATCCATGGGTTCTTGCCATATACAACGTACGCCGCGAGAATCGAGAGAATGGCCAAGCCGCCGGACGCCAGCAGCAAACCATACTCGGCCATGAATCCCGCGGCTGCGCCCGTGGAAATCGCGGCACCGGCGTGTCCAGCGGGCGCTGCCGCCACCACTTCATGCGCGCCATGGAGAGTGGACGCAAGAAAAGTGTTGTGGAATACCGGCTCAAGAAACGCATGGAAGGGCCTGCCCACAAATCCCACACCCAGATAGCCCGCGAAGATGGCGCCGATCGCCAGCAGGCTCATGGGCAGTATCATCCACGAGCCTGACTCGTGCGGATGCACGCCCTCCGGCACGCGCAGCGGGCCCGCGAAGGCCATGAAAAACATGCGGAAGGTATAAAACGCCGTCAGCGCCGCCGTGACCAGACCCATGATTCCCAGCGCCGGATGCACGGACAGTGCATGATGCAAAATCTCATCCTTGCTGAAAAATCCGGAAAACAATGGGACGCCTGCCAGAGCCAGCGAGCCGATCAGAATCAGCTTGCAGGTCTTCGGCAGCGCGTGACGCAGACCGGAGAACTGGCGCAGATCGATCACGCCGCCCATCGCGTGCATCACGCTGCCGGCCCCGAGAAACAGGAGAGCCTTGAAGAATGCGTGAGTGAACAAGTGAAAGACGGCCGAATCCGCGGCGTAAACGCCCAGTGCAAGAAACATGTAGCCGAGCTGACTGATCGTGGAGTAGGCGAGGATGCGCTTCATGTCCGTCTGGACGAGCGCGATGGTCGCGGAGAAGATCGCCGTGCAGCCGCCGATCACCGCGACGACAAGCATGGCCGTTTCCGAGTGTACGAAGATGGCGCCGCAGCGGGCAATCATGTACACGCCGGCGGTCACCATCGTGGCGGCATGGATCAGCGCTGACACCGGCGAAGGGCCTTCCATGGCGTCGGGCAGCCACACGTAGAGCGGAATCTGTGCACTCTTGCCGGCCGCGCCGCAGAACAGAAGCAACGCAAGGGTGGTCAGTTTCGAGGGGTCGAGCGCCGCGCCCGTGACGTCCACGTTGCGCGCGATCATGTCGAAGACGTCGTGATAGCTCAAAGTACCGAACGTGATGTAGATAAGCAGAATGCCCAGCCCAAAGCCGAAATCCCCCACGCGGTTTACAAGAAATGCCTTCTTCGCGGCGGCGGCGGCGGAGGGCTTGCCGTAATAAAACCCGATCAGCAGATAACTGCAAAGGCCGACGGCTTCCCAGCCCAGGTACAGCAGCAGGAAGTTGCCGCCCAGCACGAGGGCGCACATGGAAAACACAAACAGCGCCAGGTAGGCGAAGAATCGCTCGTAGCCGCGCTCGGCGTGATCGTGATGGCGCATGTAGTCGCGCGAGTAGATCACAATGAGAAGCGCAATGCACGTCACCGTGGCGAGCATGATCGCGGACAGAGGATCGACCAGGAACTCGACGCGGAACCAGGATGGGCTTGAAAGCTCCATCGGGGCGTGAGGCAGGCGCGCATCCTCGCGGGGCAGACCCTTAATGGGCGCCGCCACCGGCGGACTGGCGGATGGCCGAGCGCCGGTGGCAATCCAGTCGTACACTGGAATAGTGGCCGATACGTGGGATCCACCCGCTTCATGCCCGGAGGTCTGGGAGGTTCTCACCGCGCCCACCACCTGCGTCAGAAGCGCCAGCGCGGCAGCCGCGGCCGCACCCACGCCGAAAATGCTCGCCCAGTGCGTGCGGTCCTTCAGTCTGCGCGGACCGAGCGCGCCGCAAACCAACGCGCCGCCCAACGGCGCCGTGAGAATGACAATGCCAAGCAGCTTAAGAAACGCAATGTCCATGCGCTACGCTTGTCCCCCGTCAACCCGTCTCCACACTCGGCATTCCGCATTCCTCATTCTGCATTCCGCATTTCCAAGCTGAATGCAAAAACCCCTCACCCGCGCATCACCGACCAGACCTCTGTATCCAGTGTTCCTCGACGGCGGTAAAGCAGCACGACAAGACCCAGCGCCAACCCCGCCTCGACGGCCGCAATCACCAGCAGAAACAGCGCATACGCCTGGCCGTCGAGATGGCTCCACATGCGGGAGAAAGCCACGACCGTCAAGACCACGCCTTGAAACATGACCTCCGTGCAGAGGAACATAATGATGAGGTTGCGCCGGGCAAAGAACCCGACCAGCCCGAGGGCGAAGAGCACAGCGCCAAGAATAATGTACTCCGCAGGACTTGTCATACCATCCATTCCATAGACCGGATGCCCGCCATCCACGAAACCCGACCCTGCGCACAACCAGAAAAACTCCACTCGGTCCCGGCGCCGCCGACCCTCAAAACGGCGCCACCTCCCGCCCGGCCTGTCCGAGCGGCGCGCGCGGCGGAGTCACACCCTCCTGCGGCACGCGCTTGCGCGACATGGCCACGGCTCCGATCATGGCGATCAGCAGCAACAAACCCGAAAGCTGCAACACGACCACATACCGAGTCATCACCGCCCCGCCTATCGTCGACACCTGCCCCTGGAGCACCGACGGATTCGAAACCGCCTCGTCTCCTGCGGCGACGGATGTTACATGCTCCGCATGGTGGGCAAGGGCCGCGTTTGCACGGTTCGCATCTGAGGTCGCGTGCCGCTGAGGCGTCGCCTGCGCCGCATGAACCGAGATGACCGCCAGGGTGAGAAAGCCCGCGGCCACTGACAGAAACGGCTCGCGCGAACGAACGTCAGCAAACGAGGATCCGCCCTGCTGCGCCAGCATGATGACGAATACATAGGTCACCAGAATGGCGCCGGCATAAATGATGACCATCGCCACGGCTACGAACTCTGCGCTTTGCAGCAGGCACAGCGCGGCGGTCGCCAGCACGACGATCACAAAATACAAGGCGCAATACACCGGCTTGGGATGGGTAATGACTCGCACCGCGCACGCAATGGCCACGCTTGCCAATATGTAGAAGAAAACGCCGGACGATCCCGCCGGGTTTAATCCCGCAAGCCATACGACCAGCAGCGCCGCCAGTCCCAGCAGACCCAGCGCCGCTCCCGCGAGCGGCTTGCCGCGCGAAGGATTGGGCAGCATCAAGTACAGCCCGCACCCGCCGAGTACAAATGCGGCGTACAACGTATATACCGCCCAGGCTGTCATGAGTGGCTCGTCTCCGCCGCCTCTCCACCCGCATCCGACTGTTCGGGCCTCGATCCGGAGTTGGGGTATCCGGTAATCCGAGGGTCCTTTCGCGGCTTAAGCCGCTTCGTCTGATCAAAGACGGACAGCAGCTCCTCCTTGCCCAGGATCATCTCATCCCGGCTGCGACCCACGAGCGAAAAATCCGGAGTCAATTCAATCGCGTCCACGGGACAGGCCTCTTCGCACATGCCGCAGTAAATGCAGCGCAGCTCGTCAATGTCAAACTTGACCGGATATTTTTCCCGGTCCTGCCAGGGCGACTCGCCCGCCTCGATGTGAATGCAGTGCGCCGGGCAGGCGGTGGAGCACATATAACAGGCGACGCACGCGACGCGGCCGTCATGGTCGCGGTTGAGCCGGTGCACGCCACGATAGTTCTCCGTGCGGAGCGGGCGCTTCTCCTCCGGATATTGCACCGTCCGCCGCAGGTTGCGCGAAACCAAATGCCGCAGCGTCGTCGCCATGCCGTCCACGATCTGCGGAAGAAACAGTCGCTCCGCGGCACGCAGCGCCGGCGCTTCAATCTGAATGATGTCTTCGTCACGCATCCTGATTTCCCACACTACTCCAAGCCCGGCAGCCCGGCTTCGCGCGCCGCCTGCTCAACCTGGTCCAGTCGAACGCGTAGATCCTCAGGCAACGAATCCCGCACTCTGCTGTCGATCAGTCCCACTCGCAGCATGTCCGCCACATGCACCCGGTCCAAGTCGCGAAATGACGTTAGTTTCATTCGCACCAGCGCCGGCAGGTCCAATACCCAGAAGCCATCTGCGTCAAACACGGACTCATCGACATCCGGCGCCGGCACGGTGTTCGAGGGCCAAACTTTCTGGCCGGCCCAGACCAAATGCACGCCCGCGCGACGCTGAGGTTCTTGGGGATCAAGAAAAATAACCCAGCCGCGCAGATCCTCCCGTATGAACCCGATCCCGGCCATGGCGGCTGAGACCAACTCGACGTCTATCTTGCGCACGAGCAGATCTACGTCTTTCGTGGTGCGCGTCGCGGAAGGATCCCTTCGAGCAATCCAAGTTGCCACGGCATTCCCGCCAATGACGGCATAGGATACTCCAGCCTCGTTCAGCGCCGCCGTCACGACCCTGAGTCGCTCTTGGACTCTGTTCATCGCTTCCACATAGGCTGAAAAGGACATCGGTTCACCCACAGCATTGCAGATCAATCATCATCCGACGGAATACGCACCAGTCGACTTGCTGCGATGCTCGTCCTGCAACCCTTCGCGCAACAGATTCGCCTGTCGCCCGGTGATCGGCGCTTTCGATCGCGCGGCTACGATCAGAGCCCCGACCAGCACCGTCGTATTGGTCGCCAGACAGGCCGGAATTGACCTGTGCCATCCGAAGTACAACAACCCCGCCGCCGACACGAACAGCCCCAGCGAAAGCGGCACCAGACTCTTCCAGGCAAGCCGCATCAACTGATCGAAGCGGAAACGCGGAAGCGACCAGCGAATCCACATGTACACAAAAATCATGACGGCGACCTTGCCGCCGAATACGAGCAGCTTGGCGAGCACCGCGCCGGCGGACGCGGCCTGCGGGGTCAAGAGGCCAAGAAACCAGACGTGCCATCCACCGAAGAACAACACCACAATGAGCGCACTGGTCGTGATCATGGACGCATACTCGGCAAGAAAGAACAGGCCGAATTTCAGCGCGCCATACTCCGTGTGGTACCCGCCCACCAGTTCCTGCTCCGCCTCCGCGAGGTCGAACGGCGCGCGATTCGCCTCCGCCAGCGCCGTGATAAACAGGATCAGCGCGGCCAATGGGTGGCGGAAAACGTTCCACACACCGGTCGAGGCCTGGTCCGCGAGAATCTCCTCCAGCCGCAGACTCCCCATCGTCAGGGCGACGACGAGGATCGCCAGTCCCATCGGAATCTCATAAGCGAGCATCTGCGCGCACGCTCGCATGGCGCCGTAAAACGAATACTTGTTGTTGCTTGACCACCCGCCGAGGACCACGCCATACACGGAAAGCGACATGACGGCCAGAATGTACAGCAGTCCCACATTGAGACTCACGACCTGCACGTCAAGCACGCGCTCGCCGGGCTTATATGCGTCGCCAAGCCAGGGCAGCGTCGAGACATCGAGCCGCCCGCCCCAAGGTATCACCAGAAATGCAATGCCGGCAATAAGAAAAACCAGCCCGGGAGCGAGCACGAACAGCACCCTGTCCACATGCCCCGGGATGTAGTCCTCCTTGAACAAAAACTTCAGCCCGTCGGCGAACGGCTGAAACAGACCCAGTGGACCCGCACGGTTGGGTCCGTAGCGGTCCTGCGTCCAGGCCGCGATCTTGCGTTCCAGCAGAATGCAATACGCCACCGCGCCCTGGATCGTCCCGTAGACGACCAGCGCCAGCAGCAGGCTGAAACCGAATTGACTGGTGAAGAAATCCCGCATGTTATCGGCGCCGGGCCTTTCGTCCGCGGCCGTTTCGGAAGTTCAAGGTTGAGACCCGAAGCAGATCCATCACCTGACAGGTGCCGTCCTCGTACGCCACCACAAAAGTCCGCTGAGCCGTGGGCGGAACGAAGAGGAACTCCGGATGATCGACGCCGATGCGCTGCCCATCCGCGGTGCAAATCTCGAAGGCCTCGAACGGCCTCGCGTCCTTCGCGCGCCTCAGTTGTTCCAAGGTCATGTAGAAGGTCCAAGGCTAATGGCTGTGCTCCGGCATCGGCGGCGGCGTGTACGGCTCTCCGAATGCAGGCATCTGCTCGGCCATCAACTCACGAACTCTCTCGCCGTCGGCCAAACCCACGTACCCCGCGACCTCGAACAGCAACTGCTCATCCCGCAGGGCGCCCTCCGGCGGTTGGATCGCGCGGTCGAACGGCTGAATCAGACCGTCCGCGTTCACGAACGACCCCGACCGCTCCGCCCAGCTTCCCGCCGGAAGCACGATGGCCGCGCCCTCGACCAGCGGGTTCGGCAATATATCCGCAACCACCAGCAGGCGGAACTGCGCGGCGATCTTGGCCGTGTTCGCATCGACCCACGGCTTGGGATGGCCCCCGACGACCCAAGCGGCGCTGAACTCCCCCTTCATGCTTCGTGCCACGAACTGATCGAAGGTCGCCGTTTCTCCGCCCATCGCCGCGACGATCATCTCCACGCCGCGACGGTTGGGGGCTTTCTCCTTGAGGATCGCAAACCGCAGCTTCGCGCCGTCCCCGTTGACGCCGACCGGAAACCGCTGGTCCTCGCCTTCATGCGGCGTCGGACCCAAGGCAAGCACCGCCTTCGGATCGGCCTCGCGCACGAACTTCGCCAGCAGCCACGCCTCCTCGCACGACATGAACGGCGAGAGCAGCGCCGCCGCCCGCTGACCCTTGCCCCCTTCTTCCTGCATGTGCTCGACGAAGCGGAAGCGGATCATCCGCGCAAGCTCACCGTTGTCCGGCGTCACGCTGTCCATGCCGCGGCGCACGATGGGACGGGTGATGCGCTTCGGATCCTGCACGTATTTCCACCCGAAGCGCCCCTCGTCACACATCCACCAGTCGTTCACTTTGGGGTTGAACCGCGGCTTGACGCGCTGAATCGTCTCGTCGGCCTGGTCGATCCGGATCGTGCAGCCGCGAGCGCAACCCGGACAGACCGAGTCCGCGCTCCGCAGCTCCCACACGCGCCGCTTGAACAGGAAATCCTTGTCCAGCAGACAGCCGACCGGACAGATATCCACCACGTTGCCTTGAAGCGCATTGTCGAGCGGATACCCCGGAAATACGTCGATCTCCGCCTTGGAGCCGCGGTTGACAACGCACAACTCGTGCGTCCCCGACACCTCGTGCGTGAACCGCACGCAGCGCGTGCACGTCACGCAGCGATCCTGGTACAGCAGCGTTTTAGGCCCGATGTCCTTCTTCGGGTTCTTCCACTTGGCGTCCACCATGCGCGACTCGGCATGGCCGAATTTGTAGCTGTAATCCTGCAGATAGCACTCGCCCGCCTGATCGCAGACGGGACAATCCAGCGGGTGATTCAGCAGGAAATACTCCATGCAGTCCGCCTGATTGTCTTTCACCGCCGGCGAATCGAACCGCACTTCCATGCCGTCCTTCACCGGCGTCTGACAACTCGGCACCAGCTTCGGCGCCCAGGCCAGCTCGCCCGTCTTCGGGTTGGGCATCTTCATTTCCATCAGGCACAGGCGGCACGACGCCACGATGGAAAGACCCGGGTGATAACAATAATGAGGAACATCCCAGCCGGCTTCGAGCGCCGCCTGAAGCACCGGCACGCCGTCGCGGCACTGGATTTCCTGGTTGTCAATGATGATTTTCGGCATAACGAACCTACATCTGCCTGCGAACCGAGGGCGAGCCGGCAGCGCCGGGCAGCCACATGGAGGCATCCGCCATCAACGTCATCTGGAGCGGGTAAAGCTCTCGCTTCAGGGGATTCAGCGCCAAGCCCATGGCCTCGAGCGTCGTGGCCCCGAGCAGGGCAGTATCGGTCTTCTCGCCAAACACCACCGGCGCGCCGCCTTCGTGATCCTTGTAAACAAAGTGAGCCGTGCCGATTTCGCGCTCGATCTCGCCCCCGTTGGCCAGGATGAAAGACGCCTTCTTGAAGGGTTTGACCCCGATGGCGCGCAGCACCTCGCGGGGTACGACTGTATGGACGGCGCCGGAATCGATGAGGAATTGCAACTCACGCTCCGCTTTCGACTGAGCGTCCTTCTTGATCTTCAGTTTCAGTCTTGTCAGACCCATCGAGTCCTCATCCTCGAAGTTCGACGATCGGCTTTGAGTGCGACGAAACGAGATCGTCCACGGTGCGGGGTCAGGCCCGACCCCCGCTCCGTCAATTGAATGCCCCGCCCCTTCGCGCCGTCCGAGCAAGCTCGATGCATGGAGCCTGGAAGCAAGCTCCATGCCCCATCCGCATTGGCGCGGATTCTAGTCGAACCGCCCCCAACTCGAAACTTCGCGCTTCCGGAGCGCCGCCGCGACCAGCCCCCGGTCCGCTTTCCTCATCCCGTCGGGTCCGCGTTTCTGGCGACCCTGGGCGGCCGTTGCTTTGTTACCATGAACGGCCCCAGCGCCAGATGCTCCAGCCCAGAGTTCTCGAACACGTGCAGCGCCTCCTTCGGACCGGCGCAGATCGGGTAGCCGTGCAGGTTGAACGACGTGTTCAGCATCACTCCCCGCCCGCTGAGCCGCTCGAAGTGCTTCAGGCAGCGGTGCAGGTCCGGGTTGTGCTCCGGCTCCAGAAGCTGTGCCCGCGCCGTCAGGTCCGCGTTGTGCACGGCCGCGAGAAACTCGGGGAACGTCTCGCGGCTGTCAAACGTGAGCATCATGTGCGGGCTGGGAAGGTGCTTCGGATTGTGGATGTACTCGTCCGACCGTTCGCGCAGCATGATCGGCGCAAACGGCATCCAGAAGTCGCGCTTCTTGACCATCTGGTTGATGACCCGCACGCTGTCCAGCTTGCTCGGATCGGCCAGGATCGACCGGTTTCCCAGCGCCCGCGCGCCAAACTCCATCCGCCCCCGGCACCGCGCCACCGGATGGCCGGCGTGAACCAGCCGGGCAATCTCCAGCTCGATGTCCGCAGGCCGGCTGAACGCCCACTGCCTTTCTTCCAGCAAGTTTCGCGCCGCGGATTCGTCCACGTCCGGACCAAAGTAGATCGGCCCCCACGGCTCAAGCTCCGCCGCGTCCGCCAGCTCCGCGTGCGCCAAGGCCGCGGCGCCGTACGAGAGCGACTCATCCCCGCACGAAGGCAGCACGCCCAAGTGCGACACCTCCGGCAGCTCCATCAGCCGCTTGTTGGCCTTGACGTTCATGAACACGCCGCCGCCGCCGACCACTTTCCCCAGCCGCGTGTGCCGGACGCAGTTCTGCGCCCACTGCACGATCAGGTCTTCGGTGAACTTCTGAAGCCCGGCGCAAATCGCGTCGAAACGCCGCAGCCGCATCGCCCGCAAGAGGCTTGGCCCCTGCATGTGCATCGGCAGAAGCGTTTTCTTCGCGAAGCCCAGCCCGTCGGGGCGCAGCTCGACGTAGCGGTGGAAGATCCGGGCGGCCTCTTCCGCGCGGCGCGCGTCGTGGTACGGCGCCATGCCCATCAGCTTGTACTCGTGGTCGTAGGGGATGAAGCCCATGAGGTACGTGACGAAGGCGTAGATCGTGCCGATGCTGTGCGGGATCGTGGTCGCGGCGATGCGCTTCAACGTGCCTTTCGAAGCGATCGAGACCGTCGCGCAGTGATGCTCCCCGGCGCCGTCCAGCGTGAGCACGAGGTGATCGCTGCCCGCATCCGTTCGCATCGCGTAGTACGCTGAAGCCGCATGGCAGGCGTGATGCCCGTAAGCCTTCACGTCGCCGCCGACAAGCCCGCACTCTTCCAGCAGCGCGCGCCGCAGCTTCATGTTGTGCTTCAGCCGTGCATACGGCATCTTGCCGATGAGCCGGATCAGCGCCATCCGCGCCAGCCCCGACGGGCGAAGCAGCCGCTCGAACGCGTACAGCGTCGCCTTCAGGTCGCGCCGCCGCGGCACGCCGGAAATCGTCGAGAATGCCACGCGTTCGATGTCGCCCGCGGCAAGCCCCAGGTACTTCAGCGCGTGCTTGACGGCCTCGGAGGGAAACCCCCAGTAATTCTTCTCGTACCGGATGCGCTCCTCCTGCACGAGGTACGCCACCTTGCCACCGACGAGCGCGCACACGGAGGCGTTGTGCCCGTCGTGGATGCCGAGGATGACCTTGCCCTTGTCCATTGCACGAATGTCTGACCGTTGCCGAGCCGCACCCGGAAAGCAGTCGGTTCTTCAGAGCCGCGCCCGTACGGAAGCGAACTTCTCAGCACCGCGCCAAGCGCGAAGCGGATTCCGTCGCGTCGCCGACGACTTCCGCCGGTCGAAGGAAAAACGTCCACCCCGCCGCACGATAATGGAACGCCAGCAGATCACACAAGACCGCCGGCGGCAGCGCGCGCAGGGCCTCCAGCGCCTGCGGATCGCGCGTGTGCTCCTCGGGCGTGACGGGTAGCCCGCCGCGCTTCGCCAGCCCCGCGAAATCCCAACCGGTCCTCGCGAAAATCGCCAACAATTCCTCGAAAAGAAACGAGTGCTCGCAGGGATTCGAGAAAGTGTCCGACACGTGCGTCAGTCGGTTGCGGCGCAGCGCCACCCGGATGATCTCCATCAGGCGAAACGGCGGGCCGAAGCGCAGCCGCCGGCGCAGCGTTTGCAATCCGTCGATCAGCGTGTGCTTGCGGGAGAGCCGCAGCACGCGGACGGTTCGAGCGCGCCGGTCAAACGCATCCGCCGGCAGGAAGCGATCTAGCAAGTCGCGCACCGCAAGCACTTCCCGCCGACCCGTGCGTGAGTAGACGTACACTTGAAACAGCCCGTCTTCACGGATGATGCTCCGCACGTGGGAGAAGCCCGCCGCGGGGTCGGCAAGGTGGTGCAGGACGCCCATCGACGTGACCACGTCGAACCGTTCGGCGGGATTCGAAGCGGCATTGCGGCCCAAGACGCTCGCGGCGCACAGCGCGTCCAACACCGGCTCGGAAATGTCGCACCGCACAAACGTCAGGTTCAGCTTCGAGCGATCGGCCAGCCGCCGCGCCAGCTCCAGGCTGGCGGGATTGACGTCGATGCCCACGATGCGGGCGTTCGGGAAGATCCTCGCCAGCCCCGCCGTCGCCTCGCCCGTGCCGCATCCGACGTCGGCGATGCGCAAATCGGCTTTGCTCAAGAGTGCGGGCGCGAGGCGGCGCATCCCCTCGCGGAGAATCCGCGCCGAAGTGGTGCGCACGACCCCGTCGCCGGGATAAGGCAACTGAGTGTACAACGGCGCGGTAGAAGAACGGTTGGTCGGCTCGCCCACGGAGAATGATCTCAATTCACGACCGCCAGCGCCCGCTTCACCGCGTCCGGCGATTCGCGGCGGATGTGCTCCTCCAGCCCGGTGTGGAATCACCCTTCCACATTCTCAAACAGAGAGCCGCGAAGCTGAGAAGGAAGTCTCATCCTTGGTTATCGATACACATCTCTCCGATGTCCGACGCCATATACATACAAGCAAGCGCTTCCGGGAGTCATCGATCCGGTAGAGGATGCGGTAGCCGCCGCTACGCACGCGATACGCATGGGTCAGACCCTTGAGTTTCTGCACGCCGTGCGCCCTTGGATCGTCGCGCAGCGCCGCGATTTTTTCCAGAAGACGCCGCACGTCCGCACGGGGAATGCGCGCCAATTCCCGCTCGGCCGAAGGAAGCACGAGAACGTCATACGACATGCGTCACTCGCTCCGCTTCTTGAGCAGGCGGCGTCTCACGGTCGATATCGGAGAAGCGGCCCGCTCCTCGTGCCGGCGAGCGTGAAACACGGCGGCGTCAATCTGATCCCACGAGACCAGGACTTCCGCCATCCGGGTCGCGATTTCGCCCAGGAATTCCATCTGATCGGCGGTATCGAGTCTGTCGAATGCCTTTCTCACCGCAGTCTTCGTCATTTCCCGATTCACCTTGTCTATGTATCCCCCCAAATGCCTGCCAGCCTTCAATTCACCACCGCCAGCGCCCGCTTCACCGCCTCCGGCGATTCGCGGCGGATGTGCTCCTCCAGCTCGGCGCGGAACTTCTTCACCACCGTCTCGATCGGGTACGTCGCCCCATCGGGCAGACCGCAGATCGACAAGCCCGGCATCATGCCCATGTTCCGCGCCGTCTGCGTAAGAAGGTCGAGGTCTTCCAGTCGCCCCGCGCCGCGCGCGATGCGGTCGGCGATCTTGTACATCCAGCTCGTCCCCTCGCGGCACTGCGTACACTGGCCACAGGATTCCATCGCATAGAACCGCGCGAGGTTCCGCAGCACGACGCGGATATCCACGCTCTCGTCAATCACCACCGCCGCGGCCGTACCCAGACCCAGCAGCCCGAACTTCCGCGGGTCCTCGAAGTCCATCTTCATGTGCAGCTCGCTGGCGGTCAGCGCGCCCATCGAAATGCCGCCGGGCAGGACGCACTTGACCTTCCTGTCGTCGCGCATTCCGCCGCCGAAGCGCGGATCCTCAATCAGCTCCTTGACCGTGATATCCATCGCCGCCTCATAGCAGCCCGGCCTCTTCACCGGGCCGCTGACGCACATCAGCTTCGGACCGCTGGAGTGCGCCGGGCCGACGGACGTGAACCACGCCGCGCCGCGCTCGATGATGTGCGGCACGTTGCACAGCGTCTCCACGTTGTTGACGATCGTCGGCTTGCGGAACAGACCCTCGATCGCGGGGAACGGCGGCTTGATCCGAGGCCAGCCGCGCTTCCCCTCCAGCGACTCGATCAGCCCCGTCTCCTCGCCGCAGACGTACGCACCCGCGCCGCGGTGGACGTACACATCCACGCTGAATTCGCTGCCGAAGACCTTCTTGCCGAGGTAGCCCCTGGCATACGCCTCGTCCACCGCGCGCTGCAAAATGTGAAACGGCTCGTGGAACTCCACGCGCAGGTACACGTACGCCACCTGCGCCTGCACCGCGTAGGCCGCGATCACGATCCCCTCGATGAGCTGATGCGGGTCGTTCTCCATCAACACGCGATTGGAAAACGTCGGCGGCTCGCTCTCGTCGCCGTTGACGCACAGGTAGGTCACCTTGCGGTCCTTGGGCAGGAAGCTCCACTTCATGCCCGCTGGGAAGCCCGCGCCGCCGCGACCGCGGAGGTTCGCCTTCTTGACCTCCTCGATGATCTCGTCCGGCGTCATCTTCAGCGCCTTGCGCACGGCCTGGTATCCGCCGCGCGCCTCGTACACGCTGAGCGAACGCGAGCCTTCAACGCCGACGTTGCGCAACAGGATGGGTTCGTAGTTCGACATGTTCAGATCCACAAGCCCTCGCACCCGCCTACACCGCGATCAGCCGGCAGAAGTACACCGCACTCCACATCACGCACGCGGCCCCGATCCATTTCCATCGTCCCCATTCGACCTGGGGAGCGAGCGCCGCGAACAGGGCCGGCAGATAGTCGAGCGAATAACGGTTGTGACCATACTGCGAGCGCCCCGTCGCGTGATACAACGTCAGCGCGGCGAAGGCAAACGCCGCGGCCGCCAGCAGCACGCGATGCTCCGGCCTCCGCCAGATCGCTCGCGCCCGCGCCAGCAGAAGCACCAGGATCGGCGACGTCCACCAGACGCCCGTGCACTCGCTGTTGGCTTCGAGCTGGTCGCCGCGCGGATAATGACGGATCACCGGCAGACCGAGGTTCATGTAGTACAAGTTCCGCGGAATGAACCGCGGCGCGAAAATGCCGTGGGCGGCGTCCTGCGCGATCGGGTCGTCCCGTTCGACGTAGAGATACCGGTAGCCGGACTCCAGCGGATGCCCGAATTTCAGCGTGTTGAGCGTCATCGGCAGCGCCGCGGCCACAGCGCTCCACCCCGCCGCCGCGATCATGCGCCGCCATCGCGCGCCCTCTCCATGCCACGCGGCCCAGGCACACGGCAGGAAGTAGAACACGGTCAGTTGCCGCGCCCACGTCGAGACGGCCAGCGCCGGTCCCATCAGCCAGACCCGACGCTTCCCGAAGAACTCGCCTAGAAATATGAGCTGGCAGATGGCCGAAATCGCCACGTTGACCGCATACACGTTCCCGTTGCTGAGCGACTGAACCAGCACGGGCGCCAGCGACGTGCCGCATACCAGCCCGATGGTCAACACGACCGCGGTCGTAATTCGCACCACGCGGCGCCGAAACAACGCGAATGCCAGCGCCGGCGCGGATAACCCGAGCACCAGCACAAAGACCCACCGTGGCACGCCCTTCGGCGACCATGGCAACACTGCTGCAGCCAGGAAGGAGTACGCCGGCGGTTGGACCGCATACACGCGCTCGTTGAACAGCGCTGTGTCCCACAGCCGCTGGGGAAGATCCAGCCGCCCTGACCACCACGCCTGCGCCTGCGCGACGAGGGGATTCTCTTCCGCCTCGAAGACGCGAGTCACCGAAGTGAACGGGTAGCTCGGGAAGAGAATGCAGAATGCGTAAATGCTCGCCAGCGCCACCCACGCCGGCCGTGCCTTCAACCCCGTCAGCACGTCTGGCACCGACCAGTCCCGACGCCACCAAGGCGGCGAATGCTTCACGGGCGGCCGCGGCGCGCCGTCCGGTTCGATTCCGCCCGCCCCGCTCATCGCGCCTCGTCCCATCGTCGCTGCCGGTCATGTTTCGCGCATCTCTTGAACGTCACTGGTCTGCCCGATCGCCGAGGGCTTCGACCGCGAAACGTCCACCCCGACCCCTGCCGCGGGCGCATCGTACAGCTCGCTGCGCGGCGCCGTGATCCGACTGTTGAACTCGTCCGCCAGCAGCTTCGGCACCTCCTCCGCCTTGACCTGCTTGTGCAGCCGCTCACCGATCAACAGGCAAGGCGCGTGATCGCACCCCGCAAGGCACTCCTCAGTCATGAAGCTGTACTTCCCGTCGGCGGTCGTGCCGTGATCCGCCACTTTCAGATGCCCTTTGACCGCGTCAATGACCTTCTGCCCCCCCAGCGCTTCGCACGAGATGCTGCGGCAGGCGACGATCACCTTCTCGCCCTTCGGATGCGTCCAGAAGTGAGTGTAAAATGAGATCGTGTCCATCACCTCCGACGGATGGATCTCCAGCAGCTCGGCGATTTCTTTCATGGCCTGGTGCGGCACGTGCCCCAGCGCGTCCTGCACCACGTGCAGCGCGGGCAGGAGCACGGCGCGCTTCGTCGCGTAGCGCGGGAAGAATAAACGGATCTTCTCCCGCACGGCCTCGCTCAGCAGCGGCGACGCATCCTTGGGAAACGCGGGCTTGTTACGATCGAGCGTGGTCCAGGACATAGGTCATTCCGTCAGGGTATCGAAAGTCGTGCCAGCATGGCGGGCAATGGCCTCAGGCTCCTCGACAGCGGATCGATCATCATCCCCATCGCCTCCAGTGCCGTGGCGCCGAGCAGGTTCGCGTCTCCCCCCTGACCAAAAAGAACCGGCGCGACGCCGCCGACGCCCTGGTACTCAAAATACGCGCCTCCCATCGGCCGCGACGTCTTGGAGCCGTCCGCCAGCGTAACCGTCAACGATCTGTGCGGCTGAATCCCGAGGCGCGCAAGGACGTCCCCCGGCGCCAGCGTGTAGGTCGCGCCGGTGTCAACCAGAAACTCCAGCGTTTCGCCCACCGCGTCCGAGGGCAGCCGTTTGACCATGATGTCAAGGTAGGTGATCCCCATGATCGTCCCTGCTGGCCACGTCGATCCTCGCGGTGAGGACCGCGGTCGTCAAAACTCCGGTCGCGGCATCACCGTTCCATCACTCAATGAGTGCAGCGCAAGCGATCCAGCGCAGCGGCGTAAGCCGGTACCGCCCGAAGGCTTGTCCTCCCCCGCATTCTGACTCAGCGGTCGCTATCAGCCCTGTTCCCGCTCGAACGCTTCAAGCACCTGCACAAATCGCGGGCGAAGGTCCTCCGGCAGCCGGTCCTGCCAACTCGCGTCCAGCAAGCCGATCGAGAGCATGTCCACCAGATGCGTCTGGTCCCGCAATCGGAATGCCAGGAGCTTCATCTTCACCAGCCCCAAAAGAGGAACCACGCGAAAACCGGCGATACCCGGTGCGGCGTCGGCCACATCCGGTGCAAGCGTCGAGTCCAACTCGCGAATCGCCTCGTTGGCAAAGATCAGGTGGACTGCGTTCTTCGGGGACGGGTCGCGGGTCTCTACAAACATCGTAACACCAAGCACCTCCGCCGGTTCCAGACCGATCGGTCGCAATGCCTCGGTGATTCGATCGAGGTCGGCCCGACGAACCAGCAGGTCCACGTCCTTCGTCGTGCGCACAGCATGTGGATCGATCGTGGACACCCACGCCGCAACGGCGTTTCCTCCTATGACCGCGTAGTCCAGACCCGCGGCATCCAGCGCTTCCGTCGTGCGTCGGAGTAATTCCTCAACCTTGCTCACGGCGCGAAGGTGCCTCGCAAAATCCTCATAGGTTGGCGGTCGCAGCTCGGTTGAATGCATCGCGCACATGCCCCACCGTCATGAAGAGGATTCCCCCTTGCCGATGCGCCAACCGCCCATCAGCGATCCAGCTCCGCCGCAATGATATTGAGCGATCCCAGAATCGCCACCACGTCGCTGATCTGATGGCCTTCCACAAGCTTCGGGAAGCACTGATAGTTGATGAAACTCGGCGGCCGGCAGCGGGCGCGATAGGCGCAGTTGCCGCCGTCGCTGACGAGATAGAACCCCAGCTCGCCGTTGGCCGTCTCCTGGCAGCCGTAGGCCTCGCCGATCGGCGGGGTGAACCCGCGGTTGGTCATGATCGTCTCGAAGTGGTGGATCAGCCCCTCGATGCTGAAATACACCTCGCGCTTGTCGGGCAGCGTCTTCTTGTCGTCGGGGAGCACGTTGATCGGACCGGGCGGGATGTTATCCGCGAGCTGCTCTAAGATGGCCAGCGATTGCTTGATTTCCTCCACGCGCACGAGGTATCGCGCGAGCACATCGCCCTCGGAAGCAATGGGGACCTTGAACTGCACGGGCGAGGCCCCCTTGCCGTCCCAGTTGTCCGCGTAGCACAGGTACGGCTCGTCCTTCCGCAGATCGCGCCGCACACCCGCCGACCGCGCCAGCGGACCGGTCAGCCCCCAGTTGATCGCGTCGTCGTGCCCGATCACGCCGACGCCGCGCGTGCGCTCGATGAAAATCCGATTGCGGTTCAGCAGCGTCTCCACGTCGCTGATGGCCTTGGGAAGGTGCTTGCAGAATGCCTTCACGTGCGCAGGCCATTCCGGCGAAACGTCCTGCATGAGCCCCCCGACGCGCGTGTAACTGACCGTGAACCGCGCCCCGCAGATTTCCTCGAACAGGTCGTAGATCATCTCCCGTTCGTTGAACCCGTAGAGAAACGCCGTGAACGCCCCCAGGTCCAGCGCCGCCGCGCCCGCGCACAGCAGATGATCCTGGATCCGCGCCAGCTCCGCGCACATCGTGCGGATCACCTTGCAGCGGGGCGTGATCTCGATGTCGAACAGACTCTCGCAGGCATGGTGCCACGCCAGGTTGTTGGCCATCGGCGAGACGTAGTTCATCCGGTCCGTCACGACGACGTACTGGTTGTAGTTCAAGTGCTCGCCGAGTTTCTCGAACCCGCTGTGCAGGTAGCCAATGTGCGGCGTGCACCTCAGCACGCGCTCCCCGTCCAGCTCGAGCACCAGGCGCAGCGTCGTGTGCGTGGCCGGGTGCTGCGGCCCGAAGTTCAGCGTCCACAGGTCGCCGCCGGGTTCTTCCGGGGCGAAGGTGGCGGGCTCGGGGGGAATGTAGGTTGCAGTGGTCATGGAAACCTCATCCACCAGATGTCATCAAACAGCACATAAAGGGAGACTCCCTCACCAGCTTCAGTCTTTCGCCGGAGTTGCTGCTCCGTTGCCTATTACATTGCAACCCATCGTCAAGAGACTTCCTGGCAAGACGACAAGCTGAGTGGGTTCGATCATTTCCTTTTGCTTTTCTTGCTGCGAGCCCGTAATTGCGAAAGCGCCTTCGGTTTTGTTCGGAGTGTCGCCACGTCCAGCAAGTCCTGCGGTCGACCCGCCGCGAGCTTCGCTTTGATGAGATCCGGTCTCGAAGGCACCGCGATCGCAACGTCGCCATAGGTCGTGCGTACGCGATGGCTCCATGCCGCGTCGAACTTCAACCCGTCAATGCTCATCAGAATGTCGATTCGGTGCGGCTCGACGCCAATCGCATACACGACGTCCTCATTCATGAACTCGGACTCCGGCACGTCCCTGACCGGAGCACCAAAAACTCTCAAAGCTTCCCAGACCCGAGCCGCGTTCGCGGCCGTAGGCTGTACCCAGACGTCCAAGTCCTTCGTGTAGCGGGGTTCAGTGTAGTACATCACGGCGTGTGCGCCGACGACGAGAAACCGGGCTTTCTCGTTTCTCAAAGCGAGCAACAGATCTCTGAAGTCTGGGGATATTTCCATCGCCGCCTCGCATCAAATCAAACTCCCTCAACATCTGCCATGCCGCCGCGAATCTTCCCTCGGCGCCCACACAGCGCCAGAAAACGAGATCGAAGCTGCGGTCGGCGTGCTTCTTGGCAATCAGCGCCGCCATAACCACGGGCCTGCGTTTGCGCTTTCTCTTGGCCATCCTGCCAGGCTCGCCATCACAACCAGCAACCGGAGTTCTCGCCAAACCTCCTACTTCTCATACTCCTTCAGAAACCCCACAAACTCTCTTCGATGCGTCTCCTCGTCCTCCATCAAGGTAATGCACAGATCCTGCGTCCCGTAGTCATAACCATCGCAGAGCTTGATGATCTTTCGATACTGGTGAATCGCACCGTCTTCCGCGTTGATCACGCCCTTGATGACACTGGCGACGTCCGTCGAGTCCTTGGGAGGTTGCAGCGTTCTCTGTGAGGGCTTGAATTCCATGCTTCCCGGAACCCGGCCTCCCAGGACGCGAACCCGCTTGGCGAGTTGCTGCGCATGCCCAAGCTCCGCCACGATGTCCGCAGCCAGCGCCTTCTTGATCTCCTCCGCGCGAACGCCGTCAAGGTTCTCCGAGTTCGCCAGGTAATTCTGGATCGTCTCCGTTTCCATCCAGTACGACACGATCAGTTCCCGCACGATCTCGCCGGTCTTTTGAGGATCGTCAAACAGATTCATGCCTGCCCTCCAGACTTCTCCGGCCCGTGGATCACGCCGGCTGCCTCGCCCGTCGACCTAAGCTTCAAGCTGCCGGCAAAACAGCTTTGCTCCATAGGAAAATTCGGCCACACGCGGCGTTCGCCTCGACACGGCGCTCGCGCGGCGGATCCGCGCGATCGGTGTGCCGTGAGGACGGCGGCGCCTAAGCGCTTTCAGTTGTAACCACCTCGAAGTTCTCCCGCTCGCCCCGCCCGCGCAGCGGATAGTCCTTCCTCAGCGGATGCGCCGTAAACCCCTCCCACGTCATGATCCGCCGCAGGTCCGGATGCCCCGTGAAGCGCACGCCGAACAGGTCGTACACTTCGCGTTCCATCCACTCTGCACCCTTCCAGATCCCGGTCACGCTCGGCACTTCCGGGTTCGGATCGTTGACGAAGCACTTGACCCAGATCCGCTGCTCCAGCGAAAGCGACAGCAGCGAGTACGTCACGGCGAATCGGTCGCGTGCTTTCGGAAAGTTCAGGTAGTCCACGCACGTCAGATCGCAAAGCTGCTCGAACCGGCAGCGAGAATCCGCGTAAAGAAACTCCATCACCTCAACGAGTCGCTCTGCCGGCACGCGCACGCACGTTTGCTCTTGCTCGGCGTTCTTCCGGGTCGCCATCGCGAACGGCGCGAAATCGATGTCGGGGAATCGAGCCGCCAGCGCTGACGCAACCTGTTGTGATTTTGCGTTCATGATCCCCGTGAGAGAGCGGCTACTTGACCTTTGTGACCGGCTGGTCGGGATGCGCCGGATTCGGAATCAGCCGGCGTCCCGAGCAATCTGCGAGGAGATCGAGCTTCTCAAGGACGGTTTGGCCGATCAGCACTTCGTTGCCGAGTCCCAAGGCGTCCTCCATGGTGTCACGGCCTTGAAGCTCAAAAAGAATGGGCTCCGAAATACCCGCCGTATCGCAACGACCGTCCGCGTACTCTGCCACCCTTTCACCCCTGATTTCCACACCCAGACGTTGGAGCACGTGGATCGGGACGACGGATTGAACCGCGCCGGTATCCACCATTGCGTCAGCCTCGTATGCTCGAACATCCTTATCTGAAAGCCTCCCGCGACGCGCAAGCGACTCGTCCATGGCGTTCGTCAGCTTCACCTTCACCCTGATCTCGCCCCTTCGAGGCTCCCTGGTGTCGTCTGAAGCCGCGACCCTTCGCACCTCAGTTTACTGCCCTCTCCACGTTCAGCGCCACCGGCACCTGCACCGGCGCATCCACCGTCAAGCCCAGCCCGCGCCCGCGCTGCGTGCTGCCCTTCACGCCGTCGTTCTCGACGATCCGCTGGATCGCCATCAGCCCTTCAAGAATCGTCTCCGGGCGCGGCGGGCAGCCGGGAATGTACACATCCACCGGCAGGAACTGGTCAATCCCCTGCACCACGGCGTAGGTGTCGAACACACCGCCCGTACTCGCGCAGGCGCCCATGCTGATGACCCACTTCGGCTCGGACATCTGCTTGTACGTCCGCTGCAGCACCGGCAGCATTTTGATCGCCACGCGCCCCGCAACAATCAGCAGATCGCACTGCCGCGGCGTAAAGCGCATCGCCTCCGCGCCGAAGCGGCCGATGTCGTAACGCGACGCGCCCACCGCCATCAGCTCGATCCCGCAGCACGCCGTCCCGAACGGCATCGGCCACAGCGAGTACTTGCGCGCCCAGTTAATGCCGTACTTCTTGAACAGGTCGGTGAAGTAGTCGAGCCGGCTGAGCGAGAACTCCGACCCGCGCGTGAATGATGATTCGACGGGCTCTAGTCCCATTCGAACGCCCCTTTCTTCCACTCGTACACCAGACCCAGCAGCAGCAGCGCGAAGAACATCCCCATGCCGAACAGCAGAAACCCCTTTGTCGCCACCGTGCCGTCATCCACCACCACCGCGCCATTGGCGCTCACGCAGCTCTGGTAGAACGCCTCCGCCCAAGGCCACATAAAGACGATTTCCACGTCGAACAGCAGGAAGAGCATCGCAATGATGTAGAAGCGGATGTTGAACCGGCGCTGCACGTCGTGAACAACGGGCATTCCCGACTCAAAAGGCTGGTCCTTGACGCTGCCGTGGCGCGACGGACCGATGACATGCGCGGCAATCAGCGCCGCCGCCGAGGCCAGCGCGACGCCGAGGATGCAGATGGCGATGATCTGGTACGATTCAAGCATGGCTGACCAAACCACCCTATTCTGAAAACAGCGAGGCTGGCCCGAACACCGCTGCGCGGGATCCTACAACGGCAGCACGCTGTTGTACACACCTTGCCGACAGATTTTGAGAAATTTTTCACGAAGTCGGCGCAACATCCATCGTGTCAACACGTTAAACGCTGATGGTTCGGCCCAGGATTCTCTAGCATGACAGCCACCCGTGGGATGCTTGGTGCCGGTGCCGTACCAAAGCTCAAGCCCCCCACTTGCGTGGGGCGCTCTGAAGCCGTCTCCCGTCCTGCGTCGCGCGTCAACCGCGTCAGCACGACACAAGGAACGATGCACGATGTCCGACGCACGATGCACGATGCACGATGCACGACGCACGATGACCTCACCCGCCCAAGGCGAGCTTGAGCGTTTCGCAGACGTACGCCAACTGCGCCCGCGTCAACTCATGATGAAACGGCAGCGCGATCGTTCTGGCGGCCACGTGTTCGCAGGCGGGAAAGTCGCCGGGTTTGAAGCCGAACTGCTCGCGGTAGAACGGTTGCAGGTGGATCGGCGCGAAGTAGTTGCTGCAGCCGATGCCGGCGGCGCGGAGGGTTTGCAGGATGCGGTCGCGATCCTTCTCGCTGAACCGATCGGCCAGCCGCACGACGAACACGAACCAGCTCTGGCAGGTGCTTGAAAGTTGGCGCTGCGTGAGGAGTCCGGGCACCGCAAGGGGGGACGCAGATTTCGGATCTCGGATTTCGGATTTCGGCGGCAGCAGCGGTGCGAGGGCGTCAAGGTACGCAGCGGCGATCTCCGCTCTCGCGGCCAGCAATTCGTCGAGCCGCTGAAGCTGCGCCAGGCCCAGCGCGGAGTTGATATCCGGCAGGCGGTAGTTGAAGCCCATGCGCGGGTGGGCCAGCCAGCTTGAGCCTGCGTCGCGCCCCTGATTCCGCAGCGAGCGGCACAGGTCCGCCAGCGTGCCATCATCCGTCGTGATCATGCCGCCTTCGCCGGTGGTGATCTGCTTGTTCGGGTAAAAGCCGAACACGCCCGCGTCGCCCAGCGACCCTGCGCGGCGACCCTTGTACGTGGCCCCCAACGCCTCGCACGAATCTTCCAGCACAAAAAGACCATGCCGTAGCGCCAGGTCACGGATCGCGTCGAAGTCGGCCGGCTGCCCGAAGGCGTCCACCGGGATGATCGCTTTCGTGCGTGGGGTGATGGCGGCTTCGATCTTCGACGGGTCGATATTCCACGTGTGCGGGTCGATATCCGCGAACACCGGCGTCGCTCGTTCGTACAGAATGCAGTTGGCGGATGCGACAAAGGAAAACGGTGTCGTGATGACTTCGTCACTCGGACCCAACCCGAGGGCGCGGATAAGGATGTGCAAGGCCGCGGTTCCGCTGGAGACGGCGATGGCCTCGCGCACTCCCACGCGTTGCGCGAAGGCGCGCTCAAACTCCACCACCTTCGGTCCGAGCGAGAGGTTGGGAGTGCGGAGGACCGCGACGACGGCGTCGATCTCCGCCTGCGAGATGTTCGGTCGCGCAAGCGGGATGTCCATGCGAGCCGCGGATTCCAGCCCGCGCGGATTCTGCGATTGTAAACCCTTCCCCATCATCCCAAGCTCCCGCCGCGCAAAGTCTGCCTCCTCGAGACAACTCCTCGTCGAATCTGGGCGAGTCCCGGCGTGCGGGTGGGTGGCATGGTCTACGGTACTCCGTTGACCATGCTCTTGCCCCCTGCGCCACAGTCAGGCGAGCACGCCGGCCCATGTCCCCAGTCGCCACGGTCAGGCAAGGGCGCCAGATTGTGCCACCCCGTTCCCTTTCCGCGAGCCTCCATTTGTGCTTGGCTGGATTGTATCGGCGACGACCGAGGGTCGATACCAAGACATGGGAGCGAAGGGTCCGCGCGGACTGAAGTTCGCGGCTCGCTCCCCGCAACTGCGAAACTGGAATCCCGCACCATGTCCGCCACCCATTGCAGTCAGGCAACTTCTGCCGCTACGATCCCCGCCTCCAAGACACGGAGATCAACCTTGGCTGCGTCTGACACCGCGTTGCAGGACAAGATCGCGAAGAAGCAGGCCGTCGTCGGCGTCATCGGGCTGGGATACGTCGGGCTGCCGCTGGTGCGCACGTTCAGCAAGGCCGGCTTCCGCTGCGTCGGCTACGACGTGGACGAGGCGAAGGTCCACGCGCTCAACGCCGGGCAGAGCTACATCAAGCACATCGCCTCCGAGACGGTGGCGGACCTGGTCAAGAAGAGCGGCTTTCGCGCAACGGCCAACCCGTCCGACCTGCGAACCTGCGACGCCATCCTCATCTGTGTGCCCACGCCGCTGAACAAGACGCGCGACCCCGACATGAGCTACGTCGAGCAGACGGCACAGATGATCGCGCAGCACCTCCAACCCGGCCAGCTCATCGTCCTCGAGAGCACCACCTATCCTGGCACGACGAAGGAGCTCGTCCAACCCATCCTCGAAGCCGGCGGGCTGCGCGCCGAACACGACTACTTCCTCGCCTACTCGCCGGAGCGCGAAGACCCCGGCCGCAAGGACTACTCGACGGAGACAATCCCCAAGGTCGTCGGCGGCATCGGTGAGAAGAGCACGAAGCTGGCCGCCGCGCTCTACGCCAGCGCCATCAGCAAGGTCGTGCCCGTCGCCAACTGCGAAGTGGCCGAGGCCGCGAAGATTCTCGAAAACGTGTACCGCTGCGTGAACATCGCGCTGGTCAACGAGTTGAAAGTGCTCTTCGACCGCATGGGCATCGACGTGTGGGAAGTGATCCGGGCGGCCTCGACGAAGCCGTTCGGGTTCCAGGCGTTCTACCCCGGTCCGGGTCTGGGCGGGCACTGCATCCCGATCGACCCGTTCTACCTGACGTGGAAGGCGCGGCAGTATGAGTTGAGCACGCGCTTCATCGAGCTGGCGGGCGAGATCAACCGCGCCATGCCGGAGTACGTGGTGAACCGCCTGGCCGAGGCGCTCAATGGCGCGAAGAAACCCATCAACGGCTCACGCATTCTGGTGTTGGGTCTCGCTTACAAGAAGGACGTGGACGACCTTCGTGAGTCGCCGTCGATCCATTTGATCGAAATGCTCAAGTCCCGCGGCGCGCACGTCGATTACAACGATCCGCACATCCCGCGCACCCACCGCCAGCGCGAGCACAATCTGCAGATGGAAAGCGTCGAGCTGACGCCGAAATCGCTGGCGTCCTACGACTGCGTCCTCATCGCCACGGATCATTCGTCCTACGACGCGCAGATGATCGTCGATCACGCCAAGCTCGTCGTGGACACGCGCAACGCCACAACCGCCTGCCGCAACACCGCAGGAAAAGTCGTCCGGGCATAGAGCGCGCTTCAGCCCGCGCGCCGAGCCGCGGGCTTCAGCCCGCGCAAACCCCGAGCCGCGGGCTTCAGCCCGCGCGAACCCCGAGCCGCGGGCTTCAGCCCGCGCGAACCCCAGACAGCCGCGCAGTTCCGCCCGCGCGCAAGCCAGCCGCCGCCCAGCGGACGCTGCCGAGGAAGGCATTATCCGCAGATGACCCAGATTGACGCCGAGAAGAAGGAGGAGGCACGATTATTCCCTTGCTCTGCTTCTTCTTGTTTCCTTTGCCTTCTTCGTTTGCTCACACATTGATTGTTCCAGAACCCGCGGGTTCCAAGGGAAACCCTAGCTCCCTCACGGTCGCGGCTCAGTTGTGCAACAGTGTCCGGGTTCTTGTTGCCCACTCTGGCTCGCCTCGCTGCCATGCATCCGCTGCCTTCTCTGCGTCCTCTGCGTCCCCGGCCTCCTCTGCCTCCTCTGCGTCCTCTGCGGATATCCCTTTCCCCCGGCCCGGTGTGCAGCCCGCCATTCCTTGACGCGGGTAGGGTCGAAATGTGGCGCAGTGGTTCGTCACTGCGTGACGAACAGGGTCATCGTGGCTCCTCGACGGAACGCCCTTCCAGCCTTCGGGGTCACGAGGTGATGTGCGAACCCTGAATCCCCGGCTGCGCGGGTGTGACCTGATCCCGCGCTCAATGCCCTTCGGCCACAAGGTTGCGATTCCAATCCGGGATTTCGACAACGATATCCACCGACCCGTCCGGCACCGCTTGACATGCGAGGCGGCTGGTGGGTCGCAAACCCGGCGCGTTGTCCAGTTGGTCCAGCTCCGCGTCGGCCGGCTCGTTGGTCGATTTCATGCCTTCCTTCACGAGGCAGTGGCAGGTCGAACAGGCGCACACGCCGCCGCAGGCATGGTCGATCTCGATGCCGCTGCCTAGAGCGATGTCGAGGATGCTGCCGGGCAGGCCGTTGTGCTCGTAGGGAATCTTCGCCGGGTCCACCTCGACCGTCACGTTCATCGGCATGAACGTGATCCGGTACTTGCGCGTGGGGAGGCGGACCTCCGCTTCCTTGATGTATGGATTAACGCCGCCCATGACAATCTCCGTGGGTCCGTGTATTTCGGTCAGTGTGCATTGTCAGTCGTTTTCGTGCATCGTGCTTCGTACATCGTGCGCCCGGGGGGCACGGTCTGGCGTACTCGCCAGGCCGTGGTCCTGCCCATCCGTGGACTTCCGCCACTCGCCACTCCTGCTGCCGTCCTTGCCACCTTCACCGTCCTTGCCGCCTTCACCGTCCTTGTCGCATGTCACTTCAGGCTGGCCGCGATGGCTTTCTCTGCCAGCGGAATCGTCAGCCGGTTGAATTGCTCCCGCTTCTCGTTGATCTCCCTGGCGTCGGTGCTGGTGCGCGCCAACCGGCGCAGCGCGGCCGCGTCGCGCTTCAGCCGGTCCCGCTCGTTGGCATCGAGCAGGTCGCCGTATTGCTCGATCATGCGCTCGGCCTTGCCGAGGTCGAACTCGACGGTGGTCCGCACGTCAATCAGATGGTGCGCCGACATGTCCTCGCGCGCGTGCTCGACGGCTTCAAGCTGCATCCGCCGGACTTCCTCCCGCGTCAGCCCGTGCGACGGGACGATTTGAATGCTCGCCGTCTGCCCGCTGCGCAGCTCCTTGGCGAAGACGTTGAGGATCCCGTTCGAGTCGATCAGGAACGTAACCTCGATTTTCGGAATGCCCGCGGGCATGGGCGGAACGCCGCGCAGCTCAAACACGCCCAGGCAGCGGCAGTCGCGCGCCAGCTCCCGCTCGCCCTGAAGCACGTTGATCTTCACCGCCGACTGCCCGTCCTGAAACGTGGTGAACATCTCGACGGCCTTGCACGGCACGCGCGTGTTCGCCGTGATCAGCTTGCCCACCGCTCCGCCGAGCGTCTCGATGCCCAGGGACAGCGGCGTGACATCCATCAGCAGCAGGTCCTGCCGCATCCCCGCAAGGATCGACCCTTGCACGGCGGCGCCGAGCGCGACCACCTGCTCGGGGTTCAATGCGGTGTACGGACGCCGCCCGAAGAGCTCGCCCACCTGCCGGCGCACGTACGGAATTCGCGTCGAACCGCCCACCATCACCACTTGCTGCACCGCCGACGCCTCCAGACCCGCCGCGCGCAGTGCCCGGCGGCAGGCCTCCAGCGTTCGGTCCACCAGCGGCGCGATCATCGCCTCGAACTCCTGCCGGAGGATCGTGCGCCGGTACGTGAAGTTCGCGCCGACGGCGATCTCCACGTGGGCTTCGGCGTCCTCGCTGAGCCGGATCTTCATCTGCTCGGCCAGGGTGCGGAGCTGCTGACGGATCGTCGGCGAGTCAATGTCGAGACCCGACTGCTCGCGGATTTCGCGCGTAAAGAGGTCCATGAGCGTGCGGTCGATGTCGTCGCCGCCGAGGTGCGTGTCGCCGTCCACGGAGAGCACCTCGAACAACCCTTCCTCGACGCGCAGGAGCGAGATGTCAAACGTGCCGCCGCCGAAGTCATACACCGCAATCGTTGCCGTTTCCGCGCGGTCCAGCCCGTAGGCGAGCGCCGCAGCCGTCGGCTCGTTCACGATGCGCACCACGTCCAGCCCGGCAATCTCGCCCGCGTCGCGCGTGGCCTGCCGCTGCGCATCGTCGAAGTGCGCCGGCACGGTGATGACAGCCTTAACGACGGGGCGGGCGAAATGCGCCTCCGCGCGGCGCTTGAGCTCGGCAAGGATGAGCGCGCTGACCTGCGGCGGCGTCAGGCGGCGCGAGCCCACGACGACCTCGACCACGTCGCGCCCCGTGCCGTCATCGCGCAGGCGTTCCACGCGGTAGGGCAGGCGGCGGACTTCCTCCTCCACCTCGGCGACGCCCTTGCCCATAAGCCGCTTGATGGAGTACAGGGTCGCCAGCGGTTTCTCCACCGCGTGACGACGCGCCTCCGAGCCGACGACGATCCGTCCGTCATCCTCCAAGCAGACAAACGACGGGACCATGACGTCCTCCGCGCCGTTCGCCGCGCCAGCGCCAGCCGCCGCGAAACCGCCGCCCGCCCCGCTGATGAGCCGCGGCCCGGACGCGTCCGCCCACGCCACGAGCGAATTCGTCGTGCCCAGGTCGATGCCGATGATGATGTCGCGGCTTTCTGCCATGTTCACAGTCGTTCCCAGCCGGCTCGTCACGGCGATCCCGCAGCGCGGCAACCGTGGGGAAACGGGCTTGCAAGCCCAATCGACCACGAACCCGCGCCCCTCCCCCGGGCGAGAGTCGAAGGCCTCACGCGCGTTCCGCCAGTAGATTGTCAAAGTACTTCAGCGAGTTCAGCGCCCTGCGCATGCTCCGCCGGGTCCGTTCATCCACCGAGTCGATTTCCCTGGCAACAACCGCGATCGTCTCCAGCGTCCGCCTTCGCCGCGTGCGCAGCGCCTGCTGCATCCGCTCCAGTGCCGTGCGATCCCCCCGGGCGCGGGCCTGCTCCAGTTCCTCGCGCAGCTCCATCACTTCCATGAGCAGCTCGCCCGGCGCCTCCCGCTCCTCGGCCGCGCTGGGTCCGCCCGCCAGCTCCAGCAGGTAGTCCGCCCGCAGCACGGGATCGCGCAGCACCTGGTAGGCGCGGTTGACCTCGGCGGACAGCCGCGTCGCCAGCGTGCGCATCTGCTCCGACTGGTCCGCGAAGCGGTCGGGATGCACGTTGCGCGCGATCGACCGGAACGAGGCCGCCAGTTCGCTTTCGTCGAGATCGTACTTCCGAGGCACGCCCAGCAGCGTAAAGTGATCCGCGCTCTGCGGAACGGGGTACAGCGTGTGGCAGCCGATGCACACGATGGGCGTGTTCTGCTCAGCCTGGCAGCCGGTGCACTTCAGCGGAAGTGATTGCGCGGAGGACATGATTTCGATTCGTTCATCCTGGGTCTGCCACGTGAGCCGGCGCCGGCGACTCGCAACGCGTGGACGCACGCCCCGCAGCCTCCGCGGCGCGCCGCTGGACCTGAGCGCGTTCCCGGATCGCGCGGGCTTAAAGCCCTCGGCTCAGTTTCGCGGTGCGCGAATCCCCCGCGCCTGCTAGACTGCGAAGCTGCTGCCGCAGCCGCACGAGCTGGTCGCGTTGGGGTTGGTGAACACGAACCCGCGCCCCATCAGTTCGTCGCGGAAGTCGATCACCGTGCCGTCCAGGTAGAGATTGCTCTTCGGGTCGCAGATGATGGCCACGCCGTCCTGCTCGCACTGCTCATCCAGCTCGCCGACGTTTTCCGTCAGGTCCAGCGAGTAGGAGAACCCGCTGCACCCGCCGCCCTTGACTCCGACGCGCAGGTACAGCGGCTTGAACTCTTCGCCGCTGTTCCTCGCCGACTCTTTCTGCTGGCCGATGATCCCGACCACTTCCTTCGCCGCTCGTTCCGTCAGTTTGATCATAGATGTCGATCCACTCCAGCCCTCGCCGGGCGACCCGCGCCCGGCGACCCGCGCCGGGCGCTGCACTTCTCCCAAGGCGCTGCTCCGCATCCACGGGACGCGCCCCTCGAATAACCCTGCCTTGCCCGCTCCTACGACGGCGAGGACGCCGCGGCACTCGCCACGCGCGCCTCCTGCTTCTTGCGCACGTCCGCGATGGCCGCGCGGATGGCGTCCTCCGCCAGCACGCTGCAGTGAATCTTCACCGGCGGCAGCGCCAGCTCCTTGACGATGTCCGTGTTGCGCAGCTCCTCGGCCTCGTCGAGCGTGCGCCCCTTGACCCACTCGGTGGCGAGTGAGCTGCTGGCGATGGCGCTGCCGCAGCCGAAGGTCTTGAACTTGGCGTCGGTGATGCGCCCCTCGTCGTCCACCTTGATCTGCAGCTTCATGACGTCGCCGCACTCCGGCGCGCCGACGATGCCCGTGCCCACGCGGGCGTCGCCCTGATCGAGCGAGCCGACGTTGCGCGGGTTCTGGTAATGATCGATGACTTTGTTGCTGTAGGACATCTGGATTTCACTTCCTTTCGACCTGGTTAGTCGAACACCGGGCTCAATGCGACGTTTACGCCTAGCTTCTCGAGAATGAATGCTTCGACATCCGCAAGGACTTCAGCGATTTTTCCCGCATTCTTCTGATCGGTCGACACCACGCAGAACCAAGCGCCGCCCATGAGCGATATATTGTGGGCGCTGATCTGCGCGACGTTCTTTCTCTTGTCCAGTTCTTTCTGGATAAGCTCAAAGAGATCCTTCGCGTCGACCAACTTTGGCTTCTTACGAGACGTTTTCGTGATCATGTTCCCACAAACCTCTCCACCGACCGTAACGCCTCAAACGCTACTTCCCCGTCCAACCTGACGGTAGGTCGATGGTCGGCCAACTCTCGCAATCGCTTCATCCGTGTCAGCGTCAACCTGATTTCCCTTGCTCTTCTCAAGCCCAGCGGCTTGGTCAGATGGGACGCAACAAGCGCCGGCAGCGCTTGATGCGACCACGTTCCCAAGCCGCCTCGCGGAGACTGTCCCGCTTCGAGCAATCGACCGTGAACGTGAGCGAAGATCGAATAATAGGCTCGGCTCACGAGGCTACGGGGATGGCTCTTGGTAATCCTTCGCGCAGCCCGGATCGCGTCTCTAGCCATTTCAAACCACGCGTCCGATTCAGCACGAACCATCCGCTGCTCCCCGTCAATGATGCTGCCACTGCACCTTCGACAAGTCCACTCCGGCGAGCGCCATCTCGTACAGCGGGCTCATCGCCCGCAGATGATTCACCGACTTGACCACAAGGTCCACCGTGTAGTCGATATCCTCCTTCGTCGTAAAACGCCCGAGCGAAAACCGGATCGAGCTGTGCGCCAGCTCGTCGCCCAGGCCGATGTTCTTCAGCACGTAGCTGGGTTCCAGCGAGGCGCTCGTGCAGGCGCTGCCCGAGCTGACCGCGATGTCCGAGAAGCCCATCATCAGGCTCTCGCCCTCGACGTAGAGAAAGCTGATGTTGACGATGTTCGGCAGGCTGTGCTCCGGATCGCCGTTGCGCGCGATGTCCGTCAGGTGCTCGGAAAGACCCGCCCAGAGCCGGTCGCGCAGCGCCGCCAGGCGCTTCGACTCCTGCGGCATCTCCTCCCGCGCGATCCGGGCCGCTTCGCCAAAGCCGACGATGCCCGGCACGTTGAGCGTCCCGCTGCGCATCCCGCGTTCGTGCCCGCCGCCGTAGATCACCGGCTCCAGCCGCACGCGGGGTTTCTTCCGCCGAACGTACAGCGCTCCCACGCCCTTCGGTCCGTAGATCTTGTGCGCCGACGCGCTGAGCAGGTCGATCTTCATCGCCTCGACATCGATGGGGGTCTTGCCGAACGCCTGCGTCGCGTCCGTGTGAAACAGGATGCCGCGCTCGTGGCACAACGCGCCGATCTCGCCGATCGGGTGGATCGTCCCGATCTCGTTGTTGGCGAACATCAGCGACACGAGGATCGTGTCCTCGCGCATCGCCTCGCGCACCTGCTCGACACTGACCCGGCCCTGACCGTTGGGCTGAAGAAACGAGACGTCAAAACCCTGGGTCTGGAGAAACTTGCAGGGGTCGATGACGGCCTTGTGCTCGATCAGCGAGGTAATGATGTGCCGTCCCTTGTCGCCGTACATGCGGGCGGCGCCGAGGATCGCCAGGTTGTTGCTCTCCGTGGCGCCGCTGGTCCAGATGATCTCCTTGGATTCGGCGCCGATGACAGCGGCGACGTGCCCGCGCGCCGCCTCGACCGCCTCCTCTGCGACCCAGCCGAACTTGTGGCTGCGGCTGGCGGCGTTGCCGAATTCTTCGCGGAAATAGGGCAGCATCGCCTCCAGGACGCGCGGATCGACCGGCGTCGTGGCGGCGTTGTCGAGATAGACGTTTCTGGAACCCATCTGATCCTCGTTTCGAGTCAGGCGCCGACAGTGGCGCGCACCAACGGCGTCACCGCCGGCCGCGCAGCAATATCAGCAACACTTATTTTTTCCAAGTATTCTCGTAAACCTTCGTGCAGCCGCTGAATCGGCGACCGAATCGGGCAGTGGGCTTCCAGCCCACAGGCGCCGAACGACGAATTCGTCGCCGACAGCACGCACTGTACCAGCCGCAGCGGCCCCTCCAAGCTCTCGATGACGGAAAGCACACTGATGTCCGCCGCAGGCAAGGACAGCTGGTAGCCTCCCCGAGACCCCCGCTCGCTGGCGATAAACCCGCTGCGCAGCAGGGTTTTCAAGATGTTGGTCACCATGGCGAGCGGCATCTTGTAGCGGTCCGCGATTTCGCGGGCGCTGCAAAACTCGCCGCGATGCTCCGCCAAGTGGACCAGCACGATCAGGCCGTAATCGGTTTTTCGAGTGACCGCGAGCACGCTTGATTCCACTTGCTGGAAGTGTCGTCCAAAGACTCGATTGAATATAGCACCGATCAAGTCCTATTTCAAGTGATTATTAGCCAAGGTTCCATCCCGGGCTTCGTCGCCGATCTAAGGTCACTCCCCTGCCGCCTCCGATAGGAGAGTTGAATGTCGGACACCTCGGGACTGGGCGGCCCGATGCGGTCCCATTTCGGTTCCCGCAACGCGAGGAATGCGGGTGGAGACAATCTCGGTGGACGTACGCTTCATCAACCCGTTTATTCGCTCGGTTCACAACGTCTTCAAGACCATGTGCAGGCTGGAGCCGCGCGTCGGCAAGCCGTATGTCAAGGTCAGCGAAGAACCGTACGCCGACGTATCCGGCGTGATCGGATTCTCCGGCGACGCTTCCGGCAGCATCGTGTTGACGTTCATGTTTGACGCGGCCTCCAAGATCGCCACCGCCTTCGCCGGGGTGCCGATCACCCCAGAGCATCGCGACTTCGCCGACGCCATCGGCGAGCTGGCGAACATGGTGGCCGGAAACGCGAAGAAGGAATTCGGCGAAGGGCTGAGCATCTCCATCTCGCTGCCGAACGTCATTGTGGGCAGCCACCACGCGATCTCCCCGTCCAAGTCCCACTCGATCATCATCGTGCCGTGCGAGACCGACATGGGTTCGTTCAACGTCGAGGTCAGCATGGTCATGGAAAAGAAATCCGTCGCCGCCAAGGCGCAGCCCGTCGGAGCCGCGGTATGAAAGTGATGCTCGTTGACGATTCCCGCACGATCCGAAACATCCAGCGCAACGTGCTCAGCCAGCTCGGCTACACCGACATCGTCGAGGCCGGCGACGGCGTGGAAGCGCTCGCCAGGATGGCCGAGGGGATGCCCGAGCTGATGCTGATCGACTGGAACATGCCCAACATGGACGGCATCACGCTGGTGCGCAAGATCCGCGAGACGAACAAGACGATTCCCCTGATCATGGTGACGACGGAGGCGGAAAAAACCCGCGTCATCGAGGCGATCAAAGCCGGCGTCAACAACTACTGCATCAAGCCTTTCACGGTCGAGTCCCTTGGCGAGAAGATCAACCAGACGCTGGGCAAGGCGACCGCCGCGGCCACGGCGTAGCCGCGTCCTCAGGATTCCCTGGCCGATGACGGCTTCCTGAAGTTCGCCCGCGAAACGTCCGAAAACTCAAGCGGACGTGGACACCCATTTCCCAAGCACAGGCACGCACCACCGGCGCCGCGCCATCATCGACGCGTCGCTGATCGCGCTGATGGCGCTGGCGGCGGAGGCCGGCCACTTCGTCGTGCGCCACGGCCGTGCGGTGACCTGCGCCGATTCGATGCAGTACCTCGACAACGCGCTGGCGATTCTCGACCCGGACGTCAGCGCGGATTTCGCCTTCCGCAAGCCCGGCTACTCATTCCTGATGGCGCTTTGTCTCGCGGTCAGCGGTGGCGCCGGATGGGCGGTCGTGGCGGTCAATCATCTGCTGGCTGCCACGCTTGCTCCGCTGGCGTACGCGCTGGGGCTTCGCCTCTCCGGAATGCGTGGCGTCGGGTGGATCGCCGGGCTGCTGGCCCTCGCCCGGCTCCAGACGTTCCTCTGGAGCGATCGGATTCTCGCGGAGCCGCTGTTCGCAGTGCTCGTCACGGCGGCGCTGCTGGCGACGGCGGGTGTTGCGGGATCATCCCCATCCCGGCGATGCGCGTCGATGGGCGGCGTGGCGCTGGCGGCGGCGTGGCTGGTCCGCGCCTCCGCGACGGCGGTGATTCCGGCGACGCTCGTCTGGATGGCGTGGCGCTGCCGCAAGAACGGTGTTCGACGACTTGCGGTCACGTGCGGGTGTTTTTTCGCTCCGGTGATGGGTGCGTGGCTGCTGGAGTGCTCGCTCAACCTCGCGGGCACGGGCGATTTTCGACCTTGCACGGGCACGCTGGGGCCGATGCTCGTCATGCGCGCCTGTTCCTTGCAGGGAGCGCCGCTCAGCGCTGGGGCGTCCCAGCAGGAATGCCTCTCCCTGCTCCCTGAGCGCGCGGCCGATGAGGCCTACCGGGTGAACAAACTCGATGCGTGGGTCGCCCGCGCGCGTGCCGTCCGCGACCGCGGGCTAAGTGAATGGGAGACGGATGCGCTGATGCGACAGGCGGGGTGGGACACGCTGATGGACCACGCGCCCGCCTATGCGCGCACCACCGCTGAGCTGACGGCGCTGCAACTCTGGCGGGGGGGCGATCAGTGGCTCTCGGATGCCTTCATTCGCGAGGACGCTCTGCCGGTCATTTCCACTTCGACGGAAGCGTCTCCGTCCCGCGAGCCACCGGCGTGGTTCGTCGGGTGCGCTCTTCCGCATCGCAGCGAAGCCCGCGCCACCGAGGTCGCGCGGATGCTGCAGGATTTTGAGACTAGGAAAGCGGGGTTCTCCGGCTCGCAGCCCTGGAACACGCTGCGCTACGCCGTCATGCACCGGGTCGCCAAGGCGTGCTTCGCTGCGGCGGCGGCGCTGGGACGCATCCCTCCCCTCCTGTCGCTGCTGCTCTGTTTCTGGTTGTGCCGCGATCGCGGACTCTGCGCGTTGCTTGCCCTGGTTTACGTCGTCGACGCGCTGCTTGCCGCGGCCACGTTGACGAGTCTCGACGTGGTGCCACGGATGCAGGACGTGTGGCTGGGCGCGGACAGCGCTCTCGCGGCGACGGCGCTGGGGCTTTCGCTTGTCGAGCTGCGTAGAACCGCAGAAAGTCTTGCTTTGCTGCGCATGCGCCAGCTGCGCATGCGCCAACCGATGGATGCCATCGGCCACGGCTCATCGCACGCGTGAATCCGTTTCGTGCGGGGTGGCGTTGGGCCGGCTTCAGCCGGGCGGCTCTTGCCACCGCCTTGAGGCGGTGGGGAACATGGCGACAACGCGCCGCCAGTTGGGCTTCAGCCGGCTTGCGCTACCCAGAAGGCAAAACCGGCTGAAGCCGGCTCGACGGTTGCGCCAAACGCCCGCCCCACCCGCTCAAGCGGGTGGCAAGCGCTGGTCGGCTGAAGCCGACCCTCTCTCGGCTCGTACATGGATCGATGCGACTGCAACACTGCTTGGAGCGTTCCCGGCAGTGGACCATGCGCCGGACAACGGGAGGGACGGATGCGCGGTTCTACTCATCTGCTTGGCTCAACGGCGAACCCTGCGACGCCCGCGATCCCATGCCGACGAGCGAAGCTCACGGTATCTGGCGCAGACGATCGCCCCGCCCGGCGCTACGGCTTGAACCGGGCGCGCAGTTCGCTTTCCACGTCGCCCATCGAGATGCCCGCCGCCTGCATCCGCGCCATCAGGTGATACAACACGTCCGCGCATTCCCATACGACGTGCGACCGCTCCGACGCCTCGATCACTTCCTCCGTTTCCTCGCGGAGCTTCGAGGCCAGCAGCTCGGGATCGTGGATGAGTTTCGCCGTGTAGGATTTCGAAGGCGGCTCAGTCCTGCGCTGATCCAGCGTGCGCTCCAGCTCGCCCAGCGGATCGCCCGTCGGCACGGCGAAGCACGATCGGACATCCCGGTGACAGGCCGGTCCCCGCTGGCGCACGCGAAAAAGTACGGCGTCGCGATCGCAGTCCCAGCGCGCTTCGACAAGCTCCTGCACGTTCCCGGACGTATCGCCTTTCCGCCAGATTTCCCGCCGCGAACGCGACCAGTACACACCGCGCCCAGTGCTCAGCGCCTCGCGCAAGGATGCCGCGGAGCTGTACGCGAACATGAGCATCTGGCCGCTGTCGGCATCCTGCACGATCGTGGCGATCAGGCCGTCCCCGTCGAACCGCAGGACGGATGTCCACACGTCGGCGAGGTCGAGCTTGTGCTCGTACAGCGCCCGCCCCACCTGGCTGTGGCAGCCCAGCTCCTCGAGTTGCTTCACGTCATCCGACGTCGTGATGCCTCCCGCGATGGTGATCGGGACGCGGACCGCTTCGCGCAGGGCACGCGCGGTCTCCGCGTCGAATCCGCCCAACATGCCTTCCTTCTCAACCTGCGTGAACAGGAATTCGCCGCAGAAAGGTTCGAGCGCCCGGGCTTTTTCAAGGACATCCGCCCCGGTGGATTTCGTCCAGCCCTCGACGACGACATCGCGTCCGACGGCATCGAGGCAGGCGATGGTCCACTCGCGCGGAAAGAGCCGCAGAAAATCCGGCGCGGCGCGCGTGCCGATCATGACCTTGCTCGCGCCGCGGCGGATCCAATTGCGCACGTCTTCCTCAGTGCGGATGCCGCCGCCGACGCGACACTCCGCCACGCGGCAGCACCGCGCGATCAGCGCGGTGTTCTCGCCCTTGCCCATCGCCGAGTCGAGATCGACCACCGCCACCGGACCGAAGCGGTTGAATGTGCGCGCCAGCTCGACCGGATCGCGCGGATCCGTCAGCACCCGCTCGCGCCCCCGTCGAAGCTGCACGGCCTTGCCGCCCATGATGTCGATACTGGGAAGGATCATCCTCAACCTCGGTGCCCCGCGACCCTGGACTTCTTCGGCTTTGCGCCGGTTGCGCCCGCGTCCGGCTTGCCCAGCGCCGGCAGGCTCTTGAGTTCCTTGATGCGGTCCCGGAGCTTGGCGGCGCGCTCGAACTCCAACCCCTCGGCGGCCTGCATCATCTCTTCCTCCAACATGCGGACCAGCTCGATGCGGTCCATCTCGCCTTCGGAGGCGCGGACGGCTTCGGCGGCAATCTTGCGCGCGTTGATGTCGTTGAGCAGGCTGGCGCGGACGGCCTTCTTGATGGTTTCCGGCTTGATGCCATGCTGCGCATTGTACGCGACCTGCAGGGCGCGGCGGCGGTTGGTCTCGTCGATGGCGCGCTTCATGCTCGGCGTTTCGCGGTCGGCGTAGAGCACGACCAGCGCGTTCACGTTGCGCGCGGTGCGCCCGATCATCTGGATCAGCGACGTCTCGCTGCGCAGGAAGCCCTCCTTGTCGGCGTCAAGGATGGCCACGAGCGAGACCTCCGGCAGGTCCAGCCCCTCGCGCAGAAGGTTGACGCCAACGAGTACGTCGAACTCGCCTTCGCGCAGCCCCTTGAGCACCTGCACGCGCTCCAGCGTGTCGATGTCGGAGTGCAGGTAGCGCCCGCGCAGCCCTTCCTGCTGAATGTACGCGGAGAGATCCTCCGCCAGCCGCTTGGTCAGCGTGGTCACGAGCACGCGCTCTCCGGAGGCGGCGCGCTCCGCGATCCGTTGCAGCAAATCCGGCACTTGCCCGCGCGCGGGGCGCACGAGGATCTCCGGATCGACCAGGCCCGTCGGGCGGATGATCTGCTCAACCACTTCGCCACCGGTGGTGCGCAGCTCGTAGGGACCGGGCGTGGCGGAGACGAAGAGCGCGCGGTTCCACATGCCCTCGAACTCCTCGAAGCGCATCGGACGGTTGTCCAGGCAGCTCGGCAGGCGGAACCCGTGCTCTACCAGCGTCGCTTTGCGCGCCCGGTCGCCGTTGTACATCGCCCCGATCTGGGGGACGCTGACGTGCGATTCGTCGAGAATGAGCAGCAGGTCTTTCGGAAAGTAATCAACGAGCGTGAACGGCTTGGCGCCGGGCGCCGTCCCCGCCAGGTGCCGCGAGTAGTTCTCGATGCCCGAGCAATACCCGGCCTCGCGGATCATCTCGACGTCGTACTTGGTGCGTGCCGCCAGACGCTGCGCTTCCAGCAGCTTGCCGAGGCGGCGAAATTCCTTCAGGCGCTGATCCAACTCCTCAAGGATGGATTTGCACGCAGAGTCGATGCGCTCGGCAGGCATGACGTAGTGCACGGCGGGGAAGATGAAGGTCTTATCCAACATGCCCAGGGACTCGCCCGTCAGCGGATTGATCATCTCAAGCCGCTCGATCTCGTCGCCGAAGAGGTCGATGCGATACACGAAATCCTCGCCGGCGGGGTACACCTCGACGACGTCGCCGCGCGCGCGGAACGTCTTGCGATCCAGCGAGAGGTCATTGCGCGTGTACTGCAGCTCGACGAGGCGGCGCAGCAGCTCGTCCCGGTCAAACTGCCGCCCGACCTCGAGCATGATCACGCTGCGCTTGAAGTCCTCGGGCGAGCCGAGGCCGAAAATGCACGAGACGCTGGCGACGATGATCGCGTCGCGCCGCGAGACCAGCGAGCTGGTGGCGCGGAGGCGCAACAGGTCGATGTCCTCGTTGCGCGACGCGTCCTTTTCAATGTAGATGTCGCGCTGCGGGATGTAGGCCTCCGGCTGGTAGTAGTCGTAATAACTGACGAAGAACTCGACGGCGTTGTGGGGGAACAGCTCGCGCATTTCCTCGAAAAGCTGGGCGGCGAGCGTCTTGTTGTGCGAGATGATGAGCGTGGGGACGTTGAGCCGCTCGATGACGTGGGCCATGGTGAACGTCTTGCCGGACCCGGTGACGCCGAGCAGGCACTGACGCGTCTTCCCCTCGTCGAGAAAGCCGCGCGTCAATGCCTCGATCGCGCGCGGCTGATCGCCGGCGGGCACGAGCGGAGTCTGAATGCGGAAGCGGTCCATGAGACATCCCGATACCCAAAGCCCGCGAGGAAATCAAAGCCCATGAGCCGGGCAGAACTTGTCAGCGCGCGATCCCCGCGGCTTGCAGACGGGACCCGTAGCGCCGGCGAGGGTCAACGCACGCACGGTCCCGGACGTGCGCGGGTCCCGCTCGGCCTACGGCTGAGCATTCCGTCGCGCGCTGCGCGACGCGCTTGGAACCACGCCGCTGCGCCGGCCCGATTCCATGCCCTCCGGCCGGGCGGCAGGTCGAGGCGCGATCAGGAGGCGGAAGGCGCCGGTTCTTCCGGCGGAACAAACGCTTTGGCGTACGGCGAAAGCTGCGGCAGGCGCTTGCAGACGACGTACACGTACGCCGCGCCCGTCAGGAAGATCAGGACGCTGATGAACTGCGAAATGGTCAGCCCGCCAACGTCTCGCGGGTTGTCGGTGCGGATGATCTCCTCGAACAAACGCATCACCGGGTACAACAGCAGCATCACGCCGAACACCGTGCCGTGGCGCTTGCGCTGGTAGAACAGCGAGGAGAGCAGGAAGGAAAGCAGCAGACCGCCGAGGGTGGCGTAGAGCTGCGTCGGATGGACCGGCAGCGACCGCAGCCCCGCCGCAAGCTGCTGCAACTCGCTCAGCGACGTGCGCGCCGTATCGGGCGGAAACTCGGGCATGGGGAACCGTTCCGGATGCTCGCGCGATGGAAACGATTGCGCGCGGTGCAAGTGCTTCACGTCCGTCGGAATCTGCACACGCTTGGATTCTTCGATGACCCGTCGCTCCTCGTCCTCCAGCGATTTCAGCTCCTTCGCCAGGGCGGCAGGATTCAGGTCGCCCGCGCCGGCCTGCAATGCCTGACGGCTGTCCTTGATGTCACTCAGCCGCCGCTTGAGTTCTCCGATCCTGGCCGTGGGACCCTGCACCTTGTCGATCGGCAGGTGGAGCGCCGTCGCCGGCAGGAGCGAGGGCGCGAGCATGTCCGCCTGCGTCAGGATGAACTCCGCCGGAACGGCAAGCTGCCGCTCCTCCCACTGGCGGATGAACGCGGGGCTTCCATAGGGAAAACGCACCGCCCACGCAACGTCCGTCGGCCCACCGAAGCAGCAGCCGTTCAGGAAGCACCCCACGCGCCCGAACGCCAGCCCCCACATCAGCCCGGGCGCCACGATGTCCAGATACAGCCGGATCGACTGCTTCTTCATCCACAGGTACACGCCCACGGCCGGCACCGCGCCGATCACGGCGCCGAGGAATTCAAACCCGCCGGAGCTGACGTCGAAGATCGCCGTCAGCTTGTTCGGCGCGGAGGCGAAGACGGACTTCCAGTAGTGAATGACGTAGAAGACGCGCGAGCCGACCATGCCGAAGATCAGCCCGATGAAGCACATGTTCAACACGAGGTCCGGGTCGCACTTCACGCGCGTCGCCCGCCGCATGGCGAACCACGCGGCCGACAGAAAGCCCACCATTACGCAAAAGCCGTAGCTCTTGACGCTGTAGTTGAAACCGGGAATCGTGAACAATTCAGGGTGCATGGACCGCCTGCCCCATGAGTCGCACGGGCGGGACACGCGCCGCCGCCTCCGCGCCTTTCTGCGAGCAGTCTAGCAGCCCGTTGCGAAAGGCGAAACTCGTCGTGCCCGCGAAAGCGAGAATCCGACTCCGTCATTTCCGGGCAGGCAAGAATCCGATCCCGGTTGATAGCCGCGCAGCCGGAACCCGACTCCGTCATGACCGCGCAAGCAGGAATCCAGCGGACTGCCGTCACGCTTGGGACCCCCTCCGGCACGGGGGCGACTATCCGAACGCTCAATCCAGAGCTTCCTCGTTGTATCCTGTGGGCAGCCGGCAGCGGCGGCGACGGTGCGTCCCGGTTCGGCGTACTCGCCTGCCCGTCGCGCGCGGGGAAAGACCCTGGCGGGAGGAGTACCGCTGACCCTGCCGTCCGCGCTCAGGAATTCGTTCACCTTCAACGAGAGTGATTTTGAGCGCCGCCCGCGTAGTTCCGTTGCTCCGCGCATCGGGTGCGAAGCACGTTTTGAAAAGACCAGGAACAGCGGTATCCGGATTGGGACGTAATATCCCGCCCTTCGCCGCTCCCCCGCTCCACTTCAGGCAGGCCACCGGAGGCGAACTTGTACGTATTCGAGCTCGACCCCGTGTGGCTCCTCACCGTGAGGGCGCCACTTCGATTCGACGCGCGCGGTGCGCAGCCCCTTGAGGCGCCGTTCGATCCTCTCCTCACCAGGCCGTGGCACGCGCTTGCAACAGCCTGGGGACGGTCGATCAGTCGCGCTCGCCCGTGCTTACCACTTCCAGCAGTTGCACTCCCTCGCGGCCGTTGCAGTGAATTACGCCCACGCGCCCAAACGCCTGGGTCGTGGCCGGTCGTCCGAAGCACGCCAGGATCGGGGAAGGTGACGCAATGCGGTAGAAGAAGCGCGCGTCCACGCGGCGCAGGACGTTATGCGAGATGAGCACCTCGCCCAGCGGTTTTCGCCCCGCGAGGATCTCCGTCCTTACGGCCTCATCCACCGAGTCGAGCGCGATGCGCGCTACCCCCACTTCGACCACGTCTTCTCGCGTCAAGGGTCGAAGCGCGATCTTGCGCGCGTAGGAATTGGAATCCCGGCGGGTATCGAGAACTTCCAATCGCACCGGCTCACCGCAGTGACGTTGCAGAACAGTGGTCATGTGATCCTGGTGCACCAGCAGCTCGCGGTAGTCGGCGGGCACGGCATCGGCCGACATGGGTTCCACACAGCGTCTCACCGCCTGGACGTCGAAGAAGCCGGCGCAGACTTCCAGAAGGGCCGCCATGGCCTTCGACCGTTCCACGATGTTGCAGCCTGCGTGCATGTTTCATTCCGCTCGAACTTGCCTCGCACAGCGCAATGCGTAGGGCGGGCTATGCCCGCCTTCCGCTGCCGAGCGACGTCTGCCCCCCCGCACGTCGCGGTACACCTGGCGGGCATAGCCCGCCCTACGGCCGCGCGGTCGAGGGCAGCGATGCACTCGGCGTGGGCGTACCGCTTCCTCGCGGGCGCGGCGCTGGAAGACACGGTCACGTGTAGCGCACGCCGCGATGCTCCGGCTCGAAAAACCTGGGCAGCAGTCCGTCCACGCGGAGGACGCCCGCGCGCGTCAGTCGCACCTCGTCAACCGTCGTCTCGGCGTATCCCGCCTCGACGAGCGACGTGAAGACCTCAGCGAAACGCCGCGAAATCTCGACACCGAACTTGTTTCGGAAGTACGCCGCGTCCAGCCGTCCCAGCTTCAACTGCAGGATCATCTCGCGGATGAGGCTCTGATCGCCGCTCAGCGGCAGGGCGCGCGACAGCGGCAATTCCCCACGCGACAGAGACGCGAGATAATCGTCCCACTGGTCCACGTTCTGAAAATGAACGCCGCCCACGTGCGAGAACGAGGCCACCCCCGTCCCCACCATGTCCGATCCATGCCAGAGCGAATCCCGGTACAGGAATCGCGAATGCTCGCTGGGTCGCACGACGGTGTACGCGCTGGAGACGACGTACCCTGCGTCCTCGAATCGCCGAAAGGCCAGGTCCACCCAGGCGCGTTTCGTCGCCCAGCCGGCCACCGGCGGCGCGTCGCCCTCGCGCTTCGCCTCGCGCGCCAGCGTCGTGTTGTGTGGAACTTCCATCTGGTAGATGGTCAGGCAATCCGGTTGCAGCGCCAGCGCCTGCTCCACCGTTGCTTCCCACTTCGACGGCGTGTCGCCCACCATGCCCGCGATGAGGTCGATGTTGACGTTCGGGAAACCGACCTCGCGCGCCCACTCGTACGCTCGGAAGATTTCCGGCGCGTGATGAGCGCGGCCATTCAGGGAGAGGACCTCGTCGTCGAAGTGCTCGACGCCGAGGCTCAGCCGCGTGGTGCCGAACCTGCGGATGGTTTCGAGCTTGCCCTTCTTCAGCGTCCCCGGCTCGCACTCGAAGGTGACCTCGCGCGCGTGGTCCCAGCGCCAGTGGCGGTTGATGCGCTCGACCAGGCGATCAAGCTGCTCGCTCGACAGGAAGGAGGGCGTGCCGCCGCCGAAATACACGAACTCGAACTCGCGCCCGTCGAACGCCTGCTTGTGCGAGTACAGCTCGATCTCCTTCGCCAGCGCGTCCATGTACGCGTCCACGTCGGACGAGTTCTTGTCGGTGTACACGCGGAAGTAGCAGAAGTGGCAGCGCTTGCGGCAGAAGGGGACGTGGATGTAGAGACCCAAAGGGGGAAATGCCGAATGCTGAATGTCGAATGTCGAAAGTCGCCCGTCAGTTTCCGCGCCGCGCCTGCCGGCAGCATCGACATCGCTTGTCGCGTCATCTTTGCGTGTCGGGCTGCATTCGGCATTCGGCGTTCGGCATTCAGCATTCGTCGCCTGGCATTCGCCATTCGCCATTCGCCATTCGCCATTCACTATCCGGCGTTCAGCATTGGGCGTCTCCAGCGCCCGAAGCGCCGCCGGAACGTGGTGCGGCGACCACGCCGAGAAGGGCGGGTAGTTGGAGATGAAGTAGCTGCCCACCTCCGTCGTCGGCTTGTCGCTAAGCACGTCGAGCTGCATCGTTTGACCTGAAATCCTCTCCCGCTGCGCTTGCCGAAATCTCCACCCTCGCCGGGTGCGCTTCGACCTCGCCGCTTCGTCGGTGCATGCGCCAGTATAGTCGGCCGCTGCTGCGGGCCGAATGTCACAACCTGTCCTGACGGCCCGTGGTGGAACTCGAGACCAAGCGTAGAGCCCGTCACCCCCGCGCAGGCGGGGGCCCAGTCTGCCCCGGAAAACCGCTGGATTCTAGCTTCCTCGCAGGCCACCGGCTGGGTTCGCGCCTGCGCGGGAATGACGGAGCTGGGTTCCGGCCTGCGCGGGAATGACGGAGCTGGGTTCCCGCCTGAGCGGGAATGACGGAGCTGGGTTCCCGCCTGAGCGGGAATGATGCGCGTCGCCTTTCACCAAGGGCTGTTAAGGGCTCCCAATGTCCACAAAGTCCTCTCGTGGAAAAACCCGCGGCTCGGCATAGGATTGGCTCGTGGCCTTCCGCATCATTGAAGCCGTTGACCCGCCGCACATGGATGCCGCCCGGACTCTCTTTATGGAGTACGCCGGCGGGCTGGGGTTTGATCTTGAATTCCAGAATTTCGAGAGGGAATTGAGCACGCTTCCCGGCGCGTATGCGCCGCCGAGGGGCTGCCTCCTCCTGGCGCTTGCGGCTGACGGAGCGCCCCGCTGGATTGAAGATTCAGCGGGAGACGCACCCGCGCGCGTCCCCGCGGCGAGCGCTGCCGATTCCGCGTGGGCCGGCTGCGTCGCTCTGCGCCCGTTCGACTCAGGAATCTGCGAATTGAAACGCATGTATGTCAGACCCGCGCACCGCGGCAGGGGACTGGGGCGAATCCTGGCAGAAGAGATCATCGCCCGCGCAAGAACGTACGGCTATGCGCGAATGAGGCTCGATACCATCGGCGCGCGGATGATGCCGGCGGTGAAGCTCTACCGTTCGCTGGGTTTTGAGGCGATTGCCGCGTACCGCCCGAACCCGATCCCCGGCGCAGAGTTCTACGAGCTGCGGCTGTGAAGGCGCGATGGCGACGCACCCGCTGCGACAGGAGGCGACCGGTCACTCCTCCTCACTGCCAGGCGCTGTCCCTCACTGGCGTGAGCGGTTCTGATAGCTGCATTCGCCATTCGCCATTCGGCATTCGCCCTTCGCCATTCGCTATTCGCTATTCACTCTTCGGGCTTCGCGCTCGCCCTCGCTGGCGCTGCGGGTTCTGAAGCCGCGTCTTACGCCTTCGGCCACAGCCAGCCGAACGTGCCCGCGGTCACCAGCCCATAGAGGACGCCGTCGAAGATGAACTTCGTGGTTGTCCACCAGCTCGCGCCTTTCCAGATCGAATCCGGCACGTGACTGAGGGCGTATCCCAGCATCGCGGCCGTGCCGGTGACGCGGAAGACCGTGAGGTAGTGTGCTCCGGCCCCAAGCGAGTGCCAGCCCACGTAAGCCGTCAGCGCGCCGACGACCAGCGCGAACACGAACCAGCAAATCAGGCTCGTGCCCATGTTGCAGCCGCCGGGCGGCAGGACCATCATCCACCCCACCGGCCCGCGCTTCCGCCGCTCCAGCATCTCCGGCGAGCCCATGTCCTTCATCGACTCGCAGGCCGGAAACATGTACGCGCCGGGGGGCACGCCGTTGGCGCGAAGCGCCTCCAGCACGGCCTCTTCATTCGGCAGCTTCCGCACATCGCCCTTGTGCATGGGCGTGGCCATGTGGATCACGGAGCTGACCACGAAGACGAACACCGCGGACAGGATGATCGGCAGCCACAATTGCGTCAGGAACTCCATGTTGAATCTCCGGTTTATGAGATCGTTGCAGACCCCGTGTGGCCCCGGTTTTCAACCGGGGGAATGCCGCACAGGCGTCCGCCCTGTGCCGGTCTTGAAACTCCGACTAACAGGCCGCTGCAAAAGGAGGTGGCACGGACCTCCGGGACGTGCTTGCTTCCGGGAAGTCCCTGTACCGAACCATGCGAATCGAAATCTTGCAACATACGGTAAGCCCCGCCGCGGCCCGTTGCGACGTGCCTTCAACCGGCAGGTGTCAAGATTTCAGCAGCATCGGGGCATATTCCTTGATGTACCCCTTGGCGTGGAAAAAGTTCATGAGGTCGTCCACCGCGGGGAAAACCCGCGTGGCCGTCTGCGTGACGAACGGCGACGGCTCCACCTCCGGCTTCCACACGACGTACACTTCCTTCGTGCCCTCGAAAGCGTGCTGCAGCTCGCGCTCCACGCCGCTGGACAGCGCCGGCTTGCCGTTGGGCATGGCGGGGATGAAGCTGACGATCATGTCTGACTGGTCGATGAGCTTGAAGTCGCGGGCGTAAATCTGCCCGTCGATGTCCGCCGCAACCTGCGTCACGTCCGACGCCCGCAACGTCAGCTCGCGCCCGTTCACCCGGATGGGGAACGTCAGCTCGCCGCGCTGCGTGGCCGCCCCCGCGTCGAACAGCAGCCGCTTTTCGTCCAGATCGCCGGGGTCGAAGGTGATGAAGTAGTCCGCGAGCGCCGTGCGGAAGGCGTTGATCTCGGCCAGCGTGTCGGGCATGTCGAGCACGTGCGTCATGGGGAACGACGGGTACACGCGCTTGCGGTGCGGCTCGAACATGAGACGGTACATCATCAGCGCGGCCATCTCCTCTTTCTCCCCGCGCGAGATGATGTAGTGCGAGCCGTAGCCTTGAATGGCCTCGGCGATGGTGGCCGTGACGACGATTTCCTCCTCGCGCCAGACGAGGATGTCCTTGAGCGTGTGCGGAATGTCGTGCTGGCGGAGCAGGCGCTCGTGCACGGCATCGACGTTGTCCACCAGCGTGACGTACAAGTCGGCGGCGAGCGCCTGCATCTGATCGTGGTCGTACGCGTGGAACAGCCCGTGCCGCCAGCGGAACGTGGCGTGCGTATTGACGACGAGGTTTTCGACCTTCTCGGCGAGCGCCAGCCCGTCCTTGAACACGCTGCGGCGCAGGCTGTCGAGCCGCTTCTTGGGCAGGTCGAGGATGCGCCCGGGGCGCACGTCGGGCGCTTCGACGTACATACGGTCGCCGACGTGGAACAGCGTCAGCTCCTTGCCCTTCGAGCTTGCGATCTCCGCCACGCGGTCGAGGAACGGCTTCTTCTCAACACCGACCTGCCCCGTGACCACGACGCGAACGCCCTTGTGCCTTCGGTTGGGAAACAGCATGAGCGTAGTATAAGCAGGGCGGTGGGCGGTGGAAGCGGAGGGTGGAGGGTCCAGGGTTCAGGGTTCAGGGTTCAGGGTGCAAGGTGCAAGGTGCAAGGTGCAAGGTGGGGCTGCTCTCCGAGCAGCCACCGGTCCGCCGGCTCTCCGAGCCGGCGCGTCCGATCAGGAGCCGAGTCCGATGTTGGAGTCTAGTCGCCGCCAGGAAGGCTACCCCGCCCCTCAGGGCACCACATAATTCTGCGGTACGAGCGTCATGCCTTCGTTGGGCTTCTTAACGACGCCTCCGCGAGGATACCAATACGTGATCTCTCTGGATTCTCGGTTGGACAACGCTTCGATATGTCCATCGAAAAACAGCGCGTTGATGCTCTTCTGCCACACGTCGCGCGATGTTCCATGCCGATACGACCATTTCATGTTTTCGCCATTGGTCGGGCTGGGATAACTGATCGGCCGGCCATCGTTGGTTTGGTCATCGGGGGCTACGCCGTACTCGCGCGAGCCGGTCCACCACGCGGGCTGGGAGGTGAAGGCCCCGAACAGACTGCTCTTCCACGGATGCGCGTCGATGTCCAGAACCAGGCCGCCATTGGTGATGCCCAAGAACCGCGTACCGTCGGCGACGGCGATCTTGTTGGCGGGGGTCCCCACACGGCTGACCAGTGATTTGTAGTCATCGACCACGACCTCCCAAGAAGCCGCGCCAACCACGGCGTCAAACTCCTGTCCGTTCCCTTTGTAGCGGCCGATGACCTCGCTCGCCTGCTTCTGACCCCAGTATTGGAACATCGCCGGCATAAGATAACTGACGCACTGCAACGGAAACGGCTCTTTCTCAAAATCCTCAATATCCGGCGGGAGGTTGCCGGAGTAAATCTCCGGGCTTTCCTGGGGCACGGACGGGCACTGCCAGTAATCCAGCAGCATGTGCACTCGGGTGGAGCGACGGTCGGGAAGCGTCGTCATCTTCGTGAAGATCGGCGTCATCCAGTCAAAATGCTGCACAGGAATGTCCGCGTGGTGCCAGTCCTCATCGAAGCGATGTTGCGTCAACGTCGGTCCGCTGGTGTTGACGCCGGGGATCCACTCGTTTTCCTCACTGAAGTACGACGCCATGCCGCTGCCCATGTCCCGCATCTGAGAGCCGCACTTGACTTTCTTCGCCTGCTGGCGGGCGCTTTGGAGACTTGGAAGCAGAATGGAAATCAACAGCGCGATGATGGCGATGACGACGAGCAATTCGATGAGCGTGAACGCGCCGCGACGCGGTCCGCTGTAGCGTCGCCATCGTCCAACGATGCTCGCGGGAAGAGTCAGGCCAGCGTCAAGGGGATGCTTTGACTTCGAGGGATTTGGGATCCACATAGCGATTGGCCTCTCCAAAAGCGCTGACGGCGTCCCGGTAGTGCGCGTCCACCACCCACTTGCCGTCGGCGTTCTGTCCGCAGGGAATCAAGGTCCGTTGGCCCGTCTTTGGATTCTTGGCGGGGATGACGCGGATCGACTGAAGGTCTATGTCCATGCGTTCGCCGCTGGTCACATCGATGAACACCAGTTGCCTGGCGAGCGGCGCGGGACTTGATGGGTTGCGGAAGTACCGAAACGTCAACACCCCGCCGGAGGCCAGCGCGAGTATGGCCGCGAGCGTAAGGACGAGCTGCTTGTGGTCTTGGCGGCCCAATTCCGATGATCTCGGATATCCGGATCCGTTCCGCGCCAGTGCGGGTATGGCGGCTTCTCGCGAGGGGAAGACCGCCACAACCGGGCGCTCTCATCCGTAAGCCGTTCTTGGCATCCTGCCGCAAGCGTGAAGTATAGCAAGCTGGCGAACTACCGCCAGTGAAAAAAGTAGAACATTGCAACCAATAATTTCACAGGCGCCGGACCGCAGACCGTTCCCCTGTCGGACGGCGCCCCATGCCGCCTGCCATGCGCCAACAAGGAACCCGCCACATGCGCGGTCCAGCGCGGCGCCCGCAACGAGCGCCGCGCCGGACGCATGACTTCTTGCCCGGCTGCCCGGCTTACAGGCAGTCCACCGGTTTGCTCAATCCGCACGACTCCACGCTCGCCGTGCCGTCCTGGCTTGGGCATTCCTTGACCACGACCTTGCCGCGGTCATTGGCGGCCTTGCGGACGCACTCGCCCATCGGTGTCGTGATGCCGTAGATCGCGCCCGGCGTGGCGTTGGTGATCGTCATCTTCGCCTGGCAGCCGCAGGACTTGGCGCGGGTCTTGGCTTTCAGCGCTTCATTGCCGTTGCACGCGTCGCTCTCGCAGCCCCCGCCGCCCCCGCCCTGCGCGGTGACCACCAGCCGCGGCGCCCGACGCACCAGGCCGAACGGGCTTTGACCGCGATACGTGGCGGCCACGTCCGGGTCGCCTTCGTTGACCACGAGCGTGAAGAAGCTGTCCGCGGGCCAGATGTCCGTCACATCCGGACCTGCGCCCAGGTCCACCGTGTCCACGTCGCCGGTCACGCCCGGTGTGAAGAAGGTCTGCGTGATAAACGCGATCGGAAGATCCGAAATGCTGTTCTCGATGAGCGGATACGTCAGCCCGCCGCCCGTGGTTTTCACGTCCGTCGTGTCGTCCGTGCTGGTATACCAGTCCACGAAGCCGTCGAGACTGAACGCCGCGACTTCCTGCGGGAGCTTCACGGACACGTTCGTCGTGGTCCAGTTGCCCGCGCCATAGGCTGCGTCCAGCGTCGAAACGACTTCGCTCATGTCGAACCGCAGCACGCCGTAGGACGCGAACGTGCCGTTGTTCAGCCCTTCCACGTTGAAGAAGCGATCGCCGTTGCACGGACCGCGTGGGCCGCCCTGCTGGATCGTGCCCGACTCCTCGGCGGAGGCGGCCACTTCGAGCGTCGTGGTCGGCGAGACGTTGCCCTGCGCCGTCAGCACCAGCCGCGCGGCGCGATAGTTGATGGCGTTGGTGCGGTCGTTGAACGGATCCTGCCCGCGGTGGGAAGTGGCCACGTCCGGGTCACCGTCCACGAGTACGATCGTCGCCACGCCGTCGCCCGAGGCGAGGTCCGCAAGAAGCGACGCGCTGCCCGACAGGTCGAGCGAATCCACGTCGCCGGCGACGCCGGGCGAGAAGAACCACTGCGTGATGAACTCGACGGGCAGGTCATCGACGCCGCCCTCGGTGAACGGATACTTCAGCGGGCTGGCGCTCGTCTTGCAGTCCGTCACGTCGTCCGTGCTGAAGCTGACGTCCACGAAGCCGTCGAGGGCAAACGTCGCCCCGGTCTCGACCATCTGAAGCTGCGCGCCGCTGAGCGTCCAGTTGCCCGATCCGAACGTGGCGTCGAACTCCGCGCGAACCGTCGTCGCGTCAAACCGCAGCACTGCATACGACGAAAAATCGACGTAGCTCACCCCCTCCACGTTGAAAAACTGATCGCCCGAGCAGGCCGTGTTCGGTCCCACCAGCCGGAGCGTCCCCGTCTCATAGGTCGCCACGGAGCGAGCCAGATCCGCCCCGTACGCCGTCGCCGCCGCCAGAACCCCCGCCGCTAACACCACTCCCGTCCGCATGATCCACCTCCTGAAAAACGCCTCCGCGCCGCCGGCCCACGTCCCAGCGCATGTGATGTCCGCCGACGCACGCCTTCTTCCTTCATTGACGAACCGCCTTGCGCCGCCAGTGGCCGCGCCATCAAGTTGCGGCTCGAACAGATTTGCTCCCTCCTCCGAGGGTGGGCGGGTCGCATTTCGCGTGATCTCTGGAGATTGCGACCGGCCGTGCGGCCCGACATGGTAGCAGAACGTCAGCCGCGGTCCACGAGATTTCGCCGGGAGAATGTTAGCAGATTGTGAAATCCCGATCGTGGGAGGAGGAAGGACCCGCGCCCGGGGTAATCGCGGCCCGGGGGCGCAGGCTCGGATCGGCCGACTTGTGGGCTGCGCCGGGGAACGCCAGACCTCCCGGGGGGTGTGCCCAGAAATCCGAGCAAGGCGCCTGCAAGGACACCACCATCGACGATCCTGCCGTTGCCATCGGCGTAGCCGGCGGCGCCGTCAAGGTCCGCCGCTTCGGCTCTGCCGACTCGCCCGAAAAGATCGGGCACGCCGCAGGCGTCTTGCCGGGCGACTGCCCCGCAAGGAAACCGCATTCCACGACCTCCCGGCAAGCGTGCGGCACGGGTCCGCAGCAGTGCGGCAGGCGCCCGTTTCTGTCAACCCAGAGAACCCGAGCGCAAGGGCGGACTCATGCCTTTCACCACGGGATGTTAACGCTTCGAGCCGTTCGCGGCCCCTGCGGCCGGTTCCACCAGCCGCCGCGTGTTCTCCTCCAGTGCAGGCAGGTCGAACCCCACCTCCGCCGCTTGGACGACGCCTTGCCCGTCCAGCCAGAACGTGGCCGGGATGCCGGTCAGGCCGTAGCGCATGGCGACGGACTTGCCGTCCAGCAGAAGAACATGGGTCAGCTTGTTGGACTTGGCGAAATCCGCGACGCCTGACTTCGGCTCGTTGTAGCAGTTGACGCCGAGCACGACGAGCCCCTTCGCCGCGTACGTCGAAGCCATGCGCGTCAGGTGCGGAGCCTCCGCACAGCAGGGACCTCAGCCATACGCCCAGAAGGACAGCAGCACCGGCTGGCCGCGGAAGTCGCTGAGCTTCACCGTTTTTCCGTCGAGGGCGGTGAGCTGAAAATCCGGCGCGCGGTCGCCCACCCTGATTGCGGGGGCGGTGCAGCCGCCCGTCAGCAGCAACCCCAGCGCGAGAGCGCCGCAACAGCCGGCCCGACTTGCCATGCGCACCTCATCTCCGCTCATGCCGATCCCACCGAGCCGTTCTGAACGAGCCGTCGCTCTGACTGAGCCGCGACCGTCAGCAGTGCATGCGTGCCACTGCTCTGTGAGCAGTGCATGCGTACCACGGCTCTGTGAGCAGTGCATGCGTGCCACTGCTCTGTGAGCAGTGTATGCGTGCCACTGCTCTGTGAGCAGTGCATGTGTGCCACTGCTCTGTGAGGGAGCGTACCCCACGTTCGTGAATCGCGCCCTCCAAGGAACAGTAGCTCATCGCCATCACACGACAGCGCATCCCCATCAAGGGGAAGATCTGCAGCGAACGTCCCCGCAACCGGCGCCGCGCGGGTCGCTCCCTAACGGTCGCGGCTCTGATCGCGGCTCTGCGCGAGGCGCGGCTCGGTTCCATCGCACCGCCGCGTCATCGAATCTGCCGGCGAAAACTGGCGCATCCGTTCGATGCGCGATGTGCGCAACCTCCTTACACCCAGCCGCGAAGCTTGCACGCCTCCGCCACGCGCGAGACGGCCACCATGTACGCCGCCAGCCGCATGTGCACGTTGTTCGACTTGTGCATGTCGTACACGGCCTTGAAAGCGTCAGTCATCTTGCGGTCGAGCTGCCCGTGCACATCCGGCAGCGACCAGTAGTAGTTGTACGTGTTCTGCACCTGCTCGAAGTAGGAGACGGTGACGCCGCCGGCGTTGGCCATGAAGTCCGGCAGGACGAACACGCCGCGCTGGTGCAGGATCTTGTCCGCCTCGGGCGTGGTCGGACCGTTCGCCAGCTCGCAGGAGATCTTGGCCTTGATCTTTGCAGCGTTGTGCTGGGTAATGACGCCTTCGAGGGCGGCGGGGTAGAGCACGTCGCACTCGAGTTCAAGCAGCGCCTCGTTGGTGATCGGCTTCGTACCGGGATAACCGACGACACTGCCGGTTTCCAACTTGTGCTTGACGATGGCCTTGGGGTCGATGCCGCCGGAGGCGAAGACGCCGCCGCGCGAGTCGCTCACGGCCAGCAGCGTTCCGCCGCCGAGGATCTCAGGGTGAAGCGTGGCGGCGAATTGCCCGGCGTTGCCGAAGCCCTGAATGGCGTAAGTGGTCTTCTTCGGGTCGAGGTTCTTGATCTTGAGCGCCTCGCGGACGACGTAGAGGCCTCCTCGCGCGGTGGCGTCTCCGCGACCCTGCGAGCCGCCCAGCGCCAGCGGCTTGCCGGTGATCATGCCGGGGTGCGAATGACCCATGATGGTTTCGTACTCGTCCATCATCCAGGCCATGATCTGCGGCGTGGTGTACACGTCCGGCGCGGGCACGTCGCGATGCACGCCCAGCTCGCGTCCGACCGCGCGGATATAGGCGCGGGCGAGCCGCTCCTTTTCGCCTTCGGACAGCTCCTTCGGGTTGCAGGTGATGCCGCCCTTGCCGCCGCCCAGCGGGATGTCCACGACGGAGGTCTTCCACGTCATCCACGCGGCGAGCGCGCGGACGGTGTCGATCGTCTCATCCGGGTGCCAGCGGAGTCCGCCCTTGGTCGGTCCGCGCGCGGCGTTGTACTGCACGCGGTAGCCGTGGAAGATCTTCGTTTCGCCGGTGTCCATCTTCAGCGGCAGCGTGAAGCGATACTCCCGCATGGGCCAGCGGAGCAGTTCGTGCGTCGCCTGGTCCAGCCCCAGCTTGCCCGCCGCTTCATCCAACTGCGCCTGTGCGATCTTGAACGGGTTCATTTCCGACATGGGTAAACTCCTGCCTGGTGGTGGTATCGGCCGGGCCACAACCCCGCGCCCGACACCGGTACGCCTGCACGGCGCCCGATGCCGGAAGGCTTGCATGTTTCGTGCCATGCTAGCGGAAAGGGGAGGGGATCGCCAACTCTGTCGAACGCGAGGGCCACCCGAAAGAACTGCAGGCATTGGGCGGGCATTGAATACGATTCTACTTCTTGTCTGTGAAGAGGGGTGTCCGTGGAATCGGAGTGCCGCACTCGGGGCAGATACCCGACACGTTCGCGCGCAAGTTGTAGCCGCAAGTTTCACAGTGCCCCGGTGGAATCCTCGGGCGCGTGATCCACCTCCAGCCCCTGTCCGCAAGCCGAAGCGCCGGGAAGACCAGCATCACGCCCGCCAGCAGGTGCCAGTTCAGGTCGCCGCCCAGCACGAACATGCCGGTTGGAAATGCCTTTCGAAGGCGGCCTGCCGTGTAGAATTCACCTCCACCCTGGAGAATGAAGTCCCGCCCGGCCAGGAAGCGGTCGGCGAACGGAGCGAAGTCCGGGTAGCTCAGATTCGCCACGTACAGGATGGAGACCTCCCCGCTTGCTGCCACGAGCTCCAAGAGGCTGGATGATCCGCGGTACCGCAGAAGCACAACGGGTTGAACGCCTGGAAGGTAGCCAAGCAGAAATGAAAGGCAGGCGCCCAGAGTCAACGCCGTGGATGCGGTGTCACCGCGTCGAGTACGCGATTGGGGATCCTTGAGGGATTGGGATTCCTTCGACTCTGTCGATTGAGCGCTCACCTTCAGACCTACGTCCGCGGGATTAAGTTGTTCACGGGCACGCTGGCATCCTGGTGTGCTGAAGGTACGCCGCACCGCGACGGAGACCCGTTCCTGCCGGCACAGCTCGCGAGGGCTTCACCTGCATGTTGCGAGACACTCAGCCGGATCCGGCAGCGGCTCCTGCCACAGCCACGAGGCTTCGAGGTAGAGTTCCGGCAGAGCGAGGGGGCTGACGCGGCCGGTGGAGAGTTCCAGATGCCGCTGGCCTGCGGGTCGGTCGATCATCACGACGTGCCGTGCCAGGTCGATCATCCAGTATTCCGGCACGCCGCCTTCCGCGTACGCCCGTCGCTTGTCGCCGAGGTCGTACTCGCGCGTGGCGGGGGAGAGGATCTCGATCACCAGGTCCGCCGGCCCGCGCAGCTCGACCTCTCCCAGACGGTGCAGATTCTCGGTCTTGATGAACAGCAGGTCCGGCTCGAAACGGCGATCGTCGTCGAGCACCATCGGCGTGCGCGAGCCGAGGACGCGGCCCAGCCTCCTCGGTCCGACGTAGGCACGAAGCAGCCCCAGCAGAAACGCGAAGCGATCCTCGTGCCCGACATTCGCGGGTGAGTGCATCAACAGAACTCCGTCGAACAACTCCAGCCGGCTGTCCTCGTCGGCCGCACGGAGATAGTCGTCCATCGTCGCGCCGTACCGCTTGAAGAGGTACTCGCCCGCCAGCATTTCGTTGGGAACCGCCGCTCTGCCCATCGCACGTTCTCCCGTGGATCATTATACGGATCCGGACGCGTGACTCTCAAGCCGGTTAATGCCCACGTGCGACGGGTCCAGAACCCGCAGCGCAAGCGAGGGCGCCAAGGTCCGCCCACTGCTTCTTGCCGGCCGACGAGATCCCAGGGCTGCTCCCCGCAGGGGCTGCCACTTGCGTCGGAGACGCTGTCCGGAAAACAAGCGGCGCCGGTCTGCGATCGCCTTCCGCAAGTGCTTGCGACACGCGCCCGGCGCACGCGCCCCGGCCCGCTTGAGTCGCGCGGGCGGCGTCCCTATACTCCGCCCGCTTCACAACCAGCCTGCGCGATCACGGCGAGACGGGATCGGATCCGGTGCGGGACGAGGGCATTCCTCCGGGCGGTGTGCAACGGGACAGGTCGGCTCGGCCGGCACAAAAGGAGACTTGCGGTGACGATGATCAAGGCGACGAACATCACCTGGCACGAGGGCCACGTGACGCGGGAGACCCGGGAGAAGCTGCTGAACCAGAAGGGCGCGCTGCTGTGGTTTACGGGCCTGAGCGGCTCGGGCAAGAGCACCATCGCCTACACGCTGGAGCACGCGCTCGTGCAGCGCGGGCACCTCGCCTACGTGCTCGACGGCGACAACATCCGCCACGGGCTGAACAAGAACCTCGGCTTCTCCGCGGAAGACCGCACGGAGAACATCCGCCGCATCGGCGAAGTCGGCAAGCTGTTCGTGGACACGGGCGTGGTCACGATGACGTCGTTCATCAGCCCCTACCGTGCCGACCGCGACGGCGCCCGCGCGATCATGGGCGAGGGCAACTTCTTCGAGATCTTCTGCGACACGCCGATTGAAGTCTGCGAGCAGCGCGATCCCAAGGGGCTGTACAAGAAGGCTCGCGCCGGGCAGCTCAAGGGCTTCACGGGCATCGACGACCCGTATGAGGCCCCGCTCAAGCCCGAGATGGTGATCGACAACTCGAAGTGCACGCCGCAGGAGGCCGCCGTCCGGCTGATCGAACTGCTGGAGAAGAGCGGCAAGATTCCCGCGCTGAAGGGCTGACGCGGGCCGAATGCGCCGGTTGTCCCGCTGCGGCGGGGTGGGCTGGTCAGCGGCGCGGATCGCACGCCGATGCGGCAGCGGTCCCGTGCCGAGACCCTGTCGCATCACCATCCGCGCGGCGCTGTCGGGCTGCGGCGCTGAGGATGAAAAAAACAGAGGAACCCGAGTTCGCCGTTCCTCGGGTTCCTCATCTTTTAGGCTGTCCGTCCGCTAGGAACGGAGACCCTCAGCCTATGCCTGCGTATCGTCATTTGCAGGTCCGGTCTTAATCCGCGCGAAGGGTCCGGCTCTCAGCGCAGCGTGACGAACCCGCCCCAGATTCGCGAGGGATGCCCGGCTCGGACTTGGACCGGTGCTGCACCTGCGAAAACCGCGCCCCCAAGAACGACTCCGATAACGCGTTCGCACTCGGCTTCTCCCTTCGCCGGCGTGGGGGGCGGAGCCCGCCGCAGCACTGGGGGCGGCGGCGAGAAAGGACCGGCGTCCACTGGGCGCGGTGGGTTGTCGGTGCGGTCGGTGGCGGGCCGGGTCCTTTCGGCTATCCCATTTCACGGCAACCGCGATCGACTCGCCCCTTCGTTCTTGAGCGGCAAGCAGGCTACTCCCACTCAGCGACAGAGCATGGAAGGGCCTCGCAGACAAGCTGAGGACGACAGCCTCCCTTCGTCACAGCCGTATGCGCTGGGCAACATGCTCACGCTGAGTACAGCGAGAGCATGCCACCCTGGCGGCAGGCCAGCCTGGCGGCATTCCACCTTGGCGGCATCCAGCCTGGCGAGAATCGAATGCCCCTGGACGGCCGGCGCGTCCGGTTGCCGCCACAGGAGGCACATCTTATACTCCGCCGCAGTGGAGTTGGAGCGTCATCGCGATGCCGATGTTTGAGTTCACGTGCGATTCGTGCAGCCGGGAGTTCGAGGAGTTGCTGCGCTCCGCGGAGGATGAACGAACCTTGCGCTGCCCACACTGCGGCAAGGCCAAGGCGACGCGCAAGTTCAGTTCGTTTGCCTCGCCGGCCTCCGCCCGCCCCGCGGCGCTTCCAGTGGGAGGGGGCTGTGGGCGCTGCGGCGACCCGAACGGACCGTGCGGCATGGGTTAGTGCAGCGGGCGAGGCTGAAGCCGGGCCGGGTGGGCCGCGCGTTCCAGCCGATGAGAGGTATGAAGAGGAGCGTTTCTCCGCAGAGACCTGCCCAGTGGACCCTCCGGCGCAGCGGCGCAGATTGAGGGCTGGCCGCACGCCTCCGGTGGCGCACCGTCGGAATCTGCAGGTCATCAAGGGGCAACTCAGCTTGGCGTCGCGTCGGATGATCAGCGTGCTCGATGTTCCGGCCGCGGGGCTGCTCAGTTGGGTGCTGCCGGGGCTGGGGCATATCTACGTCGGCGAGCGCGTCCGCGGGTGGATTCTGCTCGTGACCATGACGCTGACCTACTGGACGGGGGTGGCCGTCGGCGGCGTGCGCGGCACAGTGGACATCAAAGGGCACACCGGCTGGTTCATGGCTCAGATCTGCAGCGGCGGTCACACGGGCGCGGCGCTGGCTCTGCGATGGGCGGCTGGACCGGGAGAGGGAGAAACGCCGGCCGCGCCGCCCAACGTACAACCGCGCCGCGGAGAATCGCCCCCGACGTTCTACGGTCATTTCGCCTCGATCGACATCGGCATCGTTTACACCGCGGTCGCGGGGCTGCTCAACGTGCTCATCATTCTCGACGCCATCGTGCGCGCCGACCACGCTTCGCGCGATGCCGAGCCTCGGCCGGCCTACGCTGCGGGGGGGGGGAGAGGAGCTTGATCCTCGCGGGGCTTTTCACCTCGTCGATCGAGTTGTCCGGGCACGGGCGGCTGGCGCTGGTGCTGCCGATCTGCCTGGCCATCGCCGTGGTGTACAAGACCATCCGGTGCGACGATGTGCGGGATGTGCCCAAGGCCGCCTTTCCACTGTGGGTGACGATTGTGCTGGGCATGTACGCCATTGGGCTGGCGCTGTGGGGCGTGTTCTCACTGATGGTGTGAGCACAAGCGCTACGCACGCGGCACACGCTCCAGGGTGGCACGGTCTGGCGCACTCGCCAGGTCGTGGCGAAGTCTCCAGGCCGAGGCGAAGTCGCCAAGCCGTGGCGAATCGCGAAGCCCGTCATTCCCGCGCAGGCGGGAATCCAGCGGTCCGGCGATCCGCCTCGGACCCCCGCCTGCGCGGGGGCAACGGTTCACATGCCCGGTTTCGAGCTCCACCAGGGACGCATACAGGCGCGCCTCAGCCATGCGCGCGACGCAGCACCTGCAGGGCGCTACGATTTCGCTTCCGGCAAGTGGACGCGGAAGGTCGTGCCCTTGCCGCGCTGACTCTCCACGGACAGCGCGCCTTCGCTTTCCTCGACAAGATCCCGGCACAAGGCCAGCCCGATCCCTCCGCAGCGCAACTGTTCGCCGTCGCCGTTGCCCGCCCGCCGTGTGGATTTGAACGGGTCGAAAATGTGCTCCAACTGCGCCGCGTCCATGCCCACGCCGGTGTCCTGGATCGTCAGGCAGAGTCGGTCGTTCGATCTCGCGGCCTGGAGGATGAGGCGGCCTCCGCCGCCCTGCACGAGCGCCGCCCGCGCGTTGAGAATCAGGTTGAAGAGAATCTGCTGGAGCGAGTGCGGGTCCAGCCAGGCGTGGAACTCCTCCGGCACGTCGAGGTGAACGCTGATGCGGTCCTTGGCGAGATCGCGCCCGAGGGCGTCGATAGCGTGACGCACGGCCCCGCTGAGCTGCACGCGCGCGGGCTTGGGCAGCTCGTTGCGCGCGGCGAGATTGAGGATGCGCTCCGAGAGCGTGATGAGCGTCTCCGCATTGGCCGCAATCACTTGAAGAGATTTTTCGGTGTACTGCGGATCTCGCCGTTCGAGCGCGACGCGCGAGAGGTTTAGGATCGGCGTGACCAGATTGTTGAACTCATGCGCCCAGATCGCGGCCGCGCTGCCGAGCGTTGAGAACTGCATCGCCTGCCGCGTTTCGGCCTTGAGCCGGCTGAACCGCTCCTCGATCCGTTCGAACTGCTCCTCAATCAGACTGACGACGTCGGCGTCGCCGGAGTGTGCTGGAAACTGACCGCTCATCCTGCCTCCTCACAGCCGAATCGAAAGGCTGCAACAAGGTGTATCGGTCCGCCATGTTGAATTCCTTGACGCGCATCTTCGTGCAGGCCTCGATGTTTCGCGGGTTCCTGACGCCGGCGGACGCTGCCAGCAGAATCCGCCGTAGTGCGGCTCTGAACCCATGAGTTCAAATGGCGAATTGGGGCAGGCAGGTTAAACGTCCACCCGTCTGTTCATGCGAGTTCCGGGCAAATGGAATGATGAGGGAACCGAAGATTCCGCAAGTCCTGGGTTCAGACAAACGGCAGGCAATCTGCGAACAGCCGGAAGCCCGGAGCTGGGAGCCAGCAGCCAGCAACGGCTTCCGGAAAACGCCCGGCGTGGCCCCCCGGCGCCATGGGCGTGCTGGGGTGTCGTAAAAAAGCGGCCACCCGACGAGTCCGTGGGCTCCCCAGACGCCCATCTCCCCCAAACGGGCGTCATCTCCCACGGCCTCGCCGGGTGGTTCGCACCTTGCAGGCGAAGTCTGTACCCCCCTGATCTTCGCCGCATTCGATGCGGCGACTCGATACTGGCATTAACCATGCCATATATAATACCCAGTATCGAATAAAGTGACAATGGCAAAAAGGCAGGCATAGTTTCCATTGATGGGTTTAAGAGCGTACACACTGAATAAATAGCAGTACAACGCTACTTGAAGGCGTAGATCACGTGGGTGCAGTTTCTTCGCGTGGGTAATATTTACCGATTCAGCTTCCTGTTCGGCTACTCTTTACCCATCATGAACGGCACCGCTTCCGTGAGCTGAAGCACCGCGGCGTGCGGATCGGACAGGCTCTCAGCCTCCATGCGCGAGATGTGCTCCATGCACCAGCGGGATTCCTCGGCCTTGGAGGCGCGATCAAGCTGGTTCTTCCATCTGCGGACGACATCGAGCTGCATCAGGACGGCGCAGCGGCGCGCGGCATCGACTTCATTATCGTCGAACCAGTTCGTGCAGCCGTCCTCGATGCGCATGAGCAGAGCCAGCGAGGCGCTGTAATCCCCTTTCAGACTCCCCAATCGGCAGCGCTCCAGCCGCAGGAAAAACGACAAGGGCATCAACGTCGGCTCCGGCTCCGACAGCGCGGCCGGCAGGGTCTTGAGTGCGCTGTCCCAATCCTCCTCATGCCGCGCGAGCCGCGCGTACCACAAGGCCGCTGAAGCGGACAACGCCGCGTCATCGCTTTCCAGGAGGATGCCGAGACGCGAGAGGGTTTTTCGAATCTGCGCGCGATCAGCCGGGGGATCCGCGGCCGCGCGCAGGGCGTCCGCAAACGTACTCAGCATCGAAGCGAAGCGCCGCACCTGCTCGGCATCCTGCTCCTCCTCCGGGCGAACCGCGCCGGGCGCCTTGAGCGTCTCGGCGGCGGCGTCAAGGAGGTTTGCGGCTTGCGCTGAGGATTCGGCGAGTGCCCTCAGGTCTTCATCGCGAGCAAGACCGAGGAGCAACGCCGTGGCGGGTCTTGCAAGTCGGAAGGAGAGAATGCGATTGGCCGCGGATGTACGAAGACGGGCGATTGCCAGTGCGTCCTTGGCTTGGGCGGCGGATTGCAGCGTTTCGGCGATGCGAGCTTCGATGTCCGCGGGGTTGGCACGGTCCGGCGGAGCGCCCTTCGGAGGCAGGTAGGAGACGGACAGGAGGAGGGGCGGCGCGGGCGCGGGCGCAGGAGCGGCGGTCTGCGGCACGGGCTGTTCCTGCGGTGCGAGCGCCGCGGCGGAGACGATGAGGTACATCAGCGGGACGAGCATGGCGGAAACTCCTGGTCGCGGCCTGCGGCCTGCATCAGTTGGCATCCATGCTGCGCGCGGCAGACGGCGAAGGACGGAGCGTACCTTGCGTGTGGATCAGGGCCAAGTCGCCTACCGGCACGAACCGCGCGAGGGGTCTGGCCGCAGATTGTAGCATCTGCTGTTCGCCCGTAGGGCGCACGCGGGTTGCCAGGAACTCAAGCCCCTGGAGATCGTTTACCTTCTCCTCTCCTCGCCCGGAGGGCGAACGAACGCTCCACGCGCCCTCCGGGCGCAGGGGCGGAAGATCCGCTTCCGGCGCCAAGGACTACAAGTCACTGGCAACGATCCCGCGCCCTGCGGGCGAGGCGCCCCCTGGCCGAAGAATGTCCGGGCGCAGCACACACATCGGGTGCCAGAAGGACTGGCCACACCCCCGCGCGAGTTCACCGTGAAGCCTCGATCTTACAGGACGGAAAGCGACTGGGTAACTTGTTACGGCTGGGCTACGTCGCACATCGCGGGAACGGTCCGCGGGTGCGGCGTCGATCCTTGAAACGGAAGTCGAAGGAACGATGCAAAGTCCGCTCTGGTATGTTCGGCGACTGGGCACCATGTCGCCGGGGGAGATCGTGTGGCGCGTGCATCATGCGCTGCGCAGCAGGCTTGACTCCCAGCTATGGCCCATGATCTGCCGCCGCACGTCGGCGGAGCGCGTGCTGGAGGTCGGCGCGGCTTTTTCCTCACGCTGTGCACAAGCGATCGGCGCGGTTTCCGGCGCGGCCCTCGGGGCGGCTCCCGGCGCGGTTTCAGGTGCGGCCGCCACGGCGGATGACGGGCGTGTTGTCGGAGAAGCGGAGCGAGCGTATGTGCTGAGCCGCGCGCAAGCGGCGATGGAGCATCGCTTCAGCTTCTTTGACCTGCGCGACATCCACCTCGGCGATCCGATCCGATGGAACAGGGAAGTCAAGGCGAATACTCCCACGCCGATGGACTTCGCCATGAAGGTCGATTACCGCGATTCGCGCGTCACGGGCGACTGCAAGTTCGCCTGGGAACCCAACCGCCACGCGCACCTCGTCCCGCTCGCGCAGGCGTACCATCTCACCGGGGACATCCGCTACGCGGAGGAGACCGTCCGCCAGATCGAAAGCTGGATTGAGCAGTGCCCGTTCGGATACGGCATGAATTGGCGCAGCCCGCTGGAGCTGGCGATTCGGCTGATCAACTGGGCGTGGACGCTGGGCTTGATCGCCGACTCGGGGTTGCCCGCGGGGGTGGCGCAGCGGCGCATTCATGAAGCAGCGTATCGCCACCTCTGGGAAATCCGCCGGAAATACTCGCGTTACTCGTCGGCGAACAACCATTTGATCGGCGAAGCGGCGGGGGTGTGGATCGGTGCGACGGCGTTTCGGCCATTTCGCGGCTCGGAGTCCGTGCGGCGGGAAGCGCGTGAGATTCTGCTGCGCGAGATGGAGCGCCAGACCTACGCGGACGGCGGCAACCGGGAGCAGGCGCTGAGCTACCACCTGTTCGTGCTGGAGTTCTTCCTGCTCAGCGGCTTGGTGGCGCGCAACGTCAGCGAGGACTTTCCGCCGTCGTTCTGGTCCGGCGCGGAGCGCATGGTCGCGTTTCTCGCCGAGTTGAGCGCGGGCGGCGAGGCGCCGATGTACGGAGACGCCGATGATGGATGCGTGCTCGGCGTCGGCGGGCCGTTGGATTTGACGTGGAGTCTGCCGGCCCTGGGAGCGGTGCTCCTCGACAAGCCCGCCTTCGCCGCGCGGACGCCGCGGTCATCGGACCGTCTGTACTGGTTCCTGGGTCGTGCCGGAGTCGTGCGTCACGAGCAACTCCTCGATGCAAAGGGGACCCCGGAGCCGACGCTGCTCTCGAAGTGCTTTCCGCAGAGCGGGCATTACATCCTTCAGGCGGCGCGCGCCCAGCCGCCACTGTCCGTCAGCGCGATCGTCGATGGCGGGGAGCTGGGCTTCGGCTCGATCGCGGCGCACGGACATGCCGATGCCCTGAGCGTCGTCCTGCGCCTCAACGGACGCACGGTGCTGTGCGACCCCGGCACGTACGACTACTTCACCTTCCCGCCCTGGCGGCGCTACTTTCGTGGAACGTCGGCGCACAACACGGTCGAGATAGACGGGCAGGATCAGTCCGCGATCCTGGGCCCGTTCATGTGGGGGCGGCGGGCGAACTGCCGGCTTGTCCGCTGGCAGCCATCAGCGGACGGGGGCGAGGTATGCCTCGAACACGACGGCTATGCGCGCCTGCCAGGTCGGGTCATGCACCGCCGAACGGTCCGGCTGTCCATTGCGTCGGCTGAGCTGGTGGTTCTCGACGAACTGGAGGGAGCGGGAAACCACGTCGCCCGGCAGTTCTGGCACCTGGGGAGGGGTTGCGAAATCAGGCCTGAACCCGATAATGCTTTCTTGGTCGAGGGAGAGGGGGTTCACGTCCGCTTCGAGTTGGATCCTGCGCTGAAATTGACGTTCCACCGGGGGGAATCCGATCCCATCATCGGCTGGTTCAGCGCGGGGTATCACCGGAAAGAACCCATCGTCACGGTCGCGGCGGCGGCGGAATTCACAGCCCACGTGCTGTTGAGAACGCGCGTTCGACTGTAGCGTGTTGCAGGCCGACCTGCGAGGGGCGTCCGGGCCGGGCACCTCGCGCCAGGCAGCGCAGCCATGCGCGCGGCGGGACCGTGTGATACCATTGTGCCTGGATGCACAACATCCCAATGCGTCGGAGGTTGCGCTGGGGGGTGCTTCCGTGTCCAAACGCTCGTGAGCTGGGTGGGTGTGGTTGTCGTTTTCGGAATCAGCGCGGCAGATGGGCTTGACCTGCGCCGCGCACGCGGCGGGGATGGCCCGCCCTGCCCGTGAATCGTGTCTACATGCTGCATCGTCGTGAAATCGAGAGGATCGACAAGGCGCCTCCCGTGCCGCCTCCGGTCCGCGAGGTCAAGGGGATCGTCCTCGCCGGCGTTCACGACTGGGGCGGGTGCGCGCTGGACGCGGTCAGTCCGCGGCCGCTGCTCCCCGTGGCAGGCAGACCGTTGATTACCTACGCGCTGGAATGGCTGCGCGCGGCGGGTTTGGCGGAACTCACGGTGTGCTCCAATCTCTCGAGTCTCCACCTGCGCGAGGCGCTCGCGCCGCACGGAAACTGGGACGGGCAACTGGAATACTATCAGGACGTCATGCCTCGAGGCCCGGCCGGCTGCATGTTGGACGCATGGTGCGCCAGCGAATGGGGAACGGGGCTGGTGATGGACGGCACGGTGCTGCCCGCGTTCGACCTCGGCGCGATGCTTTCCGCGCATGAAGCTTCGAAAGCGGACATGACCGTGGCCGCGTCGAACGAGGAGGAGCACGAGGGGCAGCTCGATTTCTTCGCGCCAGCGGGGATCTACGTGTTCTCGCGGCGCGCGTTGGATTTAGCGCCGGCGACGGGGTACGGCGATCTTAAGGAAACGCTCATCCCGCAGATGTACGATCGCGGAATGAAGGTGGTCATGTACCGCCCGGAAGGACCGGCGCCGCGCGTGACGGGCGTCGAATCGTACCTGGCGGTGAATCACTGGCTGCTCGAATCCGGCTGGGAGCGGCCGGAGACGCTGGACGGCTTCATGGTCATGGAAGGCGGTATCCGCGTGCATCCGTCGGCGCGGGTGGGCGCCGGGGCCCGGCTGGTGGGGCCGGTGCAGGTGGGCGCGAAATGCCGGATTGACGACGGGGCGACGCTTATCGGTCCGGTGTGCATGGGCCGGGATTGCCGAATTCATGGCGGCGCGGTGATCTGCCGTAGCGTGCTGTGGGACGATTGCCAGGTGACGGGCGAAAGTCACCTGGACCGTTGCGTGGTGACGAGCGGGATGAACGTAGGTCCGCGTGTGCGCGTGCGCGACCGGGTGCTGTCGCCGGGGAACGGTCAGGCGAGGTCGAAGGTCGAACTGGGGAGTCCGTGAGTTGCCGATCCGTCATGATTGGGCGGGGCGGCGATTGCCGGAACGGAGGGTTGGCCGGGCCCCGGGGCACAGGTTGGAAACCGGTGCTACAGACACCGGTTGCAAACCGGTGCCACAGGTGCAGGTTGGAAACCGGTGCTACAGACACCGGTTGCAAACCGGTGCCACAGGCACAGTTTGGAAACGTGTGCTACAGACACCGGTTGCAAACCGGTGCCACGCGGCTTTGTGCGACCTTCGGTGATTTGCGGCTGCAAGCATGAACAGGTTTGACTCCGGCGTCGCCGGGGATGGGCGGGACAGCGGACATGTTTGAGATTCGAGAAGATGGACCGATGCCCGGCGAGCCGGGGGGACCGGCAGGCGGTGTGAACGGCAGCGGGGCGCTGGCGCTGAGGGCTTCGGCGGCCCCGATGACGCTGCCGGTGTATGGCACTCACCTGCCGCCGCCGGCGCGCCGGCCCTTCTCGCCACGGATGCTGCTGCGGTTCAAATGGATGGTCGCGCTGATCACGGTGCTGGGTGCGGCCGCGACGATCCCGCCGATCTGGATGTTCACGCAGCTTAAGTACTACGCCAACGCATACGTGCAGATCAAACCGACGACGCAGCGGCAGATCTACAAGGTGGAGGAGAACAGCATCCTGCCTTTGTATCAGCAGTTTGTGAATACGAACGTGGCGCTGATCCGCAGCGCGACCGTGCTGAACACGGTGCTGGATGACGGAAAGGTCCAGACCTCGGATTGGTATCTTCAGCCGGCGAAGACCGTGCTCGGCGGTTCGGCGCGGACGGCCTATGAGCGGCTGGTCGATGATTTGCGCGTGTCGAACCAGAAAAACTCAGAGTTGATCGAAATCGGCTTCAGCGCCCCCAGCCCCAAGGACGCGGAATTGATCGCCAAGCTCGTCCGCGGCGCCTATATGAAGTTCGTGGCCAACGAGTCCGACACGCAGACGACGGCGCTGGTGAAGTTTCTTGAGGGCGAGGAAACGAAACTCTACGAGGAGCTGCAGCGCCTGACCGAGGATCGCGGCGATTTTACCTCGACGTACGGCAGCACCTCGCTGGAGGAGCTTCAGACGCTGCGCAACAACGAGAAGCTGAAGCTCGAGGCGCAGCTGCACGAGTTGCAGGTGGCGGACAAACTGACGGAGTGGGACGCGAAGTGGACGGAAAAGGTGATCAGCGAGCGGTCCCAGGGAGCATCGGAGCCGACGACCGGGGATGCCGGCGCCGAGGAGTCGCCGAAGCGGTTGTTTTGGTCGGATCGGGAGTGGAGCCGGCTTTATCAGGACTTCGAGGCGCGCAAGTTCGCTTTGGAGCAGCAGCAGGCGACGAGCAACATGGGCGAGAATCACCCGCAGATGCGCGAGCTGCGCGCGGCGCGAGACATCGCGCAGGGCAACCTGAAGAAGCGGGAGGAGCAACTGCTCGGAGGCGGGGACGCGGCCGTGGCAGCGGCGGCTGTGGCCGACAAGTCGATCGATCCCGCATCGCGGTTGAAGGAACTGCGGTACGTGCAGGAGCGGACGCGAGAGCAGATGGCGGTGCTCCAGACCGAGATCACGGCACAAGAAAAGCAGATTGCCGAGGTCGGCAAGGCCGCTGCGCAGTTGCGCTTGAAGGACCAGGAGATTGAACAGGTCACCGCGAAGTACAAGGCGGTGCAGGAGCGAATGGCGCAGGTGGAGTCGGAACTGACGAGCGGTCCGGGGCGCATTGAAGCGCCGGGCGACGTGCGCGTCTCCTCGAAGCCGCAGAACGACAAACGGCTGTTGTTTTCGCTGGCGGCGATTGCGGGGTGGTTCGGGCTGGCGCTGGGCATTTCGTACCTGCGCGGAATGTCGGACCCCTCGATGTCGAGCGCGGGCGACCTGACGGGCACGGTGCATATTCCGTTCCTCGGTCAGATGCCGCGCTTCGCGCCGGGGACGGACGCGCTGTCCGACACCAGCCCCATGCTGCTGGAGAGCATCCGCATGATCCGCACGGCCCTCCTGGAGCGGTGCGCGGGGCGGCAGGGATACACGGTGCTGGTCACCAGCCCCAACACAGGAAGCGGCAAGACGACGTTTTCCATGCTGCTGGCCCGGAGCCTGGGGCACATGGGCAAGCGCGTGCTGCTGGTGGACACGGACCTGCGGCGCGGGAGCCTGACGGAGCGGCTGGGCGTGCGCGACCAGACCGGGCTGGTGGACCTCCTGCGCACCAAGGGAGCGTCCGCCGTGGAGGTGGCCCAGTTCTGCGAGCGCGTCGGCGTGGATGTCATTCCCACCGGGCGTCGCGCCACGGTGGACGACGCGGAGCGCATGGCGAACGGACGATTCTCCACGAGCCTGAAAGAGTGGCGTGCGAAATACGACTTCGTGATTCTCGACGCGGCGCCGGTGCTGCCGGTGGCGGATGCGCGCATCCTCGCGGGACAGACGGACGGGACGATCATGGCCGTCCGGGCTTCGCAGACGAGGCGCGACGAGGCGCTGGAGGCGCTGGCGGAGCTGTCGGCGGCGGGGGCGAAGCTGTTCGGCACGGTGCTGATCGGGACGGACCCGCGCTCGGGTTACTACCGGGGGTATGACTACGGAAGCCTGGCGCGGCGGGAAGAGACCGCGACGGTTTGATGAGACGAATCGGCGCCGCCCCGAAGCTCGAAGAGCGGTTGTCCGCAGAGAACGCAGATGAACGCAGAGAACAGGACCGTCTCGCTTCGCAGCTCGAGTCTGCACCGCCGCAGTTCCTCTACGCCCTCTGCGTCCTCTGCGGATATCTACTCGATCCGTGGATTCGCTGTCCGCGCCGAAGCGAGTGAAGCCTAGCAGTCGGTGGTGAAAGGCGACGCGCGTCATTCCCGCGAAGGCGGGAATCCAGCCGGCAGCTTACGAGGAGCGAGAAACGAGCGGTTTTCCCGGGCGGACTGGACCCCCGCCTGCGCAGGGGTGACGGATGCCACGACGGGTTTCGAGTTTCGCCACGGGCTGGATGGCATGGACGTAGTTCCACTCATCTTGGATTCGCGGCCTGCCTTCCTTGGCGGGGACGAGGAGGCTGGGAGTCTGCTTACCCTGCCGCTGGGCGTGGGGACGGTGCTCAGCGTTCTTCGGGAGCGGATTCAGGAGGCGGGCGGACGGCGGATTCGCGTGCTGCCGGTGTTCCGACCCGGCGAGCGGTACGTTGAGCGCCTTTCCCGCGAGGCGGATGTCGAGGTGGTCACGCCCCGACGCCTGACCACCATCCTGCACACCTGCGAACCTTCCGACGATCTGCTCATCCTCGATCCGCGCTACTGGCCCTTGAACGGATACGACCTGGTGGACTTCTTCGAGCAGCGCGACGACCGGCGCTGGGCGCTGCACGCGGTGGCCGTCGGGTCGGACACGGAGCAGGCGCAGGAGTACATCCGCTGCGACGCGGGCGGCTACGTGCGCTGCGTGCGGCGATATTACCAGAGCGTGACGTGGCCGAAGACCGGTCCGATCTGCGCGACGCTGGTGCCGGTGTCCGCGGCGGAGGATGTGGCGTTCTCGTCGCTGCTGGAGCTGCGGAACCTGCTGGCGCTGCGCGGGATGCTCAGCAAGGACGTACGGGTGGCCGGCGGGTGTGTGGACTTGACGGAGGAGCGCGGGTTCCTGGCGCTGCAGGAGGACGTGGTGGAGAGCCTGTGCGCGGGGGATCCGGCGCCGGGGCATCGCTTTGCTTCGCCGGGTGTGCTGACAGGGGCGGATGTTCGCGTGCATCCGTCGGCCAGGTTTGTCGGGCCGGTCATTCTGCAGAAGGGCGCGCAGGTGGAGGAAGGCGCGATGGTCGTCGGACCGGCGCTGATCTCGGAGTCGGCGCGCGTGCGGCGGGGGGCGATGGCCGCGCAGGCAGTGCTGGCGCCCGGAGTCTCGCTGGCGGCGGACGCGGCGATCCGCCATCGCGTGTGGACGCATGCGGCATCGACGGCGCGGCAGTCGGCGGTCAGCGCGGGCGTCGCGAGCGACCTGCCGCGCCCGACGACGACCCTGCACCCGGTAGGCGACTGGAGCACCTTTCGCACGCAGGCGCCGGAGCATCGTCTCGGCGCGTATCCGGTGTTCAAGCTGCTGATCGAGGTGAGTATCGCCGCGGCGAGCCTGCTGGTGATGCTGCCGCTGCTGCTGGCGATCGCGCTGCTGGTGAAGCTCGACTCGCGCGGGCCGGTGTTCTTTCTGGACAAGCGCGAGGGGAAGGGCGGTCGGCTGTTTAGGTGCATCAAGTTCCGGACCATGCGACGGGACGCGCACCTGATGCAGCGCGAGCTGTACGCGGAGAACGCGGTGGACGGGCCTCAGTTCAAGCTGCCGCAGGATCCGCGCATCACGCGGGTGGGGCGGTGGCTGCGCTCCACCAATCTGGATGAACTTCCTCAACTGATCAACGTCATGCTGGGCGAAATGAGTCTGGTGGGGCCGCGCCCGTCGCCGTTTCGAGAGAACCAGATCTGCATTCCGTGGCGGCGAGCCCGCCTCTCGGTGCGTCCGGGAATCACCGGGCTTTGGCAGGTTTGCCGGCACGATCGCGACGAAGGCGACTTCCACCAGTGGATCGCTTACGACATCGCCTACGTGCGACACCAGTCCTTCATGCTTGACCTGCGCATCCTTGCGGCGACGATCCTCACGTTCGGCGGCAAGTGGAGCGTCTCCAGTGCGTGGATTCTGGGACGCGGCGCGCAAGCCGGGCGCTTATCGGTCGGTCTGCCCGCGACGTAAGCGCGATCCCCTTTTCGCCGGAACCGATAAAGCTTCAGGGTTGGGCCGTGATCTTCGGGTAGGGGGCGGCGCGGTCCCGACGGCCCGCAAGGTCGTTTCTTTTTGGTGGAAGTAAAAAGCCATGTCAACGCACAGCGTAGGATGCGCCCGTGTCCCGGCGCGGTTTCTCGGAGTACTGATCGGTGCAGGCGCGTGGATCGGCGGCTGCGGACCGGATCCGCGCATGAGCGTGGACCAGTTCCTTGCGCTTCAGCGTCAGCAGGCCGAAGCCCAGGCGGCCGCGCCCGCGGAGGGCGCGCCGGCCCCGGATTATTCGGCGATTGAGAAGGTGCTCGGTCCGTACCGCGTGGGCGCGGGGGACACTCTGACGGTGACGTTCGCGGGAACCGATCTGCCCTTCGAGTCTCCGGTTCAAGCGCGCATCGACCGCGACGGCAACATCATGCTGCCGCTCGTGTCGCCCATCCAGGTGGCGGATCGGGAGATCGAAGACGTCGAGGACATCGTGACCCAAGCCTACGTTCCCGGCATTCTCAAGGACGTGGCCATCCACGTGGAGCTGGGCAGCTTTGAAGGCACGAAGGTGCTGATCGTCGGCGCCGTGCAGCTTCCGGGCTTCGTGCGCCTGCGGCGGACGGAGCGGAACCTGCTGATGGGCGTGGTGCTCGCGGGCGGCGTGACGGCGGATGCGACGGGTCGCGCGAAGCTGCGCCGACTGAAGCGCCCGGGCGAGGAGTGGACGTTTGATCTGACGGATCCGGAGCAGATCCGGGCGGCGATCAACCTCGAGCCGATCGAGAACGGCGACATGATCCTGGTGGAGGCCTCGCCGCGCGCGGTCTTCGTCGGTGGGCTGGTGAACGCGCCGGGTCCCGTGCTGATGGACGCGGGAATTCAGATGAACCTGCTGCAGGCGCTGGCGGCTTCCGGCGGGCTGCGCACCGACATCACGCCCAAGGAAGGCACGCTCATCCGACACATGCCGGACGGCACGGACGCGATGGTGAAGATCGATCTCGACAAGCTCGCGGCCTGCCAGTCGCCGAATCTTCAGCTTGCGGCGGGCGACATTCTCTGGGTCCCGCACACCGTGGAAACGCGGATTCAGGACTGGGTGAACCGCAACATCTTCCTCCGCGCCGGCGCTTCGGTGAACTACAACGTGACGGGCATCGAGTTCTTGAACCGTCGCGAGTTGCAGGGCGCGGGGCGGGGCAGCAGCGGAGGGTTGCAGGATTCGTTCGATCCGTTCGGCTTCCTGCTGAGGAACCAGGCGCTGCAGAACATTCAGAACAACCCTTGACCTCGACGGCGACAACCAACCCGGTGAGCGCGCCGCCCGCGGGGGAATGTCCCAGCGGGCGACAAATCGAGCGACTGCGGGTGCTGCGCCGGCTGGCGATCGCGGCGCTGCCGCGGATGCTCGACGCGCGGAGCGGGCTGTTCGGCTGGTGCATCCGGCGCGGATCGCGCGGCGACCGGCTGGAAGGGCAGTCGCAGCGCTACACGGCGATCGTGCTGCTGGGGCTTTCCGCGCAAAGGCAGGATCTCTCGCCCGGCATCTTCGGCAAGGGACACGCCGACGAGTGCTGCGACCGGCTGCTGGAGCGCGTGGACAAGCTCGACAACCTCGGCGACGTGGCGCTTACACTGTGGGCGGGCGTGGCCATGCGGCGGCGCCATGCGAAGGCGGCGCTCGATCGACTCAAGGACCTGTCGCCGGCGGAGGGTGCCGTGCCCACGGTCGAGCTGGCGTGGGCGCTGTCGGCGCTGTCGTTTCATCCCGAGTTTCTGACGGATGAGAAGCTCGCCCGCGCCACGGCGAAGCGGTTGAAGGCGACGTTCAACGCGGACTCCGCGCTGTTTTCGCATCACGCCGCGGGGACGCGGGCATCGGCGCTGCGCGCTCACGTCTCGTGCTTTGCCGACTGGGTGTACCCGGTGCAGGCGCTGGCGTTCTATCACGACATGAGCCGCGACGCCGAGGCCTCCGCCATGGCGCGACGTGCGGGCGATGCGATGATCACTCGGCAGGGTCCGGCGGGGCAGTGGTGGTGGCACTACGACGCGCGGACCGGGCGCGTGCTGGAGAAATACCCGGTGTACTCGGTGCATCAGGAGGCGATGGCGCCGATGGCGCTGCTGGACCTGATGGACCGCTGCGGCGGCGACGATCGCGCGGCGATCTTCAAGGGCGTGGATTGGATATTCGACGCGCCGGAATGCGGCGACCGGCTTGTCGACCAGCAGGCCGGGCTGATCTGGCGGAAAGTGGCACGATATGAGCCGGGCAAGCTGGTCCGCGGCCTGCAGGCGGGGGCGAGCCTGCTGCATCCGTCGCTGCGCTGCCCGCTGGTCGGAGCGGTTTTTCCCGCGCGGAAGATCGACTACGAGTGCCGACCCTACCATCTCGGCTGGCTGCTCTATGCGTTTTCGGATCGGCGGCTGGACGCGTGGGGAGGATGGGGAATGTCGAATGCTGAATGCTGAATGCCGATGCCGAATACCGAATACCGAATGCCGAAGGCCGAAGATTGAATTCTGGATCCGGAATGCTGATCGTTGGGTGTTTGTCGTAGGGCGGGCTATGCCCGCCTTCGCCGCTTGTTGTGTGGGTTGGACGACGTAGCCCGCCCTGCGTAGCTTCCTGGTACCGCTCGTCTTGCTGAACGGTCATGACGCATCCTTGGGAGAATTATCCGCAACACAGCATTCTCGGCGCGCCGGTGCGTGCTATGAGAATGGAAGATGTAACGCGCGCGGCCGAGGTCGTGATCCACGCGCGCGGGCACATGCACATCGGCGTGGTCAATGCCGCCAAGGTGGTGAATATGCGCCGGGACGCGGCGCTGCGCGAGGCGGTCCTTAAGAGCGACTTGATCCTGGCGGACGGCATCGCGGTGGTGTGGGCGGGAAAGTTGTTGGGAATGCCGGTGCCGCAGCGTGTGGCGGGCATCGACTTGATGATGCGGCTGTTGGAACTGGCCGACCGGCGCGGGTTCCGGGTGTTTCTTTTCGGTGCGACGGAGGAAGTCAATTCCGCTGTCGCAGAGGTCGTCGGCTCGCGGTATCCGAAAGCGGTGATCGCCGGGCGGCGCAACGGGTATTACGCGCCCTCGCAGGAGGAAGAGATCGCCCTTGCGGTGCGCGAGGCACGCGCGGACATGATATTCGTGGCGATGAGCCCGCCGAAGAAGGAGCTTTTTCTGGCGCGCTGGGGCGAGGTGATGCAGGTTCCGCTCAGTCACGGCGTGGGCGGAGCGTTCGACGTGCTGGCCGGAAAGGTCCGGCGGGCGCCGGCGATCTGGCAGAAGCTGGGGATGGAATGGTTGTACCGCGTGGTGCAGGAACCGCGGCGCATGTGGCGCCGATATCTGGTGACCAATACGCTCTTCATCTGGATGCTCGCGGGCGAATGGCTGCGCCGGCGGGTGTTGCGAATCTCTCCGACGGCGGTCCTCGCGCCCCCGGCCGCGAAGGCTTCCAAGGTATGAGTTCCGCGCCATCATCCACGTCTTCCGGCGTCTTGAAGCCGGATCCGGCGGGCGCGATGGATGCGTCGTCGGCGACCCCGCCTGCTTCGCCGCACCGCGCCCTGGCAGCGGAACGAGCGCGCGCCTACGACGACGTGTACAAGGGCTGGCACGTCAAGCGCATTACGCGCGAGTCGTACGAAGCCTCGACGCGATTTTTTCTCGATGCGCCGCCGGACCAGCCGGGGCACCTTGACGGCAACGAGCTGGCGCTGGCGTTCCGTCTGCTGGACGTCGAGCATTTGTCCGGGCGGCGAATTCTCGATTTCTGCTGCGGGGCGGGGCGCAGCAGCATTTATTTCGCGCTGCGCGGCGCGGATGTGTGGGCGTGTGATCGCTCGCCGCAGGCTATTCACATCGCCGCCGAGAGCGCGAAGCTCAGCGGCGTGGCCGACCGCGTGCAGTTCTGCGCGGCCGACGCGCAGGAGCTTGCATATCCCGACTGTTTCTTTGACGCGGTGTTCTGCCAGTCGGCGCTGCACATTCTGATTGACTACCCGGAGGTCAGCACGGAGCTGGCACGCGTATTGAAGCCGGGGGGCAAGGCCGTGTTCTGTGATGAAGCGCTGGGGCACAACCCATTGCTGGAAATCGTGCGCTGGGTGCGGCGGCGGAAGCACGTTCGCTGCGGCGGACGCACGCTGCGGCTCGGAGACCTGCGCGCGTTTGGAAGGCCCTTCGCGCAGACGCGGATTCACACATTCAATCTGCTGCTCCAGAGCAAGCAGTTCTTTGGACAGGCTGCCCATCGGCCTTGGGCGAAATTTGTCTTGCGAAAGCTTCGAACCGCAGACGAGACGATGCTAAGTGCCTTGCCGTTCCTTCGGCGATTCTGCGGCAAGGTGGTTGTGGAATATGCGAGGAATGCAGAATGAAGAAGGCTGAATGCCGAATTCAGCATTCTTCATTCAGCATTCTGCATTTCATTCTGATGGCGCATGATCGACTTTACTTACATTCTGGCCGCCTCGCACTCGGGTTCGACGCTGCTGACGATGCTGCTGGCGTCGCATCCCGAGGTGGCGTCCGTTGGAGAGACGTCGGCGCTGCTGTGGCGCGGCAAGAGCGACAGCTCGACGTGCAGTTGCGGGGCGCCTCTGGATGCGTGTCCCTTCTGGGCGACCGTGCGCGAGGGAATGCGAAGGAGAGGGGTGGACTGCGAGTCGCCGGATTTCCAGACCGACTTTCGTCTGCCGGCGTGCCGCCTGACGGATCGCGTGCTTCGGGCGGAGTTTCAGGGTCCCATGCTGGAGGCAGTGCGCGACGCCTGCTTGGCCGTCAGTCCCGCGTGGCGACGGCGGGGGCCCGCAATTCTCAAGGCGAATGCCGCGCTGATTGAAGCGGTGACGGAGCTGAAGCGGGTGCGCGTGTTTCTCGACTCGTCGAAAGAGCCGCACCGGCTCAAGTTTTTGATGCGGATTCCGTCGCTGCACGTCAAAGTCATACAACTGGTGCGCGACGGACGGGGCGTTGCGGCGAGCTATTTGAAGCGGAATGAATTGCCGCTGCGGCAGGCGTGTGACGAATGGCGACGCAGCATCGTGTCGGAGGAGCATGTCCTGCGGCGCTTTTCGTCCGATCGCGTGCTGCGACTGCGCTATGAGGATTTCTGCCGGGACTCGGCGGATTCCGCGCGGCGCATATTCGGGTTTCTCGGCGTCAATCCGTCGCACTCGATCCGGGATTTTCACAAGGCCGATCATCATATTCTGGGCAACCGGATGAGGCTTTCAGCCAGCGGCGAAATCAGGCTGGACGAGAAATGGCGCTCGACGATGACGCCCGAAAGCATTCGCGTGTTTGAGGACATGGGCGGCGCGATTAATCGCCGCTATGGATACGAATAAGGATGACGGAATTTGCGTGCCGGATATGAGCGAACGCACGGAACCCCAATCGACAAAGAACTCCCTGGCGCTGGCGGTGGCGGCCAACTGGACCTCGCACGTCGTTTTTCTGGTTTCCGGGTTCCTGCTGCCGCGCATGATTGACCGCACCCTGGGACGCGACGCGCTGGGCGTGTGGGACTTCGCCTGGTCGCTCGCTGCATACACGAGCCTGCTGGCGCTGGGTGTGTCGTCCGCCATCAGTCGCTTCGTGTCGCGATACCGGCAGATGCGCGATGACGAGGGATTGTGCCGGACGTACTCCGCGTCTTTGGCGCTGCTGTGGGCAAGCTTTGCTCTGGGCTGCGCGGCCGTGGCGATATTTGTGAGCTGGACGCCGTGGTTTCTGGAGGGAAGCTCGGAGAGGCCTCTGACGCCTGAGCTGCTCACGCTGGCGCGGAACATGGTGGCGCTGCTGGGACTGGCCGCGGCGATCCAGCTTCCCGTCACCGTATACAGCGGGGTGCTCAGCGGGTGTCAACGATTCGATTTGCGCACGGGGATCCGCGTAGGGTGCAGCGGGGTGGCGCTGGCACTGATGATAGCGGCGCTTCTGGCGGGCGCCGGATTGGAATGGGTGGCGCTTACGTACCTGGTGTCCGAGCTGGCGATGGGGGTGTTGAACTGGGCGGCGGCGAAGCGACTGTGCCCGGAGCTTTGCTTCCACGCAAGGCTCGTGACGCGCGCGGCGCTATGGGAAGTGCTGGGCTTCGGCGGCAAGACGGTGTTGCAAAGCGTGTCGAGAATGGGGCTGTATCAGACGAGCGGGTTGATCGTCACGTATTTCCTGGGTCCGGCATGGCTGGCCGTGTATTCGCGGCAGCGCGCGCTGACGCAGTTTGTGTACAAGATGATGAGCATCTATGGCAACGTGTTCACGCCGGAGGCGAGCGCGCTGGAGGCCGCGGGAGATCGCGAAGGGTTGCGGGCGCTGGTGGTGAAATCCAGCCGGTTCGGATTCGCCATCGCCTTGCCGTTTGTTGTAACGTTCAGCCTTGGCGGCGGCGCGGTGCTGCGTCTGTGGATGGGGGCGGATTATCAATCGCAGGCGGTGCTGGCGATCCTGATGCTCGGGCATCTGATGACGTTCGCGCAGCGCGGCACGTTTAACATCCTGATCGGCATGAACCGGCACGGAACTTCGTCGTTGTGGGAACTGGCCTCTTCGGCGGGGAGCATCGGACTGGGGCTGCTGTTTGTGCCCGTGCTGAACGGGGGGCTGGTCGGCGCGGCGCTGGCGGTGGGGCTGGCCGTGCTGGTGGGTGGGGGCTTGGCGCCGGCGTGGATCGCCTGCCGCGTACTTGAAATTCCTTTCGCCCGATATTTGCGCGAAGTGCTGCCGCAACCGGTGTTGTATGTGACGCCGCTCGGTGCGGTTCTCGCAGTCTGTGCCGTGATGTTCCCTGACCGCCCGTATATGCAGCTTGGCGTGGGACTGGGTTTGGGCGGCGCGGTGACCGTGCCGATCTACTGGCGTCACGTGCTGACGGACTCGCTGCGGGAACGATTTCGCGGGCGGATTCGACGGTACGCGGGACTTGTGGGTTTCAGGCAAAGCGTGGGGAAATCGACGGGGGCGACCTGACGCATGGCGGCATCAAAACCGAATATTCTGATGGTCATGCTGGACTCCGCCAGGCCGGAGTTTCTTTCGTGCTACACCCACGGCGCGGGCACTTCGCCGAATATTGACCGCGTGGCCGAGCGGGGTCTGGTGTTTCAGACGGCCATGGGTCCATCCGCGTGGACGTTTCCTGTCATGGCTTCGGTGTTCACGGGCATGTTGCCGACCAAGCACGGCGGACATGATGAACATCAACTGCTGGACAGCGGGTATCCCACACTGGCCGAGGTGATGGCGCGGAACGGTTACCAGACCGCGGGCTTCGCGGACGTGCCCTATGTGGGACCGTCCACGCGGCTGAATCGGGGGTTCAACGTATTGTCGAACATGCGCGTGCCGGAAGTGTCGGGCATGAGCAAGGCGCTCAAGGCCATGGGCAGAGTGCATCGCAAGCTGTCGGGTGGATACAACAAAACGTGCGAGACCCGGGTGTTGATGGGCGAAGTGTTGCGATGGTATGAAAGCACGCGCGATCCGCAGAAGCCGTTCTTTCTGTATGTGCATACGGACGAGACGCATGCGCCGTTCCTTCCTCCCCCGGCCTATCGGCGGCGGTTTACGAAGTTGTCGCGATCGCAAATGTATGCCATTAATCAGGACAAGCAACTGTTTGTCAGCGGGCAGAGGCGGATGTCCGACGGGGATTTTGCAAACCTGCGCGACCTGGCAAGAGCAGAGGTGGCGTACTTCGACGCGTGGCTCGGAAAACTGTTGGATCGCCTGGATCGCGACGGCCTGCTTGAAGACATGGTGGTTGTGATCGCCGCGGATCACGGGGACAACTTCGGCGAGCACGGGCTTCTCCGGCACGGGCTGTGCCTCTATGACACTTTAGTGCACGTGCCGCTGATTGTGAAGACGCCCGGATCGACGGTGGGCGGCCGCGTGCAGCCCGTGGTCCAACTGATAGACGTTTTCCCGACGCTGCTGGCGGCGGCGGGGATTGAGGAGCCGGAGACTTTCGCCGAGTTTCAGGGGCGCGACCTTGTGCAGCAGGCGCGCACGGGACGCCATGCCGAATATGTGGTTTCGGAATTGTATCGGCCGGGGCAGGGATTGTGGCAGAAGAAGGCGCCGGGCTTCATGCCGGAGTTTTTGGACCGCTATGATCGCCGGCTGCGCGCGGTGCGCACGAATACCCACAAGTTCATCTGGTCTTCCAACGGCAGGCATGAGCTTTTTGACATTGTGTCAGATCCAGGCGAAACGCGGAACCTCGTCGATCTGGACGCGAAGCGGGCGGGGGAAATGGAGCGGATGTTGGAGAGCTGGCTGGCCTCGTTTGATCGGAGGGAGCCCGAAGCCGCGTATGCGGTGGAAGACACGGCAGATGATCGGGTGTTCGAGCGGCTGCGCGAACTGGGATATGTGGAGTAGGGGAAATGCAGAATGCTGAATGCGGAATGAAGAATGCAGAATGTTGAAGACGTGAGCGGCGAACGCCGCATTTTGGGTGCTTGGCATCGGAGGCCAAATTCAACATGCGGCGCCTGGACCAGTGAGCAAGGAGTGACCGCCCGCGGTTCGCGATGCATGCCCGGCGAAAGAGATGGCGATGAGCGGTCGTTGAGATCAGGGACAGCAGGCGTGATTATTGTACTGTGAGTGACGCGCGGGGGATATGTTTTGTCGCCCTGAATGGATACGCGGCACTGGCGGGCCGCGGCGGGGTGGAGCACGTCGGCGGGGCGGAGCAGCAGATGGCTCTGCTGGCGCGCGAGCTGGCGCGGCGCGGCCGGGCGGTGTCGTTCATCACGCGCGACGTGGGACAGGGCGATGGCGCATCGGTGAACGGCGTGCGCGTGTGGAAGGCATACGCCGACGATGGCGGGTGGCCCGGGCTTCGCTTCTTCCACCCTCGCCTCTCGGGCTTGTGGTCGGCCATGCGGCGAGCCGATGCGGATGTTTATTATCAACGCATGGCCGAGCAGACGACGGGCATCGTGGCCGCCTTCTGCGCTCGAAAGGGACGCAGGTTCGTATATGCGGCGGCCAGCGATTACGACTGCATGAGCGCCTTGCCCAGGCTTCGCAAGCTGCGCGAGCGCTGTTTGTATCGTTATGGCCTGCGGCGCGCTCACGTGGTCTTGGCACAGACGCGGTCGCAATGCGCTCTGTTGAGAGAATCGTTTGGAGTCCGGGCGAGCGTGCTTGCGAATGCGTCCGAAGACTTGTCAGACGTCGCGGTTGACGCGCAGGGGTGCCGGGATTCCCCGTCGTCGCGGAACGATGTTCTGGCAGAGTCAAATCCTGGCGGGTCTGCGGCGGGGCATTCTGATCGAAACGCGAAGCGTCCGCGCATTCTATGGGTGGGGCGGTTTACGCCGGAGAAGCGCCTGAGTTGGGCGCTGGAGGCGGCGCGCCAGTGCCCGAAGATGGACTTTGGAATTGTGGGCGACGGTGCGGATGCCCTGATGCGCGAGGCACGCGAGGCCGCGCGACCCCTGCAAAACGTGACGTTGCTCGGGCGCATTCCACATGAGAGGATGCGCGACTGCTATGTGCGTGCCGACCTGTTGTTGTGCACCAGCGAACGCGAGGGTTTTCCCAATACGTTTCTTGAAGCGTGGAGCCTCGGTCTTCCCGTGGTGACGACATTTGATCCCGATGGCGTTGTGGCAGGCGAGAGGTTGGGGGCCGCAGCCGGAGATGTGAAGGGCTTGTCGGGCGCATTGCGGGCGTTGGTTGACGACGCGAAGGAGAGGGAAGCGTGCCGGCGACGATGCCGGTGCTACTTCGAGAAGCACCACGGCGTGGCGAGCATTGTGGATCAGTTGGAGGCCTTGGCGTTTTCGGGGGCGACTGGACCCCCGTCTGCGCGGGGGTGACGGTTCCACCGCCCGGTTTTGAGTTTCACCACGGTTTGTCAATCGCGGATGATCGCATGGCGCAATCCTCTCCTATTCGCGTGGCGCTGGTGATCAGCAATCTTGAGTTCGGCGGCGCGCAGCGTCAGGTTGTCGAGCTGATCAACCACCTGGACCCGCGGCGTTTCGACGCTCGCGTGGTTTCGCTCTCACCCTATGTGCCGCTTGCCGCGGGTCTGCGCGAACGCGGGCGGCTGCACGTCATCACCAAGCGATTCAAGTTTGACGCCACGGTCATCCCGAGACTGGCGCAGTGGCTGCGCGGTTTCGGCGCGGACATCGTCCATAGCTTCCTGTTCGACGCGGACATTGCGGCGCGCGTGGCCGGTCGGCGCGTGGGGGCCGTGGTGATCGGCTCGGAGCGCAACACGGACTATCACCTCAAGAAGCGGCAGCTTTTTTTCTACCGGCTTACGCGCGGATGCATGGATCTGCTGATCGCCAACTCCCGCGCCGGCGCGGAGTTCAACCGGCGCGTGCTGGGGCATCCGGCCTCACAGTATCGCGTGATCCACAACGGCGTCGATGCCGAGCGATTCCGCCCTCAACGGCGTGAGGAACTTCGCCTTCGAGCCGGACTTCCCCAGGACACGATTCTTGTGGGAATGTTTGCAAGTTTCAAAGAGCAGAAGAACCACGCCCTGCTTTTTCAGGCCGCGCGCCGGGTGTTGGATCGGCTGCCGGACACCCGGTTCCTGCTGGTCGGCGACGAGTTGTATGCGGGAATGCACGGGTCGGATGTGTACAGGCAGAACATGGAACGGATGGTGGACGAGCTGCGGCTGCGCGAGGCGTGCATATTTCTGGGCAATCGTGCGGACGTGGACAAGCTCTACGGCGCGTGCGATTTGACGGTGCTGCCGTCGCTGTTCGAGGGAACGCCGAACGTCGTGCTCGAGTCGATGGCGTGCGGCGTGCCCGTGGTGGTCACGGACGTTTCGGATAATGCATACATCGTGCCGGAGGGTTGCGCGGGGTATGTGGTTCCGCTGGGGGATGCAGGGGCGCTGGCGGAGCGCATGGCGAGATTGATTGAGGATGCAGACCTGCGGGTGAAACTGGGTCAAGGGGCGCGCGAGTGGGTGATGGCGGAGTTTTCGATTCCGCGCTTGGTGGAGAAGACGGGCGCGGTGTATGACGAGGCGATACGAGGTCGATGATCCCCGCGGGCTGCGAAGCGCACCGGTGGATGGCCCGGACCCGCACTTGCGGGAGGGGTTCTGATGGGGCGGAGATCCCCACACAGGCGCGACGGGCGACAGTGCACCGCCTAGGACTCGAACCTAGGACCCGCTGATTAAGAGTCAGCTGCTCTACCAACTGAGCTAGCGGTGCAAGGACAAGAGCGAGGCAGTTTAGCAGGGCAGGCGGCGGTTTCAAGGGGTGAGGCGTCGTTGCCGCTGTTCGCTGCTCGGCGTGCCCAGCCAGCCGTCAGCCGCAGCGCCGGCGAAAGGACGACCCGTGTTTCCGCAAGACGCCGCGGCTTATGTCAGGCGAAGCACGTGCGACCCGCGAGGCTCGACGGCTCCGATGACCGCCGCGCGAACGACGCCCTTGCGCTGCAAAGCGGCAATCAGACCATCGGCCCGTCCCGCCGGCACGCTGATGAGCAGTCCGCCGGACGTCTGCGCGTCAGCGAGCACCGTGAGCAGGGCGGGTTCGATCGCGCCCGCGTCGAGCGCGGCGCCGACGTATTCGGTGTTGGACTTCCACGCGCGCGTGCCGACGCCGTCCCGCGCCAGTCGCAGCGCTTCATGCATCAGCGGCACGGACGACGCCTCGATGCGCAGCGTCACGCCGCCCGCCTGTGCGACCTCGAACGCGTGCCCGACCAGCCCGAATCCGGTGATGTCCGTGGCCGCGTGCGCGCCAACGTCCATCATGGCCTCACAGGCGGCGGCGTTCAGTTCGCTCATCACCTCGATCGCCTCGGCGAGGTCCGCCTCGGTGATCACGCCCTTCTTCGCGGCGGTGGTCAGCGTGCCGGAACCGATGGGCTTGGTGAGGATGAGCACGTCGCCGGGTCTCGCGCCGGCGTTAGAAACGACGCGCGACGGATCGACCAGCCCGGTCACGGCCAGCCCGTACTTGATCTCCGCGTCGCGGACGCTGTGCCCGCCGACGATGACCGCCCCGGCCGCCGCAACGCGCTCCGCGCCGCCGCGCAGGATTTCGCCGAGCACTTCGCCAGGCAAGTCCTTGTCGGGAAATCCGACGATGTTGAGCACGGTGAGGGGCCGGCCGCCCATGGCGTACACGTCGGACAGCGCGTTGGCGGCGGCGATGCGTCCGAAGGCGAACGCATCGTCCACGAGGGGCGGGAAAAAATCGACGGTCTGCACGAGAGCGGTGTTCGCGTTGAGACGAAACACGCCCGCGTCGTCGAACGTCTCGGTTCCGACGATCAGGTTCGGGTCCATGGACTTCGGCAAGTCGCGCAGCACCTGCGCGGTCAGCCCCGCGGGGAGCTTGCCCGCTCAGCCGGCGCAGCTTGCGTAGTCGGTCAACCGGATTTTTCTCGACGGCGTCATCCTGGTGCGACCCTCACGATGCCAAGTCCGCGTACAGCACGCCCTCCGACACGCGGCAGGCATAGACTTTCACCCGCGCCAGCGGTGAGTGCGTGCAGATTCCCGTTTCCAGGTCAAACGTCCAGTGGTGCCAAGGGCATGACACCGTCCCGCCAGCCACCTCCCCGCCCGACAGGTTTCCGCTGGCGTGCGGGCAACTGTTGTCCATGACGGTGAATCGTGGAGCGTCGTCCCTGCGAAACACGCCCAGCTCGCGCCCGGCGATCTCGACGAAGACGCCCTTGCCCAGAGGACAGCGATCGACCTCGATGAGCCGCGTCCACTGCGGCGCGTCTCGTACTGAATCTGAGCCGGTCAACGTGATTCTGCCATCTTCGCGTTGTCGCAAAACCCCATGTTGCACTCGGGCGTTTGATGCTTATCTCGCATCATGCGACGCTCCCCCTGCGCGCGCCTGTCAGAGCCGCGCCTGACGGAGCCGCGTCCGTGAGGGAGCGAGTTCCGACGCTCTGAAGCGGTACCGCTCCCTGACGAACGCGGCTCGGACAAGCTGTGATTTCAACGAGTCGCCACACTAACTCCCGATTCCGCGTTCTTTCTTCCCTGCGCCCGATATGCTCCCCTCGCCCGCGTTTTTCGGTTCGCCATCCTTCTTGGGCTCACTGGCTTTGCTGGACTCACCATCCTTCCTTGCCTCGCCCATGGGCGACGCAAGCTGCTCCGGGGAGATCGGACCCGGCGTTGCGCCGACCGGGGCCATCAGCAGCTTCAACTCCGATCCGCCCGTCTTGTTGAAGTACTCGACGCGCAGGGCGTGATGCCCCGCGGCCAGCGGCGCGACGCCGCGTTTCTCCTGCGCCTCGTGCAGACCGTCGTTGTCCACCACCAGCTTGTCATCGATGTACAGCCTGGATCCATCGTCCGAGGTGAGCGCGAAGACATAGGCATCGTTCGTAGCCACGCGCAGCAATCCCGCAAACACCAGACCCTGTCGCTCGGCCCGATCCTCCTTCTCCAGCTCGATGCCCGCGCGCGCCGCCTTGCGCGTCGGCGTCAGCGCCGCGAAATCCGGCAGTCGGTCCCACTCGCCGGTGTACGTTCGAAGGCGCAGACCCCGCCCCGTTCCCGCAACGCCTTCCACCGCGGGCCACGCCGGCACTTTCTTGAACTCCGCCGCCGCGACGGATGAGACGGCCTTGCCGCGGTGGAACGCGCGGGCCTTGACGGTGGTCGTGTCGGAGAGGCGCAGCGGCGACTTGTACACCGCCGAGTTGGCGGTCGGCTCGGATCCGTCCTGGGTGCAGCGGATTTCCATCTCGGCGGAGTTCACCTTGATCTCCACGGTCAGGGTGTTCACGAAGATGTCCGCCGGCGCGCTGATCTTGGGGGACTCGTACACGATGGGCCGGCCGACGACATCGAGCGCGATCACCGTGCAGTCCGCATCGGGCATCTGCGCGGGAAGGTGAATCACCAGATCAGATTCCTTGCGCTCCGTCCTGAGCGGCTCGCCATTCCCCGCGAGCACACGGGCGCCTTTCATATCATTTCCCAGCCCGCCGAGGGTCAGCTTTGCATCCGCCGGCCAGTCAAACACGTGGAGGAACAGCCGCGTGTCGCCGCCCATCGCCTTCGCCGTGCAGCGACCCCACGGCAGCCCTTCGGTGAACGGGCCTGCCGTCGTGCCATAAATGGCGTCGCCGTTGATTTTCATCCAGCGACCCATCGCCGCGAGGCGCTCGACGCTTTCCGCGGGGAACTCTCCCTCCGCGGTGGGGCCGATGTTGAGCAGAAAGTTGCCGCCCTTGGAGGCGATGTCCACGAGGAGGCGGATCAGCTCGCGCGAGGACTTGAAATTCTTGTCGTTCTTGTTGTACCCCCAGTGGTCATTCATCGTCATGCACGATTCCCAGTCCACGCCGGGGATGCCCGTGCGCGGGACTTCCTGCTCGGGCGTGCCGAAGTCGCCGGCGTACTTGGCGTCCTCCGTCAGACCGGCCATGCCGCCCCGCCCCTTGTCCACGCGGTTGTTGACGATGACGCCGGGCTGAAGCTTGCGGCACAGGTCGTACAGCGGCTGCCCGTATTCGTGCGACCAGGTCGCCTCCCACTCGCCGTCGAACCACAGGACGCCGATGGGTCCGTAGTTCGTCAGCAGCTCGGTCACCTGGGCGTGCAGGTACTCGGTGAATTTCTTGAAATCCGCGCCGGCCGCGGGGCGGTCCGTCTCCCACTCGCGCCGCGGCAGATAGTCCGGGTGGTGCCAGTCCATGATCGAGTGATACCAGCACATCTTCAGCCCGTGCTTGCGGCACGCTTCGGACAGCTCCTTGAGGATGTCGCGCTTGAAGGGCGTGGCCATCACGTCGAAGTCGGAGACCTGCGAGTCGAAGAGCGCGAAGCCGTCGTGATGCTTGCTGGTGATGACGATGTAGCGCATGCCGGCGTCCTTGGCCATGCGCACCCATGCGTCGGCGTCGAACTTCACGGGGTTGAACTGCGCGAGGAACTGGTCGTACTGCTTGAGCGGAATCTGCGCCGTGGTACGGATCCACTCGGCGTGGTCGCGGCGGTTGCCCCATTCGCCGGCGGGAACGGCATACAGACCCCAGTGAATGAACATGCCGAAGCGCGCCTCGCGCCACCAGGCCATGCGCTGGTCCTTCTCGGCGGGCGTTTCACCCAGCGCGGCAGTGCCCAGAAGGCAGGGGATGAGCAGAAGATGGAGGCGTGCCCGGGTCGATGTTGATTGGTGCGTCATGTGTGGTGCTCCTGACGGTGCAGCAAAGCTGCTCCTGACGGTGCTGCATGGTTTCTCCTGGATGGTGCAGGGTGGCGTATTCGCGGCTGCCGGTCAACGGGGAGCTCGGGAACATGGATGGGTGGCACGGGTCCGCAGCAGTTCGGGTGGCACGGGTCCGCAGCAGTTCGGGTAGCACGGGTCCGCAGCAGCGGACCCGTGTATCGCGCGAACGTGCCCGGATGGCCCGCTCACCACGGGCGGGAGGCATGGCCTACGGTACTCCGTTGGCCATGATCTTTCCCAGCACGCCAAGGACAGATGAGTACGCCGGGCCGTGCCATCCGTCGTCCCGCCCCGATCGTGCTATGAAGCGCGCGTCACGATCCCGCAGGCCTCGCGCACCTCGTGCATCACCTCCTGCGCAACGGCGCGGGCCCTGCGCGCGGCGGTGGCCAGCACGTCCTCCACGTAGTCCGGCTCGGCTTCCAGCTTCGCGCGGCGCTCCCGCGCGGGGCCAAGCACTCGCTCGACCGCCTCCGCCAGCAGCGACTTCGCCTCGCCATAGCCCATGCCCCCGGCGCGATAGCGCGCGGCAAGCGCTTCCGTCTCCTGGGGCGAGGTCATGAGCTTGGCAATAGCGAACACGTTGCACGCCTCGGGGTCTTTCGGCGCTTCGACGGGCGTGCTGTCCGTCTTGATGCTCATGATGAGTTTGCGCGTGGCCTTGGCGGAATCAAACAGCGGGATCGTATTGCCGTAGCTCTTGGACATCTTCTGTCCGTCGATGCCGGGAACGACCGGCGCCTCGTTGAGCTTCGGCTCCGGGCGCTTGAGCACGGCGCGCCCATACGTGTTGTTGAAGTACTCGGCCATGTCCTGCGTCATCTCGATGTGCTGCACCTGGTCCTTGCCGACGGGCACGAGGTCGCTTTTGTAGATGAGGATATCGGCGGCCATGAGGACCGGGTAGCAGAACAGGCCCATGCTGGGCACCAGCCCTTTGGCGATCTTATCCTTGTACGAGTGAGCGCGTTCGAGAAGCCCCTTGCCCGTAACCGTGGCGAGGATCCACGCCAGCTCCGTGACTTCCGGGATGTCGGATTGGCGGAAGAGGCAGGCCTTGGCGGGATCAATCCCGAGGGCGAGGTAGTCGAGCGCCACATCTCGCGTCAGCTCGCGGAGCCGCGCGGCATCCTGGATCGTGGTCAGCGAGTGGAAATTGGCAATAAAAAAGAAGCACTCGTGCTGCTCCTGGGCCTCGAGATGCTGCTTGATCGCGCCGAGGTAGTTGCCAAGGTGTACCTTGCCGCTGGGTTGAACGCCGGACAGAACGCGCATGCTCGCATCGCCTCCAGGTAAAGCGGCCCAGCGTCGGCAGGGGCGGGGAGGCTGTCAAGGCGCGCAATGGCTGAAGCGCAGGCGCGGAGCGACTCGCCTTTCAGAGCCGCGATCGTGAGGGAGCGAATGTTGCCGCCAGGGATGCGGTGAAACTCGCTTGTTGACGCGCGCGGCTCTGTTCATGTGCGACTCGCTTGCCGACGCGCGCGGCTCAGACCGAGCCGCACCCGTCCCGGAGCGAAGCGTTGGAAAGCCCATCACTTTCGCCAGGGGTTCTGAGCCCGCGCCGCCTACCTCGCCAGCACCGCCGTCGCCCATGTGGACGGATCCACGTACCAGCCGAGATCGTCGCCGACGGTGAGGACCTGCTGACCGCGGTCCCGGTCTTCGATGATCAGAAAGAAGCCCATGCGTGGGTGATCGGCGGGATCGAACCCGACGAGCACGTCGGCGGGGATGTGCCCTTCGAGTCGATAGCCGTTCGACTCGACGGATGCCGCTACGCGAAGTCGCTCAGCGGGAACTTGCGGCGCATTCTCCTTCGCCCGCTGCAGCGTTGCCGACCCGGCGCATGGTTGTCTGCCCTTGGGGCCGCCGCCTGCAGGCATGAAGTAGAATTGCTGGCAGAACCGCGTCGCGCGGCGCAGGTTCTTCGCCTCGCGCGTGTTCGTGCATACGCGCAGCACGTCGCTCTCCCAGTAGCGGCTCGCGTCGCACTGGGGAGGGCGATACTTGTCCCGCACATGGCAGGCCACGTACAACCCGCCTTCATTCCAGCACGCCCACCACGCGGCAAAGTCCGTTCGCCCGTCCACCTCGCCCAGCCGCGGAAGCTCCTCCCGCGCCGACCAGCCGGTGAGCTTTCCGTCCAGCCGCGGTGCGTCAGGCCGGTACGCCAGCGGAATCTCGAAATCGAACAGGAATCGGTTGGGTATGAGCGCCGCCATGATGTCCAGACGATCCGGATGTCAAAACCGTTGTCTCGTCCCGGGAGAACCGCGACCCCGCGACGAAGGGTGGAACATCCTCGCGTGCGCGGCAGACAGCCGAATATCATCGTCTGCGCGGCGAATGTGTTCAAGCCGGACCGCCACGGTAAACTGCGGCGGTCGGCGCGGCGGCGGATTCCGGGAACATCCTTTGACGACTCCAGACTCGTCTCAACCTCTCCTTGACGGACCGCGCCGCGATTCCACCGGGCACGATCGGCCATCCGCGGGCGGCTGGCGATCCGTGCGCGACGCGAACTTCGGCGTCGAGTCGATCGGTCTGCCCATCGTCGTGTATATGGCCGCGGCGCTCCTCGCCTCGTCGGTTCTGCAATGGACCGGCGCGCTTCCAACGCCGGGACGGGCGGCGGGCGCACCCTCTGATGCACGGAACGGCCCCGCCGCGCGCGGTGCTGAATCCGCCGGCGGCGCAGATTCGGCCGAGGGCGGCGGAGCAGACTCGTCCGCGAGCACCGCCGCGGATACGACGTCGGGCGCCGCGGGCGCAACCAGCCCGTCGCAGATGGTGATCGCGTTGGCGTGCAACAACCTGGCGCAGCTCGCCGGCGCGGCGGCGTGCGTGTGGGTGGCAATGCGGCAACGGCGCCGCCGCTTCGCCGAGCTGCTGCTGTGCGGGCGCAGCCTGATCCAATTCGCGCCCATGATTTTCGGTCTGTTCGTGGCGGCGATGGTCGTCTGCTACGGCACGTTATGGTTGATCCTCAAGATCCTGCAGCGCGTGTCGCCGACGTACCAGGCGCACGGACATGACGTCGTCGAGCTGATCCGAGGGGGGGGGCTTCCGTTCTGGGCGATCGCGGTCCTGTGGATCGGCGCCGTCGCCGTCGCCCCCTGGGCGGAGGAGCTGTTCTTCCGCGGCGTGATTCAGACGTGGCTCATGCGTGCAACGGGCAGGCGGCTCGTGGCCGTCGGCGTCACCGCCGCGATCTTCGGCGCCGTGCACCTGAGCTGGTCGCCGCCGCAGTTCCACGCCGTGCTGCCGCTGGGGCTGCTGGCCGTGCTGCTGGGCCTCAGCTACGAACGCACCGACGCGCTGGCCGTCCCCATCACCGTGCATGCCCTATTCAACCTGTCCACCATGATCGCCGTGACGCAAGGCTGGAGCGACGGGTGAGCCACGTTCCGACGCGCGTCGCCTGCACGCGAGGCGTAGGTAATCAGGGAACCAGCCCACAAGGGCGAGATACTAATTCTGAACAAATTAATACGGAATTGCTAATTCACGGACACTTCGTATAAGAAATTGTCAATAAATAGGTTAGGCCGTGCCAGCGTCAAGCTTGGAGTGGTCGTCCCCGTGCCCGAAGTCGCAGCAAGGCGCAGGGATCGCGGGGCGGGAGCGTGTCGAGATGTGGCTGTGAGGCGTGGAGATCCCGGAATGCGAGCGTGCGGGACGGCTCGAGGATGCTGGTGGGGGCAAGGGTCTAGCGGTCCGCGTGGCAACGCCAGACCGGGCTTGGGGACGGTCACTCCCGCGCAGGCGGGAGTCCAGTCCGCGGCGGAAAACCGCTGGATCCTCGCCCTGTCTGAAGCCGCCGGCTGGATTCCCGCCTTCGCGGGAACGACGAACTCGGTTTTTCACCACGGGCTGTCAGGGCGGCGACCTATGGGACGGACCAAAATCGCATGGGGATGGGGCCAAACCGAGGCAGCCCGCTCCTCGCCGGTATGTGCACAAGTATTTATGAAATATAAGGTTGTGGCCTGCCTAGTGGCGATTCCTTGATCGCGCAGCCCGTCGCATCTTGTCGTCCTGCAACCGTGAAGGGCTTGTCAGGGAATGATGAAGGTGTACCCTGTGTCCAGCCCGAAGGGTCTAAGCCACGGCCGGGCAGGCTGGCGCGGGTCAGGATGACTTTGCCTGCGGCCGGACATCAACTTCGCACACTCGGTTCATCGCACATGAATTCGAATACAACGTTGACCTCGCCGCGCGACACGCTGGCGGCGGCGAATGTGGGTTTTTTGGAGTTCGAGGCGCCGCTGGCGCGCATCCATCACGACATCGAGCAGATGGAGCGCGAGGCGCGGGTGACGGGGCGCGACCTCAGCGCGGACGTGGAGCAGCAAACGTCCCGCTTCGCGCAGACGCTGCGCAAGCTGTACACGTCGCTGGCGCCGTGGGAGACGGTGCAGGTGGCGCGGCACCCGAAGCGTCCGCTCCTGCCGGATTACATCCAGCGGATCTGCCGCGACTTCTGCGAGCTGAGCGGCGACCGGCTCTACGGCAACGACCACGCCATCATCACCGGCTTTGCGCGCATCGGCGGGCACAAGGTGATGCTCGTCGGGCACAACAAGGGGCGCGACCTGAAGGAGCGCATCAAGTGCAACTTCGGCTGCGCGCATCCGGAGGGATACCGCAAGGCGCTCGCCAAGATGAAGCTGGCGGAGAAGTTCGGGCTGCCCATCGTGTGTCTCATCGACACGCAGGGGGCCTACCCCGGCATCGGCTCGGAGGAGCGCGGCATCGCCAGCGCCATCGCGGTCAACATGTTCGAGATGTCGCGGCTGCGCACGCCGATCGTGTGTGCGGTAATCGGCGAGGGCGGCAGCGGCGGGGCGCTGGGCATCGGCGTGGGCGACCGCGTGGCGATGTTCCAGCATTCGTTCTACTCGGTCATCTCCCCGGAAGGCTGCGCGGCGATCCTGTGGAAGACGGGCGAGAAAGCCAAGCTCGCGGCCGAGGCGCTGCACCTGACGGCGCGCTCGCTGAAGTCGCTGGACATCATTGACCAGATCATCCCCGAGCCGGCGGGCGGGGCGCATCGCTTCCCCGATACGGCCTCGGAAAACCTGGAGACGTACATCAGCGACGCGCTGCGCGACCTGAAGCGGTTGAAGATCGAAACGATTCTCAAGCGGCGCTACGACCGCTTCCGTCACATCGGCGGGTTCTTCACATCACCCCAAGAGACCCAAGTGCTGGCCGCCAAGTCGGCCGCCAAGGCCGCGGTCAAGCGCAGCGGCACGGGTCGCGCGCCAAGCCGGCTCGCCGCCAAGCGCGCGGTGGCCGAGGTCGTCGCGGCCCCGGCGGGCTGAGGGCTGAGGCTGTGCCGGCGGGCTGAGGGCTGAGCCCGTGTGTCGCGGACGTGCTTTCATCGACTCCGTTCGCGAATGCTGATGGATCGCCCTCGACACGGTGGCGCCCGCCGCCGAAACCTCCTATGACATTGCACCGCTTCACGCTGGGGCGTTCGGTGGAAGGACGCCGCATCGAGGCGCATGCGACGGACGCGCGCTGCTGCGAGGGGCTGATTCTCGGCGGCGTCCACGGCGACGAGCCAAAAAGCGTTTACGTCGTGAGATGCCTGCTGGCGGAACTGAAGCGGATCGAGCTTCCTCGCCGGCGACCGCGCGCGGTGACGATCGTGCCGGTCGTGAACCCGGACGGTCTGGTCCGCGGGACGCGGCGCAACGCGCGGAAGGTGGACCTCAACCGCAATTTCCCGACGCGCGACTGGTCGCCCGGTCCTGTCCGGCGGCGCAACTACGGCGGTCCGCGCCCGCTCAGCGAGCCGGAGTCACGCGCCGTGCATCGCCTCGTCGAGCGCATCCAGCCCGCGTGGATCGTCACGGTGCACTCCATCGACCGGCAGCGCTTCTGCAACAACTACGACGGTCCCGGCCTCTCCCTCGCCGAGCGGTTTGCGCGGTCCAACGGTTACCCGGTGACCGCGTCCATCGGCTACCCCACGCCCGGCAGCTTCGGCACGTGGGCGGGCCGGGAGCTGGGCATCGCCGTGCTCACGCTCGAGCTGCCGTCCCACCGGTCGAGGGAGCAGTGCTGGCGCGAGAACCGCGAGGCGCTCCTGTCGCTCATTACCGGGTCAGCCTCTACGGGTTGAGCCGGCGGATGGGGGCGGGACGCGCTCCACGTCTGCGTCCTCCAATCCGGGCACGCCGAAGCTCGACGATTACAAACTTCCCAGCGGTTTATCATGGCGTTCGCACCGCCGGGCAGCTATGCTTGACCACGCCCATGAAGACCGAATGCCGTCTATCCGGTTTGCTGTTCCACCCGAAAGGCGCCGCGCCGGTAATGATTCCCTGGTCGAAGCTGCGGTGGAGGCCCTATGGGCTGGTCCTGCTGCCTGAGGGTGAGTTGTTTGTCCATCCCCAGCTTCCGCGTTGGACGTTCCTCGACACCAAGGCCGAGCGGCTGGCGCGCGTCCATCGAACGCGATTGCTACACCATCAGTTCCGCGGCGGACGGCTTCATCTGTCTGCATCCATGCGGGAGCCGTGGTGGCTGGCCCCTTCGTTCTCGCTGAGCGCGCTCGGGTATTTCCTCTGGTTCTTCCTCCGGCACGGCGCTCTGCGCAAGTGGGCGGCTGGACCCTCCGCATTCGTCTTCGAGGGCGAGCCGGCCTGGTTCGGCCTCATGGCTTGGGTTCTCCTGCCGTTGACGGTGCTCTTGATTTGCGCCATCCCGCTGCTACCCGCAATCCTGATGCGGCATCAGCTCGTGTGGAGATTTCGGTACCCTGCAGCGAACGCGCTGGAGATTGATTCGAATGGGCTGCGGGCGCTTCGCGGCGCTGCAACTCTTGCCGCCTATCGATGGCAGGAGCTTCATTCAATCGGTCTGTACGGCATGAGATTTGATCAGTCCGCCGGTGGTTCCGTGTGGGTTCCGTTCCCGAATGAACGAATGCCCGGGCAACTGAGGGACATGGCCCGCCTCGTGCTGCGCGGCGAGCGCAGGCAAAATGCCTTGAAGCGTCATATGTCGCCATGGTTGTGGTGGGTGGGGCTTGGGGGGTTGGTCGGCGCCGCCTGCTTCAAGGCGATGATCGACCGCTGGTTGCAGGATCACGGTGCCGAGCTTGCGCCGGATCAGCGATGGGGCGGTTGGATCGGGATTGCGATCGTGACGTTGCTTGGCGCTGCAGCGTTCGCGCTGCGTCGCCTCCAAACGCGCGGATCGCCCAAGACGCGCAGGACGATCCGACGATGCGCAGGCGTCCTCGGTTAGCAGTCCTCCGTGAAAGGCGACGCGCGTCATTCCCGCGAAGGCTGGAATCCAGCCGCCGGCTCGCAAGGCATCACCCCTCCAGCGGTTGTCTCAAGCCGACTGGACCCCCGCCTGCACGGGGGTAACGGGTGTCGCCTTTCACCGCGGGTTGATAGGCGTTGCGCCGACAGCGGCGTCATCGGATTTCGATTGATGCGTCATGCCCTCTTGACGGACCAGACTAGACGAGCTATAATACCCTCAGAATATCCGCGCTAGGCCCGGGGCGCGGAATGAAGCGAGAACTCCGAGGAAAAACGTCCGTCTGGACCCTTGCGTGAGGCGCCCAGCAACCGGACGAGGTCGTTTCTTCCAGGGAGGCTGCGATGAATCCGCAAGCCCTGTATCGAAGCGGGGGTCAGGCAAGTCCGCGCGCCGCGGACCCGAGACCCGAGACCCGAGACCCGAGACCCGAGACCCGAGACTGAGGACTCGCGCCGGGTTCGTTAGGGGGGCCGTGCTCTTGGTCCTCGCTGGAGTGCTGCTCACCTGTCCCCTGCATGCGACCGTCCTCAGGGCGGACCTGTCTACCAGCGGCCTGAAGCTTCTGGCGACTGCCCTTCCCGTGATGACCGTCACCGAATTCACCTGGACCGGAGGCGGAGGCGGCAACCACAGTTGGAGCACACCCTCCAACTGGAGCCCTTCTCCCAGTTGCTCCGGGTGCTATCCGAACGATTGCCAGCACAATGCGGTGATTCCCTACCAGTCCGGCGGATGGGACATTGAACTGGTCAGCGAGCAGATTCACCTCGTCGACATCGCCGGCGACGTGGACTTCACCGGCACGGGTTCAATCCCGGTGCTCGAGGTGGAGGAACTGGTGCTGACGGGTGATCATGATGTCGTGATTACGTTCACGGCCGCAACCATGAAGACCATGTCCTGCCCCTGAGGCGATTGAGGCGAGAACGACCCTGCCGAACCTCATGGGAGACACGTCATGAAAGACTTGCTTTGTTTCACGGCATGCGCTGTTGCATGCGGTGGGTTCCTGCATCCGTCGCAGGCGGAGCCGCCCAAAGGCTATCAGGAGGTCCGGGTCACGGACGATCCGGCGACATTTGAGCGCAATCCGAAGATCAACAATCGTGGACAGATCGTCTTCAGCAGTCGCAATCCGGGAGACGGATCCGCCCGCAATTATGAGATCTTCCTGTACGACAACGGCCAGTTGATCCAGATCACGAATGACCGCAAGGCGGATGCCGCACCAGACATCAATGACGATGGAACGATCGTCTGGAGTCGATACATCGGTCCAGAAGACGAGTTCGGGCCGACTCCGGAGATCATGGTGCGCACGCCGGAGGGCCGGATCACGCGGCTGACCGACAATGACTACGCGGATGTTGGCCCGAGGATCAACAACCCGGGGCACATCGCCTGGTACCGGTACGTCGGTTACGGCTGCTTGGGGGTCGTCATGCAGATGGATCTCATGTTTCATGATGGAACCGACACCGTTCGGTTGACTTTCGATGGTGAAAACGGCGATGGGATCGCCAACCAGTTGGGCGACATCAATGATTACGATGAGATCGCCTTCACCAAGTACTACTTCTGCGTCATCGGTTGGTGGGACTCGGACATCATCTTGTATCGCCAAGGGCGGTTCAGCCAGCTTGATCCGGAGTATTCCTTTGAACCTCAGGCGCCGACAATCAACAACGACGGCGTCGTTATATGGATGAACAACTTCAACGAGGACGGGCGCCACGGATTGCAGATGTGGGATCACGGCCGTGTGTCCGACCTGACCAACTGGGGGGCCGTGCCGGTCATCAATGCGAGGGGCGACATTGTGTTCCACCGCTGGTATGACGCCGAACAGACGTATGAAGTCTGGCGCTACCGTAACGGAAGGATCTCGACATTAACCTCCGATCAGGGCTATAACTACGTGCCGGATATGAATGATTCCGCGGATGTCGTATTCCAATGCGGCCCGCCCTGGGTGGCCGACGTGCGCCTCCTGGTCAACGGCGGAGGCCTTCACCTATTGGGAGATGCGAGGCGTATTCCACCGCCATGACGAGGACGGTGTTTTTCGATCATTCGAGCAACCATTAACGGCGGAAGTTCCGCCCTACCAAACATCATCGGAGACTTGTCATGAAGGAGTTGTTTGCTTTCGCGGCATGCACTGTCGCGTGCGGTGGACTCCTGCATCCGTCGCAGGCGGAGCCGCCCAAAGGCTATCGGGAAGTCCGGGTCACGGACGATCCCGGTTCGTTTGAGTACTTCCCGAGAATCAACAATCGAGGCCAGATCGTCTTTACCATGCGCACCCCCGGCGACGGCGACGATCGCACGGATGAAATCTTCCTGTACGACAGCGGCCGGTTGATTCGGATCACGGAGGATCACAAGAAGGACGCCTTCCCTAGAATCAACGACGAAGGAACGGTCGTCTGGTGCCGAGCCATGGGACCGGACGGGGAGTACGGTCCGACGTACGAGATCATGCTGCGCACCGCGGACGGACAGATCACGCGCCTGACCGCTGACGATCGGGACGACTACGGCGCCGTCATCAACAACCTCGGGCACATTGCATGGTCCAAGGAGTATGGTTACGGCTGCTCGGGCATGGTGGTGCAAAGTGACATTCACTTCTTCGACGGGCGGACGGAGCAGCGGCTGACGTTCGATGGAGATGGTCAGGATGGCTTCTCAAATCAACTGGGGGACCTCAACGATCTCGATGAAATCGTCTGGACCAAGTACAACTTCTGCGTCATCGGCTGGTGGGACTCGGACATCATGCTGTACCGCGATGGCCGCATCCGACAGCTTGATCCCGAGTACTCCTTCGAGCCGCAGACTCCGTCCATTAACAACACGAGCACAGTAGCTTGGACGAACAACTTCAATTCGGATGGACGCTCTGGAATCCAACTATGGAAAGACGGAATAGTCTCTGACCTTACTGAGTGGGGTGATGTTCCAGACGTCAATGAAAGCGGAGAAGTTGCGTTCACTCGGTGGTACGACATTGAGCAGACGCGCCAGGTCTGGTTGTATCGCACCGGGAGATTCATTCAGATGACCTCGGATCAGGACTTCAACTATGGTCCGAGCATGAATGACGCGGGGGACTTGGCATTCCAGTCCGGACGTCCTTTCGTCACGGATATCCGTATGCTGCTGAACGGTGGAAGCTTGAATTCCTCCGGACAGAGTGTTCGAGTACATCGGCGTTAAGAATGCTCCCTTCCAATAATTCCATCAGTCCGTTGCATCCCGTCAGGCTGCAATCAACCGGAGAAATACCATGTTCATGAAGTTTTTTCGGACCTCGTTGGTTCTGATTACCCTTCTGTGCCTCCTGTTCGGAGCAGGCATTGCAGTGGCCGACACGATTACATTTGGACCTTCAAGCGGAGACTGGAATAACGCACTGCATTGGGACTTGCTTCGGATCCCGAGCGCTGGCGATGACGTCGTCATCGATTCCGGGAAGACCTGCAAGATCGAGGACATGTCCACGTTGGCGTTCGCCAAGACGCTCAACCTTGCGGGTACGCTTGAGATTCGGGGAGAAAAGCTGATTCTCGGCCAGAGCAACACGGATACGACCTCGACCGTCGACGGCACGGTCTATTTCGAGAAGGTCGGCGACGACGCCGCAACCCTGATGGCGCGTGGAGGGAAGGTCACCATCACCGGAACCGGGACGCTCAATGCGAGCAAGGCCGTGAATTCCAACTATGAGGGAACCTTGAGCCTGTGTCATCAAGGGTTCTTCAACTACAGCGGGGACGGGTTCATCATTGATGACGATGTGATCCTCAAGGGGAGCCTGCTGATTTTGGCCTGCCTGGAGCTTAATGGAAAAGCCAAGGTCAACGCGGCTTCCGACGTATTCCAGGTGGGGGCTGGAGAGACCATGGCGTGTTATGGCAGCAATTGTGCGGATTTCGTGATTTCTGGAACGGGCAAGTTTGTCGTTTCCGATGGGATGCTCCGCTTCGGCGTGGTGGATTATGAGTCGGCCGCCACCCCCGACTGGCAGATCACCGGCGGTGAAATCGAGGTTTTCGCCGACGGCGAATACGAAGACGTACACATCATGATCACCATGACCGGCGGTGTGCTGGACTTTGATACACCCTTCCTTAACGATGGTGGTTTTGAGTTCACAGGCGGCCGCATCGAGCGATTGGCAAGCCAACTCGTTCGACTGAAGAGATAGACTTTCCGCGCTGCCGAAGACCTCGTGGGAGGAGGGCGCCTCGCCCGGAGGGCGTGCGAGCGTTGCCAGGGACTTGGAGTCCCTGGGACCGCAGTCGCCTCTCACTTGCCTGCGCCCGGAGGGCGCGCGAAGCCTTCGTCCGCCCTCCGGGCGGCGGGAAGAGATGATGAACGTTTCCAGGGGCTTCAAGCCCCTGGCAACCATCGCGCGCCCTACGGGCGAAGAGAGGATGCCAGGATTTACGGCCAGACCTTGGCGACCTTATTGCCGGCCCAACGAGGTTGCTCCGCAGTTTGGCTTGCTAGAATGGGTGAGGCGGCGGGTTGACCACGGGGGGATCCGTGGCGCCGCCGATACGAGAGGGGGAAGGGAATGGCTCGTGGCCTGACGGCGCTGGGGGTCTTTGCATGCACATGGGCTTTGCCTGCCGCGGTCTTGGCTGATCCACCGGCCAAGTGGACCGTGATGGTGTACCTGTCGGGGGACAACGACCTCGAGAAGTACGTGGTGCGGGATCTGGAGCTGGAGCTGGCGGTTACGGGATCGACCGGCGACGTGCAGGTGGTGGCGCTGGCCGACCGGGGTCCGGGATACGACACGAGCCGCGGCGACTGGGAAACGACCAAGCTGTATCACGTCGAGGCGGGTCTGATCGCCGACGCCCATCACGCGCTGGCCGACTGGGGCGAGCGCAACATGGGCGACGCGCGGACGCTTCTCGACTTCGTGGAATGGTCGCGCGAGACCTACCCGGCGGAACGCTATGCGCTGTACTTCTGGGGCCACGGGTGGAATTGGCACCCCGGCTACGTGATGGGCGACGACACCGACCACGACGCGCTGGACCTTGACGAGTTGAAGGCCGCGCTCCCGGAGCTTGGGTTTATTGACTTCGTCGGCTACGACGGCTGCAACATGGCCGCGATCGAGGTGCAGGCGATGTGGCGCGGTCATGCGACGGCGCTGGCGCACTCGCAGGAGTGGGTGGGCTGGGATGGCGTGGAGTACGACGCCGTGCTCGCGCGGCTGGCAGCGGACCCTGAGATG
>JADZBE010000039.1 GCA_020852275.1 Phycisphaerales bacterium
AGGAGGCGTTGAGGTCGATGTCGGTATCGTAGTATCCTAAGCCCTGCAGCGTCGCATCGTCTCCAGAGTCGTCCGGATAGCCGCTGTCGATCCCTTCCCAGTTCCCACCGTTGTCCCAGTCACCGGACACGTTGGCATTCCATGTGTACGCCACGCGGAGCATCGGATCCGGGTTCGGCGCGGGCGCTCCATTCCACGCAACCCCGACGCACAACACCAGCAACAGCATCATCGCCGGCCCCAAGCCGGCGACCCACCTCTCATGTTTCATGATAGCTAATCCTTCATGAACTCCAACAAGTTTCTGAATCTCAGGCCGTGAAGACTCGCGGCGTTGCCGAGAACAAGCGCCGGGAACCGAGTGAACCGGACTTGCCGTTGTGAATTCGAAGGTAGAGGGGCCGCACCCAAGCGCGCAGAACGCGCCACAGTGCAAGGGCGGACCTCTGGGCGTCAGCGAGGTTGCGGGGGGGGGGGGAGACCTTGGTCACGGCGCAGAGTGGCTGTGTTCGTCCGTCATCACACCCATACTTGCCGCCGCGACTATCGGGCATGGTTGCAGGACAGGATTCGAGCATGGGAGCCAGCCTCCCTGCGAGCACGGCTGTAAACCCATCCGAGTCATCGGCGGACCCGCTTATATGAGACTACACCATGAACAGGCGAGCGTCAAGTGCAATTCAGGAAAACCCTATCACTAGTTTGTGAAATCTGTCACGATCTGGATAGTGCCGTCTTGGCGCCAGGATGCGACTGCGGAAGGGATGACGCGCTGACTGAATCGGCGGCCCTCGACGGCAACCCGAGCATCCTCTCGGGACGTGTGGACCTCGGGGCGCATGAGAGCGTCTGCGGGAGCATCCAGGACTTCGATGTGGAGGCGCGCGAGAACGACTCCGGCGGCTTCGACGCCATGGCCTCGATCAAGACGCACCTGCCCGACTGCCCCGCCGGGCGCGTGACCGTCTGCGTGGAGGGCTGCGGCGAGGCGCTCTGTCGAGAGGTGGATTGCCCGTAGGAAACGCTGAAACGTCGAAACGTCGAAACGTCGCAACGTCGCAACCAGGACCCCTCACGCAAGTGAGGGGCATTCCGGCAGGAGGCTCTCCCCCTGCCCCCTCCCATGGAGAAGTGGGCCGGAAGGCCCTTCCCCTGCCCCCTCCGAAGGGGAGAGGGGAAGAGTAGGCCCTCCCTCTGTTCCCGCCCGTGGGGAGGGGGGGAAGTGCGGGCTAGTCGATCGGCGCCAGGCGGATGTTGCGGAAGTGGATCTCCGCGCCTTCGGACTGCAGCGCGATCTTGCCGGGCAGTTCGCCGACGTCCCAGGCCTCGTTGAGCGTTTCGCCGTTGACGTTCAGCGTGATCTTCGCGTGATCGACGATGATCTCGTACTCATTCCATTCGCCGAGGGGCCGCTCGGCGAAGTGGGTCTTCTTCGTGTTGCGGCCGTTGAGCCGCTCCGGGGCGGTCTTCATGGCGAACTCGTCGATGTTCCAGAAGTCGCCGGCACTTGCGCTCTGGAGCTGCGCCTCGACGCTCTTGGGCCAGACCTTGTCCGGCGCCTGCACGCGGAGGAGCACGCCGCTGTTGCCGGCCTGCTTGGTGATGGGGCTGAAGCGCCACTCGAGCTTGAGGACGTAGTTGGTGTAGTCGGCGGCGGTGCGGATGTATCCGGCGGGATTGCCCTTGCAGATGATGATGCCGTCTTTCACGCTCCAGACGTCCTCCAACTTCCCGTTGCCGTCGAGGTGGGCGACCCAGCCGGTCATGTCCTTTCCATTGAAGAGCTTCACTTCCTTCGGCAGCGGCGCGGAGAGGTCGCGGACGCGGATGTTGCGGAACCAGACGTCGTTGCCGTGATCTTGCAGGGCGATGTGCCCCTTCGGCAGGACGCCGAAGCCTTCATACGACGCGAACTTGCTGGCGGCGATCTTGTCCTTCCACTCCTGCGTGTCCGTGCGGCACTCGACGATCTTCACGCCGTTGAGCCAGTGCTGCAGGAGCCCGTCGCGCGAGAGGATGCGCGTCTGATTGAACTGCCCGGTCGGCTTGCAGACCTTTTCCGGAGCGGGGGCGTAGAGGTCGTAGAGCGAGCCGGCCGCGTGCATGTCGGTGGGCTCTGCGCCGTGCCCTGCGTCGTCGAGGATCTGATATTCCGGACCGGTCTGCCACGCGGTGTCGTGCTTCTCGGCCACGCGGTACATGATGCCGCTGTTGGCCTTTTCGGCGACTTTCCATTCGAGCGTCAACTCGAAGTCGCCGAACTGCTCCGTGGTGATGATGTCTCCGCCGCCGCCGCCGGCCTGACAGCGGAGGCTGCCGTCCTCGACCCTCCAACCCTTTTCCGGGAAGGCGGGCTTCTTGTATCCGCGCCAGTTCTGCGTCGTCTTGCCATCGAAGAGCAGGCGCCACCCGGCGGCCTGCTCGGCGGCGGTGAGCGCGCCAGGCGATTGTGGCGAGGCAGGCGGGGGCGGCGTTGCCGGGGAGGGCGGCGCGGTCTGCGGGTTGGCGAGGGCGGCATGGGCGGTGGCAAGGAGGAGGATGACTTTGAGAGAGCGTGCGATCTTCATGGTGATTGGCTTTCGCAAAACATGGCATCACGCAGGCAGGTCCGCGGCGCCGGCGGGCGATCTGCTGCGCGGTGAAATCGTACCTGTCGTCAGAACCTGCGGCAATGCGTACAATGCCCGGCGGGTTACGTGGCACGGCTTCTCGGGTGGCATGGCTTCACGCGGTTGGGTGGCATGGCTTCACGACGGGTGGCATGGCTTCACGCGCAGCGGGTAGCCATGCTGCGGCGATCAGGGGAGCCTCATGCTCACGCCGAGTACGGCGAGAGCATGCCACCCGCGCACATGCTCACGCCGAGGACCGCGAGGTCATGCCACCCGAAGGTGGCAGTGCGTACGCAGCGCGTCGCGTTGAGTGTATCGCTGGGAAGTGCAGATGGTTCAGATCAGCATAGATGAAGCGCTCGCCTCGTTGCCGGTGATCGAGTCGCAGACGCGCACGGGGTGCGGCTCGTGCGGATCGGGCGAAGGCGATTCGCGCTGCGGCAACGGGCTGGAGAAGATTTACCCGACCACGGCCGTGCGCTTCGGCTACATGAAGCACATCGGCGAGTTTTCGTATGCGCCAAACATGCGGTTCACGTGCGGGGCGCGCGTGGTGGTGCAGACGTCGCGGGGGATGGAAATCGGTGAGCAGGTGTCGCTGACCTGCACCGGCTGCTCGAAGTCCGTGACGCGCGAGCAGATGAAGTCGTACGCCGACGCCAGCGGCGAGAACACGTTCATCTTCGATGCGGGGCGGGTTCTCCGCGAGGCCAACCGCGCGGACCTGGCGGAATATGCACACCTTCAGAGCGTCGTTCCGCAGCATCGCGACCTGTGTCGTCGGCTGGCGCGGCAGCACGGGATGGCGATCAAGGTAGTGGAGTGCGAGCTGCTGTTCGGCGGCGAGCGGGCGATCTTCTATTTCAGCGCCGAGGGGCGCATCGACTTCCGCGACCTGGTGAAGGACCTTTCCGAGGAGCTGCAGACGCGCATCCAGATGGTGCAGGTCGGCGCGAGGGACGAGGCGCGGCTGCTGGCGGACTTCGAGACCTGCGGGCGCGAGTGCTGCTGCAAGGTATTCCTCAAGACGCTCAAGCCGGTCACGATGAAGATGGCCAAGATGCAGAAGCAGACCATCGACCCGTCGAAGGTTTCGGGGCGCTGCGGCCGGCTGAAGTGCTGCCTGCGGTATGAGCACGAATCGTACGAGGAGCTGGCGAGCAAGCTGCCGCGGATCGGCGCGAGGATTCACACGGCGCACGGCGACGGCGTGGTGGTCAATCGCCAGATCCTCACGCAGCTCGTGCAGATCGAAACGGCAGACGAGCGGCTCGTGACGGTCGTCGTGGAGGACATTCTTCCCGGCGAACCGGCGCGACTTGATCCGGGCGGCGCGCCTCGAATGTCGGGCGATGCGCCTCGAATGTCGGGCGGCGCGCCTCGGATGCGGGGCGGCGAATCACAGGGATCGGAACGGCCCACGCGGCGCGGCGAGGCGCCTTCCCCGCCGCGGCCCAGGGAGATTTCTCCGCCGGCTGGGCGGGTGGAACGGCTCGGCGAGACGCCGCCTTCGACGGAAGGATCCCAGGAAACAGGGCCGCAAGAAATCCTGGCGGGTGAGGGCCCGCGCGCGGCGGACGAAGGTTCGCGGGCGACGGATGAGGGATCGCGCACGACGGATGCGCCGCGCCCCGCGCGTGAGTCGGGACGTGGAGAGCGCCCCCGCAGACCGACGCGGCGGCGCATCGTGGGTCGGCAGGTCGGCCCGTCGCGCGAGGGCGCGCCGCCGCGCGAGGGCGCGTCGCCGCCGGCCCCCAACGCGGAGGATTCGCAGGGTCCGAAAACGGATGCCCCCGAGACCGGGCAGCCCCCCCGCGGCGAAGGCGGCGTGCGTCGCTTCCGGCGACGGAAGCACCGCGGCGGACCTCGGCCCGGCTCGCCGCCTTCCGGCGGCGCGGGAGGATCGCCGCCTCCGGAAGGCGCTTGACGAAACGGCGAATCCCGCTATCCGTTACAACCATGTCTTCGACATCCACCCCGCACACGCCCGATGCCGCGACGGACGCCGCTCCCGCCTACCACCCGGCGGCGCTGACGTTTCTGCGCGAAGGGCTGTCGGCCACGATCGAGCAGGTCCACGGACCGCTGTCCCCGGCGTTTCAGTACCTCGCCAAGTACCTGGAGGACCACGAGCTGGGATGGGACGATCTTGGCGGTCTGCTGGACAGCGGCAAGGCCCCGGCGCGCGTGGCGTCGGCGATTGCGATGATCGGCGGCGTGGACAAGCTTAACCGCCACGTGCGCGGCAGCGACCTGTGCTGGGGGTTGAGGGATCTCGCTTTGAAGCAGTGGGGTCTGCTGGCGCGGTCGGTGCTCCAGCGGTGGGGCGTTCGGGAAACCCTCGACTTCGGTCGCCTGGTTTACGCGGCGATTGAAGCCGGTCAGATGCAGAAGCAGCCGAGCGATTCGATCGACGATTTCAAGGACGTGTACGAATTCAAGGCCGCTCTTGACGGCGCGTTTCGCATTCAGATGTGAGCGCGGATGCCGACAGCCCGTGGCGGAACTCGAGAGGGAGCATGGGGACCGTCATCCGCGCGCAGGCGGGGGTCCCAAGGGCACGGGAAAACGCTGGATTCCCGCCTCCGCGGGAATGACGAAACTGAATTCCCGCCTTTGCGGGAATGACGGGCGTCGCCTATCGCGACAGGTTGCTGACGGGCGGGCGAAGCGGTGCACGCGGCGCAGGCTTCTTCAGCTCATCGCCCCACCGGCGCGGCGCTTTCTTCCTTGCTCTCCGCCTTCGCGCCGGGCGACGGGTCCGTGCCGGGCATGGCTTCACGGGTCGTCCCGGCGGGCAGACTGTTCGCGGCCTTGGGCGGCTCGATTATCAGCGGCGCCTGGACGTCGTCCTTCACGTCCTGCATGCCCTTCTTGAACTCCACGATGCTCTTGCCGAAGGACCGGGCCACTTCCGGCAAGCGCCGACCGAAGAGCAGGAGCGCGACCAGCAGGATCGCGATCCACTCGGAGCCGCCGGGCAAACCCAAGATGGCCAGCAGGTTCATATCCATAAGCTCGCCTCCGTTGCAGGCCGCGAAGCCCTTGCCGGGCGCGGCGTTCGAAACGCTCAGGGACGGAACTCGTCCTGCGCGTCCTTGATGCCTTTCTTGAACTCCGCGATGCTCTTGCCGACGGACCGGGCGATTTCCGGCAGCCGCCCTCCGAAAAAGAGCAGCCCCACCAGCAGAATCACCAGCCACTCGGTGCTGCCGGGCATTTCCAGAAAGGCGAGCAGGTCGGTTCTCACCATCGTCGTATCCATCGAACTTGACGCGATTGACGGTGGCCGCGGCCGATCAGGCGCGCCTCGCGGCCCTTGCCGACAATCCGCTCCGGATTATAGATCGACCGCCTTGCCGACTCAAATTGAGGCTTGCCGGCGCCAGGTGAAAGGGGGCGTGCGTCATTCCCGCGCAGGCGGGAATCCAGCCGGCGGCCCGGGAAGAGACGAGGATCCTGCAGTCTTCCCGGGCGTACGGGACCCCCGCCTGCGCGGGGGTGACGGACCCCAAGTCCAGTTTCGAGTTCCACCGCGGGCTGCTGAGCAAGTTCGAGCGTTTCGGCGGCCTACGGACCGCGTCAATCGAGGCCCTGACGATGCCCTAACTTTTTTCTAATTCACCCTTGCATCGCAGCGGCGGATCGGGTAGAACCGGTTGAACAGGCGAGGCGGGCGGCCCGGCGGCGGGCGCGTCCCGGCCTGATGAATACGGGGTGATCGGGACATGTCGCTGCTGGTTACGGGGAGCATCGGGATCGACACGGTGATCACGCCGTTCGGTCACGCGGAGGGCGTGCTGGGCGGGTCGGCGGTGTACTTCTCGCTCTCCGCCTCGCAGTTCACGCCGGTGCGGCTGGTTGGCGCCGTGGGCGATGATTTCCCGGCGGAGTTTCGCCGCGTGTTCGATCACAAGCCGATCGACCTCGCCGGGTTGGAGGTTCGTCGCGGGAGCCGGACGTTTCGCTGGTCCGGCAAGTTTGAAGGCGCGATGAACGAGGCCGAAACGCTCAACGTTCACCTGAACGTGCTGGCGGAGGCGCCGCCGGAGGTGCCGCCCGCCTTCCTCGACAGCCGGCTGGTCTTCCTCGCCAACACGCACCCGGCGCTGCAAAAGGCGCTGATCCAGAAACTGCACCAGCCGAGGCTGATCGTCTGTGACACCATGAACCACTGGATCCGCACCGAGCGGGACGCGCTGCTCGATGTGCTTTCGCGGGTCAGCGGCGTCATCCTCAACGACGCGGAGGCGCGCGAGCTGACGGAGGTCATCAACCTCATCGAGGCCGCCGAGAAGCTGCTGGCGCTGGGTCCGAAGTTCGTCATCATTAAGAAGGGCGAGCACGGATGCCTTCTGATGAGCGAGCAGGGGCCGACGTCCGTGCCCGCGTTTCCGACGAAGGACGTGCGCGATCCCACGGGCGCGGGGGACAGCTTCGCGGGCGGCGTGATGGGCTACCTCGGGGATTGCGAGCGGATCGACGGTCCCGCGCTGCGCCGGGCGGTGGCGCGGGGCACGGTGATGGCGTCGTTTGCGATCGAGGATTTTTCAGTGGGGCGCGTGCAGTCGCTGGCGCGCGGGGAGGTGGACGCGAGGGTCGGGCAGTACCTGCGGATGCTGCGGTTGGAGGAGTGAGGGACTGCCGGCGCGGGGACTTGCACGACGTCATGATTCCGCATCCGCGACGAGGGATTGGCAGCGGCGCTTCTGACCAGGCGCTGACGCCGGCACGGCAACATGATTCCGCATCAGCAGACGTTTCGATTGTTCGTGGCCATGGAGCTTTCACCGGGCGGAAAGCTTCGGCTGAAACGCGTGCAGAAGGAGCTGGCGCCCCGATGCCCGGACGTGCGCTGGACAGGGGATGAGCAGCTTCACCTGACCGTGCGGTTCATCGGCGACGCGCCGGTGGGGCACGTGGAGGCGATCGCGCGGGAGTTGACGGCGTGTGCCGCCGCGGCCGAGCCGTTCGACATGGCCGTCGAGGGCGTGGGGTGTTTTCCGGCGGCGGGACGGGTGCGCGTGGTGTGGGCGGGTGTGAAAGAGGAGGGCGGCGTGCTTCTCCCGTTGGCGGAGGCCATCGACGCGGGCTTGACGCGTCTGGGCTACCCGTCGGACGGAAAGCCTTTTCGCCCGCACGTGACGCTGGGGCGGGTGAAGGAGGATCGCTCGCGCGGCGAGCTGCGTGGCGTAATCGAGGCGGCCGGACTGTCGCCGAGCATGGAATGCGTGGATGAGCTGGTGCTGATCGCGTCGGACTTGTCCTCGCGCGGTCCGCGGTACAGCGTGATCAGCACGCACGCGCTTGGGGGGGAATGCGGGTAGTCGGGTAGTCGGGTAGTCGGGTAGTCGGGTAGTCGGGTAGTCGGGTAGTCGGGTAGTCGGGTAGTCGGGTAGTCGGGTACTCGGGTAGTCGGGTAGTCGGGGACTCGGATGTTCAGGTGCTCGGAGCCTGTGAAGACTGAATCGGGAATCGGGGATCGTGAATCGGCGAACGGTTATCGTGGAGCAATCGCTTCTGGCTGGAGGGGAGTAACCTCTCAGTGGAGCGATTGCTCTGGCTAGCAGCTAGCAGCCAGCAGCCAGCAGCTACCGGCTGCCGGCCGACCGTCAACAGCTTTCAAAAGGTGCGTCATGTCGATGAATCCGGAAACGCAGACGAAGCGTAAGGAAGCCCTGGGTCGCGCGCTCCAGATGGTGGAGAAGGCCTACGGCAAGGGCGCGATCATGCAGTTGGACCAGATGAGCACGGATATCGAGGGCATCTCGACCGGCGCGCTCTCGCTGGACCTGGCGCTGGGTGGGCGCGGGCTGCCGCGCGGGCGGGTTATCGAGATCTTCGGCCCGGAGTCGTCGGGCAAGACGACGCTGGCGCTGCACGTTGCCGCGGAGGCGCAGCGAGTCGGGGGCATCGCCGCGGTGATCGACGCTGAGCACGCGATGGACCCGATCTGGGCGCGCAAGTGCGGCGTGGACCTGCAGAACCTGCTCATCAGTCAGCCGGAGTCCGGCGAGGAGGCGCTGGAAATCGCCGAAATGCTCGTCCGCAGCGGCTCGGTGGACATCGTCATCGTCGACTCCGTGGCTTCGTTGACGCCCAAGGCCGAGCTGGAAGGGCAGATGGGCGACTCGCACGTCGCCATCCAGGCGCGGCTCATGAGCCAGGCGCTGCGCAAGCTCACCAGCGCCATCAGCAAGAGCAAGTGCATCGTCATCTTCATCAACCAGATCCGCATGAAGATCGGGGTCATGTTTGGCAACCCTGAGACCACGCCCGGCGGCAAGGCCCTGAAGTTCTACAGCTCCGTCCGCATCGACATCCGCCGCATCTCTTCCATCAAGGAAGGCGAGGTCGTCACCGGCTCCCACGTCCGCGCCAAAGTAGTGAAGAACAAGGTGGCCGCCCCGTTCCGCGAGGCCGAGTTCGACATTCTCTTCGAGGGCGGCATCAGCACGGAGGGCGACCTGCTCGATCTTGCGGCGGCGGATTCGATCGTGGCCAAGACCGGCGCGTGGTTCAACTACGGCGACGTGCGGCTGGGGCAGGGGCGTGAGAACGCGCGCCAGTTCCTGCGCGACAATGCCAGGCTCAAGGATGAGATCCGCAAGAAGGTTCTGGCGAAGCGCGCCCCGCACCTGCTGGACGGCAAGCCCAAGCTCGTGGCGGAAGGGACCGCGCTCGCGGCGCCGTTGTCCGGAAGGGCGGAGAAAGCGGACGTGAAATCGGGCAAGCAGGAGAAGTCTGAAACCAAGCCCGATGCCAAGGCCGGCTTGCGAAAGCGGGCGTAGCCGCCCGCGGCGAAAACCGCTGCGACGGACGTTTGCGGACGTCGCGTCGCACAAATGACGCTGACGAATGCGGGCCGCCCATGCCGGCGCTTCGTGCTCGGCAGGAAGGCAGGAACCTGCCTACTCCCACTCAATCGTCGAGGGCGGCTTGGTGGAGATGTCGTACACCACGCGGTTGATGCCGCGGACTTCGTTGATGATGCGCGTGGAGATGCGCGCCAGAAGCTCGTGGTCCACGCGGACCCAATCGGCCGTCATGAAATCCGCCGTCTCCACGAAGCGCACCGCAGCCACGTTCTGGTCGGCGTAGGTCCGCTCGTCGCCCATGACGCCGACCGTCGAGATGGGCAGCAGCACGCCGAACGCCTGCGAAATCTTCGGGTACCAGCCGGCGGCGCGGACCTCTTCGAGGATGATGTCGTCCGCATGTCGCAGGATCGCCAGCCGCGCGCGCGTCAGCGCGCCGATGATCCGCACCGCCAGTCCGGGACCGGGGAAGGGATGGCGCCAGACGATCTCCTCCGGCAGGCCCATGTGTTCGCCGACGCGGCGGACCTCGTCCTTGAACAGGTCGCGCAGCGGCTCCAGCAGCTTGAAGCCCAGGTCGGCGGGCAGCCCGCCGACGTTGTGATGCAGCTTGATGCCCGCCGCATGACCGCCGACGCTCTTGCCGGACTCGATCACGTCCGGGTACAGCGTGCCTTGTGCGAGAAACTCGACGCCGGGGATCAGCTCGGCCTCGCGCTTGAACACCTCCACGAACTCATGCCCGATGATCAGCCGCTTCTGCTGCGGATCGGTGACGCCTTCGAGCTTCTGCAGGAACCGGTCCGAGGCGTCGACCCGCCTCAGGTCCATGTGGAAGTGTTCGCGGAAGGTGCTTTCAACCAGCTCGGCTTCGCGGTTGCGCAGCAGCCCGTTGTCCACGAAGATGCACGTGAGGCGCTCACCGACGGCCTTGTGGATGAGCACGGCTGCGACGCTGCTGTCCACGCCGCCGGACAGCCCGCAGATGACGTGGGCCTTGGGACCGACGCGCCGGCGGATGGTCTCGATGATGTCCTGCGTGAAGTGCCCAACCTGCCAGTCGCCCTTGCAGCCGCAGACGTCGAAGAGGAAATTGCGGAAGAGCTGCGCCCCGCAGGGCGTGTGCGTCACCTCCGGGTGGAACTGCACGCCGTAGAAGGGGCGCGTCTTGTGCTTCACCGCGGCGAAGGGGCAGTTGTCCGTTCGCGCCAGCTCGACGAAGTCGTCGCTGAGGCGGTCCACGATGTCGCCGTGGCTCATCCAGACGATCGAGTTGGGCGGGATGTGCGCGACGAGCGGTTCCGGCGAATTCACCGTCAGGCGCGTGCGGCCGAACTCCCGCGCGGTGGCGGCGTTGACGCGGCCGCCGAGCATCTGGCAGCCGAGCTGCATCCCGTAGCAGATGCCCAGCGTGGGCAGGCCCAGGTCCAGCAGATTCTCCGTGAGCTTCGGCGCGCCGGGGGCATACACGCTGGCCGGTCCGCCGGAGAGGATCAGCCCGACGGCGTGGTGCGCGCGCACCTCCGCGGCGGTGATCGTCGGCGGCACGATGATGCTGTGCACGTGCTGCTCGCGCACCCGCCGCGCGATGAGCTGCACATACTGCGCCCCGAAGTCCACGACCAGAATGCTCGGCGTCGTCATCGCTTCCCCGTTTCGCTCCCTCGCTCGCCCTTGATGGTGACGTTGTCCGGCCGGAAGTCGCACTTGTATTCAGCCGGCCGCGTGGCACCGATTTCCAGCCTGTCCGCGTGGCACCGGTTTCCAGCCTGCCCGTGTGGCACCGGTTTTCAACCGGTGGATGTAGCACAGGTTTCCAAACCTGTGCCGCAACACCCTCAAAACTGCCAGCCGAAGCTCTCCATCAACTGGTCGTAAACGACCAGCAGCCCGAAGTGCCACAGCAGCGTCATCCCCGCCAGCAGCGCCGGCGCGCCGATCGCCATGAAGCCCACCACCCGACCGCGGCATTTCACCGGCGCCGTCATGCCCAGCCGCAACAGGAAGAACCAGCCCATCACCACCCCGACGCTCGCCGCCACGCCGGCCACGATCATCACCATCTGGCTGGGCACCGTCACGCTCCAGCCCCCGGTTTCGCTCGCCCGCGCCAGAGGGCGGATCAGCACGATCGCGCCACCCAGCGTCACCGGCAAAAGCCACGCCGTGGCGTAGTGAAGCGCCGCGCTCATGCGTCCCTCGCCGCGGTAGGCCTCGCTGTGCATTGCTTCGACAAACGTCCGCAACAGCACAACCGCCAGCCCCGAAAGCAGGAGGGCGACGACGAAGCTCAAGCCGGCCGCGACGCCCGCGATGCGCGCGTTCCACCACAGCACGTGGGGCAGCCGGTCCTGCTCCAGCGACCCGCCCGCAAACGGCGCGGACGCCACCGTCACCCACCCGTTGCCGCGCTCGCCCGAGGCCTGCGGGTCCGCCTCGTGCCAGCCGACCTCGGTCAGATGAAACGCGGTCAGCGCCAGCGACAGCCAGACCAGGTTGACGATGCAGTATCGCCGCGAGGCCGACGACGCGCGCATCAGCGCCAGATGGCGGACGCGCTCGCCGCCGAACGCGATCCACTTCGTCATCGCCCAGCCGCCGCGCCCGCCCTCGGAGTACGCCTGCGCGTACGGCGTGGAGTCCATGCCCGTCGTCGGCGGACCCGTCAGGGGATAGGCGCACAGCGTGCAGTTCACCGGCGCGGGGGGGCTGAAGCGATGACCACAGGCCGGGCATCGCTGAACTTTCCTCTCTGATCGTTCCGCCTGGGCCAGCGTCATGCGTGAATCATCACAATCGCAGCGGCCGCATTAATGCTACGGCGGCTGAAGAACCGCGTAACGCCGCAGCCGCATTCCTCCATGCCACCGGGTCTTGTTGGGCGGGTGGCACGGTCAATGGTACTCCGCTCACCGTGGTCTTGCCCCGCTCTTCCCGGCCTGGCGAGTACGTCGGACCGCGCCACCCAGGTTCCCTTCAACGAGCTTCCAGCTAGCCCGCGCTCGCCGCGCCGGCCGGCTCGCCGCTCGAACGTCCACAGCTTCCCGCACATCCGCCCGCGCCGCAGCCGCCCGATGCGCAGCTCTCGGAGCCACTGCCCGTGCTCTTCGCACAACACGGCGCGGAGATTGACGGACCCGCAACCGCGCCGTCGGTGCAGGCCGTGGACCAGATCGGATGCACCGTCACGCTGACCGGCAGAAAGATCGTGTTCGCCAGCCAGCGCCCGCCGCAGTACACCGTGGCGAAGTGATCCTCCAAGGTCCACGCGAACTTGCCGTCCAAGCTGCCTTTCGACTCGAACGGATCCTCGAAGTAGAGAGGACCGTGGCACACGCGCGTGTCGGCCGCCGGCGAGGTCATTGCTTCATGCCCGCGGCTGCGCGACTCGGCCTTGCCGGTCATCGCCTTCAGCTTCGCGGAGGACGCCGTTTCCACCGGCTGGTGCGGCGACTGCGTGTCCACGTACATGTTCTCGTACACATTCTGGCAGCCGGCGAAGAACACGCAGGTACCCGCCAGCGCCGCTGTCGCGCGGATCGAAGATGCAACACGAGCCGAACGCATGATCATCGAAACCTCCAAAGTCCGTTCATCGCCGAGGCCGGCATGGCCCGCCCTGCGAGGGATCCGTTGATGGGGTCGTCTTCCCTACTCGCTGGGAACCTCCGCCGCGTAGTTCGGCGACTCCTTGGTGATGGACACGTCGTGCGGGTGCGACTCGGCCACGCCCGCGGCCGTAACTTTCGTGAAGCTCGCCCGCGTTCGCAAGTCGTCAATCGTCCCCGTTCCGCAGTAACCCATGCCGCTGCGCAGCCCGCCGACAAGTTGATACACAAAGTCCGCCAGCGGACCGCGATACGGCACGCGACCCTCGATCCCCTCCGGCACCAGCTTGCCCCCGCGCATGCGCCCCGCCTGCTGATACCGGTCGGCCGAGCCTTTCACCATCGCGCCCAGCGACCCCATGCCACGGTATTCCTTGAACCGCCGCCCCTTCCACGTCACCAGCTCGCCCGGCGACTCGTCCAGACCGGCGAAGAGCGAGCCGATCATCACGCTGTGCGCCCCGGCCGCGATCGCCTTGGTCACGTCGCCGGACCAGCGGACGCCGCCGTCGGCAATCATCGGCACACCCGCCGGCGACGCCACGGACGCCACGTCCATCACCGCCGTAAGCTGCGGCACGCCCACGCCGGAAACGATGCGCGTCGTGCAGATGCTGCCGGGACCGATGCCCACCTTCAGCGCGTCCGCGCCGGCGTCGACCAGATCCTTCGCCGCCTGCGCGGTCGCAATGTTCCCCGCGATCACGTCGATGTCATACCGCCCCTTGATCCGCCGCACCGTTTCCATCACGTTGTCCGAATGCCCGTGCGCCGTGTCCACCACGACCACGTCCACGTCGCTTTCGATCAGCGCCGCCACGCGATCGTCGTCGTGCACGCCCACGGCCGCCCCGACCCGCAGCCGCCCGCGGGAGTCCTTGCAGCTTCCGGTGAACAGCCGGCTGCGCTCGATGTCGCGCATGGTGATCAGACCCGCGAGGCGATTTTGTCCGTCCACCAGGAGCAGCTTCTCGACCTTCGCGCGATTGAGGATCTGCGCGGCCTCTTCGAGGCTCGTGCCCGGCGGACCGGTGACGAGGTTGCGCGAGGTCATCACGTCGTGGACTTTCAGATCCTCCGATTCGAGGAACTTCATGTCCCGCTTGGTGATGATGCCGACGAGCTTGCGGTCGTCGGTGACGACGGGGATGCCCGAGACGTTCTGCAGACGCATGATCTCGCGCACGCGGCGGATCGGCTCGTCGGGGCGGATCGTGACCGGATCGGCGATGATGCCGCTCTCGGAGCGCTTGACCTTATGCACCTCGCGGCACTGCGCCTCGATCGGCAGGTTCTTGTGGATGATGCCGATCCCGCCCTCCTGCGCCAGGGCGATCGCCAGGCGCGACTCGGTGACCGTGTCCATCGCCGCGGAGAGCAGCGGGATGTTCAGCGCGATGCGCCGCGTCAGCAGCGTGCGCACGTCGGCCTCGTCGGGCACGATGGCGCTGCGCCCGGGCAGGAGGAGCACGTCGTCGAAGGTGAGCGACTCCCGAATCGCGGAGAGTGCGGAACGAACCGGCAGCGGGCTTCGCTGCACCGCAGGATGAGCCAAGTCCAACATGGGGAAGGCTTAGTTTCGCCGGGGCATCCTGTCAAGTCCCCCGGCGCATGTGCAGGGTCCACTGCGTCTGGCCGTAGATTCTGGCCGGGTGGCATGCTCTCGCTGTACTCAGCGTGAGCATGTTTCCAAGCGCGCAAGCATGTGACGAAGGGAGGCTGCCATCCTGAGCCTGGCCGCAGGGTCCTTTAACTCTCGGTCGCTGTATTGACGTACCTTGCTTGCCGGTCGAACGCGAAGGGACGAGTTGATCGCCGAAGTCGGAAAAGGGGTGATTGAAAGGCCTTGGCGCATGCGCAAGGTCCACTCGATCCGCCCCCTGCCCCCGCGAGGGCACCGTCCGCCCCTTTCTTCGGCGGCCGGCCTCCGAACGGGGGTGTCGTGGTTTGCAGGATTCGCTCCGGCATCCGGTCGGCTATGCCGCCGGCCCCAGCGGTAACGAGGCGCCCGCCCATCCGCAGCCGCTTACGCCGCCGGTCCGAAGGTGGCCAGGGGGAACTTCCTGGGTACGGCAAGTTCCCGCCAATGCAGGCCGGAATCGGCGATCCGTTTCGCCGAACCCGCGCCCGCTGCGGAGGGTGAAAAACAAAGGCAGGGAACGAACGATGCCGTTCGTTCCCTGCCAGTTTTCCCTATCAGGGTCGAACCGCGAGCATCTTACGTCGCCTCGCGCGTGTCCCCGCGGCGACCGGCTCGCCGTGCGGTTCAGCTTTAGTCACCGTGCGCTGACCCTCGAAGTACAGGTTTTTCACGCCCTCCTCGGCCAGAGCGTGTGATCAGCCCCTGGAGTCAGTCTACGGACATATGTTGCCTGATGCTTGTGACCCGGTAGCTGCCAAGGTCACATTCGGTTCCCCATCGAGCACACAGTTTTGATCAACACATTTGCGCCTTATGGTGGTCTTATTGCAGTCCTTCGCTGTGCAAGCTGACAGGCCCGCAGATGCACCGACGCAGTTCCAAAGATTGTCGTAAATATCCTGGTGAAACACGCAGGGTACCGTAGGAGAACAAGCCCCGCTCGAGTAGATGATGTCAGTCCCGCATTTCTGACCGATATTGGTGATATAACAATCCGGCGGAAAGGCATCGCCGGAACCCGACGACAACCACAGAGAGACGATCAAGAAGAACGCTGCATTCATTGAACAGCTCCAAGAAAGTGATTCAAGAAACGGGTTACCACCGCCCCCGTCCATCCACGGAAAACCTGCTCTCCGCCTTTTGGATGAAGCACGATTCCCAGGAGCGGGTCAGCGGGGCTTCAGGTGCTCTGGACCTCAACATTGAGACGGCCAACAGGTTGAAAAGTCGTAGCGAAAATAGCTTACGATCGGGGTGAATTGTTGACTTGTATTTCGCGCCGCCAGGGGGTCAGCGTCTCCTTCCCGTCCTTTTCGATGATCGTGGCCCCCCAGAGATCGGGCCATTTTTCGGGGGTTCTTGAAGGGGCTGCAAAGTGCTCTTCGAAGTCGGAATCCTGGGCGGCCGACATCTCTGTAATCTCGAAATGCAATTTTACGACGCGACCTTCGTCCGTGATGTTTGTACGCGTGTATTCGTGAGGCATTGGACCCATCCCGGCAATGTCGCGAAAGTCGGTGGCCTCGAGCTTACCTCCGTTTGCGTACCGCAATTCGATGGAGGCCATCGCGTTGCCAGTCAGCCTCGTCTTGACTTCCGTGAGGCGTTTCGCGTTGTCTGGGTCACTGGGGGCGGAAGATGGGGCTTCGGCAGATTGAAACGCAAGGATTTCCTGTGAGACCTGCAATGCGGACAACAGCCCACACCAGCTCGATGTCTGGTCCACTTGAGCGCGAAGCTGATTGGCCCACCCATCGTTCGTCGACGGCACCGGAAGCCGGCTTTCAATGCTGTGCTCAGTCTTGTAAAAAACCATCCAAGCCGAGCCTGGCAGCACAGCGCAGATGACCGGGGGTTTGTCCGTTCCGAATCGAATATCGAGCCGTCGGGTTCCGTCCGGCCCCACATACGCCACGCCGGAGTAGGTCGTCGGAGGACCGCCAGCGCCCTCGTCAATCATCTCGAAATCAAAAGCGACGCTTCCCATGAAGGGCCTCTCAGCTCGTTCCTTGGCGTAAGCTGCGGCTTGAGAATCGAGTCGCTTGTCAATGGCAGACGCCTTACAGGCCGTCGGCCCAAACAGCAGACTCAACAGGATCGCAAACCGAACAGGTCTTGCAAGCACTTTCGGCATCATGGCAGGATCCTCCCAATAGATAAGGGAAGGGAAGGGAAGGGAAGGGAAGGGAAGGGAAGGGACCAACGGGGTGCCTCCCGCCCTTGCCTGAAAACTCGCTTCACCCCTCAGCCTACCACACTGTTATCGGGTCGTCAAGATAAAATCCTTGCGATTTTGGAATTTCTTTTTCGCAGGCGGTTGGAAGGCTGGATGCTCTTGCCGGCACCCGACATGGGGATTCCCAGGCGGATACGTTGAAGCCATTATGCAAACGCACAAGGGGGATGGTGGATCATGAGGAGGTCAGACCGGAGGGGCAGGCAGTTGCCGGCGGCCGCGGGGCATGCTTCGCCTGAGGCCAGGAGATTGAAACGGGGCCGCGGAGAGTTTCCGCGGCCCTGTGTGTTCCGTTTCAAAGTATGATGACGACGGGTTACAACACCGTTTCAGAACCCGCGGGTTCGGTCGTAAACCCTCGCTACCTCGCGGGCGCGGCTAAGTTGTGCAACGGTGTCTGAGCACCAGCGTAGTGCCTTGTTGAAAGGACATCCTATCCGAGACGCGATCGTAGGGGAGCGTTCCCGCCTCTGAGCGTCAGAATTCGCTTCCTTACGGGCGCGGCTCTGATCCCCTACGAGCGCGGCTCTGATCCCCTACTGGCGCGGTTCTGAAAGACAAGCGATGCTACAATCCGGATACGCTGCACCAGCGGAAGCTGGGGTTCGTCCGGAAGGTTAAATCGAACGCGAGCGATCCGGTACCCGAGCCGCAGCCAAGCTTGACCCGCGGAAGCCGTGCGGATATCGGTGTGTAGCGGCGGAGCGGGCGGCGAGTCATCGTAAAGGCATCGGCTGCTCGCGAGGCATTGCAGGAGTTGAACATGCGAACGTGGCGCGCCCAGCGGCTGGGGAAATTGCCGCCCTATCTTTTTGTCGAGATTGACCGCGCCAGGGCCGCGGCAATCGAGGCGGGGCGCGACGTGATCGACTTCGGCGTCGGCGACCCGGATCGCCCGACGCCCGCGTTCATCGTCGAGCGCATGTCCGCCGCCCTGCGCGACGCCTCGAACCACCGCTATCCGCTGGGCCGCGGCAAGCGCGCGTTTCGTCAGTGCGTGGCGGCCTTCTTTCAGAAACGTTTCGGCGTGGCGCTTGATCCGGACCGCGAGATTGCGGCGCTGCTCGGCAGCAAGGAAGGCATCGGGCATTTCTCCACGGCCGTGCTCAACCCCGGCGACTTGGCGCTCGTGCCGGACCCGGGGTATCCGGTGTACATCTCCGGCGCCGTGTTCAGCGAGGCGCCCTATCACCGCATGCCCCTGCGCGAAGAACGCGGCTTCCTGCCCGATCTCGGCGCGATTCCCGCGGACGTGCTCCGCAGCGCCAAACTGATGTGGCTCAACTATCCGAACAATCCGACATCCGCCTGCGCGCCGCTGTCGTTCTTCGAGGAGGCGCTGGCCTTCGCGCGGAAGCATGATCTGCTCATCGCGCAGGACGCCGCCTACTGCGAGACGTACTACGAAGCCCCGCCGCCGAGCATCCTGCAACTGCCAGGCGCGAAGGAGCGCTGCGTCGAGTTCCACTCGCTCTCCAAGACCTTCAACATGACCGGCTGGCGTGCCGGCTTCGTCGCGGGCAACGCGGAGGCGGTCGGCGCGCTCGCCGACGTAAAGAGCAACCTCGACTCCGGACTCTTCGGCGCGATTCAGGACGCGGTCATTGAAGGCCTCAACCACATTGACCACCCCGACGTGCGCGGCATCCTCGGCGTGTACCGCGAGCGCCGCGACACGCTCACCGCCGGGCTGAAGAAACTCGGCTGGGCGGTGAACGACCCCAAGGCCACGTTTTACGTCTGGGTGCGCTGTCCGAAAGGCGTCGCGTCGATGGACGCCGCGAAGCGCATCCTCGCCGAGGCGAATGTCGTGGTGATCCCCGGCATCGGCTTCGGCGAGTGCGGCGAGGGTTTCATCCGCTTCGCGCTCACCGTGGAGACGCCGCGCATCCGCGAGGCCGTCGAGCGCATCGGGCGCATGAAGTGGTAAAGGCGATGCACCGATGTCCAGCCTTCGCCACGACGCTGCGATGCCTCACGTCACGCGGGCCTACGTGGCGCTCGGCTCGAACATCGGCGACCGCTTGGCGCTGCTGCAACACGGCCTTGAGATGATCGCCGTCCTGGCGGCCGCACCGGATGCCGGCTCGTTGCCGGCGGATGCGGCGCTTGCGTCCGGGGCGTCGTCGATGTTGCCCTCGTCGAACCTCCGTGCATCCGGCGTGTACGAAACGTCTCCCGTCGGCGGGCCGGGTGGGCAGCCTGCGTTCCTTAACGCTGTTGTCGAGGTATCCACCCTGCTCCATGCCGAAGAGTTGCTGGCGCGGCTGATGCTCATCGAGCGGCAGTCCGGTCGCGTTCGCGGCGTGCTGGAAGGTCCCCGCTCGCTGGACCTCGACCTGCTGCTCTTCGGCGATCAGTGGATCGAGAAGCCTCGCTTGCACGTGCCCCACCCCCGGCTTCACCAGCGCCGCTTCGTGCTGGAACCGCTCTCAGAGCTGGCGCCTGATCTCGTCCATCCGCGCCTGCACCGCACCATCGGGCACCTTCGCGCCGCCGCCGAGCGCGAGTATCCGGACCAGCGCGTCGAGCGGCTCACCGTCGCTCTGCGTGCCGGGCATCGGCTTTCCAGCCGGTGATTCGCAGCGCCAGAGGGTGAGTGGACCCACTGGAAGGCCGTCGCGCGTGCCTTTCTCCACGGGCTGCCCGGGGTGGATCCAGCGCGATTCCTTCGGGGGCGCGCCTCGGATTCCTGCAGCGCCGATTCGACGGGTCGCCTGCGTGCGAGTTCGTCATGCATGCACGGGGGGGGAATGACGATGCTGGAATCCCGCCGGCGCGGGAAAGACGGGCGTCGCGTTTCACCGCGGACTGATAACGTCCCGCGCGGTCGCGCAGAATCCGCGGATGCCCGCGTCGCGCGCGAAACGCGCCGATTTTTTTTGCCCGATCAAGGATCATTTCGTAGGTTTGAAATGGTCACTCGCCCGCCGGCCCCGGTCGGGCGGGGTGGACCTTGCCGGTGGGCGGCCTGCGTGTCGCGGACCGGTGGACGCTGCTCGCGACCCCTGGAGGTCCGAGACACTGCACAAGGGTTTCGTCGCCGCTTGCGGCGCGGGGCCCACCGTTCTCCGGGCCTGCAGGCAGGCCCGCATGTCTTGTTTGGAGGGTTTGTATGACGTCGATGCTCAACAGGGCCAAGCAGTTTCTGGTCAGCGAAGATGGTCCGACGGCCACCGAGTACGCGGTGATGCTGGCGCTGATCATCATCGTGGCGCTGGCCGCGATTACGCAGCTTGGCGAAAAGGTCAGCACGGTGTTCACCAACGTCGAGAGCGAGCTGCCGGACGGCAGCGCGTGATGCGTGAACGGCGGGCGGCGGCGATGCCGTCGCTCGCGTGACAAGCGTGCGGTGGGCGGTTCCAGCCTCGGAACCGCCCACCGGCTTCCACGCGCGAAGAGCTGCTAGCTGTCAGCTATTAGCTGCTAGCCAGAAAGTCCGGTCGCACACGGGATGCCGTGCGCGGTTGCGATTCAGACCGGCGGCGGAACTGTAGTGCGATGGGCCTCCGGCTGGCTCGCAACCACCAGCTCTTCGCAAACGGCTAAGAGCCAAGAGCTAACAGCGAACAGCTTAAGAGCTGAGAGCTAGGAGCTAGGAGCTAGGAGCTAACAGCTCACTACACAGGGGACTTGCGATGGCTTTGGGGTATTGGGGCGTGACGTGTGCGATCTTGGTGCCGGGCGTGCTCCTGGCGTCGTGGATTGATTACTCGCAGCGGCGCGTGCCGAACTGGCTGAACGCGGCGCTGCTGGCGGCGGGACTTATCGCCCAGGGCGTGTTCAACGGAACCGCCGGCGTGGGCGACGGGCTGATGGGCATGTTGGTCGGCTTCGGTCTGCTGATCGTGCCGTGGCTGATGCACGGCATGGGCGCGGGCGACGTGAAGCTGATGGCGGCCATCGGCGCGTGGTTCGGTCCGGCGATGACGTTCTACAGCTTCGCGCTGGGCGCGATCATCGGCGGAGTGGCCGCGGTGGTGATGATTCTCTCGACGCGACGCTTGAAGCACGCCTGCTCGAACCTCGGCGTGATCCTCGCCAAGTGCTCGAACACCAAGACGATGTTCTCTGATTTTGGATCGGCCAAGAGTTTCGGCGCCACCTCGCAGTTGCTGCCCTATGGCGTCCCGCTGACAGCGGGTTCGCTGATCATGCTGGTCGGGCGCGTGTGGGGTGGATGGGGAATGTAAGCCATGTTCAAGCACAAGAAGACCTCGGGACGGACCCCGATCGGCCTGCGGGCGGCGCGGGCTTGCGACCCGCGCCGGCGCGCGGCGGCGGTGGTCGAGTTCGCGTTCGTCCTGCCGCTGCTGGTGACCATCCTGTTCGGCATCATCGAGTACGGCTGGATGTTCATGGTGCGCCAGGCGCTCATGAACGCCGCCCGCGAAGGATGCCGCGTGGCCGTGCTCTCCACCACTGAAGAGCCGTACACGGAGGTCACCGACCGCGTGAATGAAGTGATGGCGCCGATGGGCATCACCGTTTCGATTGAGATGACTCACGCGACCCTGGACGATCCGGTGGAGGCCGTGACCGTGAAAGTGCCCGCGGCCGACGTGACGCTGATGGGCAGCTTCTTCGGAGACAAGGACTACAACCTGACGGGGAACTGCTCGATGCGCAAGGAAGGCATCGGGGATTCTGAATAACCGCAGGCGAGCGTCGCGGGATCCGGCGGCGCAGCGCCCTTGGCAGGCGATCTTTGCGCCCCCGCAACGCCCGAACGACCCCCGTTCGGGCGTTTCGCGCTGCGCTGCGGCGGGCGCGCTGCCCAAGTCAACCGCTTCGCGCATTCATCCGATGACCCTCCGGGCGCGTCCGATAGGTCGGTTGCCGCCCGGCGGGACTGCTGATTTCGACGGACATCCAACCAGCTAAGCAAGGGAACCTGACATGAAAGGCAAGGCCGTCATTCCGCTCGCCCTCGGTCTGGGCATGGGTTTGCTCGCCATCAAGTTCGGCATGGACACGGTGAGGAAGGCGAAGGGGGCGTCCTCAGAGCCGGCGCGAAAAGTCATCCGCGCCAAACAGGACATTGACCCCACGGTCGCCCTGACCCAGGAAATGCTCGAAGTCGCTTCCACGCTCGACAAGCCCAACGCCACCGATCCTGACTACGCCGATGCCAAGGAACTGCTCGACCGCGTCACCACGAAGGGCATTCCCAAGGGCGCGCCGATCCTCAAGTCCATGCTCGCGGAGCCGGGCACGCCGCCCGGAGTCCCGGGGCGCATTGCGCCGGGCTATCGCGCCGTCAGCGTCGAAATCGACGAAGTCACCGGCGTGGCCTTTAACGTCCGACCCGGCGACTGGGTGGACGTGATCGTGGTCATGGACGTCGAGGGCAAGACGAGCCGCGACCGCGAGACGATCGCCGAGGTCGTGCTGCAACGCATCGAGGTCGCCAGCGTCGGCTTGGGCAGCGGCGGCGCCGCCAAGGGCAGCAGCGGCGGAAAGACCAAGACCGCTCGATCCGCCACGCTGCTGATTCCCGAAGAGGAAGTCACCAAGCTCCACCTCGCGGCCACGCGCGGCAAGATCACCATGGCGCTGCGCGGAGAAGATGATGAGATCGTCAGCGGAAAGAACTTCTCCGCGCGAGGATCTGAACTGACCTCGCACCTGCAGGGCGACATCAAGCAGGATCCACAGAAGCAGGGTTCGTCCGATGCACAGAGTTCCAGCGGGGGGTTCCTCGCCGGACTGGCAAGCATGATGAAGTCTTCCGCCGCCCAGGCGCCCGCGCCCACGACCGGTCCGGTGACCGCGACGACAGCGCCGGTGGAAACCACGCCGGCCGCCCCGCCCTGGTCGATGATCGTTTCCTACGGCGCCACCGCGCCGGGCGCGCGCACGCAGGCGATGCGGATCGTCTATGAAAACGCCAACTCGAACAACGTCGTCTCCATGCAGTCCGGGCTTCAGCCCGGTGGCGGCGCGGCGTTGAGAGCCAAGCAGGGCGGCGCCCAGCCGGCGCCGTCCCAGCGGCCGCAGCAGACGCCGACGCAGAATCCGCAGCAGGCGCCCTCGCAGGATCCGCAGCAGAAACAGACCCAAACGCCCCCGGTCGACGGCGACCCGGCGCCCGACGCGGATGCAGACACGCCCTCGGCGGAAGACGTTGATTGGGAACCGGATTCCGACGCGAGCGGTTCGGACGCAGACGATGCGGACGACGGCCGCAGCCACGACGAAGGGTCGCACGGCACCCCGCACGGAGGCGGGCACTAGCGACTGTTCCGGGACGAGTGTGGCACCGGTTTCCAACCGGTGTATGGAGCACAGGTTTCCAACCTGTGCAGGCAGGGCAGGGAGCAAGCCTTGCCCTCTTCCGAGAGGGCGATGGATCGCAACGGCAACCGGGCCGCACATGTCAGGAGGCGGCGACAAGACCGCAATCGCAGGGATGCGGCCAAGGAAGGCATGACGATGAAGAACCAACGGATGGGCACAAATGTTTCTTCGCGGACTTGGGGCTACAGGACGGCGGTGATCGCCGCCGTCTTCCTTACGATCGCCGGCGCCGCCGCGATGGGTCAAGAGCTGAAAGTCACGGTCCGCGACTTCACGCAGCAACAGCTTCGCGTGGCCGTTCCTCTCGACCGCAGCGTCGTGGTGGACACGTCCACCGAGATCGCGCGGGTGCACGTCGTCGCCAGCCACATCGCCGGCGTCGAAGCCATCGGTCCCAAGCAGCTTCTCATCACCGGCGCCAGCTACGGCACCACGCAGGTGGTGCTCTGGGGTCCGCAGGGACAGCAGAGCGTCATGGAAGTCGCCGTCGAGCTGAACCTCGAGGCGCTCCAGAAGGCCGTGGACGAGATCGATCCGCAGGCGGAGGTCGTCGTCAGCGCCGTGCTGGGCAACATCGTCCTGTCCGGCACGGTCAGCGGCGCGGAAATGGCCGAGCGCATGATGGAACTGGCGCGCCTCTTCCTGCCGCCGTCGGCGCGCACCGGGGCCTCCTCCACGGTGCAGAATCACCTTCGCGTTTCCGGCGAGCAGCAGGTGCTCCTTCGCTGCACCGTCGCCGAAGTCAACCGCGGCGCGATCAAGCAGCTCGGCATCAACGGCTTCCTCGCCGGCGACGAGTTCCGCGACATGTTCCTTGTCAATCAGCTCGGAAGCATCAACCCGATCAACATCGGCGCGGCCGCCGACGTCAACATGCTGACGGACATTCCGTTCCTGACCGGGTCCGAGGGCATTCCGCTGTCGCCCAACTCCACGCTGTCGCTGGGCTTCCCCCGCGTGCAGATGCAGCTCTTCCTCCAGGCGCTCTCGGACAACTCGCTGCTGAAAGTGCTGGCGGAGCCGAACCTGGTGTGCATCAGCGGCGAGACGGCGTCGTTCCTGGCGGGCGGCGAGTTCCCCATCCCCGTGCCGCAGAGCACGGCCTCGAACGCGATCACCATCGAGTTCCGCGAGTTCGGCGTGCGGCTGAACTTCACGCCGGTGGTCGAGGCGCATCAGCGCATCCGCCTGCGGATCAACCCGGAAGTTTCGGAAACGGACTTCTCCTCGTCGGTGGAGATCGGCGGCTTCGCGGTGCCGGGACTGACGAACCGGTCCGCGGAAACGACGGTGGAGATCGGCAACGGTCAGTCACTGGCGATCGCCGGACTGCTCAGCGAAAACGTCCGCGCGGTGGCGAGCCGCGTGCCCGGCATCGGCGACGTGCCCGTGCTCGGCGCGCTGTTCCGCTCGGTCGAGTTCCGCAAAAACCAGACGGAGCTGGTCATCCTGGTGACGCCGGAGATCGTCGCGCCGCTCAACCCGGAGCAGGTCCCGCCGGTGCCCGGACAGTTCGTCCGCGATCCCAGCGACTGGGAGCTGTACATGATGGGGCAGATCGAAGGACGCTCCGCCGATGCAGGGTCCGCCGCTGCGCCGACGCAAGCCTCAGCCTCCGCGGCCGCGCGCCCGACCACGGACCCGTCCAACCTGGCGATTCGCGGCGCGTGGGGGCTTGCCGGAACGCAGCCGACCGTGACCGCATCGCGCCAGTAGGCCGCGACGAGGCATTCGACTGGAACTTCTGAAAAACCCGGAACTCGACGCACGGGCGAAGCCGCGCCCGGGACGAGGCGCGCTTCACCCCAGCCGCGGCGGCGACGCAGTGAAGCAGGTTACCCGCATCTCACGCAGCAGGGTTCGCTCCCTGACGGTCGCGGCTCTGACGGTCGCGGCTCTGACGGTCACGGCCTTGTTCTTCAGAGATCCCGACTCTCCTATCGATTCGCAAGCTCCGTGAAATGAAAAGAACACAGCCGGCGGCGCTTGAGCGCCACCGGCTGTGCGTCTTCACGATATCAAGGGTTCGCCTCTCGCCCGGCGTCCGGTCACGGCTCTTCCGACCCGCCCGAGCTGTTTTCAAGCAAAGCTTCGAGGTTCTGGAACGTGTCGGGCCCCACGCAGCATTCGGGCTGCTCTTCCCACGGCAGGACGAAGGAATCCACGGCCACGCCGCCGGGGATGCCAGTCGATTCAATGGCACGCAGGATGACGGTGTCGCCGCACTTGAAGTTGCCCTCGGTGCGGTCCAGCGGATTGACGCCCGCGGAAACGCCGAAGCCCGGGTTGCCGCCCACCTCGAACCCGACGAACAAGCCCTGGTCCGTCGCCAGCAGGTTGTCGCCCAGGCCGATCCTCTCGATCGCCTGCGTCGAGCAGGCGAAGACGTGCCCCAGCTCGTTGGCGTTGCCGAAGGGGAACGTGTTGAGTCGGACTGTCTCCAGGACGGTTTCGGTGATCAGGCTGCCGTTGACGTCGAACTGCTGATTGCCCTCATCATCGAGCGCCGCACGGGTGATTTCGGCCGTGACGACGAACTGGATGTTCTGCTGCGTGCTGTTGACCGCGCGGACGAGCACAAACGCTCCGGTCGGTCCGGGCGTCTGTGGCACGATGCCGCCGGAGACGTAGTTGATGAACGAATCGTTGAAGAGCAGCGCATTGGGGTTGCCGCACCCTGCCATCGACAGGAGCACACCCGCCGCCCCGACGCCCATGCCCAGTTGTCGTCGCATGTCCGAATCTCCAAAGCCGGGCTCGCGCCCGGCGCGACCCCCCGCCACCCTTTTGCTGATGCCTTAATTCACCTGGACCCGAATCTGGAAGCGACCGCCGATGCGCGCAATCGTCTCCGTGTCCGTCGTCACCACGCTGGGCGTATCCCGCGAGAAAGCCTGGTCGCGGTTGTCGTCCGGATTGTCCGGAACATTGATGAACGGAGCGGCCAGCGTGCCGGTAATAACAAACGACACCACCGAGCCGCAACGAGGTTCCTCGACCGGAACCGGCACGTCGCGCACGCCGATGTTCTGCTGCAGCGTTACGTTGCCGTCGTCGTCGATGACGTCCACTTCGAGCGGAATGAATCCCAGAGACTCGGCCAGGTACTGCGTGAACCGATATTCGACAAACCCGAACGTGTTCTGCGTGGCCGTCCATCCCTCGATCAGAACGGGCATGAAGACCGTGATCGGTCCCTCCACGGAGACGCGAACGACGTCGCAGACCACGATGGTGTTGGTGAGGTCGTTCTCGACGAGGTCTGGTTCATTCGTGGCGTCGAAACGGCTGTCCACGAGTTTGACGGATCCGTCGACGAATTCGAAGATGTTGAAGTTGCCGTTGGTGAACTCGACACGGACGCGGAAGCGAAGGCGCGGCTTCAAGGTCCGGCGCTCAAAGGGCGTCAGCTCGACGCCGCCGCCGTCCGGTACGTCCGTTTCCAAGTACGTCAGCAGACGTTCATCCACGTCCGCATTGTTGATGAACGCGATCGCCACGTAGCCGGGCGCGTTCTCGACCGAGCCGGACGACCCGGTGGGATCGACCAGATCGACGAACGCGGGATTGAACGCCGAGCAGCCGGGTAGCACGGCCGCCAAGCCCAACACCCCCCAGCGCTTCCCGATCCCCCAGCGCCTGCCACTTTTGAGCCAGGAACCCTTCATCTGCGGTATCCTTGAAAGAGCCTGCTGAGTCCCGTCTCACCGAGGCAGGACTCGTCACGTTCCTGTCCGCTATCGTTTAGAAAAGGTAAATGATCGCGTCCCGCGCACGCCGTATCCAGCACCGCCGGACCAAGCCGTCCGTCGGGCGGAAACTGCCCGGCCACCCTCGCCGCCGGATTCGCCGTTCCTGCGGCCGTGCTCCGGGCACCCGCCGCCCGCGCAACCGCAGGGCGGCCAGCGCTTCAAGTATCGCCCTGTCAGGTGGCCCGTCAAGCCGACGGCGGGATGCCCGTCGCGGGTCCGGACTCCCTGGTGCTCCCCGATGAGCAGCCCGTCGCTCCGCCACGGGATTCCGCTCCATCCCCTGCCGATCAGGCGGCAAGGATCGCTCGCGAACAACCCTGCCTGCCCGGTTCAGCCTGCCTACGCCGGTCTGCCGTTGCGGACTCGAGCCACCCCGGGGATCGGCGCCGGGCGAAGCTCGCGCGGGCTGAAGCCCGCGGCTCGACGGCTGATCGGCAGACGTGCGGAATCTGCGCGAAGCCCAGCGCGAAGGCGTTCTCGGGGGCGATACCCACCCACACGCCTGTCCCTTGAATCGTAGGCTTGCCCGTGGACCTGTCAGTTTGGGGAACAGTTTCCACGGCATGACCGCTCGGAGGGGACCACCATGTCGTTCGTTGATCTGAAAGAAGCGTTGCTCGATTGGCCTTACGATTCCGATAAAATCTCCGTCCGCAAAATCCGCGGGACGGACGGCGCGGTGAAAATTCAGCAGCGCGTCGAGCTGGGAATCGTGCAGATGTTCTCGGAAGGGCGGCCGGACGGCACGAGGCCGCACGGGCACGACTCCTTCCTGGGGTATCACCGTCACCGGCTCGCGGAATACGAGAAGCGCAACGGCAGCGTCGTGGGCTTCGGACTCACCGGCGAGGAATGCCGCGTGCTCCGCGAGGAGGCCTCGCAATACTACCGCCGCTACGTCGCCAACTTCGTGCTGGAGGATTACCCGCTGGTCGTCGAGGACACGCAGCACAACCTCGACCTCCTCGACTTCGCGCATGAGCACGCTTTTGACGAGGAGGACGCCCGCAAGCTGGAGGTCTTCCGCCCGTACATCCTCATGATGAACGCCCGCGCGCAGGCGCATATCGCCCTGAAGGAAGGGCATCCCAACAGCGCCCTGGCGCACATCAACCGCGGACTGCTGTCCATCCAGGACGTGTTCGAAGAGCAGGGCGAGCCCGAGGCTTTTGACCGCAGCGACGAGGCCCGCATCCTGCGCAACATGCGATCCAAGCTTGCCAGCGAGGTGCCGTCGCACCCCAAGGCGCGCCTCAAAGAGCGCTTGCGGCGCGCGATCGAGGAAGAGCGGTTCGAAGAAGCCGCGAGGCTCCGCGACGAACTGGACAGCGGCGAAGCCTCCGCGGAAGCGTAGCGGCGCTCGGTGCCGGGCATTCTCACCCAAAGCGCCGGCGCTGCCGCCTCCACCGGGGCACCGGCTTTCCAGCCGGTGGCTCGCGGCAGCGCCCTGTCGACCATTGCGCTGAAACGTCTCGCCGGCGGACCACCTCCACCCGCCACCAAGGTGCCTGCCGGCGCCTTGGCTCCAACACAAATCCTTACATGTCAGCACCTTAGCAGCGAACCGATGCCGAAGGCGCTAGTACGGAAGGCCGCTACTTCGCGCGCCGAAGCCGGAGCATCTCCAAGCCGGAGCATCGCCGCATTCAGGCTTCCGCTCGTGGTTCCTCCTCAAACAAACTTTTCTCTTGCAATGCCAGGCGCCGCTTGGTAAGTTACCTTATCGGGCCTGATTGGGCGGACCGGGAGGAAGCGCTCCGCGGGCAACGGGTCTATCACTCGGCGTGCGCGAAGTGCTGGGTGAAGCGATCTCGGGCTGCGGAAGGGGTGAGGTGCCATATGCGTCATGTATCCTTTGCGCTTGGGCTTGCACTTTTGAGCTTTGCCTCCGTCGAAGCGGATACCGTTTCGTATCAGCGGATCGCCGGGTTCACCAGCGACCTGGAGAGCGACGTCATTCTGACGTTTCCGACCTTCGATAATCAAGGCGGGTCGCTGGTGTTGACCGACGTTCGCGTCGACGTGCGCCATCGCGCGGGCGTGATCATGCGGGCGGACAATGACGACCGGTTTAAAGAGGCGACCGTCAACGGGCGCATGATTCGAACTTGGTCCCTCAGCGGACCGGACATGTTCACGGCGCAATCAAGAACGAAGAATACCCCCGTCATACAGCTCGAGAAGGACGACGGCGACGCCGGCATCTTTGACAGCAGCGCGCCGGACGGCACCGACTTCGGGCTTATCAACTACGGCAACATATCGGTCGGCCCCTTCTCCCCCGACCTGACGCTGTATGACACCAACGGACCCGATAGCGTGGACTTCATCGCGGACGTGCTGCTCATGGTCAACGATCTCCAGTTCGTGGTCCCTCCCGATGTGTGGCAGCTTGAGGTGCAGCGCCCGTACCTTCAGATCACAGTGGATGTGACCTACACCTTCCGGCCGATCCCGCTTCCGGCGGCCGCATGGCTGGGCGCACTGGGGCTGGGGCTGGCCGGCTGGGTTCGCCGGTACGTCGCGTAGGAACTGAACCGACAGGTTCAACGTAGTTTTCGACCGGAGCGACGGCTCCGGTTTTTTTTTGCGCCGCGAATCGCGTGACAGCTTACCGGTGCGATCAGGCTAGTCGCATCCTGCAGACCCTGTCCTCGCCGCAGACCCCCCATTCCACGCGGCGCGGCCGCAGCGCCGACTTCAGCCGCGTTTCCCTGCGCGCATCCAGCGGACCCGGCGCGGCGCCCTGACCCATAAGCATCGGAGCAACGTACACACACGCCTCGTCCACCCATCCGCCGGCGAAGAAACTGCTGAGGACCGCTGATCCGCCTTCCACGAGGAGCCTCGTCGCGCTCAGTGAGCCGAGATGACGCAGGAGTGGGCGCAGGTGCAGCCGCCCGCTCCGCTCGGGAAGCGTCAGGACGTCAGCGCCGAGCCGGCGCAGCTTCGCGGCTTTGGCACCCGCGGCGGAGGCCCGCGACGTGGCGACCAGGAGCGGCGCTGCCGCGATGCTGCTGACGAGCCGGGATCGAAGCGGAATCCGCAAGCGCGAGTCGAGCACGATGCGACGCGCGATGCGACGGACGGCAACGTCCCGCGCCGTCAGCAGCGGATCGTCGCGCAGCACCGTGCCGATGCCGACGAGAATCGCATCGACGCGAGCGCGAAGCTCGTGTACCTGTCGTCTCGATGCCTCGCCCGACAGCCACTTCGACTCGCCCGAGGCCGACGCGATCTTCCCGTCAAGGCTCTGCGCCCATTTGGCGATGACGTAGGGACGGTGCATCAGCGTCAGAGTGCGGAACGGGGCGATCAGCTCCGCGCCTTCGTCGGCGCCGAGGCCCACGCTCGCGTCGATGCCGGCCTCGATCAGTCGCTTCAGCCCGCGGCCGCTGACGCGCGGATTCGGATCGATCGCTGCGCACACGACGCGCCTCACGCCGGCGCGGATCAGCGCTTCCGTGCAGGGCGGCGTCTTGCCGAAGTAGTTGCACGGCTCGAGCGTGACGTACGCCGTCGCGCCGCGCGCCTTCGCGCCGGCCTGCCGCAAGGCGAGAACTTCAGCATGGGGTCCGCCGAATCTGCGATGCCAGCCCCTGCCGACGACTTCCCCGCCCTGGACGAGAACGCAGCCGACCATGGGATTGGGTTCGACCCGCCCTTCTCCGCGACGCGCGAGCCGCAGGGCCAGCCGCATGAACCGTCTATCAGGAGGGTCGTCGGCGCGGACGAGCTTGCGGCGCACCATCAGGGTAGCCTCACGTGGTCGGAGCGGCTGCGGCGTCCGAGTCTCCGTCGAGCCGCTGCGCGGAGGAAGCCCGCGGACGGTCCGCTCGATCCCGCGTCAGCCAGAAGTGCCCCATCAGGAGGATGACGCCGCAGACCAGCAGCGCGTCGGCTACGTTGAACACCCACGGCCAGACGTTGCGCCCACCCACCATCGGAACCCAGCCGGGGAAATCCGGGACGATCTTGATGAAATCACGCACTACGCCCTGCCGCCGCATGGCGACCACGCTTTCGGCAGGAATCAGCCGCGGGTCATGCCCGTCAGGCCATTCGCCGAGGCTGACGGCGCCCTCCGGCGCGTCGGGGCGGAAGACGCCGACGTCGGTTCGCATCCCTCCGTTAGCCGGTCTCCACACCGCCACGTCCGCTTTAACGAACGAGCGGTCGTACAGGTTTCCCAGGGCGCCGGAGAGAATCATGCCCAAGGCGATGTGCAGACCGCGCTGCCGGGCGCCGCTGCCGAAGAACAGAAACAGCACGAAGCCCAGCGCCAGCGCGGAGGCGCTGATGAACAGCGCCACCAGTCCCGCGCCCAGCCCGAAGACGGCGCCGGGGTTCAGCGACCGCCGAAACTCCACGATTTCCGGCAGAAGCGTATGGACTTCGCTGGCCTGCAGGGTGCTGAACGCCTTCGCCTTCGACCACAGGTCGAGCAGCAGCCCCAGCCCCGCGACCAGCCAGAACCGCAAGTGTGCGTTGCCGCTCCGCCAAGCGGGCGTCGGCGTTTCGCTCGAAACCGTGTCCTGCACCATGACTCGATTATATCCCGTCCTGCAAGCGAGGGGCAACCTGAGGCCGTGTATCCGCTGGCCTGACAGAGCCAAGACCGTCAGCAGTGTATCCCAGTGTGCCACTGCTCTGCGAGCAGTGCATCTCGGTGTGCCGCTGCGCCATGAGGGAGCGAATGGCACGCATGACAGCGCCGTGACCAGCAGCAAACGAAGCGCCATTGCGCGGTGCCGGAATAGGCCCTGGAGACCGCCCGAGGGATATTCTTGTGCGCGGGCGACTTGCGGACGCGCGACGATCAAAAAGCAATTCCCCGCGTTTCCACACTGGAACACGACCCAACCGAGGCCGTTCTTGGGCGTCGGTTGCGGCTGCCTTGCGCGGTTGGGGCGCGTTGTTGCCACCCGGTGGATTGAAGTCAAGCACGGTGGCGCTGCGCCGCACCCGCCGTCACGGGACGCGACCCTGCTCGCGCAGCCGGGCGTATTCAATGCAGTAACGCGCCCAGGGTTTTGCCTCCAGCCGGGCCTGCCCGATGGCGCGATGGGTTTTCAGGCAGATGCCGTACGTGCCCTCGTCAATACGCTCCAGCGCGTCGTCGATCTCGCGCAGCAGTTCCCGCTCGCTGTCGATCAGACCGAGCGTGAATTCCTGCTCGTAATTGTCCGTGCCCACGTCCGCCATGTGCAGCGGCATCGCGGACCGCTCGTGCGACGCGCCCCCGTGCCGGTCGAAGGCTTCGTCGGCCATTTGCCGCACGTCGGCGCTGAGCATCGCCCGTCGATCGAGGAGAAGCTTGCGGAAGCGATTTAGATCCTTCCTCTTCAAGTGGGTTTTCGGCAGCGGCACGTCGTCGGTGATGATGCGGATCGGCGCCCCGCCGTCGTCCGCCGGGATGAGCATCGGCGGCGCGGGACGCTGCGGACGCGGGCGATCCGGCTCGGCGCGCGGCTCTCGACGCGCGGGAAGCGGCCCAACCGTCCGCGCCGTCTGGGTCGAGTTTGTCGAGGGCGAAGGGTTCGACCGTACGCCAGCGCCAAGCACGCGCGGCGTATGGTTCGTCGATCCGCTGCCGTTCGACCTGGGTAATGTCGAGTTCGATCTCGCAGCGGGCTTCGACGTCGCCATCCGCGGGGCACCCTTTACAGGAGACTCCGCGCCCGATTTGACAACCAGCGTGGTGTTCGTCTTCCCGACCGGCGCGGTGTTTGTCTTGACGACCGGCGCGGCGCCCTGCTTGGCGACCGATGCCGGAGCCGCCTTAAGTGCCGGCGCCGCGGAAGTTCTTGCCGGCGACACGGCCACGGGTCGCGCGGGCGACGCTGCCGCGGGTCCGACAGGCGGGGAGTTGGCAGGGCCGCGGCGCGGTTTGGTGGTCTGCTTGCTGCCCGGCCTTGCGGCGGCGTCGAGGGCTACGGCGCTGCGTCCTGCGCTTCCCTGCTTTGGTGCTGGGGAAGCAGCGGCGATCCGAACCTTGGACGGAGGGGGTTGCTGCTCAGCGCCCACGCGGCTTCGAGCGGGAGCGACGACCTTTACGCGACCTTGCACTTGGAGCTTGCGACTGCCCGAAGCGGGCTTGGAGGTCGCTCTCTGCGTGGCTCGGGCGTTAGACTTGCCGACAGCGCCCGGTTTGCCGATGGCCTTGGACTTGGCAAGGGTCTTGCGTCTCCCGCCGGGCGTGGCTTTGCCGATGGCTCGGGATCTGTCGCTCGACTTGGGCTTGGTCGCCGCCTTGCGATTACCCTTCGCTCGAGTTCCTGCCGGCTTTTTGGGTGCCTTGCGAGCCACGGCGCCTCCTCGTCATCCAGTTGTAACCTCTTGTCGATAATGAACTAACGAACTTTGCGAAGCCCTTGATGATAAAGCGGTTCCAACGCCGTGTCAACCCCGGTGCTCCTGCTTTGCCGCAACAGGCGACGCCATTCAGGAATCTGCGCCGGAGGGGGTGGAGCCGAGGAGCTTACCCGTTGCATGCGTCAGCGAGATTCCGGCTTCGGTTCCAAGCCCGGCGGCGCAGGCCCGACGGTCTCCTGTGGGACCCGGTATAGCACCACGTAAGGGCGGGGATCCCCTTCGAGGTTGAACGTCTCGACCCTGAAAAGTCCCGCCGACTCCAGCTCGGTGAAAAGCCTCGCGGTGACATCCGGGTCAAACCCGTAGCGGCTCGAACGCAGCCGATCCATTTCCATGTAGTTCACCAGGACATGGCTCCAGCCGCGGGCGCGGAGCTGACTTACGACATCCCGAGGGTTCGCGTGCGCCCGGACGATCTCGCCCAACGGCTGCTCGTTGAACACGACCGCGTAGTCCACGTTCGGCGGGCAATAGAAGGCCCGTGCCTCCCCGATCATCAGCACGCGCGATCCCGCAGGCAGCTCGCGCAGGCTCCGCATGAACTCGAACCCCGGAAGCTCGCCCTCGGCGATCCACCGCGCCATCCCCGGCTGCGTCACCGACCAGAACTCCCGCAGGGCCATGCGGATCACGAACGCAGCGCTGTACGCCGCGCCGGCGACGACGGCCGCATGGACGATCCACCGGCGCTCGGCGCGAGCGGACCCCATCGCGGACGCCGCCAGCGGAATCAGCGGAACCATGAACACCACGGAGAAGCGGGCATAGAGATGCGTGGCCAGGAGCCAGACCGCAAGCTGCATCACCAGCATCGCCGCCAGCGCGCGACGCGTGCGCGATCGCGCGGCCACCGCCAACGCCGTCGCCGCCAGCAGCCACGGCGCCGGCGCGAGTCGCTGATCCGGGTCGCCGAAGACCCGTTCCTTCAACATGCCGATTCGCCCGGCGAGCGTTTGTTCCCGCGGAGGCGGCGCGTGCCCCTCGTCCCATCGCCTCTGCGAGTCCGCGGACCAGCCTGGCGGATAGGCATGAAAGGCGCTGCTTGCCAGCGGGAACACAGGATTGCCGGTCAGCAGCGCATTCTTGATGAGCCAGGGCGAAAACGTCGCCAGCGCCGCCAGCGCCAACACCGCGGAGCTTCGCAAACGCCTTCCAAGCGATCCCGACGCCATGATGAAAGTACACCCGGCAAGCGGCACGAGGATCATCGCCACGGCCGTGTACTTGCATCCGCACGCGAATCCGGCGAACGCTCCAGCCAGGAGGGGGAGATGCTTGGAATCGCGCGCATGCTCCGGTGATTCCTGCTTGCCGGACTCCGTGCTTGTCAAAGATGCGGCATGACTTGCCCGGCCTTCCGCGCTGTGTGTGAGATCCGTCACGGGAGCATCGGTCCCGGAGCTTTGCGGCGTCCCGGATGCTCTCCTCCACGCTGCCAGAGCGCAAGCCAGCGACAACATCCCGAAAAACAACAGCCCGTTCTCGACGTAGGCCAGCCCGCTGAAGTACACGAGCCAGCCGGTCGTGGCCGCGAGCACGGCGCTGATGCGCCCGGCCGCGGGCGAGAACGCCCGTCCAGCGAGCCACGCCGCGGCCACGGTCAGCGCGCCAAGCAGGAAATGCAGGTAGTTCGCGGTCTCCGCGCCCGCCATCGCATCGCCCTGCACGATCATGCTCAGCAAATAGAGCATCTCCACGGTTTCAGGGAAGTTGGCGTAAATGTTGTGCGGCGCGTAGGCGATGCGCCCCTGCTGGAGATACTCCTTCGGCATCTGGAGGTGATACTCCAGCGCGTCGTAGCCGAAGGCCTCCTCCTTCCAGAGAAACCCCGGCGCATGCGCCGCGGAAATCAGCGCGATCAGCGCGAACGGCAGCGCGATCCAGCCCATGAATCGCTCGACGAGCGGTCGGGACGGCGCAGCGGTTGCATGTCCATTCAAGCGACGCGAGCGGCGGCGTAAGACTCGCCGCGCCCCGACGACGCCGGCCATCAGCAGGACCGCGATCCACGCGCCACGGTGAAGCACTCCCAGCGCGCCCATCCCCAGCACCAGCAGGCTCATCCCGCCCAGCCCCAGACCGGCGCCGAGCAGCAGCGTGATGCCCGTGTCAGCCCGATGCGAGCCGCCGTCCGACACGAGCCTTATCCACCTCGCCGGCAAGCAGGCGGCTCCCGCCAGCGTCGCGGCGAGAATGATCGCCGCGGCCACGCTCCCGCGGGTCAGCAGGAGAAGCAGGGAATACGGGCTGACAAGCCCCAGCAGGGTCAGCGTGCAGAGGACAAACGCCGCGGGCTTGGCCCACGGTCGCACGGATGAAGCACGCGCGCCGCTGACGGGTTCGGGCATGGAGGATGAAGTCCTCACGGTTTCGGGTCTATCCGCGGTGCGTCGTGCTTCGACTCATCCCCTTCGCTTCCAGCGCTCGCGCGGCAGGTCGGCGCGTTTCACGCGTTACGACTACCGGCGGCCCGTCCCACCCGCAAGCAACGCGCCAACCGTTAAAGCGGAGTCAGGCGCTCAGCGTTTTCGCAGCCCCCAGGATCATCCGCCCGGCCACGTACACCAGCAGCGCGATGAAGCCCACTGCCAGTTTGCGGCGCGGCAGGCGGTGCACCAGTCGCGCGCCGTAGAAGCTGCCGATCATGGCCGTTGGGATCAGCAGCGCCGACAGCAGAAACGGCGAGCGCGCGTGAGGCGCGCCGTCCGCGTGGACGGCCCAGTTCTTCGCGAACGCGCCGACAAGACTGGTCGCGGCGATGGTGGCTGACGAGTTGGCGATCGCGGTCGTCAGCCGCATGCCCAGGAATCGCCGTTGCATCGGCACGGCGACCACGCCTCCGCCGACGCCCAACATGCCGCCGATCACGCCCGTCGGCACGGCCACCAGCGCCGCGCGGGGCCACGTCAGCAAGTCCGCCGACTCGGTCCCCGCGGCGGATGTCGGCGGGCGGACCAGCCGCAGCGCCTCGATCCCGGCGCACGTGAGCACAAAGACGCCGAACAGCAGCCGCAGCGTCGCTTCGCCGTCGCCCTTGAAATACCGCAGTTCGCTGAAGATCACACCGAGCACCATCGCGCCCAGCGCCGGCGGAATCAGCCGAAGCAGCACGCTCCGGTCGATCGCGCCGGCGCGGGCGTGCTGCTGCACCGCCGGCAGCACGAGGAAGAAGTTCACGATCATCGCGGCGGCCTGGTACAGATGCTGATCCGGCCCCAGCAGCCACGTCATGGCGGGAATCATGACCACGCTGCCGCCGATGCCGAACAGCCCGCCGGCGACCCCGGCGATCAAGCCCACGCCCAGCAGGATGAGTACTTCGGCCACGCGGAGGTCACTCCACCTGAAGGGCGGCGAGGACATTGTCGCGCGCCGCGCGCCGCGCCGGCTTCAAACCCGCCAGCAGACACACCGCCACCGTGACGCCCACCGCCAGCGCGATCGTGTCCCACGGAATGACCCACGGAACGCTCAGTCCCGCCATGCTGCTGGATATCAGGTTCGCGCTGCGCGCCGAGTAAAAACCCAGCCCCAGCCCCATGATGCTGCCGAGCAGCCCGAGCGTGACGGCCTCGGCGAGCACGAGCCGCAGCGTCTGCCCGCGGGTCATGCCGATGGCGCGGAGCATGGCGATGGCTTTGGCGCGCATCGCCACGCGCACCATCATCAGGTTGCCGATGCCCAGCGAAGCGATGACCAGCGCGAAGCTCGGCGCCCACGTCACCAGCCTCACGCCGCGGCGCACGTCGCGCTGCAGCATCTCGCGCATCCGCGCGATCGAGCCGACGATCGCGTCGGGCCGGTCGATCGCATACGCAATGTGCAGCAGCACGAGCCGCTCGCGGAATCCGTCCCAGCGGTCCTGCGGCGTGCGATTCTCCCAGCGGCGATGCACGTATCCCAAGGCTCGCCGGCACCGTTCGAGAAACGCCTCCGCGCCCATGGGCGGGCGCGGCGTTCGACCCTCGAGCCAGTCGCGCACCGCCGGCTCGAACGCGTGAAACGTCGCCTGCGCTTCGGGCATGATCGGCAGCCACTCGAGCAGTCGCCGCGCGGCTTCCTCCAAGGTCGGCTGAGCCGCGGCCTTTGCGGCATCGAAATATTCCGGCGCGGGCGCCTCGGCGATTTCGAGGTTGCACATCATCATGGCCACGCGGTCGATCTTGAAGAACTTGACGAGGTCTTCCCGTGTGCCGAGCACGGCGCTGGCGGCGGCGAACTGCATGTAGTTTTCAGCGCCGAAGAAATTCACGGCAAGGTCGAGTGCCGGCGACTCCACCACGTCGGCCACCTCAAACTCGTGCGAGAGCGCTCCGATGGTGACGCGGACCTTGTCGCCCTTGCGCAGCCCCTTGCTGCGCGACGTCTGCGGAGGCACCAGCACGTACCCGCCCGCGTGCAGCTTGGCGCGGATCTCCTCCGTGTTGCTTTCGGCGAAGCCCAGCTTCGCAAGCTGCAAGAATGTGTCCACGTCCCCCGCGACGAACACCGGGCGCGTGAGCTTCTCGAAGAGCGCGGCGAGAAGGGTGTTCTCCTTCGACGCGTCGGCGCGGACCGGTTCCAGCTTGCAGTCCACGTCCGACGTGACGGAGATCTTGCCCACGCCGGGTATGCGCGACGCCCGCTCCACCGCGTCGTACGTCACATGATCGTGCGTCCACACGAACGCCTCCGGCAGGCGGCTGGGGAAATCCCAGAAGACCATCACCCCTTCCGCGCGGACGGCCGTGTACACGATCAGCGAAAGCCCCGCCATCAGCACCCAGCACACGCCCGCCGAAAGCCAAGGCGCTTTGCCGAACTGATCGCGCGCCAGCGCGGGGCGGAGCATCAGCAGCGGACCGGCGATCGACGCGCAGGCGGAACCTAGCAGCCACACGACCATCGGCGCGATCAGCACGAATCCCAGTCCCAGCGTCATCAGCCCCGCGAACAGCCCGTCCGCCCGGACCCAGTACGCGGGGTTCATGCCCCCGTGGAGCAGGTACTCGTGCACGCCGATCAGCGCCAGTCCCGCGACGAACGCGACAACGAGAAACTTCTTGCGCGTGGGCTTGGCCTCAGGCAGCGCGGCGCGAAGCGGCGTCACCGCGCAGACCTGCACCATCAGCAGCGAGAGGCACAGGGCCCACACGATCGCCACGCAGATGAAGGCGATGAGCAGCCCCCAGCGGCTCAGCGGCTGATCGAACGCCTCGGTCGATTGCCCCTCGAACTTGATATTTCCCGCAAACCACAGCCCGAGCTTCACCAGCGTCCATCCCAGCGGAACGCCCAGCGCGGCGCCCAGCAGCGTGGGCGGCGTGATCTGCACGGCCACCAGACCCGCCAGTTGGTCTCGAGTGAATCCGATGCAGCGCATCACGCCGAGCGTGCGCCCCTGCCGGTGAAGCGAGGCGCTCATCGTCGTCAGCATGATGAAGAACGCCGCCAGCAGCGCCACCGCCGCCACCATCACCACCAGCAGCCGCGTGATCCGCTCCGCCTCTTCAAGCTGCGCGAGCCGCGTGGCCGCGGTCGAGACCTCGTACGGCAACCCCTTCGCGCGCAGCAGCTCGCGCGCGGCGGAGTCCGCGCGGCGGATGGCCTGCTGCGACGCGTCAAGAAGCTGAACGTCGATGAGCGTTGCGATCCCCGGCTGATTCTTGAGCGTCTGCACGGCGGTGATCGAGGCATAGGCGATGGGCTGCTGAAAATCCGCGAGGCGCCGGCTGTCGAAGACACCGACGATGGTGAACGTCGTCGGCGGGGCCGTGTCGTACGACGCCAGGTCCACCGTGCCGCCCAGCGCGACCTGAAGTTCGTCGGCAAGCTGTTTTTCAAGCACAATCGCGCCGTGATCGCCAGGCTCGAGCATCCGTCCTTCGAGGTTTGGGACCGTCAGGAACGGTCCGGCGGTGGCCGGGTCGATGCCGATCAGCTCGACCCATTGCAGGCGATGCTCGGGATCGGTCACGCCGCCGGCGGGGATTGCCACGACGCGGCGCATCAGCCGGGCCGTGACGTGAGCCACGTTGTCGAGGCGCGCCAGCTCGTCGGCGAACGAGGCTTGAAGCTGACCCCAATGCGCGCCGGGCGGAGCGACGCTGAGGTGCGCCTGACCCAGCCAGCGCACCACCAGGTCGCGCCGGACCAGCACGAGCGCGGATTCGTAGAACGTCGTCATCGCAACGACGATCGCCACGCCGAGCGCGACGGCGACCACCGCGGCGATCGCCGGTCCGCGGTCAGCCGACCAGTTCCGCATACCGAGCTGCCACCAGCGCCGCATTCGACTCTCCGCCGGGCTGACATTCGCCGGCCGACAGACCGTCCTTCAGAAAGATGACGCGATCGGCGTAAGACGCGCCGCGCGCCTCATGCGTCACGGTCACCACCGTGGTCCCTTCCTGCCGCGCCAGGGAGGCGAGCAGCTTCCAGATGTCCTCGCCGTGGCGCGTGTCGAGGTTGCCGGTCGGCTCGTCCGCCAGCAGGATTGCAGGGTTCATCATCAGCGCGCGGGCAATGGCCACGCGCTGCTGCTCGCCGCCGGACAGCGCCTGCGGCCGGTGCGTCATGCGGTTATTCATGTCCACCCGGCAAAGCAGGCTCTCCGCGCGTTGCGTGCCGTCGCGCCCGTCCGCGCCTTCAAGAATTCGCGGAATGATCACGTTTTCCAGGGCGCTGAGCGTGGGCAGGAGGTTGTACGACTGGAAGATCAGCCCGATGCGCCGGCGGCGGAAGAGCGTGCGCTCGCGGTCGCTCATCGTCGCCAGGTCGCGCCCGTCGATGAAGATCGAGCCGGACGTGGGCCGGTCCAGCCCGGCCATCAGATGCAGCAGCGTGCTCTTGCCCGAGCCGCTGGCGCCCATGATGGCGACGAACTCGCCAGCGCGCACCTGGAGCGAGACGCCGCGCAGCGCCTCAACGACGCCCGCGGCGCTGTCGAAGGACTTGCGCACGTCAACGACGCCAAGCACCGCGTCCGCCATGTCCGGCATGTTAGCAGCGATCCCCGGTGGAAACTACGAGAGCCAGGCGAAATCGCGCGGACACATGGAAACAAAAAAGCGGCGTCCCCGCGCCGTGAGGGACGCCGCCCATTCTTCTTATTTCGTGACAGCGTGTGCGTTGATTTGTCTGAACGTGTCGATCGCGCCCCGAACGATTCGAGTCAAGGTTCGGATCGGCTGGTGGCACGGTCAACGGGACTCCGCGCACCGTGGTCTTGCCCCGCTCGCCACGGCCTGGGGAGTACGCCAGACCGTGCCACCCGGCGGCCTGGCTCCGAAGCGCACACCGGGCGGCCTGACCCCGTAGCGAACACCCGTCGACCTCGCCCCGAAGAGCACACTTGTCGACCTCGCCCCGACGAGCACACTACGCTGGCGGAGACGTGTTGATCTTCTCCGGCGCTTTTGTGTCGGGCCGAGACCGGGGCGCCTTCTCCGGTTCCTTCTCGGCGGGCGCGGGCGCCGCCTCCTCCTTGGGCTGCTCTCGCTCCGCTTCCGCGTCGGGAGCGCGACCCTTGGGCGCCTTGGCCCTGGGTTCCTCGGGCGCCGGGTCGGCCTGCTTGTTCACGACTGGAGGCGGGCTGCTCTCCTCCCCCGAGGGCCACATCCAGTAAGCGCCCAACGCTAGAACCAGTGCGCCCAGCACGACGCCCATGATGACATTCTTGTTGTCACCCGATGCACTTGCCTTGGTTGCCACGATCGACACCTCCACATAAGTCGAATCAAACACCGTGCGCGGCCCCGGGGGACTGATCCCAAGGCGGCACGGACGTTCATTATCTACCCATACGCAAGTCGGTCAAACCTGCCGCAGCGCAGCGTCCATGGGTCGGAACTCCTACGCACGGCGGGACGCACGTTTACGCACGACGGAACGTGTCACGTCGAGCGCGGCGTCAGCCGCTGCCCGGCAAGTCCATCCGCCGACAGCAGTTAGACGCTTGACTCACCCAGCGGTTCCGTCGGCTGTGCTCACCGTCACCTCCGGCACCGCGGCCTGTGCTCGCTTGGAACGGCGCGCCGGGACCGAGGCTTCCGCGTGACACTCTTGGCTAGTCGTTCCCTGCACCGGTCAGCAGCACCTCATCAGTTGATTCCCGCTTTCCGGGCTGGTATTTCGCGATGAGCTGCCGAATCCGAGGCTGGTCCGGCTCCAGCTCGAGGGAGCGGTGCCAATGCTCCAGCGCCCGGTCGTGTAAGTCCTTACGGGAACTGTCGTTAAGATACTGCATCATGAAGATCGACCCCAGCCCGGCGTGACTGCGCGGCAGGCGGGGATCTTCGATCAGCGCCTTCTGGTAGGACTCCGTAGCTGCATCGTAGTCCTTCTGGCGAAACTGGCAGTACCCCAAAGCTTCATGCGCGGCCGCCATCTCCGGCTCAAGCCGGACGGCCTGTTCGAGAGACTGGCGCGCGATGCCAAGCCGGTCCTGCTTGAGGTACGTGTTGGCGAGGTTCACGAGGACGAGCGGCTGGTTCGCGTCGTGCTCCAGCGCGTCCTTGTAGGTGCGGATCGCCTCGTAGTATTTCCCCTCCGCGCTGTACGCCACGCCGAGGTTCACGTAGGCGAAGGGCTTGGTCGGGTCCAGGTCGATGGCCTTGCGGAAGCACTCGGCGGCCTGGGCGTGGTCGCCCATCGTTTGATAGCAGACGCCGAGGTTGAGGCGGGCTTCAAAGTCGCCGGGCTTCAGGTCCAAGGCGTGGAGGTAAGCCTGGACCGCCTCCCCGAGGCGATGCCTGAAGTAGTATATCTGCGCGAGGCTCAGCGCATCGTCGAACGAGAACGGATCGCGCCGGATGGCCTCGACAAAGCTCGAAATCGCCTTTTCGTAGTCCCCGATCTTGCGATAAATCTCGCCCATGCGCGAGTAGGGTGTGGCCAGTTTCGGGTCCAGGTCCGCCGCGCGCTCAAACTCGCGCAGAGCGGCTTGGATGTGGTTGGTCTCCGCCTTTCGATCCCCCTGTCGCACCCGGTAGTCCGCAGCCATGCGAGCGATGGGCTGACAACCGGTCAGGCTAGTCAGGGTCATCAACGCAGCAACAATTAAAGTGTTTCTGCTTTTCCGTGCCATGAGCTGTATCCTCGTCGCTTCGCGCCGCCTCCGAACTGTGCGAGGGGAGACCCATCAGGGTATCGGCCTGACGACCCATAAGGATTTGATCCCCGTTGCGGCAGGGCTAGGATTCGGTGACGCAACGCGGGATCATCCCCCGCCGGGAAAGGAAAGCAATGCCGAGACAGCCGCTGGTCGCGATTCCGGTGTTCAACGAAGAACGCCACCTGGCCTCCGTGATTCGCAGCGCCGCACGCCATGTGCGCGAGGTTCTGGTGATCGACGACGGTTCGACCGACTCCACGCCGCAGCGATTGCGCGATTTCCCGCAGGTCCACGTCATCCGTCACCCGGAGAATCGTGGCTATGGACTGAGCCTGGCGGACGCGTTCGCGTATGCGATCCGACATCAACACGACTGGCTCATCACGCTCGATGGCGATGGTCAGCACGAAGCCGACCTGATCCCGGTCTTTCTCGAAGCCGCCGCGGAGGACGACACCGACATCCTCAGCGGCACCCGCTATCCGGAGGGGCACGACGTCGAAACAGCCCGCGCGACCGCTCCGGCGGACCGCCGGCGCATCAATCACAGCATCACCGCGCTGCTGAACAGGGACTGGGGGCTGGGGCTTACGGATGCATTCTGTGGTTTCAAGGCGTACCGGGTGAGCGCGTTGCGGGGGTTGCGGATCACGATTCCGGGGTATGCGATGCCGATGCAGCTCTGGGTGCAGGCGGCGCGCGAAGGGATGCGCATCCGCGAGATTCCCGTCGATCTTCGCTACCCGGACCCGAACCGGCATTTCGGCGGGCTGCTCGACGACCCGGCCATCCGGCTGCAACACTACCTCGACGTCTATCGCAGCGAGATCGAGAGTTCGCCGGTATGTTCGATGCGCCCCGCAGTGGAGGATCTCGAACCCTGCTGCTGCCGCACGGGCCGCCCATGATCGACTTTGCGCGCGTGACCACTCCCCGGGGCGACGGCGAGGTGCTGCTGCTGCCGCCGCTGCAGGAGTGGCCGCGGCTCGTCGAGCAGAATCAGGCGACCCTCGCCGGATCGAGCCGTCGCGTGCTGGACCTTGAGCTCTCCGAAGTCCGCCGGCGCGCAAGGGCGTGCGTGAGGCATGATTCCTCGCGCCCGCTGATCGTGACCGGGCATCAGCCGGAGTTCATTCATGCAGGCGTTTGGGCGAAGCATATTGCTGCCAGCGAGTTGGCGCTGCGCACCAGCGGCGCGGGACTGAACCTGATCGTGGATCACGATGTTCCGCGGGACTCGGAGCTGCGGATACCCCGGTTCGACGAGGGTGCATGGCGGGTGGAACCCGTCCGCGCCGTGCATGGTGAACCGGGAAGCGCGTACGAGTTTCTTCCCCCTCTCGGACCGGACGAGCTGACCCGGATGGAGCAGGCCGTGGCATCCGCGATGGGCGGGCGGTGGGGAAGCTCGCAGATGCCTGCGTTCTTCGAGGCGGCGCGCCGCTGCGGGGCGACTGCGGCTGCTGCAGACTTCGTGGATCAGATGACCGCCGGCCGCAAGGGGGTTGAGCGGCGCTTCGGCATCGACATGGCCGAAGTCAGGACCTCCGCGCTGCCTTGGCATCCGTTCGTGGCGGACGTGCTCCTCAGCGCCTCGCGCTTCGCCATCGAATACAACCGCGCCCTTGGCGAGTACCGTGCGCGACATCACGTCCGTGGTCGCGGCCGTCCGATGCCCGACCTGGCGTCCGACGCCGAGTGGCAGGAGGTTCCGCTATGGCTTTTGCGGAGGGGCAGACCGCGGCGAAGGTGCTTTGTGAAGGTCGAGGGGGATGCGCTTCGGTTGCGCGCCGAGGACGAGAATGTCGGGCGCCTGTCTGCGTCGCTTCTCGCGCGCTCCGCCACCTGCGCGATGGCGCTGGCGGAGCTGGGCGATTGGAGCCTGCGTCCAAAGGCGTTGGCGTTGACGTTGTGGGCGCGCCTCTTCTTGGCCGATTTCTTCATCCACGGGACAGGCGGAGCGAAGTACGATCGCATCACCGACGATCTGGTTCGAGCTTACTACGGGCTGACGCCTCCCGCGTACGCCTGTGTCTCGGCTACGCTGCGATACTGCGAGGCGGAGGGGGAAAAGGGCTCCGCCGAATCGGCGCGCGATGCGGGTCCCAGTCCGCGCGAGCTTCGCTTCAACCCGCAGCGATTCGTGAACGCCGGGGCGGAGGTCGCGCCGCTGCTGGCCCATCGAGCCGAGGCGATCCGCCAATCCGCCGATCTGCGCCGGTCCGCGCCGCGCGATCGATCCGCCCGAAGGCGCGCCTTTGAGCGGATCCGCCGCGCCAACGCCGAGCTGGCCGCCCAGTCCTCACATGTGGGAGGAACTCTCGATCAGACCACGTCGCAGCCGGAAGACTCTGGACGCGAGGCGCCGGCGGCCGCCGAACGCGAGTTCTTCTTCGCGCTCTTCGATGGATCGCGTCTCAGGAGGCTGATGGACTCAGTCGCCCTCGGCTGACGGCCTAGGCAAGCGCCGGTACGTTCACACGGAATGGTAACAGCCCGTGCAGAAAGTCCGCCGTCACGACGGTCCGGCATGTGAACCTTGGCATTCCTGCGGCGAATTACCGGCTGGAAACCCGGTGCCCCAACCGGGATTGACTTTCACCACGCCCTGGTAAGCCTGGCGAGACAAGCCGGCTTCACTGAGTCGCTTGCCCCCTCCCAGCTCCAAGGAGAGGGGAAGGGGGGCTCCTGCTCGTCACCTGTGGACCCCTCAACCCCGGTCCTTGCGACTCCGACCGCGAATATGCTGTGAAACTTTATTTTACGTTCCCCAGAATGAAATAACCGGATGTGCCGGTCGAAAACCTGTGGGGGGCTTGCTTGCGCATGTGGGGTGGTGTATAGTTAAGTGGCTAAGCGTCCCCCCTGCTGGTTACGTCTCCCTCATAAGGTATCCCTGCGTCCGGCACGGGCGTCCAAAGGTGCGCGTCGCTGCGCGTCCGTGAAAAAATGCTAATTTATGCGCACAGTCCTTGACGACGTGCGTATATACGGAAGGGGAGAGTGAAGGGGAGAGAGCGAGCGTTTGCTCATTGAGGAGCTCATGCCATGTGTGCGCAAATGTTGGACAGGAAGACCGATCTGCAATCGCGCGGCAGCGCGGTCGCAGGGTTGCCGCGTGCGCCGGTGCTTGCCCAGCTGTCGCGGGCCGATCGGGCGTTGCTGACGCAATGGCTCAGCCAGCCGGTCGATTACGTCCCAGACCCGACGTACTCCCGCCCCGGGGCGGAGCGGGAGCTGTTCGGCGTGAAGTCTGAATTTCCGGACCGGCGGATTCCGCGTTTCTACGAGCCGACCTCGGTGGTGGACAGCGAGTTCCACAACGGCGAGGTCGTGCGGCTCACGACGGCGCAGGAGCAGTTGGCGTTCAAGCGATACAACTACGCCCGCTACCGCTGCTCCCGGATCATCCACCGGGCGTCGGGCGGGAAGCTGACCAAGTCGGAGACGTGGCGCTTGATCGCCTGGGCGGCGCGGTCGCTCGACGTGCGCAGCCAGATCGTGCGATTGAACATGCCGCTGGTGCTGGCGATGGCCAAGCGCACGCGGCTGACAAACATCGACGTGAACGAAATGATCAGCGAAGGGAACATGGCGCTGCTGCGCAGCGTGGAGAAGTTCGACTGCGGGCGCGGGTTCAAGTTCAGCACGTACTCGTGCCGCGCGATCCTGAAGAGCTTCTCGCGCGTCGCCATGAAAACCAGCCGCTATCGCCACGTCTTTCCGACCGAGTTCGATCCGACGGTCGAGCAGAGCGATTTTCTTGACCGCAAGCGCGAGGGCGTGGAGATCGACTGCGTCGATGAGATCCGGCACATCCTGCTGGAGAACTCCGCGGGGCTGACGGATGTGGAGCGCACGGTGATCGTTGAGCGTTTTTCCCTTAACCAGCCGCCGTCGGCGGAGGGCGAGTCGCATCGGCTCAAGACGCTCGAGCAGGTGGGCACCATCATCGGCGTCACCAAGGAGCGCGTCCGGCAGATTCAGAACAAGGCGCTGGACAAGCTGAAGCTGGCGCTGATGGAGCAGTACCTGGCGGCGTAGCAGCGCGGGTCCGCCAAAACTCATCTTGAAGGCAACCACGCGGGCGGGCTTTCGCGGAAAGCTCGCTCGCGTTTTTCTTGCCCGGGCTACAATGCCTCCCGGCCGCCGGGGCGCAGCGCCATGCCGAGCTTGGATCTCAACACAGCGGCAGAGAAACACGTAACGCGGGTCGTCATCGAACCCGGCGCTGCGGCGCGCGCCGGCTCATACGTCGAGCCGCTCCGCCCGTCCAAAGTGCTCCTCGTCAGCGAAACCACCGTCGCGCCGCTTTTGGCCGACAAGGTCCTCGCGTCGTTGCGTTCCGCGGGGCTTGACGCGGAGGGGGAATTCTTCTCCTCGGGTGAAGCCTCGAAGTCGCCGCAGGTGGTGGAGGTGATACATGGGCGGCTTGCGGCGATGGCGTTGGGGCGGGACGGCGTGATCGTCGCCCTCGGTGGGGGCGTGGTCAGCGATGTGGCGGGGTTCGCCGCGGCGACGTGGATGCGCGGGGTGCGGTTTGTCATCTGCCCGACGACGATGGAGGCGATGCTCGATGCCTCGATCGGCGGTAAGACCGGGATCAATCTTCCTGCGGGAAAGAACCTCGTCGGCGCGTTTCACCATCCGTCGCTGGTGCTGATCGATCCGACCACGCTGAACACGCTCCCACCTCGCGACGTTCGCGCCGGGCTGGCGGAGTCGATCAAGCATGCGCTGGTGTTCGACGAGGCGTTCGTCGGGTGGCATGAGGCGAACGTCGAATGCGTGCTGAAGCTCGAACCTGGCGCGGTCACCGAGTTGATTCACCGCAACGTGCGGATCAAGGCGGACGTCGTCGCCGCGGACCCGTACGAGCGAACGGGCCGGCGGGCGCTGCTGAACTTCGGGCACACGATTGGTCACGCGCTCGAGGCCGAGTGCGGCTACGCGCTGCGGCATGGCGAATGCGTGGCGATGGGGATGGCGGCGGCGCTGTCGCTTTCGGTCCGGTGCGCCGGGCTTGCGGCGGATCAGGCGCGGCGGGGAAGACAACTGATCGAGGCGTTCGGGCTGCCCGTGAGGTGGTCGGCGTGCGTTGCGGCGTCGCAGCATATCGACCCGCACGCGCTGTTGGAGCGGACGCGGACGGACAAGAAGAATGCGGCCGGCCGGCGGCGGTTTGTGCTCGTTGAGGCCATCGGCCGGGCGAAGGTGGTTGACGACGTGGACGACGAGTCGTTGCAGGAGGCGATCCGCGAAGTGCTCACTTGAGTCGAGGATTTCCTGACTTTTTCTTCAAGACCGGCAGGGGCCGCTGCAACGCCGCGGCGGCGGGAATCCAGCCGAAGGACTGCGAGTCGACACGAATCCAGCCGTTTTCCGGGGCGGACGGGGGCCCCGCCTGCGCGGGGGTGACGGGATCCCTGCCTGGTTGGGATCTCAACTACGGGCCGGTCAGGCCGCGCCTTCCATCTGAAACGCCCGCTGGCGGTAGAGGTGCTCGAAGAGGTTGCCCTCGTGCGGCTGGTTCCAGCTTATGCGCCAGGTTGGGATCGGGCCGAAGTTGAGGCGGTCGATGTTCGGAGAGGCCATGAGGCGCCCGCGGAAGACGGGCTCGTCGGTGATGGCCGTGACGATGAGTGACGAACCGATGGCACTGGGCATCTCCACCGTCGGGCACTCGACGACCGACGCGAAGGGAAAGAGGAACTCGCGGTTGGCCAGGGGATGCTCGCGGTCGTCGCAGCGCACCACCGTCGGCAACAGCCACGCGCAACGGCCCTGTCGGACGAGGCGGTTCGAGCCGGCACGCCTTGAATCACCGCCGCGGAGGCGCTGGGTGACGTCTTCCGCTCCGGGCACGAGCAGGTCGTGGTCGATGACGGCGCTGATGCGCTCGGCCATCGCGGGATTGGCGAACGCGGCGACGCGGGCCTCGGCGTGATCCGCGGGCAGCGCCGGGATGGAGGCGAAGCGCGCAGCGAGCGCCTCGGCGATCTCAGCGCCGTGGCGCGGCGTCCACACCCCCGAGGCGTTGATGCACGACCGCCCGCAGTTGGCTTCGATCGACGAGGCGATCACGTCGAGGTATTTCGGCCAGTCGTCGGCCGCGTCGTCGCCGAGGAGGATCTTGCTGAAGCCGGGACCGTGGACTTCGACGCGCGGGTTGTGGTGCCACGGGCGCGTCGTGGCGGCGTCGCCGAAAATCATGGCGCGGTCCGCGAGGCGCATCAGTTCGCCGGCGCCTGCGTGATCCGTGGGATAGAAGCCGAACGCTTCGCGCGGCACGCCCGCCGCCGCCAGCGCCTCGATCACCCGAAACGGCGTCCATGGTTCCTCGCGCCCGGGCTTGAGCACGATCGGCGCTTTCAGCGGAATGGCCGGGATCCACAGCGAATGCACGCCCGGCGAATTGCTGGGCAGCACCGCGCCGAGGATACGCCCCTCGCGGAAGAAGCTCACGGTGCGTCCTTCGAGCTTGCCGAATCCGCGGTCAAGAATGGACAGATCCAGCCCTCGCGTCAGACCCGCGAGCACGTCCTCGATCTCGCGCAGCACATAGGCGATCTTCTCGGCGTTCGACCGGCAGTACGAGATGGGCATGCCCGTCGTGGCCGAGAGCGAAGCGACGTACTCATCGAACGACTGGTTCGCATCGCCTAGCGGAAGCCGCGCCGACAGGAACAAGTCCGCGGCTTTTCGAGACATGGCGGTCAGTTCAGCGATCGGGATACGCTCCAGGACGGTTGCATCCAGGCGGCGCATGTCGCGGCCGATCAGACCGCTGTTGGCGAGGCTCAGTTCCGCAACCGGCTCGCCGGTGGCATGGTGGAGCAGCATGGCGGTCTCAACGCTGAGATAGGGTTTCCCGTGCCTGAGGATTGGGATGTGAATCATGCGCCCTTGGATAACGCACATCGCACCAGAGTTCAACGGGGGCCAATGCGATCCAGCCGAAGGGGTCCGAATGCAATCTTCGTCTGCGCAGACACTTAAACTCCGGCACCGACATTACCGCCGACCCGGAAACTGTTTGCGTTACCGGGGCGCGGGCGGATCATTAGAACTTGGAGGACAGCGATGACGATTCGGATTGATGCCTCAAAAAAAATCGTTGACTTGCTTGCATCCCGCTGGGGGTGGGGTATACTTCTACTAGACGGACCTTAGGCGCCTCGATCCTGGGGGGCACGGTGCTGAAAAGCATCGGCAGGCGGGGCGCCTCCTTTTATGCGCCAACCTTCGCCGACTTTCGTTCCACCCTCCTCCGGTTGCTTCCGCGCTCAGCGTCGCGATTCGTGCATCGTGCATCGTGCATCGTGCTTCGTGCTTCGTGCATCGTGCGAAGTACGTCGTACGATATGCGTCGCGGTGATGCTTTGACCGCTGCCGCGCTCCGCGTACCGTTACGTTCCTGTAGATTTGGCCCAGCGGCGAGTCAGCTTTGGCAAATCGGACGCCGTGCGCGACCTGTCCAAGATAACGTTCGAGCGCATCCTCCTGGTGAAACCCAGCTCGCTGGGAGACGTGGTTCATGCGCTGCCCGCCTTGCACGGCTTGCGCATGCGCTACCCGGCGGCGCGCATCGACTGGCTGATCGCTCCGCCGTTTGCGCCGCTGGTTGACGGACATCCCGACCTCAGCGAGGTCGTGCTCTTCGACCGGCGTCAGTATGGAGCGATCGGCCGCCGGTTAGGTGCGACGCGGGATTTTCTGCGGTTTTTGCGGGAGCTGCGCCGTCGCCGATATGATCTGGTGATCGACCTTCAAGGGCTGTTCCGCAGCGGTTTTCTGGCGCGGGCCACGGGCGCGCCGGTGCGCCTCGGCTTTCGCAACGGGCGGGAGGGATCGCCGGTGTTCTACACCGACCTGATCGAGGTTCCCGACCCCGACGCACACGCCGTGGATAGAAACATGCTCGTCGCGGGTCGGCTGGGCTTCGCGGAGGCGCGGGTGCATTTCGATCTCGCTTTGACTCCGGCCGAGCGGGATGACGCGAAGCGGCTGCTCAGCGCAGCAGGCATTGCCCCGGGACTGCCCGTCGTGGCGGTGTTTCCGGGCGCGCGGTGGGAGACGAAGCTGTGGCCCGGGGAGCGGTTCGCAGCCGCGGTGGATCAACTGGTCCAAGCCGGGCTTGCCGTGGTTCTGCTGGGGGGTCGGGAGGAGACGGATCGGTGCCAGTTCATTGGGCGGCGGTGTGCCAGGCCGGTCGTCAATCTGGTAGGGCGAACCACCGTCCGGCAACTCGCGGCCGTGATCGCGTGCTGCGACGTGGTGTTTTGTCAGGACTCCGCTCCGATGCACCTGGCGGTAGCGCTGGATCGACCGCTGGTGTGTTTGACCGGTCCGACGAACCCCGCCCGAACGGGTCCGTATCAGCGTGGCGCGGATGTAGTGCGGCTGTCGCTGGATTGCTCGCCGTGCTACTACCGGAGGCTGAGTCAGTGTCCGCATGGACACAAGTGCATGGAGGAACTGGCCGTGGAACAGGTGGTGGAGGCCGTGCTGCAACGGGCAAGCGCCGCGCGCACGCTGATTAGCCGTGCCGTAACGACCGATATATGAAGCCGTCGGGGGTGCAGTCGGGAGACTCGGGCCGGCGTGCGAGCCGGATCGAACGGGGGCCCGCGGCGGGCTGGGATCCACTGAAATGCCCGCATTGCAGCGGCGACGCGCCGCCCAAACATGCACCCTGGGTCGAGCGACCCGTAGATAAAAACTCGACGGCACACTAGACTACTACGGCCCGCGTGACTTCGGTTGACAACTGATTCGAAACTGGAACCTTGACTGCCGCCTTCAAAGCACGAGCACGCAAGTTTTTGTTCCACAATGTGTTGCACGCGGACGACACCCCGCATCAGATCGCGTTGGGCGTCGCCGTCGGCACGTGGGTGGCGTTCCTGCCGCTCATCGGCATCCAGACCATCCTGTCGGTTTCGCTGGCAGCGGCGCTGCGCGCCAACAAGGCGGTGTGTTTTCCCATCGTCTGGATCACCAACCCCCTGACTGCGGCCCCCATTTACGGCACGTTCTGGAAACTCGGCTCGTGGCTGACCGGCTCCAAGGACCACCAGGCGTATCACCGGTTTATCCTGGCCGTCCATCATGACGGAGGACTGGGGAAGTTGCTCGATCCGGTCTTCTGGACCGAACTGTTCAACCTGCTGATCAGCATCGGGAAGGACCTGTGGATCGGGTCGTTCGTGGCGGCCACGGTGCTTGCCCTGCTCGGTTATTTCGCCAGCTTGTGGGCGGTCTCGGACTACCGGCAGCGCTTCCGGGCGCAGCGATCGAAGCTCCGACGGGAGCGGCGGCTTCTGAGGCCACGGCGTGCACCCCGCAGCGGGAGGGTCGTCAGCAATCCCGTTCCAGCGGCGAAGCCGTAGCAGTCCGGGTCCGCGCAAGCAATCTGCCCGCGTTCATGGGCTCACCTGACTGGGGAGACCCTCACTTGCGCTTCGGGTTCTGAAGCGGCGAGAAGGGCAGGCGAGTCCGGACCCGAAGCGCAAGCGAGGTCGGCGTGCGGCTGGGAGGCTTTCGGCAGTGAACCCTCGCCCAGGACCGCAACAGTGTGCCCGGGCATCCGGGCGGACATGCAGATACCCTGAACCGTCCCAGTCGCCTCAGCGTCGGCGCGGCTTGACAAGGCTCGGAACCCGCCGTTAGCGTGCGGGTCTTTCCGATGGGCGATCGGTCGGTCCCGACCGGCGACTGCGGAAGGGACGATCGCAACCGGCGACTGCGGTGCGGGAGGATTGCGACCGGCGACCACGGGGCAGGGAGATTGCGGATGCACATGGGGTTGTGGCGATGCGGGTGGCTGGTCGCGGTCGGGCTGGTTCTGATCTCGCCCCGCGCGTCCGGTCAGACATCACCCACGAATCCCACGCCCGCACCCGCCGACCCGACGCCCGACCCGGCGAATCCAGCGCCCGCTCCGGCCAGCCCCAAGCCGACACAAGCCACCCCGACGGGTTCCCCCGCTCAACAAGATGTGCCGAAGGATCTGCAGGCCAAGCGGACTTTCGTCAGTGGCATGCGTGCGCAGGACTCGTACAGCGCCAACGACCAGACAAACCTGCGGGATTGGATCAAGGCGGAGCTGGCGCACTGGGGGAAGGGGCTTGACCCCGCCGCGCCGGAGTTCCTGGCGAAGCTCGCGGAGGCCTTCAAGCAGTTCCGCACCAGCATCCAGAAGGAGGCTGCTGATCCGGGAAACAAGCCGGGCTTCGCCGCGCAGGTGGTCACGGCGGTGGCGGCGGTGGCGGCGGAGCTTCTTCCCAAGGAGGAGCTGACGCTCTTTGAAGGCTTGGCGCTGAGCCGCAGCCTCCTCGATGCCGACAAGCTTGAGGCCCTGCCGGGGCTTAAGGCGGGGCTGACCTCCAAGTGCATGGCCGTGCGGTACTACAGCGCGGAAGGAATCAAGGAGCTTGTTCCGGAGCTGATCAGCGGCGGTCAACTGGGCGACGCGGTGGCGGCGCTGAAGGCCGCGGGCGCGAAGGAAGGCAGCGACAGCGCGCGGCAGATGATGTATCGCGCCCTGGCGATACCGAACCGCGTGGGCGACGTGTTTGACGCGATGCTTGCGATCCTCGACGCGAGGTTGGACTTGCTGCGCAAGGGCGGCGCCAAGGTGGGGAGCGACGCCTCGGTGGTGCTGTTCTACCTGGCGGGCGAGTCCGAGCGGCTCAACCCGCAGCAGGCGGAGGCGATCGTGAAGCGAACGGCCGTGCTGACGCGCCTCTGCGCGGAGCAGTACGCCGCGACCTCGATCCGCCCATTCGAAGATGAGGTGCCGCTGGAGCTGACGCTGGTGCAGGGCGAGGCGCTGCTGGAGAAGATCACCCGGAAGAGCGGAGGCATTCGCAAGGTGCTCGAAGAGCAGGGGGCTGCTGGCAAGCCGAAGGTGCTCGAAGCGGCGCGGGAATGGTACGGCACGTCGGACAAGCCGGGGATGCTCTCGGGCGATCCGTGGAAGGTCGAGGCGGGCGCGCCGTGACGATCTCGGCCGTGTGGCTGGGACGTTGACTGCGGGGCAAGGGGACGTTTTCCACGTGGTGCCATCAGGGCCGACGGGGCGCAGTCGGCCGTACGCCTGCGGATGTCGTAGAAGGTATCGCGGCGTTTTTTCTGGTTTCGCCCGTTGCGGGCTTACCATCGTGCCACGTTCCTGTCACCCACCCGTATGGTCCGCGGCGCACTGATTCTGTTGCTCGTGCTGCTGGGGGGCGCCTGGCTGAGCGGGCGGCGCTCAGACGTTCGCCCGGCGCCGGACTTCCGTTACGTCCATTCCTCCGACGTGCACACGCTGGACCCCGCGCGGATGAGCTGGACGCAGGACCTCCGCATCGCCCTGAATCTCTGGGAGGGTTTGTGCGCTTACGACCCTTCCACGCTGTCACCCGTGGCCGGCGCGGCGGGGTACCCGCCGGAAGTTTCGCCGGACGGTCTGACGTGGACGTTTCACCTGCGCGAAGACGGGCGCTGGTCCAACGGCGACGCCGTGCGGTCCAGCGATTTCGTGCGCGGCTGGCGGCGCGCGATGGAACCGGGCACGGCCGCGGATTACGCGTTCTTCGTCACGAATCACGTTGCCGGCGCGAGGGCGTACGCCGAATGGCGCACGGAGGCGATGCAGGTGCTGACGGCGCTCTCACGTCGAGCCGAGGGCTGGCCTCTGGACGCGAGGCAGGTTGAGGCGTTGCTCACGTTGGAATGCGCCAGGCCCGTTCGGGAGGCATGGGAAGCGCTGAAGCGCGCATCGGCGAATGCAGGCGGCGAGGGCGCAACGCCGGGCCACGCCGCGGCGCTGGGTGATGCCGCGCTGCCGTGGCGCGAGCTTCACGCCGAGGTCATGCGCCGCCACGTCGCGCGGATGGACGAGCAGTTCGCGGAAGTCGGCCTGGAGACGCCCGACGAGCGAACGCTGGTCGGGCGCCTAGTCAAGCCCTGCCCGTTCTTCAGCGATCTGGTCGCGTTCCCCGCGCTGTCGCCGATTCATGAGAGCCTTGAGCTGCTGCGCGAACGATGGGGCGACGCGCCGCTGACGCGCGAGGGGCTGGTTACGTACGACGCGCAGTGGACCAAACCGGACTACCGAAAGAGCGGGTATCCGGGGCTGGTGACCAACGGTCCGTACCGGTTGGCGGACTGGACGTTCAAGCGGTCGCTGCGGCTGGAGGTCAACCCGTTCCATCGCGAGGCGGCGCGCATTCCCTGCCGGTCCATCGAAGCAGTCGTGTACGACGATCCGAACACGGCGCTGCTGGCGTTTGAAAGCGGCGACGTGGATTTCATCCCTACGGTCGAGGTCTCGTACGATCACGAGATCGCGCGGCTGGCGCGAAGCGGCGAACGCGCGGACTTTCACCTGTGTTCGCTGGCGGGCACGTACTTCTTCAACTTCAACTGCTGCGACGCCGTCGTCGATGGGAGGCCCAATCCGTTCGTCGACGCCCGCGTGCGCCGGGCTTTCTGCCTCGCCGTGGATCGCCGGGCGATTGCCGAGCAGGTGCTGCAGCGCGGCGACCGACCCGCGGAGGCGTTCGTCCCGCCGGGCACGATGCCGGGCTACGAGCCGCCCGCGGGACTGGGCTTCGATCCTGCGTCCGCGCAATCCCTGCTGGCGGAGGCAGGGTTTCCACATGGCGAAGGGCTGCCCGTCATCGAGCTGCTGTTCAACACCGGCGGTCCGCACGGCTCGATCTGCCAGGCCGCGGCGCGCATGTGGGAGACGCACCTCGGCGTCCGCATCGAGCTGCGCGGCAAGGAGTCTAAGACGTTCGCGGAGGACAAAGCCTCGCGGCGGTTCATGATCGCGCGGGCCAACTGGTATGCGGACTACAACGATCCGACGACGTTCCTCGACGTGCTTTCCTGCGGAAACGGGAACAACGACAGCGGGTATTGCCGTGAGGAGTACGACGCGCTGCTTGCGGCCGCGTCGGTCGAGCGCGATGCAACGCGGCGCATGAGCTTGCTGCGGGAGGCGGAGTCGCTGATCGCGTCGCACGACTGCCCGATCCTGCCACTGTTTCATTACACGAGCGTGACGGCGATCCGCCCCGGCGTGACGGGCCTGACGCCCAATGCGCGGTTGCTGTTTCCCTTTCGGGCGGTGAGCGTGGCGCGATGATGCGGATGATCGCCAGGCGGCTGGTGCTGGGGGCGGCGACTCTGGCGTGCGTGTACGCGCTGACGTTTCTGATGGTGGTCAGCGCGCCGGGCAACCCGCTGCAAACGTCCGAGCGCAACCTCGCGCCGGAAGTCGCCGCGGCGCTGCGCGCGCGATACGACATGGACCACAACGGGCGATACTTCGTTCAGCTTCTGCTGGGCATTCTGCGGCTGGACTTCGGTCCGACGTTTCAATACCCCGACTGGACGTGCAATCAGATTCTTGCGCAGTCCCTGCCCGTGTCAGCCATGCTGGGGCTGGTGGCGATTCTGCTGGCCGTCGTCGTGGGCGTGCCGCTCGGAGCGATGTCGGCGGTGCGCGGGCGCGGGTGGGCGTCGGGCTTGGGGCTGAGCCTGGCGCTGGCGGGGGTGTGCGTGCCGACGTTCGTGACCGGCTCGTGCCTGCTGCTGGTGTTCGCGGTGTTTCTGCGCGTGGCGCCGGTGGGCGGGTGGGGGACGCTGGCGCATCTGCCTCTGCCGGCGGTGACGCTGGCGCTGCCGTTTGTCGCCTATGTCACGCGGCTGACGCGCGCGGGCATGACCGAGGCGCTGAGCCAAGACTACATCCGCACGGCGCTCGCCAAGGGGCTGCCGCGAAGGCAGGTGGTCTGGAAGCACGCGTTCCCCGTGGCGTTCCTCCCCGTGCTGACGTACCTGGGGCCTGCAACCGCGCAGGCCATGACCGGCTCCTTCGTGGTGGAGAAAGTGTTCAGCGTTCCCGGCATGGGGCAGCACTTCGTCAACGCGGCGCTGAACCGCGACCCGGGCCTGCTGATCGCGACGGTGCTCGTCTTCTCGGCCATGGTCATCGCGTTCAACTTGATCGTGGACGGCGTGCATGTCTGCGTGGATCCGAGGTTGCGGAGTCGCGCGGCATGAGCGACGCAGCAGCCACATCGCCGAGCGCAAGCATGACCGGTTGGGGACGCTTCCGACGCAATCGGCAGGCCTGCCTTGGCGGGGCGTTTCTACTGGCGATGGCGATCGCCTCCGGGGTCGCGCTGCCCTGGTCGCTGGCGTGGTTCGACGTGGAGAACCTGGCGACCGGGGTTCGACATGCGCCGAGCGTGAAGTCCGTCACGCCGGAGGAGCCGCTTGATCGAGCAGTCGGCAATGTACCGACAGCGCTGAAGCCGCTGGGTTCAGTCATGCGCGGTGCGGCGTCATGGTTGGGGCATGACGAGCTGGGACGGAGCTTGGTGTTTCGCCTGGCGCTGGGGCTGATCGTCAGCCTTGCGGTGGCGGCAGGAGCGACCGCGACGGCGCTGATCTTGGGGACGCTGTGGGGGGCCACCGCCGGGCTGCTGGGGGGACGCACGGACCTGCTGCTGATGCGCGTGGTGGATGTGCTGTACGGGCTGCCGTACATCCTGATGGTGATTCTGATGAAGGTGGCGCTGACCCGGCCTTTAACCGCGGCGCTGGGCGGGAGGACGCGTTACGCGGATCTGGTGATCCTCTTTCTGGCGATCGGATCAGTGAGCTGGCTGACGATGGCGCGCGTGGTGCGCGGGCTGGTGATGTCGCTGCGGCATGAAGGGTTTGTCGAAGCGTCGCGGGCGATGGGCGCCGGGCCGGTGTGGATCTTCCGGCGGCACATGTTGCCGAACCTCGTCGGTCCGGTGGCGGCGTACGCCTCGCTGGTGGTCCCGCAGGCGATGCTGCAGGAGGCGTTTCTCAGCTTTCTGGGGATCGGCGTGCAGCCGCCTCTGCCGTCGCTGGGGCGGCTGGCGGCGGACGGCGTGCAGGCGATCAACCCCTTCGTGGGATTCTGGTGGCTGCTCGTTTTTCCGTGCGGATTGCTGGCGCTGATGCTGGTGGCGCTGAACGGCGTGGGCGAGGGGCTGCGCGAGGCGTTGGACCCGCGGTCCACGCGCAAGATGCTGGCGTGACCTCCTTGCCGGCCTCGCCGTTTTCTTGATGCTCCCGAGCGCTGCCGGGCAATTCCTGCGCCCCGACCTCTCCAGCCGTTTCCTGCGCCTTCCGATAAACCCCTATCCGCGAAACAGCGGAAAGGGATACAACTCATGAGCGAGCGGCTTCGAATCAGCGTCATCATCGCCACCTACAACCGCAAGGACATCCTGCTGGGGACGATCCGCAGTCTGACGGCGGCGGGGATCGATCCTGTGCGGGATGAGATCATCCTGGTGGACAACGGCTCCACGGACGACACGCGCGAGACGCTGTCGCGGCTGGCGGGCGTGACGCTGATCAAGGCGGAGCGCAACTTCGGCAGTTGCGCCAAGGCGATCGGTGCGGACCACGCACGCGGGGAATTCTACCTGTTCCTGGACGATGACGCGCGACCGCGAAGCGGCAGCCTTCAGGCGATGATATCGCACTTTGAGGCCGATTCCAAGCTGGGCGCGGCAAGCTTCATGGTTCATCTGCCCGATGGAAGGCAGGAGTGCAGCGCGCTGCCGCACGTGTTCGTCGGGTGCGGGGTCGGCATCCGCGCGTGGGCGTACCGGCAGGCGGGCGGACTGGACCGCACGTTTTTCATGCAGGCCGAGGAGTATGATCTCAGTTTCAGACTTCTGGCGGCGGGATGGAAAGTGGAGACGTTTTCCGATCTGCACGTGGACCATCTGAAATCCACGCAGTCGCGTCCGGCGCCCCGCACCGCCTATTATGATGTTTGCAACAACTTGCGCGTCATTGCGCGCTATCTGCCCGCGCCTTACAGGGCCATCTATCTGCGCGACTGGTTGCAGCGGTATGCTTGGATCGCGGCACGAGAGGGGCAGACTCGTGCATTCCGCAGAGGCGCGCTGGCCGGGCGCTTCCGGGCCATGCTGGAGCGCGGCAGGTTCTCCGGGCATCGGCTGTCCGCGACGGAGATCGAGAGCCTCTTCTGCTGGACGGCGATCCGCCGCCAATTTGAGCAGCTTCGCGATCAGGGCGTGCGGCGCGTGATTCTCGCGGACCTGGGCAAGAACATTCATGCGTTTCATCGCGGCGCACAGGAGGCCGGGATTGACGTGCTGGCCGTCGCCGACGACCGCTTTGCCGCCGCGGATCGCACGTATCGCGGAACGCCGCTCATTACAATTCCACAAGCCCTGTCATTCGGCGCGGACGCGTTTGTGGTTTCCAATACCTCATGGGTTCACGCCGAGGAACGTTACAACAATCTGGTCAACCGGACGAGCAAGCCGGTTTACAGCTGGTTCACCCCGCCGGAAACAATCAATCATGCTGAAATGTTGCTGGCGCGAGAGGCGAGCCGGCGCGGACTGGAGGTTGGCAAGACTTCGACGTTTACCACAGGAGCGGATGTGCCCACGGTTGTGGTTGCGAGCTCGAGTTTTTCACAGGAAGACGTCGGCGCCTGGGGCGAATAGGGCCCATCATCTTAAGGCGGCAGGGGGGGTTCAAGTTTGGCCGCGAAGTCATGCCGCCGGATCCGCACAAAGCGTCAAACCGAGCCACAGTCAACGAGTGAAAACCAAAGCCGCGTCATGCGTGCATTCTGAACCGGCAAATTCTGTTGGAGCGATGGTGTGCCTGACAATATTGCGCTGATTACGGGGATCACCGGTCAGGACGGTTCATACTTGTGTGAACTCCTGCTCGAAAAGGAATACGAAGTGCACGGAGTCGTGCGACGCTCCAGTGTCTTCACGACGCAGCGCATTGACCATCTCTACCGTGATCCGCACTGCGGCGATGTGCGCCTGCGACTGCACTACGGCGACTTGCTGGACGCGATCTGCCTGCGACGCCTGCTCAATGAGATCCGCCCGACGCAGGTGTACAATCTGGCCGCGCAGTCGCACGTGCGAACGAGCTTCGACGAGCCGATCTACACCGCCGAAGCCGTGGCGATGGGCACGCTCAATCTGCTGGAAGCCGTGCGCGATTACCGTGATGAGACCGGGATCGACGTGCGGTTTTACCAGGCTTCCAGCAGCGAAATGTACGGCAAAGTATTGGAAACGCCGCAGACCGAGCGGACGCCGTTCTATCCCCGAAGCCCCTACGCCTGCGCAAAAGTCCATGCGTTCTGGCAGACGGTGAACTACCGCGAGGCCTACGGCTTGTATGCGTGCAACGGAATATTGTTCAACCACGAATCTCCGCGCAGGGGCGAGACGTTTGTCACGCGGAAGGTGACGCGCGCCGCCACGCGCATTAAAATGGGCTTGCAGAGCGCTCTGTACCTGGGCAACCTCGATGCCAAGCGCGACTGGGGTTACGCGGGCGATTTTGTGGATGCGATGTGGCGTATGCTGCAGCAGGACGAGCCACGGGATTACGTCATTGCCACCGGCGAAACCCACAGCGTGCGCGAACTTCTGGACGAGGCGTTTGGGATTCTGAAGCTGGACTGGCGGGACTACGTGCACATCGACTCACAGTATCTGCGCCCGACGGAAGTGGACCTGCTTCTGGGCGATGCGTCGAAGGCGCGGGAGGAGCTCGGCTGGAGGCCGCGCGTCGGATTCCAGGAGCTGGTGAAGATGATGATCGAGGCGGACATGGACCTTGCGCGGCAGGAGCGGACGCTCGTGGATGCAGGCTTTGACGGCGGCAACATTCGCAGCGCTCCCAGGGAGCAGGTTACACGCAAGCGTGCGCCGCGCCCCCAGCCTGTCGTCACAGGGTGAGGCGGTTAGACTGCTGCACAGGTTAAAAACCTGTGCTACACACACCGGTTGAAAACCGGTGCCACACACCAGTCGAGAACTTGTGCCACACACCAGTCGAGAACTTGTGCCGCACACCAATCGAGAACTTGTGCCACACATGCTTGGATGCGATCGGTGAGGCGGAGAACGAATGTCGGCGTTCTGGTCCAATCTGAGAGTTTGCGTCACCGGCGGCGCGGGTTTTCTGGGCAGCGTGTTGTGCAGGAAGCTGGAAGCGTTGCAGCCTCGCGCCGTTTTTGTGCCGCGCAGAGCGCAATTGGATCTGACGCGCGCCGAGGTTGCGGAACGGCTTTGCACGGAGTTGCGCCCTGATCTGATCATCCACCTCGCGGCGGAAGTCGGCGGCATCGGCGCGAACCGCGCGCGGCCGGGACGGTTCTTTTATGCCAACATGGCGATGGGCCTTAATCTCATAGAAGCCTCTCGCATGCACGGCGTCTCCAAGTTTGTGCAGATTGGCACCGTGTGTGCATATCCAAAGCACTGCCCTCCGCCGTTTCAAGAATCCGATCTGTGGGACGGATATCCAGAAGAGACGAACGCGCCCTACGGCGTGGCGAAGCGGGCGCTGCTGACGATGCTTCAAGCCTATCGCGCGGAATACGGCTTCAATGGCATCTACCTTTTGCCGGTGAACCTCTACGGTCCCGGCGACAACTTCGATCCTCACACCTCGCACGTGATTCCGGCCTTGATCCGGCGATTCTGCGAGGCCGCCGCCGGCGGAGCATCTGAAGTCCGCTGCTGGGGCACGGGGCAGGTGAGCCGCGAGTTTCTTTACGTCCACGATGCCGCCGAGGGGATTCTTCGGGCGTGCGAGGTTTATGACGCGCCGCAGCCGCTCAACCTCGGGACGGGCCGTGAGACGCGCGTCTGTGATCTGGCGAAGCTCATCGCCGATCGCGCGGGCTTTGCCGGCGAGATTCTCTGGGATGCCTCGCAGCCGGATGGCCAACCCCGCCGTCAATTGGACACGCGGCGCGCGCTGGATCTGCTGAACTGGAAGGCGCGGACCGGGCTGGAGGAGGGGCTGGAGCAAACGCTTCAGTGGTGGCGGCGCAGCGGCGGCGCTTCCGCATTCGCCATCGCTTCGGCGGCGGCTGCCCATGAGCCGGGTTGATCGTCCTCGGCGACCCAGCGCCTGCAAAACCGAAGCCGGCGGGGGCTTTACAAATCCCGCCGCCGCGGCAGAATGCGCGCCATGACAGTCACTTGACCAAGGAGGGTCATCATGAGCGCCGCCGCGACGTCGCCCGCACTTCCGCACCGTGAACCGCTCTCCGCGCCGATTCTCTTCTGGGGACTGCTGCTCCTGGGCACGTCGGGTCTTGCGCCGGCGATCCTGCTCCCGCAGTGGCGCGCCTATGAAAGCATGTGTGTGGCCGAGCAACGGGAGCAGCACCGACACCAACGGATGGCGGAAGCCGTGGCGCAGGAGCGGCGGCTGCTCGACGGACTTCGCACGGACCCGGCCCTGGTGGAGCGCGTGGCGCAGCGCGACCTGAGCGTGCAGCCCGTCGAGGGAGACATCGTGGCGGTCGCCGCCGCGGCGGAGGTCGTCGAGAGCACCGACGCGGGTTTTGTTCCCGCGCCGGTTCCGGCGCCTACCTGGATGCAGCCGACTCTCGCCCGCCTGCCTTCGCTGGACTACGACGCGGTCTTCTGCGAACCGCCCACGCGAACCGTCATTATCGTCTCGTCGCTGGGGGTGATCTGCACGGCCTTGATGCTGTACGGGCGCTCGGGTAGGGCGAGGCCCGCTTCGACTGAGGCTGCAGCCGACTAAGGTCAGCCCCCGCACGTCGGGCCCTGGACGACAGCCTTCGACCGGCGGTCGGGCCACGTTGAGGCGAAGTCGGGCTCTCGCGCGACCTCTCGCAGCGTCGTTTGACGCACCGCTATCTCTTTGACGCAGCTCTATCTAAAGGCTGCATCCTGTGCAGGTTAGGGTGTGGGCAGTCTTCTTGGCACTGGAAGAGTGTGCTGCGCCAAGACGTTCCTTGGCCTGATGGCGCCTCACCCGGATGGCGCGCGAAGCCTTCGTCCGCCCTCCGGGCGGCGGGAACTGAAGATGGACGATTCCAAGGGCTTCAAGCCCCTGGCAACGATCGCGCGCCCTACGGGTGAAGAGCAGATGCCAGAATCCACGGCCAGACCCCGCTGGTTATGACGTGTCGCACGCCCAATTGCGGGCTTGGGGCCCGGGGTGTATAATGCGGTGCTTCGCGCCGGGCTGTGTTGCCGCCGGTGAGTGCGGCGGGGTCGCCGTCGGCGAGCGCGATCGAAGGGACACGCGTATGGCTCATAAGAAGGGACAGGGATCGACTCGAAACGGACGGGACAGCAGCCCGCAGTTTCTGGGTCTGAAACGGTTTGGCGGCCAGGTGGTCACGTGCGGGACGATCCTCGTACGGCAGAAGGGCACGAATTTCAAGCCCGGCAAAGGTGCGGCGCTGGGGCGGGACCACACGGTGTTCGCCATGCGCGACGGCGTGGTGCACTTCCGCGGCCGGCTGATTGACGTGGTGCCGGTCAGCGCGGGCTAGCACCGCGGGCCGGCGTCCTGCTTTGGGCGTTTGCTTCGCGGTGGCGTGAAACCGTTAGAACCCGAAGCGCAAGCGAGGGCGGGGTTGGCACGTGCTGGGCCGTTGTTCCCACGCTTGCGGTTCGGGTTCGGAATGCGCGCCGAGATGGTGAGCCTGTGTGGTAGGACTGCTCGTTCATAGAACCCGGCTCCCTCGCTTGCGCTTCGGGTTCTGAAAGCGCGGGCGCGGACGAACGGTGAGCCGACTTCGCACGACTTTCTCTTCCCAGAATGCGGTGGCCCTGCACCTGCTTTGCATATGGGACAGAAACCTCTTGACTCTGACCCCGTGAGAACCTAAGCTGGACTCATTCGTATCTTGGGATACCGGGTGTCTCCCAAGAGGGTCTGGCGTTCGGTCCCGCGGATCGAACGAAACCGACCGGCGGCGAACATCACCTCCGCGGCGGGCTTGGACCCGCGGCGGGCAGGAGCCTGCGTGTGGCTTGAGCCCGCGTGTGGCTTGAGCCCGCGGCGTGGAAGTGGTTTTCGCCCCCGGCCTGTACGGGGTGAAGCGTGACCATCCAGGAAGCGATCGAGCGCGCGGAAACGTCCGTCGGCTACACGTTCAACGACAAAGCCCTTCTCGAAACGTCCCTCACTCACGCGTCGATCGCCAACACCCGGCTGCTCTCCAACGAACGGCTGGAGTTTCTCGGTGACGCGGTGCTGGGTCTGGTCGTCTGTTCCGAACTCTATCACAAGCACTTCGACAAGCTGGAAGGCACGCTGACGAAGGTCAAGTCGATGGTTGTGTCGCGCAAGACCTGCGCCGAGATGGCCGACCGGGCGGGGCTGACCGATCTGCTGATCCTCGGCAAGGGCATGACGAACCGGCATCACCTGCCGCTGTCGATCCGCGCGGCGGTTTACGAATCGGTGGTGGGAGCGATCTACGTGGACGGCGGTCTGGAGCCGGCGCGGCAGTTCGTGCTCACGACGACGCTGCCGTACGTGCAGCACTCCAGCGAGGGCGACGTGCTGGAGAACTACAAGTCCGCGCTGCAGCAGCACGCGCAGCGGCATCTCAACGGCGTCCCGCGATACCAATCGCTGGACGAGCAGGGACCGGACCACAGCAAGAGCTTCGAGGTGTGCGTCATCATCGGCGAGGAGCGGTTCCCCAGCGCCTGGGGCCCCAGCAAGAAGGAGGCGGAGCAGAAGGCCGCCCGCGCGGCGCTGCTGAAGCTGACCAACGGGCGGCATGAACCTCCTTGCGCGCCGTAGGTTGGGCGAGCCGCAGGTTGCCGGCGACTTCGCGGGGAACCCCTGGCGGCGGAGCTGGAGAGTGCGAGGCGATTCCTGGCGTGACGGAGCGGCGGCGCCTGGCTGAACACGGGTCCGCTGCTGCGGACGCGTGCCACGCGATCGGTCTTCGTTTCCACGGCTCGAACCCTGCTTCCCCCGACGGGTCTTTCTTGGAATTTCCTTCTTGTGCGCAGTGCGCGCCGGTGCGGCGTGGTCCTGTTTTCGCCGGTCAAGCGAAAGAGCGAATCCTGCCGAAAGGGATGGATGTTGCCGATCGGTTTTCGCCGGTCCTGCGGCGGGATCGGCGTCCTGGCGGATGACCGGCGTCCTGGCGGATGACCGGCGTCCTTGCGGATGAGCGGGGGACGGCGAGGGGGACGGCGGGTGGAACCTGCCGGTGCGCTCAGGAAGAGCACGATGGCGGACAGCCCACAACTCAAAGCGCGCGTGGCCGGCAAGTGGCAGATACCGCTGCTGATGCTGTCGCTCGGCGCGCTGGCAAGCGCGCTGTGGACGGCGCGCACGCAGCCGGAGGAGTATCCGGTCGCGGACGCTCTGGCGCAGATCGACGCGCTGCTCGCCGAGGGCGCCCACGAGCCTGCCGCGCGGATGGCCACCACCCTGCTTCGGCGATCGGAATTCGCGCCCGAAGATCTGGCGCCGATTCACCTGCGACTTGCGCGCGCGCTCAGCGCCGTAGCGAAGGCGGCCGCGGCCGCGCCCGAAGACATTCATCGCCGCATCGTCGTTCACTACGCCTTTGCCGAGGAACACGCTGAGACGATCACGTCGGACGATCACGAATCCTGGGCCGCGGCGCTGGAGCAAGAAAAGCTCGCCGCGGACGCAGTGAACCATCTGGATGAGGCGTTCGAGCTTTCCGCGGAGTCCAAGTGGGACTGCGTGCGCCGGGCGCTGACGCTGCGTCGCAAGGCGCTGCGCGAGAGCGCGGACGAACTGGCGCCGCGGCTGGAGCGCGTGCTGACGGCGGCGGCGGCGGGACCGGAGCTGCGCGTCTGGGCGCTGGAGGAGATGGTCACGCTGCTGCACGACGACGGCCGGGTGGACGAGGCCGTCACGTTGATCGCGCGCCACCGCGATTCGGTGGACAGTCCGCAGTGGAAGGACACGATCGAATATCTGACGGCGCTGTCGATGGTGCGCGGGGGCGCGGCGGACGAGGCGGATCTGCTGGTGCGCGCGCTGCATGCCCGCCAGGCGGCGAATGACCCGAACGGGGCGCGGTGCGCGTGGCTGCTGGGCCGGATCATGTTGGGCGCGGACGGGCGCGATCGGCCGAGCGAGGCGATCGCGCATTTCGAGGAATCGCTTCGGGCGTCGCCGCGCGGCGCGTACGCGGCGGCCTCGCGTCTGGGACTGGCCGAGGCGCTGACGGGTCTGGAGCGCGACGGCGAGGCGATCGAGCAATACCGCCAGGCGCTCGCTCAACTGGCGGAGGCTCCGGAGTCGCACGAGATTGACGCCGACGTGGTGCGGACTTCGCTCATCCAGCAGGCGGGGCTGGCGCGCGTCGCCGGGCGGTTGCGCTCGGCGCTGGACTATCTGGACGTAGCGGGCGCGCCTCAGGAATCCGCGGGTCCGGAGAATGCGGCCGGATACTGGGAATTGCGCGGTGAAATCGCGGAAGGGCTGGCGCGCAAAACTCGGGGGGATATCGAGGATCGCACGCACGCCGGTGAGTCGGTGGAGGCGCGCGACTGGGAGGCGGTCTCGACGGCGTTCAAGACGGCAGGCGGGAGTTTTCTGGAGCTGGCGCGGCTGGGAGTCCTGGATGAGCGGCGCGCCGCCGACGCGCAGTTCCGCGCGGCGGAGATGTTCGCCGAAGCCTCGGAACGAACCGAGGCGGCGCGGCTCTTTGCATCCATTGCCGCCGAGCACCCGCTCAGCCCCAGCGTGGGGCACGCGCTGCTTCGCCTCGGCCAGGTGCGGCAGGCGAACGGTGAATTTCAGGAGGCACTGGCGGCGTATCGCGAGTGCGTGTCGCGGTTCTCGGGAACCTTGTACGGATCGCAGGCGCTGATTCCCCTGGCGGAAACATATCTGGCCATTGCGGACGGGACGGAGGAACTTGACCAGGCCGAAGACACGCTGGGGCAGGTTCTGGAAGGATCCGAGCTTTTCCGACCGGAGTCGCGCGAGTTTGTGGACGCGCTCTTCCTGCGCGGTCAGATCGCCAGCCTCAAGGGGGAGCATGACCGGGCGATCGCCATTCTCACGGAGGCGCTGGACCGCTATCCGTCGGATGAGCGCCGGCTTCGAGCGCGGTTCCTGCTGGCCGACGCGTATCGCCAGAGCGGGCTGGCGCTGAAAGAGGCGGCGAAACAAGCCGTCTCCGCGGGCGAGGGCGCGCAGATTCGCGAAGACTACCTCGCGCGGCTCTCCGAGGCGCGGAAGCTGTTCCGCGAAGTGATCGACGCCTTCGAGTCGCGTTCGACACAGTTGCTCGATCGGCTGGAGGGCACGTACTACCGCCACGGGCTTTTGTTCGAGGCGGACTGTCTCTTCGAGGCGATGCTCTACGCCGACGCGCTCAAGCTTTACCAGTCCGCCGCGGGGACGCTGGCGGATACGCCGGCCGTCCTGGCGACGTACGTGCAGATTATCAACTGTCACGTGTTCCTCGGGCAGTCGCAAGACGCGCGCACGGCGCTGACGCGCGCGTTGGTGCAGCTCGACCGCATCCCCGACGCTTCGTTCGAGCAGACGTACTCGAAAGAAACGAAAGCGGACTGGAAGCGATATTTCGAGTGGCTGGACAAGTCGGAATTGTTCTAGCCGCGGAGGGAAGCCGGCATGACGGACATCGACGTGCGACCCGAGACTGTGCTGAGCTGGCTGCGCGAGCAGCATGGGCTGCATCAGCGCCTCGATGCGCTGTCGCTTCGGCAGCGGGCGATGGTCGTCGCGGACGACCCCAAGCCTTTGCTGCGGCTGCTGGCCGAGCGGCAGAGCCTGACGACCGAAATGGGGCGGGTGGCGCGCCAGATCGCGCCCGTGCGCCGGCAGTGGACGGCGTATCGGCGGAGGCTCAGCCCGGCGCAGGCGTTGGAGGCGGGCCGCTTGGTGGATGTGTCCGCGGCGCTGCTGTCCGGCGTGATGACGCGGGATGAGGAGGACGCGCGGCGGCTGGCGGCGCGGAAGCGCGTCGTCTTGAAGGAGGCGGGCGAGTCGGCGGCGTCCAAGGCGATGCTCAGCGGATACGTCGCGGCCACTTCAGGCGGCTCGCCGGTCGGCTCGTGGCAGGGGTGAGAGAGCACAGGTTGGGAAACCTGTGCCACAGCCACCGGTTGGAAACCGGTGCTACACCGTAGGCGCGTGGCAGGGGTGAAGGGGCACAGGTTGGGAAACCGGTGCCACAGGGACATGGAGCAGGGGATGAGCGCGGGGCTGCTGCAACGCGGTGAGACGGGCTTCCACCAGGACAACGATCTGGCGGCGCTGATCCTGTCGTTCAACGACGTGACGGAGCGGCTGAAACAGTCGCACGAGACGCTCGGTTCGGAAGTGCGAAGGCTGCGCGAGCAACTTGAGGAAAAAGACCGGGAGCTGGAGCGCGGGCGGCGGTTGGCGGCGCTGGGAGAGATGGCCGCGGGCGTGGCGCATGAAATCCGCAATCCGCTGGGTGGGATCGGATTGTACGCCTCGCTGCTGGCGAAGGATCTGCGCGGCGACGGCGAGAAGCACGTCACCGCGGAGCGGATTCTCGCGGGGGTGAAGAACCTGGAAGCGATCGTCGGCGACATCCTGATGTTCGCCGGGGGGGCCGAGCCGCGGTGCGGTCGCGCGGCGGCGTCGAAGATTGCGGAGGAAGCGGTCGCGTTGTCCGCGCCGCAGGCGAGGATGAAGCGCGTTCGCTTCGAATGCGGCGCGTCGCTGCAGGGCGTCGAGCTGGACTGCGACGAACGTCAAATCAGCCGGGCACTGCTGAATTTGGTGCTCAACGCGCTGGACGCGGTGGGCGCAGGCGGAGCGGTTTGGATCGATGCGGCGATGGATCGCGCATCGGAAGGACTGGTGGGGATCGCGGTCGAGGATGACGGACCGGGGATTCCGCCGGAGCAGTTGGATCGGATTTTCAACCCGTTTTTCACGACGAAAGACACGGGGACGGGGCTGGGGCTGGGGATCGTTCACCGCATCGCGGAAGCGCACGGCGGACGGATCACCGCGGTCAACCGGCCCGGGGGGGGAGCGAGGTTCACGTTGTACGTGCCCCAGTGGCAGGGAACGCCGAAGTAGCAATCGAACGGAGACGCAAGCATGGCTCGTATCGCAATCGTTGACGACAAGGACATTCTGCGCGACTCGCTGACGGCGACGCTGACGCGCGAGGACCACGAGGTGACGGCGTTCGCCGATCCCGCGGAGGCGCTGACCGAGGCGCGGACCGGGCGGTTCGACCTGATCCTCTCGGACCTGAAGATGCCGCGCATGGACGGGCTGGCGCTGGTGCGCGAGCTTCGGGGGGCGGGCGTCGAGACGCCGGTCATCATCATGACCGCCTACGGGACGGTGTCCAACGCGATCGAGGCGATGAAGCTCGGCGTGTTCGACTTCGTGCAGAAGCCGTTCGACGCCGAGGCGATCGGCGTGACGATCGAGCGGGCGCTGGAGCACGCGCGGCTGGCGTCGGAAAACGAGGCGCTGCGCGAATCGCTGGCGGAGGCGCGCGGACCGCGCCTCATGCTGGGGCACAGCCCGGCGATGACCGAGCTGCGCGACCGCATCGAGCGCGTGGCCGCCAGCCAGGCGACGGTGCTCATCACCGGCGAATCCGGCACGGGCAAGGAGCTGGTCGCGGCGACGATTCATCAACTGTCGGACCGTCGGGATCGCCCGATGCTGTGCGTGAACTGCGCGGCGCTGTCGGCGAGCCTGCTGGAAAGCGAGCTGTTCGGGCATGAGCGCGGGGCGTTCACCGGGGCGGACCGGACGCGCAAGGGGCGCTTCGAGATCGCCGACGGCGGCACGCTGCTGCTCGATGAAATTTCGGAAATGGAGCCGGCGCTGCAGGCCAAGCTGCTCCGCGTGCTGCAGGAAGGCACGTTCGAGCGCGTCGGCAGCAGCGTGACGCGGACGGCGGACGTGCGGGTCATCGCCACCACCAACCGCGACCTGCGCGAGTGGGCGGCGCGGGGCCGCTTCCGCGAGGACCTGTATTACCGCCTCAACGTGCTGCCGGTGACCGTGCCCGCGCTGCGCGAGCGGCAGGGCGACGTGCCGACGCTGGTGGAGTCGTTCCTGCAGCGCGCCGCGGCGGCGGACGGTCGCCCGGCGCTGACCATCGAACCCACGGCCATTCGGATGCTGGAGCAGTACGGCTGGCCCGGCAACGTGCGCGAGCTGGAGAACCTCTGCCGCCGCGCGGCGACGCTGTGCACCGGCAAGACGCTGACGACGGCGCTGATCGCACCGTGGCTGACGCAGACGGTCGAGCGCGATGCGGCGGCGCTGGGTCTGCGCGAGGGTCACCTGCTGGAGGACATGGAGCGCAAGCTGATCCTTCAGACGCTGGAGCGGTTCAACGGCCACCGCGAGAAGTCGGCGCGCTGCCTGGGGATGGGCGTGCGGACGCTGACCATGAAACTCAAGAAGTGGCGCGAGGAGCGCGCGATGGAATGGAACACCGTCGCCGCGGTCAGCGTGCCGCGTCCCGCGAGCATTTCCACGCCGGAGCTGGTGCGCGCGTAACGCGCGGAATCGGCAGGCCGGGCGCATGTTTCGCCCATGCCCTTCGCGGGGCCCGCGCGGCGTTTTGCGCCAGGCGGGCAACCCGCGCGCGGCATGAGGCGTGCCGCGGGCAGCGGGATCGCGGAGGACACGGATGTTCATCTCAACCCTGACGGGCGGCACTTCGACGCAGGCGCTCGAAGCGACGTTGCGGTTCAACCATCACCGGCTCAAGACGCTGGCGGAGAACATCGCCAACTTCGGCACGCCGGGGTACCGCGCGAAACAGCTTGATGCCGGCGCGTTTCGCAAAGCGCTGCGGACGGCGATGGACGAGCGTCGCGGAGGCGCCGCGCTGGCGGTGAACTCCGGGCGCGAGGTCCGCACGGACGCGGCGGGGCGCATGAGGATCCGCCCTTCGCAGGCGCCGGTGGAGAACATCCTGTTTCACGACGGCACCAACGCCTCACTCGAAAGCCAGATGTCGCAGCTCGCCCAGACGGGGCTGACGCAGCGGCTGGCGACCGACCTGCTGAAGGACGAGTTTGACGGGTTGCGCAAGGCGATTCGAGGGCAGGCGTAGCGCCTCAGGAGTAGCGCATGTTCGACATTCTGGACATCAGCACGTCGGCGCTGACCGCGCAGCGCGCCAACATGGACACCATCGCCGGGAACGTCGCCAACATGAACGTGACGCGCGACGAGGCCGGGCTTCCCAACCCCTATCGCCGGCGCGTGCCGCTCTTCGCGGCGGGCCGGATCGAGGGCGGCAAGGTGGCCGCGGGCGTGCGGGTGCAGCGGATCGTCGAGGATCCGTCGCCGTTTCATCTGGTCGAGGATCCTTCGCACCCCGACGCCCTCCGCAGCGGACCCTACGAGGGCTACGTGCGCACGCCCAACGTCGAGATGCACACCGAGATGGTGAACATGATGATGGCGCTGCGGGCGTACGAGGCCAACGTGTCGGTGATCGAAACGACGAAGAGCATGATGACCACGTCGCTGAGGCTGCTGGCGTAGGCGGAGGGGAAGCCGGCGCAGGGGGAGAGGCTGCCGGCGCAGGCGGGTTGCGAGACGCACTCGCCGCAGCGGGCCGCGGATCTGCGTCCGTGCGTCCGAGCCGCCGAGTCGCGGATCAGAAGGAGAGCCGCACATGATTCAACCGATCAGCTCGAACTTCTCGATGGCGCCGATTGCGCCGCTGGCGCCGATCGACGGCGCCGGGACCGGCGGCGCGGTGAAGGGCAAGGACTTCCGCGGCGTCCTCCTGGACAACCTCGGCGAGGTCAACCGGCTTCAGCAGGAGGCGGACCAGGGCGTGCAGCAGCTTCTCGCGGGCGAGACGGACGACGTGACCGGCGTGCTGACCGCGGTGAACAAGGCCGGCATCGCGTTCGACCTGCTGATGGAAGTGCGGAACAAGCTGGTCGGCGCGTATGAGGAGATTCAGCAGATGCGGGTCTAAAAAGTCGAAACGTCGAAACGTCGAAATGCAGGCAATCGGCAACAGGCAACCGGCAGCAGGCGGGAGGCGACAGGGCAACAAGGCAACGAGTCAATAGGCAGCGGGGTACGGGCGCTGAACTACAAGGGATCGCATGGATCGGGTCAAGGAATCACTGTCGCGGATCATGATGCAGCTTCGCGTGCTGACCGTGTCGCAGCGGCTGGTCGTAGTGCTGTGCGCGGCGCTGGTGGTCACTTCGGTGCTGTGGCTGATGAACTGGTCGGCCACGCCGCAGCGCGTGCCGGTGCTGGAGCAGGACTTCGACTTCGCCATGCTGGGGACGGCGGAGACGGCGCTGCGGGCCAACGGGATCGAGTTCGAGACGGCGGGTCAGCGGATCCTCGTTCGCGCGGAGGACCAGGACAACGCCATCCGCGTGCTGCACGAGAGCAATGCCGTGCCGCAGGACGGGCGCATCGACCTCGACGCGCTCATCAAGGATACAAACCCCTTCGTGCCGGAATCCGAGCGAATCTTCGCGCGGACGGTGGCGAAGGGGAACAAGCTGGCGCAGATCATCAAGAAAAGCCCGCAGGTGCTCGACGCCGAGGTCGTGCTGAACCCGGAGCAGAAGCGGCGCATCGGCGCGCCGTCGGACGTGCCGACGGCCTCCGTCATCGTCACGCTGGCGCCGAACGCGGAGATGTCGGCGTCGATGGTGCAGGGCTTCGCGAACCTGGTCAGTCGCGCGGTGGCGGGGCTGACGCCGCACATGGTGTCGATCATCGACGGTCGCACGTTTCAGCATTACTCCGTGCCGTCGCCGCAGGACGCGGTCGTGGCCGGGCATTTGGACGAGGTGAAGAAGCACGAGTCGCACCTGCTGGCGAAGGTGATGGAGACGCTGCGCTACGTGCCGAACGTGCTGGCGAGCGTGACCGTGGAGCTGGACAACGCCCGCGTCACCAAGGAAACGCAGAAGTACGACAAGCCCGAGATCAAGACGGAGGAGTCCACGGAAGACACCAGCACGGCCCCGGAGAGTTCCGGCGAGGAAGGCGTGTACGCCAACGTCGGCGCTGGGATTTCGGGAGGCTCGTCCGGCGGCAACACCAGTGCCTCGACGCAGAACACGGAGTTCTTTGATCCCAAGCTGACGGAAATGACCAAGACGGAGCAGATCGCGCCCAGCCGCAAGCGCGTCACGGCCGCGGTGCACCTTCCGCGAAGCTGGATCGCCGGCGTGTTCCGCCTCGCCAACCCGGACAAGGACAAGCCGACGGACGCCGACCTGCAGCCGACGATGACGGCCGAGCGAGATCGCATCAAGGCGAGCGTCGCCAAGACGATCATGGCGGACCCCAAGGACGTCGAGGTGGATATCTACCCGGACATGGACGCCAGCGGAGCCCCGATCGCCGCGATGACCGCCGGCGTGCCGGCGGCGCTCGGTCTGGCGCCGGGAGCGACGGGTTCGAGCTGGAAGGGCTATCTCGACGCGTTCGGTCCGCAGGCCGGGCTGGCGTTCCTGGCGCTGATGAGCCTCCTGATGCTCGGGCGCACGGCGCGGCGTTCGGCGGTGCTGGCGGAGGAGCAGCGCAAGCAGGAGGTGCGCAAGGAAGTCGAGCGGATGGAGGATCTGATCGCGGAAGAGACGGCGGAAGTGCTCGGGACGGCGGAGTTCTCCGACGACGCGCTGGAAGGAAAGGAAATCAGCCCCGACCTGCTGCGCAACCGCAACCTCGTTTCGCAGGTGAGCCGCATGGTCGAAAAGGATCCGCACGGCTCGGCGGAGCTGCTGCGGAAATGGGTTCAGGATCAGACGTGATGCAGCGGCGAGGGGCGGGCGCGCGGCGCCTCGTCAGGACGTAGTGGAAGGGCGGCAGCGGAGAAGGCAGCGGAATGTCGACGGCACCGGCGGTACAAACCGAGCGAACGCTGAAAGGCTCGCAGAAGGCGGCCGTGCTGCTCCTGTCACTGGAGACGGAGGTGGCGGCGCGGATCCTGAAGCTGCTGGACGCGAACATCGTGGAGGAGATCACGCGCGAGATCGCCTCGCTCGAGAATGTTTCGGACAAGATCAGCAACAAGGTCGTCGAGGAATACTATCACGTGGCGATGGCGCAGCAGTACCTCAAGCAGGGGGGACTGCTCTACGCCCGCATGTTGCTGCAAAAGGCGCTGCCCGCCGACGACGCCAAGCGCGTCATCGCCCAGATTCAGCATCACGTCATTCAGGCGCCGTTCGCCTTTCTTCAAAAGGCCGACAGCGAAAACCTGCTGGCGTTCATTCAGGACGAGCATCCGCAGACGATCGCGCTGATCATGTCGCACATGCCGCCGAACAAGGCCAGCGAGCTGCTGGTCGGGTTGCCGGCGAGCAAGCAGCTCGAAGTGGTCGTGCGCATGGCGCGCATGGATCAGACGAATCCCGAGGTCGTGAAGGAAGTCGAGAAGGGTCTGGAGATGCGCGTCTCGGGCTTCGTGACCCAGACGTTCTCCAAGTGCGGCGGGGTGGACACCGTGGCCGGCATCCTCAACCTCGTGGACCGCTCGACGGAAAAGACGCTCTTGGAGTCGCTGGAGGCGGAGGCGCCCGACCTCGTGGATCCAATCCGGCGCCTCATGTTCGTCTTCGAGGACATCATTCTCGTCAACGACCGCGGCATTCAGTCCGTGCTCAAGGAAATCAACAACGACGACCTGGTGCTGGCGCTGCGCACCGCCAGCGACGAGCTCAAGGAGAAGATATTCAGCAACATGTCCGAGCGCGCGGCGCAGATGATCAAGGAAGACATGGAGTACATGGGCCCGGTGCGCCTCAGCGACGTCGAGACGGCGCAGCAGCGCATCGTGGACGTCGTGCGCCGCCTGGAGGACTCGGGCGAGATCATCATCTCCGGCCGCGGCGGCGATCGGGAGCAGATCGTGTAGAGGAAGGCAACGAGGCTGCGCAGCAACAAGGCAGCAGGCAATAGGCAAGAAGCAATCGGCAACCGGCAGAAGGCAGCAGGGTCTGAAGCATGGCGGCATCGACGGTTATCAAGGCGGGGCACATGGGGTCCGTGCTGCAGCGGCTCTCGCGCGTGGACCTGGCGGATCACCTGCGTGAGGCCGACGCCGTCGTCGGGGCGGCGCGCCGCCAGGCGGAGGAGCTGCTGCGGCAGGCACGTGGGGAAGTGGCAGGACTTCACGAGGCGGCGCGACGCGAGGGTTACGCGCTGGGGTTTGACGAGGGTCGCGTGCAGGGTCTGAAAGACGGGCACGAGGAAGCGTTCCGTCAGGCGTCGGAGAAATTCGCGACCCAGCAGGCGCAGGCGATGCACCTGGTCACGCAGGTCATCGGCGAGTTTGAGGCGCGCAAGCGCGACCTCCTCTTCGAGGCGGAGCAGGACCTCGTCCGCTTCGCGGTGGAAGTGGCTGGGCGGCTGACGTTCGACCTTGGCGCCCAACGCGGCGAGGCGGCGAAGGCCAACATGGAACGGGCGCTGGCGAAAATCAGCTCCGCGACTGACTTGACGATTCGCGCGAATCCGTGCGACGCGGCGACGCTGGAGACTTTCGCGGCGGAACATGTGAAGTCGTGGGGCGAGGCGGTTCATGTCCGCATGGTTCCGGACGAAAGCATCGCTCCGGGCGGATGCGTGGTGACGGCGGGCGCGACGCAGATCGACGCTGACCTGACCACGCTTGTGCGGCAGATGAACGCGGCCATTCTCGGAGAAGCGGAGCATGCCTGAGCTGTTCGCCGAAGCTCGACGCCGTCTAAGCGACGCGTCGTTTCTCCGCGTGACCGGGCGCGTGGCGGAAGTCAGCGGGCTGACCGTGCGATCGGTCGGGCTGCCGCTTCCGGTGGGGGCGATGTGCCGGATTGGCCGTCACACGGGATCGCCGGTGCCCGCGCAGATCGTGGGCGTGCGCGGCGACGAAGCGGTGCTGATGCCGCTGGCGGACGCTTACGGCGTGGCGGCGGGCGACGCGGTCACGGGCGATGGGGCGATGCCGCGGATCGGCGTGGGGCGGGCGCTGCTGGGGCGGATCGTGAACGGGATGGGCGAGCCGATCGACGGTCGCGGCCCCGTTCGTGCCGAGGGGCGAGTGCCGCTGTATGCCGCGGCGCCGCGCGCCTTGGATCGACGCGCCATTGACGAGCCGCTGTCCATCGGCGTGCGCTCGATCGACGGGATGCTGACCATCGGCGCGGGGCAGCGCATGGGCGTCTTCGCGGGCACGGGCGTGGGCAAGAGCGTGCTGATGGGCATGATCGCGCGGTACACGGCCGCGGACGTGGTGGTAGCGGCGCTGGTCGGCGAGCGCGGCCGGGAAGTGGGCGACTTTCTGCGCAAGGACATGGGCGAGGAAGGACTGAAGCGATCGGTCGTGGTGGTAAGCACGTCGGACGAGTCTCCGGTGCTGCGGGTGCGGGCGTGCTTCTCCGCGACGGCGATCGCCGAGTTCTTCCGCGATCAGGGGCTGCACGTGCTGCTGCTGATGGACTCGGTCACGCGCATGGCGATGGCGCAGCGGCAGATCGGGCTGTCCGCGGGCGAGCCGCCGACGACGAAGGGTTATCCGCCGAGCGTCTTTTCGCTGATGCCGCAGCTCATGGAGCGGTGCGGCACGGCGGCGCGCGGCAGCATCACCGGACTGTTCACCGTGCTCGTCGAGGGCGACGACCTCACGGAGCCGATCGCCGACGCGGCGCGCGGCATTCTCGACGGGCACGTCTGGCTCTCGCGCGATCTCGGCAATCGTGGGCATTTTCCCGCGGTTTCCGTGCTGGAAAGCGTCAGCCGCGTGATGCCGGACGTGGCCGGTCCGACGCAGATGAAGGCGGCGAGGACGCTGCGCCGCGTGCTGGCGACGTGGGCGTCGATCGAGGACATGGTGAACATCGGGGCGTATGCGCCGGGATCGAACGCGGCGTTCGACACGGCCATCCGCATGAAGCCAAAGCTGGATGCCTTTCTCCAGCAGGGCATGAACGAGCGCGCGGCGCTGGAGGACACGCGCGCGGCGCTCTACGAACTGGCGGCGGAAGCGGGCGCGGCGCCGTGATCCACGAGACATGGCGAAACGGTTCAAGTTCAACCTGGAGATCGTGCGTACGATTCGCCGCCGCGCGGAAGAGGAGCAGCAGCGCGTCGTCGCTCGCAAGACGGCGGAACTCGTCGAGCTGCAGGCGCAGTTGCAACGGCTTCGGGACAAGGTGGCCGACGAGTGCCGCGGAAAGCGGGACCGGCAGCACGCCGGACCCATGGACGTGGACCGGCTTCGGCGCGTGCAGTTTTATCTCGGTTCGCTGCGCCGGGCGATCGAGGATCGGGAGCGGACGCGCGTGGACCTTGAGGTCGCGCTCCGTGCGGAGCGGTTGAAACTGGCGGACCTCAGCGCGCAGCGGAAGGTCCTGGACAAGCTGCGCGAGAAGCGCTGGGCGGCGCATCGCGCCAAGCTCCTTAAAGAGGAGCAGGCGCAGTCGGACGAGATCGGCGTGCAGCGGTTTCTCCGTGAATCACGGCTGGCGCAGGCGGGTGCGTAGGAGAGCCACGAGATGAAGGGCATGTTGCGGCAGGTGTACGAGCTGGCGGCGGTCTTCGCGATCATCAATCTCGCGGGCGTGGCGGGTGTGGCGGGTTACCTGGGAATGTCCGGCAAGCTCAACGCGGCGCGCGCTCACCGCATCGCCGAAGTGCTGCAGGGCAAGCTCGACGACTATCAGTCGCCCGAAGGAGAGGACGCCGGGCACGCGACGACTGGAGAAGGAACCGGCGCGGCGCCCGAGGGATCCGGCGAAGCGGGCGCCGAGGCGGAGGCGCAAAGCGGATCGGCTGACGGGCACGGCGCCGCGGCCGACGGGCACGGCGCCGCGGTTACCGGCCACGATGCAACCGGCGCGCACAAGACGTCCGTGGACCAGTCGCGCGAAGCCGTCACGGACCGGGAGCTGGCGCTGCGCGAGCGAAACCGTTTCGAGGCGGAGATCAATCAGCGTCTGGCGCTGGCCAACAGCATCATGCTGCAGGTGACCACGAAGCTGGATTCCCTGCACGCCGAGGTGGACGCGTTTGAGAAGCGGAAGACTTCCGAGGCGGGCCTGCGCGACGACGAAGGGTTCAAGAAAGAGCTGGAAGTTTTCAAGACGCTCAAGCCGGCGCAGGCGTTTGAGTACCTCAGCCGCAAGGACGTGGCCGAATCCGCCCGGCTGCTGATCGAGATGGACCCGCGCACGATCGGCGCGATTCTGCAGTCGGCCAAGACGCCGGACACGAAGAAGAAGGCGGACGAGATTCTCGTCAAGATGCGCGAGGTGGCGCCGGCGAGCGCTTCGCAGGTTGAGACCGCGGGCGGCTGAATGGAAGCTCGCTGAAGGGGAACCGGGTGGCACGGGTGCGCAGCAGCGACGGGGTGGCACGGTCTGGCGTACTCGCCTGACCGTGGCGGGCGGGGCAAGAGCATGGTCAACGGAGTACCGTAGACCATGCCACCCGCCGTAGACCATGCCACCCGCGCTCCACCCTGTGCCCGGACGAGTCAATCATGGATATGAACGTTGCAACACTGAGCCGGTCGTCGTCAACCGCGGAGAGGAATGTGGAGCCGAGGGACGCCTCCGCGCCGGCGAGCGCCGGCGCGTTCGAGGCCGTGCTGGCGACGCTGCAAGGCTCCAGCGTGATTTCCAACGTGGAGGCGAGCGCACCTGCGGCGTCCGAGGTATTCGAGCAACCCGCCGCCGATCCGCGCCGGCACCGCATGGAAACGATGCGCAACGACGCCCGCCAGTCCGACCTGCGCGGCGAGGGGCCGGGGGCGCCTGACCGCGCGGCGAGTTTGAAATCCGGGGATTTACAGGACGCGTCCGCAGCCGGTCGAGACGAATCGCTGAGGCACGAGACAAGCGGCGGCACGGTGAACTCAAGCTCGCCCGCAAGTGCCCCGCCCACCGCCGCATCGACGGACGCACACGCGACCAATACTCCAGCCCCGGCTCAGGTTCGACAAAGCGCCTGGAACAGCGACCGTGCCATGGAGTCTGGCGGCGCGTCGCGCGGAAGCGGCGAAAATCGCGCCCAGTCACTGCGTTCCCCGGGGGCGCTCCAGCCGTCGAGTGCGGCGTCAAATCAGTCGAGCATCGCCGCAAGCTCCGGCGGCGGCGCGGTGGCGGAACGGATTGCGCAGTGGATTTCCCAGCCGGGTGCGGGCGAAGCGAAGGCGCAGGGACCCGCCAGCGCCGTGGCGCCCGCGGGTCCGACCGCGGGTGCGGCACGTTCCGCGGAATCCTCGCCTCCGACCCGGGCGCGCGATGCGGCGAAGCCCGGCGAGACGCCGACGCCGCAATCCTCCGGCCCGGCCCGCGACTTTGAAAAACTTGTTCACTCGATCCGCCTTCAGCAAAACGGCTCCCGCTCGCGTGCCACGCTGGACCTCAAGCCCGCGGAACTCGGGCGCGTGCGCATCGAGGCGAGCATGGAGGACGGTCGGCTGGAACTGGTGATTCAGACGCAGACGGCCGAGGCGCGCGAGGTGCTCGGGGGGCGGCTTGCGGAGCTGCGCGAGGCGCTGCAGCAGCAGGGCGTGCAGCCCGGCGCGTTCGAGCTGGCGCCGTGGAACGCGGAGGAGTCGTCCTCGTGGATCGCCGGGGGGGGGGAAAGCGCGGATCGGCGCGGCGAAACCGCCGCGCCGTTTGAAGGCGAGACGGAGCAGGTCGGCGTGACGCGCGCCCCCGCATCGAGAGAACCGAAAGATCCAGCGACCGGCGACCTTGCGACGATGGGTGTGATCGCGCCGGTCGACGGACGGTGGGACATCCGCGCGTAAGCCTTGATACTTGATCGACGAGGATTGAGTGGGTGGCAAATAGGATCGCTAACGGGCGGACGAACTGCTCGGCGTTGGGCACGAATCCGAAAAGCCTTTGAAAGATGCGTCATGAGCGGCGATTCGCGTGTGGGCTGGAGCCGGGTCGGCTTCAGCGGGCCGGAGCAGGGTCGGCTTCAGTCGACCGGCTCCTGCCACCCGCTTCAGCGGGTGGGGCAAGCGCCGCGTGCATCAATCGAGCCGGCTTCAGCCGGCTTGCCTCGCACGGAGCGAAAGCCGGCTGAAGCCCGGCTGGCGACGGAAGTTCTGGATGTACCCACGGCCTCAAGGCCGTGGCAACCACCGTCCGGCTGAAGCCGGCCCGGCGCCATCGACTGGCCGAAGGGTGGATTAAGACCGAACGCCAGATTTCTTTTCCCAGGAGCAACGGAATGGACATCGCTTCCCTGACGAACGAAACGCAATCCGCGGCCTCGACGCAGAAACGATCCGGCTTCGAGAACATGGGGTCGGAGGATTTCCTCAAACTGCTGATCACGCAGCTTTCCAATCAGGATCCGTTTCAGCCCGCCAGCAATGAGGAAATGATGCGGCAGATCGCCACGCTGCGCGACATCGAAATGTCCACGTCCATCACCGATGCGATGCGGACGCTGACCGGGCAGCAGAAGTTCGGGTCGGCAGGCTCAATGATCGGCCGCTACGTCAAGTCCGCGCCGCAGGCGGACGGCTCCGTGCAGGAAGGCGTCGTCACGTCCATCCGGCTGGACCCGTCGGGCAAGGCCGTGCTGAACCTGTCCACCGGCGGCGAGATCCCGCTCGATCAGGTTGCGCAGATCGAGACGGCACAGCAGGCGGCGGAGCGGTTGATTCAGAAGGAGGTCACCGGCGTGGACCTGCGGAAGCCGGCGGGGCAGCAGCTCGTTCGCGGCGTCGTGACCGCCGTCGGGGCGGACGAAACCGGCGATGCCGTGCTGCACCTCGACACCGGCGACCTGCGCCTCCGGGACGTCGTGGCGGTTTCGGCGTAGGGTAGGAGCATGCGCGTCCGTACATCCCGCACCTGCGTGCATGATTGTTATTGCAGCATTCAGCATTCAGCATTCGGCATTCAGCAGTGAGCGTCCGCCGGATGAGACAGACCTTGTGAGGAGCCAATCATGTCCCTGACCTCGGCCATGCTGGTCGGTTACACCGGCATTCAGAGCAACCAGACGACGGTGAACACGGTGGGCGACGACATCGCCAACCTGAACACGACGGCGTTCAAGCAGCAGCGGACGCTGTTCGAGACGTTGATGTACGACACGCAGTCGCCGGGCAGCGGTCCGTCGGCGGAATCCGGCGGAACGCTTCCGCGCCAGGTCGGCCGAGGCTCGACGGTGTCGGTCGTGCAGCGCGACTTCGGCCAGGGGGCGATCGAGGCGACGGGCGTGGAATCCGACGTTGCGCTCGACGGACGCGGCTACCTGGTGCTCGAGGATTCCAATGCGTCGCTGCGCTACACGCGCGACGGCGCGTTCTCGCTGGACCCGACGCACACGCTCGTGTCGACGGACGGCTTGAAGGTGCGCGGCTACGCGGCGGACGCCTCGGGGGCGATCGTGCGCGACGCGCTGACCGACATCGTGGTCCCGCTGGGCATGGTGGGCGAACCAAAGGCCACGGGGCAGGTCGTGGTCGGCGGGAAGCTCAACGCGGCGGATGCGGTGGCCTCGACGGCGCAGGTCTCCGCGTCGCAGGCGCTGACCACGTCGAGCGGCGCCGCCGCGACGAGCTCGACCGCGCTGACGGATCTGGTGGACGAGAACGGCGCGGCGCTGTTCGCCACGGGCGACGAGATCGAGCTGTCGATCAACAAGGGAGGCGGGACGCTGCCGACCTCCACCTTCGTCGTCGGCACGACCGGCTCCACCCTCGGCGACTTCGCAAGCTATCTCGAAACGGTCGCGGGCATCTACGTCGATCCCACGCTGGCCCCCAACGCGGGAGTCACCGTCGCCGAAGGCCCGGATCCCGCGGCCGGCACGCTCGTGATCTCCTCCAACGTCGGCGAGTCGAACGCGGTGAAGGTGCATCGAGAGGATGACGAGCTGGAGTACGGCGAGATCCGCAACAAGCGCACCGGGGCGACGCCGTTTGACTTCTCGACCACCACGGAGCCGGTGGGCGAGGGCGCCTCCACGAACTTCGAGGTGTACGACTCGCTGGGCAACCGCGTGGAGACGCGCCTGCGCTTCGTGCTGGAATCCAAGACGACGGACGGCACGCAGTGGCGCTACTTCGCCGAATCGCTGGACGACTCCGACCTCAGCCCCATCCTCGGCACCGGCACGGTTCTGTTCGACAGCGGCGGGCGGTACGTCTCGGCGACGGTCGATCCGCTGACCATCGACCGCGCGGGAACGGGAGCGGCCACCCCGCTGTCGGTGGCGCTGGATTTCAGCGGCATGACAGCGCCGGCGACGGCGACCTCCGCATCGCAAGTGTTCATGGAGTCGCAGGACGGCGCGCCCGCTGGCGAGTTGGTCGGTTTTGAGATCGACACGGACGGCGTCGTGCACGGGAACTTCAGCAATCAGCAGAAGGTCGTGCTCGGTCAGCTCGCCGTGGCCACGTTCATCAACGATGAAGGACTGCTGGCACAGAGTCAGAACACGTTCGTGCCCGGTCCGGATTCCGGCGACCCGAGCATCGGCGTGGCCAACGAGGCGGGCGCGGGGGCGATCGTGGCGGGCGCACTGGAGCAGAGCAACGTCGAGCTGGTGCGGGAATTCGTGGACCTGATCTCCGCCTCGACGGGCATCTCCGCCGCCAGCCGCGTGGTGCGAACGTCGGATGACCTGTTGCAGGAGCTGCTGCTGCTGGCGCGGTAGCGTAGTGCCGCAGGAGTAGAGCATCGTTTGTCTTTCAGAGCCGCGCCCGTTCAGAGCCGCGACCGTTCAGAGCCGCGAACGTTAGGAAGCGGACTGTGATGATCGGAGGCGGGACCGCTCCCTTACGGTCGCGGCTCGGATCAGACGTAACTGCAACGAGGCACTACCCCAGGCAAGCCGCCGGATATCGGAGAATGGAGATGGTCCTGCTGACGCGCCTGAACGGTCGGACGTTCGTGGTCAATGCCGAGCTGATCAAGTTGATCGAGTCCACGCCGGACACGCTGCTGACGCTGATCAACGGCGACTGCATCATGGTCCGGGAAACGGTGGACGAGGTCGTTGAGAAGGCGGTGGATTACCAGCGGCGGATCCACGGATTCTCGGTCGTTTGAACAGGGGCCACGCAGGGCGCGAGGAATCGGACCCGGGCCGGGATGAGTCGGACGCGGCGTGGGGCTGCGGCGTGCCGGCCCTCAACGAAAAAACCGGGTTTGGTCGATACATCCCTGTGCATGAACGGCGCAGGCGGGGGCGTCGAGATCGCATGGAAGGGCGCCTGAGTTTGAGCAGGCGCTCCCCAACAACGGCGTGTTCCCGGAGAGATTGAGTCATGGCCTCCGAAAGACAAGCTGAAGCCGCGAAGGAAGCCGCGCCTCCCGCCAAGAAATCCAAGATGGTCCTCTTCATCCTGGTCGGCGGCATGATGTTGATCGAGGGCGTCGGCGTCTTCGCGCTGGTGAACTTCCTCTCCCACAAGCCGGACGAAGCCGCGGCCGAGACCGTGGAAGCGGTCGAGAGCGAAGAGCACAAGAAGTGGGAGGATCCGCCGGACTCGCAGTTCGCCGAGTGCGTCGTCGCCGACTGCCGCCCCACCAACGTCCTGACCGGCAAGCTGGTCTACTACAACGTCAAGGTCTCCATCCTCGTCGATCGGCAGAAACTGCCGGGCGTGCAGAAGATGGTGGAGCAGAACAAGTCCCGCCTCGAGGACGCGGTCAACACCGTCGTCCGCAGCGCCGAGCCGAAGATCCTCAACGAGCCCACGCTCCAGACCGTCAAGCGCCAGCTCAAGGCCGAGCTGGACCGCATCCTCGGCGACGACAAGATCATCAGCGAAGTGCTCGTTCCCCAGCTCATCCAGATCGGCTCGGGGAAGTGAGTCACGCCGAAACGCGGCTTGATCCGATAAGCACGGGACGTTTGTTGCTTCAAGAGGATCGCGCGTGGCCGACGACTCAACGAATCCACAATCCGCCGCAGACGCCTTCGACGCATCGGTCGGGTTCTCGCAGGACGAGATCGACAAGCTCTTCGCCGCGCAGTCCGCGGGAAGCGGCACGCCGGCGCCTGCAAGTTCCGCCGCTGGGGCGCAAAACCCGGCGTCCGCGGGCGGCGATGATGTCAATCTTTCCCAGGACGAGCTGGATGCGCTTCTCGCCGGCGCCGGGCTGACAGACGCTGGGCCTTCGAATCCAGCGCCGCCTGCGCCTGCAACGGCTGGACCGGCCAAGCTCGACGCCTATGGGCGCCCGTTCGACGAAGCCGCCGCGGCCATGGCGGCGGCCATTGAAGAGGAGAAGCAGGCCGCGGCCGCTGCGGCTGCGACCAAGACCGCGTCGGGCAAGGCGTCCGCGCCGGCAGTCCCGCAAGGCAAGCCTCTGGACACGGGGGCCTTGCCGCAGTTCGCGCCGGGCATCCTTGCGGAGCAGACGGCGCCCGATGGGCTTGATCTCCTTCTCGACGTCAATCTGCGCGTGAAGATCGAGCTGGGGCGAACCCGCATGTTGGTGGAAGACGTGCTCCGCCTGGACGAGGGCAGCGTCGTCGAGCTGGACCGGCTGGCGGGCGATCCCGTGGACATCTACGCCAACGACCGCCTCGTGGCACGCGGCGAGATCCTCGTGCTCAACGACAACTTCTGCGTCCGCGTCAGCGAAGTCATCACGCTCGATCCGCATCGCGTGGGAGCGGCCTGATTCAATCACGGAGGAGCGCAAGGTCATGGACGGACCGTCGATCATTCTCACGCTGACGCTGATGTGGGCGTGCGCGACAGGGGGCCCGGCGGATGAAAAAGACCTTCCGTCCACCCAGAGCAACGTAGGCCTGGCGCTGAACGCTGAAGCGGATTCCACGTCAAAGTCCACGGCGAATGAAGCGGCGACACCTGAGTCAACGGGCGCTGCGGATCCGAAATTGTTCAAGCGTCCAGCCGGCGCGGCTCCTCCATCGCAGAATGCCGCAGAATCCAGCTCAAGCGGATCCTCGGCTGTCGGCGTCGCGTGGTATCGCTCGGGCATGGTCTCGATGGCGGCGGTGCTGGCGCTGATCGGCGCGATGTTCTGGGCCGCGCGCAAATTCATGCCCGGAGCGGCCGCGCGATCGAGCGGCGTCATGAACCTTGCCGCACGCGCGGCGCTTTCGCCGAAACACAGCGTGGCGCTCCTGCAGGTTGGGCGTCGACGATTCGTGCTGGTCGGGATTTCGTCCGATCGGCTGGCCACGCTGGCGGATATGACGGACGCCGAAGAGGTGGCGGAGCTGGCGGCACTGACGCTGAGCGCGCCGTCCGTAACGGACCGCAAGTTCGAGCGGGAGCTGACGCAGGCGTCGAAGGCGTTTGAGCCGCCGGAACTGGTCGAGCCAACGCCGCCCGACGACAAACGCCGGCACGTCGCCGATGCACGCGGGCAACTGGAAGCGCTGCTTGCACGGCTCAAGGGAAAAAACGCGGCCTAGCGCCGCAAAAGCACGGGCTGACCGCAGCGCGACCAGCGGCACTCAGCTCGCGCGTTCTTTCCGCAGCATCCAGAGTCGGGGACTAAGACGGTGACCGCGGATCGGAGATCGGCGGCGGATCGAAGGAGCAGGAGGCTCAAAGCATGGCTGGCGTGCGTCCGGCAATTCTCGCGTTGATCCTGACTGCCGCCGCAGCGGGCGTCAGCGCGCAGGTCGCGCCATCCACCATCGCGCCTCCCGCACCCGCCGGCGTGGCCGCCTCGAGCCCCATCGACAATTCCACGCTTGCGGTTCCGGATGTCCGTGCCGTCTTCCCCGCGGCTACGGACCGGCAGGGCGTCAGCTCCACCTTGCAGATCGTCGTCCTGATGACGGTGCTTGCCCTGGTACCGTCCATCCTGGTGATGATGACGGCGTTCCCGCGCATCATCATTGTGCTGGGCCTCCTGAGACAGGCCATCGGCACGCCGCAGCTTCCCCCGGGACAGGTGCTGCTGGGGCTGTCGCTGTTTCTCACCATGCTGGTCATGGCGCCCATCTGGCAGAGGATCAACGCGGAGGCCGTCACGCCGTATTTCAACAACGCCCCGGGCATGACGCAGCAGAAGGCCATCGACGTATCGCTCAAGCATCTGCGCGACTTCATGTACGCCCAGATTCAGCGCGGCGACAATGATGAAGACGTATTCCTGTTCCTTGAGTATGCCCTTGGCCGAAAGATCGCGCCGAACGAAGCGGTTGGATTGGAGAACACCGACGGACACACACTCGTTGTGCCCACCACTGTGCTGATCCCGGCGTTCATGCTCAGCGAACTAAAGACGTCGTTTATCATGGGTTTCAAGATTTATCTCCCATTTCTCGTAATCGACATGGTCATTGCCTCCATCCTGATCTCCATGGGCATGATGATGCTGCCGCCGGTCCTCGTGTCGCTGCCGTTCAAACTGGTGCTGTTCGTGCTGGCCGGGGGGTGGAGCCTGGTGGTGGAATCGCTGCTGGTCAGTTTTGTGATGTAGCGAAGGCGAGGCAACGAGGCAACGAAGCAACCAGGCAACGAGGCAACGAGGCAGCAAGGCAACTAGGCAACGAGGCAACGAGGCAACGGACTGACGTCAGTCAACCAACAAAGATAAAGGGAGCAAGTCATGGAATTATCACAGGCACTGGACATGGGCCGCGAAGCGTTCTTTGTTGCATTGAGCACATCAGCGCCGATTCTGGTCATCGGCATGGTCGTAGGATTGGCGATCTCGCTCGTGCAGACGGTGACGCAACTTCAGGAGCAAACTTTGACGTTTGTGCCGAAGATCGCGGCGATGGTGGTCGCGGCGGCCTTCTTCATTCCGTGGATCGCGCAGCAGATGCTGGAATACACAAGGGCGATGCTGGGCGCTAATCTGTGACGGCCGCCGCCTACGGCAAAGAAACGCGGACTTTTCGCCGCCAGACCCAATGCCTCGTCGCCGTTGCGACGCTCGGAGCGATCTCAGTTGTTTTCCGCCGCCAACATTTTGCTCTTGCTTCCCGCTCTCGTGCTGATCATGGGGCGGCTGACGGGTCTGATGCTGGCCGCTCCAGTTTTCAGCAGTCGTGCGATTCCGCGACGCATCAAGGCGGCCTTTGTCATGGTTGCCGCATGTGTGCTGCTGCCGATGGTGTCCGGCACCGTGCCGGCTCAAGTATCACTGGGCGTCGTCGTGGGCGGCATGGTCGTGGAAATGCTGGTCGGCGCGGCGATTGGACTGGTGGTAACCATGATGGCGTCCAGCGTGGAGTACGCGGCCAACCTTGTCGGGCAGCAGGCGGGGCTTTCGCTGGCGCAAGTGTACGATCCGACGCTCAATCAGGAGACGAGTGAACTGGGCCAGCTTTACAGCATTGTGTTCTTCATGTCGTTCCTGCTGGTGGGAGGGCATCGGGCGATGTTTGCAGCTCTGCTGGACACGTTCAAGTGCATTCCTCCTCTTTCATTTGTGATGGGCGAGTCGCTGGTGGGAACTTTGACCCAGGTCATGAATGCTGCACTGGCGCTGGGCATTCGCATCGGCGCGCCGGTCATGCTGAGCATGTTGGTGCTCATTCTTATCATGGGGTTTCTTTCGCGGACCATTCCACAACTGAATGTGCTGACCGTCGGTTTCAACCTCAAAGTCGTGTTGCTACTTGGGGCGTGTGGGTTGACGCTGACGTTCTGCGATGAGCTGATTGCGGACGCGATAACCGACAGTGTGACCTGGGCCAATCAGAGCGTCGGCGGCGGGGGATCGGCCTTAAGGGCCCCTGCAACTACAGGGGGGCATTCCCCATTGTGAGCGGGAAAAGGACTGGACGGCAGAAAATGAATGCCGTGGCCTTTTTGTAAGATTGATAGCGCGTTTTGCTGGGCAACCTGCACCGGCGGATAGCGACTCGTAGTGTTCTCAGATCACGAGGACAAAACGGAAGCCCCAACCCCGCGCCGGCGCCAGCAGGCGCGAGCGCAGGGGCAGATTCCGCGCAGCGCCGACTTGACGGCCACTGCAGCGCTGCTCAGCGGTTTGCTGTTTCTGGGATGGTGGGGACCGAAGTTGTGGCCGCGATTGATCGCTTTGCTTGCAACCGCGCTGTCCGCTGAGCGCCTCTCAGACGACGAAGCGCCTGTGATCTTCGCCGCGGCGATGAGCGTAGAAGCCGGCAAGCTGGTTTGGCCGATCTTCGCGGTGGTTTGCAGCGTCGTGCTGGTGGTCGTCTGGGCGCAGGTCGGGTGGAACTTCACGCTCAAGCCGCTGACGCCGAACCCTGGCAAACTGAATCCGATCAATGGACTGAAGCGGCTGGTGTCGGGCGCCTCGGCGGTGAGCCTGCTGACCAACTTTGCCAAGCTGGTCGTCGTCGGGATTACGGCGTATGTGACGATTGCGGCGCGTATTGACGAGATTCTGCTGGCGTGCGTGCTGGGATTTGAGAACCTGGTAGGCGCCGGCGCGGCGGTGATTTATCAGCTCGGCGTGCGGCTCGGCGTCGTGTTGCTGATTCTGGGTCTTGCGGACTACGTGTATCAACGGCTCCGGCACGAAAAGCAACTGCGGATGACAAAGCAGGAGGTGAAGGACGAGATGAAGGCCATGGACGGCGATCCGGTGGTCAAGCAGCGCCGTCGTCGCATTCAGATGGAGCTGATGCGCCAACGGCTGCGACGCACGGTTCCACAGGCCGACATGGTGATCACCAATCCGACGCATCTGGCGATTGCGCTGAAGTATGACGCGGACACCATGCCCGCGCCGCGTGTTTTGGCAAAGGGCGCTGACGAAGTCGCGCTGCTCATTCGTGAGATTGCTTCCCGGTGTGGCATTCCAGTCATTGAGCGCAAGTCCCTGGCGCGGGTGATGTATGCACAAGTCGAGGTAGGGCAGTACATTCCAGAGAAGTTCTATCAGGCCGTCGCCGAAATCCTGGCTTATGTGTATCGCATCACTGGGCGCACGGGGCGCGCGGCGAGGAGAGCTGGGTGATGCCGACGATCAAACGGGGGTTGGGATTTTGAAACGCAGAATCAGGAATCAAGAGTGCAGGATTGAAAATCTGAGATTTGAGAAAGTGCAGGATTGGAAATCTGAGATTTGAGATTGCAAATTTGAAATCTGAAATCTCAGACTGGATGCGCAAATTGTGAAACTTAATATCCGAAATCCGAGATCTGAAATCCGCAATCCGAAATCCGTAATTTGACTTATCATGCCAATTCCGGAACTCAGTCGAGCGAATATTGCAACAGGCCTGAAGCGCCATTACGGCGCAGCGCTGCCGATTCTGGCAATGGCCATGATCTTTGCGCTGCTCGTGCCGCTGCCGACGTGGCTGATGGACCTGCTCCTGGTGCTGAACCTGGGGCTATCGGCGGTGATCGCCCTGACGGTCATGTACATGAACGGGCCGCTGGAGTTCAGCTCGTTCCCCACGATTCTTCTGGGCACCACGCTCTTTAGACTGGTGCTCAACGTCAGCACGACGCGCTTGATCCTCACGGACGCGGGGCGCGTCGGCGCCTCCGCGGCGGGTGAGGTCGTCCGCCAGTTCGGAGAGTTCGTCGCCAGCGGCTCGCTCGTCGTGGCCATCATCATCTTCGCCATCATCGTCGTCATCCAGTTCGTGGTCATCACCAAAGGCGCCACGCGCATCGCGGAAGTGGCCGCCCGCTTCACCCTGGACGGCATGCCCGGCAAGCAGATGGCCGTGGACGCCGACCTCAACGCGCACATCATTTCGGAAGATGAAGCGAAGCGGCGGCGGGCGGACATCACGCGGGAAGCGGACTTCTACGGAGCGATGGACGGCGCCAGCAAGTTCGTGCGCGGCGACGCCGTCGCGGGCATTATCATCACCCTGATCAACATCGTCGGCGGCGTGCTCATCGGCTGGCTCGAGCACGACATGGAGCTGGCCGACACGTTGCGCACCTACACCGTGCTGACCATCGGCGACGGGCTGGTCTCGCAGATCCCGGCGTTCATCGTGTCCATCGCCGCCGCCATGATCGTCACCCGCTCCGCCAGCAAGAAGAATCTCGGCCGCGAAATCCTCGGGCAGATCAGCGATCAGCCCACGGCGCTGGTGATGTCCGGCGGGTTCCTCATGCTGCTGGCGGTCACGCCGCTGCCGAAGGCGCCGCTGATTCTGCTCGCCCTCTCCTGCGGCGGGCTGGCGATGCTGGTCGCCCGCGCGCGAAAGCAGGCGGCGCTGGCGGCGGCCGCGCCGACCAAGGCGAAACCGCAGTCGGAGAAGGTGGAAGATCACCTCGCGCCGGATCCGATGGGGCTGGACGTGGGATACGGCTTGATCCGCCTCATCGACCGCAAGCAGGGCGGCGACCTGCTCGACCGGATCAGCAACCTGCGGCGACAGATGGCGCAGGAACTGGGCATCATCATCCCCCCGATCCGCATCCGCGACGACATCAAGCTGCCGCCCAACACGTATCGCGTCACGCTCAAGGGATTGGAACTTGCTACCGGAGAAGTATTGCCGGGGCACCTGCTGGCGATCAACGCGGGCACGGTGACCGAGCGCATGCGCGGCGTCGAGACGACCGAGCCGGCGTTCGGTCTGCCCGCGGTGTGGGTGGACAACGCCCTGCGTCACGACGCCGAGCATCGCGGGTACACCGTGGTCGAAGCCTCCAGCGTGCTGATCACGCACGTTTCGGAACTGATCAAATCGCACGCCGACGAAATCCTGACGCGGCAGGAGGTCAACCGGCTGCTGGACAAGCTGAAGGAGCGCTCGCCCAAACTCGTCGAAGACGTCGTGCCGGAGGTACTCAAGGCCGGCGAGGTGCAGCGCGTGCTCCAGTCCCTGCTGCGCGAGCGCGTGCCGATCCGTGATCTGGAGTTGATCCTGGAAGCCATCAGCGACGTCGCAGACCGGACGAAGGACGTCGAGGTTCTCGGCGAGTACGCGCGGCACGCGCTGGCGCGGACGCTGTGCCATCTTCAGCGGGCGGATGACGGGAAGATTCACTGCATCACGCTGGATCCAATGCTGGAGGAATCGCTGGTCCCGTCCTTCTCGCGGAGCGACAAGGGGCTGCCGCCGTCGATTCCGCCGAAGCTTCAGCAGCGCATCGTGGACGCGCTGCGCTCGCGCGTGGAGGAGGCGATGCCGAGTTGCCGGGGCCGCGCGCCGGTCCTGCTATGCGCGCCGCAGATTCGCGCGGGCGTGCGGCGCTGGATCGAGCACGTGCTTCCGGCCGTGGCGGTCCTTTCATACAACGAAATCGTGCAGGGGGTGGCGATTGAATCGCATGGTCTGGTGACGATCGAAGGCGAGGCGGGTGCATGACGTTGAAGACGTTCACGGCGGAGACCATGGCCGAGGCGCTGCGGCGCGTGCGCGATCACTTTGGCGACGGCGGCGTGATCGTGAGCACGCGAACGGTGAGCCGGACGCGCCTGCCGGGGATTAAGGCTAAGACCTTAGTGGAAATCACGGCTGCGCGAGGCATGGAGGACTTGCCCGCCGAGCTGCAGCGCGGTAGCCTTCGCATGAGTCGGGAGGAGGGTTCGCGTGTGGATGGAGCCACAACGAACGTGTCCGACGCTGCGTTAATCAGCCCGGCGGTCCAACCCGCGGCCGCATACTCAGACCCGCGCCCCGCGCGGGCCAGGCCGTTGTCGCCCCACGTTTTTCCGGAGTTTTCGCCCGATCCTGAGCCGAAATCCCTGTATGCCAGCGAGCTGGCACTCGCAAAGCAGCGCGTCGCATCCGATTTGGCGAAAGATCTCGTGGACCGCGTTCGCCGATCTCTGGGGACCGACGGGTGCCAGGATCCTGTCGCCGTGCGGGCCATGCTGCGCGAGTTCGTGGCGTCGATGTTGCCGACGTGCGGCGAGTTGCAGCCTGGATCCGCGGGCCGGGCGAAGCGCGTCGCGCTCGTGGGACCGACGGGCGTGGGCAAGACCACGACGATCGCCAAGCTGGCCGCGGACCTCGTGATCCGGCGCAGGCTGTCGGTCGGACTGATTACGCTCGACACGGTTCGGGTCGGCGCCGTCGAGCAACTGCGAACCTATGCCGACGTGCTGGGTGTTCCGCTGGAAGTGGCCGCCGAGCCGGCGGACCTTGCGCTGTCCGCGCGACGGCTGGGCGACCGCTCGATCCTTCTGATCGACACGCCCGGGTGTGCGGCGCGCGACGCGGCGGGGCTGACGAGTCTGCGGGAGTGCCTTGCGCGTGTCACTCCAGACGAAGTGCACCTGGTTCTGGCGGGCTGCTGCGACGAACCGGTGCTGCACGAAACGCTCGATCGTTATCGCGATCTGGGCGTAAACCGCGTGATATTTACGAAGCTCGACGAGGCCATCGGGTTCGGCGTGATGCTCAACTGTCTTCGCGCCGCCGGGGCCGCACTCTCCTACGTGACCGCAGGGCCGAACGTCCCTGATGACATACAACCCGGTGCGGCGCGGGCGCTCGCCAACCTGATCGTCGGCGAGCCTGTCGCGTCGGAAGCGGGACCGCGTGCGTTCGTTCGCCGGTGAAAGTTCATCGATGCGAGGCGCGCGACGTCGTCCGAAGCGTGCGATGGCGCGAGGACGCGAGAGTGCGAGGGCGTACGCGGTTGAGCGGTGGTTCGATCGGGCGAACGGGCGCCGGCTCGGCGCGCGGTCCGTGCAGCGTGATGGGCGCTTTGAAGCTCAGTTCTCGATCGCGCATGACATCCCCTGTGGGGAGACCCCGCGCGCAGACATTGGCCATTGCCAGCGGCAAGGGCGGCGTGGGCAAGACGAACGTCGCGGTGAACTTGTCCGTCGCGCTGGCGGCGCGCGGGTTCCGCGTCGTGCTGGTGGACGCGGACCTGGGTTTGGCGAACGCGGACCTGCTGCTGAACGTCTCGGCGCGGCTGAACCTCTCGCACGTGCTCAGCGGGGCGTGCGCACTGGAGGACGTGATGCTGGGCGTGCCCGGCGGTTTTCGCCTGATTCCCGGTGCTTCCGGCCTGGACCGTGCCGCGGAACTGTCACCGGCGGAACGGGCCGTGCTGGTGGATCAACTGGAGACGCTCGAACAGCTTGCGGACGTGGTGGTGATCGACTGCGGCGCCGGTCTTTCGCACAACGTGTTGGGCTTCGCGCAGTGTGCCGACCAGATTGTGGTGGTGACGACGCCGGAGCCGACGGCGATGACGGACGCGTATGTCACAGTGAAGGCACTGCACCGGCGCGGCGCCTCCGCGCGATGCTGGCTGCTGCCGAACAAAGTTGCCGGTCGAGACGAGGCGCAGCGCACGTTTGAGCGCATCGAATCGGCGGCGAAAAAATTCTTGAACTTTTCTATTGAATTCGCCGGCTACTGCCTGCAAGATGCCCGTGTGGAGGACGCCGTCAGACGACGGATGCCCTTCATGACGCTGTATCCGCGGTGTCCGGCGAGCGCGTGCATCGAGGCCGTGGCGGGGAATTTGTTCCGCAGGCCGTGCGTGCAGCACCGGGACGCGGGGTTCTTTCGCAAGGTCGTGGGGCTGTTTCTGTAGGCGCGGTCAAACAGCCCGCGGCGGCGGAGGAATCGGGAGCGACAGAGGATGCCGTTGCTTCGAGGATGCAGGGATGCTGAGCGGGCGCCGCGCGGGCGGCGCAGGATCGGCGCATCGCCGGTCGCAGGACGCGGGGACGAATGCGTTCCGAGCGTCGTTGTCCCTTTCCATCCTCTGACATCCAACGCGCACGCCTCGGTCGCACGGGGGTGACAGGATGGTGTCACGTTTCTTAAGCGCGGGGCTGGGATGCCTGGCGTTCGCCGTGGCGGCGTTCGCCGGTCTGGCGGTTCGCAATCCGATCGAGGTCACGCTGACGCGCGCGCTGCTGGGGCTGGTGGTGTTCTACGCCATCGGCCGGCTTCTGGGCGGCGCGGTGGAACTGGTGATCGCCGAGCATGTGGAGACCCGCCGCAAGCTCGCCGCCGCCGCGACCCATCCGCCGCCTCAAGCTTCGGAGATCCCGTCCGCTGAGAAAGTCAGGGCGCCGCGCAAGGTATGACCTCGTCGCAGCGTGCCGGGTCCGATTCGGCCGCTTGCCAGAGGCTGGATCCAAAGCCCGATGCGCGTCGCGGCCGAAAGCCGAATCGCGCTCGACCGGTTCCGGCGCGAGGGGTCGCTTGACAGGCGCCGATCAGCGCGGTTGTGGCAGGACCACTCAAGGAGGAGACGACATGCCGGTCGTTGAAGTGGAAGACGACGTCCGAGGATTGTGGAACGAACTGAAACGCACGGGCCGCCGCGAGGTGCGCAATCGCCTCGTCGAAAAGTTCCTGCACGTCGTGCGGATCAACGCCGAACGCATCTGGGCGCGCATGCCCAACGAGGTGGATCTCGACGACCTCATCTCCGCCGGCACGTTCGGGCTGATGGGCGCGATCGACGCCTACGATCCGCGCCGCGGCATCAAGTTCGAGACCTACTGCGCCCCGCGCATCCGCGGCGCCATTCTCGACGAGCTGCGCAGCATGGACTGGGTCCCGCGCCTGGCGCGCAGCCGCGCGCACCGCGTGGACGCGGCCTCGCGGCAGCTGGAGTCAGAGCTGGGGCGGATGCCCTCGCACGGGGAACTGGCGCGGCGGCTGAACCTGACGGACGAGGAGTTCCGCCGCGTGCTGCGCGACGCGACGACCATCGCGGTCAACTCGCTCTCGCGCAGCACGGTCGAGTCCAACTCCGCGCGCGAGCTGGACGGGCTGGACATCCTCCCCGACCGCAACGGCGTGGATCCCGTGCACGAGATGCTCAAGGACGACATCAAGCAGGTGGTGACGCGCGGACTCAACCGCGCGGAGCGCCTCGTCATCCTCCTCTACTACTACGAGGATCTGACGATGAAGGAGATCGGCTCAGCGCTGGACCTCTCCGAAAGCCGCGTCTCGCAGATGCACACCTCCGTCATGGACCGGCTCAAGGACCACCTGTGCCAGCGGCGGCGGGAGCTGGTTTTGGGGCGGTAAGTCAGTCCAGTTCGAGTGCGAAGCGCACCGCCCGGGCAAGTTCCGCAAGCTTCTTCTGCCGCAGGGCGCCAAGTTGGTGCATCAATCGCACTTTCGGGAGAGTCAACAGATTGTCTGCGTTGGCCACGCTTGGCACGTAGTCCCTCCAGGCGTCGCAGGCTCACCTCGGATTGGAGCCCCCTCCAGCGGCGGGTGACAAGACATACGACGACCGAATCGATGGTCTCCAACACGGAATTGCGCGTCAGCACGGCCACGGGACGTCAACCAGCCGGCGGTGGAATGTCTGCCCACCAAACCTCACCGCGCCGCATCGGATTCGGGCCTTTCAGTGTCAGTTCACTCCTCGGTGCCACCGAGTTCCGGGACCAGCGCCAGTTGCGTTCGCCCCACGTCCTCGGCGCTGAGGTCGTCTTCCAGCGCTGAACCCAGGTACCACCGAAGAGCTTCCTCGAGGAGGGCTTCAGGCGGGCGCTGCTGCCGAAGAGAAAGCGCCATGAGCTGGCGAAGAACCGGGTTGGAGAGGTGCAGGGTCATCCCTGAAATCATCGTGCGTCCCCCGCTCTGACTCAACCCAGCCAAACACAACCTGACCAAGCCCACCCGCCTGGAAGCTCACCCAGGAGCGGGTCTGGGTCACGCCTGCCCTTGCGGCCTACCGGATTGGGACCCTTGCCCTGCAAGCCATGGCACGCAACGTGTTCCCCGATTTTCCACCGGTTGGTCCGGTCGGGTGACCTCAGGACGCGCCGCGCGCCTGTCAGATCACTCCGGGTTCTTCGCGCCGCGCGGCAGGCAGGCGGTGCGTTTGGGCGCGCCGGAGATCAGTTTTGCCGCGCCGGTCGCCACTCGTATAATCTCGGCCTCGAAATCACCGTTTTCCGCGACGCTTTTTGCAGGAAAGGCTCGATACCCATGAAGAAGATCCGGCTGTTCACGCCCGGCCCCGTCATGATTCCCGAAGAAACCATGCTGGAGATGGCCCGCCCCATCGACCACCATCGCACGGCCGCCTTCCGCGAGGGGTTCAAGGAGCTGGGCACGCTGCTGCAGTACGTCTTTCAGACCAGCGGAACGTGCGTCACCATCACGGGGAGCGGGACGGCCGCGGCGGAGGCGGCGATCGTCGGCTGCTGCCCGCCGGGGCATAAAGCGCTGGTCGGGCTTAACGGCAAGTTCGCCGAACGCTGGGCCAAAGTCTGCGCCAACTTCGGCATTCCGCACACCACGATGAACGTCGAATGGGGCACGGGCGTGAAGGCGGCCGACGTCGAAGCGCAGTTCAAGGCCGATCCGAAACTTGACACGGTCATCATCGTACACAGCGAGACCTCGACGACGGCGCTCTCCGACGTGGCGGCGATCGCCAAGGTCACGCGGGCGCACAACGCGCTGCTTATCGTGGACGGCATCACCGCGGTCGGCGCGATCCCGGTGAAGATGGATGAGTGGGGCGTGGACGTGTACATCACCGGCTCGCAGAAGGCGCTGATGCTGCCGCCGGGTCTGGGGTTCCTCGCGGTGAACGATCGCGCCTGGCAGCGCATCGACTCCGGCAAGACGCCGACGCTGTACAACGATCTGAAGGCGTATCGCAAGTCGCTGGAGAAAAACGACGTGCCGTACACGCCTGCCAACATGCTCGTGCTCGGCGCGCTGCATAACCTGCGCAAGATCAAGGAACGCGGGCTGGAGAACATCTGGAAAGAGACCGCGCTCTTCGCCAAGGCCACCCGCGCCGCCGTCGCGGCACTGGGCCTGAAGACCTACGCGAAAGACCCGACGGACTCCGTGACCGGCATCTGGGTCCCGCAAGGCGTGGACGAAGCCAAGCTGCGCAAGACGCTCCGCGGCGACTTTGGCCAGCAGTGGGCGGGAGGCCAGGGCGACCTCGAAGGCAAGATCGTCCGCATCACACACATGGGCTACATGGACATGTTCGACACCCTGGGCGGCATCTCGGCGCTGGAACTGGCGCTGAAGAAGAATGGTTACGCAACGCCGCTCGGCGCGGGCGTGGCGGCGGCGCAGAAGGTGTTCGCGGAGGCGATGGGGTAGGTCGGCACGGCGTGCCGACAGTCGGGCATGCGGTCTCTCCGAGGCGACATGGGGTAGTTCGTCGCTCCGCGACGATCGGAGCCGCGCACGTAAGGAAGCGTTTCTACTTGATGCAAGGCCGATGGTCTATGAATGCCCCGTAAGCCGGGCACCTGGAGCCGGCGGTGCCCGAGTATCGGCATCCTATCAGGATTCAGTTTTGCACCTGGAACGGGTATAATCGTCATCATGCATCCTGAAACACTCGCACATGAACTTGAGCGTGAGCCGTTCATCCCGCTGCGGCTCTACCTTTCCGACGGGCGCACGGTTGATGTCCAAAATCCGGGTCTTTGCTACATCGCCCGACTGGCTCTTTACCTGTTTAAGCCGGGCCGCCAGCATCGCACCCTCGCCGAGGATGTTGACGTGGTTTCTTTGCGACACATCGTTTCCGTCGAAACTCGGGAGGGGCTTTCCAAGCCCTGACGATCCAGCCGGAAAACGGCACGAGCGCGGCCGCGGCGCAGAAGGTGGTTGCGGAAGGGATGTAGAACACAGCCGCGACCCTAAGGACGCCGAGCTGGTTAGCGGACGCGCCGGGGAGAACTTCGATTTCCTTCGCGGCGGTCTTGCCAAAGCGGAAGTTCGAGCAATGGCCGAGCAAAGCGCACTGAAAGTCGGCGTTTATGTTGACGTCGCGAACATCTCTCAATGCGGCGGGCGCGGGATGCGTTTCGACGTCTTGCGCGATTTCGCGTCGCGCGGCGCCGTCGAACCCATCCGACTGAACGCATACGTGACTTTCGACGCCCGTCGCGCAGACAATGATGGCGACTTTCGGCGATTGCAGATGAACTTTCACTCCACGCTTCGCGATTTCGGATACAAGGTCATCGTCAAGGAAGTGAAGTGGTACCAGGATGAGTCCGGCGCTCCCTACGGCAAGGCCAATGCCGACCTCGACATGGCCGTCGATGCCCTGCTCCAATCCGAGAACCTTGATCGCGTGCTTCTGGCGACGGGCGATGGAGACTTTGTCCAAGTGGTTCGGGCCCTGCAGAACAAGGGCTGCCGCGTGGAGGTCGTGGCATTCGACTCGGTGTCGGGAGAGCTCAAGCGTGAGGCCGACCACTTTATTTGCGGTCATCTCATCCCGAATCTGCTTCCGATCAACGACGGCGGCGTGGCATGGGGCGCCGAAGGAAGCCGGGTTCGCGGCGTCTGTTATTCGTTTCTGCACGAGAAAATGTTTGGCTTCCTGAAGTTCTTGAAGGAGATTCGCACCGGACTCTGGAACACGGACACGCGAAGGAAGGACTCGCCGTATGGCAGCGCCTTCGTGCATGGAAGTGAATTGCGCGGGTTCGATCTCACGCTCCTGCCCAGCCGAGAGTACGTTTTTGAGTTCTCGCTTTCGACCACCGACAAGGGCCTGCAGGCACGCGACATCGTATTGGTTTCATCGCCGGCCTCGGCGCGCCGCCTGGAGGTCCATCCGCCGTCCCTCAACCACCCGGACCAAGGCGGCGCGACCGCCTCGCGCGGGGCGGCCGCCGGGCCTGTGGGTTCGGGCGTTGCCACTTGACGACTTCTCGCAGCAGAACGCACTTGAAGAGCTTGTCCTGACCGGCGCCGGTCGCGCGAAGTGGCGGTGTGGGAGCCATGCGAGACGCGGGTGGCGGTTACACTGCCGACCCCGGCGCCAGGAAGAACGGGGCTAACACGCCGCTGGGCGCGGGGTGGCCGCGGCGTAGAATGCGTTTGCGGAGGCAGTGGGCTAGCCCGTCGCTCCGCGACGAATCAGACTCGCGTCCGTAAGGAAGTGGTTTTGGTCGGTAATTTGCTCAGCGGAACCGCGGCGAAACCGGTGGCGCCTTGATTATCCCCTGCCGATGATATAATCGCACGAGGAAACTATGCCGCGAGAACTGACCATCATTTACGAACCGGCTGAAGACGGCTGGTGGATCGCTACGATCCCCGAAATCCCGGGCGCCTTCTCCCAGGGCCGCTCGAAGGCGGAAGCGCGGGCAAACGTTGTGGACGCCTTATCGGAACTGATGGCGGCTCGACGCGAAATGGCGCTGGAGCATCCCGCAACCGGCTACGAAACTGAGGCCCTCCCGCTTTCCGCTACCGCTCAGTAGGCGCGTCGATTTCCAGCTCCTTGCATATCTTCAAGACGAGCGGCCACGCGATCTCGTTGTGGCGAGGCACCGGCGCCGTCTTCCGACTCTTCACGTTGTGAAAGACCGAGTGCCCTGCGCCTTCCCGGTGAAGCTCGCAGCCATGAAAAATCAAATGTCGGATAAGCTTCACGCGTTTCATTTCGAACGTCCTCGTCATGGTTAGGCCCTGCCTACGACGTACTGCGGAGCTTCTTGATCGCTTCCATTAACCGCATCCCATCACCCCATGACAAGTCCGCCCCCTGGAATTCCTGTCGATAGAGCCCCTGCAGGTTCGAGGGAACTTTTACACCTTTTTCCCAAAGCAGAATCACGCTCCTGGCATAGAGCACGAAGGCGGCACCAATTTCGATGAGAACATTCGGGTTGATCTCGCTAGCGGGATTCGTATCCATATGACCTGTGGCGGATGTGTCGTCGCGCGTAACGCAAATGATTGCCGCGTTGCATTTGCGCATCGCATCAGCCACCTTCTCTGGGACGGGAATCGCGGTTGCTGCCTCCTCGACCGCTATCTCGAACTCGACTTCAGCGACATTCAGCATTGATTTCACTTGGTCGACGATCGCTCGATTCTTCCCGTGGGAGATAAACACGCGCGTTCGGGCATCCTTCTCCCTTTCGAACGGCCGAGCCATTCCAGCTCCATGGGGCGCGGAAAGCTCATCCTCCTCCTCAGGGACATCCTGCTGACACTTCGGATCCAATTGATCCTCACCAACATCTTCCGATGATGCACCGGATATCGTGGTCGCGGTGCCTTGGAGATCGACGTAGTGATTTCCTTTGATTTCCCGGAGCAAACCGAGCATCCTGGCGCCTTCCTCTAGGACCTTCAGAGCCCGAAGAGTTGCCTCGTGTGGCACACCTAATTCTGCCAGCACGTTTCTAGCGATATCTTCACGTGGCAACCTTGCGCCGTCGTATCGCGAAAGGAACTCTCCCAACACACGCGGGCGCAGAAAGGCTTCTCGCATCGCCTTCATGTCATCACCTTCCGCTGTGGGAGCGACGACCCGTTTCCCAAGCGGAGTGAGCACGATCTGAGCAGCATTGTAACCGCCGTCCGTTAGTCCGTACGCGATGGAGGATCCGCATAGCATGCGAAAGGACGCCGTCGTTGGTTGAACGCCCAAGGCTTGGGCGATCTGAACGGGTCGCGCTGGCTTATACCCGAAGTTTTCAGCCAACGCTCTCGATATCTTCGTAGCCTCCCGAAGAGGGAAGAGCGGGACGTCCGCCTGAGAAAGATACTTCCGCCCTGACGGGTCTCGCTTCGTTTCCAATTTGCTTTTGCGCGCCATCTGCTGCTCCTCGGAGAAGTGTTGGGATTCTAATGGCTGATTGCGTTCCCGTCAAACATTCAATTTCTCGTGGCAGTGAATTTACATGTTCGTATCGTTGTAAAGTGTTTCGGAGAAACGAGTTATGATGTCGCTATGAATATGCCGCCTCAGGCATTTGATGTTTGGAGTTGACCTCAAGCGAGATGAACGCGGTGAACCACGCAGTTGGAGACGTCTGTGATGATTAAGTGATCTTCCGCGTCGCGTTCGACGATGTCACGATCTCATCCTGCCCGCGAAGACAGGCCAAGAGCGGTTGCGCATGGTGGACGGCTTTTTCCGCTTTGCTCGGGAGCTGGCGGCCGTATCCATTCGGACGGCTCATCCCGATTGGATGCCGGACGATGTACGCCGTGAGATCGCGCGGAGGATGTTGCATGGAGCGGTCGCCGTCTGGGCTGCTCGCGAAGTGCACCGCGGAGATCGATCAACCGAATCCGCAAAGACAGAGGCGCGAGCATCAGAGACCTGTCCCGTGCAGCGCATGAAGAATCCGCTTCCTTACGGTCGCGGCTCCGATGCGCGCGGCTGTAATCGGCGCGGCGCTGATAGGCACGGCGCTGGTGCGCGCGGCGCGGATGGGCGCGGCCCCGATGTACGAGGCGACTATGGGCACGGCACGTGCTGGTCGATGAGGATCGGGTTGCCGTCGGGGTCGGTGAGCATGATGCTCGCCGGGCCGGTGGACGCGGGGTCGGCTTCGAGCGCCAGGGTTAGGCCCCGCGATTTCAGTTCCTTCTGGATGTCGCGCACGTCGTCGAACTGGGGCAGCGTCTTCATTTGCCGATCCCAGCCCGGGTTGTACGTGAGCGTGTTCTTCTTAAGGGTCGGTCCCTGGAACAGCCCGATCGTGCTGGAGTCATTCTGAAGAATCAGCCAGTTCTGCGCCGCATTGCCGGCGACCTGCTTGAAGCCGAGCTTCTCATAAAACGCGCGCGAGGCCGCGATGTCCTTGACCGTCAGACTTACTGAGAAATTGCCCAGCCTCACGGGTACCTCCTTCTTATCCTGGCCGCCGCCGGAGCTTGCGGTCTGCATCGACGCCCACCCGCCCAGAAAGCACGCCGCCACGCAAGTGATGATCCTGATCATCTATGACCTCCCGCTTGAACATCACGTCCCGCTTGAATATCGCTTCCCGCTTGAAACTGCTGCCGGCTTTGGGCCTCCCGCCTCGCCCGGCGCGACGCAAAAAACTCGGCGACGGCGCCCATCTGCTCGATCCGCTGGAGTTTCGCCCGCAGAGGAAGGGCGAAGAATTCCTCGTGCTGACGCCGGCGGTTCCCCTCAAACGTCGTCAGGCTCCAGTCGATGTCATCCGGCATGGGTGCGCCTTTCGTTCAGCGTGCTTGTTCCACGGGTCCCTCAATCGAGGATGGCTCATCCGGCGCTCGAACTCCCGCCATGCAGCAGGCGAAGTTCAGCGATGTCGGCGAGATCCTGCGGTCGGCCCGCCTGGCGCTTGAGGCGCAGCGAAGTTTCCAGTCGTGCGATGCGGAGCGGAACGCCCGGCGCGAGTTCCTCGACGAGCGCGGCCCGGTATTCGCGCTCGAAATCAAAAGGCTCGGTGACGAACATGTCGACGGGCGTCTCGCGGTGCCGGTCGCAATGAAAACTGAGGACGGTCATGCCTTTCTCAGCGATCCAGCGCGCCCGCTGGGCGGGGTCGGCAAGTCCTTCCGCGGTGACCGGGACGCGCGGCTGATACCCGAGTTCGGCCAGCGCCCGAAACGCTTTGCGGAGGGTCTCACCCTCAAGGCGCACGACCAGGTTCATGTCCAGCGTCTGACGCCCGTATCCGTGGGCTACGACAGCCATGCCGCCGACGACGATGAAAGGAACTAGCGCCCGGTTCAGGGCCCGAACCACTTGCTCGATGCTTGTGAGCTTCATGCGTGTGTCAGCAACCCTGCGATCTTCCCCGCTGCGCCAGGCGATCAGGTTCCCTTGCGCCGTCCGATCATACCCTTTCGACTGTGCTGGAACCAACCGACCCGCGGCTCGGCGCGACAGGCTGGCCGCGGCTGCGCTATCAGTCCGTGGTGAACGGAGGCGCACGTCATTCCCGTGAAGGCGGGAATCCAGCTTCGTCATTCCCGCGCAGGCAGGAATCCTGCCCGCGGCTTGCGAGGAGGCACAATTCCCACGGTTTCCCTGGGCGGACTGGACCCGCGCCTGCGCGGGGGTGACGGACCCCATGTCCAGTTCAGAGTTCCCCAACGGACTGTTACCCTCGCTGGCGCTACGGGTTCGGATGGACGCCGGTGCGACGGGGCGGCCAGCGAGCCGGGCCCCTTGACTTGCTTTCCCTTTGGTGATATATAGGTCTTAGAAGAGGATGGGAACAGCCGCCCGCGAATTGCGTGGTGCTGCCCCGCGTTCTTCGTCGCCTAGGAGGTCCGCCCGTGACCCGAACAGGCCGCCCGCTGCGTAGCAAACATATGGTCATCCGGTCATCCGGTCATCCGGTCATCCGGTCATCCGGTCATCGGGTCATCCGGTCATCTGGTCCGCCGGTCATTGGGGAATCCGCCGCTGTTGCGCGGAAGCGGGTGGGTGTAGCCCGCCGTTCGAGCGGGCCCCGAGCGTCAAGCCGGGAGCGAGATTCCCTCGCCCGCGGCGCTCGCCGGTTCCGCCTGCGTGGCTGATCCTCGTGTTCTTTTTCCTTTCCGCGCACGTTGGATTTCCGACGGCGCGCTTTGCGGGGCGACACCTTGTGTTTCCGGCTGCCGCGGCGATGGCTCAGGAGGGCGAGTCCTTCGGCGGGGGCGATCCGTGCTACGAAGGCGGCGGCGGCCCTCCGACGGAGAACGGCACCGGCGGAGGCTGCTGCCCGAACGACCGCTGCTGCAACGGCGCGCCGCCGGAATGCTGCGAGAGTCCGGACCCCTGCTGCCTCCCCGACGACCCCTGCTGCGGCAACCCGGACCGATGCTGCAATCCTGACAATCCATGTTGCGAAAGCCCGGACCCATGTTGCAATCCGGGCGACGAGTGCTGCAACGACCCGGATCGCTGCTGCAACGACGACAACCCGTGTTGTGGAAGTTCCGACCCATGCTGCAACTCCAGCGATCCCTGCTGCGGCGATTCCAACCGATGCTGCAACGACGACAACCCATGCTGCGGAAGCCCCGACCCCTGTTGCAATTCGAGTGATCCGTGCTGCGGCAATCCGGATCGCTGCTGCAATGACGACAACCCATGCTGTGGAAGCCCCGATCCCTGCTGCAATCCAGACGATCCCTGTTGCGGAAACTCCGATCCGTGTTGCAACCCGGACAACCCTTGCTGCGGCATCTACTGCAGTGACGAGGATCCATGCACTGACGACCTCTGCGATCCTCTGACCGGCGAATGCGTGTTTGAGCCCAAGGACTGCGACGACGATGATCCATGCACGGAAGACTCCTGCGACCCCGAGACCGGGGAATGCATAAACGAATGCGGCGGTGATAGCGGGATCGGACTGGAGGACTGCGGCATCCAAATCCGGGTGCTCGAAATCACGTTTCTCAACGACCACCAGGTTTACGCCGAGACGGAACCGGGAGGCTGGGGTGACGGGAATGCACTGACTCCGCCCGATTGGCGATCGGAGAATAACCCGGATCATCCAGTTTCCTACAAGCGTCGGGATCGGTTGAGCATGTCAGTTAAGCTCGAAGTAACGTACACAGAGTCGGATCAGGCGACCTTGAAAGTCAGAACCTCGCCTATGGACTTGAGCGGAATCTGCGCGATACCTCTGGTTTGCGGGAAGAAAGTCGTCACGGTGAACATTTCAACGACGGATGGACCGCCTGGATCGGGGGGGCGGCTTCCGGACTATGTTCGATGCCAAGGGCAACATTGCACCGAAGGTCGGATTGCGCTCGAGTGGCTAATTCAATGGCCCGGCGCATCCGAATTCGTTCCAGCCGGCGCCACATCCCATGATCTGTATGTAACTTATCGCGCGCCCAATGCAGAGCGACCTACGCGGCAACGCCTCGGAATGGTGTGTGGTGCGGCGCACGGTTGGGGGTCGCCAGCGAGCATCGCGGATCGAGTTCACCAGCGACTTGACGCGGATCCGCCGCATGACGGGCACAGCGCAGGGAACAGCGTCGACGATTGGCGGATCATGAGTGGGGTTCCTTACAGCGGCGAATGCGATGAGCAAGCTCGATTCATGGTGCGTTGTCTAAAGCTCTTGGGTGTGCCGGGCTCCTCGGTGTACTTCACATTCGCATCGTCGGACTGTGATCCTCAAAACGAAGAGCGGCGCCTCGCGAGCGATGCTGGCATAACGTGGGATCTTGACTCTGACGGCATAGTCGGGGAGGAGCAAGTTGAACTTCGATTTGACTTCGACGGGGGTGCGGGCACGAACATCAACGCCTTCGAAGGCTCAGTTGCATTGGCGGCAACCCCTTCTCGCTACTACGCCGTCTGGCCAAGCCTTGCCGCATCCACACGGTGTGGGCTTCTGCTTGAATTGCGAGATCGAGCCAGCGCTGTTCAGTGTTGGGTATGTTATGATTGCGGCAGCACACAGCAGGAGCAAGAAAGCAACCGCTGGGTTCCGATACGCGACCCGAACACGGGCGCGCTGGTTACCGCCCCTTTCCCGACTTGTGGTCAGTCGTGCCCGTAATGCTTGTGTTTCGTAGACCTTCGGAGATCCATCATCATGTCACTTTTTTCACGAATCGCTACTCGACTGTGTTGCTTTGGATCGCTGATGGCTTTCGGCGTCGGGTGGTGTCCGGTGAGGGGACAGGGGCAGACCATGCCGGCCACGGCGTCTGAGTCCTTCTGTGCTCCGCAGGCGCGAACGCAAGGCGATCGCAGAGCGCCAACGACATCCGGCACACTTGCCCTTGATCCATTCTGCTTCCAACAATTGCCTTCCAGCCCGCTTGCCTGGCAACAGGAACCGGTGTCCGACGCGGCGTCCGCAGAGCATTATTCAACAGCACTGAGGGCGGAACTCACTCGGCTGTCGCCTTTTGATACAAAGGTCGGGCAACGAATTCGCGGTGTCGTTCCTGTTGAAGATGTCGCCTCCGAACTTCGCGAGGATGTCCGTCGCCTTTGGGAGCGCCTGCTGAGTCCGAAGTATTTTCCAGAACCTGATCAACAAGTCGAGTGGCGCGCCGTCCTCTGGTCTCAAGTGAATTGGGAGCCTCCGCGGCCGCACAGCAAGGACCCCACACCGCCGCGAATGAACGATTATCTGGCGAGGTGGACCGCCTGTGACACTGTCGTCGTAGCCGCCTGCGTCCAGCGCGAGAACGGCCCGCTGGATGGTCTGAGAATCACCATTACGTTGAAGGGCGACGAGCGCATCCAATGTCAATATCCGACGGCCACGGATGCGGTGAATCAGAAGTTTGACAGACGGCGGAACAGCGGGCGCGTGCCGGTCAAAGACATTGACAAACAGCGCCTCTTGAATGTTCTCACGAGGGTTTTCCGATTCCCCTGGGAGACGAAGGCGGATTTCATTGTGACTTGGGATCCCAGTCCGACCAGCGGGGGAGATTTGCACATTGAATCCAGCCGCATTCATGAGGAAGGCGCTGACAGGCAGTGGTTTGACGAAGTTGGGCTGGACCTTGAGGACGCCGGCGACGCGCAGACCCTTTCGATTTCGGCATCGCTACCGAGCCGAGCGCCCGGCGGTTGATGGCCGAGAACGACGACTTCGACGAGAACAAGGGCGACCCTAACGTGCAGCGCAACCCGGATGATGACGATGTTTCGCCGGCGTTCGAGAACGGCCTGTCGATGGTGACGGACGACCTGGTTCCGCTGTCGCGCGTCATTCTGCCGGCAGGGGACGCACTGCTCGATGGGGCGACGGTTACGCTGACGAAAGTGGGCGGGTCGGGCACGGTGCGCGTGCTGGCGATCCATCCGAATCCCGAGCTTCCGCTGACGGACGACTGGGTTGAAGTTTCGCTGGGCGCGAACCTGCGCGACAATTTCTTCCTGTCCACCGGGCCGTACAAATCGTTCAACTGGTACGCAGAGGGGCTGACCTTCGGCGAGGTAACACTGGAGCTGAAGTTCGAGAACGGCCCGATGCGCGTCAAGGACAGGGTCGTGCTGTCGGTGGTGGATTTGGATGTCGTCGAGCTGACGTTCACGGGGGCAACGGGCGAGTATTTCGTGGTGAAGAAGGACGACGGCTCCGGCGACTACGGCACGCCGCACTGGAAAGACGCCAACCGCGACGGCGATGCCAACGACACCGGCCCGCCGGCCGACAACCGATTCCCGGCCGCGTATCTGCGCGACAAAAACCCGCAGGTGACAGCGGTTAAGATCGTTTATGAGCCACAGGGCATCCTCAGTGGTCCGGTTCGCGTGCTTGGCGATGGGCCGAACCTGCTGGACTTTCAACAAGACTTGACGGCCACCGGTTCCCAGATGGTCACCAGCGACATTACGGCGCAGAGCAAATTCGCCAACGAGATCGATTTCTTCTGGCCGATGAACATCGACTGGCGCGTATCCAAGGACAGCGGAACCGTCTGGCTCGACGCGGGACGGACCAGCACGCAGGTGTACGTGACGCTGGGAACGCCGAACACCGGCTCGCGCTACCATACCCTGCTGCACAACTCCTGCCGCGACGCGGACGGGAAGACAGCGAACGCCGACGTGATTTCCGCCATCTGGGGCGACTTTACGGATCAGGCCGTGTACCGCGCAGACCCCAAAGGCCTGACGGATGGAACGCAATTGACGTATTACGACAACTGGACAGTTTCGTACGTGACCACTGCTGATCTTCTCAAGCACGGCGACGGCCAATGCTATGCGTGGGCGCAATTGTTCATTAATCTGCTGGGTGCTCAAGGAGTCAATCAGCAGAACGACTATGTGAATCTGACTGCGGCAACGGCTGACGGGTTCCTTGTGAAGGACTGGAGCTTTCCTGGTGGCAATGGAATAAGCGGGCATTCAACGTATCCGTTCCTGAACCTTCCGCAATCATTCCAAACCTTCATCAACCAAAGCTCGTATCTCTGGCGGTTTGCGGAGGTTACGGATAGCACCGGCGTCCCGGGTCAGGGGACGGACAACCCGCTTTCATGCTTTAGCAACCATCAATTGGTTAAAATCGCAGGGCAATATTACGACCCCAGCTATGGCAAGGTTTACGCATCGCTGGCAGATTTTGATGCCCAAGCCATCAGCGGCTATGTGCTGGGGGCATCGAGCTGGCTTGTGAACGAGCCGGACGTTGGGTTGGATCTCAATGGGAACGGAAACCAGACTGACATGGGCGTGCCAACGGATTCGTTTCTGATACAAAAAAACCCGTCTGGAAACGACCTGTCGGAGACAGTCACCGATTACCCTTAAGAGGCGAAGATTGCAATGACAACTCACATGCTGCAGATTTTGATTATGGCACGCGGCATCCTTCTATCAACGTCCCTTGCCTTGTTGGAATCGCCGGTTGTCCAAGCGCAACCTGATTCCCTTGTCTTAGAACGTATTGTGATTAGAAGCAGCAAGGCGTGGACTTTCTGCTGTGCGCAGGAACCCATGTTCGGGAAGCCGCTCTTGGTAATTGCCTCGCAATTGGAAGTGGAGATGTTTGATGTTTTCGGTGGTTCGCAACCACTCTCCGATCCCCATTTTCGATGGACTATCGGAGAGGATGTAGCATTCGTGACGAGGTCGGTGAATCACCTTGGAAGTTGCAGTGTAACGAGATATCCGCTGTTCGCATTGATTCATCCTCCACCTGCCTCAGCTTGGCCATTTGACGACGCGAAAGTAAGTTCAAAGTGGATTAGTCCTCAGACGGGTAGGGTGGATCTGGATTTTGGAACCGTCTTCCCATATGAGCTCGTCAAAAAACATGGGGTTGTGTGGACCCAAGATGGAAAGGCCGGAAGCGTCCCCAGGTCGAGGAGCGAGGCGGTGTTCCTCGATATCTTGGGGCAATCAAGGACATCCGTTCGACTCTTCATTACGATCGATGATGACTTGTCAATTTGGGACAAAGATGGAAGTAGCTGGCGATTAATCAAGGATCACGCCGGGACTATCAAGGGGCCATTCTTCGCGACCGATCAGGGGAGGTCATTTGTTGGCACCCAAGAGGACGATTGGGGGGTATTCAGTAAAGGCGGTGAAAGTCAACTGCGGTTTACCTCGCTCGTCCAACGCCATGAGAGCGAGCCGTTGCTCCTCGTCGAGGATCGCGACGCCAGCGTCAACTACTTTGTGTTCAACGGCGTGATTCTGGATCAGAACGGGGAAGCCTTGGAGCGACTGCCGGGGCGGCAGTCTGCCGAGGAGCGACTCTCGCACATCCTGCGCTTCGCCCTTGATCGGCGCCCCGAGAAGAAGGATCCCTGATCTCCGTATTGGCGGGCAAGCGCGCCGGGGCGGCTGATGGCCGGGAACGACGACTTCGGTGGGAACAACGGCGCGCTTGGCGTCCGCACGCTGCCCGGCCAGGCTTGCGCAGCCATGCACGCACTAGGCGCGGCCATGCACGAACCCCGTGCGGCGACACTTCACCGCGGCAATGCGGGGCGCTGCCAGGGCGTTGAAAAACTCCGAATTGCATGGTTCGGCGCAGGTATTTATTGGAGGAAGCACGCCCCGAAGGTCCGCGGAGAATGCACGGCCCGGAGGTCCGTGCCACCCCACTTGCAACCGCCGGTTACTTGTCGCCGTTGCGATGCCGGTCGAGCAGGTCGATGAGATGGCGGATGTTGGCGGGGAAGGGAGCTTCGACTTCGAGGGTCGTTTCGAGGATGGGGTGCACGAGTTTAAGACGGCGGGCGTGCAGTGCCTGGTGCTCGATGAGCGGCTGCTCGGAGCCGCTGCCGGACAGGTCGCGCTCGCTGATCCACGGTCCGCCGTACAGGCGATCGCCGACGATGGCGTGCCCGATGCTCGCCATGTGGACGCGGAGCTGGTGCGTGCGGCCGGTGCGCGGGTAGAGGTTCACCGTGGTGAAGCCGTCGTAGCGGCGGTCCACGCGGTACTCGGTGACGGCTTCCTTGAACATGGCCTGGCGCGGCGGGTGGGCGGTGCCGGGCAGGACCATGCGCTGCGTGGTGTCGGCGTGCGGCGCGAGCGGCTTGTTGATCACGTCGCCGTCGAGTTGCACGCGCCCCTGCACGACGGCGAAGTACTCCTTCTTGACGCTGCGGCGCTCGAACTGCAGCGACACGCGCCAATGGGCCTCGTCGCACTTGGCGATGAGCATGACGCCGGTGGTGTTCTTGTCGAGACGGTGAACGATGCCGGGGCGGAACGGGTCGCTGCCGCGGCTGAGCTGCTTGGCGTATCCGGCGACCGCGTTGGCGACCGTGCCCGTCTGCTCGGCGAACGCGGGATGGCACACGATGCCCGCCGCCTTGTTGATGATGATGAGCCACTCGTCCTCGTAGAGGATGTCGAGGGGGATGTCCTGCGGAAGGACGTCGCTGGGGGGAGGGGGGGGGACGACGACACGGACGACGTCGCCCTGCTTGGGCTCGTAGCTGGGCTTGGCCGGGAGGTCGTTGACGGTGACCTCGCCGGATTTTATCCACTTTTGAATCAGGGTGCGGCTGATGCGCGGGAAGCGCCCGTGGATGTAGCGGTCGAGCCGGCGTCCCGCGACCGAGCGCCGCACGCGCACGCGCTTCACCTGGGGTTGCGTGGCGGAGCCGGTTTCGTCGGTTGCCGCGGCTTCCTCCACCTCGACATCGGTTTCGTCGTCGTCGAGATCCGATTCCTCAACGGCGAGATCGAACTCCTCATTGAATTCCTCGTGCCTTGCGGTCATGACCGGTGGATTCTTGCAGGTGATTCGACGGAAGGCAAAGAACGGCGGTTCGGCGGTTCCGGGAAATGAAAGAGGGTCAGGTCCCCTTGGACCTGACCCCTCACTTGTTCAGACTTTCGCAGGCGTCGAGCCTCGCGTTCGGCTTCGAGAAGCGCCGTGATTACGGACAGGTGACGACGATCGGATCCTTGCAGCCGGCCGGCACGTCGAGGGCGACGGTGTGGTTGCCGCTGTAGCAGCACTGACCGACCTTGCCGCGACCGTTGGCCACCGTGGCATTGAACGGCTGCCCGTCGATGGAGATCGTGACCGTCTCGCCGTCATGCGCCGTGCTGGTGAAGACGACCTTGCCGATGATCTTGCCGGTGCGTTTGCACTTGGCGGTGAACGCCTGAACGTCGTCGCAGATGCCGCCGCCGCCGCCGCAGTCGCTGACCTGGTAGCCGCCGATCCACGTGGCCCAGTTGCTGGTGCCAGTGGCGTACTCGCCGACGACCCAGAAGGTGGTGTCGTCGCTGGGGTCCACGGCGATGTCGAAGTAGTCGCCCCATCGCCCGCCGTTGTAGCCGCTTGTGCCTACGGCCAGTTGCGTCAGCGCGCCCATCGTTCCCGGCGGATCGCTGCTGCGACGACCGGTGACCTGGACGCTGGCTCGGGTGGAGGAGCTGCTCATCGCCACCACGACGCCCACGTCGCCGCACTCATTCTCGGCGAGGGCTGGGAACCATGTGTGCACGCCGCTGCCGCCGTCGATGTTGCCGGACTGGGTCAGGGTCGGGGAACCGCTGTTCGGCCAGTTGTTCACGGCGAACTGATACCAGCGGGCCATGTTCTTGCTGTTGAGGCGCACGCCGTGCCCGGCGTAGAGCCGCCCGCCGCGATAAAAGACGTTGATGATGCGCCCGTCGAGCACGTCGATGCTGCTGCCGCCCGAGTTGGGCGCGCCGCCGGAGGGATAGGAATAGGCCGGCACGTTGACAATGGCGCTCGCCAGCGAAGGCGTTCCGAGCGGATCGCGAATCGCGTGGATCTTGATCTGCGTCGTGCTCCAGTCCTGCACGAAGTACGGCACCGAGGGCGAGTCGAACGACTGCGCCGCCTGCACGGAGTAGGCCGACCCGTCGCGGAGGTCGCTGAACGTCGCGGGCTGACCGGAGAGAAGCGGGGTCTTGTTGAAGATGCGGAACACGGCGCCGCCGAAGCCGCCGCAGTTGCCGCTGAGGAGGAAGAGGTTGCCGGTTACGTAGTAGCCCTGATGGTCGTATCCGAAGCCGGGATAGTCCACCCAGTATCGGCAACTGCCCACGGCGATGCGTGCGTCGGTGCGGTACTTGTACCACGTGCCGTTGGGGTTGTTGTCGTCGGAGACGGCGATGTCGATGAACGCCTGCGTCGAGCCGTACACCTCAAGGGCGACGATGACGAAACGTCCGGCGTAGTGGTCGTAGAAGCACTTGGGGTCGAAGGTGAAGTTGCCGGCGCCGACGTCCTCGAAGAAGCCGGGGTTGCCCGTGTTGTCGAGGTTCTGCGAGAACTCCAGCGCGCCGGTGGATTTGTTGTAGAACGCCAGCGCCATGTTGACCGTTTCAACGATGTGGGTGGGGCCGACCGCCAGCGTTGGGTCCGGCGGCGTCCAAGGCGTCTGCGAGATGCCCGGGAACAGGGGTCCGGGCGTAGTGTTCACTTCGTCGGAGAGTCCGCCGGCGGGGAGGTCGTTGCTCCCGTTTTCGCGGCGGAACTGCAGGTCGGGTTTGGAGTGGGGAGGGAGGTGCTCCTTGACCAGTGTGACTTTGCCCTTCCAGTTGGAAAAGGCCTGAATCTGCGGGTCCACGAGCGTGGTGTCGTAGATCACGGCCTCGGCGGTGCCGCGAGACACGGCGCCTTCCTGAGTGAGATCGGATTCCTGCGCGAGCGCCGTCGCCCACGGCAGCACCGCGCCCGTCAGCAGCGCGTACTTGAAGCCCTTCATCGTCATCGCATCCTCCCTTGTCAAAACCACGATTGCCCCCGGAGTTAGATCGGTCCCCCGGAGCCGATCTTGCCCCAAACGGCAGTTTATCGAGCCATCCCGGGTTATTCAAGGAACAATTGCGCAATCTTCGGACGCAGGCGTGGCTGGGATTCCGGGCATAGCGAGACGGAACGCCTGTCCGGACTTGCGTGTGCGGTGGGTCGTCGCCGCCGCTGCGAGACCGGATGGCGCGCCCTTGCCGGCGCTACGGGTTCAGAACCCGAAGCGCAGGCGAGAGCGGAAGCTTAAGCTTGTTATTCCGGACATGCCGGTGAAATCGAACCGCCGACCCCCGAGGGCGCTGGAGCGGCGCCCGGGTCCGCCGACCCCCCAAGGCCGGGAACGCGCTCGGGCCGCGAGTCTGCTCGCGGTGTGCGAGTTCGCTCGCAGTTCGAGCACGGGTCCTTCGCCGTGGTTGCGGGCCGTCGCCGCTGGGGGGGGAGCATCTTCGGACCCAGCGACCCGGGGCGCATGACGGCAGAATTGGGGCTTTTGGGCATCAACCAAGGATCGCGGCAGCCTTCGCGATGATCGGGCCCATTGCATCGGATACAATCAACGACCTCGTCTCGGCAGCATGACAGAGACGTGGCATGGCGGATGATGAGGGCACGGCGGCTGAGCTGCGGACCGGGTTGGGGGACTTGCGGTCACTCGCCGCGGCAAGGACTTGGGCCGGGAGATTCGGCGGGAGCGGGCATGTCGGGAAGGGACACTGACGTAGATCGGTTGAAAGGCGCATCAAGGGCCGGCCGGCGGGGCGGCGGGGAAGCGCTGCGTTGTGGCGTGTGCGTCGCCTTGCGGCGATTCCGCGGCCGTGCCGTTGCCTGTCTCGCGCTTCACGTGCTGGGGCTTGCCGCGCACGCCAGTGATTTCGAGGTCCATCAGGACGGGCTGGGGGACGCCGTCATCCGCCGCACCGACCTCGGCGGCGACGGACTCGTCGACGACTTGCTCCACCGTCTGCCCGACATCAAGCAGATCACCATCGGCTCGTGGAAACCCGGCGACGCCTGCTCGAACCTCTACAGCGGGCAGTGGGACGAGTCGTCGAACAACCGCTTTCTGCGCGTGGACGTCGTTCTGGACGGCGTGATGAACCCGCCGGGCTTCCTGCCCTACGAGAGTTGGGGAGCGGACCCGTTTGCCTTCGGACCCAATCCGGTTTTCGGTTTCATCGAAATGGACGCGGACGAATCCGCAAACACCGGCGGGGAGTTCGATTACCCGGACCTGCGCTACCTGGGCAACGGCGTCCGTTTCGGCGGCGTGCCGCACGAGCGCAGCGAGCTTCGCGGCCGCTTCGCCCGCAGCGCCGACGATTTCGACGGCGATTGCAGCCGCGGGCGCGATGTGGACTACAGCGGCGAGGAGCTGCACATCGCCTTTTCTCGACGCGAATACTACCAGCACTTCGTCGTGGTGGGCGATGCGGACGAGACATTCGAGGCCGGTGAGACATGGGACGTCGAGGGCGAATGGCTGCACCGTGCGCACGGCTATGACGACTTCAGCACATGCGGCTCGGATCCGTTCGAGCCGGTCTGCACCCTGCGCTGGTCGCACGATCTTTCCAGCGACCGCACCACGATTACGCTCGTCTTTCCGCTGACGAACCGCGCGGCACAGGACATGCGCTGCGAGGGCTTCGAGGAGTCCTTCGACTGCGACCCGACGAACCAGACCTCGGTGCAGGAAATCCTCAAGGACCTGGAGGACGCGGGCGACTACTGGAAGGGCCGCTCGAAAGCGTGCAAGCGCGTCGTCGTGGACTGGTGGGATGAGGATTCGAACGACTTGCTGCGCCCTCGTCAGTGGGAGATCAACGCGCTGCTCGGCAGCACCTACGCGGAGGAGGCGGACGGCTACGGTTACGTCTGGACGGACCTCTACCCCAACGCGTCGGAAGGCAACGTGAACGGGGACAGCTCGACAGATCTTTCTGATTATCTCGAAGTGTACAATTACGTCCGCGCCCGCGACGGGACGGCGGACGACGCGGATGGAGTGGTCAACGGAAAAGTGGCGATACCGGGGTTTGCAGTGAACTTCTCGGTGTATGACGTGGATTTCGACGGCGTGGTCAGCGCGGCGGACGCCGATCGGGCATACACCCGAGGGGATTTTGATGGGGACGGCGACGTGGACCTTGACGACTGGGCGGGGTTTGCGTTATGCTGGACCGGTCCACTGGGAGGAGTCGCGCCGGAATGTGTCCTTTCGGACATGGATTTCGACGGCGACGTGGACCTCGCAGATGCTCAACTCTTTCAATCGGCGTTTACGTCCGGAGGTTAGGCGCAGGGCGCGGGGCGCGGCGCGACGCATCGGCGCGCGCCCGGGCTTCACGTTGATCGAGCTGCTCGTCGTCGTCGGCATCGGCACGGCGGTCATGGCGCTCATCGCCGGCGCGGCCTCGAAGTTGCGGCAGGGCGCGCGAGGCGTGGCCTGTCGCAGCAACCTGCGCGGCGTGGCGCTGGACTTCATCACGTTCGCCGAGGACCTCAAGCAGGACCGTGGCGAACGGAGCAACGATTTGCCCGGCGATGCGCGGTTCTACCTGCTGAGCTTCGCGGACAAGACGTACCGCGTCGGCGACTTTTACGAGTCGAGTGTGCGTCGCGCCAGGATCGAACCGTCGATGGAAGCGATCATGTGCCCGTCCGGGCCTGATTCCCTGACCCGGCTCGGCGCGATGCCCTGCGACGACGGCGGCATCGGACCCGGCGAGAACGTCAGCCTCGCGTTCAACCGCCGTCTTTACTATCAGACGGTCCTCATCAACGGCAACAAGCGCGTCGCCGAGGCCGTGCTGGACTCCAGGTTGCTCGGGCATTCGGATGTTCCGCTGCTCTTCGACGTGGACGGCGCCGGCGCGATCAAGCGCGCGGTCAAGCCTTTCTTCAGCGCGCCACCGGTGGAAGGCTGGAACGACTACTATGCCCAGGACAAGCGTTTTTGGTTCCCGGCGATGCGCCACGGCGGGAAGATGAACGTCGTGTTCGTGGGCGGACATGTGCTGAGCAGCGCCGATCCCCTGCACGAGGAGGGCTGGGACTGGACGTACCAGTTCACGGCGTTTGATAAGCCGAAGAAGTAGCGATCCCGGCGCCCGTCGGACTGAAGTTTTTCGCCCTTCACCCTCCAACAGCGCAGGTCAGGGCCCGCTGCCGGGTTCGTGCCCTCGCGCGGCGCCGGAGTCGCACCCGCCGCCTGCTTTTCGTGCTTGCCAGCCCGTTGCAGAACTTGGAATCGCAAGGTTCGGCACAGGAGTTTGCCGGGAAGACCACGTCCCGGAGGTTCGTGCCACCGCTCTTGCCACGGCCTGCTACTCCCCGGCTTCCAGCGTGACGTGCTGCTCCTTCTGATTGATGCCGCTGCGGGTTGTGACGCGGTAGGCGAGGTCTTTCTTCTCCGCGGGCGCAAGGGTCGCGCTGAACTGCACGGTGCGGTAGTCGTGCAACGTGGGCGACAGCAGGCTGTGGAACACCACGTCGCCGTCGAATGGCCTTCGCACTTCCACGTCGATCGGCTTGGCGCGGTAATTGCGGATGCGCTCGAGGCGCAGCTCGTGCGCGTCCCAGCCGATCACGCGGTCATCCACCTTGATCTGGTGTCCCTGTCCCGGGCTGTAGTACACGTTCGCGCCACTGCGCTGGAACCAGATGTTGTCGCGATACGCGCGGGAGAGGATCCACTCGTGGATCACTTCCGGGTCCGCACCGAGGTTCAGCTCAATCTCCTGGCCGATCGGCACGTACTTGATGCCCTGCTGCGCCAGCATCGCCAGTCCGTCGCGCCCGTTGTCCTTGAAAAGGCGGACGACGCCGTCGGGCAGCGGAGTCGTGCCGAGGCTGCTCTTTTCGTCGTTGCGCAGGAGGAACATCCTGACGAGCTGGTCGCCGTACTCCCGCGGGCGGTAGCGGTATTGAATGCGGAAGGGCGCGCTCGTTCCCGAGAAGAGGCGCATGCGCTTGGACCATGTGTTCGGGATCGTCTCCGTGCCTTCGACGGTGTAGATGAAGTATTCGGAGAGACCCTCCTTGATAATGGACTTCTCGTCCGCCTCGGCGTATCCAAGGCCCTTCATCGCCTTGTCGGCGATCTCCGCGCGAGCCTTGGGCGCCTTGAACTTCGAGGCCGGCATCTCGCCTTTCCTGTGAGCGCGTTCCTCCTGGTCCGTGATCAACCCGCGTTTGGCCAGGTCCGCGACTTTCTCGACGAGATTCAGCGTGCCGACGACGAGTCGGACCTGTGCATCCTCGTAGTCCTCTCCGGAGTTGTTCGTGATCCGCACAAAACCGTCGAACGCAAGGTGTGTTTCGTCGGCATTGCTGACGCAGACGTAGTCCGCCGCCCACGTAATCCCGCTGGTGAAGTACGTGATTTCGACCGCGGCATCGCCGTTCAGGCCGCTGCGTACGCTCCACGTCAGCTCCTGCGGTTTGTCGTGCGGGAAGGTCGTGTCGAGGAGTTCCAGCGCTTCCGCGTGCGTCTTGAAGCGCAGTTGCACGCTGGTGGGGTCGATCAGGGTGTTCGCCCAGGAGAACTGAAGCCCGTTGACGCCGGTCTTGAACGTGACCGTTCGCGTCTCGCGCACGAGCGTCAGGTCTTCGCTGTTGTAAATGGTCAGTTGCACCGTGTCGCGCGGCGGAACGGTGGAGAGGTCGATGTTCTGGCGCGCCAGCGCCGGCAGCGCTGTCACTGCGAACAAGATGCCATACAAAACAGTTCTCATACCCGTGTAATCCGAAGGTGTGAAACAACCATGCTTCAAATACGCCCGGCGCATGTTATGACCCCGCCTCCAACGTAACGTGCTGCTCCTTCTGGTTGTAGCCGTTTCGCGTGGTGACCCGGTATTGAAGGTCCTTCTTCTCCGCGGGCTGGATCGTGGCCTTGAACTGGACCGTGCGGTAATCGTGCAGCGTGGGGTTCAGGTCACTATGGAAAACCACGTCGCCGTCGAAGGCGCGCCGCATTTCCAAGTCGATGGGCTTGGCGCGGTAATTGCGAATGCGATCGGTCCACACTCCGTGCTCATCCCAGCCGGAGACCTGGTCATCCATTTTGATCTGATGTCCCTGCGCGGGATTGTAATAGAGGTTGGCAGTGCGGCGGTGGAACCACGTGTTGTCACGGTAGCCGCGCAGCAGGATACATTCGTGGATCACTTCGGGGTCCGGTCCCAGATTAAGCTCGATTTCCTGCCCGATGGGAACATATTTGATGTATTGTTGGGCGAGCATGGACAGGCCGTCTTTGCCGTTGTTGCGAAACAGCCGCACGGTTCCGTCCGGCAGCGGCGTGAGACCAAGCTGACTCTTCTCGTCATTGCGCAGCAGGAACATCCTGACAAGCTGCTCGCCGTATTCCTGCGGGCGGTAGCGGTATTGAATGTGAAATGGAGCGGCCTTCCCCTCGAAGAGCCGCATGCGTTTGGACCAGGTGTTGCGGAGGGTCTCCGTTCCTTCGACGGTGTAAATGAAATACTCCGAAAGTCCTTCCTTGATGATCTGCTTGGCTTCGGCCCCGGCGCCGCCGGCGAAGTCCATTCGGCCTGCAACCTCCTTGCCCAAAAAGACGCGGGCATCGGCGGGCATGGGGGCTTTTGCCGTGAAGGCGCCCTCGCGCAGCATTTCGCCCGCCTGCTCCTGGCTGATGATGCCCCGTTGCGCGAGCTCCTGAATCTTTTCGACAAGGTTAATGGTGCCCACGACGAGCCGGACCTGGGCGTTTTCATAGTCCTCGCCGGAGCTGTTGGTGATCCGGACGAATCCCTCGAAGGACATCTTGGTTTCATCGGGATCGCTGACGCAGACGTAATCCGCCGCCCAGCTCAGCCCGCTGGTGAAGTAAGTGATTTCCAGCGATGCGTCGCCGTCCATGGTGCTGCGCACATTCCAATACAACATCTGCGGTTTGTCGTGGGGGTAGGTCGTGTCCAGCAGCTCCAGTTTATCCGTCTGAGTCTTGATGCGCATCTGCACGCTGGAGGCGTCGATCAAGGTATTGGCCCAGGAGAACTGCAGCGGGTTGATCCCCTGCTTGAAGGACACGGTGCGGGTCTCGCGGACAAGCGTGAGGTCTTCGCTGTTGTAAATCGTGAGTTGCACCGTGTCGCGCGGCGGAACCGTCGAAAGGTCGATGTTCTGCTGGGCGAAGACCGGCGCGGCAACAAGTGCGGCAATGCGGATGAGTGCTGCGAATCGCATGAGTCGTGGAATCCATGGAGTAGGTTTGTCAAAGCAACACAGTTGTCAGCAGTTCTTGAATACCGCTTCCTTACGGGCGCGCCTCTGTTCCGCTCGGCTCTGATTGGCACGGCTCTGTTCCGCTCGGCTCTGTTCGGCGCGGAGCGCACTGTGAGTGGCCCGCGCGGTTACCATTCGTTCTTGATCAACAGGTGAAGGTCAATGGTCTGCTTCGCCGCCTGCTGGTCGGCGCCGCGCGGCGTGAGGGGAACGTGGAACAGAAGCTTGTCCGCCGTGGTCTTCTCCTTGTCCAGCATTTCCGCCAGCGGCGTATCGGTCATCAGTTCCCACTCGACGGGTCTGCCGGTGTCGTTGCCGAGAATCTCGCGCCGCAGCGCCGACATGGATTCGGCAATGTCCAGCGTGACGGGCTGATCCTTGAAGTTTTCAATCTCGAAGCGCACGACGACATCATAATTAAACAGATTGCCCAGCACGCGGTTCTGGTCGCGCTTGGCGAGGGTTCGCTTGACTACCACGTCCTTGGCCACGCCGAGATAGAGCCGCACTTCGTCGTCGCGCGGCGTGAATTTCAGCCAGTCCTCGCCGAGAAAGGCCGTCGTCCCGCGTCCGTCATCCTGATACACGCGCGCCTTGCCGTACATGAAGGGGAACTGGCCCAGCGCGTTGCCGGCGTCGTTCTTCAGCAGGTAGTGCATGGGCACGCGAAGCTGCTGCTTGCCGGCGTCGAGGTAGCCGAACTCCGACAGGTCGGCCGTATACACCTTGCGCACCGGCACGTTCTCGAACTTGGAGGAGAGAAGCTGCTTGGTCTCATTCGTGCCGATGGGCCGCTCGAAGCGCTCGCCGAAGCCGGGCCACATGCCCGACACGCCGAACTCCTCGTTCGCCCGATTGTGCAGCAGGATGTACTGCCGCAGCGTGAGCGCCTTCTCGTCCTTGGCGGCGACGGCCTCGTAGGCGAAGGACTTGTCGAGCTGCCCGATGAGGTAGCTGATGCGCACCTTGGCGGAACCGGCCTTGGGCGCGGCCACCTGCCACGTCAGCGCGTTTTCATTCGGCGGGTAGGAGGTGGACAGGACCTTGACGTTTTCGGGGTCGGAGAGCGAGCGGAACTGGATGCTCTCCTTGTCCACCTGCGTGTTGGTCCAGGCGAAGACGACCTCGTTCACCCCGGCGTTGAGCGGGACGACGCGCTCCTCCTCGACGAGCGTGACGGAGGGGTTGTCGAGCTGGATCTCGACGCGTTCCCTGGGCGGCAGGGTGATCAGCTTGATGCCGGCCTGAAGCGGGGCGGCGAGGATCGACGCGAGCGCGATGGCAAGCCCCATCGCCGGACGAGCGCACGAGAGCATGTCTAAGGTCTCCTTGAAGCCTTGCAAATGTCGAATCAAGCGATTAGTCGCACGACCGGGCCGCCGGTTCCACGAACCGGGTCATGCGATGCGAATGGCATTATCGCGCCAGGCGGAAGGATGAGAAGGCCGGGATCAGTGCACCTGACCCGCTGCCCCTCGATCCCTCTGGTGAGATGCGCCGGCCCTTACCGGTTGACGATCGCCCGCATGGGTCTGCAGGGTTCCGCTGCGGCGGACCCATGTCGCCCTGATGGGCGGCTCACGTCATCCCGAGAGACTGGCGGAAGAACTCCACCGTGCGGGTCAGGCCCTCGCGCAGCGGCGTGCGCGGCTGCCAGCCGAGCCGCGTCTGCGCGCGGGTGATGTCCGGGCGGCGGCGGACGGGGTCGTTGACCGGCAGCGGCCTGTACTCGACGGCGATCTTGCGGCCCATGACCTGCCCGAGCGTCTCGACGAGCTCGAGCATGGTCACCTCGGTGGTGTTGCCGATGTTGACCGGCTCATGGCTGTCCGCGGCCTCGTATTTCATCAGCCGCACGATGCCGTCAATGAGGTCGCTGACGTAGCAGAAGCTCCGCGTCTGTTTCCCGTCGCCGTACACCGTCAGCGGCTCGCCGCGCAGCGCCTGCACGATGAAGTTGGAAACGACGCGCCCATCGCCCACGGCCATGCGCGGTCCGTAGGTGTTGAAGATGCGGACGATGCGGATGTCCACCTTGTTCTGCCGGTGGTAGTCCATCATGAGCGTTTCAGCGACGCGCTTGCCTTCGTCGTAGCAGGCGCGCGGGCCGATGGGGTTGACGTGCCCCCAGTACTCCTCGCGCTGCGGATGCTCCTGCGGATCGCCGTACACCTCGCTCGTCGAGGCTTGCAGAACGCGGGCCTTCACGCGCTTGGCAAGCCCGAGCATGTTGAGCGCGCCCATCACGCTGGTCTTGACCGTCTTGACGGGGTTGAACTGATAGTGGACCGGGGAGGCCGGGCAGGCGAGGTTGAAGATCCACTCCGCCTCGAGCAGGATCGGCTCGACGACGTCATGACGGACGAACTCGAAATCCGCCGTGCCGCAGGCCAGCCCGCCGACGGAGCGCGTGTTGGCGCCGCCGACGGGACCGGCGGCGAGGTCGATGAGATGGCGGATGTTGCGCTTGGAGCCGGTGAAGAGGTTGTCGAGGCAGATGACCTCATGCCCATCGGCCAGCAGCCGCTCACAGAGGTGACTGCCCAGAAACCCCGCGCCTCCGGTGACGAGTGTACGCATGTGTGACTCCGATACCGTTCATTCCGAGCCGCGCCCGCTAGGAAGCGGTGCTTTCGATCATGCTTCCGCACGCGGACCAATCCGATCCCGTCAACGCCTGGTAGTATAATCGGCCACATGCCCGGTGTCGGCTCACAACCCCGTGTGCCCCAAGCCCACCCGGAGTCATACGCAAACGAACCGGGCGTCTCGAATCCCCTTCGGCGAATCTCGCGAGGGCGCCGGGTTTGGCGCTGCGTCGCGTGCTTGTTTGTACTGATGCCCCCGGCGACCGTGATGGCGAGTCACCCGCGCGAAGAGTGCATGGGGTGCATCCGGATCGCGCTGGCTCGATGCGAGGCGCTGCGAAGCGTTCGCCCGCCGGACTTCCAAGGGATAGGGGCCTGGCTCGTTTCAACCGCGCAACATGACACGATCCTCCGCCGCGGCTCGATGTGGCCGCTGAAGCGCCTCCCGATCTCGGCGAGACACACGCCTGAATCGCAAACATGGGAACGAGAGGGTCCGCGGAAGACAAGGCGCGAGCCTTTCATCATGGCACCTGATACAATGGCGCGAGTGACCTCGATGCTGCCTTGGCGTCGCGCGACGCGACGCCGCTGCATTCGTGTTCGTCTGTCAACGGAAGGCGGCCGCGCACGGAGCATCCCCGAGGGTGCAAGCCTGGAGCACTTGAGATGAACAGCACGTTGCGAAGAACTCTGATTGTGGGCGGCTTGCTGGCTTCGCTCGCTTCCGCCGACGTGCCCGTGCGTCTGGCTACGTTCAACATCGAGAACTTCTCGGCGCGGCCGGGATCCGAGCAGTTCGAGGCGGCCGCGGCGATTCTGCGGCGCGTGGGCGCCGACGTGGTCACGCTTCAGGAAATGAACGACGAGGCCGCGTTCATTGAGCTGGCGGAGGCGACGGATTACCCTCATCGCGCAATCGCCTCGACGAGCAACGCCATCGACTCCCTGCGCCGCCCAGCCATCCTGAGCCGATATCCCATCCGCACCTGGCGCACGTTCACCGCTCGCGATCTTTCCGGCGACCCGCTCGCGCGGGATCTCACGCGCAACTTCGTCGTGGCGGAGATCGACGTCGCCGACGGCGCGCCCCCGCTGGTGGCCATCAGCAATCACTGGCAGTCGGCCAACGAGGATGCGCAGGAGTTTCAGCGATCGATCGAATCCCTCCGGGCCATGCAGGTCACGGCGCTGCACGACTCACGGAGCGTGCCGTACTTCCTCGGCGCGGACATGAACGCCGACATCTCGGAACCGTCCCCCACGCCGCTGTGGTTTACGAGTCTTCCGCCCGGGCTGCCCGGGACGTTCCGCCTCGGCTCGGACATCGCCTTCCCGGTTCGCAACAGCACCTTCGAGCCGTTCCTTTCCGGCACGGGAGAACAGGAGATCCACCGCGTGGAGGCGTTTCAGCTCGACGGGCAATACGCCACGCACGAGAACCGGTTCCGGCTCGATTACCTCTGGCGCAGCGCCGCCGTGATCGTCGTCGGCGCGGAAATCTACGATTCGCGGGACGAGGACCTTGGCGGCGGACTTGCCAAGTACGGCGCGCCACTGCCGCCGGAAACGAGTCGCACGGCCTCCGATCACCTGATGGTGTTCGCGGATGTGCGGATCCCCGGGCAAGAGCGCGCCGGGGCGTGCTGCCTGCCGAACGGATCCTGCGCGAGCCTGCTGCATGGCGACTGCGCCGCGGTCGGGGGCGTGTGGCACGCGAGCGAATCATGCTCAACGGTCGAGTGCCCCGCGCCGGGCGCATGCTGCATCGACGATCAGACGTGCCTCCAACTCCCGGAAGCGTCGTGTGCGTTGTGGCGGGGGTCGTTCCTCGGCGAAGGGATGGACTGCCGCCGGGCATGCCCCTGCGACAAGGTGAGGAGACTTTCCGCCCGATGCTCGGATTCGGGAACGATCAAGGCCGTCGTGCGCTTCGTTGACGAGAGCTTCAACGGCACGCTCATCGACATCGCCATCGACGGCACGCCGTTCCCCACGCCCGTGGTCGACGGCAAGGCGAAACTCATCGCCGCGCCGTACCAAGGCGCGCATGAGGTCACGCTGGTCGCGCCGGCGTGCGATCACACCGCGCATGTCGTTTGCCCGTAAGGAAACGAACCGCGCCGAAGCGCAACGCCAGACGGGCCGGGCGAACCGGCAAAGCCCAGGGACTTCGCAGTCGGTGGTGAACGATAACGTCCGCCATTCCCGCGAAGGCGAGCCGAATGCATGTTTACGCTGAGTACAGCGAAAACATGCCACCCAGCCGTCATTCCCGCGAAGGCGGGAGTCCAGCCTGCAGCTTGCGAGAATGAACGAATCCAGTCGGTTACTTGGGCGAACTGGACCCCTGCCTGCGCGGGGGCGACGGCCCCCAGCCCGCTTCCAGATTCCACCAACGCCCGTCACTTCGCGTAGTCGTACCGCGTCAGCTTGTACTGCGTGCGCAGGTATATTTCCGCGCGGTTGTCCTGGTCGCGGTCGGCCGCGATCAGCCACTGCGCCCAGCCGCCGGAGGGTTTCTTCACGATGGCCTCGCCGCGGGAGTCAAGAATGCAGATCGCGCCGTCGTGGAAGTACACGACTTCGTCGCCGGGCCGGCCATCCACGTCCGCAAGCGCCAGGTGCTGCGGAACCTGGAAGTTCTTCACCTCCAGCTCGAGCTTCCAAAGCTCCTCGCCGGCTTGATTGGTGGCCGTCAGAACGGCGCCCTTGGGCGGACGCCAGCCGCCGGCCTGCTGCTCCTCGCCCGCGATCGTGCTGAGGTACACGACCGCCCAATCCTTGCCGAGCTTGCCGACGGCGAAGCTCTCCTGCCCGAGCGGATCGGCCGTCTTTTTCAGGAGCGGAAGCTCGATCACCTTCTCGCCCGAGGGGCTGATGCCGAGGATCGCGCCCTTGTCGCGCACCCAGAACACCTTGTCGTCGTACTTGCTGCCGCCGCTGGAGAAGGACATGTTTCCGGCGCTGGCGCGGACGGACCACGCTTCTTTCAGACGATCCTCGTTGAGCGGCTCGCTCGTGCCCATCCCCATGCTCGCGGAGCGCTGCTCGAAGGCCTCGTCCTTCTGCTCGTCGGTCATCTTCTCCGCGGCCGGCAGCGCCTCCCCGGCCACCAGCTTGTCGAGATCCTTGCGCAGGCTCTTGCCCGTCATTTCGTTGAAGAAGCCGGAGTACCGCCCTTGCACCACCCCGTCCTTGCCCACGAGCACGATGCCCATGGCCCACGCCTCGTCGAAGTACTCGCCCGCGACGCTGCGATCCGGGTCCAGCACGATCGTCAGACTCGGCTCGCGCCCCAGCGACTCGACGAGGCTGTCCGCCTTGGGGGACGGATGGATGCACACCACGGCCACGTCCTTGTCTGCGTACTCGCGTTGAACGTCGTCAAGCTTGGCGAGGCCCGTGTCCTGGTTGTTGCCGCCGAAGCGCGGGAAGCCGAAGTACAAGACGGTAATGCGGCCGCGCAGCGACTCCAGCGAAACATGCCCGCCGCCGTGCGCTTCAAGCTCGAACGCCGGCGCCTCGTGTCCGGACAGCTCGAACTGCTGAGCCGTGTCGCCTCCGCCGCCCATTCCGGACGAGTAGAACTTGTCGACCTTCTTGGCGCTCGACGGCGCTTCAAACGCGAAGGCGTTCTCGTCGGGGCGCTCGTTGATCTTGATGTCCTTGACGTCGTAAATCACCTTGAACTCGGAGACCTGCATCATGCCGCCGGCCTGCTCCATCTGCTTTTTCATCGCCTCGGACAAGTCGATCTCCACGCGGCGCAGCAGCCCGTCGCTCTTGCGCAGCATCAGCCGCACCGGCGTATCGCTGCTCACGATGGGGATGGCGTCCTCGTTCATCTTGCCTTCGAGCACGTGGCAGCCGTCGCCGTCCACGTCCTCCTCGCCGGTGCGGTCCAGCTCCTTGAACACCTCGGTGAAGAGCTTGGCGGGCTTGCGGCTCAGCAGCAGTTGACCGGTGCCGAACTTCAGCCCCATGCCGCCGAAATACTCCTCGAGCTGATCGGGAAGGTCGTCCTTCAGCGGCGTGGTCTGGTAACGGTTGGCGGCCTTGAGCAGGACGTGCAGCTCCTTGCCGTCGCTGACGAGCGTGTGCGTCTGGGTCTCCATGCGGAACTTGCGTTCGCGCATGAAGGAGAAGGGCATCTTCTGCTCCTGCCCGGCGGCGCCGAACATCGCGTCCGTCTTCATGGTGATGACGCCCTGATCGGAGTAAGTCTTGACCTCCTTGAGGCCTTCGATCATCCGCTTCAGGACGGCGACGGCGCTCTTGGAATAACCCTCCAGTGGATCGCCGTCCGGCTCGTCCTGCGCGTACGTCGGCGCGGCACACAGGCATGAGAGGCAGGTCAGCACGAGAGCACGGCGAAAGGCGATCATGGGATTCTCCCTTGTTCCAGAGCCGGCGCCGGCGCCCCCGAGCGCGGCGGCCGCGCGAACCACTCCCCGAGGTGTCATTATGTCGGCAGAAACGGCCTGTTGTTAGCAGGGCAGACAGTTTAAGACAGGAAGGTGGATGGAACCCGGGGGCATGGCAGTCCATGGCGAGGGGCGAAGTTCGTCATTCCCGCGAGGGGGGGGAGTCCAGCTCCATCATTCCCGTCTAAGCGGGAATCCAACTTCGTCATTCCCGCGCAAGCGGGAATCCAGCTCGAGGCCCGCGATAAGGCAGAAGTCCAGCGGTTTTCCCGGGCCGATTGGACGCTCGCCTGCGCGGGCGTGACAGGCTCCATGTCCGATTCGCAGTTCCACCCTGAACCCTGACCACTGAACCCTGAACCCAGAACCCAGAACCCTGGGTGGCGGGCTCCATGTCTGCTATCGAGTTGCACCACGAGCTAATGGCGCCGCGTGCGGGGATCACACCAGGGTGCGTTCAACACACCAGTAAAGACCCGCCAAGGCAATCGCCACCGACGCCGGGACCACGATCGCGCTGCGGTACCAGTCCTTGCCGCGAAACCAGCCCACCACCGCAAACGCCGCCAGAATCACAGAAAGCTGCCCCATCTCGACCCCGACGTTGAACGACAGCAGCGCCGTGGCAAACTGCCCTTTCGGCAGCCCCAGCTCGGTCAGCACTCCCGCGAACCCCAGCCCGTGAAGCAACCCGAATGCGAACACGACCCCGGGCCGCCATGGCGTCAACTTCGTCGTGAAGACGTTTTCGATGGCGACGTAAGCAATGGACAGGGCGATGAGCGGTTCGACCACCCTCGACGGCAGGGAGATGGCTCCGTTCATCGCCAGCGCCAGCGTAAGCGTGTGCGCCACGGTGAACGCCGTCACCTGCCACAGCAGAGGCTTCCACCGCCGACCCAGCAGGAACAACCCCACGACGAACAGGATGTGGTCCAATCCCCGAGGGAGGATGTGCTCATAACCCAGGGCGACGTATTGCCACGCGACCGACGCGGCCGAAACCGCGAGCGCGCCATCTCTCAGGGAATACGGTCTGCTCTCCGCCCCGACGCCCAGCACCTGTCGCTCCACCTCCTCCGATCCTTCACGGCGGAGGGTCAGGTGTACGGCGTTGAACGAGCGCGACGCCCAGAATGTAAACTCCCGCGCTCCGTCGGGCACGGTGCCGGAGAGCCGCGCCGTAACGCCGAACACCGTGGGAATCTCGCTTGCATGAGACATCCCCACGCCCAGCGCCGGGAAGGAAACCTCGAAATCAGCGCCCTCGCCGTCGAAGCGAACTCGCAGGCGCTTGCGCAGCAGAAGCTTGAGGTTCTCCGTCGTGGCCTCCAATTCCTCTGGCGACAGCGCCCGCAGCCGGCGCACCAGCGACGCGGAATCCTGTTTGCTCTCCACCCCCAGCGCGAGGGCGTCGAGATCGCACTTCACATCAATCGAAAAGGCGCCGTCCGCCGCAAAACAGACATTTGTTTCGGTGATGGTGAAATCGTGGGCTTCAACACGGGTGGCCGGCAGGGTTGCCAGCAGTGCCGTCGCCGCCCATGTCGCCAGCGCCCGCGGACGCCCGACCTCGGAGGGATGGATGTGGTTCAGGCCGCAGCGCAGGTTGAACGCCCCTTTCCAAGCCGCGAGAATGACCTCGCACGACTCACTTGCCGGCCGCGGTCGCAACCGTTTGCATCGGGCTGGAGTCCGCGCGGACGGCCGAACTCCGGCGATCCCTCCGCGCTCCTCAGCATGATACGCATGGTGTGTCCGCTTGGATTCAGATTGCAAGGCGACGAGGGGACACTGCAGGGCGACCGCATTCCTCGGCCGGCCGGGCGCGCGGGTGGCACGGGTTCGCAGCAGCGGACCCGTGGGCCGCGCGGACCATCGGCCGGGCGCTCATTTGGCATGGATTGGCGAGTATGCCAAACGCTGCCGCCCTTGTTCGCAGTCCGAATGCGGTTGCATCGGGGGACACGGGAGGCGCTGTCGCGACCCGTTGATAAACTCCGAAACCGCTCGCCAAACCCGAACGCCCCGTGGAACCAGCACCTCCCGAAGGTCCGTGCCACCTTGCTCTCATCGCTTGCCGGCCGGATCTGATCGCGCCGCTAGAGCCCGAACTTAACCGCCAATCCACACGCCGTCAGCGCCAGTCCCGCACCTGCATGCGCAAACCGCTCCAGCCCCGGGGAGGATAACCGCCGCGCGCCGCGGCTGCCGGCGTACACCAGCCCCGTCATCACGCCGATCGTCGCCGCGCCAAAGACCGCCGTCACCAGCGCTACGATCCACCACCGCCCCATCGCGGCCGGCGCCATCATGAGCGGGATCAACGGCTCGCAGGGGCCGAAGATGAAAACCGTGAACAACGCCCATCCGGTCAGCGTGGAACGCTCTGCATCGCTGAGGGACTCCGCACGACCCGGCGCCGCCCGCGCGCCGCGGTGGACGTGTGGGTGTTCAGCCTCAGGAGCCGCCGCGGAGTGGATGTGGACGAGATCTGCATCTGTCGCCTCGGTGTGCTGGTGGACGTGATCCGCATCAGCGGCCTTGGTGTGAGCGTGATGGGGATCGGCATCAGTCGCCTCGCAGTGGACGTGAAGTTGATCTGCACAAGTGGCCACGGAGTTGTCGTGAACGTGCTCCGACTCGGCGGCCCTGGCGTGAACGTGCACGTGATCTTCATGATGCACGTGCACATGGCTGTGCAGGGTGCCGTCCGCGTGCGCATGCCAGTGCGCATGCGGCTTGTTGCGAAGGGCGCGACGCACGCCCCAGACCGTGTACGCCACCCCGAACCCCACCAGCAGCCATCCCGCAACATCGCCACGCGCCGCTTCGATTTTCGTCAGCAGCCCCAGCGCCGAACCCGCCGCGACGCCCGCGACTCCCAGCAATACGGAGCTGAGCACATGCGCCAGGCCGCACACGAGCGTTACGCCCATCGTCTTGCGGAGCGACCAGCGCCCGGCGCGCGACATGGCGATGAAGGGGATATAGTGATCCGGTCCCAGCAGCGTGTGGATCACCCCCACGGTCGCCGCCGTACCCACCAGCGCGATGGCGCCTGTCTGCGTCATGTCGATTCCTTCGCGTCCATGCTCGCCCATCGTGCTGGTTGCAGTCGCCGTGCCAGCCGCCACGGCCAGCCCGCAAGAACAGGCAACCTCGGTTGGGGCACTCCCAGTTGGGGCACTCCCGGTCGGGGAACTCCCAGTCGGGGCACCGGCTTTCCAGCCGGTGACTGGACTTTGGCTGTTTTTGGGGCTTGGCGGATGGGGCACCGGCTTTCCAGCAGGTAATCCATCAGCCTCGGAGCCGGGTTAATAGTCCGGAAAGCCCACCCCGCCCACGTTCACGGCAGCCTGCTATCCAACTCCCAGAGGATGTGGATAATAGCACCCCGCGCTGCACAAGAGCAAACGCCGCACCTTGGCTGTTTGCGCGACCGCACGTTTGTTCCGCGGAATCTGCCGTAACCGGGCAAAGGGAGAACGTTGATGAAACCGATGAACCGACGCGACGCACTGGGATCGTTGGGCACATTGACCGTTGGGGGCTGGATCGGGCTGGGGGCGCAGGAATCCGCGGCGCAGGAGGCACATGGCCAGCGCCAGCAGCCTGAACCCGTGCGCCCGCCCAACGCCTATTCGCTGCCGGAGTTGGGCTACGCTTACGACGCGCTCGAACCGCACATCGACGCGGCCACGATGACCCTGCACCATGACAAGCATCACGCCGCCTACGTGAAAGGACTGAACGCGGCGATCGAGAAGCTCGCGGCCTCGCGCGAGAGCGGGAACTTCGATGCCGTCTCCGACGCGACGACGGCGCTGGCCTTCCACGGCTCCGGGCACATCCTGCACTGCGTGTTCTGGAAGAACATGAAGAAGAACGGCGGCGGCGAGCCGAAGGGCGCGGTGGCGCGCGAGATCGACCGGGACTTCGGCAGCTTCTCCCGCTTTCAGCAGCACTTCAGCAAGGCCGCCGGCGGCGTGCAGGGCAGCGGCTGGGGCATCCTCGCGTGGGAGCCGCTTTCCGGCCGGCTGCTGGTGTTCGGTGCGGAGAAGCACCAGAACCACACCGTGTGGGGCTGCGTACCGCTGCTTGTGCTGGACGTGTGGGAGCACGCCTACTACCTGAAGTACCAGAACAACCGCGGCGGCTACGTCGATGCGTTCTGGAACGTCATCGACTGGGGCCACGTCGGCGACCGGCTCGACTTGGCACGCAGGCTCACCGCGTAGCCGGATCTCGCACGGCGAACGGCGCTCCCTCCGAGCCGCGCCCGTCAGCCATGAATGCGTGCCACTGCGCTGTGAGCAGTACATGTGTGCCACTGCGCTGTCAGCAGTGCATGTGTGCCACTGCGCTGTCAGCAGTGCATGTGTGCCACTGCGCTGTGAGGAAGCGCGACTGCTCGCGCCGGCTCGCGGGTTTGCAGCGCGACCGAGCCGCGGATTCCGAGGGTGAAATCGTCGGGCGACTCAATCCATATCCGCGCCTCGGTTCGCGGTTGAACATCGGCTGCCGCCTCGGCGGGAAGGGTCTCGCGCGGAGGCGCCTACATCGCTCCTTTCATGGTGCGATCGCACAAGAAGGATCATCCCTGCCGATCCACCCGGCTACCAGCCCTGCGCTAACCTCCATTCCGATAAGACTATCCAGCGGTTCGCGGTAGCCCGGGAGCGGCGATTTCGGCCTGGCGCACACCGGATCAGTAGGAATATCACCTACCCTTCCTACCGGCTTGACGCTTAGTAGTTTTTGCCCATTTTGACAAAAACTCCCATTTTAAATGAGTGATCCGCTCCTCGCGCGCCGAGATAACGAGAATGCGTTTTTGCCAGACTACGCATTCTATCCAGATTGAAGCGCGGCTAGCCACATGCCTGCGGGTCAGTTCGATTCTCGTTTCTGATCTTCATCATTCCATCTCATCTCAGGAGGAAAGAGATGCCGAAGTGCGAAGTCTCGATCGAGACGCTCTGGAAACGTTACCTTAAGACCAGGGATGTCGAGCTGAGGAACAAGGTCGTCGTGCATTACACGCACCTGGTTCACACTCACGCCGCACGCCTGTCACGCAAGCTGCCGGCGCAGGTGTCCTACGACGAAATCTGCTCGGCCGCCTTCGACGGGCTGATCGAAGCCGTCGAGGCGTACGATCCACAGCGCAAGGCCAAGTTCGAGACTTTCTGCCAGCAGCGCATCTCCGGCGCGGTCATGGACTGGCTTCGCAGCCTCGACCCGCAGAGCCGCACGGTGCGCACGTTCGAGAAGCGCCGGATGATGGCCGTCGAGTCCTTCGACATGGAGCACGAATCCGCTCCGAGCCAGGACGACCTCGCCGCACGCATGGGCATCAGCGTAGCCCGCTATCAGCAGCTTTCCCGGCTGTCGCAGCTGGGTCGGGAAGTGCACTTCAGCGCGATGGAACCGCCGGATGAGCGCAGCTCGCATGGGTCGGGACGCACGTGGGACGTGCGCGACCCGCGCGGCAAGGAGCCGTCGAATCACGTGGCCCGCTCGCTGCTGACGGATTTCGTCACGTCGGGTCTGGCACGAGAGGAGCGGCTCGTGCTGGTGCTTTACTACTTTGAGGGCATGACGATGGCGGAGATCGGGCTGGTGCTGAATCTCTCCGAGTCGCGCGTCAGCCAGATTCACAAGGAGATTCTGGAGCGGCTCCGCGGCCGCTTCGGCGAGACCTTGCAGGAAGAGCTGGTGGCCTAGCGCCGACCGCCGAGGTCTTGAACAACCGCTTGTGGATGATCAACGGCGCGGTCTTGACCGCGCCTTTTTCATGCGCTCTTTCATCCTGCCCGGCTGGGTTGCACGGTCGGGCGTCCTCGACCGGCCGTGGCCGGATCCAGACTATCATTCTCATGCGCGACCCACGGGTCCGCTGCTGCGGACCCGTGCCACCCGGCGGCGCATCCTCACGAGAGCGAAGCCTCCCCATTCGCGCGGCGCGGCGCGCCGCTACGATACGGCCCTGATGCGTACTTTTCTGATGCGGATCGCCTTCGACGGCACGGACTTCCACGGCTTCCAGAACCAGCCGGGGCTGCGCACCGTGCAGAGCGTCATGGAGGACCAGCTTCGCCGGGTGCTGCGGCATCCGCTCGAACTGATCGGCAGCGGTCGAACGGACGCCGGCGTCCACGCCGCGGCCATGGGAACCAGTTTCACGTCCACGACGCCGCTGCCGCCGGACAAGCTGATCCACGCGATCGGCTCCCGGCTTCCGGAAGACGTGGGCTTGCTCGACATCCGCGAGGCCGCCCCGGACTTCCACGCCCGCAAGGACGCCATCTGCAAGCTGTATCAATACCGCATCTTCAACAGCCGAACGCGCCCCGTCGCCGAGTTTGCGCAGCGCTATGCCTTCCACTGCTGGCGCAGACTGGACGTGGAGCGCATGGCCGAGGCGGCGAAGGCGTTTATCGGGGCGCACGATTTCACTTCGTTCGCCGGCGCCGGCTGCATGCGCGAGAACATGGTGCGGACGATCCTGCACTGCCACGTCGAACGGCAGTTCAACGAGATTCGTATCAATGTGCTGGGAGAGGGCTTTCTGTACCAGCAGGTGCGCATCATGGCCGGCACGCTGATGGAAGTCGGCGTCGGACGGTTTTCGCCCGAGGACGTGGGGCGGATCATCGCGTCGCGCGATCGCAAGCAGGCCGGTCCCACCGCGCAGCCGCACGGCTTGTGCCTGCGCTGGGTGAGGTATCCCGTGGAGCGGCTCGTGCCTTCGGCGGCGGCAGCGGAAGATTCGAGCTTGTGGCCTGTTTCCTCATGGGACGCGAAGGCTGAGCGGCGCTGATGCGAATCTGTCACGTCATTACACGGCTGATCATCGGGGGCGCACAGGAGAACACGGTGCTGACGTGTCGTGGGCTGGCTGAGCGCGGGCATGAGGTCACGCTGATGACGGGCACGGAGACCGGGCCGGAAGGATCGTTATGGTCCACCCTCGCGGACTCGCGATTCATCACGGTGCCGCTCGAGCACATGCGTCGGGCCGTGTCGCCGATCAAGGACTTTCGCGCGAAGTCCGAGCTTCGGGCGCTGTTCGATCTGATGCGTCCGGACGTCGTTCACACGCACAGCAGCAAGGCCGGCATTCTCGGTCGGCGGGCGGCGGCGGAGGCCGGCGTCCCGCTCATCGTGCACACGATTCACGGCATGAGCTTCAACCGCACGCAAAGCGCGCCGGTTCAACGGGCCTACCGTTGGATGGAGCGCCGCGTCGCGCGGCACACCCATGCGATCATCACGGTCGCGGACGCGATGATCGAGCAGTCGGTGGCCGCCCGCATCGCCCCGCGCGAGCGGTTCGTCACCATTCGTTCGGGCATGGAGGTCGATCAATTCGCGCCGGACGCGGAGTCGCGCCGCCACAAGCGACGGCTGTGGGGCGCGTCGGAAGACGCCATTGTGATCGGCACGATCGCGCGGCTGTTCGACAACAAGGGCTACGATGAGATCATCCGCGCCATGCCCGAGATCGTCGCTCGCTGCCCGTCCGCGCGGTTCGTCTGGGTGGGCGACGGCGCGCAGCGCGAAGCGTATCGACGGCGGCTGGAATCGCTCGGACTCCTGGATCGTGTGTTTTTCGCCGGCTTGGTGGCGCCGCGGGACGTGGCATCGCACGTGCGCGGGTTTGACCTGCTGGTTCACGCCTCGCGATGGGAGGGGCTTCCGCGCGCGGCCGTGCAGGCGCTGCTGTGCGAGGTGCCCGTCGTCAGCTTTGACAACGACGGGGCGCGCGAAGTGGTGATCGACGGCGTCACCGGCCGGCTCGTTCGATACGGCGATGTGCCCGCGATGGCGGCGGCGGTCGTGGAACTGGTGGGAGACGCGCCAGCGCGATCTCGCATGGGCGCCGCCGGGCGAGATCGGTGCCGAAACGAGTTCGACTGGCGGACCATGGTGAAGCGGATCGAGGAAATCTACCTCGAAAAGCTCGGCTGCGACGCTTGCAGATGATGTCCAAGGCACGCCGGATCCAGGCCTCGCCGCGCGTGCATGCCACGGGTCCGCTGCTGCGGACCCGTGCCACCCCATGACCCAGTGCGCCCAAACCAACGCCTCGTTGCGCCCGAATCGACGCCTCGTGGCGCGCAAACAGGCGACCCCTTGCGCTGAACTTGTGCTCCGCCTGCGGATCAGGCTTGATGGGGGCCGCGCCCGGCCACGGGTTGGAACGCGTCCACGAAGTGCTCGATCTGAGCTTCTTTCCCGTTCTCCCTCACCACGCTCACCACGTCGAATCGGCAGGGGAGTTTGTGGCAGGCCGTCTGCTCCTGAAAGATCTGAGCGAGGCGAACGAGCTGCCGCTGCTTGGCGGGACCGATCGTGCTTTCCGGCGTTGCCTGCGACGCGGATGAGCGGGAGCGCACTTCGACGAACACCAGCGTGTCGCCGTCCATGGCAATGAGGTCGATTTCGCCGGCGGCACAGCGGAAGTTGCGCGCGACGATCTGAAAACCCCGCCGGCGCAAGAAAGAGGCCGCGTCGCTTTCGCCGCGGCCTCCGAGAAGTCTTCGTGGGTCCACGGGTCAGGAGGAAGCGCCGACCAGGTCCGACTCCCGCTCCGCTTTCGCGGTGGAGCCGGACTCCTGCGTCTGCGAGCGACCCGTGCGGATTTCCCGCAGCTTGCGGGACTTGCCGAGCCGATCTCGGAGGAAGTACAGCTTCGCGCGGCGGACCTTGCCCCGGCGGCGGGAGACCACGTCAAGCACGTTCGGCGAGTGCAGCATGAAGGTGCGCTCCACGCCCTCCTTGCCCACGATGCGCCGGACCGTGAAGTTGAGGCTGATGCCCCGGCCGCGGACGCCGATGATCACGCCGTTGAAGATCTGGATGCGCTCCTTGTCGCCTTCGACAATGCGCGTCTGCACGTCCACCGTGTCGCCGACGCGCAACTGCGGCGTCTTGGCCTTGAGGTACGACTTTTCCACCTTTTCGATCAGTGCTTGTGCGTGGCTCATGTTGTGTCCTCCGCGACCGCCGAACCGGCGGGATGTTGTGTCAACGTTGTCCGTCGTCAGGCGCCTCGATGCTTTCCGCCGCCTGCTCCGCCGTGTCCAGCAGATCGGGCCGACGCAGCCGAGTTCTCATCAGGCTCTGCTGCCGGCGCCACGCTTCAATCTGGGCGTGGTGTCCGTTGAGCAGAACCTCCGGCACGTCCATGCCTCGAAACGATCTCGGACGCGTGTACTGCGGAAAGTCCAGCAGTCCCGTCGAAAACGATTCGTGAACCACCGAGTCCCCGTCGCCCACCGCGCCGGGAAGCAGCCGCACGATCGCATCCACCAAAACCGTCGCAGCGGCCTCGCCGCCGGACAGCACGTAATCTCCCACCGAAAGCTCGCGGGCGCTTAGTCCCAGCCGCACCCGCTCGTCAAACCCCTCGTAATGTCCGCACAAAACCAGCAGCCACGCCTGTCGCGAAAGTTCTTCAACCAGCGGCTGCGTCAATCGCTCGCCTTGCGGGCACAGCAGGATTCGCGTCGCCGTTTCCTCCGGCCTGGCGGATTCCACCGCCTCGACCGCGCGGAACACCGGCTCGCACTTGAGCACCATGCCGGGTCCGCCGCCGAACGGGCGATCGTCCACGGTGCGATGCGCGTCGTCCGTGAAGTCACGGAAATCCGTGCACTCGATCGCGACGACGCCCGACTGCGAAGCTCTGCCGACGATGCTGTGCGAAAAAAAAGCCCGCAGCACATCGGGAAAAAGCGTCAGCACGTCAATCCGCATGCCGGACACCCTTTATGGGCCGGGCCGCCGGACCTTCGCGGACGAGCCGCCGGACGCGCGACCGCGGGATCAGACGATGCCCGTCTTCTTGAGCAAGGCTCGAACCGTGTCCGACGGCTGCGCCCCGACGCCGAGCCAGTACTGGATCCGCTCCTTGTTGAACGAAACCTGCTTGGTTTCGTCCTTGGCGATCGGATCGAAAAAGCCCAGCTCCTCAATGACGCGCCCGTCGCGCGAACGGCGATGGTCCACGGCGCCCAAGCGATAGAACGGGCGATGCCTGCGCCCCCTGCGACTGAGTCTTAAGCTGACCGACAACGTCAATCTCCTGTTCAGCTCGGCCCGCCCACCCATTTCGATTCCAAAAGCCGAGACGGGGAAGTATAGCGGTTGAGCTGTTCCCTGCAAGCCGCTGCGGAGGGTGATCGCCGCCCTCACGCAAGGCAGCGCCCTCGCCGCGACCGCGCAACCGTTCAGCGCCGTGGACCGACTCAAAAAAAAGAAAGCACCGCCGCCCGAAGGCGTAACGGTGCTTTCCGGAGGGGAAAGAAGCCTAGTTTATGTTGATGCCTCGGGCAGCGCGCCCGACGCATCAATCCCTCTTATCGGTTGGGCGAGTCAGAACCTTTTGGAAATAAAGCAAATACCTCAGTCGCAATCGCCCACATACAAATCCCAATCCACATTTCATTATTACCGGACGGGTTGGGAAGTCAACATTGTGCGTACCCGCAGCTCTCACACTTAACGCAACCCTCGACAAAGTTCAGCTTACCTTGACATTCCGGGCACACGATCTTGAACGTATCCGGTTCTTCCACTTCCGGAGCTGCTAGGGCGAGGCTCGTTCCCGAAGCGGAGAATCGTCCCCGCATCCCTGAGGTTACGAGTTTCGCGCCGCCGTTTTCATGTCCTCCGTTGCTGCCGTTGCCGGCGTGCCCGCTGCTTCCGCCATTGCTGGAGCCGCCGCCGTTGCCTCCGTTGGATGCGGCTCCCCCGTTGCCACCGTGGGGGGGCCCATGTTTGCTGCCCCCAGCAGTTGAAGGCGACCGCTCGGTAAGGGGCTTGCCGAGGTCGCTGAGGTCGTACTCGCCGTGGAGCATGGCCTTCAGGCCGAACTGCGCTTTGGCCTGCATGTACTTTCGCAGCGCCCTGGCCAGCCCGTCTGCGAGGCTCATGATCCGTCCCTCCTTTGTGCTGACCTGGAGGCTGGATCCGATGCCGTGTAGCTGCCTCACGACCGCCATCATGTCGCCGCCGGCGCGGAGCCAGAGGCTGACCATGCGGCAGATGGCCTCCAGATCGCTCGTCGCCAGGTCGCCGCCCTTGCCGAGCTGCGCAAAGACCTCCAGCTCCTTGCCGTTGCGCGGATCGACGGTGACGTTGATGTGCATGTTGCCGAACGGCGTGAGCTGGCGGATGCGCAGACCCGAGCAGATTTCCGGCAGCATGGCCGGCTCGAGCGGCTCGTCGCGCAGCACCGGCTTGACCGCGGCTGGCGTCGCGGCGGGCGCGGCGCTCTCCGCATGGACCTTGTCGCTGGACTTCAGCGCCATGGGTTGGTGCTTGCGGCAGCCGTTGCGATACACGGTGACGCCCTTGCAGCGCAGCTCGTACGCCAGGCGGTAGATTTTCTCCACGTCGTCCTTCGACGCCGTTTCGGGGAAGTTGATGGTCTTGGAGATCGAAGCGTCGCAGTGCTCCTGAAACGCGGCCTGCATGCGCATGTGCCACTCGGGCGAGATGTCGTGGGCGCACACGAAGACGCGGCGGACGTCCTCGGGGACGTCGTCAATGTGAGCGAGGGTGCCCTCCGTGGCGACTTTTTCCAAAAGCCCCTCGCTCAAAAATCCGTGCTGCTGGGCGACGCGCAGGAAGATCGGGTTGACCTCGATCATCGGCTGCTTGCCTTCGTCCTGTCCGCGGAGCACGTTGCGGATGAAGGCGAGGCTGTACATCGGCTCGATGCCGCCGGAGCAGCCGGTGATGATGCTGATCGTGCCCGTCGGCGCCACGGTCGTGGTCGTCGAGTTGCGCATCGGACGGTGGTGCTTCGTGTCCCAGATGCTGCCTTCCCAGTTGGTGAAGGAGCCGCGCTCGCGCGCCAGCTTCTCGCTGTAGTGGTGCGACTCGTCATCGACGAACTTCATGAACCGCCGCCCCCACTCGACGCCCTCCTCGCTGTTGTACGGCACATCCAGCTCGTAGAGCGCGTCGGCGAAGCCCATCACCCCCAGGCCGATCTTGCGGTTGGCCTTGCACACCGCGTCGATCTGCGGCAGCGGATAGCGGTTGGCGTCGATGACGTTGTCGAGGAAACGCGTGCTCTCGTGCACGGTCTCGCGCAGTCCGTCCCAATCGACGTACGCCGCGCCGTCCTCGTGCCGCTTGATGAACAGCGCGAGGTTGATGCTGCCGAGGTTGCACGCCTCGAAGGGCAGCAGCGGCTGCTCCCCGCAGGGGTTGGTCGCCTCGATGCGCCCGACGTGCGGCGTGGGGTTGGCCTCGTTGATGCGGTCGATGAAGACCACGCCCGGCTCGCCCGTGCGGTGGGCATTGTTGACGATGATGTCCCAGATGTCGCGGCGCGTGTAATACTCGCCCGGCTTGATCTCCATGTCCGGGCGGTAGGGCGTCAGCGAGTGGATGTCGTACTCCCAGATCTTCAGCGACTTGGCGAGCACGTAGGGCTTCTTCGTCCGCGGGTTGACCACGATGTGCGGTCCGTCCGGCTCGGCGAGGAAGTCCTCCATCCACTCGTCGGTCGCCTTGACGGAGATGTTGTAGTTGGTGAACTGCGACAGATCCTCCTTGGCGTGGAGGAACTTGAGGATGTCCGGGTGGGTGATGTACATCATCCCCATGTTGGCGCCGCGGCGGAACGCGCCCTGCTGGATGGCGTTGGTCGCTTCGCTGAAGGCCTTCCAGAAGGAGATCGGTCCGCTCGTGGTTCCGCCGCTGCTGGCGATGTAGTCTCCGGTCGGGCGCAGCTCGTCGAAGGCGAAGCCCGTGCCGCCGCCGGCCTTCTGGATCAGCGCGGTCCACTTGATGCAGTCGAAGATGTCGTTGATGCTGTCGCGCACGGGGAGGACGAAGCACGCGGAGAGCATGCCCATCTCGCGCCCGGCGTTCATCAGCGTCGGGCTGTTGGGCATGAACCGTCGATCGCCCATCAGGCGGTAGAAGCGGTCCTCCCACTCCTGCGCGATGGCCGGGTCGGACGCGTACGTATTCTCCGGCTCGGCGATGGCGCGGGCGACCCGGCGGAAGAGCTGCTCGGGCGTTTCGAGGCACCGCCCGTTCTCGTCCTTCTTGAGGTACCGCGCACGCAGCACGCGAACCGCGTTCTCTGTCAACCTCAACTGATCCTCCCGACGTGCGTCCTTCATGGCCGAACTCGTCGTCATCGCCTCGCTCCTTGCGGCTTGATGAAACGTATGAGGGGCGCAAGCCGTTGCGCCCCAGGGGTATGAAAACTGGTACCTCGCCGGGAGGGTCCGAAGCGCCTGCATGGGCTGTGAAATCTTTCCCATTGGGACGCTCGCCGGAATCTCGCGGCAAGATGAATAGTACCACAAGAATTGGTGGTTGGCAAATGAAACCTACAAGATATTGTGTCCTCACAGGGCTGGTGTACTCGTGCCAATTGGCGCGATGTTCCGATAAGCTATTGCCCGCCGGAGCCTTGCGCGGCGGGGTTTCACGGTGAGATCTTGGTGAGGATTCTGAAAAAAAAATATTCAGCGGGCGAACCGGATCATCGCGTGGAGGCGTGGATTGGGTACATCTCCCCACGGACGCGCGCGTGACGTGGCGCGGCCCGCTGCGTGGCTGCTTGGGTTGTGTTCCGTTGAGCGTCGCGGGGGAGGCGCTATCGCCTGCGGAGGTACTCGAAACGCGGGATGGGTGCCGTCACCTCCGCGCAGGCGGGGGTCCAGTCCACCTTGGGAAATCCGCTGTTATCTTGCTCCCCAGGAAGCGACCGGCTGGATTCCCGCCTTCGCGGGAATGACAAGCGTCGCAGCTCGCCACAGATTGTGACGGCATGGATAGACGAAAGTTGGAGCTGGAGGTTGCGGCGCCGTTCTCGCTGCGCGCGACGGCGCTGGGGCACGGCTGGCATGAGTGCGCGCCGATGTCGTGGTGCGAAGGCGGAGGCTGTCTGCAATGGCTGACGCGCGAGGGAAGTCAGGTCCGGCGCATCAGCGTGCTGCAGCGCGCGTCGAGCCGGCAGCGCGTGACGCTCGAGGTGCTGTTGGAGGGGCGGGAGCTGACGAACGCAAGCGAGGAGCTGGCGCGCCGTGAGTGCGTTGTCTCCCTCGGGCTTGCGTCCCGGCTCGACGAGTTTCACGAGCTGTGCCGCGCGCATCCGCTGCTGCACGTGATTCCGAAACTCGGCGCCGGCCGCCTGCTGCGCAACGCTTCGATGACCGAGAACATCCTCAAGGCCATCTGCGGCACGAACGTCAACTGGGACCAGGCCGTCAAGATGATCAACCGCCTCGCGCAGCTCGGTCCGCTGTTTCCGCACTTCCGGAACCTGACCGCGTGGCCGACGTGCCGGGAGATTCTCAAGGCCGGCGATTCGTACGTCCGCGGCGTGGCGCGGCTGGGCTATCGAACGGAGGCGATCTTGAAGTTGTGCCAGGAGTCTGTCACCGGCGACGCCGAGCATGACGGGCAGGAGGGTCCGCGCAAGCGCACGCCATCCGAGGCGCGAGGCAGTGCGCGCGCGAGGGAGGGGATCGAGGCTGCGGCGGGGCTGGAGGCGCTGGATGCGCTGGCCCGGACCGAGCCGACGCCCGCGCTGCGCAAGCGGCTGCTGGGGATTCGGGGCGTGGGACCGGCCACGGCGGGCTTTCTGCTCTCCATCCTCGGACATCACGACCATCTCTCGATTGACTCAGCCACGCTGGCGCACGTGACGCGCCTGCACCTGGGCGGTCGCAAAAAGGCCACGGCGAAACAAGTGGAGGCGATTTACGAGCCGTATGGGAAGTGGAAGAACCTCGTGTACTGGTTCGAGAATTGGATCCATTGGGGCACGGCCCGGAGCATGATCGCGGAGCTGTGAACTGGAGTGAGGACCGCGGCTTCGTGGTGGTGAGGATCGGTGCGTCGCCCGTGAGCCGCTTTGGAATGGCACAGGTTGGGAAACCTGTGCCACACCCACCGGTTGGGAAACCGGTGCCACACCCACCGGTTGGAAAATCGGTGCCACACACACCGGTTGGGAAACCGGTGCCACACCGTCGCTTAGAAGAACACCGTCAGGATCAGGTTCTGCTCCTTCGACTTGCCCTCGAAGACGCCGAGGGTGGAGGTGGCGAACTTGATGGCGATGTCGGGGTGCTCGTCGAGCCACTGGTTGAGCGAGTGGTTCATGAACTCGATGGCCGAGTCGTTGAGCTTGCAGTGAAACGTGCGGCAGCGCGTAGCGCCCGCGGCGGACGGATCGAGCGCGCGGTGGTAATGCCGGTCGGTGCGCGCGGTGGCCATGCCGAGTCCCGACCCGCCCGTGCTCATGCCGAGCCCTGAGCCTCCCGTGCCCATGCCGGCTTCCGCGCCGCCCGATGAAGCGTCGGCCGCGCCGGAGCCGGCGCGGGCGTGGGAGGCGTCGGGGGCGTCGGCATCCGGCGAGTCGCCCTCGTCGCGCAGCGCGATGGGATCGAGATGGTAGGCGGATCCGCCCTTGGAAGTCTGATCGTGTGCGCGTTCGTATTCCTCGACGCAGTGGACACACATGAGCTTGCCGCCCTCGTAGCGGGACAGCCCGGAGTCGATCTGCTCGGGGAAGATGGTTGCGCCGCAGGAGTGACACTGACTTTCGCGTGCCATGCGCGAATCTCCCGGGGCCTGACGGAGAAAGAGCGTACCGCGCCGCGGGTCCGGCGACAATGAAACTCAGCCACGCATCGACGTCAGACGAGGGATTGCAAACCGCACAGCAGCGGCCAAGGCGGCAGCACCGCAGCGTCCAAGGTGGGTAGTGCGGGTACAATCCGGGGGCGAGCCTTGGGAGAGGAACTTGAGCGAGGTTTTGGGAAACAACTTGTGGGCAGCGACATCCGCGCGCAGGGACGGCTCGGGCGGTTGACGGGAATGTGGAACCGGGTCTTGAAGCAGGGCCGGCGGCTTGCCGGGATGCTTGTCGCGGCGGGCGCGCTGGGCGTGTGGCTCGCCACGACGGCCCGGTGGTGGCAGGAGATCCATGCAGCGGGCCGCGCGAGCATCCGGCATCCGCTGTGGACGACTTCGGCGGAGGTCAGGTTAACGTCAGGACTGCTGTTTCTCGCGGTCAGCCCGCTGCTGATCCGTTCGATCGTAGGGTCGCATTGCCAGGAAGTGGGCAAGCAGCGCCGCAGCCTGCACATTTTTGAGCGGTGTGCGTACAACTTGCTCGGAAACGAGTCCGGCGTGTGCCCGGAGTGCGGCGAGAGGCACGGCGCCGCACTGGGTCTGACGGCTGCCCGTGGGCCTCAAGAGGACTTCGCCGGGGCAGGTTAATGTGAGGCTGGCGGCAGGTCTGCCGATGAATGATGGGGGGCGATAGGCAGTCGCGGCGTGGGGTTCACGGACGCGGCGCGGAGCTATGGGAAATCAATGGACATGATGAGACGGCATGGCATTCGGGTGATCCTGTTGCCGGTAGTGGCGTTGCTGATGATCAGCGGCTGCGGGCTGAGAGCGTCGAACGAGCAGGCGGCGCGGTATCGGGAGCTGGGCGCGGATGGGGAGGTGCTCGTGCTGGACGACCTGCTGGCCGTGGCAGGGGATCCCGATCTAACGGACGATCAGAAGCGAAATGAGATGCGGCGCATGGGGCTGGTGGACGAGGATGTGATCGAGGCGCTGCTGGCGGCGGACTGAGTCCGACCGGCAGAGTGGCGCTCCGCCCGGCCCTGACACAGGCTCACAGGTTGGAAACCTGTGCTACAGGCTCACAGGATGGAAACCTGTGCCACAGGCTCACAGGTTGGAAACCTGTGCCACAGGATCACGGGTTGGAAACCTGTGCCACACATCGCGCTGCGGCGGCGCTTGCGCGGGGATTCCCGGATTCTGCTACACTTGCTGAATGAGCGCAGAGGCGGAGCAGAGCGGGTGTGATGCGCCGCAATCCGGCAGGCCCGATCCGCGCCTCGTCCCGGGTGAGATTTCTTCCGGCAGGCTTGTTCCGCGCTTCGTCGTTGCCGCGGCGCTGCTCGCGGCGTGTGCGGGCGTCTTCGTGCTGTGGCGGCTCAGGTCGGCGCGGGCGATGGACGACGACGAGCTTCAGCATATGCACTTCGCATGGTGCCTGACGCAGGGGCTGGTCCCGTACCGCGACTTCTGGGACAACCACCCGCCGCTGCTCCATCACATCCTCCGGTCTTTGATCCGCCAGGCAGGCGAGTCCTCGGCCGCGTTTGTTCTCGCCCGCGCATGGATGTTCGCCTTCGCCGTGCCCGCGATCGGTGCGACGTTTCTGCTGGGACGCATGTGTTTCAACACCGGCGCGGGGTTGCTGGCGGCGGCGTGGCTGGCGTGCAGCGAGGTGTTCCTGCTGAAGGCGATCGAGATTCGCCCCGACGGGTTGATGACCGGTTTGAACACCATGGGGCTGGCGCTGCTGGCGGCGGGACTGCGCGCGAAGGGACAGGACGAGGCGTTCGACGCGTGTTCTCCATCGGAGGAGACAGCGGGACGCACGTCGTCGCGGCTCGGCTGCGCTCAGGCCGCTTCCTTGATGCCGCGAGGCGCACTGCAGCTTCTCGCGGCGGGGACTTTCTTCGGATTGGCGTGTGTGCTGGGAACGAAGTCCGCGGTCGTGTTTGTGATGGCGGTGGGGGCAGTGGCGGGAGCCCTTGTTTCCCAGCCGGGGCGGAGCAGGCGCGACGGGGTTGTGCGGGTGTCGGTCGCTGCCGCCGGCTTTCTGATTCCGCCCGGTATCTGGATCGCCCTGGCGATGTTCGACGGCAGCGCGGGATCCGCCCTGCGCATGACGTTGTGGGAGAACCTCTCGTACCCGCAGCGATTCAGCCCGTGGTCGCTGATTGCGTCCACGCAGCCTTACGCGCTGCTGGCGGCTGCCGCGCTGGGGGCTTTATCGATCTTTCAACGAGCGCTTCCACCGGCCACTCGCAGCGCTCGCGCGTTTGTGGCGTCATGCGCGGCACTGACCACGCTGGCGTATGCGACGATGCCCGCCGCGTATCTGCAATCCGCGCTGATCGCGCTGCCGAGCCTGTGCGCGCTGGCTGGCGCGGGCACGTTGTGGGTGATTCAGGGGCTAGGAGCAGATCGGCCTGGGGCGGATCGGCGCGGAACGGCTCGTCGCGGAACGGATCGTCCTGGAGAGAACAGGGCTGCAACGGTGCGGCTTGAGGCTGATCGTCCCGTAGCGACGCGGTGGAGGGGCGCGATCTCGATGGCCGGATGCGCGGCGTTCCTGGCGCTCGCCGTGTTGCGGCCCTTGTGGCGCGTCGAGCAGGCTGCTGCGCAGCAGGCGCCGCAGTGGATCGCCGCGCTGGCGGTGGTGGATGAGTTGCAGCAGCGGACCGGGCCACAAGACGTGGTGTTTGACGGCCGCTGCGAGGCGGTGTTTCGCCCACATGCCTACTTCTATCCGGCGCTCGTGCAGGGCGTGTTGACGCGCTACCGCGAAGGAGCGGTTCAGCCGCGGGTGGCGGAAGCGCTGTCCAGGCGTCCAGCGAGCGTCGTCCTGAGGGATTCGCGGACGGCGAAGCTGCCGCAGGAGGATTGGGACGCCATCACTTCGCAGTACGTGGCCATGCCGCCGCCCTGGGAGTGGATTCTCTTGCCGGGGTGGACCCTTGAACCGCCCGATGCCGGCGCGGTCGAAGTCGTGACCGCCGTGTCAGCGCCGGTCGAAGGCATCTACACCGTGCAGCGCAAGGACACCCGCACGCGGGTGTTCGTGAACGATGCCGAGGTCGCGGAACAAGCCCGGCTCATCCGCGGCCGGCACACGGTTCGCCTCGTCGCGCCGATGGCGCCGGTGACGATTAGTCGTTTCCCGGGGCAGACTCCCGCGGATTTCGAGGCACCATCGCAGGAGCTGGATGACTCGCCCTGAAACGGTCTTGGCCGCGAGCGCTGGACTGGTACACTTCCTCCATGCCGAATCCGCCGATTGACGCCTTGTTCCTCGACTTCTACGGCACGATCAGCGCCGACGATCATGCGGCCGTGGAGGAGGCGTGCCGCGGCGTGGTGGAGGCGCTGAAGCTGCCGATGTCGGCGGGGCAGTTCGCCGTCCGCTGGGGCGAGGTTTTCTTCCGCACGATCGAGCACGCGAACCACGACCGGTTTGCCACGCTGCACGAGTGCGAGTGCGCCAGCCTCGTCGAGACCCTGCGGGGATTCGACATTCACGAGATCGATCCGGAGCCTTTCGTGGCCGTGCTTAAGCGCTACTGGCAGAATCCGCCGTTGCACGCGGACGCGGTGGAGCTGCTGCGGCGGATCGACGTGCCGGTGTGCTGCGTGTCGAACGCGGACCGGGAGGACATCGAGTCGGCCATCGCGCTGCACGGGCTGCGATTCGACGCGTTCATCACTTCGCAGTGCGCCCGCGCGTACAAGCCGGAGGAGGCGATTTTCCACGGCGCGCTGAAGATGATGGGCGTGCTTCCTTCGCGCGTCATGCACGTGGGCGATTCGTTGCACAGCGACGTGGGCGGAGCGCAGAGGCTGGGCATCCGCACGACGTGGATCTGCCGCGACAAGCGCATCCACGACATCGGGCGTCACGAGCCGGACCACACCATCCGCTCGCTGGACGAGCTGCCGGCGCTGCTGGCGAGCCTGGCTTGATGGGGACGCAAGCTGCGGTGGGCCAATCGGGCATCACGTGCGCTGGCTCAGAGTGCGCCTGCTCAGAGTGCGCCAACTCGAAGTGCGCCCGGTCGATTCGCGACGGCCCACGGTGCGCATTCTTCCCCCCTCCCCTTGGGAGGGGCAGGGGGAGGGCTGTCCGACTCCAGCGAAGGCGTCAGGCGCGGTGCGTCGCTGCAGGCCTTCAGTACGATCCAGACCCTCCCCCATAGCGGGCGCGATTCCCAGCGGGTACAACGACACGCGGATTGCGCGGCGCCGGGCCCGCCGCGCGCAGAGGAGTCATCATCATGAATCGTCTTCGCCAGGGCGTCGCTTTCCGTCAAATCAACATCTTCGTCTGCGCCAGCGCCGCGCTGACGCTGCTTGCCGGCTGCATGGGGCCCCCGAAGGTGGTGACCACGGAAACGCTGCTGAAGGAAATGACGGATCTGCGCGGACTGGCGGAGTTCCCCGATCCGCCGTTCACGTGCCGGCAATTCTCCAGCTACGATCGCGCGTCCGTTTCCGCGGACGACCACGAAAAGTGGTTTGCCAATGGAGATTGCGGGCAATACCTGCGTGAGGAAAAGGTCGGCGAGCGGACGGAATACGTCATGGCCGACATGGACGGACCGGGCGCGATCGTGCGCATCTGGTCGGCCAACCCGCGCGGCACCATGCGCATTTATCTGGATGGGAAGGAATCGCCGGCCGTTGAAAGCCCCATGGCCGATTTTCTCGGCGGCAAGGTCGCATGGAACCCGCCGCCCATTTCCTGCGAAGTCAGCCGCGGGTGGAACAGTTATTTTCCCATTCCGTATGCGAAGCACTGCAAGGTGACCAGCGACCAGAAGGACTTCTATTATCACGTCAACTATCGCACATATCCGAAGCGCGCCCGTGTCAACACATTCGAAGCCGGCGCGCTGGCGGCCGTTGAACCGGTGGTCAAGGATATGTCAAAGCAACTGGCGTCAACCGGACCGGCCGGGGAGCAGTGCCAGGCATGTTATGGCGCTTCGTGCCGAACGACGCCGATCAACGCCAGTGTGCCGCCCGGCGGCAAGGCGGAGATTGTGGAGCTATCCGGACGAGCGGAAATCAGAGAGCTTGTATTGCACCTGAATGGGCAGTCCGACCCGGATGTGATGAGAAAACTCATACTTGAAGCGCGATTCGACGGGCGTCCGTGCATCGCCGCGCCGGTGGGCGACTTCTTCGCCGCTGGACCGGGGTCCAAAGCGTTTGCATCGCTTCCATCAGGGGTCGCAGCGGATGGCACTCTATGGTCGCGGTGGGTGATGCCCTTCCGCCGCGAGGCGTCGCTTGCGCTCATCAATCATTCCGGAACCGCGGTCAGTGTGACGGGCCGCGCGTGTTCCACGGAGGCGCCCGCCGCAGGCAACATGTTGTACTTTCATGCGGCCACCCGTGTCCAGAATCAGGTGCCCACGCGGCCGATGATTGACTGGAATTACCTGACCGCCCAAGGCAAGGGCGTCTTTGTCGGTGCATCGTTTAATATCGCCAATCCCGTGCGCGAATGGTGGGGCGAGGGGGATGAGAAGATCTTTGTGGACGGCGAGAAGTTTCCGTCGCATTTCGGCACCGGCACGGAGGATTACTACGGCTATGCGTGGTGCTGCAATGTGCCGTTTCAACACGCTTATCACAACCAGCCGCGCTGCGACGGGCCGCACAATTATGGTTACACGTCGGTCAACCGCTGGCACATTATCGACAAGATCCCCTTCAACAAGAGCTTCAAGTTTGACATGGAACTGTGGCATTGGAACCCGGAAACGAAAGTTGACATGGCCGTGACGGCTTATTGGTATGCCCGCCCGGGGGCGAAGGACGAGTTTCCACCGCTGGATCCGAAGGAGCTTCTCGTCGCGGAGATCCCGCCGTATGTGGCGCCGCGCACGCCGGGCGCGATCGAGGGTGAGGAGATGACCCTTGTGGAAAAGACCGGCGCGGCCGAGCCGCAGGGGATTTTCCAGTGCAGCAATGAAGCGCACCTGTGGTGGCACGAAGGCCACAAGATCGGCGACAAGCTGGTGCTGGCTTTCAATGTGCCCGAGGCGGGAGCCTACAACGTGCTGGGCCGGTTCGTCAAAGCGGCGGATTATGGCGTGCATCAGCTCTATGTCAACGACGTGAAACTCATGGAGCCGTTCGACCTCTATAACAACGGCGTCACGGTCACGGGTGAGATTGGGTTCGGCAACTTTGAGCTGAAGCAGGGAGAAAATCGGCTGACCGTTGAAGTGGTCGGCGCCAACGAGAAGGCCATTCCGAAGTACATGTTCGGGTTGGATTACCTGCGACTGGAGGCGGCTGGAACGGGCGACGGGAAATAGGGAAAAGGGAATAGGCAACAGGCATTAGGCAATAGGCAGTAGGTAATGGGCATGTCCACGTCGTCCTCGCAAGCAGGCGATAATTTGCTCGACGCGCGGCACGTCGAGAACAGGCGCCATTACCAATACTACGATCTGGTCATGGCTGCGTTCGTTACCGTGCTTCTGTGCTCGAACATGATCGGGCCTGGAAAGTCGTGCGCGATCAACCTTGGGCTGAATGTGGTTCCCGACTGGACGCGGGCTTCCGGGTGGACGTTTTCCTCGCTCCTCGTCTTTGGCGCCGGCAATCTCTTTTTCCCCATCAGCTACATCTTTGGCGACATCCTCACCGAAGTTTATGGTTATGCGCGGGCGCGGAAGGTCATCTGGGCGGGCTTCGTGGCCATGCTCTTTTATGTATTGATGAGCCAGGTCGTCATCCACATGCCGACCCATCCGCAGGAGCCGTACAATGAGGTCATCCAGCCGGCGCTGGTCACGGTGTTCGGCAACGGGTGGCGCATCGTGTCGGCCTCGATCCTCGCCTTCTGGGCGGGCGACTTCGCCAATTCATTCGTGCTCGCAAAGATGAAAGTGCTGACCCGAGGCCGCTGGCTGTGGACGCGCACGATCGGCTCGACGCTGGTGGGGCAGGCCGTGGACAGCGTCATCTTCTACCCGCTTGCCTTTGCGGGTCTGTGGCAGACCGACACCATGGTGCGCGTGGTGGTGTTCAATCTGGCGTTTAAGGTGTGCGTGGAGATTGTCTTCACACCGCTCACGTATTTTGTGGTGAATACCCTGAAGCGCGTGGAGAACGAAGACTACTACGACCGCGCGACGAATTTCACGCCCTTTTCGCTGCGCGACTGACGAGCTCGGCGCCGCGCGGCGACCATTCAGCATTCTGCATTCGTCATTCGCGCTTCGCCATTCGCCATTCATTTCCTCGCTTGCACATACGCCATGATCTTGTACGCCAGCCGCGCCGCGAGGAATTCGGTGACGGTCTGACCCGGCAGCGGCATGACTTCCACAATATCCGCGCCGACGACGTTCTTCTCCGCGCAGACCAGTCGCAATAAACCGGTGACCTGATACCAGTCCAGACCGCCCGGCTCCGGCGTGCCCGTGCCCGGGGCGTAGGCGGGATCAAAGCCGTCAATGTCGATCGTCAGATACACGTCGTCGGTGAGCCGGTCGAGCGCCTCGTCGATCCAGTCGTCGGACATGAAGCAGCGCCGGGCGGCGATCGGCTCAAGGCGGGTCTTCTTCATGAACGCGCGATCCTCGGGGGAAATGGCGCGGATGCCGACGGGGACGATGCCGGCGCCGAGATCGTGGATGCGCCGCATGACACTGGCGTGTGAAAAGGGAGTGCCGTGGTAGGCGTCGCGCAGGTCGCTGTGCGCGTCGATCTGCAGCACCGAGAGTTTCTTGTGCCGCGTCATCGCAGCGCGCACCAGCCCGCTGCTGACGCTGTGCTCGCCACCCAGGCCGATGACGAACTTGCCGTCGGCGACGAGCCTCTTGCCGGCCTTGAAGATGGCTTCGTGCATCTCCCCGGGTCCGGCGGCGCGCGGCTCCAGCGGCGCGAGCGTGGCCACTCCCGCGCGGAAGAACTCGCCCTCCAGCTCCTCGTCGTAGAGTTCGACCTGGGCCGACGCGCGAAGAATCGCTTCCGGCCCGTTGCGCGTGCCGACGTTGTAGCTGGTGGTGGCGTCGTAGGGGATGGGCAGCACGGCGAAGCGCGACCGCGCGTAGGAAGTGTACTTTGGCTCCAGTCCCAGAAACCCCGGTGTGCAGAACTCCATTCAAGACCTCCGCTTGTTGCCGACGCCTGTCGCCTGATTCCGCTCGATCCCGTTGCAGAAGCGGGACATTGTGGCGCAGGGACGCTGAGAATCAACCGCGCGAGGCGCATGTGCTTGTATTGAGGGGCGGGGATGCGCATCGTATGCGAAGATTGCTTCCATGACGTTGCGGGTCGTCGCGCTTTGAAAATGCGCTTCCTTACGGGCGCGGCTCTGATGGGCGGGGCTTTGAAGGGCGCGGCTCTGACGGGCACGGGTCTGTTTTGAATACGAGGTCAACTTGACGAAGTCCAACGCACTGATTCCTTCGCCCCGATCGCCGGATCCCACACAGCGGTTTTCCGACCGCGTGGACGATTATGTGCGATATCGCCCGACTTACCCGGTGGCCATGTTCGACGCGCTCGCGGCCAGTTACGGGCTGAGCGCTAAGCGCGAAATCGCCGACCTCGGCTCGGGCACCGGAATTCTCACGCAGTTGCTGCTGGAGCGCGGGCACACGGTTTACGCCGTCGAGCCGAACGAGGCGATGCGCGCCGCGGCGGAGGCGCGGCTCGCGCGATTCACCGGCTTTTGCAGCTTGGCGACGACCGCGGAGGCGACGGGGCTGGCGGATGGATCGGTGGACTGGGTCATGGCCGCGCAGGCGTTTCACTGGTTTGACGTGGACGCGGCTCGGGCGGAGTGCCGGCGCGTTCTGCACGCGGGGCGGGGGTGCGGGTTTGCGGCGCTGCTGTGGAACAACCGCCGCGAGGACACGCCGTTTCTGGCGGATTACGAGGCTTTCCTGCACGAATACGGAATCGACTACGCTCGCGTGAAACATCAAAACGCGCAGGACGACGGCCGCATCGCGCGCTTCTTCGGCGATGCGCGAGTCGCGCTGCACACGTTTGCCAACGTCCAGCCGGCGGATTTCGACGGTCTCGTCGGGCGCACGACCTCCTGCTCGTACATGCCCTCCCGGCAGCACGAGCGTTACCCGGCCATGCTGGCGCGGCTGCGCGAGCTTTTCGCCGCGCATCAGAGCAGCGGCGGCGTGGCGTTCGAGTATGAGACGCGCGTGTACGTTGGCCGAATGGCGTGACCGTCAGGAGAGGTCGCGGCCTGTTCCCCGAAGGGGAACCACATGGGTAGCCGTGGGCGCAAGCCCACGGAATTTGCGCCCCCGGCGATTCGACCCCGAAGGGGTCGCACCTTCGGCTTTCCCGCGTGCGCCGAAAGCGCGGCAGACGTACAACCCCTTCGGGGTTGGGGCATCCATCCTCCGCTTTCCGTGGGTTGCACCCACGGCTATTCACGTGCATCCCCTGCGCGGATGGCTCACGGACGTCTGATCCTCGCTGGAAAAATTGGCAAGAGTCGAGGTTCCGGCCGGTGGTGCCTTCGCGCGCAGCCTTGCTCCTGCGCGCCCGGCGGATCATCATCCCCCGGACCAACAGGCGGTGGTCGACTACGCGCGACGACAGGAGCGTGAGCATGGATGGGGATGGGTCGATGAGCGCAGCTACGAGCATTCGGACACATCGAGGGCGCGGCGGGGACGCGCCGGGACAGCGCCGCGCTGCGGTCCTGGGCGGGAGCCCCGACAGCGCCGTCGCCAGTGAGGACCGCTCACACGTTCGCCGGCTGTGCTCCGCCGCCGTGTTCATGGCGCTGAGCGCGCTGCTGATGTCCTCCTGCGCTTCGACGCGCGGGCGCGACGGGGCATCGGTCCGGGGCTTGCAGACCAGCGACTCCGGAGAGTTTCGGCATGAAGGCGCGGGCGGCGTCGAGCCGATGCGCGAACTCATCGAGCGTTTCTCGACGGACCGCCAGGCCTTGTCGCGTTTCTACAGAGTCAGCGGGTCGCGCCAACGCGAGGAGCGGCTCAGCGGCTTCTTGCAGACGTGGCTGCAGCGCGTCGAGGGCGTCGATTTCAACGCGCTCGATCAGCAGGGTCGAGTGGATTACATCCTCTTCCGCCACGAGCTGAATTATCAACTGGCCCAGTTGAAGCACGAGCGCCGCAAGTGGGACGAGGTGGCCGCGTGCATTCCCTTCGCCGAGTCGATCATCGACATGGAGGAAACGCGCTGGCGGCTGGAGGCGGTGGACTCGCGGCAGGCCGCGGATCGCGTCAACGGCATCTTGAAAAGCGTTAAAGACGTCCGCAAGCGGATCGACGAGGGACGCAAGGTCGGTCCGCCTGGCGCGGGTCCGAACGCGACTTCGCCGTTCGGCACGCCGCTGGATTCGGAACCCGACGCCGAAGTTGCTCCGCTGCCGTCAACGTCTTCGCAGCCCTCGCCGCCGCTGCAAACTCCCTCCTCACCGCAGTCGACGCCAGCGCCGCCGCAGGCGCCGACGCCGGCGACCGGATCGGGGGGTGCGACGCCCGCTTCATCCGCCGCGGAGAAAGTCGAACCGCTGCCGGTCAGTCCCGTCCTGGCGGTTCGCGCCGCGGCGAAGATCGACGGGCTGCGCCAGGCGCTGCGAACATGGTTCAGTTACAACGACGGCTTTCAGCCGGACTTTTCGTGGTGGGTGCGGAGGCCCTTCGAGGACGCGGACAAGGCGCTCGACGAGTACGCCAAGTTTCTTCGCGAGGAAGTCGCCGGGGTCAAGGGCAAGGACGAGGATCCGCTGATCGGCGACCCCATCGGCGCCGAGGCGCTGCGCGACGACCTGGCGCATGAGATGATGCCCTACGCGCCGGTGGAACTGCTGGCGATCGCCGAAGCTCAGTTCGCCTGGTGCGAAGCGGAGATGAAAAAGGCCGCCGAGGAGTTGAAGCTGCCCGACTGGAAGGCCGCCCTCGAGCATGTCAAAAACCTGCACGTGCCGCCGGGCGAGCAGAGCGCGCTGGTGGCGCGGCAGGCGGTGGAGGCGATCGCGTTTCTCGATCAGCGCGACCTCGTGACGATCCCCGACCTGTGCCGCGAGCTGTGGCGGCTGGAGATGATCGACGACCGCGGGCAGCGCACTCATCCGTTTGCCTACTACGGCGATCAGCACATGGCCGTGGCGTATGCCATGCAGAGCATGGAGCACGACAAGAAGCTCATGGCCATGCGCGGGAACAACATCCACTTTTCGCGCAACGTCACGCCGCACGAGCTGATTCCGGGGCATCATCTTCAAGGATTCATGGCCGACCGGTTCCGACCGTATCGGCAGGCGTTCACCACGCCGTTCTTCATCGAGGGGTGGGCGCTGCACTGGGAGATGCTGCTGTGGGATCTGGACTACGCGCGTGGACCGGAGGACCGCATCGGGATGCTGTTCTGGCGGATGCATCGGGCGGCGCGGATCATCGTGTCGCTGAAGTTCCACTTGGGGCAGATGCAGCCGCCGGAGATGATCGACTTTCTCGTGGATCGGGTCGGGCACGAGCGCGACAACGCGACAAGCGAGGTGCGGCGGTACATCGGCGGGGATTACAGCCCGTTGTACCAGTGCGGGTACCTGATCGGCGGGCTGCAGATCCGCGCGCTGCATCATCAACTCGTGGACGGCGGCCGCGTGACGAACCGAGAATTTCACGACGCCGTGCTGCGCGTGGGGCCAATCCCGATTGAAATGCTCCGCGCGCTGCTGCTCGAAGTGCCGCTCACGCGGAATTACGAGGCGTGCTGGCGGTTCATGGATGAGCGCGCGGGGGAGGGGGCACCGGCGGCGATGCCGGGGAGATGACTGCACAGGTTGGAAAACCTGTGCCACAGCCACCGGTTGGAAACCGGTGCCACAGCGCCCGGGGGGATGCCTGCACAGGTTGGAAAACCTGTGCCACAGCCACCGGTTGGAAACCGGTGCCACACTCCGCATCGCAACAGCCGCCGAATCGACTTCGAACTCCGCAGCCGGACCTGAAGCGTAGCAGCACATGATGAACGCCCGGTCGGAAAGTCCGCTCGTGCATCGCTGCTGCCAGGCGCTGGCGCTCGTGGGTCTTGCGCTGTTGGTGCTGACCCTCGCAGCGCCGTGCGCGGCCCTGCTTTCAAGGATGATTCTCGACGGCCGCGCTCCGACCGACGGCTGGTGGATTTCCTCGCGCCAGTGGGTCCTGCTGGGCACGACCGTGCTTCTGGCGGTCTGCGCGACGGCGCTTTCACTGCTGGCGGCTTGGCCCGTGGCGGCGGTGCTGTCCTCAGCGGGGTCCGCGGCGCGCTCAGCGTCCGGGGCGACATCTGCGTCCGGCGCAACCTCGGCATTCGGGGCGACGGACTTCGTGCGCGTCGGGATGATCGCGGCCATGCTCGTGTCGCCGATGGTGGCGTGCTTCGGCTGGCAGCACCTGCTGCGCATGACGACGCCGCCGCTTTGGGTCGCGCGCATGGGATGCGTGTTCGTGTGGGCGATGTGGATCTGGCCTGTGCCGGCGATGATGCTCAGCGCGGCGTGGAGGCGGACCGGGCGCGGCGCGTACGAGGCGGCGCTGACCAGTTGCGGCGCGGCGCGGGCGTTTATCTCGGTGGGGGTGCCCGCGATTCGCTCCGCGCTGGCGGCGTCGGCGCTTGTGGTGTGGACGCTGCTGATGGCGGAGTACTTGGTGCCTCATGCGTGGGGGCTGAAGGTGTACGCCACGGAGCTGCTCTCCTGGGCGACGGCGACCGATCGGGTGATCGACGCGGTGTATCCCGCGGCGCCGCTGTGCCTGTGCATCCTTGTGGTTGCGGTGGCGCTAAAGCGGTTCGTGAGGGGGTCGCTTCCTTACGGGCGCGGCTCTGAAATGCGACCGCTTCCTTACGGGCGCGGCTCTGAAAGCATGGGGTTGCGGCGGATGTTCGGGTGGGAGGAGGAGGATGGGAACTGCAGCCCGGATTCAGCTCGAACCGGATCAACTACGAAACGGCTCGCAGCGTTGGTGGTGATCGTCTCCTGTCTGCCCGTCGCCGGGCTGGTGTGGCGGCTTGGATCGATCGACGTTCTCCTCGAAGCGCTCCGCGTTCACCGAGACGATCTGCTGGGTTCGCTGGGCGTGTGCCTGGCCGCGGGATTGACGTCCGTCGTGCTGGCGGCCGGCGCGAGCGCGGGGAACCCGACGACCCGGCGCGGACGGATCTTGCTTGGGTTGGGCTGGGGCACGGTGCTGTTCGGCATGCTTCCCGGCGCAGTCGTCGGTTCGGCCGTGGCCGCCGCCTACGGTCCTTTTGCGTTCAGCGCGGACCACTGGATCAAGCTCGTCGCCGGGCTTACCGCGCGGTTTGCATGGGTGGCTTGGGTCGCGGCCGCGGTGAGCCTTCGGGGAAGCCGGGCCATCGAGGAGCAAGCGGCGATCGACGGCGCCGGTCCCGCGCGGATCATGTGGGCCATGCGGCTGGCTCGCGGCTGGCCCATGCTGGCGGCGGCGGGGCTGGCGGTTGCGGCGCTGGCGCTGTCGGACCTGGCGACGACGGTGCAGGTGCAGGTGTCGTCGTTCATGCCGATCTCGCTGGTGCTGGTGGACAAGATGCACAAGTTTGAGGATGCCTGCGTCGTGGCGATCAGCCTGTGCCTGGCGGTCTGCGCGCTGCCGGCGATCGCCGCAGTTGCCCTTGCCAGGCGGCGCGTGTGAACCTGTCGGCGCGGTCCGGCAGGCCTTAACATGCCCGACCGTGAGTCGTCGAAACTCCCAACAGCCCGGCCGCCGCGGGTCCGCTCGGCGGAGGGTCGCGCAGTGCGCGCGGGCTGGCTTCGCCGGCGGCGGCACGCACGCGCCGCGAGCGCACGGAGCGGAATGGGTGGAGCGCGGAACGGGAGAGGCCGGAGGGATCGTGTCGGTCGCGGTTTCGATCCGGCGATGCGCGCGGGTGGCAGCCCGTGGTGAGAACCTGCTGGAGCGGGTTTCCAGCACCTTCGCCCCCAAAGCATGCGGAGGAAACACCGGCTGGAAAGCCGGTGCCCCACATGGGAGTGGCTTTCACCACCGACTGATAGGCCTTGTTCCGCTGTTCTGCGTCTTGTCCGGATGCAAGCCGCCGGCGATGTCGGACAACGGCGTGGTGGCCGTCTTCGGGGGCGTGGGACGCGGACCGGGCGAGTTCAGCTACCCGCGCGCCATCACGGCTGAAAAGAACGGTTCGCTGTTCGTCGTGGACAAGGCCGGTCGCGTGCAGCGCTTCTCCCCTGAAGGGCGGTACGAGCTGGAGTGGACCCTGCCGCAGACCGAGCACGGCAAGCCGGTGGGCCTCGCCGTGCACGCCGACGGTCGCATCTTCATTGCCGACACACACTATCACCGGGTGATGATCTATGACCGCGACGGGCGTCTCCTGGGGCAGTTCGGCGAGGAGGGCGACGGGCCGGGGCAGTTTCAACTTCCGACGGATATTGCGTTCGACGCGGAAGGTTTCGTGTATGTGAGCGAATATCAGGGCAACGACCGGATCACGCGCTGGTCGCCGGGGCTGGAATACGTTTCCCAGATGGGGCGTGAGCCGATCAACGGCGTGCCGCTGCGGCGCCCGGCCGGGATCGACGTGGACCGGGACGGGACGCTGTGGGTGGCGGATGCGTGCAACCATCGCGTGGTCGGTTTCAGCCGTGACGGGGAAGTGCTGAAGGTTTTCGGCGAGTTCGGCAAGGCGAACGGCAGGCTCGACTACCCGTATGACCTGCACGTCTCGCCCGACGACGCGACGCTGATGGTGTGCGAGTACGGATCGAATCGGTTACAGTGGTTCCGCAAGGACGGGACGTTCGTGAAGAGCTGGGGCGAGAGCGGTCGGCAGCCGGGGCAGCTCTGGGCGCCGTGGGGCGCGACCTACGGGCCGGGAGGGCGCGTGTACGTGGTGGATTCGCTCAACAGCAGGGTGCAGGTGGTTGGGGCCGGCAGCTAGCTTTCGGCTGGTTGCTGCTAGCTGCTGGCTGCAAGCTGCCGGCCAGCCGCAGGCGGTCGTGCGTTGGAAGTTTGCGCAAGGGGCCGGCCGGATGCGAAGCGGACGCTGCTTTCCCGTGCGTAAGCCTCCTTGCGAGAGTGGGTGTCAACGGAACCGCTTCCTTGCGGGCGCGGCGCGGAGATCACGGGTTCCCGGAAGGCGTGATGGCTTCCAAAACGTGCTCGGCGTTCATCGGTATGGCTAGCAGCTAGCAGCTAGCAGCTAACAGCACGCTTCATGTTGATGGTTTCGCTGGCATTGCCGTTTTCCTTCGAGCAGCCCCCATGGTTGTGGCTGCTGCTGCTCATTCCGGCGCTGGTGCTGGCGTCGCTTCGCAGTCTTGCGGGGCTGGATCCACTGCGTCGCGTGCTGGCGCTGGCGGTTCGCGCGGGGGTGGTGGCGCTGCTGGTGGCCTGCCTTGCCCGCGTGCAGTTCGTGCGGCGCAACGAGGACGTGACGGTCATGTTCCTGATGGACCGTTCCTTCTCCTGCGAGGGGATGACGGCGCAGGTCGAGGAGTTTCTCACGGCGGTCGCCAAGCCCGGCGAGATCCCCAAGAACGACCGCGTCGGCATGATCGACTTCGCCCGCGAAGGCTTCCTTCAGCAGCTTCCCATGACCGGCGGCTACCACATCGAGCCGGGTCGCCTGCCCCAGATGCCCGGCACGGACCACACCGACCTGTCCGCGGCCGTGCGCCTGGCGATGGCCATGTTCCCGCATGACGCCGCCAAGCGCGTCGTACTCATCTCCGACGGCAATGAGAACCTCGGCGACATTTTGACGGAGGCGCGCCGCGCCAAGGCCGACGGCATCGTCATCGACGTCGTGCCGCTGCACTATGAGAAGACGAACGACGTGGGCTTCGACCGGCTGATCGCGCCGAGCCGCGCGGAGAAGGGTGAGCAGGTGCCGATCCGCATGGTGCTCAGCACGCACCGGCGCGTGTCGGGCACGGTGGACGTGTATCAGAACGGCGAGCTGGTGCAGATCCCCGGCAACGACGCGCACATCGAGCTGTCGCCGGGCACGAACACGATGTTCCTGCGGCTGCCGGTCAACGAGACCGGCGCGCAGGTGTTCGAGGCGCGCTTCCGCCCGGATGATGAAACGCTCGACGCCGTCACGTTCAACAACAACGCGACCACCTTTTCGTTCGTCTCCGGTCCCAGCCGCATCCTTTTCCTGAGCAAGGACCTCCCCGCCGACGCGCCGCTCATCGACGCCCTGCGCAGCGAAAACATCGAGGTCGAGCCGGTTGAAGCCGCTTCCGCCGCACTCGACCTGCTCAAGCTTCAGAGCTACTCGGCGATCATCCTCGCCAACGTGCCCGCTTCCGACTTCACGGACGACCAGATGAAGGACATGGCCGCGTATGTGAAGGACATGGGCGGCGGACTGGTGATGCTCGGCGGGGACGAGGGCTTCGGCGCGGGTGGCTGGATCGGTACGCCGATCGAGGAAATCATGCCCGTCTCTTTCGAGATCAAGCACAAGCGGGTGATTCCCCGCGGCGCGCTGGTCATCATCTGCCACAGTTGCGAAATCCCGCGCGGCAACTACTGGGGCAAGGAGATGGCCAAGAAAAGCGTGGACACCGTCAGCTCGCGCGACTACCTCGGCGTGCTGGCGTACTCGTACTCGCCCGGCGGCGTGAGCTGGGAGGTTCCGCTCGCCGAGGCCGCCAACAAGGGCGCGGTCAAGGCGCGCATCGACCGCATGCAGAACGGCGACATGCCGGACTTCGACTCGACGATGCAGATGGCCTACGACGGGCTGACCACCGGCCGCGGGCGCGACGCGGCGCAGAAGCACGTCATCATCATCAGCGACGGCGACCCCTCCGCGCCGAACCGCGGACTCATCCAGAGCTACAAGAACGCGGGCATCACCGTCAGCACGATCGGCATCGGCTGGGGCGCGCACGTTATGACCACCGAGCTGCAGCGCATCGCCACGGACACGGGCGGGCGGTTCTATTCGCCGAAAAGCCCGAACCAGCTCCCGCAGATTTTCACCAAGGAATCCAAGGTCGTGCGCCGCTCGCTGATCACCGAGGAAGCGTTTCGACCGCGCGTGTTTCATTCCCTCAGCGATCTGCTGGCCGGCGTCCCACCGGAGGATGTTCCGGTGCTCGGCGGCCTGGTGCTGACCTCGCCGAAGGAGAGCACGAACGTGCAGTTGCCGCTGGTGCGCTCGACGGAGGACGGCGACGACCCGGTGCTGGCCCACTGGCAATATGAGCTGGGCAAGACGGTCGCCTTCACCAGCGGGCAGTGGCCTCGATGGGGCAATGCGTGGACGTCCTGGCCTCAGTATTCCAAGCTCTGGGCGCAGATCGTCCGCTGGTGCATGAGGCAGGACGCGCCGGCCAACTTCGACACCTACACGCGCGTCGAGGGCGGCAAGGGGCGGGTGGTGATCGATGCCCTCGACAAGGACGCGGCGTATCTCAACTTCCTTCAGTTTCGATCCCTGGTGACGCAGCCGGATCGCAAGGCCGTCCCGCTGGAGTTCAAGCAGACCGGGCCCGGTCATTACGAGGCCGAGTTCGACGTGGACCAGATGGGTCAGTACCTCGTCACGTCGCAGGTGTTGGAGGGCGGAGAGGCGCGCGGGGCGATCCAGACAGGCGTGTCGGCGCCGTATTCCCCGGAGTACCGCGACCTGACGACCAACATGCCGCTGCTGTCGAGCATCGCGGACATCACGGGCGGCACGGTGATGGAACTCGATGCGAAGACGGCCAAGCCGTTCCGCAAGGACCTTCCGCCGACGGAGTCTCATCGCCCCGCGTGGGAGTTTGTGCTGGCGTGGATGCTGCTGCCGCTGTTCCTGCTGGACGTGGCCGTGCGGCGGCTGGCGAGCTGGCTGGCGCTGTCGATCGCGGTGGAGGTCGTGGTGCTGGCGTTCCTGCTGTTCGGTCTGAATTGGGCGGTGCATCCGACGTTTTTCGGGATCGTGCGCGGGGCGGCGTTGGCGTTCGTCCTCGCGGAGGTCGTCGGCTGGGCGATACGCTGGAGATACATCCGATCGATCTTTGACTACTTCACGCACGGCACGGTGGCGCTGGCACAGGCCGGCGAGCGGAGCACGGCCTCGCTGGAGCAGCTGCGCGGGACGCATGACCGCGTGAAAGAGGATTTGGCTTCGGACAAGGCGTCCGGCGTGCGGCGCATCGCGAAGAAGGAACCGGCGGAGCAGGCTGCTACGGGCCGGGAGCGGTATGATGTGGGGGAGGAAGCGGCCAAAGCCCCGGCGGGCGACTTGGCCGAGGCGGTCGGCGGTGCAAAGTCGGGCGTCGCGCCGCCGGCGGAAAAGCGTCGCAAGCCGGCCGGCGCGGGCGGCGCGGAGCAGCCGGAGGAGGAAACAACCTCGCGCCTGCTGGCGGCGAAGCGCAAGGCGAGAGAGGGTCTGGACAAGAAAGAGTGAAGATTGGGTCGGGCGGGGCGGCCGTGAAAAGGTCGCGCCGCGTGCCGTGGGCGACGGGACATGGATCATGGTCGCAATGAACAGGGTCAGGGAACTCAGCGATCGCATTGTTCAAGAGTTTGATCCGGAGAAGATCATTCTCTTTGGATCGCACGCGTACGGTGCGCCGAAAGAGTACTCCGACGTGGATTTGCTGGTGCTCATGCCGTTTGAGGGAAGTTCGTTCGACCAGGCGACGGCGATCATCGAGCGCATCCATCCCGGCTACTACGTAGATGTGATCGTCCGGAGTCCCGATGACGCGATGCGGAGGTACCGGGAGTTCGATCCGTTGATACGGACCGCTCTCGAACGAGGGAAGGTGCTCTATGCCCGGAGCCGCTGAAGAGTGGATCGCCAAAGCCGAAGGCGATATGCACGTGGCTGAGCGCGAGTTTCATCGCGCGGACGATCAGAACTTTGACGCTGTTTGCTTTCACGTCCACCAGTGCGTTGAGAAGCTGATGAAGGCTGTGTTGATCACCCACGGAATCGCTCCGGAGTACACTCATAACTTGGTATATCTGGACGCCGCTTTGCAGAAGGTTGCACCTTGGATCTCCGATCCGGACGAATTGAACGGGCTGAAGCGGGCCGGGGTGGCATTTTGGTACCCTGGAGAATGGGCGACCCACGCCCATGCGTCGCGCGCGATGTCGATAGGACAGCGCCTCCGCGAAGCGCTTTTGCGGATGCTGAACGAAAGGAGCGCGTAGGCTCCACTCCGTGGGCGCGAGAGGCATTGGAAAAGAAGGAAAAACGGAAAGCTGCTTGCTGCCGGCAGTCGGCTACAAGCCAGTGCAGAGCGAGCAACCACGTGTCAAAATCGGGTTGATGTTGGGATTGAATGGCGAACAGCTAGCAGCGAGCAGCCTGCAGCGTCTTCAAGCACGGAGTGAATCGCATGGCAACGACGATTGATCCGGCGGTGGAAAAGGCCACGCAGGAGTTCCGGCATAAGTTCAACAAGCTCAAGGAGGAGATCGGCAAGGCCATTGTCGGTCAGACGGAGATTGTGGACGGCGTGCTGACGTGCCTGTTCACCGGCGGGCACGTGCTGCTGGAAGGCGTGCCGGGGCTGGGGAAGACGTATCTGATTCGCACGCTGGCGGAGGCCGTGCAACTGGATTTTTCGCGCATTCAGTTCACGCCGGACCTCATGCCCGCGGACATCATCGGGACCAACATTGTCATGGAGGACGCCGAAACCGGGCGTCGGCATTTTCAGTTCCAGAAGGGCCCGATCTTCGCGCAGATCGTGCTCGCGGACGAAGTGAACCGCGCCACGCCCAAGACGCAGTCGGCCATTCTGGAAGCCATGCAGGAAAAGAGCGTCACCGTCGCGGGCACGACCTACAAGCTTAAGCACCCGTTTTTTGTGATGGCGACGCAAAACCCCATCGAGCAGGAGGGCACGTACCCTCTGCCCGAGGCGCAGCTCGACCGTTTCATGTTCAAGATCGTGGTGGAATATCCCACCAAGGACGAGGTTAAGACCATTCTCGACCGCACGACCACCGGTTTTTCGCCGCAGATCACGCGGGTCATGACGGGCGATGAAATCCTCGGGGCGCAAAACCTCGTGCGCCGCGTGGTCATGGCGCCGCACGTGCAGGATTACGCCGTGCGCCTCGCGATGGCGTCGCACCCCGGCGGGCCGTTCGCCATTGAGGAAACCAACAAATACGTGCGCTGGGGCGTGAGCCCGCGCGCGGCGCAGGCGCTCACGCTGGGCGGGAAACTGTACGCCCTGCTCGATGGCCGGTTCAACGCCAGCTTCAGCGACGTGAAGAAGGTGTACCTGCCCGCGATGCGCCACCGCATGTTGCTCAACTTCGAGGGCGAGGCGGAGGGGATCACCACGGATGACGTCCTGCGGCTGATTCTGGATAAAACGCCCACGCTGGCGGAGGCGGCGTGAGGCACGTTGACTTGCCGAGCAGTCAAAGCGCCCCAATAGGAGTTGTTAGTCTACAGCGCATGCTGCAGTTGACGGGATCGCCGAGCTGTGAATCAGAACCATTTCGTTTCCTGGCGGACTCTTCTCTGAAAAGTGTCGTTCGACGGCCGTTCTGATTGAGCTGAGGCCTTGGAGGCACAAGACATGGTTGTTCAGTTGAGTGGCGTCATTCACGGTCGCTCCATCGAGCTGGAGAGGGACGTCGGTTTGCCCGACGGCTGCGAAGTACGAGTCCGGATCGAGTCGCAGCGACTATCCCTGGAGGAACGACGGAAGCGCGTCCGCGCTTTATGCGGGGCTTGGAGAACAGACGAGACCCTTGAAGAGATATTTGCCGCGATTTCCAGGGAGCGCCTGCAGCGCGGACAGCGCACGGTGAGCGTCGATGATCCATCTTGACACCAATATCGTCGTTGCCCACCTGAGGGGAGACCATCGCGTTGCGGAGCGACTCGCCTCGGCACTGCCGGACGTCGGTCTGAGCATGGTGGTTGTTGCCGAGTTGCTGTTCGGTGTTGAGGTATCCTCCCGCCGGGAGGAGAACGCCGTGCGACTGGCAGAGTTGTTCGGCCTCGTGGCGTTGATCGAATTCGACCGCCCCTGTGCGGACGCATATGCAATGGTGCGTGCTGGACAACGTCGATCCGGGCGATCCTCCGGCGAGGCGGACGCCTTGATCGCCGCGACCGCGCTCGCACACAAAGCGACGGTCGTGACGCACAATACGCGGCATTTCGAGGGTATTGAGGGCTTGGCGTGCGAAGACTGGCTGAGCCAACCCTGAATACTCCGAATCAGGCGACGGGCTGCCAAGGCGCGCCATGGAAGTGCGGGAGGATCCCGAGGGCTTTACCATTGACCGCGTCCCGACGCGAATCAGAAGCAAGGCGCCGGCGGTGGCTGCGTGAGGCGACGGTGACAATGCGAAAGTCAAAACCATGACGATTGATCAACTACGCTCGGTGCAACGAGCCAAGCCCTTTCGCCCGTACAGGCTTCATGTGGCGGATGGTGACGTGATGGAAGTTCGGCGCCAGGAGTTTGGCTCGACAAGCCCTTCCGGACGGACCCTTGTTGTCTTTGGAGAGGGCGATGAAATGAGCATTATTGACCTGCTGCTTGTGAGCAGAATCGAGATGACTAACGGCGCCTCGGCGAAGCACTGAACCATGCCTGCGACGACAACCGCCATCCCGGAATCCCTTCTTTCCCCCGACTTCATCGCGAAGATCGAGCAGTTGCAGCTCGTCTCGCGGAAGATATTCATGGGCAAGATGCGCGGCGAGCGGCGCAGCAAGAAGCGCGGCGAGTCGGTCGAGTTCGCGGACTACCGTAATTACGTGGTCGGCGACGACCTGCGCCACGTGGACTGGAACATTTACGCGCGGCTGGAGAAGCTCTTCCTCAAGCTGTTTCTCGAAGAGGAAGACCTGCACGTGTCGGTGCTGGTGGACATGTCCAAAAGCATGGACTGGGGGAAGCCGTCGAAGTCGCTGTATGCCCGGCGCGTCGCGGCAGCGATCGGGTATATCGGGCTGGTCAATTACGACCGGGTAAGCGTGTACGCATACTCGGACGGACTGCAGTATGAGATGGCCGGGCTGCGCAGCCGGCGCTCGCTGCCGAAGGTGCTGGACTTCTTGAGGAAGACGGAATGCGAGGGCGCAAGCAACCTGTCCGCCGCGTGCAAACAGTTTGCCATCCGCCATCCTCAATCGGGCATTGTGATCCTGCTGAGCGATTTCTTCGAGAAGGGCGGTTATGAGCAGGGGCTTAAGTTCCTGCTGGGCCGCAGGTACGACATCTACTGCATTCAGATGCTCAGTCCGGAGGAGGTCGATCCGCCGCTGGTCGGCGACTTGCAGCTCAAGGACGTGGAGGACGGCGATCTGGCGGACGTGACGGTGAGCCGCGCGCTGCTGAACCGGTACAAGCAAAACCTCCAGGCATACTGCGGCGGGCTCAAGGAGTTCTGCACACAGCGGGGGATCAACTACCTGTTTACTGGAACGGACGTGCCGTTTGAGCAAATCGTGCTGAATTATTTCCGGAGGCGCGGGCTCGTGGCGTAGAGGGGGTGGCCGCGCTCAGCGAACGGGCGGCAGCCGATGGCGGACGGCGACGCTGGTGGACGGCGACGCTGGAGGCGGTTGGCACGTAGGGCGGGCTATGCCCGCCTTCTACGGAGATTATGGAAACATAGAATTAACTTTGGCGCGCCATTCTGAGGAGGATCCATGCCGCACTATTTGCGAAGGCGCGTCGATGGCGCTTCGTACTTCTTTACGGTCGTGACGTATCGGCGACGACGCCTGTTCGACAAAGACATCGCCCGTCGGTGTCTGCGAGAAGCGTTCTTGTATGTTCAGCGCGAGTGGCCCTTTGAGCAATTCGCCGTCGTGCTGCTGCCAGACCACCTTCATGCAATCTGGACCATGCCTCCGGAGGATTCTGATTTTTCAATCAGGTGGGCGAATATCAAGCGGACGTTTTCGAAACGTTGGATTGCGGAGGGCGGCGGTGATCTGGTTGTTTCCGGGAATGCAGCTCGACATCGCCAACGAGGAGTTTGGCAGCCACGCTTTTGGGAGCACATGATCCGTTCAGAGCAGGAGTTGTACGCGTACCGCGATTACGTCCATTTGAATCCGGTTCGACACGGCTATGTGAACGACCCCTTGGATTGGCGTTGGTCCAGCGTCCACCAGCATCTCAAGCGAGGATGGCTGAGTTCGGATTGGACGAGCTGGTCGCCGATTGAGGCGAGGGTGGAGTAGGTTTCCGGTGGTTTGGGGCCGAGCGAGTCGTGGGGAGCGAAAGGCGGGCGGAGCCCGCCCTACGGTGTTGAGTGTGACATGACTTTTCCGGATTTTCTTAATCCTGCAGCGATCGCCGTGGCGGCGGGCACGACTCTTCCGCCCTTGGTGGCGCTGTATTTCCTCAAACTGAAGCGCAACCTGCACGTCGTTCCTTCGACGTTCCTATGGAAGCGCGCGGTCGAGGACCTGCATGTCAACTCGCCGTTCCAGCGGTTGCGCCGCAGTCTGCTGCTGCTGCTGCAACTGCTGGCGCTGATTTGCGGCGCCGCCGCCCTGGGCGTGCCCATGTGTGAGCAAGTCGAAAAGCGGGAGGACACGCTGATTCTGCTGATCGACCAGTCCGCGTCGATGGGGATTATCGAGGATGACGGCCGGACGCGCCTCGATCGAGCGAAGACCGAGGCGCAGAAGGTGATCGACGACATGACCCCCGGCTCGCGCGCGCTGGTCGTGGCCTTCTGCGACCGCGCCTCGGTGGTGTCGTCGTTTGAATCGGACAAGGCCGCGCTGAAGGAGCGAATCCAACAGATCGAGCAGACGCAGAGCACGTCCACGCTGTCGGAGGCGCTGCGCCTGGCCGAGGCGTATTCGCAGAACATCATCATCGGCGCGTCCGGAGGCGGCGCGGACGTTGCCCCCAAGAGCACGGCCCCGCCCGCAGACGTGTTCATCTACACCGACGGTCGCATTGCGGACGGCGAAGATCTGGCCGTCGAGAATCTCAACGCGGCCAAGATGGAGGTCGTTTCCGTCGGGCAGCGGAGCGACAACGTGGGCATCCTCACCATGGAGACACGACGGCAGTATGAGCGGCCTGACGTCTTGCAAGTGTTCGCGGGGCTTCGCAACTTCGGCCCGCAGCCGGTGGAGTTTGACGCCGCGCTTTACCTGAACGATGAGTTCGTGGACAACCAGATGGTGCGGCTGGAGGGGGCGGCGCCGGACTCACCGGGTTTCGAGCCGGACGCGCTGCGCCCCACGCCCCCGACGGGCAGCGCCTTGTCCATTGCATTCGACGAGGTCGAGTTCAACGAGGCCGGCACGGTGGAGGTGCGTCTGCGCATCGACGACGCGCTGGCGGCGGACAATCGCGCGTGGACGGTCGTGGAGCCGCCGCGTCATGTCCGCGTGCTTCTCGTCACCAGCGGCGACTTTCTCATGGAGGAGGCGCTCGGTTCGCTGCCGTTTCAGCTGGAAAAGATGCTGCCGTCGGAGTTTGAGAAGGCGATGGAGGCCGGGGACGCCAAACTATTGGACGGCGAGCGCTGCCGGTTTGACGTGGTCGTGTTCGATGCGTTTTCGCCGGACAAGCTGCCGCAGGGAAATTACTTCTATTGGGGCGCTGCGCCGAAGATCGAGGGCTTCAGCGCCGGCAAGACAATCCGCGACGAGCGCATCTTCGATTGGGACGACACGCATCCCATCCTGCGCCATGTGCAGGTGGCGGGCATCGACGTGTTTCAGTGGATCGAGCTGACGGCGCCAGTTGACGCCGTGCAGCTGATCAAGGGGCAAAGCTCGCCGGTGTTGGCTTATCTGTCCCGCGCGGGGAGCCAATACCTCGTCAGCGCGTTTTCCCTGATCGTCGAGGACGATAACGCCAACCCGATGCTGAACACCTATTGGGTCACCAAGCCGCACTTCATTGTATTCCTGCAGAACGCGATTCAATTCCTCTCTTCATCCCAAATGGCCACGGGAACCAAGAGCGCCAGGCCCGGCGACCCGGTGATGATTCCCGCTCCGCCGGGCGAGTCGTCGGTCGTCGTGCAACGCCCGGATAACGTTCGGGACGCAATCCCCTCTGCCGGCGCGCAAACACTGCACTACGCCCGCACGCGGACGGTCGGCGTTTATCGCGCCGAGCCGGGCGTGCCTGGTCAGGACCGATTCGCCGTGAACCTGTTTGACGCGGTCGAGAGCTGCACCGCGCCGCGCACCAAGCTGAGCATCGGCACGGAGACGCTTGCCGTGGCCGCGGGCGATAAGGCGACCAACCGCCCGGCCTGGCCTTACGTGCTGCTGGCGATGCTCGGCGTGCTGACGCTGGAATGGGTGGTGTACAACCGGCGGGTCTTCGTGTGATCCGCGCGGTCCCGTTTTCATCATCCGCCGCACGGAATCCCCGCTGGATGCGTTAACCGTCCCTGGCAGCAGGGGACGCCTGTCATTCCCGCGAAGGCGGGATTCCAGCGGTTGGCTTGCGAGGTATCGCACTTCCAGCGGTTCTTCCGCGCGGGCTGGGCCCCCGCGTGCGCGGGGGTGACGAAGCGCGCCTCAGGTATCGAGTTTCGCCAAGGGCTGTCAGGCCATCCTCCGCTTTCCACATTCTCCGCATTGCCCCACGAGCGACGATTTTCTTACCCGCCGTTTGTGCTTCCCCATAAGAAGTGCGCGCCAGCGCGACGCGATGTCCGCGCACAACCTGCCCGCCCTGTAAGCGCGCGATTCGGCTGAAAACCGCGCCGACCATTTGCCCGCCTTTCGCGGCGTATTTTACGTCACCCATAGCCGCACTTCGTCCCTGCGGCATCGCCGTGCGAAAGGAGACTCGACCAATGGCTCTCACCGTTACGAACGTCAATACGCTGAGCCTGCTGAACATCCTGAGCCGCAACACGCAAGCTCAGTCCAGCACGCTCAAGCAGTTGTCCACCGGTTTCCGCATCAACACCGGCGCGGATGATCCGGCGGGGCTGATCGCCTCAACCCTGCTCACGACGGACATTACAGCCGTCGATGCCGCGATTCAGAACAACGAGCGAACCGACTCGCTGCTGAGCGTGGCGGACGGCGCGATGGGCGAGGTCAGCAAGCTGCTGACGGAAATCGAATCCCTCGTCGCCAAGTCCACGAACCAGTCCGGCATCTCCGAAGCCGAGCGCTCCGCCAATCAGGCGCAGATCGACAACGCGCTGGCGGCCATCGACCGCATCGTCAGCACCACCGATTTCAGCGGAAACAAGCTGCTGGACGGCACGCAGTCGATCACCACGACGGGCGTGGCCGGCAACACCAATATTGACAATGTCCGTGTTTTCTCGCGCAGCCAATCCACCTCCAGTACCTCGCTGACTATCACGCGAGTCACGTCGGCGCAGACCGCCTCGGCGATCTTCTCCGGCGCGTCCGGCGCCAGCGCCCGCTCGAACGGCACGACGGAGGTCGTCGTGGCCGGCACGCTCGGCACCGCCACGCTGAGCATTGCCAGCGGCAAGACCAAGACGGAAATCCAGACGATCATCAACAACGCCAAGGCTCAGACCGGCGTCAGCGCGATCCTCGACTCCTCCGGCAGCATCGAGCTGCACTCGACGACGTACGGAACGGACGCGTTCGTCACGGTGACGGTGCTTTCCGGGGGGACCATCAACAACAGCTACGGCACCGCGACGAGCGACAGCGACACCACCAACGACATCGCCAGCACCTCGAAGACCGCCGGACGCGACGCGGTCATCCAGGTTAACAGTCAGAACGCGGGCGTGGACGGACTGGACGTGTCTTACAACGCCAACGGGATGAGCCTGGGATTCTCGCTGACCACCGCGTTCGGAAGCGGGGCGACGTCCAACTCGACGACGAGCTTCACCGTCGCCGCGAGCGGCGGCGCTACCTTCCAGCTCGGCACGACGAGCGACACGCGCTCGACGATCGGCATCGACTCGATCGCCTCCTACAACCTGGGAGGCGGCGACTCGGGCGCGCGGCTCAATCAGCTCAAGTCCGGCGGCACGGCCGACCTCCGCACCAACGTCGCCACCGCGCTGACGGTGGTAAAGAAGGCCGTGCAGCAGGTGGCCGAGGCTCGCGGGCGCGTCGGAGGCTTCCAGAAGTACCAGGTGCAAAGCGCCCTGACGAACATGCAGTCCACCAAGACGGGGCTGGAAGCGGCGCGCAGCGTCATCCGCGACACGGACTTCGCGGCCGCCACTTCGCAGCTCAACAAGGACACCGTGCTGGTGCAGTCGAGCATCCAACTGCTCGGCGTCGCCAGCCAGCAGGCAGCGCAGATCCTCTCGCTGCTGGGTTGATCGTGGCGAACCCGAGGGGAGAGTCGTTCGCCAGTCATGAGGGACGACGGGCCGGGGATGGGAAACCACCCCCGGCCCGTGCTTTATCCTGGGGAGCCAGGCGCTTGCGTCTTAGGGGAGGGGCGACGGATTCTCGATCCGGGCGAGCCGCTCAAGGCGGAAGGGAAGGGCGGCGCTGATCGGTCCGGGCAGGACGATGACCGCGGCATCAACCTCCTTGGCCTGATCCGCACCCACCTCCACGTCCGCGAACCCGACCGGCTCACCGTGCGTGACCCAATGTTGATTCGCCCGATGAACGGCGCCCGTCGTTCGAAAGCCGTGCATCGTCTCCAGCCACGTCGGATCCAGCGGCAGCAGGTCCGGGGCGATCCGCGCTTCCGGCTCGACGGGACTTGCGACTTGCCCGGTCAGCGCGCTGGTTTCAACTTCCACAGCCGCTTCCACGACCGCCTCGGAATCGAGCCGGGGGGTCGGCTCGATGGCCGAGCTGTTCCAGCCGCCGGTCAGTTCCAAACCCTCATCCAGTTCGTTCTCGAAGGCTTCGCAGTCATCCACGTAAAGATCCGCCCACGGATCGATCAGCAAGGGTGCGATGGCCACCTGCGGCAGGGTCAGCGGTTCCGCGACGACCGCCGCGATCTCCTCAATCGCCTCGTCGCTCGCCAGCCCCGACTCAGCCTGCGCCGGCGCCGGCGTTTCGGTCTCGGCCTCCGCGCCGGTCCACGCCTCGATCGCTTCGTTGCACGGGTCGTCGGTCGTCGGCTCGAATGAGGCATCGCCGGAAAGTTCGCCGATCGCATTTTCGAGAGGCGCTGCCGGCTCGACGACGGGAACAGCATGAATGACGGAAGTGGAGTCGGAGTCCATGGGCGCCTCCGAGAGGACCGCGCTGCGGATGAACTCCATCACCCACTCGTCCTGAATGGACGGGACGGTCGTCGCTCCTGACGATTCGACCGTCCAGTCCTGCGGAATGACAAAGGGATTGGACAGATCGGATTCATCCACGCCGGTAATTTCGTCGCATGGCGCGTCACCGTCGCCCGACGGGGAGTTGTCCACCCACTCGGCGGGCTCGGCATCCGCGGGCGTGGCCAGATCTGTCAGGATGCTATCCGCATCAATCTCCTGCTCGTCGCAATCATCCATCAAGGGCGCTTCGGCGGAGACGCCTTCGCTCATGTCGCCGGTCGTATCGCCGGACGATTCCCCGGTCGCAAGGCTGGACGAATCCTCGGTCGCATCGCTGAACGACTCCCCGCTCGTATGGTCGAACGAGTCTCCGGTCAGCGCCTGCGCCTGCATCGGCTCGTCATAACCGACCTGCTCTGCCTCCGGGGCCGGCGCCGATTCCTGCGACGTGTCCGTTCTGTCCACGTACTTTGAGAGGTAGGCGAGTTGCGTCTGCGCGGCGATCAGGTTGGGATCCAGTTGCAGCGCGCGATGATACGCCAGGCCCGCGTCGCGATAGCGCTTGGCGCCTGCGTACATCAAACCCAAGTTGTACTGCGCCTCCGACTCCGGCAGCACCGTGCGGAACTGCTCGAGCGCCGAATCGAATTGTCCCTGTCGGCACAGCACCATGCCGAGGTTGACGCGCGCCCGCTCGAACGTCGGGTTCAGGTCGATCGCACGGCGAAGGTGCGCCTCGGCCGCGTCCCACTCGTTGAGAATCGCGTATTCAAAACCAAGATTGTTGTAGAGCACGTAGGCGTCAGGCCTCAGGTCCGCGGCCTTGGTGAGTGCTTCGATGGCCTCGCGGTGGCGGCCCATCCGCGCTAGCAGCGTGCCCATGCGATGGTACGCGGCGACGTGGCGGTGATTGAGCAGGACGGCGCGCTGATACTGGACCAGCGCCTGGTCGAACTGCCCTTGCGCTTCGAGAAGCTGTCCCGCGGCAAAGTGCGTCTGCGGGAGGATCTTCGGCGGCGGCGTTTCGCGCGCGTTGGCGGCGGACGCGGCATCCGAGCGCGCCGCGCTGGCCTGCGACAGGCGCCCCGCCGACGACTGAGGCTGGTTGCAGGCGGAGGGCGAGAGAACCAGGGTGACGAGAACAAACACGATCCATCGTTTCATCATGGTGGGTAAGCCTCCTTGCGGGGATCGCGGAAAAAGTCGTCAGGAGCCGGGCTGCATCGAAGCGGTGGCCGACCCGGCGCCGCCCGCGTCGCCGCCGCCCGTTTCCGTGGACGTTCCCTTGTTCTGGATCTTGATCGCGTCGATGGCGCGCATGCCACGACCGCCGGAGATCAGGGTTTTGACCTGCACGCGGCTCATGTCGCAGCCCTCTTCCGTGAGGAACTCCTGCACGTGCGCGAGCCGCTCCCCGACGAGCTTTTCATCCTTCTCATACGTCTCGTAGCGCACAATGCCGCCGTACTCCGTGAGCATCGGGCTCATGCGCGCCAGGCGCACCACGCCGGTTCCGGACAGCTCGCTGGAGTGTGGAATGAAATGGATGTCCGCCACGGACATGTCATGGAGGATGGCGTTGTCCACCATGTACGTGAACGACTCGGTGAGGGAAGCTGGTCGATCCGCGGCGCCCTGCGGCGGCGCGTTAAGCCGCTCGGCGGGCGGAGCGCTGGAGCATCCGGAAAAAGCGATCAGGAAGAGGACCGGCAGCGCGGTGAAGCCTCGTGCATGCATTCGCGAACTCCTTTTCAACCCGTACTATCGAACAAAGCCTTCGTCCGACTTGGGGAATTATCGGTCACGCAGGGCGTCGGCTGAGGTTAGGATTCCGTGGTGAAACCCGAAGCCGAGCATGGCGCCCGTCACCCCCGCGCAGGCGGGGTCCGGTCCTCCCCGGAAAACCACTGGATTCGTGAAATCTCGCAAGCTACCGGCTGGATTCCCGCCTGCGCGGGAATGACGCGCGTGGCCTTTCATCACAGACTGCTGGGATCGGGCGTGAAGATCGTCCTATAATGCCGGCGGCGACCGGGCGGCGGGCCGGTCGATGCGCGAGACTGTCGAGGGCGAGTTGGCGGCGGAAACAACCTCAACGCGGAGACCACGAACCGGATGGTGCCTGCTGGTCATCGTCCTGTTTGGCTGCGCCGCCTACCTGCCGGCCATCAACTGGGGGCTGCCGGCGCTGAACTCCTGGAGCCAGGACACGATTGCCGGGCCTAACCGCACATTCGTGGTCGAAGGCTGGCCGCAGGACTGGCGCGGGCGCTATCCGCCCTTGCACTATCTGCTCAATGCGGGTGTGTATCGCGCGATTGAGACGGTGTGGCGGTGGCGCGGGGAGCTGTCCATCGACCCGGCCACCGGTCTGAAAGTCCTCGCCGAGCCGCAACTGCCGAAGCTCGGCTTCCTGATTCTGGCGTCGAACCTGCTGACGTTCCTGATGGCGATTGGGACGGGCGCGGCGGTTTTCTGCACGGCGCTGCGGCTGACGAGTGACAGACTCTCGGCACTGCTTGCGGCGCTGGTGCTGCTGAGCGGCGCGGACTTCGCCTGCTTCGCGCGGCTCGGGAACGTCGATGTCCCCTCGATCTTCTGGATGGCGTGGAGCGCGTACTTCTATGTGCGGCTGACGGATTCGCGCCGGTTGTGGGACGCCGTGATGCTGGCGCTCTTCGCGGCGGCGGCGGTCTGCACCAAGGACGGCGTGGCGGGCGTGTATCCGGGCATGGCCGTGGTGCTGCTGGCGATCGAGGCGCTGCGCTGTCGGCGTGAGTCTCAGGAACGCGCGGCCGAAGCGGGCGGTGTGGGTGGTGCGAGGCCGGTCTGGTGGGTCAGGACGTTGTGCCAACCCCGGTGGTTCATCGGTCTGGGCGTGTTCGTCATGGTGACGCTGTATTTCAACGGAGCTCTGCACAACTGGGATCGCTTCGCCGCGCGGATGCACTACTGGCTGGACGCCACGGCGGACACGCTGCACGCGCAGCAGCCGCGGTACGCGAACCCGCTTCATCTCGCGCTGGTGGCGCTGCGCTATGCGGGCGGCGCCGTCGGCTGGCCGATGCTGGCGGCGATGCTGGCGGCGTGCGCGGTTGCGAGCTTTCGGCATCGCCGCCTCGCCGTGCTGACGCTTCTTCCCGCCGCGACGTATTACTTCATGGTGATCGAATGCGGATTGGAGTTCGTGTACAGCCGCTTCCTGTTCCCCATGCTGGCGCTGGCGGCGATCCCGACCGGCTGGGCCGCGGCGGCTTTTCTTCGTTCCCTGCGCGTGCCGGCGTTCGTCAAGGGGCTTGCCGCGGTTGTCGTGGGGCTTCCCACCGCGGGCTATCTCGCGAGTGTCAGCTTCGAGATGATGACCGACTCGCGCTACCTTGCGGAGTCATGGCTGCGGGATCGCGTTCCCGCAGGCTCGCCGATCGGCGTCTTCTGCAAACCGCAGTACCTTCCGCGGCTCATCGAGATGGGTTACGACGTGTACTCGCTGGAGATGACTGCGGAAAGCATCGCGGCCCATCCGTGCGCGGCGCTCGTGCTTTCAAGCTACGATTTCCGGGGATACGCCGGCGCGAACCGCGACACGTTCGAGACTCTGGTGCATGGTGAAGGCGGTTACGACGTGGCCGCGCAGCTCGGCGGCCTGCGATACCTCGGGACCGGCAACTCGTGGTTGAGCCTCGCCGGTTGGGGCGCGGAGCCGCCCGGCAAGATCAGTCCAGAGATCATTGTCCTTACGCACACCCGCGAGCGAGACGTTGAGGGCATCAGCGACGGCGCCGCCTTGAAGGGGCGACTCCCCTGACGCTGAAGCCGGAAGGAGCGACTTGCCAGGCGTTGAAGGCAGGTCGTGCCACGCTACAATCCGCCGTCGCTTTCAACCGCACGCGCAGGAGACACACCGCATGGTCAAGTTCATCGCGTTGTACGCGAAGCCTGAAGACACCCAGGCCTTCGATGATCGTTACTTCAACGGGCACGTTCCGCTGGCGGCCAAGATTCCGGGGCTGCGACGCATGGAGGTCAGCCGCATCAAGGGTTCGCCGGGCGGAGACCCGCGGTACTACCTGATGGCCGAGCTGTACTTCGACAGCCATGAGGCGCTCAACGCCGGGCTGAAATCCGAGCAGGGCAAGGCCGCGGGAAAAGACGTGATGAGTTTCGCCGGCAAGCTGGTGCATATGATGGTCGCGGACGTGGAATCGCCGGCGACGTAATGCACTGCAGCTCGCATCCGCCGGACGCGCTCCGCCGCCCGGCGAGCGCGGGAGGCGGCTTGTGCTCGAGCATCAAAACTCACCACACAAGGGGTGGGCCGTCCCGTGCAACTGCGCGAATCCGCAGCAAGCCAAGTGACCCAGCGGTCCCTCGCGTGGGCTACGGGTTCTGTGCGAGCGCGTGCATCCGTGCGGTGCCTCGCTTGCGCGTCGGGTTCTGATTGACACGCCCGCCCCCTTCGGGTTACCGTGCATCGTCCCTTGTGGGAGAGCGGGGGCAGGGAGGAGCGTGCGGTGCGCGATGCGGTGCCCGACGTGTAGAGCCGACAGCGACAAGGTCATCGACTCCAGGTCCACGGACGGCGCCGCCGCGATTCGGCGTCGCCGTCAGTGCATCGCCTGCGGGCGGCGCTTCACCACCAAGGAACGCGTCGAGGAGGAGCTGCGCCTCACGGTCGTCAAGGCCGACGACAGCCGCGTGCCCTATCACCGCGAGAAGATCGAGGAAGGCCTCGAACGCGCCTGCTACAAGCTGCCCGTGACCGAGGAACAGATCGGGCAGATCGTCGATCGCGTGGAGGAAGACCTCTTCCGCAACCACGATCGCGAAGTCACCTCGGAGCAGATCGGGCTTCTGGCCGCCCGGCATCTGCGCTCGGTCAACGCCGTGGCGTACGTCCGCTTCGTGAGCGTGTACCGCAAGTTCAGCACCGTTCAGGAGTTCGTGGACGCCATTCAGGACGTTCGGGAGCGCGGGGCGCTCGAATCGCCCCAGCAGCGGTCGCTGTTTACCGACTAAATGCCCCCGGCGTCATGCTGCGAGCTGCGGATTCCCTTCCGCGCGGACTCGCGCCCGCGCCGGCACCCTCCGCGACGCGCCGGTCGCTCAGCGGAATCGATCCACCGCCTGCAAGATCGAGGCCTCTCCGCGGCATTGTGCATTGAGAGGAAAGCAAGTCCGGTCCTGTGGAAACCCGCGCGCCCCATGCGGTATCATGGTTCACGGGCCGGGGGGGAAACCGTTGAAACACGCGCCTGCGCGGGCGGGCGCGCGGTGCTCCCTTCCTTGACGTGATCGGCAGTGATGGGACACGCCGATCCGTTCACATCCTAGGGAAAGGCGGAAGGCATGATTCGGAAAAGTCTGATGATGGGGGCGGCGGTCGCATGTCTGATTGCGGCGGCCGATGCCTCGGCGGTGTCGTTTCACTTGATGCAGATCGAGCAGGTCATCGCCGGCGTGGACGGCGACACCACGGCGCAGGCGATTCAACTGCGCATGCGCTCGGCCGGGCAGACGTTCATATCCGGCGCGCGGCTCGTGGCCGTGGACGCGGCGGGCGCCAACCCGGTCATCCTCGTGAACTTCGGGACCAACGTCTCCAACGGCGCCATGGGCGACCGCGTACTCATCGCCACGGCCAACATGAGCAGCCACACCAGCCCGCCGCTGGTCGCGGACTTCACCATGACCAATCGCATCCCCGACAGTTACCTCGCCGCGGGCTGCATCATCTTCCAGAACGACGCCGGCACGCAGATTCTCTGGCGGCTCTGCTACGGCGGCGCGGGGTACACCGGCCCCACGACGGGCACGCTGGACAACGACAATGACGGCGACTTCGCTCCGCCCTTCGACGGCGCGCTGCCCACGTCAAACACCGAGAGCCTCCTGTTCGGCGGCGCGGCCAGCGATAAGAGCACGACCAACCAGGATGATTACGCGTACTCCGGCAGCGCGGCCGTGCTGACCAACAACGCGCGCAACAGCTTCACCGTCCAGGGCGCGCCGCAGGCGTGCGACGGGGACGAGACGCTGTCGGCGAAATGCAAGGATGGCACGTTCAAGGTCGTCGCCAAGGGCAAGAACTACACGCCGGGCACGGATTACGAACTGTGCCTGGACGGCGGCTCCTGCGTCACCAAGACCGCCAACGACCGCGGCATCATCAAGAACAAGTTTTCCGGCGTGGCGCCCGGCGGGCACACCGTCACGCAGACGGAGTGCGGGCTGAAGAAATCCACGACGTGCAGTTGACGAGCCAGGCAGTCTGCGGCGAGCGGGGCAAGACCATGGCCAACGGAGTACCGTAGGCCATGCCTCCCGCCGCGCAGGCGGAAACCCAGCTTCGGCATTCCCGCGCAGGCGGGAATCCAGCTTCGTCATATTCGCGTAGGCGGGAATCCAGCGGCGTGACGGCGCGCCCGGGACTCCTGCTTGCGCGGGGGTGACGGTCCGCCTGCCAAGTCGGCAGTTCGACTGCCGTCGGGCAGGAGTGCCGGGTTGAAGCCTCTGAAGCGGATGAAGTTGCGCACCGGCGCGGCCTGATCAGGCAGCGCCGGTGCTTCCCTACGCAAGACACTGCACGCACGCTACGACCCATACCACCGACAATGCATCCACGACCAATCCCATTCCTGCCATGAGCCGCAGCGGGATCAGCCGCGTGCCATAAACGATGGCGTTGGGCGGCGTCGAGATGGGCAGCGCGAACCCCAGGCTGGCCGACAGCGCCACCAGCCAGATCAGCTTTACCGCCGGCACGCCGGTCTCCTCCGCCAGAGAACCGGCCAGCGGTACCAGCAGTGCGGCCGTCGCCGTGTTGCTGGTCAGTTCGGAGAGCAGCACCGTCACGCCCGCCAGCGCGAACATCAGCGCCAACGGGGTGAAGTTCGCTCCGGCCACCGACGTTGCCACGGCGTCGGCGGCGCCGCTGCTTTGCAGCACCTTTCCCAGGCACAAGCCGCCGGCGATCAAGAACAGCGTGTCCCAGTCAAGCGACTGAAGATCCGCCCGGTCGAGCACGGCGCGATCTCCCCCGCGTGGGCGCACGATGAAGAGCACCAGCGCGGCCGCCAGCGGAACCAGACTCTCCGGCAGATAGGCCTTGACCCATTCCTGCAACGGACTGTTCGAAGCGGTGAAGCTGACGACGGCGCCGCTCGCCAGCCAGATGACCGCCGTTGTAAGGAAAATTCCAACGGCCCACAGTCGCGCGGACCTGCGAACCACCGCGGGATCGGACGGGTCGCCATCCTTCACCTGGCTGGGGGATTGGCGAACATCACCCAAGCCGTGAGGTTGGAGCACCTCAGCCGCGCTGGGGCACCGGCTTTCCAGCCGGTGATCCGCAAGATCGCAAAGCCCTCCGTCCTCCCGAGCATCCGCCGTCATGCGAACCCGCGCTCCCAACTGGGAAGTCTCCTCAACCCCGGCTCTCGTCCATCGCCGCGCCAGCAGCAGCAGCCCCCAGCCGATCACCGTCGTGCCGATCCAGACGGGAATGCCGACCTTCAACCATGTCAGAAAGTTGAACTGCGGATCGACAAGCTGAATCTTCGCAAATCCCAGAAAGTTCGGCGCCGTCCCCACGGGGGTGGCCATGCCGCCGAACGTCGCACCGTATGACAACGCCAGCAGCGGCAGTGCCGGCGCGGCCGTCCTCCGCGCCAAGGTCGCGACCACCGGCAGCAGCATGGCGGTCACGGCGGTGTTGTTCTGCGCCGTGGAGATCGCGCCGGAAACGAGCAGCACGATCATGCACAGCGCGCCCACGCCGGCGCTTGAGCCGGTCCGCTCGCTTGAGCCGGTCCTCCAGCGGCCAACGGAGCCGGCTTGAGAGCCACCGCCGAAGTGGGATTGCGCGCCGCCGCTTGAGCCGGTTTGCACGCCGGCTTCGGTCGCACCGGGTCGCGCCCAGTGCAGCGCCCCCAGCCGCTCAAACACGCCGTGCTTCTCCAGCGCCCGCGCCAGAAGGAACGTGCCGAGAAACAGGAATACGATCGGATCGCCCCACGCGGACAGCGCCTCACCCCACTTGAGCACACCCGACAGTGTGGCCGCCACCGGCACGATCAGCGCGATGACGCCCAGCGGCGCAATTTCGCTGATCCAAAGCACCAGCACCGCCAGCACAATCCCGACCGCGCGCCGCAGGGAATCGTTGTCGTGCCACGGGGAGAAGGCCGCTCCCGCGAACAACCCCACCGCCAGGCTCACGACGAGAATGCTTCGCACACGGCTCATGGCGGCATTCTTCCGGATCATGGGGGCGCGTCAAACGAGGGGACGCGGCGTCTGATGTGCGCCGACACGGCAACTAGAACCCGCGGGCAACGTGCTTCAGGACTCTCAGTCGAAATCTATGATATACAGAGCCGCGACCGTCAGGAAGCGAACTCTGCTGTGTGGGATGCGTGTAACCCCATTCAACACTTCGCCGACTGGGATGCACGTAACCCAATTCAGTGCTTTGCCGCCTGGGATGCGGTGAAACCCGCTTCCTCACAAGCGCGGCTCTGCCGGTGCGTCGAGTTTCAGGCTATTCAGAGGTCTGCACCGTCCCCATCGAGGCACCCGGCCCGCCCAGGAGCTCCACCTGCGCCGCCCGGGCGGGCTGAGCGGCGTTTCCCAATTCTGAAAACACCAGGGACTGATAGGGTGAGTCTCGCCGGACGAGATCGAAATTTGGAGTAGCTCGAAACTGAAATGCCAGAATTCGTGTCAGACCCGGGAATTCGATTGACTCCCCGCTGGCTCTCTGCTATCCTCTTCCTGTGTGAGTCCGAGATTGCTCGGACTTGACGGCAGAATCCGTGAAAAACGTCCGTCTGGGCCCTTGTGTAAGGCCACCCAGCAACCGGACTGAGTCGTTTTTCGCAAGGAGGCTGCGATGACATCGCAAGCCCTGTATCGAAACGGGGGTCCGGCAAGTCCGTGCGCCGCGGACCCGAGACCCGAGACCCGAGACCCGAGACCCGAGACCCGAGACCCGAGACCCGAGACCCGAGCCTGAAGGCTCGAACCGGATTCGCTAGGAGGGCCACACTCATGGTCCTCGTGGGAGGTGGACTGCTCTTGCCCTGGGTTTGGTCCCTGAACGCGGCAGCCCCGTCGGCGGGAACCATCGTTCTTCTCAAGCCCGCGACCGGCGACCCCAGCGTGGCGCACCGCTCGCCTGACCAGGAGCCGACTCCGGAGTCCGGTCCGGCTTGGATGGATATCGCCCCGTTCTCCTTTCCCGCGGTCGTTGAGGCCGACCCCGCTGCCAATCCGGAATCCGCGGCGGGGATGCTCATCGCGTACACGTGGACGGGCAACAACGGCACGGCGTGGGACAACTCGGGTAACTGGTCCAGCGCCGGCGGGGGGTATCCGGATGACTGCGGCGATGACGCGACGATCCCATCAGGGACATGGGACATTACCCTGGTTGCCCTGCAGATCGACGACCTGGAGGTATCCGGAAGCGTCGATTTCGACGGCTCGGCACAGAGTCCGCCGGTGCTCAAGGCCGACAGCATCACGCTCAGCGGTTCCGGGGCAATCACGCTGACGTTTACGTCCACCTGTACGCTTAAGACGTTCGGGTGCCCGTAACGGGACCGGACGTTTCTTCTTTTCGGAGGTCACGCACATGCGACCCATGCTCTATCTTGCGCTGTTGTTTACGGCCTGCGACTTTGGCGCACACACTGCGTGCGCCCGGCCTCCCAAAGGCTACGCCGAAGTGAAGGTCACAGACGACCCGACGACATTTGAGTACTTTCCGAGGATCAATAATCGCGGGCAGATCGTCTTCACCAGCCGCAATCCCGGCGACGGTAATGACGATCTGGATGAGATTTTCCTGTACGACAACGGGAACATCACTCAGATCACGGACAACCGCAAGGGCGATCGCTGGCCCGACATCAATGACGAGGGAACCATCGTCTGGAGCAGCGAGATCGGTCCCGAAGGAGAGTGGGACCGCACTTTCGAGATCATGATGCGCACGCCGGACGGGCGCATCCGTCGGTTGACCGACGACGCCAGTGACGACTATGAGCCCAGAATCAACAACCTGGGCCACGTTGCCTGGTACAGGGACTTCGGCTATGGATGCGCGCTCGACGCATGGCGGTCGGAGATATTCTTCTTCGACGGTCAAAGCGAAAACCGCATTACGTTCGATGCGGAGGGTCCGGACGCTTTCTCGAACCAGCTCCGAGATCTCAATGATCTCGATGAGATGGTCTGGACGAAGTACAACTTCTGCGTGGTCGGCTGGTGGGATTCGGACATCATCCTGTACCGCGATGGAAGGATGAAGCAGCTTGATCCCGACTACTCGTTTGAGCCGCAAGTGCCCACTATTAACAACGACGGCCTCGTGGTGTGGATGAACAATTTCAACGAGGACGGTCGTTGGGGGTTGCAGGCTTGGGAAAATGGTGTCGTGTCGGACTTGACCCAATGGGGTTCCGTTCCGGTCGTTAACGCATCTGGAGAAATCGCCTTCCACCGGGGATATGGTGGGGGGCGTGCTGAAATCTGGACGTACACAAACGGAGGATTCAGACAAATGACGTCTGATGGTGGGTTGAACATGGTTCCCACCATCAATGATCGGGGAGACATTGCTTTCGACTCGGGCGACGCTTTCGTCACCGACATTCGACTGCTGGTCAATGGTGGAGGAGTTCATCGCTACGGGAGTCCGCGCCAGATCCCCAGCAGATGAAAGTCGTTTCCTGTCTTGAACTTGCTTTCAACAACGATATCCCTGTGGATTGGGTATATCCCCAATCATTGGGATCATAAGGAGATACAAACATGTTGGAGAAACTTCTGCGCATTCTTGGGATTGCGCTTGTTGTGCTGGCCGTATGCATGTGCGGTGCTCCGGCAATCGCGCAAGATACGTGTACGTTTACAGCGACTTCAGGTGTTTGGGATTCCGGCGGCAACTGGAGTTGCGGTCACGCTCCCGGAGGAGGCGACGACGCGGTGATTCCTTCCGGCAAGACCTGTCGGATCGAGAACATGTCGAACTTCGCGTTCGCCAAGACGATCGATGTGGACGGCACGCTGGAGATTCGCGGCGAGACGCTCATCCTCGGCGCCACCACCGAAATCGACACTACGTCCAATGTGGATGGGAATGTGTACTTCGAGAAGGTTGGGAGCGACAACGCGGTCATCGTGTGCCGCGGTGCCTGGGTGACAATCAACGGGACGGGCGCACTCAACGCGAGCAAGGCCGTGAACTCGAACTACGAGGGCCGGTTGGAGTGTTGCTCCACGGGGTGCGGGCACAATGGCGACGGTTTCATTTTCGGCAGTAGTCTGACCGTAAAGGGAAGCATGGGTATCCGGGCCTGCGTTGAAGTCAACGGAACAGCCAAGGTTGACTATTCCGGCGACACGATGCAGGTTGGGGACGGCGCGGGAATCGCTTGCGCCGATAACACTTGCGATGGACCCGAAATCACAGGGACCGGGAAATTCAAGGTTACGAGCGGAACGCTTCGCTTTGGCGCTGTTGGGTACGAAAACGCAGATGCACCCAAGTGGGAGATATCCGGCGGCGAGATCGAAGTATTCGCCGATGGAAACTTCGGCAGCATCGAGGCCAACAACCACATCAAGATCACAGCGGATGGCGGCACAATTGATTTCGGCGATAACTTCTTATCTAATGGAGGCGTAGAAATCACCAACGCAACCATGATCAAGGCGGCGGGCAAGACCGTGCGATTCCGGTAGTTCCCCAATTGCCTGCGAACTAATAGAAGCTGGACGGGGGCGCCACCGGGTGCCCCCCTTTTTTTCTCCGGTCCTTGGTCGGCCAGTTGATCAACGACGTGTGGCTTGTAGGCTTATGTGTTTGCCCCTGATTCAATGCACAGCAGCCTGTGGGGGCGAGCGGTGGCGACAGGCCTAGGCTGTGGTTTTCGCCCGGTACTCGTCGTCGATCAGCGCTTGGTTCCGCGCGGCCATCCGCGCTCGGTCCCATAGCTGGTTCGCGGTCAGGCCCCGGTCTTGATCCGCGATCTCCGCCGGGGGCTGTCGAGGCACGCCTTGCGGCACGTCGCTTGATCGCGAGGGCGGTTGCTGACCCGGATGCAGGACGCGGGGCGGTCGCGCGCCACCACGCGGAACCTCGCCGCGCGGGGCGTTGCGCGGTCCGCTTTGCGCTTCGGTGTTTTCCATCGCGGCCGTAGCGTCTGCTCCAAGGCACGCTGTGGCCGCGATATCGTCGTGTGAGATCTTTCAGCGAGAAGTGAATGGCCGTTCGACCACCGACATCATGCACATTTCTCAGTAAGTCGTGGAGCATAGGTTCGGCCTGCTCAGGATATCCTTGGCGCGTGGCGAGTTCGACGATGAACTGGATGGGCATGACCGGCGCCCGCCGCGAATCGTCACGCCCGAGTTTCTCTGGGAGTCTTGAGTATGATCGACAAACATGAGAACGCGGCGCCCGGCGACCCTCTCATTGATGAAGTGAGGGCGATCCGAATGGCGATCGGTGAAGAATACGGAAACGACGTCCATCGACTCTGCGAGCACCTTCGTGAAATCGAGAAGCGCTTTGCCGGCCGAGTCGTTTCCCTGCCGGGTACGACGGAATCAGTCGACGCGTGAAAGCGGGCCGTGCGGGCGGACGCGGTGCGACCGCGCTCGCACGATAGCGGTCCGCCCATTATCGTGCCCTCCATGACCCGTGACGACATCTGCTCGCAGTTTCTCGACCGCCTGACCTTCTCGCCCTATCCCTTTCAGGAAGAAGCCCTGCTCGCCTGGTTCGGCGACGGCGAGGGCGTGCTGGTCACCGCGCCGACGGGGATGGGGAAGACGCTCGTGGCGGAGGCGGCCATCTTCGAGGCGCTGTCCACCCGGACGAAACTCTACTACACCACGCCGCTGATCGCGCTGACGGATCAGAAGTTCCGCGAGTTTCAGGGCAAAGCGGAGGTGTGGGGCTTTCGGCGGGACGACGTGGGCCTCATCACCGGCAACCGCAAGGTCAACCCGGACGCGGTGGTGCGCGTCGTCGTGGCGGAAATCCTGCTGAATCACCTGCTGTCCGGCGAGGAATCGTTCGACGACGTCTCCGGCGTGGTGATGGACGAGTTCCACTACTTCAACGACTACGAGCGCGGCACGGTCTGGGAGCTGTCGCTGGTGCTGCTGCCGAAGAACGTGCGGCTCATGCTCCTGTCGGCCACGGTGGGCAACGCGCCGGAGTTTGTGTCCTGGCTGCGGAAGGAGCACGGGCGGACGCTGAATCTGGTGCGCACCGACGAGCGCCGCGTCCCGCTGGAATACGCATGGGTCGGCGACAAGCTGCTCACCGAGCTGCTGCCGGAGATGGTCACCGACGACGACGCCACGCAGCGCTCGCCCGCGCTGGTCTTCTGCTTCAACCGCGACGAGTGCTGGGAGGTGGCCGAGGTGATGAAGGGGCTTTCGCTTGTCAATGCGCAGACGCGCGCGGAGATCGAGAAGTCCCTCCCCGCGGCGGAGTTCAGCGACGGCGTCGGGCCCAAGCTGCGGCAGATGCTCATCCGCGGCGTCGGCGTCCACCACGCGGGCGTGCTTCCCAAGTACAAGGAGTTCATCGAGGATCTCTTCCTGCGCAAGCTCGTGCCCTTTGTCATCTGCACGGAAACGCTGGCCGCGGGCATCAACCTCCCCGCGCGCTCCGTCGTGCTCAGCACGCTGCTCAAAGGACCGCCGCGCGAGCGCAAGCTGATCTTCCCCTCGACGGCGCATCAGATCTTCGGCCGCGCGGGGCGCCCGCAGTTCGACAAGAAGGGCTACGTCCACGCGATGGCGCACGAGGACGACGCGCGCATCGCCAAGTGGAAGAAAAAGTACGACCAGATCGACCCGAAGTCGAAAGACCCCGGCATTCTCCGGGCGAAGAAAGACCTCGAACGCAAGCGCCCCACGCGTCGCACCCACGAGCAATACTGGACGGAAGGACAGTTCAAGACGCTCATCGCGGCCGGTCCGGGCAAGCTTGCCTCGCGCTCGATGATTCCGTACCAGGTTCTCGTTTACCTGCTGCGGCGCTACGACTCGCTGGCCCACGTCCGCGAGTTCCTCGGCAAGCGTTTCAACACGCCCGACCAGATCGAGAGCTTCCAGCGGCAGCTCGACCACATGATCGCCAACCTCGCGGCCATGGGGTTCGTGGAGATGCAGCCCGACGGTCTGCACGTGAAGCTGACGGAGCGCATCGCGGAGTTGACGTTTTTCCGCAGCGTGGATCCGCTGTACGGCGTGTACCTCGCGTCGCGGCTGAACACCGCGGACTTCACGGAGAAGAGCCTGGCGCTGGAGTCGGTGCTGCCGCTGCCGCCGTCGGTGGAGCGGGCGGTGCGGCCGCCGGAGGACCTGCCGCCGGGACCGCTGGAGACGAACGAGCTGCGCCCGCTGATGATCCAGATGGGCGTCGTCAGCTCCGGCGTCGGCAGCGGGGGGGGGAAGGATGAGGAGCCGCAGGACGACGCTCGACTCCACGCCGAGCCGCTGTGGGAAGAGGAGCCGCCGCCGCGCCCGCCCGTGTTCGCGGAGATGCTCAAGATCGCGTTCGACGCGCAGCTCCCCTCGCCGGAGGAGATTCTGATCCAGCCGAAGTGGGTCGCCGGCGGCGTGGCACAGGCGGAGAGCAGCTTCTACAAGTTCGTCCGCAGCCGGAACCTCGACAAGCAGGAAGGGCTGGTCCTGCGACATCTTCTGCGCCTGGTTATTCTCGCCGGCGAGTTCTTCGAGAAGACGACGGACCCGCAGTATCAGCAGCTCGCGGATGTCGCCACCCGCGCCGCGCAGCAGGTCGATCCGCGCTACACCGACCGCTTCCTCGCGGAAGCGAAGCAGGCGCACGCCTTGCCGCTTTAAGGGCGGCGGTTGGCGCCGGACACAGTCGTGTCACAGTTTGCATTTCGGAGCCGCGACCGTAAGGGAGCGTTTCTTCCATGCCCCCAAAAAAGCCGTGGGGGGACCGCTTCCTCACGGGCGCGGCTCGGACAGACCCGCGCTGGCGAGTCCAGGCTCGGACACTACGCCAGACACGCCCGCGGTTGACCGGAGCGACCGCTCCGTCAGCAGTTCTTTCACCCTCCGCCGCGCTTGACGAGGAGGAACACCATCGCGGCCAGGGCCGCGCCGACAAGAATCTTCATCATTAATTCCACGACCGGTTTCTCCATGCGCCGACGCCCCGGGGGATCGAGGCTCTCAGAGCATTGTAGCTCGTCTGGCACAAGCCTGGCAGTCGCGGCCTGTCGTGTGCGGCAGCTTATCCTGGCAAGTGTTTTCCAGGGTATCGCTTCGCTGAAATCACATCTTATCCGAGCCGTGACCGAAGGGGAGCGTTCCCGCTTTCGAGCGTTGGAATCCGCTTCCTTACGGGCGCGGCTCTGAACGGGCGCGGCTTGGAAAGACAAGCGATGCCATAATCCTGGGGCGCAGCCTTGGTCGTGTCGGAGAGCGGCACGGTCTGGCGTACTTGTCTGACCGTGACAAGCAAGGCAAGACCCTGGCGAGAGGAGTACCGTTGACCCTGCCACCGCCGCCGGCTCAGTTTCCCTCTTGCGTGGACCCACTTGGTATCGAGTTGATGTCGAGTCCCGCGAGCACTGCTCACAGAGCAGGGGCATGCGGCACTGCTCTCAGAGCAGGGGCACCCGGCACTGCTCGCGGCGCTTGTGCGGCGGTCGGCGAATCGTTCTATTACGTTGCGACCGTCGTCTGGGGCATGGGTCGGTCCATGTGACGCGGTCCGTGCATGTGGCAACGTCGGTCTGTGAGGCGAGCGTGGTCTGTGGCGCGAGGTCGGTTCGTGCGGAGAGCGCGATGAGAGTTGACGTCTATCTGCGCCTGTCCGGCATGATGCTGTTGCAGTACGCCGTGTGGGGCGCGTGGCTGCCGGTGGCGTCGCGCTACCTCGGGGCGAGCGGGGCGGAAGGCGGGTTGGGTTTCACCGGCTCCCAGATCGGCTGGATCCTCGGTTTGGGCGGTTCGGTTGGCGCCGTCTGCGCGCCGTTCGTGGCGGGTCAGCTCGCAGATCGCAGATTCAGCACGGAGCGCGTGCTGGCGTGCCTGCTGCTCCTGGGCGGCGTGCTCAAGTGGATCACGGCTGCGCAGACGACGTTCGCGGCGTGGCTGGGGCTGTCCATCGTGTACAGCATTCTCTACATGCCCACGCTGGCGCTGACCAACTCACTGGCGTTTGCGCACCTGAAGGACGGCAAACGTGAGTTTCCGTGGGTGCGCGTGTGGGGGACGCTGGGGTGGATCGCCGCGAGCTGGGCGTTTCCGATGCTCTTCCTTCAGAGCAACCTTCACTGGCAGTGGATGCCGCCGTTCGTCGTCGGGACGGAGCATTCCGACGTGGTCGCGCGGCTGGCGCACGCGCTGCGATTCTCCGGAGCGATGTCCATCCTGTACGCGAGCTTCTGCCTCCGGCTGCCGCACACGCCGCCGCGGCGCGACGCGGTCGAGAAACTAGCGATTGCACGCGCCGCTCGGCTCTTCGCGCGTCCGTCGTTTTGCCTCCTCGTGGTGGTCAGCCTCGCCATCGCGGCCATCCACCAGATTTACTTCCTGCAGACGTTTCCATTCCTCAAGTCGATCGGGCTGCTGGACAGCGAAGCCGGTCCGGCGATGACCGTGGGGCAGTTTGCGGAGATCCTGATTCTGCCGGCGCTGGGCTTTCTGCTGGCGAAGCTGGGTTTCCGCTGGGTCATTACGCTCGGCGCCGCGGCGTATTTCGCGCGGTACGTCGTTTTCGCGACCCCGGGCTTGCCGCCCTGGTTGATCGTCGCGAGCCAGGCGTTCCATGGGCTGTGCTACTCGTGCTTTTTCGCGGCGTCCTATATCTACGTGGATCGGCTGGCGCCGTCTGACGTGCGGCACACGGCCCAGACCCTGTTCGGCATCCTCATCCTGGGCGGCGGACCGATCTTCGGCGGGATACTCTCCGGCCGGTTGCAGGCGTGGTGCACGGTGAACGATGTTACACCGGCGGTGGTGAACTACTCGCCGCTCTGGTATGTTCTGGCGGGTATCGGTTTGGCCTGCGCGCTGCTCATCGCGGTCCTGTTCAGGGATGAGACGGGCGCGGCGGCATCGAAGGAGGAAGCATGATGAATCTTGTGCTGGCGGGGCTGCTGTTGCTGGCGCCGTGGGGCGTCGGGGCCGCAAGCCAGAGCGGAGGGAGCAAGTCGTTCCGCGTGGTGCGCTGCAGCCTGAACGGGTTTCCGAGGGTGGCCGCGCTGCCGCTCAGCCCGGACATCTGGGTGGCGTTCGACTGCGTGGAGTGCCGGCTTTACATGGCGTGGCGCGGCGGCGTGAACTTTCAGGGCTGGCCCTATGACGCGCGGCGCGGTCTCAGTCCCGCCGTTCAAAGCGAACGCGTGTACTTCGAGGCCGCGGACGACCAGGTGTGGACGATTATTCGCGGCGGCGAAACCATGTACCCGGCCGTCCGTTTTCGCGGCTACACCTTCGGCGAGTTGAGCATCCACTTCCACTTCGCGCTGATCCTTCCGACGGGAGAGGAAATCAAGGTGTTTGAGTCGCTCTCGACGCACAACAGCGAGGATGGATCTGAAATCGTCCTGCAGCGCCGGTTCGAGTTCGCCGGGATTCCGGAGAACACCAAGGTGCAGATGCCCCTGCGCGGGAACACGCCGTGGGACCGTTACGAAGTGATGGGCACGGGCGACGGGAAGGTGGACCGCGAGTCGGCCGTCATGACGCAGAAGCGCGACGGGTACAACATCTGCGGTTTCGCCTGGCGCAAGTAGCGCCGCCGGCGTCCCGGTCGCGCCCCGCCGGGAAAGCGGGTTGAACTGAATGGCTCCTGTTTTCACGCGGGTTTCGCTGGAGAAGTGAGGATATGCTCAGTTTGCCGATGAATGTTCTCGTGTCCGCTGCATGGGTCTGCGCCGCGGCGCAGGCGCCGCCGCCCGCCTCTGAAGGCGGCGCGCTGGTGCGGATCTACGACGTGGGCCGGACCCTGACGCGCCTCTACCCCTTGCTGCCGGATCAGGCGCCGAACGTCTGCAAGGTCGTCCCCGCGATCGACCTGTCCGGGGAGCGCGGCGACTTCGCGCCCATGAAGGACCAGTTTCTCACCGAAGTCACCGCCGTCCTTACGCTGGACAAGCCCGGCGAGTACACCTTCCGCGTCACCAGCGACGATGGCTCGCGCGTGATTCTGGACAGCCGCCCGATCATCGACTTTGACGGACTGCAAGGCGGCACGTCGGCCACGGGTACGGTGGGGCTGATGCCCGGCGAACACACGCTGCGCGTGGTGCACTTCGACAACAGCGGAGGAGAGCTGCTCAAGCTGGAATGGCGCAAGCCCGGCGTTGAGGGGGAGGCGTTTGAGAGCATCCCGACCAGCGTCTTGAGCGTGCCGCCGACGGAGCCGCGCTTCACGGCGCCGGGTTACAAGCGGGTCGATTTCGCGCTGAAGCGCGGGCGACCGGGGGATCAATCACCGTTGGAATCGGTGCATCCGGGCTACGATCTGCTTTCCATCCGCCCGCCGGCCGGCTTGAAATGCCGCGTGACCGGCTTGGCGTACCTCGGCGACGGCCGGCTCATGATCAGCCTGTGGGACGATCTCTACGGCGTGCTCGCCGCGACAGGGACCGAAAGCGACTCGTGGCAGAACGTGCGCAACCGCACGTTCGCGTATGGACTGCAGGAGCCGATGGGCCTGGCGTTCGCCAAGGGTCAACTGTATGTCGCGCAGAAGGGGGAGTTGACGCGCCTGGTGGACAACAAGGGCGACTTCAACGCCGTCAACGAGTACTGGACGGTCTGCAGCCACTGGCCTTACAGCGGCAACTTCGGCGAGTACACCTCCGGTCTGATCGCCAAGGACGGCGCGCTGTTCACCACGCTGTCCATGCCGCTCGAACTCACCGGTCGCACGCTTCAACCTCAGCAAAAAGGACGCGGCACGGTGATCCGCATCGACCCGGACAAGGGCGAATATGAGACGGTGGCGTCGGGGCTGCGCGGTCCATGCGGTCTGGGCCTCGGCGCGGATGGCGAGTTGTTCGCCACGGACGTGCAGGGCGATTGGGTTCCTTCGGGCAAGCTCGTGCACGTCAAGCAGGGGCGGTTCTTCGGCGCGCGCACCACGCCGGCGGGACTCTTCGAGGATCAGCCCGTTACGCCGCCGGCAGCCTGGCTGCCGCACGCGGAGGTGGCTGTGACGCCCACGCAGCCTACGGTCATCCCCGCGGGCCCGTATCAGGGACATATGCTCGTGGGCGATCTGACGCTGGCCACCGTCCATCGCGTCGTGCTGGAGAAAGTGGGCGGCGAGTATCAGGGTTGCGTTTTCGCGTTTGCGGGCGGGTTTGAATCCGGCGTGGCGCGGCTCGAGTGGGCGCCGGACGGCTCGCTGCTCGTGGGCGGGTTCAGCGCGCCGGGCTGGGGACGCGAGGGTCGCCAGCCCTACGGTCTGCAGAAGCTGCGGCTCAATGGTAAGACCGCCTTCGAGATGTTCGCCGTGCGCGCGAAGTCCAACGGCATGGAGATCGAGTTCACCCAACCGCTGGCGCCGGGCGCGGGCTGGGACACGGGGTTCTACGAGGCCTCGCAGTGGCGCTATGAGCCGAAGGCCGATTTCGGCGGGGGCAAGGTGGACGAGGAAACGCTGGAGATCAAGTCCGCCAGCGTGTCCGACGACCGCAAGCACGTCTTCCTTGAATTGCCCGGCATCAAGGCCGGTCGCGTCGTGTACGTGCGGCTGCTCGGCGGCTGGGCGAGCGAGTCCGGCGTGGAGCCGTGGGGAACTGAAGCCTGGTACACGATGAACACCGTTCCGAAGGATGCGCCGGGCAAACCGCTCACCAACGCGTACGCCTCCGCGCCGAACACGCTGACCGAGGCCGAGAAGAAAGCCGGCTTCAAGCTGCTCTTCGACGGCAAGTCCACGGCGGGGTGGCGCGGTTTCAAGAAGCCCGACATGCCCGCGGGCTGGACGATCGAGGACGGCTGCCTGACGCGCACGGGTCAGGGCGGGGACATCGTCACCGCGGACGAGTTCGACAACTTCGAGCTGACGCTGGAGTGGAAGATCGCCAAGGGCGGCAACAGCGGCATCTTCTACCGCGTGGGCGAGGGCGACGGGCTGGACGCCGTCTGGAGCACCGGACCCGAGATGCAGGTGCTCGACAACGACTTTCACAACGACGGGCAGAACCCGCTGACGTCGGCGGGATCGAACTACGCACTCTATCCCGCTCCGCGCGACCTGACGTTGCCCACGGGCCGGTTCAACCAGGTCCGGATTGTGGCGCAGGGCAACAAGGTCGAGCACTGGCTCAACGGCGTGAAAGTCTGCGCGTACGAGGTGAACAGCGAGGAGTGGAATAAGAAGGTCGCCGAGAGCAAGTTCAAGGCGCTGCCGCGCTACGGGCGCGAACCCAAGGGCCATGTCGCGTTGCAGGACCACGGGGACAAAGTCTCGTACCGCAACATCAAGATTCGACCGCTTCCTGCGGGCGGCGCGTAGCACTCCGCAGGGGATTTCAGAACGGGCGCCTCGTCTCGTCGCCCGCGCACAGGCGGGGGTCCAGAGCAGCGTGTGCCACTGCTGTGTCAGCAGTGGCGTCACCCCGGCGGGCGAGGGTCCAGAGCGCAGCGGCAAATCGCTGGATTCCCGCCTGCGCGGGAATGACGAGCCTTGATCTTCACTTTGGTTGGAGGCGCCTGTCGAAGCCGCGCGTTCCGTGTCGCCCCGACAAGCCGCTGACGGTGAGTTTGCCTCGTCGGGCTGTCACATCGCCGGCGGACTTTCGCAGGAATCCGCCCCGTTGGAGCTCCGCTTCGATGATGCCCGAAGGCGTGCGTCTGCGACCGGCGTCCAATGCCGACGGCGAGGCCGTGCGGTCGCTGATTGGCGACGTGCTCCGCGAGTTCGGGCTGGTCTGCGATACGTGCGGGATAGACGCCGACCTGCTCGACCTCGAGCGGGCGTATCATCAAGGCGGCGGACGGTTCGATGTGCTGGAGACCTGCGCGCCGGCGATCGTGGGCACGGTCGGGCTGGTCCCCATCCGCGAGGGTGTCTGCGAGCTTCGCAAGATGTATTTGCGCCCCGCCTGGCGCGGGCGCGGGTTGGGGCGGCGGCTTCTCGTCCATGCGATTCAGCAGGCGCGTGAGCTTGGCTTTCGCCGCATGGAACTCGAAACCGCGGCCGTCCTGACGGATGCGATCCGGCTGTACGAGAGTTTTGGCTTCGTGCCGATCAGCAGCGGCCACATGGCTTCTCGATGCGACCTGGCGTATGCGCTGGATCTGCAGCCGCCGGGGGATGGGTAACGCCCTGTTTCAGAACCCGGGGGTTCGGAGGGAAACCCTCGCTCCCTCACGGTCGCGGCGCTGAACGGTCGCGGCTCTGAGCGGTCGCGGCTCTGAAAGACGAACGATGTGGTAATCCTGAGGCAGTCCCGTAGAAAGGCGAATGACGCGCGGGGGGACGGTGCGACCGGGGAAGAAGGCGGGCATCGACGATCATGTCTAAGTTCGAACGTCACGTGTTCGTGTGCAACAACGAACGCGCGCCTGGGGATGCGCGGGGTTGCTGCGCGGAGCGGGGCGGCGCGGCGGTGCGCGAGCGGCTTAAGACCGAGGTTGCGGCGCGAGGGCTGAAGGGGCGCGTGCGCGTCAACCAGGCCGGCTGCCTCGACCAGTGCGAGCACGGCGTCACGGTTGTCGTCTATCCGGAGCAGGTCTGGTACGGCTTCGTCAAGCCGGAGGACGCCGTCGAGATCGTGGAGGAGCACCTGCTGCACAACCGCCCGGTGACGCGGCTGCGGCTGCCGGATGCCTGCATCAACACGGCGCACTGCCCGCATAAGCCGGGGGCGTCGGTGCAACTGGGAGGCGTGAAGCACTGATGCGGATGGGCCCGTACGTCACCAAGCCGCGACCCCTGCGGGGGCGCACGCGGCAGGGCAAGGGCGCTGCGACGCTCCGGTTTTCCGTTCAGTTGAATGTGCCATGAAGACCCTGATCTTCGCCATGCCCGCGTTCTTCCGCCGCTCGGTCGCGGTCATGATTCAGTACCGCGGCGAGATGCTCCTCTGGGCGTTCTGGGGCGTGGTGTATCCGGCGGTGGCGATGGCGATGTGGAGCGCCGCGATCGCCGGAAAGCAAGGGGGGGGGGACATCCGTGGGTTCTCCTCGGGCGATTTCGCCGCGTACTTCCTGCTGACCATGATCGTCGGGCACCTGTGCACGGCGTGGGACGTGTACGAGATGGGCTATTTCGTCCGCACGGGGGCGATGTCGCCGAAGCTGCTGAGGCCCATCCTGCCGGTGTGGGAGAGCCTGTCGGACAACCTGGCGTACAAGGTGACGACGACGGCGATCCTCGCGCCGATCTGGATCGTCATCGCGTACCTGACGGCGCCCCGCGTGGAGCTGGGGGTGGCGAGCCTGGCGGCGGGGGTGATGGCGACGGTGCTGGCCTCGGCGCTGAACTTCCTGTGGGGTTACATCGTAGCGCTGTCGTCGTTCTGGTTCACGCGGTCGGAGGCGGTGGGACAGCTCTGGTTCGGCGCGTCGTTGTTCTTCGGCGGGCGGCTGGCGCCGCTGACGATCCTGCCGCCGCTGCTGCAGCGGTTGGCGGACCTGATGCCCTTCAAGTGGATCATCTACTTCCCCGCCGCGGCGCTGATGGGCAAGCTCCAGCCGCGCGAGCTGGCAATCGGACTGGGGTGGCAGCTTGCATGGCTGGGGGCGGGAATCGCCGTGTTCCGGTTCATCTGGCGCAGCGCCGTGAAACGGTATTCAGCCGTCGGCGCATAGACGCGCGCGGCGCGGCGGGCCACCCTGCCGAGCGGCGGGCTGCACCGGAGCACGTCGCCCCCGCGCGGGCGCGCGCCTCCTCCTGTTCGGCGCAGAGGATCACGCCCGTTGCGAGCTTTTTGAGGGCGGGGCCGGCTCGGCTCGGAGGCGCGCCTGCAGGACAGGCTCAATCGCGTCAAACTCATGCGCGCGGCGCGACAGAGGGAAGCGATGCCGCAGGAGACGCCCGACGCGCAGCGCCTCGATGAGATTCCGCTCCGCCACGGCTGCTCGGAACTCCCGGCACAGTTCGAGCATGCCTTCTTCGTCGCCTGCTTCGTGCAGCGCACGCGCTTCGTTCAGCAGGGGACGTCCGGGCAGCAACGACGGGCCGGGCACCAAGGACGCGCCGGGCACTGGAGACGGGCCCGGCGCAAGGGACGGGCCGGAAGCCAAGGGTGGGCCGGGCACGGCGCGCGGCGCCTCAGAATGCGGTGGGTTCCGCTGATCCACGAGCGGCGGATACAAAAACCCGTGATCGACCTCCGGCTCGCAGGCCGTCGCCGTAAGCATGATTGTCGGCGAGCCTTCGAACGTGTCTGACGTCAGTTCCAGGGGTGAGACGGCGGGGACCGGCGAGCCGTGAAGTCGCAGCGTCGCCTCGAGCAGGTGGATGCGGTGGTTCTGCCGAGCGATGCGCTCGCGAAGCTGCGCCACCAGATCCGCCAGCGACATCAGCCGGTACAGCACCACGGACACCAGCAGCGCGCCGAGCACCCAGAGCGCCTTGCGGACGGACTCCTGCACTTGTCCGTTGACGGCGGACTGCGCCAGGTTTCCCAGACCCGCGAGGATCCCCAAGGCGGCGACCGTCACCAGCCCCGCGCGCAGCCGCCACCAGAACTTCGCGTGGTGCGCGAGCATCAGACCGCCCAGACGATGTTGTGCCCCTCTGCGGCGCAATGACCGGGATCCCTCGTTCTCAGTCCGCTTTGCCCTGGCCGCGCGGCGGCACGTTCAGACTCACCAGCGTCGCGTCGCCCGCGCCCGCCGCCCGCAGGCTCTCGCGGTCCGGGCGCGCGTACTCCGCCAGGTCGCTGCGGATCGGCACCGTGATCTCCAGCCAGGAACAATCGTCATCCGTTCGCACGCGAGCCTCCTTCATGCCCGCGGGGAGCAGCAGAGTGTCGCCGCGGGAAAACGGAATCGTTACGCGATCCGCCCCCCAGCGGCAACTGGCCTCGCCGCGACCGGAAAGCACCATCCACGTCACCATCTCATCGTAGGGAATGTCCTGCTCGACGCCGTCCACCATGCGGACGCGCTCGACGCGGAACGACTCACAGGTGATCAGCCGCGTCACCGCCGTCCAGACGCTGGCGACGTGCGATCTCGCCTCCGCTGCCGCGACGTCGAGGTCGAGCTGGACGCAGCGCAGCGCCTCGGCGACGTGCAGGTCCCGCGGTCGGCCCGTCAGCGGATCCACGCGATTCCAGTCGTGCAGCCGGTAGGTGACGTCGCCCGGCGTTTGAACTTCCGCCACGAGGACGCCGGCGCCGAGCGCGTGGACGGTGCCCGCCGGGAGATAGAACGCCTGCCCCGGCTTGACGGGGATGCGTTGCAGGACGGATTCGACCTCGCCCGCCTCGACGGCGCGGCCCAGATGCGCCCTGTCCGCGCCCGGCAGGAGTCCGCGGTAGATGCACGCGCCGCCCGTTGCGCCGACCACGTACCAAGCCTCATGCTTGAAGGACACGGCTCCCCCCGAGGCGAGTGCAGCTTCGGGCGTCGGGTGAACCTGCACGCTGAGCGTGTCCCGCGCGTCGAGGTATTTCAGCAGGAGCGGGAACCGGCCTTGCGCAAGCGGCGCGCGTCCCATCAGCGCGACGCCCCACTCCGCGACAAGTTGCCGCAGCGTTCGGCCTTGCGCCGGGCCTCGCGCGACGACGCTCACGTCTTCGTGCAGGTCCGCAAGCTCCCAGCTCTCGCCGATCCCTGGGTGCGGCGGAAGCGGCTTGCCGAGCACCTGCTCCAGCGCCCGTCCGCCCCACAGCCGCGGCTTGAAGATCGGCTGAAAGATCAAGGGGTGGACATCCATGCTCGGTTCCTCGAGAGGTGGAGACGCGCTGTCGGCGCCGCCGTTTCTCGCGACGTACGCTCAGCAAGGTATAGCCGACCCGCGCGATGCCTTCCAGTCAGGTTTGCCGACCTGAGGCGTGGGCGCGCTTCGAGGGGCGTGCCAGGCGCAGCGTCGTGGTGCGTTCGTGCCTTGCCCTCCACGATCAGGCGAGGGCGCCGGACCGCGCCACGCTGCCGCCGAGTCCAACCGACTTTCTCGGACCCTTCCCGCGTATCGGTCCTCTGCCCGCCGCTAACCGACCCGCCCAACGTGGTTCGCCGATGACCGATGAGCGGAGCCTTGGCTCCCCGAGGCGCAGAGCGGGGCCGGATGGGACAATCATGAACGAGGGACGCATCGGAACCATTCTGATCGTGGACGACGAGGAGGAACTGAAGTTCGTCCTGTGCGCGCACCTGCGCCACGCCGGGTATGAAGTCCTGACGGCGGGCAACGGCGTCGAGTGCCTTCAGGTCGCCCGGGACAAGCAGCCCGACGTCATCGTGATGGACGTCAACATGCCGCAGATGGACGGGCTGACCGCGACGCGCCGCCTCAAGTCGGACTCCGCCACGGCGCACATTCCCGTCATCATGCTCACCGCGCGCTCGGGGACGGAGGACCTGGTCCGCGGGCTGGAGGCGGGAGCGCAGGAGTACCTGGCCAAGCCGTTTGACATGTGCGAGATTCTCGCGCGCGTGCGGACGGTGCATCGCCTGGCGATGAGCCGCAAGCAGATCGAGGAGCTGAACCGCCGGCTGGAAAGCGAAGTCAAGGAGAAGACGTTCCGGCTGCAGGTGCTGTACGACTACATGCGGGCGCTGAGCGAGGCGCAGACGCGCGATGAGATTCTCGACCTGATCGTGCATTGCGTCCGCGACGCCACCGGCGCCAACCGCATCTCCCTCATGCTGGCGGACGACACGGGCGAGTTTCTCGTATGCGCCCGCGCGATGGGGATGGACCGTTCCCTCGTGAAGAAGATCCGCGTCGGCAGCGGCGACGGAGTGGCCGGGCGCGTGTTCCAGAGCGGCAAGACCATGGTGGCGCAGACCATCGGCGCCGATCCTCGCCCCGCGGCGCATGACCGCAAGGCCGCCGACGGTCGCTGGAGCGTCAATGCAGGCGACGGCGGCGAAGCTGCCAAGAAGGCACGCGGCGGCACGCATGGCACGGGCAACGGCAGCGCCAACTCCGACGGAAACGGCAGCGCCAATGGAAACGGCAATGCCGCCGGGCACGACTCCGCTCCATGCCGGGGCGTTGGCGGCGGAAGCGGTCGCTCAGCAGGCGACGCGACGTCCAGCGGCAACGGACACGAGCACGGTCGCGGGCGCGGCGGTCGAGCCGAGGGAGGGAACGGGCAGCCGGCCGGCGGTTACGCGAGCGATGCGTTCATGTCCACTCCGCTGATCTCCGCGTCGCTGCGGTCGCAGGACGAAGTGCTCGGCGTGCTCAACGTCACGGAAAAGGCGGAGCCGGGACCCTTCGCGGAGAGCGAGATCGAGTGCATCCGCTCCATCGCCGACGCGGGCGCGATCGCGTTGCACAATCTCCAGCGGCGCGTGCGGCTGCAGGATTCGGTGCACGTGCTGCTGAAGACCGTGGGTCAACTCTCTGAATACCGCGACGACGAAACAAGCCTGCACCTGGAGCGCGTCTCGCGCTACGCCCGCGCGCTGGCGCGGCGGCTGGCGGACGCAGGCGCGTTCGGCGGCGCCATCGACGATGAGTTCGTCGAGATGATCGCGCTGGCGGCGCCGATGCACGACATCGGCAAGATCGGCATTCCCGACAACGTGCTCACCAAGCCCGGCGCGCTGACCGACGAGGAGTTCGCGATCATGAAGACCCACACGCAGATCGGGCAGCGCGTCTTGTCGATGGCCATGAAGGGCACGGGGCACGCGCCGCTGCTTCAGATGTGCGTGGACATCGCGTATTCACACCACGAGCGGTTCGACGGGCGCGGGTATCCGCGCGGGCTGGAAGGGGAGGAAATCCCGCTGGCGGCGCGGATCATCGCGCTGGTGGATGCGTACGACGCCATCACCAGCGTTCGCCGATACAAGCCTGCGCAGCCGCACGAGCGGGCGGTCGAGATCATCCGCAAGGACGCAGGCAAGCACTTCGACCCGATCATCGCGCAGGCCTTCATCGAAGGCGAGCGCACGTTCGACGACATCCGCCGCCGCCACACCGACCACCGGCCTAAGGGCGAGTACGCGGCGGTTTGACGGTCGAGCGATGCCCGGTCGAGCGAGGCGCAACCGCGCGGAGCGAATTCGCTGCTGTCTGATCCTGCTGCGAACGCTCTTCGCCGCAGCCGGCCGCTGCTTCCTTCCGCGAGCGCCTTCGATGCCGGCGTGGAGGATCCTCTACAGATTGCGCTGATTTCACAGGTGAACGGAATCAGGTCGGCGTCGCCCCGGCGGATGCGCGCCGGAGCTTCCCTGTGTTTCAACCTCCTGGCCGTTCGGCGTTCTTTGCAGCGACCCGCTATCCGGGCACAGGGTTGGAGCCAGTCTGCGCGGTGGGCGGGGGGGGGAGCGTCAGGGGACAGGCAGGCGGCGGCGATCGGTGGACCATCCGCACTCAGCGGTTCGCGTACCGGGCGGCGCTGGTTCCTCGGACCAGCAGCGACACGTAAAGCACGAACGCCGCGACGTTGGGCGTCGCCCAGAAGATCAGCGCGTAGAGTTCCCCGTATGAGCCTGCGTCGCCGAGGCTTCGAGCGAAATCCCGAAATGCTTCCTTGGTGAGCATGGCGATCGTCAAGCTTGTCCACGCCGCACCGGCCGTCGCCCAGAGCACCACGTATCCCATCAGATAGACGCCCATCTGCATCGCGGCCGGCATGAGGTTACGCTTCAAGCTCATGCCGAGGATCACGCCGACGACGTGCGCCATGAACGTTGACGCCAGCACAGAGAGCGCGCCGCAGAACAGCCCGAAGCACACGCCCACGGTGGCGATCGTGACGAGCTCGTCCTCTGACACGTTCCCCGGCGCCTGCCAGGCGATCGTGCAAAACACGCTCAACGCCGCGACGGGCAGGATGACAGCCGCATGGACCGTCAGGAATGGCAGCAGACCGGTGGGTCGCACGGTGGCGCGGATCAGCCTTCCCAGCTTGCCGGGATGCAAAATCGCCATCAAGCAGGATGTCGCCCAGGCGCGGCAGCGACCCAGCTCCGTGCGATGCTCCCAGGGGCTTCCCGGACGCACGTCCTCCCCCAGCGAAGCCAGCACCGGCGCGCCGCACTCCGGGCATCGGCTCTCCATCGGAATAGTCGCCAGGTTATAGCCGCAGAACTCGCACATGCCCGGCCGCGCGATCGCCGGCGTGAGCCGGGGCGCGGCCACGGTGCGCAGCAGTTGGACGATGAACATCGCGCCGGCCAGAAAGAACATGGCAGCCGTAGTTTCCTCATGGTGCCGCTGAAACCACAGTGCCTCGCTCAGCCATTCCTCGTATTGGCGATTGTATTCTTCTTCCGCCGCGTGCATCTCCTGAGTGTAGCGGGCAAAGGCTTCTTGAAATTCGCGCCATTCAGGCCTGCCCTGAGGGTTCATCGGCGGCAGCTTGGGCGGATCGGGAGCCGTGGGCCATTGAATCCTCTGGTAAATCGCGTTCCTATCCCGCTGGGACGCGAGCCGCGCCAATTCGTGGCCGAGCACCGTGGGCGCGAGGATCATGGGAATAGCCGCTGGAAGGGCGATCCACACCGCGCGCCATGCGTTTCGGAAACTCCGCCGCCAAGGTTCATCCCGGGCGCCCCACGCCGCCACCACCAGCGCCAGCGCGGCGACAGCGGCCTCGCAGCCGGCCACGCATACCAGAAGCCCGAGCCAGCCCCAGCGATCCGTCGCCACGGAGCTGACAAAGTCCTCGCAGTCCTTTGAAGCTCGCCCCAGCACCTGCGTCCAGGGGGCATAGCTGTAGCCAAGCGTGTCGACGGCCAGGAGCAGCGCCGCGGCCAGCGCGACGACGCTCAGGACATGAAAGGGCACGAGTCGCCGCAATCGCATGGGCGCCATTCGCGCGGCGAGCCGATGCGGCATCAGCATTCCAGGCAGCCACGCAAGCCACAGCGAGGCGATCCGCTCGGCGCCGTCCGTTTCCTCGATCTTGACTGCGCATGGGACCAGACGGGTCGGGGCCTCGTGAGTGGGTGCTGGGGTGGACTGGGCTTCAGAGGGCGACGCGGCCGCGCACGCGCGTCCCTCTTCAGTATCCTTCGTGCAGGACGTCCCCTCAGCATCGGGCGTGGACATCGAAAGCCGTGACTCATCCATGTCTTCGCCGGTCCGCACCGGTTTGCCCCTCAATCCTCATGCGCTCTTGCCGGTGCAGGCGGCGATCAGCAGTGCAAACCAACCCACCAGCAGGGTCGCGCCGCCGATCGGCGTGACCATCACCAGCCCCTTCGGTCCGCCGAGGCTGTAAGCGTACAGACTGCCGCAAAAGAGCACGATGCCCAGCGTGAAGCCCCAGCCCGCAACCTCGACGGCGCGCGATGCTCCCCGGGCGCCCAGCACAAAGAGCGCCGCCAGCGCGAGGGCGTGATACATCTGATACCGCGCCGCCGTCTCAAAGTTGGCGAGCAGCTCCGGCGTCAGCCGCGCTTTGAGGGCGTGCGCGCCGAACGCTCCGGCGGTCACCGCGAGGAAACCGTTCACAGCGGCGATTCGCAGCCAGATCATGTGTCCTGGTCTCCTATGCGGTGCAGCCGTCGGGCGACGCCCTCCGCTGCTTCCGTATTCCATGGACGTGCAAGTCTATTCGTCGGTTCGCGCCCGGCACGTGAAGCATGGGTCTGGCACGCGAGAATAGCGACACCGGCGGCGTTGTGTCTTCCCCCATTCCGACCGTGTCGGCGAGCGACGGCTACATTGCGGGCGCGGCTCTGAATCGCGGCGTTCGCTTCCTGACGGGCGCGGCTCTGACGGGGGCCCTTCTGATGCAGCGTCAGCCGCAATCCGTCTGATCGGCGCGCGTCCGACCGCAGGCCGATTCGATCGAAACCTCGTGCACCCCGCCGGACGGGATCTGCCATTTCGCTTTGACTTTGCCCGTTGCACCAAACGTGCGAACGCGCGCGTCAGCGCCGTCGAGCCAGAGCGTGACCGACGCGCCGGGCTGGCCGTGCTTCGCGGTCGCCTTGATTTCGTTCCCGCCTTCGACCGGGCGGCAACTCGCCTTCACGGATTCCGAGCCGGTGCAATGAAGCTCGAGCGCGCCGATGTCCACAATGGGCGCTGCGCCCCGCCCACCGTCCGCCGTGGCGGCGTCGTCGAGCCGACGGACGTGAGCCGCGGCGTCGAGCGAGGACGTCTCGGTTGGGTCGCCGTCGCCGTCCAGGTCGAATTCGTCGAATGGGAGCGCGGTCGTGTCGGCGGCATCAATGCACGGAGAGCCGGGCGAGAGCCTCCCGCGGGAATCCATCAGCGGGTCGCTGCCGAAGTTCCCGGCTCCTTCGGGGAGGCCGTCGTAGCCCTGAATACAGCAGTAATCGGCCGTGATCTCGGTCAGCAGAGTCTGGATCTGGGCCTCTCGCCCGCCGCCGCTGGAATCGGTGTTGCCCCACAGGATGCAGTTCACCAGCGCGACATCCGCAAGCTGTGCAAAAAGCCCGCCGCCGCGGGAGGACTCGTTGTCCGCAATCGTGCAGTTGATGAGGCGCGGGAACCCGCCCGAAACATACACGCCGCCGCCGTAGCCGGAGTCCCCTTCGCCGAATGCCGGGTTGCGTCGAATCACGCTGGAGACAACCTCGCTCTCGGAGCGGGCCAGGCTCAACCCCGCGCCGCGAGGGCAGACGTTCTCGTGGAACAGGCAACCCACGACGGCCGGCGAAGCCGACTCAACGTGCATGCCGCCGCCAAGGAACGACGCTTGATTCCCCGTGAAATCGCACTGCAGCACGGCCGCGGAAGTACGGTCCGCCACGACCAGACCGGCGCCCAGCTCGGCCAGGTTGTCGGCGAATCGACACTGCCGGAGCTCCGCGGTTCCGCCGACGGCGAGCATGGCGCCGCCGCCCATGATCGCCTCGTTCTCCGTGAACGTGCATTCAATCATCCGCGGACCCGCGCCGTCGCCGAACAGCCCGCCGCCGTACAAAGCTCGGTTCCTGGTGAACGTGCAGTCGATGAGGTTCGGACGGCCAAAATACGTCAGCAGCCCGCCGCCAAAGTACCCCGGATAGGGTCCGTCCGCGTTGCCGCCGGTGATGACCAATCCGTCCAGGACCGTGGCTTGGCCAACGCCGGATGCCTCGACGACGTGATAGGCATTGTCAGCGAAGTTCCCGCCCCCGTCATCGCCGTTGAGGTCGCCGCTGAGGATCGTCGGGTTCAAAGCTGGATCGCGCTCTTCGAGGTCGGTCTCCACTCCCGCAAAGCCGCCGTAGAGCGCGACCCCATCAGGGATGGTGAAGCGATGGTCGCGGTCCGCACCCGGCGCTGCGGGAAGGTATGCGCCCGCGGTGATCCACAATTCGTCACCCGCGTGGGCCGCAGCCAGCGCGTCTTGAAGCCGCCCGAAAGCGCGATCCCATGATCGCCCATTGCCACCCTCCGCGGCGCCGGCGCGGACGTGAATGACATCGGCCCGCGCGGCGACTGAACTGCCCGCGATGCCCGCGATGGCCGCGATGCCGGCGATGATGCCGGTGAGAAACGCTCCGCCCCCTGCTCGTCGCATGCGCAATCCCTCCTCCAACGACCCGCCTGCTTGTCCCCCCTGCGGATAGGCGCGATTCCGCAGGGTTCAGTATAGCTGGCAGGGGTGGGTAGAGGAACCGAGAGGATCCGGCGCGCCGTGCATCCGCTTGCAGGACAGAGCCGCGACCGTCAGGGAGTGCACCGTCCGCATGACAGAGCCGCGACCGTCAGGGAGCGGACCGCCGTCGCGCGGTGCCGGAACCGGTGCTGGAGACCGCCGGATGCATCAACCCTTGCTTGGGCCGTTTGTAGACGCGCGGCTCTCAAAGGCACCCGCACGCGCGTCTAAACGGAAACAGGACCATCCTGCGGACGTCGGTCTTTGAAGCGACTTCGGATTTGGGATTTCGGACTGCGGATCGGACCCGGGGGTCGGTAGGGACAGGGGTTCGAGTCGGCCGATCGTGGAGTTGTGATTACTCTTCCGCTTGGTCTTCCGTCGATACCGCCTGGCCCTCGCGAACAATCGAGGCCTTGACCTCGCCGCTGGAGGTGACGCGAAGGCGCAGCGGGACTCCGGTCGCGCCGCAGGTCAGGTGCACCGTGGTTTCAGGGGAATCGAAGGAGTGCGAGCGACCGCATGAAGGACAATCGAATCGAACGAGCATCGGAGAATCACCTGCTGCCTTGCCGCTCGCATTCCACGGCAGAGCGGACGTCGGCATTCTACCGCAGCGCGTGGGGAGCACAACGGCCATGGGCAACGGGTGTGCCCGCATAAGCAGTGGGTGCGCCCGCTCATGCAGCGGGTGCGCCCGCAAATCCGGGCCGGCCGCCGGCATGTGTGTGAGGAGACGAAATCCTGACGGCGCCGCCGGGGTCCATGTGAGCGACATGGCAGGTTTTCGCCCCCTGCTAGGAATCTGATGCGCCAGCGATGGCCTCCGCAGGCCGGCCGACGGACGCCCTTGCTTGCGCTGCGGGTTCGGAAAGGCAGTCCTGCCTGATACCGCCTTCGCTTGGGCAGCGGTTCCGTTCAGGTCAGTAGGGCTGAACCGCGGCGTTTACGGAGTCGCTGAACACCCCAATCATGAATGTCGAGAAACTGCTGCGGAGATTGTAGTTGAGGATGTCGCTCGAACAGCCTCCGGCACACAGCCCGGCCAGAATCGCCACTGCAATCGCGCTCATCCGGCGCGCCCCACGCCTGGTCATCTTCATCGTCGCCTCCCTTCGGCTTATCGGTCAAAGGGCTTATCGGAAGCTGAAGGCGGGATGTTGAATGGGCTTCGCGTCCCGTCCGTCCGAAGCCCTGAGCGGTCTCAAGTCCGCCCCTCCCGGGCAATTCGAACAGCGACTCTTTCCAAGGAGGCACAAACGTCCTATACTCTCTTCTCACTGAGACAGGAAGCTGAGATTCGGATGGATTCATGAGGCGACGCAGTGAGGTAAAATCGGCGTTCGCGGAACTGGGTGTCAGTGAGCCGTTTATGAAGGCTCTTGCTCACCTGGGTTTCGACACGCCGAGCGACATTCAGACCCAGATGATCCCGCCCGTCCTTGAAGGGCGCGACGTGGTGGGGCAGGCGCGCACGGGGACGGGCAAGACCCTCGCCTTCGGCCTGCCAACCCTTCAGCGGATGCAGATCGGACTGCCGGTGCAGGCGCTGTGCCTGGTGCCCACCCGCGAGCTGGCTGTCCAGGTCAGCGACGAGCTGCGCCGCATCGCCGAGTTTTCCAAGCTGCGCATCGAGGGCATCTACGGCGGCAGTCGCGTCAAGTCCCAGGCCGCCCTTCTCAAGCAAGGACCGGAATTCGTCGTCGGCACGCCGGGTCGCACGATGGACTTCATGGGGCGCGGCGACCTGAAGCTGGGCAACATCAGCACGGTCATTCTCGACGAAACCGACCGGATGCTGGACATCGGCTTCCTTCCCGACATCCGCAGAATCCTCCGTTCCATCCACACGCGGCACCAGACGATCTTCGTCTCCGCCACGATCGACGAACAGGTGCGCCGGCTGATTCAGCAGTTCACCAACCTGCCGCTGGAGATCAACGTCTCCCAGGACGAGCTGACGGTGGACAAGGTGGACCAGTGCTACGTTTCGGTTCCGCGGCACGACAAGCTGCGCCTGCTGAGGATGCTGCTCGAAAGCGAGTCCATCGAGCAGTCCATCGTGTTCACCAACACAAAACGCGAGGCCAGCCGCGTCACCGCCCGCCTGCAGAAGGTTGGGGTGCGCGCGGAGGAAATCCACAGCGACCTGGTGCAAAAGAAGCGGGAGCGGGTCATGGAGAACTTCCGCAACGGCGACATCAAGCTGCTGATCGCCACCGATCTGGCCGCGCGGGGCATCGACGTGGAGGGCATCTCGCACATCATCAACTACGACATTCCCGATTTCGCCGAGACCTATGTCCATCGCATCGGGCGCACGGCGCGCATGGGGCGAAGCGGAAAGGCGCTCACGTTCGTCACGCCCGACGAGGGCGAGCACCTCACCGAGATCGAGAAGTTCATCAACAAGGAGATCCCCGCGTACAAAGTTGCGGGGTTCAGCCCCAGTCCGCCAAGGGACATGGCTCACGGCGACGGTCGCGCCGCCGGTTCTCATGCCGGCGGTCTGCCCGGGTCGCCGTCGGCATCGCACTCGCAAGCGGCGTCGCCATCGGCTCAGCCGCAGGCTGTGGATTCCGCGATGCCGAAGACCCTGGGTGGACGATTCAAGCCCATGCGTCGGCGGCGCATTTGAGCGCGCGGATCAGCTTGCTTCGCCCGGCAGGGCGAAGGATCGCTTCATGGGTGCACCGGACTCGCGCACGCGGCGGTTTGTGGTGGAACTCCAAACCGCACGAGGGGTCCGTCACCCGCGCGGAGGCGGGGGGCCAGGGCGCGGGAGAACCGCTGGATTCGTGCCTCCTCGCAAGCCACCGGATGGGTTCCCGCCTGCGCGGGAATGACGAGCGCTGCCCTTCACCACGGACGGGTATGGAAGCAGTCTCGCCGCTCTCAACCGCGTCCGCTCCCTCACGGTCGCGGCTCTGAAAAAAAGCAAGCACGGTCGCGGCTCTGGTAGGATCCAACCACGGTCGAGGCTCTGATAGGATGCACGTGCCGTCGCGGCCCTGGTAGGATGCAACCACGGTCGCGGCTCGGATAAGATGCCACCCTGGCGAGTCACTGCACGAGAACGCCGGATCAGGAACCATGGCTGCGCCGTATCTTGCCATCAGAAACACGCCGTCGAGCGGGGTCGTCGAAGCGATCCTCTTTGGCCTGTGCATCGGCATCGCGCTGGGACCCGGTTCCTCCCTCGGGCAAAGTCCGCCGTCCGGACCGGGAACGCCTGTTGCGCTGGACATCTACCCCGCGACCCTCTCGCTCGACAGCGCCGACGACGTGCAAGGCGTCATCATCGTTGCCGGTTTCGCGGACGGCCGCACGGTGGATGTCAGCCGCGCGGCGTCCATCACGATCGCGCCGGACACGCTAGCGGCCGTGAACATGGACGCCGCCGACCCGGCATCGCCGCCGCTGCTGAAACCGATGAGCGATGGCGAGGGTCTGTTGACCGCGGCGTTTGAGGGGCGCACCGCCGTCGCGCCGGTTCGCGTCAAGGGCGCCGGCGTCCCCCGGGCGATCAGCTTTCGCAACGACGTGCTGCCGGTTTTCATGAAAGCGGGCTGCAACACCGGCGCGTGCCACGGCAGCGCCGAGGGGAAAGAGGGCTTCCGGCTTTCGCTCTTCGGGTTCGATCCTGAAAAGGACTACGTCGCCATCACGCGCGACATGAGCGCCCGCCGGATCGACCTGGCCGATCCGGGCGCGAGCCTCCTGCTGCGCAAGCCCCTCGGCGAGGTCGAGCACGGCGGGGGACAGCGTCTGACCGCCGGCGGCGAGTTGCAGACCGCGCTGCGGAAGTGGATCGCGTCGCGTGTCCCGGACGATGCGCCGGACGTCGCGCGGCTGGTCGGGGTGGAGGTGCAGCCGCGGCGCTGCGTGCTGGTCGGGCCCGGGGCAGCGCAGCGGCTCGTCGTGCAGGCGTCCTACTCGGACGGCTCCGATCGGGATGTCACGTCGCTGGCACTCTTTGACGCGTCGGACGCGGCGACCGTTGCCGCGGGCGAGCGTGGAACGGTCACGGCGGGGATGAAGGGCGAGGCCTACGTGATGGCGCGGTTCGGCTCCTTCGCCGTGGTGACGCAGTTCATCGTGCTTGCGGCGGGCGAAGCGTTTGAGTGGCCGGAAACGCCGCCGCGGAACTTCATCGACGAGGGCGTGTTTGAGAAGCTGCGCACGCTGCACGTGGCGCCGTCGCCGCCCGCATCGGATGAGACCTTTCTTCGGCGCGTGTACCTGGACGTTCTGGGCGTACTGCCCACGGTGGACGAGACACGCGCGTTCCTCGCCGACGCCTCCGCGGACAAGCGTTCACGGCTGATCGACGCGCTGCTGGCGCGCCCGGAGTTCGCCGATCTGTGGTCGATGAAATGGGCGGAAATGCTGCGCATCGAGTCGTCGTCGAAACGACTGAGCTTCAAGGCGATGCACCTGTACAACGAGTGGCTGCGCGGCGCGATCCGCGCCAACATGCCGATGGACGGCCTGGTGCGCGAGCTGCTGACCGGGGTGGGGGGCAACTTCCGCAATCCGGCGGTGAATTTCTATCTCGTGGAAACCAGCCCGGCGCAGACGGCGGAAAACGTCGCGCAGGTGTTTCTCGGCGTGCGGATTCAGTGCGCGCAATGCCACAATCATCCGTTCGAGCGCTGGACGCAGGACGACTACTACTCGTTCGCCGCTTTCTTCGCGCAGATCGGACGCAAGACGACGGACGACCCGCGCGAGTCCGTGGTGTTCAACAGCGGGGGGGGGGAAGTGCAGCACCTGCGCACGGGCGCCGCGATGGCGCCGTGCGTCCTCGGCGGCACGGTCGCGGACCTGCAGGGGCGCGACCGCCGCGCGGTGCTGGCCGAGTGGCTGACCTCGCCGCAGAATCCCTACTTCGCCGCATGTTTCGCCGACCGCGTCTGGGCGCACTTCATGGGTCGCGGGCTGATCGACCCGCCGGACGACGTGCGCGTCAGCAATCCGCCGTCGCATCCGCGACTCCGCGAGCAGCTCGCGCGGAGGTTCGTCGAGACGGGCTACGATCTGCGCGACCTCGTGCGCGTGATCTGCAACTCGTACACGTACCAGGTTTCCGCGCAGGCGCTGCCGTCCAACGAGGCCGACCGACGGAACTTCTCACATGCCGCGCCGCGCCGGCTCCCGGCGGAGGTCCTGCTTGACGCCGTGTGCGCGGTGACGCAATCGGCGGAGAAGTTCGAGGGATTGCCCTTGGGGGCGCGCGCCGTGCAGGTCGCCGACGCGCAGTCCGGAAGCTACTTTCTCTCGGCGTTCGGCCGGCCGCAGCGCCTGTCAGCGTGCACGTGCGAGCGGCGCGACGAGCCGACGCTGTCGCAGGCGCTGCACCTGATCAACGGAGCAACGCTCTCCGCGAAGATTGCGGATCCGAACGGCCGGCTGGCGCGCCTCATCAACGCCCAGACCCCTCCGGAGGCGATCATCGACGAATGGTATCTGGCGGCGCTGTGCCGAACGCCGACCGAGGAGGAGCGCACGTCGCTGCTCGCCGCGTGCCGTGAATCCGGCGACGCGCGATCGGCGCTCGAGGACATCGCTTGGGCCGTTCTGAACTCGCGGGAATTCGTGTTTAATCACTGAGCAGGTCTGTGCAATGGGGGTGGCACGGACCTCCAGGACGTGCTTTTTTCCGGGAAACTCCCGGTCCCCACGATGCGATTCGGAGCTGTGCAGCGGGCTGCCATGTGTCGTGGGCGCGCTTCGGGCGTCCGCGGCCGCCTGCCGCGGATGGGCCCTCGCCGGCGTGAGGAGTTCTGACGGGATCGACCATGACCTGGCTTGCGGATTCCACGCTGGAGCACTTGCGGCGGGTCGCCGACTGGCCGGACCTTGAGCATCCGCGTTACACCGTGCTGGAGCGCATCGGTCGCGGCGGCATGGGCAGCGTGTATCTCGTTCACGACCACGAGCTGGATCGCCAGGCCGCCATGAAAGTGCTCAACGACGCGCCGGCATCGGAAGAGACCGCCGCGCGGATGCTGCGCGAGGCGCGGATCATCGCCCGCATGGAGCACCCCGGGATCGTCCCGGTGCATGACGTCGGGCGCTTGCGCGACGGCCGGCTGTACTACGTGATGAAGCAGGTTCGCGGGCGGCGGTTGGATGAGCTGGCGCGGGAGGAGGTGTCCCTGACGGATCGGCTCCGCATCCTGCAGCGCATGTGCGAAACGGTCGCCTTCGCGCACTCGCAAGGCGTGATCCACCGCGACCTCAAGCCCCAGAACGTCATGGTCGGAGAGTTCGGCGAAGTGCTCGTGCTGGACTGGGGCGTCGCCAAGTTGCTTTCGGATCACGGCGCGAGCGATGAAGCGGCGCGCGCGCGGCGCCCGGAGGATGCCCTCCACATGCGGCGAGCGGGCGGTGAGACGCACGAAGGTGAGGATCACCGCCCCGCCAAGCACGATCCCGCGAACGGATTTCGCACGTCCCCCGGAGCGGTCCTCGGCACCGCGGAGTACATGTCGCCTGAGCAGGCCGCGGGCAGGGTGGAGGACGTGGACGCCCGCAGCGATGTTTACGGGCTGGGCGGCGTGCTGTGCTTCCTGCTGACGGGCGAAAGCCCGGTCGCGTGGGTCGCACCGCCCGCCGGCGGACCCGCCTCCTGCGGGGACGGGTCTCCAGGTCGGCGGACGCCGGCCCCCCCGCGCCCGCGCAGGACGGACCTTCCTCGACCGCTCGACGCGATCTGCCGCAAAGCGCTCGCTCGTGATCCGGCCGCCCGATACGCTTCCGCCTCGGATCTTCTTGACGATGTGGAGCGATTCATCAACGGGCAGCGCGTGCTGGCCCATTCCGAGACCGTCGTTGAACGCGTCGAGCGGTTCGTCTGGAAATACCGCACGGCGATCTTTCTGGTGGCGGCTTATCTGGTCATGCGCGCGGCATTCGCGGGATACGAGCTGTGGCGGTTAAAGGAACGCGCGGCGATGTTGAATGGAGGATCAGAGCCGGCGGCGGCTCAACGGTCATCGCAGGGAGACAAGCATGAGTAAGCCACTGTTGGGTCTGATTCTCGGAGGCGTCCTTGGAGTTCTCGACGGCCTGTCCGCCCTCGTCACCTCGCCGGACGTGCCGGACGTGCAGCAGGGCATCGTCGGAATCGTCATCGGCTCGACGGGGAAGGGGCTGGTGGCGGGTCTGTGTACCGGGTTCTTCTCAAAGAAGTTTAACTCGCTGCCGCTGGGGCTGGCGTTCGGGCTGGGGATCGGCTTCCTGCTGGCGCTGCCGATCGCCATCGTGCAAGGGAGCCACCATCTGGAAATCCTCGTGCCTGGAAGCATGGTGGGGCTGATCGTCGGCTTCGCCACGCAGAAGTACGGCGCCGCGCTGCGGCGTCCGCCGGCGTAGCGGCGAAGCCTGTATCGCACATTTCCGCTTGTTTTCAAGCCTGTCTTGCGCAGAGTCTGGAGGTTTTTCATGCAGCGCATAGAGACATCATCGCCGGCCATCACCGATGCGAGCGCGAAGAAGCAAACCGGCAGGACGCTGAAGGAGTGGTTCAAGGCCATCGACGATTTTGGCGGCATGGAAAAAGGCCGCCGCGAGATGACCGGGTTCCTGCATGGCCAGGACGGCATCGACGAGTGGTGGATGACGACCTTGGCCGTGGAATACGAAAACGCCCGAGGCATCGTGGAAAAGGATGGCAAGCCCAAGGGTTACTCGCCCTGCGCGTCGAAGACCATCAACGCGCCGATGGACAAAGTGTTCGCGGCGTGGTCCTCGGCCAAGGCGGTCGAGCGCTGGTTCTCGAAGAAGGTCAGGTGGGAGTTCAAGCCCGGCGGCCGGTTTGAGAGCGCGGAGGGAGACTGCGGCGAGTTCTTGAAAGTGCGCGAGAATAAAGACCTCAAGTTGACGTGGGAGACGCCGAACCTTGCCGCAGGGACGACGGTGGAGGTCCAATTCCACGTGAAGAGCGCGGACAAGACGATGGTCTATGTGAATCACCTGCGCATTCAGAAACGCGAGGACGCCGACGTGCTCCGCGCGAGCTGGGGGGCAGCGCTGGACAAACTGAAGGCGGATCTGGAAGCGAAATAGCCGCCGGCGTGGGATTCGTCGCGGCGCGGCGCGTGGCGCCTTGAGCGGTACGGCCCCCACACCGCGTAGGGCGGGCTACGCCCGCCTCGTCCCAGGCAGGGGCTGCGGCGGGCACAGCCCGCCCTGCACTGGCTGAGCCACGCCCGCCGTCGCCTTGACGCGGTACCGGCGAAGCGACAAGTTTCGACACTTCGGACTTGTTCCCGATCGCATGGTTGGGTTATGTTAGTAATTTCATGTTCGGGCTGGAGCTGCGCGATCGGCGCCGGCTCCTTGAAAAGTCCACCCGCTCGTTCGAGCGGAGTGGCAGTTTCTGCATTTCGAGAGGATTGACGATGGACCGGCGTTTTGGAAGCGCGTTGCTGATGATGGTGGCGATGGTCTGGGCGATGCCTGCGCTGGCGCAGGACAAGAAGCCCGAGGAGAAGAAGCCCGCGGAAAAGAAGCCCGCGGAGAAACAGCCGCCGGAGAAGAAGCCCGATGCGGGCAAGCCCGCCGGCGGGGAAAAGGATGCGGGCGATAAGGGCGCGGGCGGTCAGGAAGGCGGCATGGATCCGGCCATGATGGAGGCGTGGATGAAGTCCGCCACGCCGGGTCCGCATCACGACCACCTCAAGCAGATGGTGGGTGAATGGAACGTCGCCGGCAAGTTCCGCATGGCCCCCGACCAGCCGTGGGAAGAGAGCAAGAGCACGTGTAAGGCGGAGCTTGTTCTCGGCGGGCGTTTCTTCGTCCAGCACGTCGTCGGCGAGCCGTCGCCATCGATGCCCATGCCCTTCGAGGGCATTGGTTACATGGGTTACGACAACGACAAGCAGAAATACGTGTCCACGTGGATGGACAACTACGGCACGATGATCATGATCGGCGAGGGCACGTGCGACGGATCGGGCAAGACCATCACCTCGAGCAGCAAGTTCTTCGACCCCATGACCAAGAAGGACACATGGGCGAAGTGGATCTACAAGATCGAAGGCGCCGACAAGTTCGTGCTCCAGGGGGTCGGACCCGATGAGGCGGGCAAGGAGTTCGTCAACATGGAGCTGACCTACACGCGCAAGAAGTAGCGGCGGGGTATGCCGGCTGCGGACCTGCAATGGCCGCGGGCGTCGGTTCGCGCGGAGTGTCGGCGGTTGGCCGCTCGTCGCGCGAACAGGCGTCCGCGGCCTGTTTATCATGGCCGTCCGTGGTAAGAGCCATTCCCGGTTGGGGCACCTGCTTTCCAGCCGGTGATTCTTCCGGATGCTTTGGGGTGAGTGAGCTGGAGAATCGCTCCGGTGAACTTTCACGGCGGATTGACAGTGTCAGCCTCAGGCCGTTCAAGCGAGCAGGCCCGCCGGCCACCAGGGTGGTCCGCAGCTCATGATTACTAACTGATGTGCCCTTTCTCCACCAGGTACGCCCGCAGCGCCTCCGGCCAAGGGCGCATGGGGCGGCTGAGGGCTTCGGCGAGGCGCCTGCCCGAGAGGGCGGAGTAGGTCGGCCGGCGCACCTTGGAGGGGAACGCGTCCGACGTGACCGGCGTGCAGTCTACTTTCAACCCGCACAATTCCACTGCCTTCCTGGCGAACTCGAACCATGTGCAGGCCGGCTGGTTGGTGACATGCAGGATGCCGGCCGGGCGCTTGTGGATCAGGTCCAGCAGCGCGAGCGCGGCGTCCATGGTGTAAGTCGGCGTCATGGGCGTGTCGTTGACAACCTTGAGGTTCTCGCCGGCTTTGGCTTTCTTCAAGATGGCTTCGATGAAATTCCCGCCCTTGCCCCGCGCGCCGGACTTGCCGAAAACGCTGGCGATGCGCGCCACCAGCGAGCCGGGCGCGGCAGACCGCGTGAGATACTCGCCGGAAAGCTTGGACACGCCGTACGCCGAAAGCGGCATGGGGGCGTCGGCCTCGTCGTAAGGCAACTGCTTGGCGCCGTCGAAGACGTAGTCCGTGCTGATGTAGACGCAGTACGCGCCGATTTCTGAGCAGACGCGGGCGACGTTCCAGGCGCCCATCGCGTTGACCTTGAAGGCCTGCTCCGGGTCATCCTCGCACTTGTCCACCTGGTGGAACGCGGCGGAGTTGATGACCGCGTCGGGCTTGCAGGCGGTCAGCGCGGCGCGGACGGATTCGAGAGACGCGATCTCGATCTGCTCATGCGTGAGCGGGACAACCTCAACGCGGCCGCTCTCACGAAAGACCTGCACCACGTCCGTGCCGAGCTGCCCCGTGGATCCTGTCACTGCGACTTTCATCGGCCATGCCCTCCCAAACGACCGCCCTGCCCACCCGAACGATGCGCGCCGGACGCCCTGACCCGCAGAGTGAGATCTTGTTTCCGCCGGGCGGATGATAGGAAAGCCCGTGCAGCGCAACAAGGCAGGGGTCAGAAGCGAGCCGGTGCCCGCGGGGCGCTCGTGCTCGAAGCGGCGGGTGGCGCGCAACGCCGATGGCCGGTTTTGATGTTCGTTGCCGCACGTGTGGTTGCGGGCGAGGGTAGGGGCTTGCAGGATGCGCTCCTTCGTGCGCGGTCCCCGCGCAGGCGGGAATCCCGCGATGTCCAGAAGCGTCCAGTACCTCGGCCTTGGCGGGGGGCGAGCGGACGAAGCACTGATTTCGAGTTCGACCGCGGCGGGTTATGCTTGGCCGCCATGAATCGAATTCCCAAGCGGCGCGGTCGTGCGAGCCGGTGTGATCGGTTTGCGCGCGGCAAGACATGAAACGCTCCCCTTCCAAACCGGGCTGGCTGCGACGCTGGACGCCTGCGCGAGTCGTTCACGTCCTTGTGGTGACAGGCCTCATTGGGCTCGTCTTGCCCGCGTCCTGGGTCGCGCGGCTGCGCGGCGTGATTCAGGCGATGCTCCCGTTTCAACGCGCTTCGCGCGCCGTCGTGGATGCCGTCGCGCCGCCGGGGGGCGACGTGCCGCAGGCCATCACGTCTGAGCAGTACCGACAATTGCTCGACGATCGAGCGCGACTGGAGCACACGGTGGCCGCTTTGCGTCTGCGAGTGGCGGAGCTGGAAAGCGACAACGCCGTCCTCCTGGCGACGCGCACCAGCGGGCTGGGCGCGGCCGGGAAACTCATCGAAGCGACCCTGCTGGCGGAAGACCCGGCGGCTTGGCGGCGATCGGTTCTTCTGGATCGCGGCACACACGGCGGCGTCGCGCCGGGGGCGGCGGTCATGTCGAAGAAGTTCGTGCTGGATCGCGGCTCACAGGCGGAGCTGGCGAATCACGAGGCCGTGCTGCTGGGCGAGGTGCTGGTCGGTGTGATCGAGCAAGCCAACACGTTCAGCTCGCGCGTCCGGCTGCTCAGCGATCCAGCTACGCAGATCGAGGTGCGCATCGGACGCGGAACAGCGGACGGGTTCGACTTGGCGTCCGGCGCCTTCTGGCTGACCGGCGCCGGAGGCGGCGAGATGGTAATCCGCGACGTCGTCAAATCCGACGTGGACGCGGGACGGATCGCCATCGGCGACGCCGTGCTGGCGAGACCGGTGGAAACCGTGCTGCCGGCCGCGATGACCATCGGGCAGGTTGCGCGGATTGACCCGGACGTTAAGAATCCCCTGCTGGTGATCCTGCGCATACGCGCGGGCGTCGATGTGAACACGCTGCGCCGCGTGTACGTTTACCAGTCGGATTGATTCGGGCGAATTTCGGGAGTGCGGGCGGGATCCGCGCCTGGTGGGAATGCCGGCTTTCGGGGTGGTTCGTCGCTCCGCGACGAACGCACGCCACGGAGTGGCGAACTACCCGGATCGCTCCGCGCTCAGACCGGATTCCCGCCTGCACGGGAATGACGGAATTCGCCCTTGCGACCAGGGCGGCTACGCCGTGGCGAAGACCGATGCCAGCGACGACGGCAGCAGTTCGCGGAGCTTGTTCATCGCGCGTTTCTCGATCTGGCGGACGCGCTCCTTGGTGACGCCGTAACGGCGACCGAGGTCCTCCAGCGTCATGGCCGCGCCGTCCGGCTCGAACAGACCGAAGTGGTTCGTGACCACTTCCCGCTCGCGGGGCGACAGCTCTGCAAGTCCGCCGCGGATCATCTCGCGCACGCGGGCGAGATCGCTGTCCGACGTCTCGACCAGGCCCGTGTCGGGGGCGGCCGAGAGCATCTCGTCCTGCCCCGTGACGAAGCGGGCGGCAAGGTATCGCTCTTCCGGAATGGTGCGGGCATAGTTCTTCATCACCGCCCATGAGGCGTAGGTGCTGAAGCGGTAGCCGCGCGAAAAGTCGAACTTCTCCACGGCGCGGAGCAGCGACATGTTGCCGTCGCTGACCACCTCGAAGAAGTGGTCGGACCAGCCCACGTGCCGCTTGGCGATGCTGACGACGAGCCGCAGGTTCGCCTGTACGATGCGCGCGCGATAGGCGTCCACCCTGGCGAAAAGTTCGGCGATCGCGTCAACCTGCTCCCGGGTCGCGTTGAAGCCGCGCACGGCCCCCAGCGCCCGCGACAGCTTGTACTTGACGTAGTTGTACCGGCGGAAGAGGTCCGCCTCCTGTTCCGGCGTCAGCAGCGGCGTTTGGTACAGCGAGCGCAGGTAAGGGGGCATGTCCGGATCGTTCGGCGGCGGTGAGGCGGCGACGCCGGAGGGTTCGGCCGCGTCCAGTATCAGCGCGTCCGCGTTCGGCGCGTCGAACAATTCGTGATGCACGCACTCGACCTTGACCTGCTTCCACAGGCGAAGCTGAATCTCCCGCAGGGACCGTTGCACCTCAGCTCCGTCGCAAGCGTATGCATGGGCCAGGTCTTCGATCGAAGCGCCGTTCTTTCGCGCGTCCCACATCGCCTGCTGCACATCGGTGAGCACGGGGTCGGAAGCAGTCGCAAACAGCATGGCGTCCTTGTGGGCACGGTCGTACCGCCGAAGCGTGTAGCGGATCGTCTCGACCGCCCGACCGGTCTGCGCGGCGATGATCCGCGCCGTCTCGTGCAGACGGATGCGCCGGGCGGCGACCAGTTCCTTCGCCTGCCGGATGATCTGCTCGCGCTCCTCCGCGGAAAGCTGCCGGAACGAGGCGGCCTTGGCGACCAGCGTCGGGTTCAGTCTGCGGAACCGCTCAATTCCCGCGCAGAGGAAGATCAGCCGGCTCACCCCGTCCTCGAACACCGCGCGAATGCCCAGCAGCCCGCGCCGCCGCCATCGCCGCAGCGTCTTCGTGCTGACGCACAGCTCCTTGGCCGCGCCCTCCTGCGTCCAATAAGGCGCCGAAAACTCGGAGACCGGCACGGCGGCCTTGCGGCTGATGTGCTCGGCCATGTTGACGAGGTCGGCGATGATGACCTTGCCGGGGATGGAGGCGCTCGCCTCGCTGCCGCGCTTCTGATACTTGGTGATGTGGTAGCAGACCCAGTCGAAAGGGTACGTCTTGTCCGAAGAAACGAGCGACAGGACGGTCTCGATGCCCGCAAGCTGCTCGACGCGAAGACGCTTGGGGGACAGCGTAAGCTGATGCGCGAGCTGCGAGAGGTCGGAGTTCAGAAACGCCGGCATATCTTCTTCCCTGCCTGAAAGTCGAGGTCTGGCGCAGCGCGATGCGCGGACCGGCACCTCTGCTGTTGAAGAGGTGGTTCGCCGCGGTTCACCGTTCGCTGAGCTTGCCCCCAAGACCACTCAGTTTGCCCGGAATCCGATTCGGGAAGATGAAGATAAATAATAGCCAGCGCTTCCCACTTAGGATTATCGTCGCCCCGCCCGGAAAGATCAAGCCCCCATCCTGCTGTCCCAAAGCTGCCCTTGAGGCCCCCACTGGACATCAGGATTCGGGCTTTGGGGCCCTGTCCGCCCGTGGCGGAACTCAAGACGGCCCCGGAGCCTGTCGCTCCCGCGCAGGCGGGGGGCAGTTCACCCAGGCAAACCGCTTGATTCGTGATGCCTCGCAAGGCACCGGCTGGATTCCCGCCTTCGCGGGAGTGAGGAGACTGAATTCCCGCCTGCGCGGGGGTGACGCAGGAGCCCTTTTACACGGACTGCTGCACGAGGGTGGCACCCCACGCCGTCTTCCCCGCGAAGGTTCGGCAGGCTGACATTCCGCGATCCACGCGCCGGCGCAAGTCGGCGGATGTTTCAGGCCTGTATCATTCAACGGTAGAAAGCCTGTTGGGGGCTTCCCCGGCCATTCCGATTCAGGGCGCTGACAGGCCGCGGCGCCGCCTGTCGTCCAGTTCCCGGCACGCACGTACAATTCACGCGACGCGGAGTGGCGTGGTGGATTCAGCCGGGGTCGTGGGTTGCGCGGCGGCTGAGCCGCACCTCGGCACGGGAGGTTAGTGGGTATGCTTGCGGTCTTGATTTCGTTGTCCCTGCTGCTTGGACAGGATCGACCGTCCGCATTAGACACACGGGCGGCGCGGCGCACGCCCGTCGTCGAAGCGTACGAGAAGGCGCGCGACGCGGTGGTCAACATCACGGCGAGCGAGTCGATCCAGGTCTCGCGCTGGGGCGCGCTGCCGATGGAGGAGATGTTCAACCTGCCGCGCCGCCCGGTGACGACGCAGCGCACCAGCATCGGCAGCGGCTTCGTCATTCACGAGGACGGATACGTCGTCACCAACGCGCACGTGGCCGCGCAAGGCGCGGACCTCGAGGTCAGCTTCGCCGACGGCTCCAAGTATGCGGCGGAGATCGTGGCGCGCGACGCGGCGCGCGACCTCGCGGTGCTCAAGATCGACGCGCGGCAACCGCTGCGGACCATTCCTCTGGGGCGCAGCGACGACCTCATGGTGGGCGAGACGACGCTGGCCATCGGCAACCCCGTGGGCATGCAGAACACCGTCACCACGGGCATCGTCAGCGCGCTGCACCGCGACCTCGACTTTAACGGTCGGGTCATGTACGGCGACGTGATCCAGACCGACGCCGGCATTAACCCGGGCAACTCCGGCGGTCCGCTGCTGAACATCCTCGGCGAGCTGATCGGCGTGAACACGGCCATCCGCACGGACGCGCAGAACATCGGCTTCGCCATTCCCGTGGATCAGCTCAAGAAGCTCCTGCCGGACCTGCTGGACCTGGAGAAAGTGCGCCGGACGCGCGTCGGGGTGCGCGTGGACGCCGCGGAGCCGCGCGTCGTGCAGGTCCGCGCCGACACGCCCGCCGCCCGCGCGGGGCTGTCCACCGGCGACGTCCTTGAGAGCATCGGCTCGCGCCCCATCCGCAGCGGCGCGGATTTCTACATGGGGATGCTGGAGCACAAACCCGGTGATGAAGTCGAACTGACCTTTGCCCGCGACGGCAAGACGCTGACCGCGAGGCTCCATCTGGAGGCCGCTCCCAAGCTCGACGGCCGTGAGCTTGCCCTGCGCCTCTACGGCATTCGCGTGGACGCGCTCTCCGAAAAGGCCGCGCGCCAGCTTGGATGGTCGCGCAACGAAGGCGTGGTGCTGACGGAGGTGGAACCGAACAGCCCGGCCTCGCAGGCGGGTTTGCAGCCCGGCGACCTGCTTTATACGCTGGGTCCGTATCGCGTGCGCGGGCTGGAGCAGATCGGCTCGCTGCTGGAGGAAGTGCAGAGTGGATCGCGCGCCGAAGTCGGCGTCGTCCGCATGTTCCGCCAGAAGGCGCGCCTCCTGGAGGGAGAGCTTGTCGCCCGATGACCCGACATCCACGCAGCGCCTCGACGAAGCCGTTCGCGGCACGTCCTTCGTCGAAGACCGCGTCACGCCCCTGGACTTGAAGCTCAAGCTCGAAGAGCAGACGCTCACCGTTCGATGGAAAGACGGCGCAACGTCGGCTTTCCCGCTCGGCCTGCTCCGCCGCCACTGCCCGTGTGCGACCTGCCGGACGCAGCGCGAGGAACGCACGCTCCTGCCCATCCTCAACATCAAGCCGGATCAGCCCGCGCCGCGCGTCACGAGCGCCAACCTCGCCGGCAACTACGCCATCGTGCTCCACTGGTCGGACGGGCACGACGCCGGGATTTTCGACTTCCGCTACCTGCGGGCGCTGGATGGCGCGTGAGTTCGTCCTGCCGTATTCGGGGCTGCCCCCCTGGTGTACTGCCACGTTGGAATTGAAGATGAACCGAGCCGCGACGCGATCGTCCTGAGGCACAGCGCTCGACCACCGGTTACCTCCCAACTTTCCCGTCGGAATATTGCCGGGTCATAGTCGGTTCTCCGGTCAGAGACCTCTGCTGGCGGCGGGGCCCACAGCGGAAAAAACCGGGAAGCAGCATCCGCCACGTCACTCCAGCGCAGGGGGGGCCAGGACGCTCCGCGAGGTTCCTGGATTCCCGGCTTCGCGGGAATGACCAGGTGCGTAGCGCTGCTCCGAGGCCGCGGAAGGTTCGGATGCAGGACACGCCCGTTCCGGTACAATGCGTCCATGCTGAAAAGCACACAGAAAAAGCGGTTCGAGCGTCTTGCGTTGCCGCAGATGGACGCCGTGTATCGCCTCGCGCGACGTCTCTCGGGCAACCAGACCGGGGCTGACGATCTCGTGCAGGAGACATACATTCGTGCTTACCGGGCGTTCGAGTCCTTCGAGTTGCGCGAGTACGGCATCAAGCCCTGGCTGCTGCGCATTTTGTACAACGTGTTCTACACCGCGCAGGACCGCCACCGGCGCGAACCGACGCTCATGGAGGATGTGGATCTTCTCCACGCCGGAGACGAATGGGCCGAAGAACAGGATGACGGGCGCGTCGAGTGCATCGACTGGGACCGGTACGACCAGGAGCTCAAGGCGGCCGTGGCGGCGCTGCAGCCCGATTACCGGGCGGTGCTGCTGCTGTGGGCGGTGGAGGAGCTCAGCTACCGGGAGATCGCCCACGTCTGCGGATGCCCCGTGGGGACGGTGATGAGCCGGCTGTATCGCGCGCGGCAGATCCTCGGGCGCGAGCTGGCCGGTTACGCGCGGGAGCGGAACGTGCGCACGGGAAGGGTCGGGACATGACCTGCATGGAGTTCAGAAAATTCGCGGGCGCCTTCGCCGACGGCGAGCTGGACACCGTGCGCAATCTCGACGCGCTGGATCACCTGAAAATGTGCGCGCAGTGCACCCGCGGGGTGGACGGAATTCACGCGCTCAAGCGGGCCCTCGCCTCGACCTCGCGCCATGAAGAAGCGCCGCCGGCGGTGCGCCAGCGCGTCCTGCGCACGCTGGGTCTGTCGGATGTGCCGGCGGAGGCGACGCCCGCGGAGAGCGATCCCACCGCGCCGCCGGGCCGCAGGATTGCCGCGGCGCAGGGGGCCAAGTCCGCCGCGCCACCCGTTCGGCAACCGGCTTCCCCGGCACGTCGGCTGCGCGCGCTGGGGATTGCCGCCGCCCTCCTGCTCGCTGTCGCCGCGTGGCGATACTGGCCGCTGCGCCCGTCGCCGATGCCCGGCGCCGGCAGCTTCGTCGCGGGGCGGCAGGTGGCCGATCTGCGCGCCCTGCACCTCGCCGGCGCGGCGGAGCCTTCGAAACACGTGGACCTCGCGCTGCCGCGCTCGCCCGTCGAAGCGGGCCGTGCGCTCGGCGACAAGCTGGGACTCGCGGTTCTGGTCCCGAACCTGGCGACGCATGGCTTTGAATTCGTCGGCGCAGAGACGTGTGAAGTGCGCGGCACGCCGGCCGCCCACGCGCTGTATCGCGCCTCCGCCACCGGCGACGTGCTCTCAATCTTCACGCTGCAGCGCGGCTGCGACCTGCGCCCGTCGGACTTTGTGCGCGTCGGCAACCGCACGTACTACGTCTGCAACTCCGACGCGGAGAACCGCCTTTCCGTCGTGGCCTGGTCGCAGGGAGAGCAGACCTACCTGTGGTGCGCCCGCTGGTGCATCAACTCGATGATTCAGATGGCCGACTGCGCCTGCGAGAGCTCGCAGTCGTGCCCCTCGGCTGAAGTGGACGTCGCCTCATCGCGCGGCAGCAACCGCCCGTAGCAGGCCGTGGCCGGGTCATCCCCGGTTGGGGCACCCGCTTTCCAGCCGGTGATTCGCCGGTACTGCACGGGGGCGGCGGTTCTGTTCCAAGTCAGCCGTGCGAGGGTCGGTCCACGGAGGCGCCAGGGGAGGCCAGCGAACCATGAAGCTTCACTTTAACCTGCATTTCGTCCGCTTGTGGCAGCGCGACGGTCTGGATTCGTCCCATAGCCTCGCTTATACTCTCTTGGGAAGCGGCGCTTTCGCCGAGAAGGCGCTTGTGCGATCATTCATCCGCGAGTCGGTTCCGGGGCCTGGAGGCCGCCGGGCGGGCGTTTGCTGCAACGCCGTCGATGGTTGACCGTCGATTGTTGGCGAGGGATCTTTCGATGAAGAACTCAATCCTGTGCATGGTGCTGATCGGACTGGCCGCTCCGCTGGCGCTGGCTCAATCCACGCGCGAAGAGCCCGCGCCCAAGCCGCCCGTCCCGCGCGGCGCGGAGAGCACGGTCCTCCTGTCGGTGCTGAATCAGCACGTCGATGAAGTGGATTTCCAGGACAAGCCGTTCGAGGAAGTCGTGGACTGGCTGGCCAAGCAGGGCGCGATCAACGTGGTGCCCCACTGGAAGGCGATGGAGCTTGAGGGCATCAACAGCGACACGGGCGTGACGGTGCGTCTGCGCGACACGACCGTCCGCGAGGCGCTCAACGCCGCACTCGAATGGCTGCGCGAAGGCGACCTGACCCGCTCGTCCGTCACCTATCAGGGCACCGGCAATACGCTGCGGATCTCGACCAAGAACGACTTCAATCACGAAGAGAATTTCGTGGTCAAGGTGTACGACGTCACCGACATCCTGGTGCGCATTCCGGATTTCCGCGGCGCCCCGGACATCGACATCCAGAGCGCGCAGCAGAGCGGCGGTCAGGGCGGCGGCTCGGTGCAGCTCTTCGCCGGCGGCGGGCAGGGCGGCGACGACGAAGGCGAAAACACGAACAACGAGTTCCAGGCCACCAATCCCGCGCTGGACGCGCTTCGCGCGGTGATCGAGGACACGATCGCCTCGACGACGTGGGACACGTTCGCCGGCAAGGGCAAGATCCGCGTGTACAACAAGCAACTGGTCATCTCCAACTCCGTCGAGGTGCATGAGAAGATCGGCGGACGGTTCGTGCACGACTAACGATCAACCGCCGAGCGCGAACCCCTGACGACTGAATTCGGTGCTCGATTCCGACCGCCGCGGGCTGCAGGCCTGCGGCGGTCTTGTTCTTTCCACGCCGCGCCGATCCTGCCATGCCCAGGACGTCCCGCTGTACGCGGATGCGCGGCCTCCCCGCTGACCGGCGGGCCCCACGGCGTGTGCCCCGTCCGGTTGGAAGCCGGTCGCCCGCGCGTTACTCTGCGCCCATGCGAACCCATCAAACCATTGCAAGCGTCGATCCGGAAATCTGGCCCCACATGCAGGCCGAGATGAAGCGCCAGCAGGAGACGCTGGAGCTGATCGCGTCGGAGAACCACGTCTCGACGGCGGTGCTCGAGGCGCTGGGGACCGTCTTCACCAACAAGTACGCCGAGGGCTACCCCGGCAAGCGGTACTACGGCGGCTGCGTCAACATGGACGCCGTCGAGGACCTCGCGCGGACGCGCGCGAAAAAGCTCTTCGCCTGCGACCACGTCAACGTCCAGCCGCACTCCGGCAGCCAGGCCAACGAGGCCGTGTACCTCTCCGTGCTCCAGCCGGGTGACACGATCCTGTCACTGGATCTGTCGCATGGCGGGCATCTTTCGCACGGCATGAAGATCAACATGACCGGGCTGCTGTACCACGTCGTGCACTACGGCGTGGACCGGGCGACCGAGCGGTTCGACTACGGCGAGATCGCGCGCCTCGCGCGCGAGCACAAACCCAAGCTCATCATCTCCGGCGCGTCGGCCTATCCGCGCATCATTGACTTCGACCGCTTCAGTGCGATCGCCGCGGAGGTCGGCGCGGTGCACATGGCCGACATCGCGCACATCGCGGGTCTCGTTGCCGTGGGGCTGCACCCGTCGCCCGTGCCGACGGCGGGGTTCGTCACCACGACGACGCACAAGACCCTTCGCGGTCCGCGCGGCGGCATGACGATGTGCAAGGAGGAGTTCGCCAAGAAACTCGACTCGCGCGTGTTCCCCGGCTTGCAGGGTGGACCGCTGATGCACTGCATCGCCGCCAAGGCCGTGGCGTTCGCCGAGGCGCTCAAGCCGGATTTCCGCGCCTACCAGGAGCAGATCATCCGCAACGCCAAGACGCTGGCGGAGGCGCTGATGTCCCGCGGCTTCCGCATCGTCTCGGGCGGAACGGACAACCACCTCATGCTCGTGGACCTTCGCCCCGCGTATCCCAACGTCACCGGCGCGGCCGCGGAAAAATGGCTCGAATCCGCGGGCATCATCACCAACAAGAACATGATCCCCTTCGACGAGCGCAAACCCGTGGAGACCAGCGGCCTGCGCCTCGGCACGCCGGCGCTGACGACGCGCGGGCTGAAAGAAGACCACATGCGCACCATCGCAGGGCTGATCGACCGCGTGCTGAAAGCGGAGGGGGAGTCGAAGGCGGTCGAGGCGGTTCGCGGGGAAGTGCTGGGGATGTGCGGCAGCTTTCCCCTGTGATATCCGGCGCTTGCAAGCGGCGGCGATATCCGCTACAATTCGGCCTCCGTTAGGATCGGTAGAGCGAAGGGCGGGGTTCCTCCGGCGCGAACCGCCCGTGCGGGCTGTGGGATTCATCCCTTGCGGACCGTCTGCGCGAGCCGAGGGATTCATCCCGCGCGGACAAGCGGCACGCCGACCCACAAGGCGGTCGTGGGTCAGACAAAACGGCGCACACCGCACATCGCGCGGGGCAAGGGCAACATGCCGACGCTACAGTTCAAGGGCAAGTCGGTCATCGAGACCTACCACCACACGGTGGCCCACCACCGGCTGGAGTTCGATGCGAAGCTCTCCTGCCTGCCCAGGGGAGAGAAGCCGAGCCTCGAGGGCAACCTGATCATCGAGGGCGACAACCTGCTGGCGCTCAAGGCGCTGCTGCCCACGCACGCCGGCAGGGTCAAGTGCATCTACATCGACCCGCCCTACAACACCGGCAACGAAGGCTGGATCTACAACGACAACCTCACCGCCCCGCAGTTCAAGGAATGGATAGGCCAGACGGTAGGCAAGGAAGGCGAGGACGCCACGCGCCACGACAAATGGTGCTGCATGATGTATCCGCGGCTTCAGTTGCTGTGGGAATTGCTCGCGGACGACGGCGTGATAATGGTTTCGATCGACGACAACGAAATGCATCACCTCCGCGCGATTATGGACAACGTTTTCGGCAACGGTTCCCCGGGCGATGCCGAATCGAATTTCGTGGGCGCGATTGCGTGGAGAACCCGCAACACGGACAATCGTGTCAAGACGAATCTCTCCGTTGATCACGAGTACGCGCTCGTCTATCGAAAGACGACGCATGGGGCATGGAATGGACGGGTGATCGATCGTTCGGACTTTCAGAATCCGGACGACGATTCTCGGGGCCCCTACGTGACCGACCCTTTGACGGGGAAAGCTACGGCGGCGCAGCGTCCGAACCTTCATTTCGTGATTGTGAATCCTCGCACGCGCGACAGGTACGAGCCCGACCCATCGCGCGGTTGGATCACCGATAAGGCTGGAATCGATGAGCTAATCGCCGACAATCGGATTTGGTGGCCCCCGGATCCAAATACCGGGAAACCTCGCAAGAAGCGCTTCCTATCTGAGACCGATGAGCGGATGCCGGAATCGAGTTTCTGGGCAGATATCCGCGGTCAGTCCGGTGCTGACGAAGTAGACCAGATTCTCGGGAAAAGGGTTTTCGAGTTCCCAAAGCTCACGGAGTTCGTAGCTCGATTGCTCGATGTTGCTTCGCCGCGAGACGCTCTTATTCTCGACTGCACGGCGGGCTCCGGTACGACCGGACACGCTGTGCTGAAACTCAACGACCGCGACGGCGGAAATCGCAAGTTCGTCCTCGTGCAGCAACGCCACGACAACAAACGGCACGAAGCCGATGGATTGAACATATGCGAGAAAGTAACGGCTGAGCGCGTGCGCAAGGTGATTGCAGGATACTCCTACACGAAGCCGAAGCGCGGTGGTGGTACCGAGCGCACGAAGGTCGATCCCCTCGGCGGTTCATTCACCTACGCTCGCGTAGGGGAACCCTTGTTCACCGAATACAAGAACTTCGGCGAGAACCTGCCCGACTGGGACACGCTCGCCCGCTACATTTTCTACACCGAGACCAGCCGCGACATCGACATGAAGAAGATGAAACCCGAGAGCGGGTTGATAGGCCGCACGGAGGCTGCTGGAGGGACGGCCTACTACCTGCTTTACACCCCGAACAAAACGGAGGACCGCCCGCTGGGTTTGGATGAGTTGAAAGCGATCCTCACCAAGGAGAAAGGCAAGGCCCGCGCCCTGGTTATCTATTGCGAGAAGATATGGATGCACCCGGACGAGCGCCAGCGTCTGGAAGAAGAGCACGGCGTGCGCGTGCGGCCGATGCTGGTCCCGTTCAATCTGCGGTGAGTCATGGAACTCAAGCCCTCTCAAAAACGCGTGGTTGAAGAGGTCGAGCGTTACCTCCGCGCGCTGGCCGAGGGACAGGAGAAAGGGAACCGCAGGCACGCCGCGAAGGACGCATGGGAGATGCTCGGGCTGGGGCGATACGACGAGCGGCGGAACGGCCTGAACGAAGACCTGCCGACGTTCTGCGTCAAAGTTCCCACCGGCGGCGGCAAGACGTTGATTGCTACCCAGGTTCTGGGCTCCATTTATCGCTCGATCCTGCATGACCGCAATGGCGCCGGACTCGTGCTTTGGGTGGTTCCGAGCAGCCAAATCTACCGTGACACCCTTCGCCGCCTGCGCGACCGGAACGATATGTACCGCATGATGCTGGAGCACGCGGTTTCGCGGCGGCTGGAACTCTGGGAGAAGCATGAGTTGGCGAGGTTGTCGCCGGCGCGCCTGCGGGATTGCCTGAACATCCTGGTCGTGCAACTGGCCAGCACGAATCGGGTGACGAAGGAGCAGCTAAAGTTTTTCCGTGACAGCGGCGGCGCGATCGTCGATCACTTTCCCCCTGAGAACGATCTCGATGCACATCAGACTTTGAAGGCTCGGATTCCGAATCTGGACGTGATAGAAGGAACTGATCTCGTCAAGACATCCGTCGGCAACCTCGTGCGGCTTTGCCGTCCGCCCGTCATTCTGGACGAAGGACACAAGGCCTATAGCACGAACGCGAGAGAGACGATTGAGGGTTTCAATGCTTCGGTTGTGGTTGAGCTGTCGGCCACCCCGCCGCAGAGCGCCAACATTGCCTCGCGCGTCAGCGGCCGCGAGCTGCTTGATGAAGAAATGATCAAGCTCCCGATCAACGTTGCAACGAGCGGCCACCAGAACTGGAAAGATGTGTTGACGAAAGCCCGCGACAAGCGCGTCGCGCTCGCACGGGCTGCGGAAGCCTGGGCCGGAACGCGAGGCCGGGGGCGCCTCATACGTCCTATCGTGCTCGTCCAAGTCGAACGGACGGGGAATGACCAGCAGGAGAAGGGATTCGTCCATGCCAATGAAGTGGCCGAATACCTTGCCCAGAAGCTGTCCATTGCCCGGGAGGCGATCAAGATCAAGTCCGCGGAGAATGACGGACTTGAGGACATCGACCTTTTGGAGGAAGGGTGCCAAGTCGAATGGATCATCACCAAGAGTGCGTTACAGGAAGGCTGGGATTGTCCGTTTGCCTACATCCTCGTTTCGCTCAACGCCACGGGTAGTGGCACGGCAATGACCCAACTCGTGGGTCGCGTTCTGCGCCAGCCGTTCCAATCCCGGATACCCGATTTCCCGCAGCTCAACGAAAGCTACGTCTTCTGTCTCAAGCAGCGCGCCGGCGAGGCCGCCAAGCTGGTCAAGAAGGCTCTCGAAAACGAGGGATACGAGGGAGAAATCGAATCGCTCGTTCGGTCGGGGGAGCGTGAGACTCAGCCGAACTTATTTGATATTCCTATTCGGACTGACTTCGCCCGGCTTTACGGACGGCCATTTCAGGGAAAGATTTATCTCCCAAAGTTTTGCCTTAGGGAACGGGACTTGATCCGTCCTCTGGATTATTTCAAAGACCTTGTAGCACGTGTGAACGTCTCCGATTTCGATTTCGCCGCCATCGGTCAACACGGATGGCAATTAACGGAAGCGCTCCGCCAGGCGAAGGATCGTTTCCAGAAGGTAACGATTGAATCCGCTGCGGAAACGGTTGCCGAAACTGACGCCGATCTGATCGAGAAAGACGAACAGGTGCTGGGATGGCTTGTCGCGAGCCTCCGGTATGAATTCCTGAGTCACAAGCAGTTACGCACGATTACGGATCGGATTTATCGAGAGTTGATCAACTCCCACCTCGACGGAATGGTCCGGGGCAAGCTTGCGCTCGTGAAGTTCGCGATTCGACAGAAAACGGAGTCCTTCATTCAGGAACAACTCGACCATGCTACCGAGCGCGCGTTCGGAGAACTCTTCGACGCTCGACGGATCTTCTTTTATCTGGAGAGCAACGAATGCGCATTCCAGATACCAGACTTCATCCGCATCGAAGCCACAGGCATAGTAAGGCGATTCACGCGAGAGAATGGGGAGTTGACGAAACGGACCTTGTTCGAATACGAACCTGATCATCAAGTCAATGAATACGAGCGACAGATCGCACTGGTTCTCGACGAAAGCGCCAACGTGCTCTGGTGGTTCCGCAATCGAGTCGGCAAGGGGCAATTCGTTGTACAGGGCTATCGAAACCAGCGCATCTACCCGGACTTTGTCGCTCAAGGGAAGGTGAACGGTCGAGCCTGCCATCGTGTGCTGGTGGTCGAAAGCAAGGGCGAGCACCTGAGCGGAAGCGCCGACACGGTTTACAAGCGCAACGTCGCCAAGTACTTCGAGCAGGCCGGTCGGCGCGTCACCTGGCAGCAACTTGGCGCAGACTTCAAGGACCATATCTTCCGGTTTCAGGTCCTCGACGAGTCTCAACCGCATGGCCGTGAGTGGAAAGACGAGCTCAACCGATTGCTGGGTGAGAGCGCGTAATATGGGCCACAAGGAGCTGTCATCGTTCCTCGGCGGAGATGTCCCTCGGTGTCAGGCCAATCCGGCACGCTCAACCCCCGCGTCGGGTGGCAGGGTCTGGTGTACTCGTCGAGCAGTGGCGAGAGCAAGCAGACCACGGCCAACGGGGTGCCGTTGAGCGTGTCACCCTTCCGTACCCCCCTGCCGCATGGGGCTGCGGGGCAGCAGATGAGTAGAATACGCCTGCGCATAGCCGGACAGAAGCCGATCCGCGAAAATCGTGTTGTGAACCGCTGGTGCCGCCGGGTAGAATGAGATCGTGGCGGAGCACCGCGGCTTGCGGTCTTCCCCGTCGGCCTCTCGTGCAACTATTGCTTCCGGCGCAGTGCGGGTGATCCACTCATTGAACGGGCGCCGTCGCTTGGCCCTCGAGGCTCAGGCGCGTGACCCCACTTTCCCGGAAGTGGCCATGGGGAGTCGTTCAACGGATTTTCCGAAAGGGGCAGCTCATGTGGGTCTTACGACGTTCAGCCCTGTTTGCCGGCATCCTGACATTTACGTCCGTCCCGGCGGTTGCGAACCCGGAGTGGCACGACGTCAGTCCATCGCCTCCCGCGCGCATGGACCATGCCATGGCGTTCGATGTCGCGCGGCAGTGCACCGTTTTGTTTGGCTGGGCCGGTGATGCCGGCACATGGGAGTGGGATGGCGTAAGCTGGATCAGACATGCGCCGGGGCTTCTCTCCGCGCGCGAGAATCACGCCATGGTCTACGACAGCGCGCGGGAACGCGTGGTGCTCTTTGGCGGATTCGACGGTGTGTTGCGCGGCGACACGTGGGAATGGGATGGCGCATCCTGGGAGCAAAAAGCGACGACCGGCCCCAGCCCTCGCCGCCTTCACGCGATGGCGTACGACAGCGTCCGGGGCAAAACGGTGCTGTTTGGCGGAAATGACGGCGAGCGCAACGGCGAGACATGGGAATGGGACGGCGCTGCGTGGGAACTGCGGGCCACGGATGGTCCGAGTGCGCGAGGCGGTCATGCGATGGCCTATGACATGGCCCGTCAGACCGTCGTGCTCATGGGCGGCGCGAGCGACGGGAATGGAGACGTCGAAACATGGGGCTGGGACGGCAGCAAATGGGAACTGCTTTCCACGACCGGTCCGGGCGGGCAGACGCGTCACGTCATGGCCTACGATTCCGCTCGGCAGCGCATTGTCCTGTACAGCGGGACGAGCAACCAGGGGAAAACCTGGGAATGGGACGGGCAAAGTTGGGAACTCAGGTCAACCTCGGGACCGAGCCCGCGCAGAGCGCCGGCCATGACCTATGCCAGCATTCGTGGACGCGTCGTGCTGTTCGGGGGAAGGTTCGACAGAGCGTTCACCAGCGAGACCTGGGAATGGGACGGCGGCGCCTGGATGCTGACATCGAAGGGGATGGACCCGCGCACCGGGCACGCCATGGTTTACGACCGCGCCCGTGGTCAGTTGGTGTTGCAGGGGGGAAGGAACGGAATGCGTGACGACGACCTTGCGGTTGGAACGTGGCTGTGGAGCGGGGATCAGTGGGAATATCGCTTTGGCGGGCCCAGTCCGCGTGTTCAGCTCGCGATGACTTACGACCGCGCTCGCGAGCAGGTGGTCCTATTCGGGGGACGGGGCGGGTTGATTTTCCACGACACCTGGTTGTGGAACGGCACGTGCTGGGATTATGCAACGAGTGAAGGCCCCACGAGGAGGTGGGGGCACGCGATGACGTTTGACGGTTCGCGCGATCGCGTGGTGCTCTTTGGAGGGCAGTTCAGCGACAACTGCAGATTTCAGGGCGATACGTGGGAGTGGGATGGGTCGACTTGGGCGCTGGTGTCCACGGAAGGACCCGGCGCCCGCGCCCGACATGCCCTGGCTTACGACAGCCTTCGCCGGCGAACGGTGCTCTTCGGAGGAGCGGTCAATCGCAGATGCGATGGCGGCGGGCATTACGGCGACACATGGGAGTGGGATGGAGTGACTTGGAGCTTGGTGTCCACCACCGGGCCCAGCCCTCGGCAGGGACATGCGATGGCGTACGATGGCGGGCTCGATCGCGTCATCCTGTTCGGGGGCGAGGGGGGGCACCAACAGGCGATGGGCGACACATGGTCCTGGGATGGGCGGGCGTGGACGGAGCTGTCGACTCCCGGTCCCTCGCCTCGCTCGGGACACGCGATGGCCTACGACAGTGACCGAGGCCGACTCCTGCTCTTCGGCGGAAGCACCGCCTTGGGGCTGAATGACGAGACCTGGGAATTCGCCGGCGCCTGCTCCGGGCGGGAGCAGATCAGCAAGAGCTCCTGCATGGATCGCAACGGAACGAATCAGCTCAACGTGTTCCTCTCCGGCAGTCTCGAAGGCGACACCTTCACGGTCACGCTCTCCAGCGACGGCGCATCGAGGTCCGGCACGATCAATTCCCGCGGCAAGGGCAAGGCCAAGTTCAACAACCGCCCGCCGGGTGACAGCGGCGTGGCATCGGCCACTTGGGGCTGCAGGGCGGTGGAGGAGCAAGAATACGGTTGCCCGTCATGATCGACGGTTCCGCGGGCGCCTTTCCGTGGAGTATGTTATGCAATGGTCTCCGGCGACTTTGGCGCACATTTCATGGAGAACTCCCATGACCCGGTTGCGAACTGCGTCGGCAGCTTCATTCTTGATCGCCCCGCTCAGTGTGCTTTCCCAAGCCCGGGCAGATGAGTTGCAGTGGCGGGATGCCAGCCCGCAGCCCTTCCCTGTCCACCTCCACGCCATGGCCTACGACAGCGTCCGCGAGCGGCTGGTCCTGTTCGGCGGCCGCACTGTTGAGGGCACGGTGGGGAAGACTTTCGAATGGGACGGGCGAGGCTGGACGCTGCACGCCGAGTCCGGACCCTCTCCGCGCTGGAGACATGCGATGGCCTTCGAGAGCGCGCGTGGACGGGTCTTGCTGTTCGGCGGGGACACCGATTCAGGAATCAGCCGCGAAACGTGGGAATGGGACGGCAACGCATGGGAACTGCGATCTACGGGCGGACCCAGCCGCCGATTTGCCCATGCCATGGTCCATGACAGCGTTCGGGGCGTCACCGTCCTCTTTGGTGGGGCCGACACCAACGAGCGCAACGGCGAGACGTGGGAATGGGATGGCGCGCGATGGTTGTTGAAGGCGACGACCGGGCCCGCGCCGAGGCATGAGCACGCCCTGGCGTTCGACAGCGCTCGCGGCGTCACCGTCCTCTTCGGTGGATGGCTTGCCGACGGATCGACAAGCTCGGAAACCTGGGAGTGGGAGGGCACGACCTGGGTTGAGCGGATGGCGCCCGGACCCAGCGCGCGCAGAGCGCACGCGATGACCTACGATCAGGATCGCCGGCGCGTGGTGCTCTTCGGAGGGAACGACGGATCATCCGACAAGGAGACCTGGGAATGGGATGGGGCGGCGTGGGAGCGGCGAAGCGCGAACGGCCCATCCGCCCAGAGTTACCACGCGATGGCCTATGATACGGCGCGCGCTCGAGTCGTGATGTTCGGCGGTTCTGACGGAGGGAAGCAGAGTTCACATCTCTGGGAGTGGGACGGCGGCGCCTGGACCTTGCGCACCTCTACCTCTCCCTGCGCTCGCGCCGACTTCGCTGTGGCGGACGACAGCGTTCGCGGGAGAGTTGTGCTGTTCGGCGGCGACACGCCCTCGAACGATGGGGAGACCTGGGAGTGGGACGGGGCACGATGGAGAATGCGAGCCACGACAGGCCCCAGCGCCCGCAGTGCGCACGCTCTCGCGTACGACAGCGATCGCCAGCGCACCGTGCTCTTCGGCGGCTATGGCGGAGCGCGCAGCGGCGAGACGTGGGAATGGGACGGGCAGGCGTGGACCCTGCGCGCGAACACCGGACCGGGTCCGCGGAATTATCACGCGATGGCCTATGACGCTTCCAGGAAGCGCGTCGTGCTGTTCGGGGGGTATGACAATAATGTCGAGCGCCCACCCGACACCTGGGAGTGGGACGGATCCGCGTGGGAGCTTCGCAGCTCATCCGGTCCTGACGGACGAATCAACCATGCCATGGTGTACGACAGCCAGCGCCAGCGCGTCGTCATGTTTGGCGGCGCCACTACGACATACAAGGGCGACACCTGGGAGTGGGATGGCTCGACGTGGGTGTTGCTCAATTCAACCGGACCCAAACGCACCGGGCATGATATGGTCTATGACGCCGCGCGCGGACGGGTCGTGCTGTTCGGCGGCTGGAATGAGCACGGGTATAACGATGAGACGTGGGAGTGGGACGGAGTCGAGTGGAAGCACGTCCTCGTCCCGGGACCGTCGGGACGCGAATACCACTCGATGGCCTACGACAGCGCCCGTCGCCGCGTCGTGCTGTTTGGCGGCGAAGTGGAAGAGGATGTCTATGACGGCCACACTTGGGTCTATGGAACGGCGTGTTCCGGGCAGGAGCGCATCAAGACGAGCGCCTGCAAGAACCGCAACGGCGCAAATCAGCTCAAGGTCATCCTGGTCGATGGTCTGGACGGCGACGAATTCAAGGTCACCCTCACCGACGGTTCCAACCAGTCCGGCCTGATCAACTCCCGCGGCAAGGGCAAAGCCAAGTTCAACAATCGCCCGGCGGGTGACAGCGGCGTGGCATCGGCCGAGTGGGGCTGCGGGGCAGAGGATGAGACCACGTACAATTGTCCATGAATCAGAATAGGAGGAATCCCATGGAGCGAGGTCATCACAAGAGCCTGATCACGCTGTCGGTTTCGCTGACCTGCATGAGTATGCCCGCGCTGGGAGGGGGCCCCGAGTGGCGTCCGAGCCTGCCTCACCCGCGTTTCGGACACGACATGGCCTACGACAGCGCCCGCGGACGCTTGGTGCTGTTCGGAGGCGATGTCGACGCCCCCAACGGCGAAACGTGGGAGTGGGCCGGCGCGGCATGGCAGTTGCGATCAACGTCCGGGCCCAGCCCGCGGAGTTTCCACGCCATGGCTTACGATAGCACCCGGGAGCGCGTGGTTCTGTTCGGGGGGTGGGACGGCTCGTACTTTGGCGACACGTGGGAGTGGGACGGGAACGTGTGGGCGTTGCGGGCGACGTCCGGGCCCAGCCCGCGGAGCAGCCACGCCATGGCCTACGACAGCGCCCGGCGGCGTGTCGTGTTGTTTGGGGGTTATGACGGATCGCGCCGCGACGACGAGACGTGGGAATGGGACGGTGTGGAGTGGAATCGGCGGGGAGGGACGGGCCCAAGCCGGCGCCGGAACCACGCCACGGTCTACGATAGCGCCCGTCAACGGGTAGTGCTGTTCGGGGGCGATGATGAGGCGCGCAACGGGGAGACGTGGGAGTGGGACGGAAGCGACTGGGCGTTGCGGGCGACCTCCGGACCCGAGCCGCGCGAAGACCACGCCATGGCCTACGATAGCGCGCGTCAGCGCGTGGTGCTGTTCGGGGGCTTTGACGGCTCGCTCGATTCGCAGACTTGGGAGTGGGATGGAACGGCGTGGGTGTTATTGCATCCGGCATCCGGACCCGTCCCGCGGAGATCCCACGCCATGGCCTATGATAGCGACCGTGGACGCGTTGTGCTGTTCGGCGGCTCGAACAGCGACGGTCGAGACGGCGAGACCTGGCAATGGGATGGAGCGGAATGGGAGTTGCGGGCGACCTCCGGGCCCAGCCGACGAGACAAGCACGCCATGGCCTGTGACCGCAGCCGCGGAGAGGTGGTCCTGTTTGGGGGAGAAGACGGGTTGCGTGATGGCGAGACGTGGGCGTGGGATGGCAGCGGGTGGGAGTTGCGCGCGACGTCTGGACCCAAATCGCGAGAGGACCATGCTGTGGCCTACGACAGCGCCCGTGAACGCCTCGTGCTGTTCGGCGGTTCCGTGGGTTTCGAGCCCAACGGTGAAACGTGGGAGTGGAACGGCGATGATTGGCGGCGGCGGGCGAAAACCGGGCCAAGCCCACGGCACTCACACGCCATGACCTACGACAGCGCTCGTGGACGGGTCGTGCTGTTCGGAGGCTACGACGGCGCCTATAACGGAGAGACGTGGGAGTGGGACGGCAGCAGTTGGGAGTTGCAGGCCGGCTCCGCGCCCAGCCCTCGCTTTGGACACGGCATGGCCTACGACGACGCGCGGGGTCGCGTCGTGCTGTTCGGAGGCTACGACGGTTCATATAACGGCGAGACGTGGGAGTGGGACGGAGCGGCCTGGGAGTTGCGGGCCATCTCCGGGCCTGGTCCGCGGCTTGGTCACGCCATGGTCTACGACGGTGCTCGCGGACGCGTGGTGCTGTTCGGGGGCTATGACTTCTCCTACCGCGGCGACACGTGGGAATGGGATGGCAGCGCATGGGAACTCACGGCGACATCCGGGCCCAAACCGCGTCAGGACCATGCCATGGCCTACGACAGCGCCCGGGAGGCCATCGTGTTGTTCGGGGGTTACGACAGCGACAGCACTGTCCAAGGCGACACCTGGGAATACGCGATCCCCGGCCCCTCGTGCTCGGGCCACGAGCAAATCAGAAAGACCTCGTGCCAGGACCGAGGCGGCTCGAATCAACTCAAAGTACTACTGGCCAACGGCGTCGAAGGCGATGCCTTCACCGTGACTCTGACGGACGGCTCGACGGAGTCCGGCACGATCAACGACCGCGGCAAGGGCAAGGCCAAGTTCAACAACCGCCCGCCGGGTGACAGCGGCGTGGCATCGGCCGAGTGGGGCTGCGGGGCGGCGGAGGAGAAGGAGTACGCGTGCCCGTAAAGGCCGTTAGTTCAGCGGCGCACCGCTTGAGACTCAGGCATTCAGACCGGTCCGTAGGAGTTCCGCTGACCCAACATTTCCAAAGCCAGCTTGACATCAGCCGACCAAGGCGAGCTTCTGCAATTTCAGCAGGCGCCGCGAATCATCGATGGAAAACAGAAGTTCCACCGAATTCCACCCGTCGCCGTCGTGGTACTGGAACAAGGTCCATTGGTACCCCTGTAGGAACTGCGGGGATGGGGCGGTGCGAGAGTTCCGCCGTGGATTCTCCGCGATGCGTGCAAGCTCGATTTCAATGCTGTCCCGAACCTGAGGTGGGAATTTCAGAAACTCATTGCGAGCACGGTAGGTTTCGACCCAACTAAACATCTGCGGAGCCTCCTTAAGTGTGAATTGATGTGGATTACGTTGCTGTGAGCAGATTTGCGGATTCGTCTTAACCTCCGTTGCGAGCGAAGTGTCAGGATCAGATGCACCGCTCGCGCGGGTTTCGGGTAGGTTGCAGGGCGGGCGCGCGATCGTAAAATGGGCGCGCCGGTTGCTCGCAACTTGGCTGTGGGTCGTGCCGGGTTTCCTACCAAAGTCATCCCGTCACGGCCCTGTTTTTTTCTGCTCACTCCATGGTCAATCGACCCTCACGATGTGAGTGAGCCTGAGGTTAGCCATGCTATGCTCTAGCCCGTTGAAGTCAACGTACATGTTGTGAGTTGCTGTAAAACCGAATGTTAAACGATGTAGAATAAGGAGCTTGGAACGTTTTTGCCATTCAATTCACAGCCATTTGCGGGTGCCTTCAAACTACCCTTCGGGCAATCCGTTGACGCCGTAGAGCTCAAAGACTGTTTCGTCGATGCGGCGCTCTTGGCGTTCGATTTCGGCTTCGAGGGCTTTGGTTTCGCGGTCGGACAGGACGCTCCGCCGCAGACCGCCCTTGACCCCGGCAATGGGCGGACCCCCGGCGCGGAGCTTGGTCTTGGCGACCATGATGGCGCGGACGGAGTCCACGATTCGCGCGGCCATCTTTTTCTCGTCGGCGGTCTTGGGAATCTTGATGGGGATCTGCGCGATGTACGCCTTGCTGTACGCGAACCATCCGCTGTGGAACGGCGTGGTGATGCGCTGGACGAACCAGTCGAGGAGGCGGCTGTTCAAGAGACCGAGAACGTACTCGGCTTGGCTCCAATCGTGCAGAAGAACGCCGTAGCCGCCTCCACCCCCGCCACCGCTGCCGACAAAGAAATAGTCTCCCTTTGGATCGATCCCGTACTCGGCCCGCTGGCCGAGCGATGGCGTGAGAATCTTGGGTTCACTCATGCTCGCGAGGTTCTTGGGGTACACGTAGCCGTACCACTCCTCGCCCTCAAAGGTGCCGCGCTCTCGCGTCTTCAAGGCGTTCCTGCATCGTGTGAGATAGTCCCACGTGGCCGGGGTCGCGTCCCGCATGGCCTTGGCGGGAATTAGCCCGAAGTCCTCCCCTCTCCGTTGGTATGGAAAGAGCACGACCTGCGGGGAGGCAAGCGGCACCCACCGCTTCATGTGGACCGACCCCTTGAGGAGCGGATGCAGCAAGTCCGGCTCAAGATCGACGGCCGTTTCGAGTTGTTCGCTGTAGTAGCGTTTGCCTTGCCGTTCGAGAATGAAAACCTTGTCCGCCGAGGTTTGGATGCCGACGAACACCTTTGCCGCATACTCGGCCAAGCGCGGCCCACTCTTCACAAGGTCGGACATGAACGACGATGTCGAGGCGTCCACGAAAACCCAGGACGCTTCGGGCATCGCCCGCGCGGCGGGGAACGCCACAGTGTCCACCCGCGATTGTCGTTGCTCAATCGCGCGGCATTGCAGGTCGCCGTCTACCAAATCCACAACCTTTGCATAGTCGATCCGATCAGTCGCGGCGGCGCGCCCAATCACATGGATCGCGGTGTACGTCGTCGCGCCGCGGAACACCTGTTGGTCTCCGAAATCAATCACGGCCCGGATGTGCTTCCCGTCGGCGAGGACTTTTCGCAACCCCTCGCCATACTGCGCCTGCCAGAACTTGTGGGGCATGATGAACCCCAAGAGGCCATCGGCGACCAACAGGTCAAGGCCCCGCTCCGTGAATACCACGTAAATGTCGTAGTTGCCCTTCTTCGCGCTCTTGTACTTCCACTTGTAGAACTCGCATTCCTGCGGCGCCCACTTGTTCAATTCCTGCACGCGGATGTAGGGCGGATTGCCGATGATGCAGTCGAACCCCGCGCGGCCCCGCTCCGTAACGGCGTCTTCGTCCAGCAACCTCCCGAACCCGCGCGTCCGGCTGGTCCAGTCGAAGCGGTTGATGCGGAAGCGGACGTCCTCGTCGAGCGGGAAAAGCCCGCCGTGCTTGTCCACCAGCCAGGCGTCGAAGCTCTCCGAGTCGATCAGCGAGTTCCCGCACTGGATGTTGTTGTCCAGGGGCGGCAGAAGCTCGCGCTCAAGCCAGTCGCGCTGCCAGTTCGGCGGGAGCGTGCCTTCCAGCATCTTGAGATAAAGCGACATGACCGTGACCTCGACAGCCTGCTGGTCGATGTCCACGCCGTGAATGCAGTTGGTTAATACGGCAGCTTTGAAGTCGGGCGCGAGTTGCCAGGCGCCGCGATCGTCCTTGAAGGCGATTTCCTTGCGTTTCTTGCGAGCGCGAGGCGAGGCCGGAACGCTGGCAAGCGTCGGGTCGTCCGCAATGGCGGAAAGGCAGTGATCCATGAGGTACTGAAACGCGGTAACGAGGAACGACCCGGACCCGCAGGCTGGGTCGAGCACTTTCACGTCGAGAAGTTCGGCAGGCGACTTGCCCGCGATTTTGGGACCGACGACGCGGCGGATGATCGTGTCCACCACGAAGCGCGGCGTGTAGTAGACGCCGCCCGCATGGCGGACTTCGGGCTTCTCCTCAATAACGATCTGGCGATCCTGGACCGTGACGACGTTGCCGAGGAACCGCTCATAAACAATCCCGAGGATTTCATCGCCGATGGCCGAAAAGTCCCACGCTCCGTCGGGCGGATAAAGATGGGTGATGAAGTCTGCGAGCGTGACATCCGGAACGCTGACCGATTCACTGAGCGTATGGATTTTGAACAGGTAGCCGTTGTATTCACGGTCGAGCTGGCGGAATTGGGCGAGGAGCGTCGCATAGAGGTCGCCGCCTTCCGAGTTGATCCGCTCCACCGTTTCGCGGAGGCCTCCCCATTCTGAAATTCCGCGGTCCTCGCAGACGCGCATGAAGACGATTCGATCAATCAAACGCTGGATGGTCTCGGTCAGTCGGGCCGCGCCGTGCAGAGTTCCGGCGTCCGGATAGGCTTTCTTGTTCTCGCGGTAGATCGCCGTGGCGAAGTGGCGGCGATAGACTTCGAGGTGATCGAGGAAAACGCGATCGACCGGTTCGTCACCGCGCAGGTCCAACACCATGCGATCCGGTGTGCGCAAGCGCTTACCGGGGCGAACGCGCCGTATCTTGGCTCGCAATGCTTCGAGCGACCCGCCCGCCACGGCCTCGCGCCTGAACGTGGAGAACAGCACATCCCATTGGGATGGGTAATCCTCAAAATCGAGAGCGAATTCGTCGATCAGCCCGCGCTTCGGCTCATTAAGTGCGGGAGTCAAGGCCGTGTCAAAAAGGCGGAACTGCTTGAAATTAGTCAGGATGGCAAACGGAATGGCCGCACTCCACGCGTATCGCTTGGTCTGGTATGCCGCCTTCCTGTCGGCGTCGAGATCAATGGAGGGCTTCTTGGCTTCAACGATGAAGCGAGAGAAACCATTGAGGCGGAAGATATAGTCGGGTTTGCGCGAAGCGAACCCTCCGTCATCGACGGTGTCCATGGAAGGCTCGACCATGACATCGACGTCTTGCGGAGGTCGTTGGGCGGCGTTTGATACGTCCCATCCCAAGGCCGTCCAAAAGGGGTCGATGTACTGGAGGCGAGCTTGCGATTCCTTGTACTCTGGCGAAACCAGACGCGCGAGGTGTTCCGCGAAGCCACGGACGAGGGCGGTGAGATCTGCAATGGATGTACTCACGAGGCCCAGCCTACCACGCCCATACGAAAGCCGAAAGGAGCGGCAAGGGCAAAGCTAAGTTCAACAACCGCCCGGCGGGTGACAGCGGCCTGGCAACGGCCGAGTGGGGCTGCGGGGCGGTGGAAGAGAAGGAATACTTGTGCCCCTGAATGGGGTGCTCCTGAAGTAACGCATGCTCACACGGCGTACCGCGAGAGCATGCCACCCGCCCGTTGGCGCGCGAGAACGAGGATGACCTTCGGCCCCTCGTGGATTCGCATGCCCACTTGTCAGTGGCGCACGCCGGGAGGACGCGTCGTCATCCGGCCGTTCCGGGGGCTAGTGCTCTGCTTCGACTTTCCCCTGCCCTGCAACCGTTCTCCGGAGCGGGGTTTCTAACGGGTAGGAGCCGGTGCGTGGAGCTTCCCGTTTCAAGTTGAAGATTCGGATGGAATCGCAATCCTCCAGCGATGCGGGCACGGCGAAGGATCTGAGCCTGCGCCCCTGTCACAACTGCCTGCACCCGTGCCTTCCCGGGCAGGCCCGTTGTCCCGAGTGCGGCGAGCCCCAGCCCAGGACGGATGAGGCGCGGCCCTCGCCGGGGGTGGCCGGCGTGCTTTCATTCCTGATCCCCGGGCTCGGTCACTTCTACCTCGCCAGGCCGATCTGCGGCATCGCGTGGCTCTTCGTCGCTCCGATCGTGTGGTGGTGGGCTGACAGTTCTATTCGCGGCAGCATGTTCTTCAGTCCAAACCTCCAACAGGAATCGTGGAAGGGCTTGGGACTGCGGGGGGCCGTGCTGCTCTACCATGCGCTGGCGGCCGTTCATGCCATCCACCAAGGCCAGCCCCGCCACGATACGCAGCGCGGGCGAACGGCGCGCCGCTGGCTGCTGCGTCTGGGGCTGGCGGGGATTGCGTCGCTGTTCATCTATACCTACGGCGTTCGTCGGTTTCGAGATTACTGGGCGTGGGCGTTTCCGGTGACGGTGATCACGAACCCTGCGGCGGCGCCCATCGCACCTCCACCTGCGCCCAAGCCGTTCTTCGGTGTGCGCATCGTAGGCATGTCCTTTCTTCCGAATGGCGATCTGCGCCTGACGTTCAATATACAAAATACTTCACCTTGGACCATCGAGCGGGGCACCCTTCACGTCAAGAGCGCCGACGGCAGGTTGTACGGCTCCATCCCATTGGCGTACATGGGTATCCAGAAGCAGCAGAAATCCACGGTCATGGTAAGCGAGGGTTCGGGGAAATGGCCGACGGGCTTCAGCGTCGAGGCGGCGGACATCCTGACCATCGACGGACTGAAGGAATGCATCGTCGCGCACGACGGCGGTTGCGTGGTGCTGCGCTTGATCTCGGTTGAGCCTCTGGAGGATGGGCGAAGTCTGGCGACTTTCGAGGTTTACAACATGCGCTCCACGGACATCCCGATCGGGAGCAGGTGCGCGGTCAAACCTGTCTGGGTCGAGAAAACCCTCGGCGGAAGCTGGGAGGTTTTGGTACTCCCTGCAATCCCCGCGGGCGGTGTGGGTCAAGCCAAGCTGGCGTTTCAGCATGCACTTGAAGGGTTTGAGCCTGATTCCGGGCGGACCGAGTTGGAGGGGCCGCAGGGCCGGCTCAACGACGCCCGCATTCTGAAGTACGAAGTCGAAATCGAGGGCGCGCCGGTCGAAAACACTAGAGGATCGAAACCCGTGCCGATCAAGGGTCGATCCTGACGTCTGCGGAAATGGCGCGGGCGGCGGCTTGCTGGGGACTCGCTCATTCTGAGAGCCGCCGAGTACCTGGGCTTATCCCGCGCGGCGCAATTCGGGCGGCGCGGCGGTCGGACGACCGCAGTCTGACTGCGGACGAGCGCGGCGGCTTCTGACGCACTCGCCAAGTCGTGCTGCGTGACCCGCCGACCCACGTTCGCGCGCCAACATGGGTCCGCTGCTGCGGACCGGTGCCACCCGCGGCTGGTCAGCAGAAGAACGCGGATGTCAGCAGCCCAGCGACGGTCTTGCACTACCCAGTTCCGCGGGAGGCCTTAGAATCCGCCGCATGTCCAAATCCTTGCGAGTGGCCATTCTGATGGGCAGCGATTCCGACTGGTCGGTGATGGAGGCGTGCGCCGCGCAGCTTCGGGCGTTCGGCGTCGAGGCACACGTTGAAGTCGCCAGCGCGCATCGCTCTCCGCGGCGCGTGCACGAGTTCGCGGCCGGGGCGGAGGCGGCGGGGTTTGAGGTGGTGATCGCGGCGGCGGGGATGAGCGCGGCGCTGGCGGGGACGATCGCGGCGAACACCGTTCTGCCGGTGATCGGCGTGCCGCTGGAGGGCGGAGCGGTGGGCGGGCTGGACGCGCTGCTGTCCACCGTGCAGATGCCGCCGGGCGTGCCCGTGGCGGGCGTGGCGCTCGGCACGGCGGGCGCCAAGAACGCGGCGCTCCTGGCGGTGCAGATTCTCGGCGCGAAGGATCCGGCGCTGCGCGAGGCATTCCGCCGCTTCAAGGCCGACCAGGCGCTTGCCGTCGAGCAGAAGAACGCCGCGCTCCAGACGAAGCGCGCCTCGATGCCGTCGAAACCCGGAAAGGCGTGAGGGTGAACGCGAAGGGCGCAGGCGACGGGACATCGCGTGCCGGCGCGACCGGTGCCAAGGAAGTCGGGCGCGGCTCCACGGAATTCGCGCGCGGCGTCGCGGAAGTCGCGCACCGCGCCGCGTTTCTGCCCAGGTCCATCGAGTGGGTCGGCGGGCTGGACGGTTTCGTTTCCCTCATCGACCAGACGCTGCTGCCCTCGCGGCTGGAGATTCTCCAGTGCCACGACGTTGACACCGTGATCGACGCGATCCGCCGGCTGGCGGTGCGCGGCGCTCCTGCCATCGGGATTGCCGCGGCGATGGGGCTGGTGCTGGGTGTGCGCGATTTCGGCGTCGGCATCGTCGGCGATGCCCGCAACGCGACCGATGCCTTTAGCGCGACCGACGCCCGCAACACGACCGGTGCTCGCAACGTCCCCGATACTCACGACGCTCGCGCTCTCCTTCTGGAGTCAAGGCGGATCGCGGATCGCATCGCCGCGGCGCGACCCACGGCCGTGAACCTCTTCTGGGCGCTGCAGCGGATGCTCACGTTCGCGGAAGCGCAGCAGCACCTGCCCGCGGCGGAGTTGAAGGAGCGGCTGCTTGCCGAAGCGAAGGCCATCCGCGACGAGGACGCGCGCATGTGCCGCGCGATCGGCGAACGGGGCGCGGACCTCATCGGCGAAGGCTGCGGCGTGCTGACGTACTGCAACGCCGGAGCGCTCGCCACCGCCGAATGGGGGACGGCGCTGGCGCCGCTGTACGTCGCGCATGAGCGAGGCCGGCGATTCACCGCCTACGCGCCGGAGACGCGGCCTCTGCTGCAGGGGTCGAGGCTGACGGCGTGGGAGCTGTCGCGCGCGGGGATCGACGTTCGCGTGCTGTGCGACGGGGCGGTGGGGGCGCTGATGCGCAGCGGGCGCGTGCAGCTCGTCATCACCGGGGCCGACCGCATCGCCGCGAGCGGCGACACCGCCAACAAGATCGGCACGTACTCCGTCGCCTGCCTGGCGGCGGTCCACGGTATCCCGTTCTACGTCGCCGCCCCCAGCTCGACTTTCGATTTGGCGACGCCGGATGGCGAGCGAATCCCCATCGAGGAAAGGTCGGCGGAGGAAGTCCGCGGCGGGCCAGGTCGCTGGACGGCCCCGCCGGACGTGGTTTGCCTCAACCCGGCTTTCGACGTGACGCCGGCGCGGCTGATCCGGGGGATCCTGACCGAGCGGGGGCTGATCGAGCCAGTGAAGGGGGAGAGAATCTTGGCGGCGATGGGTTGACGCCCACGTGGCGGGACGGAACAATGCCGGTGCGTTGATAGCGGGGGCGGTACGCGCGGGTGCGGCGCGGCATCCCGCAAAGGCGATTCGACGAGGTCAAGCGGTCCGGTTCGTTGAGGCAACCTTCAGCGGGATCAGGGCTTGCGGCGTCATCATACTTGATCCAGGCTCGTCGAACGAGGCAGGCGTTTGTCGCGCAGGCGATCGACACGCGGGTTACAGCCAAACGGGTATTGGGAGGTTCTAGAACATGCAGCGTAAACTTTCGCGGGCGAAGGTGCTTTCGGCCATGCTGGCGGTCGGCGGCGTTGCGCTGATCGGCGACGGGTTGGGGGGGTGCGCGTCCATGGGATTCCAGGCCGCGTCCGGCGCGGTGGACTTCTGCTTCCTCTTCGACTGCACCGACGGTATTTTCGGCGGTCTGATCGACCCGTGCTCGCCGATCTTTGGCCGCCCCAGCAACCTTGGCTTTACGCCGCAGAATCCGGAGAAGGAACCTGGCGTGTCGAACACGCTGTTCAGCGACTGCCCGGACGATGCGAACAATCCGTAAGGACCGCCCTGATCGGGGATGCGGATGAGCGAGCGATCGCGTGACCGGATCGCAGCGTTGCACACTGACACGACTTTACTCAACCGGAGCTTTCCATGCCTGCTAATCGCCTGTTCAAGCGGATGCTCACAACCGCCGCGCTGACCGTCAGCGGAGGCGTTTCCCTTCTGTGGATTCCCTCCTGCGAGAGCGTCCTGACGACGTTTAACCCGTGCGGCAACATCTTCGCCTTCTGCGACGCGAACGACATTCCGCTGGCGTTCACCGACGTGCCGAACTTCGAGCTGGATCCGACGTGCACGATTCCGTATCTCGAAGGCTGCTCGGCGGGCAACATATTCCCGAACAACAACCGCCCGTAAGGCATCCGGGCTGCTCGCGCGGCGGCGGGTGCGACCGCGGGCTTCGCGGTTCCGCGGTCCGGTCGGGCTGCGCGCGTCGTGAAGTCCGCGCGGATCCCGCCGGAGCGACCCTCTCCCTTCGCGACTCGCCATGATTTTCGACGCGGTTGAAAACGCCGGCCCATATGCTGCCATTTCCCCTGCGCTGGGGGCGGCGCTCCACTTTCTGGGCGGGGCCGATCTGGGCGCGCTGCCGGAAGGGCGGATCGAGATCGACGGCGACCGCGTGTTCGCCACCGTCACCACCTACCGCACGCGCCCTGTTGAGCAGTGCAGATGGGAAGCGCACCGGCGCTACGGCGACGTGCAGGCGATGATCGTGGGCAGGGAATGCATGGGGGTCGCGCCGCTGTCAACCATGCGCGAGGCCGTGCCCTACGACGCCAAGAGCGATGTGGCGTTCTTCGAAGGTTCGGGCGACCTTATCACAGTCGCGCCAGGCGCGTTCGCCGTCTTCTTTCCCCAGGACGCGCACATGCCGCAGATATGCGCCGCCGCCCCGGCGATGGTGCGGAAGCTCGTAATCAAGTTCGCGGTGTAGCTTGCTCCCGGTCTTCGCGATGCGAGACGAGGATTTCAGTCCGAGGGGACTCTCCGGCATGACGGCGGACCTCGGTTCACACGGATTCTCCGGCATGACAGCGACCGCGTGGCACGGTCTGGCGTAATCGCCAGGCCGAGGTGATCGAAGGCCGGACCCTCCTGTCGCGCACAACCCAGGTCCGCTGCCGCGCACCCGGGCCGCCACGCGTAGATTGGTTCGACTGAACGCGGATCCGCGGGTTTGGCTGGAATTCCGGGCGGGGTGCTCGCCAAGCCTGTCCTATCGGTGTGTCCGGAAACGCTATCTCGGGTCGGCTTCAGCCGACCGGCTCTGGCCACCAACTTCAGTGGGTGGGGAACGGGCGACCCGTTCTGTTTCTAGCCGGCTTCAGCCGGGCTTGGTGAGTGTGGATTCACCGCAGGAGCTGCTTCACCCGGCTTGTGCGCCGCGCTCCTGAACTGAAATTGGTAGAAGCGTCTGCTCTGGATGACGCCCTTTCAAGAAGCCGGCTGAAGCCGGCTCCCTGCCGCGGTTGAGGTTCATCGCACCCACCCACTGAGGTGCGTGGCAGACACCGACCGGCTGAAGCCGCTCAGCAGAGAAATCAACGGATGTGCCCGGAAATCCATGTAAGACGTTCGCAACGCCTGCGCCATCGACGCTTCCGGCAGCGCCCTCACAGGTCGGCGCTTCGGTCTTGACGACTCGCTTGGATGGAGCTGCACGCTTGATCCGCGACACTCGGGCCCGTCCCCCTCGGGAGCGGGTCCGCGCCATGCAAGTTCGACCGCGTATCTCTACTGCTTCGGCTTCGTCTTGATCGGATAGGCCGGTTTCGGCGGAACGGTCTTGGGCGACTTTGCAATCTGGTTGAGCAGATGCGCCACCGCGCGTTCGAGCTGCGCGTCTTTGCCCGCCAGCACTTCGGCGGGAGCATTGTCCAGAACGATGTCCGGGTCCACGCCGTGGCCTTCGATGAGCCACTGCCCGTCAAGCCCGTAGGGCGCGAACTGCGGTGGGGTGGTCTGCCCGCCGTCGAGGAAGTCCTGATGCGGCTCGATGCCGATGGAGCCGCCCCAGGTGCGCATGCCGATCAGCGTTGCCAGTCCCACGCGTTTGATCGCCTCGGCGAAGTACTCGCCGTTGGAGCCGGTGCTGTCGTTGATCAAGATGGCGAGATGCCCGTGGAAGCAGCGTTCGGGGTTGCGCGCCACTTTGCCTTCGCGCGGCTGGGTGAGCGCCCAGAGCCTGCGCTCCAGGCGGTCGATGATCATGTCGCCGACGAAGCCGCCGCCATTGTAGCGCTCGTCGATGACCAGCGCCTCGCGGTCGTGCTGCGGGTAGAACGCCTTGGCGAACTCGATCAGACCGCTCTCGCCCATGTCGGGCAGGTGCAGGTAGCCGATGCGCCCGCCGGAAAGCTGCTCAACCTTGCGCGCGTTGACGTTCACCCACTCGCGGTAACGGATCGCCTGCTCCGAGCCGATGGTTTTTACGAGGTGCTTGCGCGCGCCTTCGGCGGTCGGCCCGTCGTTGAACGTCAGCTCGACCACCGCGCCGGACTTGTTCTCCAGCAACGCGAAGACGTTGTCCGTGGCCTTCAGCTCGCGGCCATCGATGGCGATGAGGTAATGCCCTTCCTTGAGGGGGCAGCCGGGTTGATCGAGCGGAGAGGTCTCGGTCGGATCGCCAGGGGTGCTCGGAATGATGTGCGCGATGCGCGGGAACGCCGCGGACGGCGGCGACTCGAAGTCCACGCCGAGCAGTCCCGTGCCGACGCGAGGTCCGCGGTCGGGCATCTCGCCACCCTGAATGTACGTGTGGCCCGCGTTCAACTCGCCGATCATCTCCCCGATCAGATAGTTGAGGTCGCTGCGGTCGCCGCAGAACGGCAGGAACTTTGCATAGCGCGCCCCGACGGCTTCCCAGTCCTCGCCGTGCATGTGGGCGTCGTAGAACCAGTCGCGCTGCACGCGCCATGCTTCATGGAAGATCTGGTCAAACTCCTCCGCGAGGTCCACCTTGAGCTTCACCGCGCCGAGGTCAAACGCGCCGTCACCGACGTTGGCGGACCTGCCTGCGTCCACCGCGCCAAATGTCGTCCCGCTGCGGTACACGAGCTTCTTTCCGTCCGCGGAAAGGTGGAAGTTCTCGACGCCGGAGATGAGCTTGTTCGCCTTCTTGTCGCCGAGGGAGTAACCGTACAGGTCCATCCGGTCCGACGTCTTGTCGCTTACGTTCTGATACTTCGTGAACGTCAGCTCAGGCCGCGACAGATAAACGAAGCCGTCCGACGTCGCCTCCAGGCGGAAGTAGTTGCCTGCTTCCACGCCGGGGGCGGCGACGACGCGGCGTTCGATGCCTTCGAGGTCGATGGCGGACGCGGGAGCGGCGGAGGGTGTTGTCGCGGGGGCGGTCGTCGCGGCAGCGGGCGCGGCTGTCGCGGCCTCCGTGGCCGTCATCGCCGGCGGTTCCGTGGCCGGGGCGGGCGGAGCGGGTTCACCTGGTTTCACCGGCTCGACCGCGTCCTTCGGTGCAAACGGCGAAGGCTCCCCCGTCTTGAGCACGATCAGGTAGGGGCGGCACACGTCGAGAAATACATGATTCTGGTCGATGCGGTCCATGATGGGGCTGAACGTGCGGTGCGAAAGGAAGTACAGGTATTTGCCGTCGGGAGAGAAGGACGGGCTGAAGTCTTCGGTCATGGGCGAGGTCGCGCGCGTCGCCTTCTTCGTGTCCAGCGAATAGAGGAAGATGGACTCGTTGCCGCTGCCTTCCATCTTCGTGTACGCCAGCCACCGGCTGTCGGGCGACCACGTGTAATCCTGAATGCCCCAGCGCTCCCAGCCGTCGTCATACTCGCCCTGGTCCACCGCCGTGGATTCGCCGGTCTCGACGCTCACGATGCTGAGCTTCATGAACTTGTCGGCGTGGGCGAAGTGCTTGCCGTCCGGCGACCAGACGGGCTGCATCATGAAGCCCTTGCCGCCCGACGTTACGGGTTTCCACTCGCGCGATGAGCCGTCCGCGGCCGCGAGGTAGAAATTCTCCTCGCCGCCGCGATCGGAGATGAACAGCACCCACTTCCCATCCGGCGACCAGGCGCAGTTTTTCTCCCGCGATCCTGAGGTTTGTGTCAGATTGAGCGCGCGCCCGTCCTTGGCGGGCACCGTGAGAATCTCCCCGCGCGACTCGATCGCCAGGAATTGTCCGCTGGGCGACAGCCCGAACGCCCCGGTGTGATCGGTGGCGCTGACGAACTTCTCGCGCGTCAGCGTCGCGTCGCTCTTGATGTTTACGGGCACGGTGCGGACCTGCTCCTTGGCGAGATCGAGAAGGTGCAGGCTTTCGCCGTATTGAAAGACGATCTGGTTACCGCCGATCGACGGGTACTTCACGTCGTAGTCAGTGTAACTCGTCAGCGCTTTCACCTGGCCGGTGGGAACGTCGTAGCGGTAGAGATTCAGCGTGCCGAACTTGCGGTCCGACAGGAAGTAGATGCCCTCGCCCCACCACATCGGGTAGCTGTCGGTCCCCACCCAGTCGGTGATCTTCTTGTAGTCGCGGTCCGCGAGGTTCCCCATCCACAAGTCCTGCGCCGTTCCGCCTTGATGCCGCTTCCACGTGGCGAACTCGCGGCTGATGCGGCAATACGCGATGCGCTTCCCGTCCGGCGAGATGGCGGTCAGACCGGCCTGATCAACCGGCAGCTTCTCCTCCGGGCCGCCCTCGACGGCGACCTTGAAGAGTTTTTCTACGCGGAAGGGGTATTCGCGCCGCGAGCGGAACAGGATGGACTTGCCATCCGGAAACCAGTCGAGCACGTCGTCGGAGGACGGGTGAAACGTCAGGCGCCGCGGCTCGCCGCCGGTGGTGCTCATCACGTACACGTCCGAGCCGCCGTCATAGTTGGCGGTGAACGCGACGAGGCTTCCGTCGGGCGAGAGCTTGGCGAACCGTTCCTCGCCCGCGCCGCGCGTCAGGCGGATCGCGTCGCCGCCGGAGGACCAGACCAGCCACAAGTCGCCCTCGTAGGTGAAGACGATCTTGTCCTTGTCCACGTCGGCGAAACGCATCAGGTGGCTTTCCGCCCGCGCGGCCGTCGCGAGAATCACGAGAACCAACGCCGCCGATGCCGGGATCTTTGAGAAGTGGGTGGTGTTCATGTCAGAAGTGTCCTTGCAGGAAGCGCGCCGCGACGGGGGTGGCGCAAGAAAAAAGCCGACGAACTGCTCGCCGGCTGGTCAACGGCTCGCCAACGGGTGCTTGGCTTGCCGACGCGTCGGCCGATCCGCCGCGCAACGGATCGGGCCCTTCCACCGCTGCGGCTCTATGCGAGCAGGGCTTTCACGTCGCCTGCCGTGATGTCCGTGGAGCGTTTTCCCAGCTCCCGGCTCATCCAGGACATGACGTGGGGAGGGTAAGGCAGCGAACCCGCGCGGATCGCCGCCTTCATCCGGGCCGCCCGCGTCGCGCGCTCCTTGCGCTTCCGCGTGTAGTTGTGCTCCTTGGACCAAGCGGCATCGATCTGATCCAGCCGCCGTCGCCCCGCCCGTGTGATTTTCGCCATGGCCGATCGCCTTCCAATGTCGTTGTGGAAAAGGGAGATTGTGCCAGTGCGGATGGACACGTCAACCGAAGCGGCTTGGGATAATAGTCCCATAACATGCCGAATTACATTGACAATCGAAAACGTGCAGCAGTAGGAGATGCTCACTGGCTCGCCTGCGGGCTGTTCGGGGACAGGGCCTCTCGCAATACCGACTGCCCTCTCGCCAGGACAGGTTCACCGCTGCGAATGGCTGCCATCCAAACGGCCTGCCTCCTCCACTCGGTCGCGGTGGGGGTGGTCGCAAGGGGGTCACTTCCCGGTTGCATCTGCCTTCGCCTTGAAACCCTGCTTGGCAGCGTCGGGAGCGAACCACTTTCGCCACCAGGTACGGAAGTCACCCTCAATGCGGTTCTTCTGTTCGGCGAAGTTCGGGGCTTCCATAGACCGATAATATTCGCGCGGGCGGGCGCCCAAGGTGACGGGAACCTCGGTAAGGGCGTCCCGACGAATGACCGTGAGCGTGATGTCCGCGCCGACGCCCTTAAGGCGAAGAACTTCGCTGAAGCTGCCGGGGTCGCCCACTGAGCGGTTCGCGTGCACCGGCTCGCCGTCGAGCATGATGATAATGTCCCGCGCGCGGAGGTCGGCCTGCTCCGCGGACGTGCCCGGGACGATGCCGCCGATGACGATGCCCTCCCCTCCCTGCGGGACGCGCGGGTCCATCGCGTGCGTCACCTGCATGGGCTCCATCGAGATGCCGAGGAAGGCGTTCTTGGAGTACAACCGCTCGTTGAAGAACGCCTCGCGCACGATGGTCTCTATCCGCAGGCGCACTTCCAAGTCGCGCGAGGCGACGTAGGCCTGCCGCAGTTGCCGCAGCGCATGGGCGCCGTGCTCGGTCAGGGAATCCGAGGCGGCGTCGCGCACCTGATGCGTGGGGGAGGCTAGTTCGAGGATCCATGCGTCGATCCTGGCGGCCAGTTCGGCGGACGGCTCAGGGGATTCGGTGAGCCGATCTTCCGAGGGTGCGGCGGGGTCCGGTGAGGACTGGGGCGCGGTTTGCCCGGCCCATGCCGGCGGCAGCGCCATCGCTAGAACCCATGCGATCGGCCATGTCGGGAACGTCGTGCCCTGCATGATGGATATGATAACCTTGACGGTTGGTTGGGAACAACCGGGTATTTCAAGGTGGACTGACCCTCCACGGTAGATTGTCAGGCCGACCGGAAATCTGTGCCCGGGCACAGGTTGGGAAACCTGTGCTACAGACACCGGTTGGAAACCGGTGCCACAGTTCACCTGTTCCAAATCGGTGCCCGGGCACAGGTTGGGAAACCTGTGCTACAGACACCGGTTGCAAACCGGTGCCACAGATCACCTGTTCCAAATCGGTGCCCGGGCACAGGTTGGGAAACCTGTGCTGCACACACCGGTTGGGAAACCTGTGCTGCACACACCGGTTGGAAACCGGTGCCACATTTGGTCTTGCGACAATGGCTTCGTGCCGGACTATTGGCAGGTGAAGCTCGCGCTTGCCGCCGCGCCGCAGTCCCACTCGGCCGCCACCGAATGTCTGCCGACGAGGTCGGCGAATTTGGCGCGCCCCTTCCCTTCCTCATTGAGTGTGCCGCAGCGCTGTCGATTTCCGTCCAGGGTGACGCAGAAATCCTGCCCCGGTGTGCCGCCGATCAGCACAACCTTCCCCGTGCCGAGCTTGCACACGGCTTTCTTGATCCGCTCCTGCCCGGTGCAGTTGGCCGGTTCGCCGAAGAAGGCGGCCATCCAGCCAAACGGATCGGGGCACTTGCCCGAATTGGAACTTGAGCACTCTCCAGGTTCAAACTCAAGATCGAGGTCGCGGTCGGAGCGGCCGCTCGGACCCGTGTAGCCGCGGGCGCCTTCGGGGGTACCCCAGATCATGAACTGCCCGCACGTGGCGAGTTCGATCCGCGGCTCGACCTGCTTGGCCATGATCAGAGTGAAGGCGCCCTCGCCGTCCGCGGGCAGCGGCAGGTTCAGACCCAGACCGCACACGTTGACGTCGGCGGTGAAATAGCTTCCGGCGTTGCAGGGCAAGCTGCCGAAATCGAGAACCAGCCCGTCGTTCAGGCCCGTGACGCCTTTCTCCGCGCAAGGCGTGCCGAAATCTTCCGCCGTGCGGATGATGATGTAGCAGGACTCCTCGCCGCTGCCGCCGCAGTACCAGTACCAGGCGGTGAGCACGCGCTCCCAATTCTTCCCGCCGCAGCCGTCCACCATGCGCATGTCGTCCGCCACGGGCACGGCGCAATAGCTGACACCGTAGAACCAGCGGTAGTTGCCCATGCCGCACGGGTCGTCGAATCCGCAATTGCTTTGGCTGTACAGCCCGAAGGCGTCAAAACAGACGTTGTCGCACGAGCCGCAGTCGTCCACCGGATGTGAGCCGCCGTAGTCGATCCACTCTCCAATCGCCCCGGTGGCCGAGTCGATCGGCGCCACCCGCAGGGGCGAGACGGAAACCGCCCGAGAGGCCTCCATTCGTTGAAGTTCCTGCGCTGCGGCGGCGGCCGCCGAGCCGAGGATTACCAGTCCCACAACAATTGTTGAGTTCTTGGGCATGACATTCCCTCCAGAGGTGGGAACTTTTGGTTTGGCTGCGCGAACGGAGGCGAGTCCCCAATATTCGCCCCGGGCGCCCTGAGGCTGCTGCGGAAACACGTGCACAGGTTACAAACCCGTGCTACATTCACCGGTTGGAAACCGGTGCCACAGGTTGAATACCTGTGCCGCATCCACCGGTTGGAAACCGGTGCCACAGGTTGAATACCTGTGCCGCATCCACCGGTTGGAAACCGGTGCCACAGGTTGAAAACCTGTGCCGCATCCACCGATTGGAAACCCGTGCCACAGGTTGAAAACCTGTGCCACAGGTTGAAAACCTGTGCCGCATCCACCGATTGGAAACCGGTGCCACATTCACACGTGGCTCTGCAACACTCCTCTACGACGACGCTACGCGCTGCAGCAGCGCGGGCATGATCTCGCCCGCCTTGCCGGACAGCACGGCATCCGCCTCTTTGGACAGCGGCGTGCGCTGCGGGTTGATCTCCACGACAAACGCCCCGCGCGCCGCCGCAAGATGCGCCAACCCCGCGGCCGGGTACACGACCGCGCTGGTGCCGATGACGAGCATCACGTCGCAGCGACAAACGGCCTGCTCGGCGCGGCGCACCGCCCAGTCGGGCAGCATTTCGCCGAACCAGACCACGCCGGGCCGCAATCGCCCCGCGCACTTCGGGCAGCGCGGATCGTCAGGAAAGGATGCCGCGGACGGATTCCCCGTCGCTCGCCAAGTCGCATCCGCCCACTCGTAGTGGGTACACCCTGTGCAAGTATTCAACCATATATTGCCATGCAATTCAATCGGGTTGGGGGTTCCCGCGCGGGCGTGGAGACCGTCCACGTTCTGCGTAATGAGGGCGAAATCGCGGCAGCGACGCTCCAGGTTGGCCAGGGCGTGGTGCGCGGCGTTGGGCGCGACGTCGAGGAGATTCCGCCGTCGGGCGTTGTAGAAACGCCAGACCAGCAGCGGATCGCGCGTGAAGCCCTCGGGCGTGCCCACGTCCTCGATGCGGTGTCCCTCCCAAAGCCCGCCGGCGTCCCGGAACGTCGGCACGCCGCTTTCCGCGGAGACGCCGGCGCCCGTCATGACCGCGACGCTGGAGGCTTTGCGTAATCGGGCCGCGATCTCGTCGAGCTTGCCTTGAAGATGAGGCTCCACGGCGTGATTTTACACGATTGCGGTTGACATGGCAGCAGGCGGGTTCTGTAGTGCCCGCATGTTGCGGCATCGAAAAACCTGTCTTCCGGGGCTTCTCGTTCTTGCCTGCATCGCCGGATGCGAACGCGCCATCATCCGCGAGGCGGACCGCGAGGTGTATTCGCTCATTCAGCGACGCCAGATCGACGCGCTGGGGGAGACGCATGATGCGCGGCTGGGAGATGAAACGGGGCTGGTGACGGGCGGCGGCGACCCCTACGCCCTTGTCCCGCACCCGACGGACGCGAAGCTGCCGCCGAGTTTCGGGCCTCGACCGGCGACCGCTGAGCCGACGGACGATGCGCAGGTGCCGAATCCCATGGAGGGACAACCCGAGGCGCCGGCTCCAGAGGACGGCGTGGGCGGTGCAGCGGATGCGGATGGGGCGGCGTCGCAGGACGGCGCCGGAGGCGGCGCGCCGTCCGACAGTCCGAGCGCGGGCGTCGAGAGCACGAACGGCCACCTGGGGGCGGGGTCCGGCATGTCCGGCAGCGGCGCACCAACGGCTGTGCAGGAGGCTGCCTCCACGACATCGGACGCGACGCAGACGCCCCCTGAGCCTGCGGCTCCACCTTCCGCCGACGCCCCGCGCCCTGCGGATGCAGCGCCACCTTCTTCCGACACGCCGCCGCCTTCCGGTGAGGAACCTGCCGGCCAGTACCTCCGGTTTCAACCGCAAAGCCCCCTGTCGCTTGCGGAGACAATCTCCTTCGCCATGCGCCACGCGCGGCAGCTTCAGACGGCCAAGGAGGATCTGTATCTCGCCGCGCTGGACCTGACGCTGGAGCGGCACCTGTGGACGCCGCAGCTTTCGTCCACGCTGAGCGCGGAGTTCGCCGACTACGGCCAAATCCGCGACTTCGACCGCGCCATGACGACAGTGGCGGAGGTGGCCGTGCGCCAGCGGCTGCCGATGGGCGGGGAGGTGACCGCGCGGATGCTGAGCACGCTGATGCGCGACCTGGGGGAGCACATCACCTCGGGTGAGACGGGGCAATTCATCATGGACGCGAACATCCCGCTCTTCCGGGGGGGGGGGACCGTTGCTTATGAATCGCGCTACGCCGCCGAGCGGGAACTGATCTACGCGGTGCGCACGTACGAGCGTTTCCGGCGGCAGTTCGTGGTGCAGATCGCCTCGACGTACTTCGACCTTCAGCAGGCGCAGGCATCCATCATCAACGCCGAGGCCGCGCGCGAGGCGCTGGCGCTGAGCCACCAGCGGGCGCAGTCCTTTCAGCAGCACGACCGCATGGCGATCTTCGAGGTGACGCGCGTCGAGTCCAGCTTCCGCGCGGCGGAGAGCAATGTGCAGGACGCCGTGGAGGGCTACGAATCGGCAAAGGATCAGTTCAAGATTCTGCTGGGCATGTCGGTCTCGCAGCCGTTCGACGTGGTTCCGCAGGGAGAGGATCCGCTCAGCGAGCAGATCGAGCGGCTCCTGCCCGAGGTGGACGAGGAGGAAGCGACCGCGGTGGCGCTGCGGTATCGGCTCGACCTGGTGACCGAGCTGGATCGCATCGACGACGCGCGGCGCGGCGTGACCATCGCGAAGAACGGGCTTCTGCCCGACTTGAACCTCACCGGCAGCATGGCCATCGCCACGGACCCAAACCAGAAAAACTCGATGTCGTACAATTCGGAGCGGACGACGTGGCGGGGCATGGTGGAGATGACGATCGACGACCGCAAGACGGAGCGGAATGCCTACCGCGAGTCGCTGGTGAACCTGCGCCGCGGCGAGCGCAACTACGAGGAAGCGAAGGAGAACGTCCGGGCCGACGTGCGCCGGGCGCTGCGCCGCATCGAGCAGGCCCGCGCCAACCGGGAAATCCAGAATGTCAGCGTCGCCGCCAACGTGCAGCGGTACCAGGGAGCGGAAGAACTGAACAAGAAAGGCCGCGCGACGAACCAGGACCTCGTCGATGCGCAGAACGAGCTGCTCGACGCGCGCAACCGCCTGGCCGCGGCGTTCGCGCAGTATCGCGCCGCCATCCTCGAATTCCGTCTCGCCACGGACACGCTGCGCATCGACGACGACGGACGGCTGCAGTGGGATGCGGCCGGCGCCGCGGAGTCCGGCAACCCAGCGGCGAACGGGAGCTGAGAAAAGGGCGGCGATTGCGAGAGCCACCGGTCGGATTCGAACCGACGACCTGCGGTTTACAAAACCGCTGCTCTGCCAACTGAGCTACGGTGGCGCGGCGCGACCATGCAGGAGGTCCGTTTGAGGGCGCTTTCGCTCTCCCGCGACGTTACAAGAGTTGCGGCGCGCCTGGGTTGCCTCCATCAAGCAGACTCGCTTAAGGTTCAATATCAGGGTATGGAGACACGCGCTCAGATGCAAGGAACGGGTGCGGCGAGCCAGGGCTTCTCAATCATCCCCTTTCCCGGCTTCGGCGATCAACACGTTCCTTCTTTTTCGACGGGCAAGCAAGCTTCATCCACGCATGCTCACGCTGAGTACAGCGAGAGCATGCCACCTTGGCGAGAATAGAAGCGCCCTGCGGACAGGCTCAGGATGGCGGCCTCCCCTCGTCACATGCCTATGCACTTGGCAACATGCTCACGCTGAGTACAGCGAGAGCATGCCACCCGGCGAGCATTGAATGGCCCTGACCGGCGGGCGAGGTTTTCAGGGTCTCACTCTGGCCCCGGCGGTTTCGCTCGGCGCGCCATGTCCCCGGGCCCGTCCCACGGTGCAGGCCGTCGCGTGGCTTCGCAGCGGCAGGCTGACGACAAAGCAGGCGCCGGGGAAGTGAGTTTCGTCCAGCCGGATGTCGCCGCCGAGGAGGCGCGCCAGGCCGAGGGCAATGGGCAGTCCCAGACCGTGGTGCCCGTCTTCGCCCGAACGTGTGGCATCGCCGCGGACAAAGCGGTCGAAGATGCGGGCGCGCAGGGGCGCGGCGATGCCCGGTCCTTGATCGACGATGGCACATTCCACGCGGTCCGGTGTTAACGCGAAACCCACCTCGACAAGCTTGCCGTCCCGCCCGTGCTCGATCGCGTTGCTCAAGAGGTTCGCAAGGATCTGCGTGACCTTCGCGCGGTCCGAGTCAAGCTCAACGCCGCGGCAGTCCGCGCAGCGGAGGGCGACGCCGCGCGCCGCGGCCATCGGCTGCACCGTGGCGACGGCGTCCTCGACGATCGCATCCAGCGGCACGCGCTGAAGCCGGACCTCATCCACGCCCGCATCGAGCCGCGACAGCACCATCACGTCGTCGAGCAGCGCGCTGAGCCGCCGCAGCGCCCCGCGGCACTGCTCCATCGCCGCGGCGTATTCCATCGCCGAGCGCTCACGTTGCAGCGAGACATCCAGCAAGGTTCTCATGCCGGCGACAGGCGTGCGCAAGTCGTGGGCGATGTCCGCCGTCAGACAGCGCTGGCGATGCAGCTCTTCCCGAATGCGCCCGAGCAGGCGGTCTATGGTCGAAATGACGGGTTGCAACTCGATCGGAACGGACGTTGCGCTGACCTGAAGATGCGGGTTCTCCGGCATGACTCGACCAAGGTCGGCCGCGACGAGTTGCAGCGGGCGCAGGCCTCGCCGCACGGCGAACGCTCCGCCCGCCAGCGCCAGCAGCATGGCGGCCGCGGACACGGCGATGAGACCGGACGTGAGCCGCCGCAGCGTCGCCTGGAGCGGTGCGAGGGGCCGGGCGACGAAGACGAATGCGCCGATCGGTCTGACGGCCGAATCCTCGTCCAGTTCGTCTTCATCCGGGCGCACCACTCGGCGCAAGCTCGCCACTCGGCACTCCCGTTGATCCGGGAAGAGGCGAAGTGTGCGGCAGGTGGCGGTATAAGCCGGCGCGTCGGGCGTGATGGCCTCGATGAGCGACTGGTCTTCCGCCAGCGCCGGGGATGAGAACACGACGCCGCCATGTGTCGCCAGGATGAGCACGAATGCATCGGCCGAGAGCGCCTCGCCCGCGTCGCCCGGCGCCTGCTCGAAGGCCAGCCGGCCCTCGTCGATCTCCAGGCGGCTGGCGACGGCCAGCAGTTCAGCCTGCAGCCCGTCGTCCATCGCCGCGTACAGCGCCCGCTTCATCATCAGCCACGCCAGCGCGCAGGTGAGGGCAACAATGACCATCAGCGTGGCAAGATAGAACGCCAGCAGGCGGCGCGTCAGGGAGCGGTGCATGGCTCGCCTCGCAACATGTAGCCCTCGCCGCGGCGCGTGACGATCAGTGGGACGTTCCCGCGGTCGATCTTGCGGCGGAGGTAGGAGATGTACACGTCCACGACGTTGCTCGACCGGTCTTCCTCCGTTTCGTAGAGTTTCTCCCAGATCTCCAGGCGTGAGACCACGTGGTTGACGCGCAGGGCCAGCAGCTCCAGCAGGGCGAACTCGCGCGCGGTCAGGTCGAGGGGCTTGCCGTTGCGGCGGGCGCTGCGCTGGCCGAGGTCCACTTCCAGATCGGCCACGCGGATGATCGAGGAAGGCTGCGCGTAGGCGTGCCGCAGGAGCAGCCGCACGCGGGCGAGCAGCTCGGCGAAGTCGAAAGGTTTGATCAGGTAATCGTCCGCGCCGGTGTCCAGTCCGGCCACGACGTCGCGCGTGGCGTCGCGGGCGGTGAGCATGAGCACGGGCGTCTTGCCGCCGCGCAGGCGGTAATCGCGCAAGAGGGTCAGCCCGTCCATGCCCGGCAGCATCCAGTCGAGGATGACGCCGTCGTACTCCGAGCCGCGCAGGAGGCGCGCCGCGTGCGGACCTTCACGCGCCCAGTCCAGCGCGTAGCCGTTCTCCCGCAGCCCCTGCGCGAGTGAGCGGCCCAGCAGATCGTCATCTTCAACCAGCAGCAGCTTCACCGTGCGGTCGTCACTTTCCGTCGGTGGTCGTGTGGCGATATGCGGCAGGGACCGCCGTCGGGTCCGTTCGCCTCACGTCCCTCGTCTTCAGTTCGTCTCATTGTACACCTCCCGCGTGGGGAAGCGGACGGCAGGGGGCTGCGGGAAGACAATGTCGGCGCCCGCGCGACGGGGGCGCTGTAGCCTCCATGCGCGCGGGAGCCGTGCAGGCTCGACTTGCCATTGGCTCTGGATTACCGGATGTCGATCAGTTCAAGCCGGGCGCCGGTCTGCAGGTTGATCGTGAGCACCTGCCCGATGCCCGAGGCGTAGAACTTGTGCTCCCGTGCGTCCGGCTCGATGGGCGTGTAATCCTCGGTGAGCATGCAGCCGTCGAAATGTGCATACGGCACGTCCACGGACTCAATCAAGCTCAGCACGCCGGCGACGTCTTCCGCGTTGCCCAGGTCGAACTCCTGGCGGTACACGTTGCCGGTCTGCGCGTCGGCCTGCATGATGATCCCCGGCTTGGCGCGGTGGACGCCGCCGATCCAGGAGCCGTCCACGTCCGTCAGCCAGCCGTCGTCGAAGTTCATGGCGATTTCCCCAAAGTACCAAACGTTGCCGCGCGCGTCCTGGGCATACCAGTCCAGCGTGTCCTCGATCACCACGCCGTTCAGCGCAACGACGTCGTGCACCTGAATGCACGTCACGCCGAGGATCACGCGCGTATCGTGCGTCACCGTCAGCTCCTGGTGCTCGACGCCTTCGTCGTCATGCTGCTCATAGACGTAGGTCGTGCCGGGCGTGAGCGGGAAGTAGGGGTTGTCCACGCCGGCCACGAAGTCCGACGGGTCGATGCCCGGATCATAGGCGTCCGCGCCGAGGACTTCACACAGATCTTTGCGAGCTTCGAACTGGTCGTCGCAGTCCTCAAGCTGCTCCATGCGGGCTGCCCGCGCCTCCTGCTTGCACGCTCTGCGCGCTTCCGCGTCCATGATGTTCTCACACTTGGCCGATTCAAGGTAGAAATCCGCCCTCGCCTGCTGCCGGCACGAGTCGCGCACGTCCTCCGACGTGTCGGTGCAAATCTCTTCCCCATAAATCGCAGCCGCAGTCATCATGATCCCAACACCCATCACACGTTTCGCCCGTTGCGCGCTTGCGCCCTTCATGGCCATGCTCCTTTCAGTTGACGTTTGCAAGACCCCCGCGGACCGACCGCAGGGTCGTTCTTCATCTGTTACTGCCGTTTTCCCGAATGCCTCGTTCTTCCCACGTCTCTGTCTGCAAGCTCACAAGGGGTGCCCGTGAGCATTCCGTCTCTGCGCCCTCTGCGTCCTCTGCGGATAATTCTGTGTCCGCAGAGGACGCAGAGGGCGCAGAGGAAGAAACAGTGTCGTTTGAATTCCGGAAATCGGCAACGAGTCTGAAGTGCATTCGTTCCATCAGCGCAGACCGGAAGCGCCCGGCGTGTGGAACGCGCGCCAAACCACCCAGTCTCAGGTGCGCGATTCCCGCCGTTCAATAAGTGTTACGAGAAGCAGTTTCCACAAACTTCGCAGGATGCGCTGAAAACCGGAAGTCGTCGGACTTTAATCAGTTGTGATCGTCGTCATCGTCGTCGTCGCCGCCCTTGTCGTCGTCATCGCCTTCCTTCTCGTCGTCGTCGCCGCCTTCTTCATGGAAGACGCGCGCGTCGGCGGTCATGATGACTTCGCGACCCTTGCCGTCCTTCTTGAAATGAGCTTCGTAGAAGTAAACGGTCTTTCTTTCATAGACGAGCGTGGCGCCGGGTCCGGCCTCTTTCTCCATGGCCGCGCGCACTCCCGTCGGGACCTTGCCCGCGGCGACCGTCTCCTCCAACTCGACCACGTCGCCCGCCTCGGTGACCAGCCCATCGATGTTGCCGTCCGGGCCTTTCCACGAGCCTTCGTAGAATTTGTGCCCGTGCTCGATCTCTTCGGCGAATTCGGTGATGGCGGCCCCTCCGGCCAGCTTCTTCAGCGCCGCCAGCGCCGCCGCCGGGACCTCCGCCTCCTTCACCGATCGCTCGGATTCCTTCGGCTCTTCCTTCGGCTTCCTGTCCTGGGCCGCGACCCACATCGCGCCGCAAAGAACGACCACGCCGGCGCCAAGCAAACCCCAGAAGTTTCGTCGAATCATATAGCACTCCTTTGAGCTATGGACCCCAGGGTCCGCCTGGAACGGCTGCGACCCCCGGACTTCGTTCGCCGCCCTCTTGTGGCATCCAACCAGTTTAGAGCAACAACCTTAAAGCACGATGAGAAACGGCGGTTTTCTCTATTTTTTTGTGAACATCGTGGTGCGTCCGGGAAGCGTGCCGATTTCGCAGCGTGGCGCTGATGGGCGGCGCTGGGGCGCGATCGGACGGGTTCGCGCGAGGGATTCAAGCTTCCAGCAGCGCGCGGAGGTGGATGGACGCGCAGTCACCCAGCGCGTCGAGGTCGTATCCGCCCTCCAGAATGCTCACCAGCCGCCGGCCGCAGGTCGCCTTGGCAAAGGCCGTCATCTCGCGCGAAAGCCACTCGAAGCTGAGCGTGTCCAGGTTGATCTGCGCCAGCGGGTCGTCGCGGTGTGCGTCGAAGCCCGCGGAGATGAGCACGAACTGCGGGTCGAAGGCGTGCGCCGCGGGGAGGAACAAAGTCTCGAACGCCTCGCGGTATTCGCGGTCGCCCGCGCCCGGCAGGAAAGGGATGTTCAGCGTCGTCCCCTCGCCCGCGCCGGTGCCGCGCTCATCCGCGTATCCCGTGCCGGGGTACAGCGTGGCCGGATGCTGGTGGAAGCTGCAGTAGAAGACGCGCGGGTCGGACTCGAAGGAATGTTGGGTGCCGTTTCCGTGATGCACGTCCCAATCAAGGATGAGCACGCGCTGCAGCGCGTGCCGCGCGAGGAGCCGCCGCGCCGCCAGCCCAATGTTGTTGAAGAGGCAAAAGCCCATCGACCGGTCCGCTTCGGCGTGATGTCCGGGCGGGCGGACGGCGCAGAAGGCGTTCTTCAGGTTCCCCGAGATCACCTCGTCCACGGCCCGGATGACCCCGCCGACGGCCAGCCGCGCCGCCTCGCAGGATCGCGGGCATATGGCGCTGTCCACGCAGTCGATGTGCGACCGACCGGAGATGCACGCGGCGCTAAGCCGGTCGATATACTCCCGCGTGTGGTGGGTCAGCAGCAGCTCATCATCCGCGGCGAACGGCTCGATCCGCGTGGGCAGGCTCCACAGGCCCGTTCTTTCGAGGTAGCGTCGGAGGGCGGTGAGGCGCTGCGGGCGCTCGGGGTGTCCCGCCCCGGTTTCGTGTTCGAGAAAGCGGTCGTCGTAAACCAGTCCCGTCGTGGGCATGATGTGCTTCTTCCAACTGCCTGTGGTGCTGCAACGCAGGGTGATTGTAGCGGGACGAGGGGGCGATTGCATCGAACCCGCGGAGGCGATCCGACGTCTGTAGAGGCGTGGAAGCAACCGGTCATGGCAGTGCGTTGTGAAAGGCGATGCTCGTCATTCCCGCGCAGGCGGGAATCCAGCTTCGTCATTCTCGCGCAGGCGGGAATCCAGTGGGTGGCTTATGGGCAGACTCGAATCCAGCAGTTTTTCCCGACGGACTGGACCCCCGCCTGCGCGTGGGTGACGGGCGCGACGCCCGGTTTCGAGTTCTACCACGGGCTGTCAGGCATGTTTGGACGTTGAGGAATCCAGTGGAAGCAACCGACCCAAGCGGCGGTCAGGCGGTGATGACGGTCGAGTCGGGCTGCGACGTGCTCTACGTCATCACCGACCTGGAGGTGGGCGGCGTGCCGCTGCACCTGCTTCGGCTCGCCTGCGCCATGCGCGATCGCGGCAGGTCCGTGCGGGTGGTCTCGCTGGCGAGGCCGGGACCCGTCGGCGGGCAGCTCGCGGCGGCCGGGATCACGGTGGGGAGCTGCCGGGCGGCGGGGGGCTGGGACGCACGCGTGTTCCCGAGGCTGACCCGCTTCATCCGGGAGATCCGACCGCGCGTGATTCATGCCATGCTGTTTCACGCCAACTTCGCCGCGCGCATCGCGGCGCGGCTGGCGGGCTTTCCGGCCGATCGGGTGCTCTGCGAAATCCAGACCGTGGAGATCGAGCGGCGCTGGCACCTGCTCGTGGACCGGTGGACGAATGGCGGCTGCCGCTTCACGATCGGGAACTCGCCGTCCGTCATCGCGCATCTCGCGGAGCATGCGCGCATTCCCGCGGATCGCCTGCGACTGATTCGCGGCGGGATCGACGTTGAACGAGTGGACGCCGTCACGCCGGCGGATCGCGGCGTGATGGGTCTTCACGCGGAGGATCGGGTGATCCTGTGGGCGGGGCGGCTGGATCCGATCAAGGGGGTGGACGTGCTGCTCTGCGCGATGGCGCTGCTGCGCGAGACGGAGCCTCGCGCCGTTCTTCTCCTCGCGGGCGACGGACCGATGCGAACGGAGCTGCAGCGTCAGGCGATCGCCCTGAACCTCGGCGAAAGCGCGCGGTTCCTGGGGATGCGCACGGACGTGGCGGCGCTGATGAAATGCTGCGACGTCTTCGCGTTTCCCTCGCGCACCGAAGGTCTGCCGAACGCGCTGCTCGAAGCGATGGCCTGCCGCTGCGCCATCGTGACCACGGACGCGCCGGGATGCCACGACCTGATCGAGCCCGAGCGCACGGGGCTGAGGGTCGCGCCGAACGACGAGGCATCGCTGGCATCTGCGCTCGCGCGTTTGCTGAGTGACAGGCCACTGGCATCCGCGCTCGCGCGGGAAGCCCGCCTCGCAGTGACAACGTCGTGGCACTTCGCGCGCATGCTAGACGACTACGCCGCCGCGTATGTCGAGGCGGACGCGGCGACAGGAGCCGGGTCGAGGTGACCCGAGCCCACGCCGTCGCCCGCGCCCAGCGTGGGCCTGGCCGGTGCCCGGAAACGGCATGTCCCGCTGACCCGCACGCAAGCCAGGTCCTCGGACATCCTCCGTGGCGAAAAGTGGAGGGATCGCCGCGCTAGGCAAAACACCCCCTTTTGCTCCCGAAAAGTCTTGGTTAGATTTTTGCTTGCGTTATGTGGACCTCTAGGTATAGTGGGGGAAGGTGGGTGATCCACGAGTAAAGGGTGGGCGCAAACCGTGCCCGCCCGATAAGTCTAGAGATGATCACGGCTTCGGAGGATTTTCGCTTGCATCCAGTGGTTCTTGGTGGTATGCTGTACCTAGCAGTGGATGCGAGTGGAAAAACCTCCTCGTGGCAGCCAAGTACTTTACAGGTGCGTTTCTCAAGCCGCTCGACGAGAAGTTCCGTCTGCAAATCCCCAAGGAGATGCAGCGGGTCATCGAAGCCGAGCAGGGTGAAAACCGTGCGTTGTACGTCCTCCTCGGTGAAGATCGCGGCTCCCTTTCATTATACACCGAAGGCGGGTTTGAAGAGCAGGCCTCGCGTAGCTCGACGGAGTTCATGACCACGCAGGAGGCCAGGCAGTTCGAGTTGGTGTTTTATTCACAGGCTCATCAGGTGACGGCGGACGGGCAATGGAGGTTCGTCCTGCCGGAGCAGTTGCGGAGCCGGGCCGGTCTGAAGGATCAGGTGATACTGGCCGGGCGCAAGTGGCGCATCGACGTCTACATGCCGCAAACGTACGAGCTGGCCATGGCGGGCAAGCTCGACGAGGAGGGTTGGCCCAACTGGACCAAGTTCCTCCGGATGCCTCCGCGACAGGAAGGGTGAGTCGTGCGTACGGGGACGAAGGTGCCGCAGCGAGTGGAATCGAATCGGCTCGCGTCCCTTGGATAGAGTTCTCAAGCCGCGTGGGCGGGGGGGATTCGTGCAAGCGGCGGGGCATGGCGGCCCTGCCGAAGGCAAAGACAAGCGGCGATGCGACCCGGACGGGATCCGGTTGCGACGCCGATTTCGAGGGATCGCGCCGGGCGTGCTGAAGCGAAGGGAATCGGCCGACGCCGGTGCGTTGGTGGAGAGGTCGAGAGTGTCCGTTCCGCGCGGGAATCCAACGTCTCGAAAAGGGCGAGATGGCCTGAGCACGCGAGGGGAAGGAGACCTCCGTATGCCGTCGAGGGCTGGGCGCAGGGAGGCGTCCGCAGGCCGCGGCGGCTTGTTAGGGCAATGGACCCGGGAGCGGGCTGTAGACTCGGGGTTTGTGCTGAAGCTCCGCCGGATGAACGGGGCGGCGGTCGCCAGGGATGGGTGACCGCTCTCCGGTTTTTTTGCAGGGGATGAGCGCCCGGTCGCGCTCGTCGCCGGTCGCGCAGCGGACGCAAGTCGGGATACGGGTGCCTGCCTGTGATGGAAGGCAGTGAAGGGCATACGCCGGTGCTGATCGAGGAGGTGTGCAAACTCCTTGATGTGCATTCGGGCGAGGTGGTGCTGGATGCGACGGTCGGGATGGGCGGGCACGCGCTGCGGCTGGGGCAGATGTGCGGGACCGGCGGGCGGCTGATCGGGTTGGATCGGGATCCGGACGCGCTTCGCGTGGCCGGGGAGCGGCTGGCCGGGCTGGCGTGCCGCGTCGAACTGAGGCAGGCGGATTTCCGCGATGCGCAGGGGATCCTCGCCGAACTGGGCGTCGAGCAGGTGAACGTGGTTCTGGCCGATCTGGGCGTCAACTCAGCGCAACTGGCGGATGCGGAGCGGGGGTTTTCGTTTCGCGAGGACGGACCGCTGGACATGCGGCTGGATCCAACGGCGAAGACGACCGCGGCGGACTTGGTGAACCGGCTCAGCGAGAAGGAACTGGGCGACGTTATTTACTTCAACGCGCAGGAGCCGGCGAGCCGCAGGATCGCGCGGCGGATTTACGAGGCGCGGCGAAGTGGGAGGGTGCTGACGACCGGGCGGCTGGCGCACCTCGTGTGCGAGGCTCTGGGAGTCAACCCTGATTCGAGGCGAAGCAAGATACACCCGGCCACGCGCACGTTCTTGGCGCTGCGGATGGCCGTCAACGACGAGATGGGATCGCTGGACCGGCTGCTGCAAGCGCTTCCAGGGATGCTCGCCCCGGGCGCTCGCGTGGGGCTGATCAGCTTTCACAGCACGGAGGATCGACGAATCAAGCGTGATTTCCTGAAGCGCCGGAGCGAGGGGCTGTACAGGGTCGTCACGAAAAAGCCGGTCGTCGCGAGCGACGACGAGCGGCGAAGCAACCCGCGGTCGCGCAGCGCCAAGCTGCGAGTGGCGCTGCGTGAACCCGCGGAAGGCAAGCTGCCGGGGGGGGTCGAGGACGTCGAGGATGCCGAAGACCGCGACGCGCTCGATGAATTGGATTGAGCACAGGCGAGGCGCGGGGCGCGAAAGGCGAGGCGTGCTTCGCCAGGCGTGGCGACCGCATCGAGGGAGATCGTCCATGGCGCGGGAGACGAAGGTTGCGCTGGTGGTGGGGCTGGCGTTCATCATCTGTTTCGCGGCGATCCTGACACGGCGCGGGCAGAGTCCGCGCGCGGGTGGGGCGCTGGGCGAGCAGCTTCATGTCGACCTCGGAACGGTCTCCGGTGGAGGCGTCAAGGAGGCCGCCGCCCGCGCTGCGTCCCAGGCGGTTGAGGGCGTCAAGGGTATCATCCCGGCGGTGGCGTCCGGCGCGTCCGATCTGCTGACGCAGGGCGCGAACGCTCTGGAGTCCGCCACGACGACTGGTTTGCCCGGCGTCCGTCCCGGCGGCTCGCACGCGGTCACCCCCTCGGGCGGAGGCGAAGGTCGGGAGAAGCTCGAACAGATGCTGGATCAGGAATCACGGCGGCGTCGAGGCGCGAGCCAATCCGATCCCGACACGGAGCCGACGCCGAAGGTGGCCGCAAATGAGCCGGGCAGTGCCGCGCCCGGCAAGTCCGCCGACGAACCGGCGCGCGCGATGCTGGCGAGCCACACCGTTTCCCGCGGCGACACGCTGATGAAGATCGCCCGGCAGCACTACGGCGCCGATTGGAAGCGGGGGCTTGAATCCATCCTCTCAGCGAACGAGTCAACGCTCCGAGATCCGGATGAGATTCGCGAGGGCGCTGAGCTTCAACTTCCGCGTCTGGCGCTGAAGTCTTCCACCTCGCTGGATTCGAATCCGGCGTCAGCAACCAAGGCGCCGCGTGTCGGCGGCGAATCATCCAAGTCGAACGGCGCGGCCCTGCTGAAAGCGAGCATCCCCGACAAGCCCGCGCAGTCTGCCGCGGGCGGCATCAAGCCGAAATTGAACGAGAAGCCGAAATCTCCGGCGCAACCGCCCGGCGGCAAAGCGTCGCCGGCGCAGCCGCGAGGCGGCAAGGCGCCCCCGGCGAAGAAGTCTGGCGAATACGAACTGAAACCCGGCGACACTTACGTCTCCATCGCGCGGGCCGTGCTGGGCGACGAGAAGCGGTGGAAGGAAATCCACGAGTTGAACAAGGACCGGATTCCTGATCCCACGGGCGCGCGGGCCGGCGCGTCCATCCGCCTGCCGTCCGGGGGAAAGCCTGCGGCTCGCGTTTCAGCTCCCGTGACGGAGGGGCACTCCAAGCGGGAAAGCGCCACATGAAACCGGCGCGATGGGCGGGAGCGATTGTCGTGATGCTGGCACTGGCGCTGGCTGTGGTCCACCTGCGGACGGAGCAGGCGCGGTGTGCCGCGCGGATGTTGAAATCCGAGGGCGATCGAATCGCTCTGCGCGGCGAACTGTGGGAGCTTCAGGCGTCGGTGGCGCGGCTGAAAAGCCCGGTGGAGATTCATGATCGGTTGCGGCGCCTGCGCGAGCTGGCGGCCGCGAAGGCAGAAGATTCAACCGTTTCCGATACGAACACGCTGACCCTCACGCACAGGTAGTCATCATGCACACAGCTCCGCGTCCGGTCGATGCCCTTCGTCGCAGAACCGGGCTGGCGGTGTTGGCGGGGCTGATGCTGCTGCTGCCGGCGGTGGCGGGGCGGATGGCGTACCTGCTGCACGAGGAAGGCGACCGGCTGCGGGCATTCGCCGAGAAACAGCAGCACAAGCAGCTTGTCCTTCCCGCGCGGCGCGGGGGCATTTTTGATAATCGCGGGCGACTGCTGGCCGGCACGGAGCGCAAGCCCGATGTCTTCGTCGATGCCCGCCGCCTGTTCGAAATCCTCGAAGAGAAGTTCCCGGCGCCGCGCGAGCAGGCGCAGAAGCTCGCCGAATTCGCGGCGGCAACGGCCATTCGTCTCAACCTGCCCCAGGCGGAAGTCCTCGGCAAGCTTCAATCCAAGGCGAACTCGCGCTTCGTCGTGCTGAAGACGCGCATCGACGACGCCGAGGCCGAGGCGATCGAGGCGTTCGATCATGAAGCCGCCGAGGCGATTTCCCTGACGCACAATCCGCTGCGTTCGTACCCTCTGGGCTCGTCGATGGCGCACGTGATCGGCTTTGTGGGGCGCGAGGGCAAGGGTCTGGAAGGCGTGGAAAAGGCGCTTGATGATCACCTGCATGGCACGGACGGCGTGCGGCGGACGCTGTGCACCGTGTCGCGCGGGTCGCTGGATTTCGCGGAGGACAGCGGGCGCGAGCCGGTGGACGGCGGGCACGTCGTGCTCACGCTCGACGCCGAGATCCAGCGCATCGCCGAAGAGCAGCTGCGGCTGGCCGTCGAGAAGTTCGAGGCGAAGAGCGCCGTGGCGCTGGTGATGGACCCGAACACTGGCGACGTGCTGGCGATGGCCAGCCTGCCGACGTACGACCTCAACGATCCGAATGCGTATCCGGTGGACGCCCGCCGCAACCGAGCGGTCACCGATCCCGTCGAGCCGGGAAGCTGCTTCAAGCCGTTCGTCGCCTCGGGCGCGCTGCAGGAGCGCTTCGTCAACCTGAAGGAGAGCATCGACTGCCACCACGGCTTGCACTTCTTCCGCGGACGCAAGGTGCGCGACACGCATCCGCAGGGCTGGCTCGACCTGAAGGGCATCATCGTTCACAGCAGCAACATCGGCATGGGCACGATCGCGGATCGGATGCCGGCATCGCTGGTCGAGCGGCTGGTGCGCGACTTCGGTTACGGGCAGCGCACGGACGTCGGCTGTCCCGGCGAATCGGCCGGCATTCTCAAGCCGGTGAAAGAGTGGTCCGGCTACTCGCCCATTTCGATTTCGTTCGGGCAGGAGCTGGCCGTGACGCCGGTGCAGCTCATCACCGCGCTGTCCGCCATCGTCAACGGCGGAGAGCTGCTCAAGCCGCGCATCGTCCGCGGACGGCTGGCGGCGGACGGGCGCACGCTGGACTGGCACGACGGACCGGAGGTTGTCCGCCGCGTGCTGAGGAAGGACATCTCGGAGGTGTTCACGACGCAGATCCTTCCGTCGGTCGTGGATGACGTGACCGAGGGAAGCCTCAAGTCGGAGAAATACACGACGCTGGGCAAGACGGGCACGGCGCAGGTTCCGTATCCCAACCGTCCGGGTTATGAGCCGGGCGCGTACGTCGGCTCGTTCCTCGGCGCAGGTCCGGTGAGCGATCCGAAGCTGACATGCATCGTGATGGTGCGGAAGCCCAATCCGGCGAAGGGATACTACGGCCGCACGGTGGCAGGTCCGGCGGTTAAGGCCATTCTGGAGCAGTCGTTGGAGTATTTGGGAGTGCCGCCGGATCGAGCACTAGCGGCGGTTCGAACGGTAGACGCAGGGCGACCTTAGCGGCGCGATGAGCAGGCCGCGGGCGTCGTCCGCGCATTGTGAGTTTTCTGTGATATTTAAGAAACTCACAAGTGCGGCCGCTTTTGAGCAAGCGGCTGAGATTGAACGTGCGGTGATTTCAGTTGCTGACCCGCCGCCGTCAGCCCGTAGAATCGGCAGGGCGCGAGCATCCGCAAACCGCGTGGAAGCGGAGCACGAACTGACATGAAAAACTCCTCACCTCGAACATGGTCGCAACTGGCGTCTGCCGCGGGGCTGCCTCCCGTGCAACATTCAAGTTTTGGCGATCCGGTCGTGGCTTGCCTGGCCGACGATTCGCGCAAGGTGCGCGAGGGCGCGTGCTTCGTCGCGGTGCGCGGGGCGGTTTCGGACGGGCACGCGCATGTCGGAGAAGCGGTTGCGGCCGGGGCTTCGGTGGTCGTGGTTGAAACGGGCGCCTCGCTCGTTGACTTGCCCCGCGCGGTGTGCGTGGTGCGCATCGCGGATACGAAGAAAGCGCTCGCCCGGCTGGCCGCGGCGTTTTACGGCGTCCATCGCGACGCAGGGAGCGCGATGCTTCAGATCGGCGTGACGGGAACCAACGGGAAGACGACGACGGCGTACCTGCTGCGGTCGATCCTCGGCGCTGCCGGGCACACGCCGGCCATGCTGGGGACGATCGAGTACGACCTGGTCAGCCGGCGCGAGCCTGCGCCGCTGACGACGCCGGGGGCGGTGGAGCTGTGCCGCGCGCTGTCGGAAGCGCGAATGGCGGGCGCGACCGCGGCGGCGATGGAAGTGTCTTCCCATGCGCTGGCGCAGAGCCGCTGCGACGGGCTGCGGTTCGACGCCGGCATTTTCACCAATCTCTCCGGCGATCATCTCGACTATCACAAGACGATGGACGACTACTTTGCCGCCAAACGACGGCTCTTTGAGATGCTCGATCCGGGCGCGGCCGCGATTATCAATGCGGACGATCCGCGCGCGTCCGCTCTCGCGGAAGCGACGCCCGCGCGCGTTCTGACGTTCGGTCTGGACCGCCGCGCCGACGTGACGGCGGAAATCCGCAGGCTCGACGGCACGGGCAGCGAATTCGTGGTGTCGGGGCTGGGCGAACACCTGCCCATCCGATCCCGGCTGATCGGCGCGCACAATGTGATGAACATCCTTGGCTCAGTGGCGGCGGCGCACGCCGTGGGGCTGCCTGCCGCGGCGATCCGCGAAGGCGTCGAGCGGCTGCGCGGCGTGCCGGGGCGGCTGCAGCGGGCTGAGCCGGACGACTGCCCGTTCCGCGTGTACGTGGATTACGCGCACACCGACGCGGCGCTGGACAACGTGCTCGGCGTGCTGACGCCGCTGACGGCGGCGCGGCTCATCACCGTGTTCGGCTGCGGCGGCGACCGTGATCGCAGCAAGCGCCCGCGCATGGCCCGCGCCGCGGCGCAGTGGTCGGACCTCGTTGTGGTCACCAGTGACAACCCGCGCACCGAGGATCCGCTGGACATCATCAAGGACGTGCTCGCGGGGCTGTCCGCGCCGCAGCGAAGCGTGGCGCAGGTCGAGCCGGACCGCCGGCGGGCGATCGAGTTCGCGCTGCGGCAGGCCCGCGCCGGCGACACGGTGCTCATCGCCGGCAAGGGGCATGAGGACTACCAGATCATCGGCAAGGAAAAGCGGCACTTCGACGACGTGGAAGAAGCGCGGGAGGTGCTGTCGGGGATGAACCTGCTGCGCCGCGCGGGGTGAAACGCGGGGAAAGTCGAATCGTCGAATCGTCGAAACGTCGAATCGCGGAAACGCTGAAATGCCGGATCGCAGGAACATGCGAAACGAAGGCTTGCGAAGGACGGGCAATGCCCACTTGGCGTTGAGGGCGCGCGCGGAGTGGGTGGAAGGTCCGTGGTGAAAGGCGACGCTCGTCATTCCTGCGAAGGCGGGAATCCAGCCGGTGGCTTGCAGGGTATCACGAGTCCTGCGGTTTTCCTGGAGAGACTGGACCCCCGCATGCGCGGGGGTGACGGGCCCCACGTCTGGTTTCAAGCTCCACCGCGGGCCAGGCCCGGATGGGGTCACATGTCGCGCGAAGGAGGTTTGGATTGATTTCTCTGGCTTTGGAAGATGTCGTCAGGGTGGTCGGGGGACGGACTTCCGCGAATGATCCGGATGCGCGGGTGACGGGCGTGTGCACGGACTCGCGCCACGTCAAGCCGGGCGACCTCTTCATTGCCATTGTCGGGCAACGGCTCGACGGGCATCACTTCCTTGCGGAGGCCGTTCGCGGGGGGGCGGCGGCTTGCATCGTTTCGCGGGAGGCGTGCGAGGCGATGGGGGGCGCGCCTGCGGCGACGCCCGGCGTGCGTGAGGCGATGTCCAGTGTGCGCCATGCGATGCCGGGCGTGCCTGAAATCAAGCTGATCTTCGTTCACGACCCCGTGACCGCGCTGGGTCAACTGGCCGCGTGGTATCGGCGCGAGGTCCTGCCGCGGCGCACGAAGGTGATCGGCGTGACCGGCAGCAACGGAAAGACGACGACGAAGCTGATGATGGACCATGTGCTTTCCGCGGAGCTGACGGGGAGGGCGTCGGTCAGAAGTTTCAACAACGCCATCGGCGTGCCGCTCACGCTGCTCTCCGCCGGGTTCGAGGATGAATACCTCGTCGTGGAGATTGGCACGAACTCGCCCGGCGAGATCGACCACCTTGCGGGCATGGCGCAGCCGGACCTGGCCGTCATCACGTCGATCGGCGCCGCGCACCTTGAGGGGCTGGGCAATCTCGATGCGGTGGCCGCGGAGAAAGCGACCATTCTCCGTCACGTTCGCGCGGGCGGGCTGGCGGTGGTGAACATCGACGAGCCGGCGCTGCTGGCGCACCTTCCGGCGACCGCGGCTTCACGCGGGCATCGGGACGGCATCCGCGGAGAGGTCAAGGCGTTTCCCGGCGCGGGCGTGGTGGTCGGCGAGCATGGATCGCCCGGACGCGGGGTCGATGGCACGGATACATCGGTGCGGACGAAATCGCGCATTTCCGCCGTCCAGTGCGGCGAGCCGTTCCGGCTCTGCACGGTGGGGCGCAGTCCGGAAGCGGACCTGTACGTGGCGTGCATCGAGGGCGATCTGGACGGAACTTCGTTCGTGATCGACGGGGATCTCGCGGTGCGGCTGCGGCTGCCGGGTCCGCACCATGCGACCAACGCGGCGCTGGCGTATGCCGTGGGGCGCTGGATGGGGCTTTCCGCGGAGTCGATCGGCGAGCGGTTGTATTCGTTTGAGCCGGCGGCGGGCCGGACGCGGCGCGTCGAGCTGGGAGAGGTGACGCTGATCGACGACTGCTACAACGCCAACCCGTCGAGCATGATGGCGGCGCTGGATATTCTGGCCACGGTGCGCGGGCGGCGGCGCGTGTTTGTCATGGGCGACATGATGGAGCTGGGCGCGGCGTCGGCGTCGTGGCATCGGCGGATCGGGCAATGCGCGGCCGCTGCCGGCGTGGACGTGATGATCGCGGCGGGGCGGTTGGCGAGCAGTGCGGCGGAAGCGGCGGCGGCGGCGGGCGTGGCGGAGATTGTCGTGTGCGACGACGCCTGCGACGCGGCGGACCTTGCGGCCCAGCGCGTGGGCGACGGGGACGTCGTGCTGGTGAAAGGCTCGCGGGCCATGGGTCTGGAGGCAGTCGTTCAGCGGCTCGAAACCGCGCTGCGACCGGTGGAGCGGAGGATGAAGCAGGCGGTGTGAATAGCGAATGGCGAGTGGCGAATGGCAAATGGCGAATGGCGAATGCGGAATGCCGAATGCTGAATGGCAAGCGGCGGGCAGCTAGCAGCCAGCACCAGGCAGCGAATGCCGAATGTGGCGCCGGTTTTCAACCGGTGGATGTAGCACAGGTTTTCAACCCGTGCCGCGTGTGCTGGTGTTGAATCAGTCTTGAAGTCAATTGCGTCCGTATCGCGGGTATTGTTGCTGCGTCTGAGTGACCTTCGTGCTTTATCACCTGTTTCACTACCTGACTGAAGGTCGCCACTATGCTTATGAAAACGCGCTGTTTCGGGCGGTGCTGGCCGGGTTGTATGGGTTTCTGGTGGTGCTGCTGGCGGGTCCCCGGGTCATCCGGCTGCTGGTGAAATTGAAGATCGGCGATCGGCCGGAGTTTGATCGCGCGGACCTCAATGAGTTGATGAAGAGCAAAGCCAACGTGCCGACGATGGGCGGCGTGCTGATCAACGGCGCGATCCTGACGGGCACGCTGCTGCTGGCGGACCTGACGAATTTCTACGTGGTGATGGGGCTGGTCACGCTGGTGTGGCTGGGGGCGCTGGGCGGGGTGGACGATGCGCTGAAGCTCCTGGCGGCGCGGCGGGGGGACGCGCGGCGCGACGGGCTGCGGACGACCGAAAAGCTCTTGTTTCAACTGGGGCTGGGCGTTGTGCTCGGCGTCTTCATCTTTCGGCACGGGGAGCAGAACTACGCGGTGACTCCGCTGGCGGATGAGGTGCCGGCGTACCGCATCCTTGACGTGCCGTTCTACAAGGCGGGGCTTCAGCTTGGCGTCGTCGCTTTCATGCTGATCACCGTGCTGGTCATGACGGCGTCGTCGAACGCGGTGAACTTGACTGACGGGCTGGACGGGCTGGCCGCGGGCTGTACGGCCCTGTGTACGATCGTGTTCCTGCTGCTGGCGACGATCGTGGGGACACAGGCGACGGCGCGGCGACTGCTGCTGCCGCACGTGCCGCAGAGTCTGGAGCTGGTGGTGTTGTGCGGGGCGATGCTGGGGTCGGTGCTGGGTTTTTTGTGGCACAACTGCCACTCGGCCACGGTGTTCATGGGGGACACGGGTTCGCTTCCGCTGGGCGGGCTTCTGGGGTTCGTGGCGGTGGTGATCCGGCAGGAGCTGATGCTGCTGATCGCCGGCGGGGTGTTCGTGGCGGAGGCGCTGTCGGTCATCCTGCAGGTGTCTTATTACAAGTGGACGGGCGGCAAGCGGATATTCCTTTGTTCTCCATTGCACCATCATTTTCAGATGAAGGGTTGGTCGGAGCCAAAGACGGTGGTTCGGTTCTGGCTGATCGCGGCGATCTGCGCGGGGGCGGCGCTGGCGACGATCAAGCTCCGGTGACGATCCATGAGCCTGCTCAAGATCATCGCAAGCACTTCAAAATGGACAGGATGAACAGGATCAACAGGATGAACAGGATGGAGAGGTGCGCGACCTTATGCAGCAGGCTTCCGTCCATGCTGCTCTTCCTGCAAATTCCGTCCCTGCAGGAGAAGCATCTTCAGTTCCTGGTTGAGCGCTGCCTGCAGAGGAACGCACCATGAGTGACCTTCGGCGGGATCGTTCGTTGTTCGGCGGGGCGTGGTTCATGGTGGTGGCCATGGCGCTGACCGCGATGGGGCTGGTCGTGGTCGCCTCGGCCAGCGCGTCGCTGCACCGGCCGATTCTTGACGCTTCATTCCTCAAGACCACGCTCGGGCGGCAGTGCGTGTTCGTGGTGGTCGGGTTTTCCCTGATGTGGCTGACCGGGCGGTTCATCGGTCCTTGGCTGCTGGAAGATCGCCGACGGTTCACGTTTGCCACCGCGGCGCTGATTACCGCCACGGCAATGTGTCTCATCGTGGTGCTGGTCATCGGCGACGTGACGCGCGGGTCGCAGCGGTGGCTGCGCTTCGCGGTGGGGGGGTTCGAGATCGGGCTGCAACCCTCGGAGCTTGCTAAGCCCGCGATGATTGCCTTTCTCGCGCTGTTCCTGACGCGCCCCGGCATCCGCGTGAAGTCCTTCGGGCGCACGTTCCTGCCGGTGATGCTGGCGATCGGCGCCGGCGGGGCGCTGATCGGCACGGAGGATCTCGGCACGGCGGCGCTGGCATGCCTGGTAGCCGGGCTGATGGTCTGGGTCGGCGGGTGCAGCTATCGACACCTGGGATTATTGGCGCTGCTCGGAGGGATCGGCTTCTTCGCGCTGGTCTGGTTCGAGCCGTACCGCATGCAGCGGCTCTGGGCTTACCAGTACATGTGGGATGATCCGCAGGGCAAGGGATATCAGGCCGTGCAGTCGCTGGCGACGCTGGCGTCCGGCGGCTGGTATGGTCGAGGGCTGGGCGCGGGCGTGCAGAAGTATGGATATCTGCCCGAGAGCCGGACGGACTTTGTGTTCGCGGTGCTGTGCGAGGAGATGGGCTTTGTCGGCGGGTTGATTGTGATCGCCATGTTCGCGCTGTTCGTGTGGCTGGGGCTCGGGGCGTGCCGGACGGCCAAGACGCACCTGGACTATCTGCTGGCGTTTGGGCTGACGGCCATGATCGGGTTTCAGGCGCTGATCAATCTGTGCGTGGTGACCGTGTGGGTTCCGACGACCGGGATCCCGCTGCCGTTCATCTCGGCGGGGGGCACGAGCTTTCTGGTGCTCAGCGTCGTGGTCGGGATGCTGATGGCGCTGGGGCAGCGCAGCGAGGAAGCGGAGCGCGAGCCGCTGGCGGAGTCGATGCCGGACGCGATGCCGGCGGGGCAGCCTTCGTAAGCAGTGGATCCGTCGCAACGTGCGAAATTCGCAGTGGGAACAATTTGGTGCAACGACGGTGGTCTTCGCCGGCGGCGGGACGGGGGGGCACTTGTACCCTGCGCTGGCCGTCGCGGAGGAGATTCGCCACCGCCGACCCGAGGCGCGGATCGTGTTCTGCGGATCCGACCGCCGCATCGATGAGATCATCCTGTCCACCTCCGGATGTGAGGCGGTTACGCAACATCTGCCCAGGCTCAGCAAGGCGCCTTGGCGCTGGCCTGCGATTCTGAAGGGATACCGCCAGGCACTTAGCTCAAGTCGAAGTCTGCTGGCGAGCCTGCGACCCTCCGTGGTGATTGGAAGCGGCGGGGCGGCGAGTCTGCCAGTCATGCTGCAGGCACGGAGGGTGGGCATCCCCACCGTTCTGTTCAATCCGGACGCGCTGCCGGGCCGGGCGAACCGGTTCCTCGCGCGGCGGGCGGATCGCGTGCTGGTGCAGTGGGAGGAGAGCGTCGCCCATTTCCCGCGGCGGGATCGCGTCCACGTGACGGGTTGCCCGGTGCGACCGGCGTTCCTAAGCGGCGATCGAGATGGAAGCGGCGCGAAGTTCGGGCTTGATCCGTCGAAGAAGACGCTGCTGATCACCGGCGCGTCGCTGGGCGCACGCACGGTCAACCGAGCGGTGGTGGCGTGCCTGGATCTGGTCCGCGGCTTTCCCGACTGGCAGGTGCTGCACCTGACCGGCGACGCGGATTATCAGGAAGTGCTCAAGGCTTACGCGAGTACCGCGACATCCGGCGTTGTGCTTGCGTACACGCACGACATGGCCGATGCTCTGCGGGCCGCGGACCTCGTCGTGTCGCGGGCCGGGGCGTCCACGCTGGCGGAGCTGACGGCGATGGGTCGTCCGTCGATCCTGCTGCCGTACCCGTTTCACCGCGACATGCACCAGCTCGCCAACGCCTGCGTTCTGGCGGACGGCGGCGCGGCGGTCGTGCTGAAGGACCGGATCGAGGCGGCGCGGAATGCTCCGGTCTTGAAGGAGGCGCTAGGCTCGCTGCTGGGCGACGAAGCGCGTCGGCGGAAGATGGCGGATGCCGCGCGGCGCCAGGGTCGAAGGGACGCGGCAGCGGTGGTTGTCGATCACGTCTTCGAGTTGGCGCGGCAAGTTGAAGTGAATGAGCCGGAATGTGTGAAGGCGCAGTGCGCGAGCACCCGATAGTAGTGACCAGTTGCCGATGAAGTGGCGCGCGAGACGCGCGCGAATCGCGGGGAAGGATGCCCATGCTGATGCACGCAGGGAATGACGCATCGGGAATGAACTGGGGCGGAACGAAGATCCACATGGTCGGCGTCGGCGGCTGCGGCATGATGGGCGCGGCCTCGATCCTCGCCGACTTGGGCGCGAAGGTCAGCGGGACGGATCGCCAGGGCTTCGAGGGCATGGGTGAACTGGTCCGCAAGGGCGTCGTGGTGACGATCGGGCACGGGGCCGAGTACGTCCGCGAGGGGACGGAGCTGCTGGTTCGCACCGCGGCGGTCGGGTTGAATCACCCGGAAGTCGAGGAGGCGCAGCGGCGCGGCGTCTCCGTGCTCAAGTATGCCGAGCTGATCGGGCAGCTCATGCGCGGGCGACTGGGCATCGCCATCGCCGGCACGCACGGCAAGACCACCACGACCGCGATGACGGCGCACATCTTCCGCACCGCCGGTCTGGCTCCCACGTTCGTCGTCGGAGCGAAATCCGATCAACTCGGCGGCAGCGCGGCGCTGGGAGACGGTCCGCACTTCATCGTCGAGTCGTGCGAGTATGATCGTTCCTTCCACCAGTTTTATCCGCGGTTCGCGTCGATCCTCAACGTCGAGAAAGACCACTTCGACTGCTACCCGGACATGGACTCGCTGATCGAGGCGTTCTCACAGTTCGCGCGGCAGGTACACCCCCATGGGCTGCTCGTCTGCCGGGCGGACGATCCCCTGGCGCGGCAGGCCGCCGCGGAGACGACGGCGCGCGTGGAGACGTTCGGCTTCGGGGCGGAAGCGGACTGGCGCGGCGTGCATTGCGAATGCGAGCGGGGTCGGTTCGCCTTCAGTGTGGAACATCAGGGGCGCGAGGTGCTGCGGACTCGGCTGACCGTTCTGGGCGAACACAACGTTGCCAACGCGCTGGCGGCCACGGCGCTTTCCATCAGCGCCGGCGTTGCGCCCGCCGACGTGGCGCAGGCGCTCTCGACGTTTACCGGCGCGCAGCGGCGGATGACGTTCAAAGGGTTCGCGCGCGGCGTCACGATCGTGGACGACTACGCCCATCACCCGACGGAAATCCGGGTGACGATCGACGCGGTCAAGCGCTCGTGCGATCCGCGGCGCACCTGGGTCGTGTTCCAGCCGCACCAGTTCTGCCGCACGAAGTTCCTGCTCGACGAGTTCGCAGGGTCGTTCGACGCGGCGGACGAAGTGATCGTGCCCGACGTATACGAGGCGCGGGCGGAAGGGGAGATTCAGCGGGACGTGAACTCCGCCGACCTGGTGTCGCGCATGAAGCGTCGCGGGGTCAGCGTGCGGCATATCCCGCTGCTGAAGGAAGTCTCGGGCGAGCTGGCCCCGCAGCTTGCCGAGGGGGATCTCGTCCTGACGCTGGGCGCGGGGGACGTGTGGAAGGTGGCGGATGAGCTGGTGGCGGCCATGGGCTGACCGGATCGAGCCGGACGCGCCGATCGGCGCCATGACGTGGTACCGCATCGGCGGGCGGGCGCGCTGGTTGGCGCATCCGCGCGATGCGGAGGATCTCGCGGCGCTGTGCCGTCGCGTCCGGCAGGAGGGTCTGACGCTGCGCGTGCTGGGCCGCGGCGCGAACGTCTTGGTGCGCGACGAAGGATTCGACGGCGTGGTGGTCCGGCTGGATGCGCCGAGTTTCACCCGCGTGACGTTCGACGGGGCACGGGTCCTTGCGGGAGGCGGCGCGGACCTGATGCGCCTGTGCCGGACGTGTGCGGAGCGGGGTTTGTCGGGGATCGAGGGTCTGGCGGCCATTCCCGCTTCGATCGGCGGCGCGGTGCGGATGAACGCGGGCGGGCGGTTCGGTCAGCTCGGCGACGTGGTGCGTTGCGCGACGCTGCTGACGGTTGAAGGCGCGCTGCGCGAAGTCGAGAAGGCGGGAATCGGCTTCGGCTACCGCACGTGGGGATGGGATCGCGCGATGGTGCTGAGTGCGGAGCTGGAGCTGGCGGTGGACGATCCGCTGCGCGTGCGCGGCCGGTTCAAGGAATACTGGCGGATGAAGCGCGCGACGCAGCCGGTGGGCGAGCGCAGCGCGGGATGCGTGTTCAAGAACCCGCCGCAGGAGTCCTCCGGAAGGCTGATCGACAGCGCGGGTCTGAAAGGAGCGACGAGCGGAGGCGCGCAGGTCTCGCTTCGACATGCGAATTTCATCGTGGCCGCGGAGGACGCGCTCGCGGCGGATGTGCTGCGGCTGGCGGACCATGTGCGACGCACGGTTCGAGATCGCTTCGGGACCGAGTTGGAATTGGAAATGGAAGTGTGGTGAATCGGGCGTCGAGGTGTTGTGAGATGGGCATTGAGGCGTTGTGAGACCGGCATTGAGGGGTTGTGAGGCGGGCATGCGGCTGCCGTCTCCCCCCTCCTCTTGGGAAGAGACTCAGGAAGGGTGTTGCGGGTTCAAGCCGATCTTGAAGGCGCACAGGTTGGAAACCTGTGCTACAGACACCGGTTGAAAACCGGTGCCACACACACAGGTTGGAAACCTGTGCTACACCACCGGTTGGAAACCGGTGCCACAGGCCCGGTGCCACAGGCCCGGTGCCGCGGGGCCAGTGCCCCAGTGTCGGTGTCACATATATATTGAGGGTGCTTCATGCATTCATCAGGCAGTAAGTCAAAGAGTTTGTCGCCTAGTCTGGAGGTCACCGTGCTTTCCGGGGGCGTGGGGGTCGAGCGGGAGGTGAGTCTGCAGAGCGGCGCGGGCGTGTTCGAGGCGCTGCGCCGGCTGGGGCACCGCGCGGTCAACTGCGACATCACGCCGGGCGACCTTTCGCCGCTTCATCGCAGCGCGGATTTCGTCTTCATCGCCTTGCACGGCGAGTTCGGCGAGGACGGCACGCTCCAGCGCGAGCTGGATCGCCGGGGCATTCCTTACTGCGGCAGCGGGGCGGAGGCGTCCGCCGTGGCATTCGACAAGGTCGCGGCCAAGCGGCGCTTCGTCGCGGCGGGCGTCCCGACGGCGGGCTATCACGTGCTGACAAGCGCCAACTACCTTTCGCAGATCAACGACATCGAGCTGCCCTGCGTGGTCAAGCCCGTCGCGTCCGGCAGCAGCGTGGGCACGAGCATCCCCAAGGACCGCGACGCGCTGCTTACGGCCGTGCGCGAGCGCATCGAGGCCGAGGGTCGGGCGCTGGTGGAGCGGTACATCCGCGGCCCGGAGCTGACGGTCGGCATTCTCGGCGATCGCGCGCTGCCCGTCTGCGAGATTCGCACCCGGCGGGAGTTTTACGACTACCAGGCCAAGTACATCGACGACGACACGGAATACCTGTTCGAGCTTGACTTTCCGCCGGCGCTGCTGACGCGCGTGCAGGAGTTGAGCCTCGTCGCACATCGCGCGCTGGGCTGCGAGGTGTTCTCCCGCGTGGACTGGATGGTGGACGGCGAGACGCTTGAGCCTTCCGCGCTGGAGGTGAACACGATTCCGGGATTTACGAGCCATTCGCTGCTTCCCAAGGCCGCGTCGCGCGTGGGCATCGGCTTCGATCGGCTGGTGCAGCAAATCGTCGAGCTGTCGCTGACCCGCACGCGTTCGGCGGAGTCGGTGGAGCGCCGCATTGAGCGGCAGGAGGTTCTCGCCGCGCGATAAGCCGCCGGCGCCTGTGGCACCGGTTTTCTGGCTGAAAGTGTGGCACCGGTTTCCAACCGGTGTGTGTGGCACCGGTTTCCAACCGGTGTGTGTGGCACAGGTTTTCCAACCTGTGGGTTTGGCACAGGTGTTCAACAGGCGTGTGTGGCACCGGTTTGCAACCGGAGTGTGTGGCACAGGTTTTCCAACCTGTGCAGGATTTGAACCAACCTGTAAATTCCTCGGTAATCGGCGCATACGCGGCGGGAACGGGGTTTCTCACTGAGACTCATGGCTGCAAGACGCAAGACAAAACGGGAAACGAAGAAAGAACGCGAAGGTTCGACAACCGCGGCGTGGCTGTCCACCGCGTGGCGGCGCGCCCGCCGCCCGATGTTGCACGTCGCGGGATTGGCGCTTTTCTTGGCGATGAGCGCGGCGATCCTGCGCCTGCTGGACGCGCGCGTAAACGCGCAGCTCGTGGAGCGGACGCGGGCAAGGCTGGAGTTTCCTGAGGTCCCGAAGTCGATCCAGGATCTCGTGACGGAGGATCTCTCGCGCCGGCTGGCGCCCCTGCTGCCGCGCGAGTGGACGGGCGACGGGCTGTGCACGGCACTCGCGGAGGAAGCGCGGCGCTGCGGCTGGGTCCGCGAACTGCACGCGGTGCGCCGCAGGTCGGACGGCGTTTTCGTCGTGTCCGCCCGGTACCATGAGCCGTTTGCGATGGTGGACATGCACGACGGCTACGCGCTGGTCGATCGCGGCGGCGTGCGGCTTCCCGGCACGTACACGTTTCACCGCACGTGGAAGCTCATCCAAGGCGTGCGCGAGACTGCGCCGCTGCCCGGCGCACGCTGGGGCGGAGCGGACCTGGCCGCGGGGATTGCCGTGCTTGACCGCATCATGCGCGAGCCGTTCGCCGATCAGATTACCGGCGTCCTGGTGGACAACTTCGGCGGCCGCGTGGACCCCCACGCCAGCCACATCGTCCTGGCCACCGACCGCGCCGGCGGGCGGATCCACTGGGGGTCCGCGCCCGGCAGCGAACTTGTAGAAAACACCGTAGAGCAGAAGCTGGCCATTCTCCGCGCCAATTTCCGCGACACGGGACGTGCCGACGCGGACCACGCGGGCATCGACATCAGCACCTTCGCCGATCGCTTCGTTGTCCTGGCGCCCTAGCGCCGCATCCTCTGCACGGGCTGCCTCGCCAGTCCTCCCGGCCTGTGGCAGGGATCCGTAGCAGCGGCACCACGGAGCAAGGACACCAACGGCGTGTTCTTGGCTTCCACGGCCTGGTGAGTACGCCAGACCGTGCCACCCGACTCGCCCGTCATCAAGGCTCGGCAAGGCTGCGCTCGAGGAGGCTTTCTGCGGAGCGGCCTCGAGTCGCCAGACCTCGCACAACCCCGTACAATCCGCCCGCGGTCCGGCTCGGTCCGCGGGATTCGGACAGGACATGGCCAGAAGATTCCTTGTCACGGCGGCGTTGCCCTACTCGAACGGTCGGCTCCACGTGGGGCACATCGCGGGCGCGTATCTGCCCGCGGACATCTACGTGCGCTACCTCCGCGCCACCGGGGCGGACGTGCGTTTTATCTGCGGCAGCGACGACAACGGCGTGGCCGCGCTGAAGACCGCGCGCGAAGAAGGCCGGCCGGTCGAGGAGCTGACCGCGCATTACAACGCCTCGCAGCGGCGCAGCTTCGAAGGCCTCGGCATCCGCTTCGACGTGTACGGCGGCACGCACCAGCCCGACTACGTCCGCATCCATGAGCATTTCAGCCAGGAGTTTTTCCGCAAGATTTATGAGAAGGGTCTGTTCACCAAGCGCACGTCGCGGCAGCTCTACGACGCGGCGGCGCAGCAGTTTCTGCCGGATCGTTTCGTCAAGGGGACGTGCCCGCACTGCAGGAGCGAGAATGCGTTCGGCGACCAGTGCGAAGGCTGCGGGCGAACGCTGGAGCAGACGTCGCTCATAAGCCCGGTCAGCGTGATGACCGGCACCAAGCCGGAGCTGCGCGAGACCAAGCACTGGTATCTGCGGCTGGACCAGCTTCAGGCGAAGCTCGCGGCGTGGCTGGCGTCGAAGAAGGATCCTGCCGCATGTGGGGCGCATTGGCGACCGGTGGTCATCAACCAGTCGCTGGGGCGCATCGAGACGGAAGGTCTTCCGGAGCGCGCCATGACGCGCGATCTGACCTGGGGCGTGCCCGTCCCGCTTGACGACCCGGACGCAGCGGGCAAGTCGCTCTACGTCTGGTTCGACGCGCCCATCGGCTACGTCTCCTTCACGGCTGCATTGCTTGCGGGTGTGGCGCCGGTTTCCAACCGGTGTGATGGAGCACAGGTTTCCAACCCGTGCCGTTCGGCTCCCGGTTCCCCCGTGGGTACGAACGAGTCGCAACTCAGTGCAGCATTCCCCCCTCCCCACGGGAGGGCGCAGGGGGAGGGTCTTCCCGCTCCAAGCAGAGCAACCGCTGCACCCTCCGATCTCCAACCGCTGGTTTCCGGTTGGTGGCTCGACCCCGACTGCAAAGTCGTTCACTTCATCGGCGAAGACAACATCGTCTTCCACGCCATTACCTGGCCCGCCATGATGCTGGCCACGCACGACAGCCAGGACGCGCAGGGCGTGAAGGGCGAGTACCAGCTTCCGCACAATGTGGTCGCCAACTGCTTCCTCAACATCAAGTTCCCGGGCAAGGAGGAGGAGAAAATCAGCAAGAGCCGGGGCACGGCGGTGTGGATCGAGGAGTATCTTCAGCAGTTCGCGCCGGACCCGCTGCGCTACTACCTCACGGCCATCGCTCCGGAGGCGCAGCGGACCGCCTTCGAGTTTGAGGATTTCATCGCCCGCAACAACGGCGAGCTGGGCAACGCGCTGGGCAATTTCTTCAACCGTTGCATCACGTTCGCGCACAAGTATTTCGAGGGCAAGGTTCCGCCCGCGGGTCCGCGCGACGACGCGGATCGCGCTCAGCTCGCCCGCTGCAAGGAAGGCACGGAAAAAGTTGCCGCGGAGCTGGAGGCCTGCCACTTCAAATCCGCTCTCGGCGAGGTCATGTCGCTCGCCCGCGCGGGCAACCTGTATTTTGATCAGACCAAGCCGTTCCTTTCGCGCAAGACCGACATGCCGGCCTGCGCCCGCGCCATCAACGTCTGCCTCCAGACCGCGCGGACCCTGACCACGCTCATGGCCCCGTTTCTGCCGGAATCCGCGGAAAGGGCCGCCAGAATGCTGGGGCTTGCGGATCACACAAGCTGGGCGAGCGCGACGGAAGAACTCGGCGAGGGCTGTTCGCTGAGCGAGGCGGTGGTCTTGTTTCCCAGACTGGAAGGGGAGGCGAAGGAATAAGGGTGCGGGCGCCGCGCGTCCTTCCCTCGAAGGCGGGAATCCAGTCCCTGCTTTCAAGCGCAGTCATGCCCCAAAATCCGCGCGCCCCGGCGTTTGAGCCTCACTTCACAAAGATCAAGGTTCCGTCAGCCAAGCTCGGCAAGCATCCTCCAAACGCCGAAGCCGACGAAGGCGGTCACGAACAGGACGAGTGTCCCGCGCATGAAGGGGGCGATCGGGCGCGAGAGCCTGAAAATCCGGTCTTGCGTCCCGCGCGGCAGCGTGCTGAATCCCGCGACGACGACGGTCAGCGCCAGCACGAACAGGCCGAACGGGTGATAGCTCCAGCTTTCGGACCACATGCCTCGGATCGCACAACTCACGCTGCGGGACAGACCACATCCCAGGCATGGCAGCCCATTCAACCATCGTGAAGGGCACAGCGCCACGCCCCACCCGTGCGGCGGGTGGATCACAGCGCCCAGCAGGATCAGCCACGCCACGCCCGCTCCGCTGCGCCGCTTCCGCTTGGACTGCGCGATGTTGGCCGGATCGCCGGGGTTGCAGCTCGGATCGCCGGGGTTGCGGGGCGATGCACCCGGCAACATCCCGCGCCGACCGGCATCCTCGAATGGAATCGTTCGTGCGATCACGGCACCGCGATCCAGCGGGCTGGCGCTGGCAATCAAACACACTGTTTCAGGACCCACGGCTTCGTAGCGAAACCCTCGCTTCCTCACGGTCGCGGCTCAGTTGGGCAACAGGGTCTGAATCTAGTTGAGCAACCCCTGCAGCAGCTTCGCGTTGGCGCCGGTGAAATAACTCGTCACGTTGGCGAGGAACATCACGCCGTAGGCCCATTTCAGATGCTCGTTGGCGTTCACGGCGAGCGCGAAGTACAATGTGTAGATGGGGCAGAAGAGCGCGCCGAGACCGTGCCCGATGCCCGTCTTGAACGCCTCGATCAGTACCCAGATGAACACGCCCAGTCCGACCAGACCTGAGCCGATCGCAGCGACCAGCCCCAGCGACGGACTCACATGAGCCGCACCGATGGCGCCGAAGCCGATCACGCCCACCGCCAAGCCGAGTACGAAAGGCTGCTTGAAAGGCCCCTCCAGCAGACCGCCACCCATGCCTGATCCTTTGGGTTTGGCCTTGCGAGCTGGCCCGCCGCCGCCGCCCCTGTCGATCTTGACCGCGAGCTTCTTGCCGATCTGCTTGTTGAATCCGCAGGACGTGCAGAGGACTGCGCCGCGCTGCATGACCGCGCCGCACTCCGGACAGTTCGGTCCGGCGTCCAGCGCCTCGGCGCCCTGCTCGATGTCCGCCAGGTCGGCGAGCAATCCGAATCCGTCGTCGGCCTGGGGCTTGCTGCGCGGCGCGGGCGGCGCGCTCGGATGCCGCGCCTTCGCCACGACCGGCTCGCCCGCCTTGAGCTTGCGGGCGGCTTCATCATGGCAGGGCTGGCAGTAGTAGTGGCCTTGCGCGTCCTTGACGCGCGCGACGCGCGACACATCCTTCTTGCAGAGGCGGCAGACTTTGTTGGATGATGGCTGAACGCTCACGTGAGGAACCTCCGATGAAATCGTCCACGGACTGAAGGCACGTCGCCGGCGCTTCCGGGCCAATCCATCCTGGGCTTCCAAGCCGCGCGGCGAACTGTCATGATAAGCCACCGGGCTGTTGGATTCAAACGTTAGTTCTCATGGGTGGCGTTTCGCCGCTGATCCATGCACGATGATCTGCGCCCGGCTCATCCGTCAACCAGCTTGACGCACACGTTCTTCATCTCCGTGAAGAACCGCAGCGCCTCGTCGCCGCCTTCGCGTCCTACGCCGCTTTGCTTCATGCCGCCGAACGGCACGCGCAGGTCGCGCACCAGCCAGCAGTTTACCCACACCGTCCCCGCCGCCACTCGATCCGCCACGCGATGCGCCCGGTCCAGATCGCGCGTCCACAGCGTGGCCGACAGCCCATACGCCGTTCCGTTCGCCAGCTCGACCGCTTCCGACTCATCGCGGAACGACTGGATCGTCACCACCGGGCCGAAGATTTCCTCCCGGTTCGTGCGGCACTGGGGTCCAAGCCCCGTGATGACGGTGGGCATGAAGAAGTACCCGCCGGCGCAGCGCTCGCTGACGCGCGGCGCGACCTCGCCGCCGCACGCGATCGTCCCGCCCTCCTCGCGCGCCAGCCGGACGTACGAGCGCACTTTCTCATAATGCGCCGCGGAGACCAGCGCGCCGAGATCCGTGCCGGCTTCCAGCGGATCGCCGACCTTCAGCGCCGTCGCGCCGCGGAGAAATCGTTCAAGGAATTCCTCATACAATGGCGCTTCCACAAGAATCCGCGACCCGCACAGGCATATCTGCCCCTGATTGGAATACGCCGCGCGAAGGCTGACCGCCACGGCCTCATCCACGCGCGCGTCCGCGAACACGATGTTGGGGTTCTTGCCGCCCAGCTCCAGCGCGAGCTTCTTAAACATCGGCGCGGCCACCGCGGCGATGCCCGCGCCCGTCCGCGTCCCGCCGGTGAACGAAATCGTCGGCACGCCCGGATGCGCCGCCAGCGCCGCGCCCGCTTTCGCGCCGGCGCCGTGCACGATGTTCAGCACGCCCGGCGGCAGACCGGCTTCGATGCAGATGCCGCTCAGCATGAACGCGGTCATCGGCGTGACCTCGGAGGGCTTGGCCACCACCGTGTTCCCCGTGGCGAGCGCGGGCGCGACCTTCCACGTCAGCAGATACAGCGGCAGGTTCCACGGCGAGATCGCGCCGGCCACGCCGCGCGGGCGGCGCAGCGTGAAGTTCATCGCCTGCCGGTCGGTGACATGCAGCTCGGATTTTTCATGCAGAATCGCCGTGGCGAAGAAGCGGAAGTTCTTCGCCGCGCGCGGAATGTCCATCGTCCGGGCCAGCGCGAGCGGTTTGCCGGTGTCGATCGACTCGGCCCGCGCCAGCTCTTCGAGCCGCGCTTCGATCAGGTCCGCCATCCTGAGCATGACGCGGCAGCGCTGCTCCGCCGGCGCATTCGACCATTCGGGAAAAGCCCTGGCCGCCGCCTCCACCGCCGCGTTGACGTCGCGCTCGTCGCTGTCCGGCACCCGCGAGTAAGCCCTGCCCGTGGCCGGCTCGATGTTGTCCAGATACGCCCCGCCGACCGGCTCGACGAGACGACCATCCATGAGATTGGAAAGGGTTTGCATCATGCTGTGGCGGATTGTACCGCGGTTCGGGGGCGATGCTCCGGGCAAACCTTGGCGAACCCATACTGACCAACGCAGATTCGGCGCGGGGCCCGGGTCCGAAGCAAGGTACCCCTGGACCGCGGAAACAGACGTCCGTCGCTCATCGCCCACCGCCCGGCGAACACGGTGGATCAGCCGTCGGGTGGCATGGCCTGCGGTACTTCGCTGGCCATGTCCTTGCCCTGTTCCCCATGGCCGGCGACATGGCCTGCGGTACTCCGCTGGCCACGGTCTTGCCCCGATCGCGAAGGCGAGTGGGTGGCATGGCCTGCGGTACTCCGCTGGCCATGTCTTCGCCTCGTTCGCCACGGTCAAGCGAGTACGCCGGATCGTGCCCCCCAGTCTCTCTTCAGTGAGCTTCCCTGGGTTCCGGGTTGATGCCG
>JADZBE010000040.1 GCA_020852275.1 Phycisphaerales bacterium
GCGCGCTTGCCAGATGACACACGTTCGCACAGTTACACGTATACTGTGGAGATGAAGAACATAACGCTCAGCGTAGATGACGAGGTTCTCGCCGCCGCTCGCCGGCATGCGGCCGAACGAAACTCTACGGTGAATGCGCTGGTCCGCGAATACCTTACAAACCTCGCCCAACACCAGGACCGGGCCCGGCGCGCCCGCGTGCGACTGCGGCAACTGAGCAAGCAGTCACAGGCCCGGCTCGGAAAGAAAACATGGACTCGCGAAGATCTGCATGACCGCTAGTGTCTTCTTCGATACCAACGTTCTCATCTACGCGGCCGTCGGGACAGGCCGGGACGAGCGCAAGCGCAAACGCGCCCTTGAACTGATCGAATCTGCAGAGTTTGGCACCTCTGCTCAGGTTCTGCAGGAATTCTACGTGACCGTCGTAAAGAAGGCGGCACACCCGCTTTCACCCGCGGAAGCCCTGGACTGGATTGAGCAGTGGACAGCATTCCCCTGTCAGGCCATCGATCATCAACTGGTCCGAATCGCTATTGAGCACTCCGAGCGGTACGCGATCTCATATTGGGATGCGGCCATTGTCGCTGCTGCCGAAGCTCTTGGAGCCCATACAGTCTACTCAGAAGACCTCAACAACGGACAACACTATGGGCGGGTCCGAGTCGTGAATCCGTTTTTCTGATCATCTTGATTTGCGCGCGCCTGTTCCGAATCTTCATCATCTTCATCCAAATACGCCCGATGCTGTTGAGGCGTGCCGGTTAGAATAGTCATCGGAGTGACGCACCTAAACTCCGTCAAGCTGCTGAGCACTGCCCGTTATCCCGCCGCATCTGCCCGTCTCCGCACAGCCCGAGCTAGAGCGATACTGGAAACATTGCCCTACGATCGCGATACCGGCCTCGGCGGTCCTCACCACCGCTTTCCTACCACGCGCCAGACGCTTGTCCGCGAAGCCGCCGTGGGCGCCGGGGCGGCCCTCGACGCCATCGTGGCACTTTACTGGAAGCCCGCCTACAAGCACGTCCGCACCCACTGGCGTCGCTCCAACGAAGACGCCAAGGACCTCGTCCAGGGCTTCTTCACCGCCTTACTCGAGCAGGAAATCCTGGCCGGTTTCGATCCCGGAAAGGGCCGTCTGCGGACGTACCTCCGCGCCTGCCTTGACCGCTACGTCATGAAGCAGGACGAATCTGCCGCGCGGCTCAAGCGGGGCGGCGGCGTCACCTTCGATTTCGACGCCGCCGAGCGCGAGATCGCCGTTTCCACTCCCTCACCCGAGGACATCTTCTTCCGGGAATGGCAGCGGGAGTTATTCACCCTCGCGCTCGACGACCTGCGGCGCTCGTGCTGCGAATCCGGCAAGCTCGTCCAATGGCGCATCTTCGAGTCCTTCGATCTCGCCGAAGGCGCGCGGCCCACTTACCATGAACTCGCCACTGGGCACGGAATCCCCGTCACCTCCGTCACCAATTACCTGGCATGGGCCCGCCGCGAGCTCCGCCGTCTGCTGCTGGAGCGCCTGCACACCGTCACCTCCGGCGACCGCGAGTCGCGCGCCGAACTGCGGACCCTCTTCGGTGCGCTATGAGCTTCCTCCCCGATCGCGCGCTCGATCGTCTGCGCCGGCTTTCCGACGCGCCAGACCGTTACCGCATCGAGCGGGAGGTCGGCCGCGGCGGCATGGGGATCGTGTACGAAGCTTGGGACGCCCAGCTCGACCGCCCCGTGGCGTTGAAGGTGATCGACTTCGGCCCGCCCGACGAAGCTCGCATCGCCGCTCAGCTCGAACATCCGGGGCTGGTCCCCGTTTATGACAGCGGGACCCTGGCCGACGGGCGCGCCTATTACGCGATGCGCCTCGTGCGAGGCACCCGCCTGGACGAGTTCCTGCCCCGCGAGCACGGACTTCCCGCCCGCCTGCGCGTCTTTCAGAAAGTCTGCGACGCCGTGGCGTTTGCCCACGACCGCGGTGTCCTGCATTGCGATCTCAAACCGCAGAACATCATGGTGGGCGGCTATGGTGAGGTCTTCGTCATGGATTGGGGCGTCGCCCGCCGGGCGGACCACGACGAAGTGCCCACCTTCGGCACGCCGCCTTACCGCGCGCCCGAAGGCACGCTCGATCGCCGCGGCGACATCTTCGCGCTCGGCCGTATCCTCCAGGATCTGACCGCCGGACACGATTCGCGCCCGCTGGCCGCCGTGGCGGCCCGGGCCATGGCGCCCGATCCGGCGCAGCGCTACCAGACGATTGCGGAATTCGCCGCCGAGATCACGCGATTCGCCGATGGTCTCCCCGTAATGGCGCACCCGGAAAGCACCTGGGAGCAGGCCGCCCGCTTCATCCGGCGCAATCAGGTCTTGCTGCTGCTGGTATCTGCCTTCCTGATCGTCAGGATCGTACTATTTTTTCTGCGCCGTTCTTAAAGGATGCGCCGCGAGCCGGTAATAGTAGGAAGGAACGGTTCACACATGAATAAACCGCTGATCGGAGTATTAGTTGGTGCGGGACTCGGATTGCTCGACGGCGCCACTGCCTGGTTTACTCCCGCCGTCCGTCCCTACATCATGGGCATCCTGATGGGTTCCACCGTCAAAGGAATGGTGGTCGGCGTTCTGAGCGGCATCTTCGCGCGCAAGGTGCGGTCGAACCCCGCCGGAATCGCGGTGGGCGCCGTGCTCGGGCTGATTTTCGCCTATCTTGTCGCCGCGATGCCGTCGGAGACCGGAGAACACTATTATCTGGAGATCATGCTTCCCGGCTTTATCGTCGGGGCCATTACCGGGTTCTTAACGCAACGCTTAGGAGATCAACCGCATGCCAAGACCAGTACACTTTGAGATTCCCGCCAACGA
>JADZBE010000041.1 GCA_020852275.1 Phycisphaerales bacterium
AGCGCCGGGCCGCTTCCGGCGCAACATGCCGGACCCCATCCCCGTGGCCGTCCTTGCCCGCCTGGCCGTAGACGGCCGCTACCAAGGTGAGGGGATCGGCCGCGCGCTCTTTCGCGATGCCGCACTCCGCGTCGTGAACGCCGCTGACGCCATCGGTATCCGCGGCATCGTCGTTCATGCCATCTCGGAGGACGCCAAGCGCTTCTATCAAGCGCTCGGCTTCGACCCCAGCCCGCGCGAGCGCATGATGCTGCTGGTAACGCTCGCAGATGTCCGCGCTGCGCAAAAGGGCGCCGATCGTTGATTCACGAATCGCTGATTCTCAGAGGTACTGCGATAGGGATGTCGACGGGCATGAGGTACTGACATGAATTGGTTGGACGACGCGAGGGCGTTAGATCAGCGGATTCGCGGTCTCGTGGAGGCCGGCACCTTCTTCATTGCGACACTCGCGCTCAACTCCGAAGATGCATACGCGGTGTCCGATCGTTATCTATCCCCCGAGGCCCGCCGAATATTCGAGGAGGTCGTAGCGTTCCACCAACGCTACGCGGACGTCCTGCCGTCCGCGGCGAGCAATGCGATAGACCGGTTCATCGATGCCGCCAAACCTTTGATGACTGGCGGTGACGTGAAAAAGCTCGAAGGCCTGAAGGCGCGGCTGGCACCTCTCGCTGCGTTTCGTGCGGAACTGGCGTACCACCTGTCCGATCGAGAAGCTGTTTCCCGTCGAATGTCGGAACGCGCGTTCCAGCACCTCCAACGAAGGATCATTGCCGACCCGACGGAACAGGCTCGATGGACTGAGGCCTTCAAGCAGGGGGAGACCGCGTGCGAGAAACTCGGGGCGGTGCACCTGCTCTCGCATGGCCTGTGGGGGTTCAAGATCTCCGCTGCCGGCGAGGCGACCGACCTCATCTTCGCGGAGCTCATTGACGGGGCCGTTGTCCAGTCCGCCGCCGAAGCACTCGTCCTCACGGAATGGAAGCTAGTCCGCCAGGGATCGCAAGCCGCGTCCCAAGCCGAGCATGCACACCGTCAAGCATCCCGATACGCCCGCGGCGTGCTTGGGGGGCTCGAGTTGCATGGCTATCGCTATCTCGTCCTAGTTTCGAAGGACTTCCTCCACCCCCCGGAAGATTTCACCGAGGACAATGTGCGATATCGTCATATCAACATTGCGGTCGCGCCGAAGTCCCCATCCAAGGGGTGATCCCGCGGGGCGCCGCAGCTGAACCGCGGAGTCCCCGTGACACGGCCGGGCTGACTCGTAAGGAGACCTGCGATGACGATCACAGAGCAGATCGAGGCGCACGTCGCTGAGGCCGAAGAGCAGTACCGCAGCGACCCGAAGCACTACAGCGGCTTCGATTGGTGGCAGCTCTCTGCCGAGGAGAGGTCTGTGTTCGCGATCGATCCGGCGCGGTGGCCCCGGATGATGATGGCACTCGCCGCGTACGACGTGTTCCTGGACGTCACCGGTGGCGATGCGCTTGGCTACGACGAAGGCGTGATTCAATGCCTGAGGCTCGAGCGGGCCGACCTGTTGGAGCGCGGCGTCGATCCACACGGGTTCACACAGTTCGCGACCGCCTACGCGGGGCTGACTTTGAGAGAAGCGGCGGCGGCATACTGGAAGAACCAGTTCTGGAAGGCGCGGACGGGGATTTTGACGTACGCGGATGAACTTGGCTGATGCGCAGGGGATGGCGGCACCCGGCCGGACTATGGCGGACGCGGCGGCGCGAGAGCAACGGGCCGGACACCAATCGAAGCAGAGCTTCTGCAACCACGGCCCATCGGGCCCACCATGGGACAGGGTCTCTGAACCTGCGTCGGCTATGCGGCCGTGATCGTCCGCTCAGCCTCGGTAGCATCCGCGTCTGCCTCGACGTCCTCACCTTCCTCGGGAACGGCGCCGGTGTACGCCGCCTTCCCCATCGCCTGCTCAATCAGCGCGAGAAGCCTTTTCTGGCGGTCGGCCATGAAGACCTCGAAGTCATCCGCGCGAAGGATCGCGGGGTCTATCAGATGCGATTCGAGAAACCCGTCGAGGCGAGCGCGCTCAATGGGCGGCGCCTTGTCCGACCCGTTCTCGAGCTTTGCGAGATAGTCTGATGGCGCAACGCCACCGATGATGCGGTTGGTGCGGTACGAGAGAGGGGTCTTGTTGATGATCGAGTCAAAGACCTTGGGCTTGATCTCTTTGGTCTTGCACCAGTCCTGCGGGAAAATGTGATGGATGTCGACGTTCTCGCCGAAGAACACCGTGTGGTCGAATTTCTGGCCGGAGCGGAAATCCTGGGCGCCTTCCTTCATTAGAAGCGCGTTCACGCCCTTGTAGGCGGCCGACAGCCGCATCCTCATCGTCTTGAGGCGATCGGCGCGGAATATGGTTTCGCTCACCGTCGAGGGCTCTGGACCGCCTGCCAGCCACGCCGGAACCTCGATGAAGTCCTTGGCGATCCGGGCCTCGACCGTTGAGCCGTACAGCTCGCCAAACACGCCGTTCCAGTACCATTGGACCAGCTTGGCGCGATTCGCGTCATGCTCCCAGGACTCGCTGAGCTCGGCGAGGATGGCGGCGAGGGGAACGACCTGCGATTGATATGGCAGGTCGAAGATCCGGTAGATATGCAGCATGTGCAAGAATTTCGCCGCCTGGATGAAGCCGCGCTCCACTTGCGTCTCGTATTTCTTGTACGCCGCAAGCGGGAGATTCAGAAGTGACTGGCGGGTGCACGAGACGGCAGGCAGCTCCTTTCCTTCCTTGCCGGCCGCCTCGGCAGCGCGCCGCCGGTCGCGGGTATGGAAGAGGGATACCGCCTGCAGGAAATCGGTGTTCGCGACCTCCGCGATAATGCCGGTATCCATTCCCGCGGGCCGAAGCGTTTCCGCGAACCGCCGGTGGCGCCCCT
>JADZBE010000042.1 GCA_020852275.1 Phycisphaerales bacterium
ACCTGGATCGCCCCGGATGCGGATGCCGGCAGGGTCACGTTCTATGCCGCGTCGTGCACGATCGACGACAACTCCTTTGAGACCGGCGATCACGTCCAGCTTTCGCAGGTGAGCGCCGTGTTCGCGGACGTGGATTGCAACGCGATCGAGGAGGTCATCGCCAAGTGCAAGCAGGGCCGGTTCAAGGTCATCGGCAAGGTGAAGTCTTCGCTGCCCGAAGGCACGCGCGTGACGCTGTCGCTGGACAACACGGACTTCCAGCGGATCACCGTCGATCGCCGCGGCAAGGGCAAGTACGCCTGGCGCAACGCAAGCCAGGGTGGGCACCTCGTCTGCCTGGCGGAATGCGCGGACTACTGCGGCGAGACTGTATGCTTCCCATGACGGGAAGGGCCGCAGCACGCCATCGCGGGTTCTCTCGCTGTGCTCATCGTCTTGCATCCGGCCGATCCCGTTTTGCGCGGTCGTTGGGGCAGCGGAACTCCAGCGCCCAGCAGGCGCCGAGATCATGGCGGCGCGTGCGGCGCAGCCCGAGCAATTCAATCCGCGCGATGAGCGAGGACTCGGTCCCTTCGTTCAGGGAGGCCGCGTCCAATTGCGAAGCCTCGTCGTGCTCCGATGCCGCATCGTGCTCTGATGCCGCGAGGACGAGGATCAACCGGCCCTGCGCCGTGAGCCGGTCCACGCCCTTGCGCGCGAAGTAGCAGGCCTCCTCGGCGTCCAGCGGAGCGAGGATCACCAGATCAACGGGCCCGGTCGGGGGTCGGGAGGCGTCGCCGAGGCATTCTTCGACCAGGCGCTTGGCCCGCACTGCGTGTCCCGCCAACCAGGCGCGCGTGGCGGCGGTCGCATCGAGCAGCGCTTGTAATGTCGCATCGGGCTGCGGCATCAGCCTCCCAGTCTCAAGCGGACACCGGTAAGAACGGCACAGGTCGAAAACCTGCGCTGCACGCCCGGTTGGATACGGGGGTCACACTCGGTCCTGCGACGACTTTGAGAATCTCCACGGCTGAACAGTGCGATCGGGCACGTGACGGCGTCAGCCCGTCGTTCGCGCATCGGACGACGATCCCCGCGCCGACACCGCCGCCCGCAGCAGCCGCTCCACCACGTCGCGGTATTTCAGTCCGGCCTGCGCCGCAGCGGCCATGTAACCCGCGTCCGGCGAGAGGCACGGGTTGGCGTTGATCTCCAGCACCCAGGGTTGCCCCGTTTCATCCACGCGAAAGTCCACCCGGGCGCATCCTCTCAGGCCGAACGCCACCCAGCATCGCGCGGCCAGCTCACGCAGTCGCGCAAGCAAGGGCACATCTTCCGGCGGGAACGTGAATCGCCGCGGCGTCTTGTGATACTCGAATGAATCCTCCGCCCACTTCGCGGCATAGCCGACGATTCGCGGCTTGGTAGGCGCGTAGCCCTCGAATCGAATCTCCGCCGGCGGCAGAATCTCCATCGGCAGTTCATCCGCACTCCCATCCGCGCGCCGATCCGCCTGCCCACCCACGCGCCCACCCGCAAGCCCTTCCGCGCGTAAACCTCCCGGCCCATCTGCACGCTCGCCACGATCCAGCAGCGCCAAGTTGAACTCGCGGCCTTCGATGTACGCCTCCGCAAAGGCCTCCCCGCCGAGCTTGCCGGCGCGCTGGCGGATCGCGCGCCGGGCGTCATCGACGCTTGACGCGGTGATGATCGAGTCGTCGTCGAGTCCCAGCGAGGCATGTTCCCAGACGGACTTGATGATGTAGCGTCCGGGGCGAAACGCGTCCGGCCCCGCGCGCGAGGTCGACGCGCGCGCGGCTGGCCACGTGGAGCAGGTGTCGCGAATGGGGAAGATGTCGCGCATGGGGAAGGTATCGCGCCCGGGGAAGCTGTCGCGCCCGGGCAGGGTATCGCGCATGGGGAAGGTATCGCGCCCGGGCAAGGTATCGCGCCCGGGGAGAGTTCCACGATCGCAGGCGGCAGGTCCGCCGCCATCTACGGCGCCGCTGAGATACTCCCCGCATTCGAACAGGGCGCCGCTCGCGCGCCCCGAGGCCTCCACCCACGCCGGCGTGGGGATGCCGCAGGCCGCCAGCCATCGCTTGGCGAGCACCTTGCCGCAGGTGAGGAACAGCCCTTCCGTCGGCACGCCGGTGTAAGGCAGATCGAGCACGTCAAGCAGCGCGGGGACGGCGTGCGCCAGCCGCATCTGCCGCCCGAGCGACTCGACGAGGTTGACGATCAAATCGGGCCTGTCACGCGATACATGGTCCGTCAGCGACTGCATATCGAGCGAGACGCCCAGCGTGCTCCACGCATGTCCCAGCTCATCGAGCGCCGCGCCGATGGCGCGCGCCTGCGCGAACACGTCCAGCTCGTCGGTGCGCGCATCGGGCGGAAGATCGTCATGGAGGATAAGAATGTTCATGCGAGCAGGGTGGTAGTGTGCGCGATTCAGCCGCCCATGCAACCCTGTCGCGCGTCGCCTGAGCCGCTGCGAGGCGCGGACCCGAAAGCAACTCCCCGTCCGCCGGCCTGCCGCGTGCTTACGGACAGGTCGTCTGCCAGCAGAGATTCAACTCCGGGCAGTTGCCAAGGCAGACTTCGTGGTCGCCGGTGGCGAGGCGCTTCCACTTGGCCCGCACGATTCCGAAAGCGCCCAAGTACTTGAGCTTGCAATCGAGCTGGTCGAGGCACAACTCGACGTCCGTACCGAGCGGCAGATCGAAGTCGATGCGCGCCCGCACGATCCAGCGACGGTTGTTCTGCTGCTGGCAGGTAGCGGCGCCCGATTCGACGAATTCACACGGCTCGCACCGGTCGGGCACTCCGTTGTTGTTGTGGTCGGGCTCGCGCCCGCTCTCAATATCGCATTCGTCAGGGAGAAGGTTATGGTTGCAGTCCTGCGATGTGCCCGAGTCAAGGTCGCAGTCGTCCGGAACGCCGTTTCGATTGCAGTCGAAGTACAGCACATCGCACGCGTCAAAAATGCCATTGTGGTTGCAGTCGACCATGGGCTGGCAGTCGTCCGGGACGGCATTGGAATCGCAATCGGTCGAAGTCCCATCAGCGATGTCGCACTCGTCCGGTGCGAGATTCAGGTTGCAGTCCTGCGACCTCCCATCCGCCAGGTCGCATTCATCCGGCACGGCATTGCCATTGCAGTCCGGCGAAGAACCCTCGGCCAGGTCGCACTCGTCGATGTGCAGGTTTCCGTTGCAGTCCGGCGCCGTCCCGTCCTCCAGCTCGCACTCGTCGATGAGCTGATTACCGTTGCAATCCGCAGCGACTCCGAAGGCCACCTCGCAGGCGTCAATCTTGCCGTTCTCGTTGCAGTCCGGATCGGAGAGAACGTCCTCCGTATCCGACCGATGGTTGCAATTGCAGTCCTCGAAGCCTTCCCATGTGTCGTCGTAGGTCAGCCCGCCGCTGCCGGTGAATCCGCCGAAGGCGACGAAGCGCTCCCGTGAATGATCAAAGACCATTGCGTGCCGGAACCGGGCGCTGGGTCCCTCGGTGTTCTGTTCAAACCACGTGGATCCATCCCAGGCCCATACGTCGTCCACAGGGATGTTATTGATGATTCCACCAAATATCACGGCTAGGCCGCTGATGGCATCGTAGGCAAAGCCCCCGGACGTGCGCCGCCCAGGCGCGGACTCATCGAGGCGAGTTGTCCAGACATTTCCATCCCACTCGACGGTGTCGCTCATGTAGAAGTCTCTACCGCTATAGGAATTCGTCCCTCCGTAGCAGACGGTCACGCACCGCAGGCTGTCATACGTCATCATGTGCCGGAAGCGAAACATGGGATTCCTGCCTTCACGATCCACCCATGCGGCGCCGTCCCACTCCCACGTCTGCCCGCTGTAGTAGTCGCCTATCGACGTTCGCCCTCCAAACATCACCACGACGTTCCGCCGACTGTCGAAGGCCATTCCCGGACGGATGCACGCCGGCGGACCGGAGTTCGCGCGGAGTGTCCATGTCGCGCCATCCCATTCCCATGTGTCTCCCTTGAAACTGTAATTTGCACCGCTGCCGCCGAAGAGCACCACCACGCCGCGCGCGCTGTCGTACGTCATGGCGTGCCCCGCGCGCGGGCTGGGACCGTCCGTGCCGTCGTTGCGCAGCAGCCACGTCTGCCCATCCCACTCCCATGTGTCGCCCAGATAGACGGGATAATTGGCCAAGTTGCACGTTCCGCCACAGTCGGCCCCGCCGCCGAACATCACGGTGACGCCGCGGGCGGAGTCATACGCCATCGCGTGATCCGCGCGCGCGGGGGGGATCACGGCTTCGCGCCGGCGCTGGCTCCAGTCCGTTCCGTTCCACAACCATGTTTCATCATTCGGGTTGTGGCCGTTCTCCTCATTGCCGCCGAAGAGGACCGTCTCGCCGCGCGCCGCGTCGAAGGCCATGCTCGCCTCGACTCGCAGGCTCGGGCTGCGGCTCGGGAGCCGTTGCGTCCACGCTTCCCCGTCATATTCCCACGTGCTGCCGTCACGGGGATACCCGCCAAAAAGGACACACATCCCGCGCGCGGTATCGAAGGCCAAGGAATGGTGGCTGCGCGGCCCCGGTCCGGACCCCGTCGCGAGCTTCCATGTCGAACCATCCCATTCCCATGTGTCTCCCAGCCGCCCGGTGCCGCCGACACCCCCGAAGAGGATGGTGACGTTTCGCCGGGGGTCGTAGCACATTGCATGTACGCTCCGCGCGCTGGGGCCTTGCACCTCCACCTTCATCCATTGCGCGCCGTCCCACGTCCATGTGTCGCCGAAATCCCCCTCGTCTATATGGCTGCCACCGAACAAAACCGTGACTCCGCGAGCCGCGTCGTAGGCGACGGCGGCCCCCTCTCGGCGACTGGGGCCGCCGGTCGCGCGGAGCGACCAGACCTCGCCGTCCCATTCCCATGTCTCGGTGTCATAGTTGTCCGAGGCACCGATCAGCACGCTTACGGATCGCAAGCTGTCATACGCCATGTACCATTGGCGGGAGTCCATTTCACCCGGCCCGGAGTTGGCGCGGAGTTGCCACGTTTCCCCATCCCATTCCCATGTCTCGTGCATGCGGTATTGATACTGATACCTGCCCCCGAACATGACCACCCTGCCTCTCGCGCTGTCGTAGGCCATGCAATGCTGATAGCGCGGCGCCGGCCAGGACGCGCCGGACCATTCGAAGCACCCTTGGCTCCGCGCGGTTTCCGGCAGGGCGCCCATCCCCACGAGAAGCAGCATCGGCAGACGCAACCCGCCGGCTGCGAATCGCGGAATGAAGAAGCGAGGGGTCGGGGCGATTGACGGATGCTGCGATTCCGGCCTTGCCGGCGTGCTGCGCTGGTTGCTCACGTTGAATCTCCTTGAGCCGGACGACACGTCGCCGCCGGGGCGTGGACGATCGCGGTCCTTCGGGGCCGCCGGCGGATGAGGGCATCAGTGTACCCTGCCCGCCCGTCGAGATTCAAGAAAAATCCGCGCCTGAATGGAAGCTCGCTGAAGGGGAACGGGGTGGGGCGGTCTGACACGCTCGCCAGGCCGTGAGATGAACGCGAAACTCCGCCTCCCTGCCCGAGACCGCGCCACCCGGAAACAGGCACCCGTATGCAATCAGCGAGGAGGTGTTTCGCTTTCGGGCGATTTCACCAAGCTTGAACGGCGGTGGCGCTGGCCTTGACATTCCGCGTCCACAGCGCTGGCTGGGCATACTGAGGTTGCCGAACTACAATCCCGGGCCGAGCCGCTCGACGGCAGCGGCGATCGCGCCGAATGCTGAAGCACGCACGCCCTGGGAGCCTTCGTATGCAGCCGATGCCTGCGTCCACATCACGCGATCCAAGCGATGGACGGCAGCGCGAATTCCTGGCCTCGCGCGTCCGCTCCAACGCCGGCTCCGCTGGACTCGGCGCGGCGTGCCTGCTGTTCTTCGGGTTCTGGCAGCTTTCGCCGGGGAATGGGGCGGATCTGCTGAACTTCAGTTGGAGTCTGGCGTATCACACATTCAGGATCGGCGGCGTGTTGCTGGGGCTGGTCGCGCTCGGCAGCCTCAGCGGAATTCCGGCGTTGTTGCTTCTCGATGCGCTGGTGTCGATCCCCGTCGGGGCATCCATGCTGATCTGCGGCGTCACGAGGCTCGGACCCAGCGCGATCGAGGCTTTTATCCTTGTCATTGCGGGCCTCATGTTTCTTCGCAGCGGCTGGTTCAACGCGCGCATGTACATGGACTCGCGGAGGATGCCATCGCCCCAACCGACCGGCGGCGGGGAGGGAATCCCGATGCCGGCTGGAGAACGCTACAAGCAGGCCCGCGAAGAGCACCTGAAGGAGCGGCCTTCCGCTCATGATGCGCCAACCCCTGACCGCAGGAGGGACTCATTGGCCTCGCGGCTGTTGAACGAGGCCCGCGCGGAGCGGAGCCAACCGTCTCCGCCCGTCGCCCAGACACCGGGCGGCTTGGACGCCGGTCCGCTTGAACGGCCTTTCGAGGGTCCGGGGGCAACGGCGTTCCGCTCACGGTCTTTGCCGGCCGAGTCGCCATCCGCGAAGCCGGCGCCCGCAGCCGATTCAGCCTCTCCCCCTTCGCCCGCGGACGCGCCTCCAGAAGGTTTCCTGGCGGCGATGGCACGCAAGAATCATGACGAGAAGTAGCGATCGGCGATCCGGCGCGGTTCGGCCCGCTCCGGTGTTCGGGACGGTCAGGGCTGCGGTCGCTGAGGCGACGCCCAGGGTTCGGCGCTGGGGGCCGTTGCACGGGTGGCGTGGTACGCCAAGCTCATCATCTCGCCGCAAAGCCCCTCACGGGCGTGAGAAATTCTGATCTCGACGCCCGGGCGTTCTGGTGGATCGACCGAGCCGGCTTACGGCGTTACGAGCCGCCCGCGTGGGGCGCACGGACCGTTGCCCGGAAGAGGATTCCGGCCGGCTCGAACTGAAGGTCGCCCGCGGCATCCGGCGGAAGCCCGTGCGTAAAGAAGACCGGTCTTCCGCCGGCGTTTGCACATTGCGCGACCCAGACACGAGGATCATCCGTGCCGAGAATGTCCACGTCCGGTCGCGGCGAGGCGATGAGCTTGGCGTACCACGCCACCCGTGCGTCGGCCCACGGCGCGCAGAGGACGCTGTCGGCGGGCAGCGAGGCGAGGTCGAGCTTGTTCAGGAACTCGGTCGCATGCCACGTCGCGTGGTTGTATCGGATGAAGGCGTGGATGACGCACACCAGGGCCAGTGCGCCGGCGGCTTCAAGTGCCGCGCGTTTCAGCGGACCGGCAACGCCCTGGACGGCCTGCATGATCCGCTGCGCCGCGTGGTTGACGCCGGCGGCGAGCAGCAGCGCGCCCATGACGAGCATCGGCAGCAGATCGGCCGCGGTGTCGTGGATGCGGTACTGCAGAACGAAGGTCAGATCGCCGAGGATGATCCCCCATGCGGCCGCGGCGGCGGGAGGATTCGATCGCGCCAGCGACATCGTCCCCAGCGACGCCAGCGCGAGCAGCGCGATGAACGGCAGGGTGCCATACGCATGGCACTGCGACCGGACCCAGCGGAATTTCGCGCGCATCTGACCGGCGTCGGCGCCCATGAAACGCCGGAACTCCTCGGCGCGCAGGACCCAGGTGACCTGCCGCCACCGATCCTCGGGAATCCGCCCCGCGCCGGCGGTCTGCCGCTCCCATGCAAGGTGCTCCTGCACGCAACTGTATGGGCTGGAAGGTCCGATTCGCGCGTACGTCAGCCCGGCCGCCAGGGCCATGGGAGCGGCGCCCGCGCCCAAGATGCCTGCAAGTCGGATCGCAGCGCGCCGCCACCTCCGATCCGGCTCCTCATGTCTCCGGCGCCGCTCGATCAGCGCCCATGCCCCGAGCATCCCCGGCAACATCAGCGCAAACGACGGTCGCTGCGATACCGCGAAGCCGAAGATCGCCGCGGCCGACATCAGATCTCGCGCCCGGCGCGTCGCGCCGTAGCGCAGCAGCAGATACGTGGACGTCACAAGCAGGACAGCGCCGGGGGCATAGACTTCCGGAATGACCATGTTCTGCCACACGAGCGCGTGCTGCGACAGGAGCAACGCCGCCACGCCCGACACCCACGCCGACACGCCCAGTCGCGTCAACATCGCGGCTGCAAGCACGGCCGCGCCGGTCATGCAGGCCAGACACAGCAGCGAGACGACCCACGCCGGGTCGAGGAAGGAGAGGATTCGCGTCGCGCACCAGCCGACGGCGGCAAGCCCCGCGTAGCCCGGCGGATGCGCCACGCCCAGCACGGCGCACGCGGTCTGGAGATCGCCGCCGTCGCCGCTGCATACGCCGGGCGGCAGGCGCAAGCACGCGGGCATGAAGATCGCCAGCGCAGCGCCCGTCAGCACGAGCCGATCCCGGCGGCTCAGCGGGGACCACGCGGTGGATGGAGCAGCGGTGGCGTTCACGGTTTTGGCGGCGCGGGTTCTTTCGAAGACGTCGCGGGCGGACGGGTGCGGGGCGCGTCGTCGCCGGCTTCCTCCTCATTCTCGACGTAGCCCAGCCCGCGAAGCTGCTCCTTCATCTTCGAGTCCGCGGTGTTCTTGCCTGGCGTGCGCCCCTCGGCCAGCGCGGCGGCGCGCTGCGCGAACCGTTCCAGCCGCGCGAGCAGATCCGCTTTCATCGCGGCGGCGACGCGCGGCTCGTCCTCGACTTTGTTCAGCAGCTCGTGCGGATCCGCGGTGAGATCGTAAAGCTCGCTCCTCCCCTCCGTCAGGTGGTAATAGCGCCACCGCGCCCCGGTCAGCGCGAAGCGCCGCCCCGGTCCCCAGCCCTCGGAGTGATCCGTGCGCTCGCTGAACACGGCATCCCGCTTGAAGTCCGGCGCCAGCACATCCAACCCCGACGCCTGTGCGCGCATCTCCGCCGCTGCCGGCGAACCCATCGCCGCCAGCACGGTGGGAAACACGTCCACGAGCGAAACAACCGACTCCACGCGGCCCGGCGCGCGGTGCATTTCCCGGGGGAAGCGGATCATCAGCGGCACGTGCATCTGCTCCTCGTGCAGGTCGCCATGCGCGGGCCAGTCATGCTGCCCCAGTCCTTCGCCGTGATCGGCGGTCAGGATGAGGATCGCGCGATCCTCCCGTCCCGATTCGCGCAGCGCGCTCAGCGCCCTGCCTACCTGCTCGTCCATAAAGCGGACTTCGCCGTCGTAGCGGTTGTAAACGTCCAGCGCGTCACGAGTCTTCCACTTGTCGGGGAAGGTCATCGTCGCGCAGCGCTGGGCGACCCAAGTCTTGAGGCGCTCGTCCGTGGTGTACCGGCGGGCGTAGGGCGCTGGCGCGTCGTAAGGCCAGTGCGGATCGAAAAGGTGAATCCATGCGAAAAACGGCTCCTTTGGGGACGCGGCAAGCCACGCGACAAACGCCTCGACGGTCTCGTCCGCGCGGCGCTGACCCGCCAGCTTCCAGTCGTCCTTCTCGGGTTGCGAGTAGAAGTCGAAGCCGATGCCCAGCCCGGTCGAGTCGCGCACGGGCGCGGCGCTTACGAAGGCGGCTGTGGCGTAGCCCGCGTCTTTCAGCATCTGCGTGACGCTGCGCAGCTTGGCTGTCGGCTCGAAGGACGCCTCAATGAGCCGCGTGTTGGACAGGTAGCCGTGCTCGGACGGATACACGCCCGTGAAGAGCGACAGGTGCGAGGGAAACGTGGTGGCCATCGGCGCGCAGGCTCGCGTGAAGAGCAGCGAGTCCCGCGCGAGGGCGTCGATGTTCGGCGACGTGTCGCGGAAGTAACCGTAGCAGCCGAGATGATCCGCTCGCAGGGTATCGACAGTAATCAGCAGGATGCTCGCCGGCGTCTGCGGCGCCGGCGCACCGGCCTTCTGCGCTGTGGGGGATGCTCCAGACCACGCTGCACCCGGCGCGCACACCATCATGCACGCGGTCTGGCAAAACAGCAGAAAGTGTGACCTTCTGATCATCGCTTCAGGTTCCGTGCCGCCCGCGGGGGATGACTCCACGGGCGGGTGGCATGGTCTACGGTACTCCGTTGACCATGCTTTTGCCCCGCTCGCCACGGTCAGCCGAGTACGCCAGACCGTGCCACCCAGTCTCCGTTCAGCGCGTTTCCATCTATTCCCCGGTCTCGCTTGAATCCGCCGGCGCGGCGAAGCGACCGGTCGTCCACCAGGAGCGGACATCATCGGCGTCGTAGCGCATCGCCCGCGTTCGCAGCCATGCCATCGGTTCGGGCACGGTGAACGTCCGGTCCGGCTGTCGAACCAGGCCCACGTCGCGCCCGAACAGCCGGATCGTCAGCATCGTGCGCCCATCCTCGCCGTGCGTGCCCAGCACGCGAAGCTGGTCCCCATCCAGCTTCAGCCGCGCCCCGAACTCGGCATACTCGACCTGCTCAGGGAGCATCCCCGCGACCTCCACGCCGAGCAGCTCCTTCGCCGCCAGCGCCAGCGTCCGCCGGTCGATCAGACCCGGCTCCCCTTCCGGCGGGAGCACGTGGACCTCCACGTCCGCCGTGTGAAGGTGATCGTCCAGCACGATCAGCGAGTGAATCGTCACCTCCGCCACGCCGGTCACGCGCCCCTGCCCCCACAAGTCGGTCGCGCGCTGCACATCCAACCCGTAGATGCGCCCGGCAACGGATAGAAGCTCCACGCTCCCATCTTGAAACCGCGCCTCGCGCACGAAAAGATCGGTCTGTGCCCGGCGGTTCGGATCCAGGCCCGGCCAGATCTGTCCGATCAGGATGCCTCCCAATTCACCTGTGAACTCCAGCGTTTCAAGTCTTCTCTGCTCGACCTCGGCGCGATCCACGATCAGGTTGGCGGTCCCTGTGTACGGTCCGCCCGGCAGGCGCCGCGTCAACTCCGCGAGGTCCGCGTCGAAGAGCGATCCGCGGAAGCTCCACCGCGGCCGTCCGTCGGTTTGGGTGAAGCGGACGTCTCCGGAGAACTCGCCGGCGCAGACGGGTCCGCCGAGCGCTTCGTCGAGGTTGAAGGCGTCGAGCGTGCTGCGCGGAATCTCAAGCTGCACCTGGTGGAAGTCCAGCGCTGCGCCGGAGGTGAATCGCGCGGAAATGGCGATCGGCTCATCGACCGACTGCCCGTTCATCGCGCCGCACGTCAGCAGCGCCGAACCCTCCCCGTCGCGCGTGAAGTCGATCACGCCCGACGCCTGCTGCGCCCGCAGCTCGAACTCGTCCTGCACCCATCGCAGGTCAAAATCCTCCAGCCGCACGCGCTGCAGCCCGAGATCCGCGAAGTCGTGCTGCAAGCCCGCGGCGATCAGACGCTCATATTCAAAGCGCCGCCACTCCGGCGTGCCCACGATCAGCCACCCGTCGCGCAGGTGCAGGTGATAGCCCACCTCGTCGCCGACGAGTTGCTCGACCCACGTCGCCCGGCTGCAGGCGAAGACCTGCGGGCCTGCGTCCCACAGGCTCGCCCGCACGCCCTCGAACGCCTGCGCGTGAAACGCCAGTGGCGCCAGCCGGTCAAACCCTACGGGCATCCCCACGAACTCGCTGATTTCGGCTTCCAGCGCGCGGCGATGTCCGGGACTGCGCAGATACCAAGCGTAGCCGATGGTCAGCCCGAACGAGGCCACCACGCCCGTAAACGTGCAGAGAAAGACCCGTTGCCCCGGCTTGCACGTCATCACGTAGATTCCCCGCCGCACCACGACATCTGTCGCTGCCACGAAGCGTTCAGAGCCGCTTTCGCGGGAGCATTTTATGATGCAACCCGGCGCGACACCACCGGGGTCTCCGGTCTGCGTTGGGGCTTGGATTCTGTCCTGCGCGGGGGAGCCACTCCTCCTTGCGGTCGATCACGTCCAATACCGCACCGCGTTCTTGAAGAACCGCAGCCCGTCGGCCACGTCGGTCGGCGGGCGGCGTGTCCAAAGGGGGTGATTGGTGGGATCGAGGTGGCGGTCGGGGTGAGGCATGAGTCCCATCACGCGGCCGGTGGGGTCGCACAGTCCCGCGATGTCGTTGAAGCTGCCGTTGGGATTGGCGGGATAAGCGGCGGCTTCGCCCGCGGGATGGACGTAGCGCAGCGCGACGTGGCCCGCGGATTCGAGCTGTGCCAGGGTGGCGTCACTGTCGGTCACGACCCGGCCCTCGCCGTGCTCGACGGGCATTTCAGTGTACGCGTTGCCGGCAAGATACGGGCAGTCAGCGCGGCAGACTTTCATTCGGACCCACCGGGCCTCGAACTTGCCGGAGGCGTTGTGCGTGACGGTGACGGCGCGCTGCGGGATCGAGCCTCCGGGAAGGAGCCCCGCCTTGACCAGCACCTGCAGCCCGTTGCAGATGCCCAGAACGCCGCCGCCGCGCTCGATCAATGCGCGGACCTCGTCAAGCAGAAACCCGCTGAGCCCCGCGGCGAAGACCTTGCCCGCTGCGATGTCGTCGCCGTAGCTGAAGCCGCCGGGGAAAGTGAGGATCACGTAGTCGCGCAGCAGCGAAGGGCGCTCGATCCAGCGCTCGAGGTGCACAAGCGTCGGCACCGCCCCGGCCAGCCGCCAGCCGTGCATCGTCTCCTCATCGCAGTTCGTGCCCGGCGCTCGGACGACCAGGACTTTCACTGTCGCCATGATTCGGTCTCACTGCCAGCCGCTATCCCATTCCGTCAAGCGGCGCGCGCCAGGCGCTTGCCAGCTCATGGATGGACCACGCGCAAGGCTCGCCGCTTGCGCCCGTAAGTTTCAAGTGCGGCGAGTCCGTCACCTGACCCAGTACGGGAAGCTCCGCTGCTGCCGCATCCGCCGCGGTCATTTCCAGCAGATACGACGTCGCCGCCGGCGCGAAGAGCGCGGCCGACCATGCGCTTTCCTTAACGTGGATTTCCAGACCCAGCCCCGAGGCGATGCTCATTTCCGCCAGCGCCACCAGCAGACCGCCGTCGCTCACGTCGTGCGCGCCGCGGATTCTTCCAGCGGCGATCAGGGATGCGACGCGCTGATGCATCGAGAGCGCGGCCTCGAATCCGCGCGAATCCACCGGCGCGGAGGCGAGCGCGATCACGTTTCCCGGCGATTTCAGGTCCATCGTCACGCAGCGCCGTGCGTCAACGAGGACGCTGATGGCGCTGATGAGCAGCGTCGGCGGGATCGCCAGGCGCTGCGGAAGACCGAGACGCTTCGCCTCCTGCGGGTCCATCGAGAACTCGTTGCTGAGCGAATCCTTGCCGGAGATGAAGGGCAGACCCAGCGCGATCGCCGCGTCCGCCGCTCCCCGGCACGCCCGGACGAGCGTCCCGAGTGCCAGTTCGTTGTCACACTTGGGCCAGCAGAAATTGTCGAGAATCGCCGTGTGCCGCGGGTCCGCGCCGACGCAGATGACGTTGCGCAGCGCCTCGTCCACCGCAAGCACGGCCATCCAGTACGGGTCGCGGTCGGACGCCTGCGGGCACAGTCCGCACCCCAGCGCCACGGCGCGCAGACTGTCGAGCCGCGGACGCAGCACGGCCGCGTCGGAGGGGCCGAAGCCCGGACCGCACAGCGGCTTGACCACGCTGCGCCCCTGCACCTCGTGGTCATACTGGCGGATGACCCACTCCTTCGAGGCGACGTTCAACGAGCGCAGTTCCGCCAGAAGCCGCTCGCGCAGTCCATCCGCGGCGTCCGCATTCGGAGGTGAACCCTCGGCGGGCGTAGCCCGCCCTACGCCCAAGCCCGGCTGCTCCTTCTGCTCGCTCTGCGCTCTCGGCGCTCTCTGCGTCCTCTGCGGATCCGCATTCTCGCGCAGGTCCCCGGATTCCGTCGCTATGGATGGTTCCCCGGGCTTCGACGCGCTCCACGTGGCCCGGCGCTTCATGCGCGGCAGACCTTCGTGCAGGAAATGAACGTCCAGATCGCCGACCCCGTGCCCGTCGTAGCGCACGCGGAGCCGACCGTCGCCCGTGAAGCGCCCGATCACCGCGGCCTCGACCTCCTCCTCCGCGAAGATCGAGAGGAATCGCTCGATCTGCCGCGGCGGCACGGCGAAGACCATGCGTTCCTGCGCCTCGGATATCCAGATTTCGTCGTAGCGCAGCCCGGAGTACTTCAGCGGAACCTTCTCCAGGTCCACCTCCGCGCCGAGTTCCGCGCCCATCTCGCCGACGGCACTGCTGAGGCCTCCCGCGCCGCAGTCGGTGACCGCGGAGTACAGGCACCCGCCCTCCGCGTCGCGCGCCCGCAGCAGCGCGTCGAGCACCTTCTTTTCCTCGACGGCGTTGCCGATCTGCACCGCGTGCGAGAACTCATCGACGTGCGTGGTCTCCAGCTCGGCGGAGGAGAACGTGGCCCCGTGGATGCCGTCGCGCCCCGTGCGCCCGCCGGCGACGACGACGAAGTCCCCCGGCCGCGCGCTTTTCTCGATGCGGTTTCGCGGGATCAGCCCGACGCATCCGCAGAAGACCAGCGGGTTGGCGAGGTAGCGCGGATCGAAATGAATCGCGCCGTTCACCGTGGGGATGCCCATGCGATTGCCGTAATCGCGCACACCCGCGACCACGCCTTTGAGCACACGGCGCGGGTGCAGGACGCCGGTCGGCAGGCGCTCCGCTGGATAGTCCGGCGGCGCGAGGCAGAAGACGTCCGTCGAGGCGATGGGCCTGGCGCCCAGTCCGCAGCCCATGATGTCGCGGATGCACCCACCGATGCCCGTGGCCGCCCCGCCGTAAGGCTCGATTGCCGAAGGGTGGTTGTGCGTCTCGACCTTGAAAGCGACGCCGTAGTCGTCGTCGAAGGCGATCACGCCGGCGTTGTCCACAAAGACGGAGAGGCACCAGTCGCGCCCCGTATCGCGCGTGGCGCGGACGATCGTGTCTTTCAGCAGGTTGTCAAAACGCACGCGGACGCGCCCGGGCCTGCCGAAATCGTCGCCTTCGTAGTCGATGGCGCTCTTGAGCGTCTTGTGCACGCAATGCTCGGACCAGGTCTGCGCGAGGGTTTCAAGCTCGATATCGGTCGGCTCGCGCTTCAGCGCGGAGTAATGCGCCTGGATGGCCCGCATTTCGTCGAGGGAGAGGAAGAGGTGTCCCTCGCGCGAGAGTTTGGTCAGCCCCGCGTCGTCGAGATCTCGCAGGAGGACGTGGCGCAGCGCGAACGTGTACTGCGGCGGCTGCGGGAAGCGGTCGGGCAGGGGGTCATCGCCGCCCATGCCGCGGACGTACGCGCGCTCGATGCACTCGTTGGCGAGGAGCCGACGGGCGATGTGCACGAGTTCGTCGCGGCTCCGTGCACCGGTCATGGCGAAGCGCCGACCCGTGCGAACGTCTTCGACTGCGTTGGCGTCCTCGCCGCGGGCGGCTAGCGCGCGGCGCAACGTGCGCAACGTCGTCAGGGCGACCGGGTCCATCACGCCGGGCTGATAATGGACTTCGACGCTGGGGGCTGATTCGCGGCGACGGTCCAGACCTTCGAGCACGTCAAAGGACTCCGTCACGGGATCGGCGAGCAGCGACGCGGCCAGCTCCGTGAGGCGACGGTGGTCGATCGCGCCTTTCAGAAAATACAGCCGCTGGCAGCGAACGCCCTCCACGTGCGGCAGGCCCAACTGATGCACGTCCGCCAGCACCGAGCCTCCGGTCCCGTCGAACCGCGCGTCGCGTGGGCGGATACAGACTGTCCAATACCGATCAGCCATGAAGATCCGTCCGCTCCCGCGCCGCTTCTGCCTGGATCGCCTTCACCGTGGGGCGCGTGCAATGGGTCGATTCCCGTTGCGACCCGCGTCCCGCGCCCGCCCGAAGAGGTTGCCGAACCGATCGTCGTGCAACGTAACGGATTGTCAATGCCGAAGGCTCGCGCGCGGCGGGGGCGCGAGGGTCGAGTGGCACGGATCCGCGGCAGCGGACCCGTGGCGTGCGCGGGCGGGGCTTGTTCTCTAGACCCCATCGCCCACGCTCAGGCGAGTACGCCAGAGCGTGCCACCCGGGCGACGAGGTGTTCCGCCTGGCCCCCCGGCGAACTCACACGGCGTCGTCCACCACGGCGAGAAGCCGTTGCCCGCTGTGCAGCGGCGCGTCGATGTCCGGCGGGCACTGCATCGAGCCGTCGGGTTGCTCGATGGCGATGACCTGCGCGCCAAACGATTTCCTGAAATCGGCCTGCCGCAGCGACCGACCCAGCGCGTCGAGCGGAACAAGCAGGCGCTGGACGCGGTCCGTGCGCTGCGGCGCGACGGCCATGAGAAGCTGATCAAGCTGCCCTTCGCGGTCGATGGCGGCCAGTCCCGCGTGCTCCGCGAAGACGTGGCGCTGCATGTCGGCGACGTGGCGGCGCAGCGACTCGAACACGCCCCGGCGCGTGAGCATCCCCAGAAAGCGGCGCCGCCGGTCGCGCGAGACGACGGGCAGCATGTCGTGATTCTCCCGCTGAAAAACAGCCAGCGCGTGGTACACGTCTTCGTCGGGATGCATGACGGCGAGCCGCTCGGTCATCAGGTCGGCGGCGATGAACATCTGCGCCAAGTCCGGCTCGTCGATGATTCGGCGAAGGTCCGGCACGGAGATGACGCCGACGAGGCGCTCGCCGTCCAGCACGGCGAACACCGGGCGCGTGCCCGGCTCGATGCGCCGGATGACCTCGTCCAGACCGGTGTCCGGCGCGGCGAGCGACTTCCAGTCGCGCTCCATGACGCGCTCGACGGTCCACGATTCCAGCAGGTGCACCATCGCATCCGCCGCATGCGCCGGCGAGTCCGCGGCCGTGCGAAGCTGCTCGCGGTTCAGCCCCCACCGCCGCCCGAGCATGTACGCGCTGACGCACACCAGCATCAGCGGCACGATGAGCCGGTAGCTGCCGGTCATCTCGGTCACCATGACCACGGCGGCGAGCGGCGTGCGCATCGTCACCGCGAGCACGCCGCCCATGCCCACCGGGATGAGCGAGCGTCGCACGTCAGGCGGGATCGCGCCGGGCAGCAGCCACTCGCCCAGCGTCCCAAGCAGAATCCCCGCCACGCCGCCAAGAAACACGCTCGGTCCCAGCACGCCGCCTGATCCGCCGCTGCCCACGGTAAAGGCCGTGGCGACGCACTTGAAGACGAGGATCAGCGCCAGGAAGAGTGCCTGCCGCGCGAGCGTGTCGCCCATGTCGTTGCTGAAGAGCGAGCCGCTCAGAGCGTTCTGAATGAACGCATAGCGCCCGTCCATCACCTGCGGCAACATGCAGGCGAGCGCGCCCGTGGCCAGTCCGCCCAGCGCCGGCGCCAGCCACTTGGGCATTCGCGCCCGTGGCATGAGCCCTTCTTCCACGACGCGGAGGCTGATGCTCAGCAGGATCGCGCCGAGGGCGCAGAGCGGTCCCAGCAAGGCGTAGATGCCCAGTGAGGTGGCGGAGTTGAAGCCGAGCTGCTCAGCGCCCTGGAGCAGGTATTGATGCGCCGCAAGCCCGAAGACGGGCACGAGCGAGATGAACGTCGAGTAGCCCATGACCGAGGAGATCACCGAGGGGACCATCGCGTCCGTCTCGTACTCCGGCTCGCTGTACAGGATACTTGTGGCGAAGAGCGCGCCGCCCAGCGGGCAACGGAAGATCGAGCCGACCCCCGCGGCGCATCCCGCCACCAGCAGCACCCGCCGCTCATGCGCCGTCGTCGGGAAGAGCCGGCCCAGCGTGGAACCGATGGCCGCGCCCAGCGCCGCCGTCGGGCCTTCCGGTCCGGCGGACCCGCCGCTGGAAATCACGGCGACGTTGGCGAGGGACTTGATGCCGGCTCCGCGCAGGGGAAACTCGCCCATCTGATGATGAAAGGCGCGGATGAGGGCGTTGGTGCCATGAAGGCGGCTCTCGGGCGCGAGGTAGCGAAGCATCAATCCCGACACCAGCCCGCCCAGCGCCGGCAGGAGCAGCACGCCCCAGTGGAACTGCCACGCGGTTGCCTGCCCCAGGTGCGTGTATCGCCCGACGAAGACGTTGACGCCGTAATGCAGCGCCGCCTCCAGCCCCGCCGCCGCCGCGCCGCAGGTCACGCCGACCAGCGTCGCCAGCGCGAACATGCGGCTCCACCGCGCCGCCGGTCGAGGCAGCAGATCCCACAGAGCGCTCCAGCGTGTGACGCGGGCGCGGCTCATGCCGGCTTGTCCGCCAGCCAGGGCATCAGCGAGCGCACGAACTGCCCGGCCCGTTCGTACTCTGTTGCGCTGTCGGCCTCGTGCAGCGCCTTGAACTTCGCGCCGCCGCCGCGCGCCTCCGCCAGCCACTCCGCCGCGAAGCGCCCGCTGCGGATTTCTTCGAGAATCTGCTTCATCTGCTCCCGCGCCTCCGGGCCGATGACGCGCGGACCCCGCGTCAGGTCGCCGTACTCCGCCGTGTTGGAGATGCGGTCGCGCATCGCCGTCAGGCCGCGCTCGTAGAGCAGATCCACAATCTGCTTCAGTTCATGGACGCATTCGAGGTACGCGAACTCCGGGGTGTAGCCCGCCTCGACGAGGGTCTCGAACGCGGCCTGGGTCAGCGCGGAGACGCCGCCGCAGAGGACGACCTGCTCGCCGAAGAGGTCGGTTTCGGTCTCTTCGGCGAACGTGGTCCGCAGCACGCCGGCCCGTGTCGAGCCGATCGCGTCCGCCCACGCCAATGCTCTGTCGAACGCGCGACCGCTCGCATCCTGCGCCACGGCCGCCAGCGCGGGCAGCCCCTTGCCCGCGGCATACAACGACCGCAGGAGCGCGCCGGGACCCTTCGGCGCCACCATGATGACGTCGCTTCCCGGCGGCGGCGCGATGAAGCCGAAGCGAAGGTTGAACCCGTGAACGAACCCCAGCGTGGTCCGCGGCTTCAGCGCAGGCGCGATGTCGCGGGCGAAAACGTCCGCCGCCGTTTCATCCGGCAACGTCAGGATCACCCAGTCGGCGCCGGCGACGGCCTCGCCGACGGGCAGCGGCTGGAAACCGTCCGCCGCGGCGCGATCGAAGCCGCGCCCTGGCCGCTGTCCGACGACGACGCGCACGCCGCTGTCCCGCAGGTTCAGCGCGTGGGCGTGACCCTGATTCCCGTAGCCGACGACCGCGACAGTCGCGCCCGAAAGCAGGGACCGATCAACCTCCGACCGGCGATAAACGGTCAAGCCCATCCCAAACCCTCGGAGCAGCCGCGCCCTTCCAAACCGCGCCGACCAGAGCCGCGCCCTGGACCCCCGCCTGCGCGGGAGTGGCGATGCGCACTGCCGGCTTTCGATTCCGCCGTGGCCTCTGAACCCAACGCGGCTGCCTGTCACGCAACTCGGCTTGCACGCTGTTTCGAAACCCGCGGATTCGTATGGAAACCCTCGCTCCCTCACGGTCGCGGCTCAGTTGTGCAACAGCGTCTCAATCCCGCCGCGCGAACCGCAGCACGTAATTCTCCTTCAGGAAATCCGGCTCGGCCTGCTGGACAAGCTTGAACCCGAAGGACTCCACTTCGCGGATCAAGTCCTCCTTGCCGATGCGCACGTGATCCAGCACCCAGTCGCGGCTCACGCCCGGCACGCGAATGAAATCCACGATCACCACCTGCCCGCCCGGGCGCAGGGCGCGATGCAGCGAGGCCATCGTCGAGCGCGGGTACTCGAAGTGATGATACGTGTCGCAGATGAACGCGGCATCGATGCAGCCGGGCGGCAGCTCGACGGAGTCCTCCTTGCACTGCACGGCGCGGACCTGCTTGAGCCCCTGCTCCTTCGCCAACCGGTCGATGCGCTCGACGAAGGCGGGCGTAAGGTCCACGGCGTACACGGTCCCGTTCGCTCCGACGCCCCGGGCGAAGAGCGGCTCGAAGAGCCCTGTCCCCGCACCGATGTCCGCCATCGACTGCTCCGGCTTAAGTCCGATCCATTCCACGATCCGCTCGCGCTGGCTGTAAATCTCGCGGCTTTCGGTTTCGAAGCGCTCGATCCACACGTCCACCGGCTCGGTCTTGTAGGCTTCGTTGATGCCGGGCTTGACGCTCGCCTCGCGCGGCGTTTCGGCCACTCCCGTGCTGCGACATCCCAAGCCGACGAGCGCCGGCAGGAGGATCCAAGCGCACAGCGTTCCGCGATGCAGCCACTTCCTCGCGCGAAGCTCGCCGCCGCTTACGGGATACGAACCACTATTCATGTGAATCTCCAGTTGTCATCCACGGTCGCCGCGGATGCAAACACGCTGTCCAGCAGGCATGTTACGACCCACGCTGCCACTTTGGAAACCCGTCGGAAACAGCCTAAGATGCGCCGCGGAGCGACCGCGTTCAAACCACGGCGAAGCGACGGGAAGAAGCAACCCCGCTTCGGGCAGTGCGGATGCGCCGCAAGCGACCTGAGTCGGCGCTGGACCGCGCCGCGCGCTCGTGCATCATTGCGCGGCGCGCCCTCGCTTGCGCTTCGGGTTCGCAGCAGCTTTCGTGCCTCTTGGTGTTTCGACGATTCGGCGTTTCGGCGTTTCGACGATCCATGATCTACCTCGACCATGCAGCGACGAGTTGGCCCAAGCCGGCGGCGGTGACGCGGGCCATGCAGGCGTTTCTCGACGAGGCCGGAGGGAACCCTGGTCGCGCGGGGCACCGGCGGGCGCGGGCGTCGCAGGCCTTGATCGAAACGCTGCGCATCAAGCTGGCGCGCAGGATCGGCGGCGTCGAGCCGCAGGGCGTGGTCTTTACCCTCAACGGCACGGACGCGCTGAACATCGCCATCAAGGGCGCCCTGCGACCCGGCGACCACGTGGTTACGACGCAGGCGGAGCACAACAGCGTACGCCGCCCGCTGCACGGGCTGGCGCGGCGCGGCGTCATCGCGCTGACGACCGTGCGCGCAGACGGCGAGGGCTTCATCGACCCGGATGACGTGCGGCGGGCGCTGACGCCGAAGACGAGGCTCGTGGCGTGCCTTCACGTCAGCAATGTCACCGGCACGGTGCAGCCCATCGGGGACGTCGGCGCGATCATCCGCGAGCACGGCGATGCACTGTTGCTGGTGGACGCGGCGCAGTCCGCAGGCCTGCTCGATGTTTCGCCCGCCGCGCTGAACGCGGACCTGGTCGCGTTTCCGGGGCACAAGGCGATCTTCGGTCCGCCGGGGACGGGCGTGCTGCTGGTCGGACCAAGGGCCGAGCTTGAGCCTTTCCGCGAAGGCGGGACGGGAACGGATTCTGAAAACCCGCTGCAGCCGGAAGACCTGCCGACGCGGCTGGAGGCGGGCACGCCCAACACCGTCGGGCTGGCGGGCCTGTCGGCGGCGCTGGACCTTCTCGACCCGCCCTCGGCGCTCGCGCACGAGCAGCGCCTCCTGCGACGGTTGATCGATCAGCTCGCCGGGCATGAACGCATCCGCCTTTACGGACCCCTCGATGGGCGCCGGCAGGTCGGCGTACTCTCGATGAACCTCGCGGGAACGGACCCGCAGGATGCCGCCGCGATTCTCGACGACTCGTTTGACATCGCCGTGCGCCCGGGTCTGCACTGCGCCCCGGACATGCACCGCGCACTGGGCACGCACGCGGCCGGCGCCCTCCGCGCGTCGCTCGCCTCCTGCACAACGGAGGCCCAGATCGATGCCTTCGTCGCCGCCGTCGTGCGGATCGCGGAGAGCACCCGTTAGCCGGACTGATTTCCGCTCCGGCCGGCGGAAGCGGCTCGTGCTCCCTACTCGATGATCCGGTGAAGCTGCAGGTCCTCGCGCATGCGATCGAAGAAATCCTCCCGGGTGATCTTCTCCCAGTCGCCGTTGGGCTTGATCTGGCGGAATTCGTTGATCTCCAGAGGCCCGAAGCGAAGTTCTCCCCACCAGGCGGTGTAGGTTTCCATGGAATGCTCCAACGCTGTTCGATCAGCGGTCAGCACGAGCTCGATGCGATCCTCAGGGTTGAATGGCCGCACTTCGCCCCATGCATCGGTGGCCATTCGGATTCTCCCCTGGCTCGACGTGAAGGCGCCGACATCACGACCTCGGCTCAGTTCGCCCCCGGGGACGGAAAACCACGTCGAGAATGCAATGTCCACCGGGAGCGGCTGCGCGACTTTCAATTCGGCGCGCATCCTCAATTCCGTGTAGCCCCCCTCGAAGGTGATGCGCGAGGCCGTGACTTTGCTGACCTGAAAATGATTCTTCAGCACTTGCTGGAGGGAGGGATCGAAGACCCATTGGATCGGATCCACGTTCTCCAGCGGCCAGATTTCGAAATCCTTCGTAATCTCAACCCACTTCGACCAGACAACCTCCTGGTGACCTTGGCCATCCGTGGACTTCGTAGCCTCAATACACCCATACCATTCAAGTACGTGGCGCCCGGGCTGGAGGTCCGGTCGGTGAAGAGAATGAATGCTCGCGGAATTCCAGTCGTTTGAAAATGGAGGTTCCGGACCCGCCCACCTCAAATCGGCCGCTCCGCCATCCAGTCCCAGATACGCATCCCGGATCACCATCTCGCAACCTCCGAACCGCTTGAGCGCGACGGACCCCACACCGGTCCTGCGCACGGCACAAACAACGGGGTCGCCTTCAAGAACGATCGGCCGGACTTCCAGCGAGACGATTCCCATCTGATCGAAGTATCGATCCTGCAGCTCAAGGCTGAGCCTGCCTTGCGCGAAGGTCAGCGCCAGGATGCTCAGCCAGCCCTCCACGGCATGCGAGCGGGCGGCCCTTGATTGTTTGTCGAGTGCGGCAGCGACGAGCCGGCGAAGCGCGGCATCGGGGACACTCTGAGCTTGCACTCGCGCCACCAGCTCCTTCAGCGCCGGGTTGACGTCGCGGGAGGCGGCATCAATCAGCCAGCTCGTGGGATAGCAGGGATAAGGGTTGATGGCGCGGAGGCGCTTGTAGCCAAGGTACGCGGGAACGGAGAGCGAGGCGAGCATCAGCACACATCCGCCGCCGAGCGCTCGCCTCCGCCGCGAGGGTCTGCCGATCAACACCGTCGTGGATCCCAGCGACGTCCCGCACTCCGGGCACTTGTCCGACGTCAGTCCAGTCAGGTTGTAGCGACACTTGCGACAGTGCGGGTCCGTGCCGATGCGCCGACCGCGAAGACCGCGGATCAGGAGGACGAGTCCCGCAAGGAAGAGGGCCGCGAGCACTGTCAGCAGCGGAAGACCCAAGCGCAGAGTGTTCATGGGGTGCGGTTCCGTCAGAAGGGTGCATGGTAGGCGAAGGGGGTAGGGCGGTCAACTTCTTCTGCTAAGGGGTTCTACATGATGAGGCTCACCGGTTGGAAAACCGGTGCCACACGTTGGGACACCGATGCCACACGTTGGGACACCGATGCCACACGTTGGGAAACCGGTGTCACAGTCCGGACGGTCTTCGAGCCTGTGGCGCCGAACCCATGGCGGCGCCGCCCGCCGATGCGGCGGCGGCTGAGGCAGCGCCCGTCGCGGCTGCGATCGCCGCGGCGACGTCCTTGAGCACGCGCGGTCTCCGGCCCAGCGCCAGCACGATCATCAGTCCCGCGAGGCACCCGGCAGGCAGGGCGTAATGCCAAGGCTGGCCATACACGTTGGTGACGATGTAGCCGCAGACGGCGGCGAGGACCGCGGCGGCGAGGGCGTAAGGCAACTGCGTGATGACGTGATCTTCATGCCGGCAGCCGGTGGCGGCGGACGTGATGATCGTCGTATCGGCCATTGGCGAGCAGTGCGCCCCGAAGAGCGCGCCGCCGACGACCGCGCCGATGCCCGAGTAAAACAGCGGCTCGGCGCGGAACAACTCCTCCGCCGGCATCGCCTGCACGAGTCCCGCCATCAGCGCCACCGTCACCGGCGTCAGCAGCGCGGCCGTGGTCCACGCCGAGCCGGTCAGCAGCGCGACGACGGCGGACGCGGCGAACATCACCAGCGGCATCCACTCGTTCGGCACACTGATGTGGTGCAGCACGCCGAGCAGCGCCTGCGTCATGTGCAGATCCCCGCATACCCGCGCAAGCCCCAGCGACAGCAGCAGCGCGACGATGGCCGGAACCATGCGCCCCATGCCGCTCAGCCCCGCCTCCGATGCCTCACGGATCGAGCCGGCGCGCGAGACGAACGTGAGCAGAAACGCCAGCAGTGCGTATCCCCACGCGCCGTAAAAGAGCGCGTCCGCCGGGTCGCCTTGACGGATGAACTGCGTGAGCTTGTCCGTCAGCGAGACTTCGGCGTTCGCCCAGAGGTCGCCGTTCCACCCCGACTTGAGCATCAATCCCGCCGACATCCCCACGAACGTCAGCACCGGCAGCAGCCCGATCCACGCGCGGGGGATGATGCCCTTGTGCTCGTAAATCACCTGTGCCTCGTTGCGCGGGTTGCCGGTCTGACCGGACAAGGCGCGCGACTCCGCCCACCACATCGGACCGAAATCGCGGTCCAGCAGCGCGATCCATAGCGCCAGCGCCAGCGCGAAAACCGCGTAGAAGCGGTACCCGATGCTGCCCAGGAACAGCGACGTCCCGTCCGAGGCCGCGAGGAACGGCGGCAGCGACCCGCGATCAAGCTGCCCCAGTCCGCTCGAAAGCAGCGCGATCTCCGCCACGACCCAGGCGCCGATCATCACCAGCGAACCGACGGAGGCGGCCGTGGCGTCCACCAGGTACGCCAGCTTGGCGCGCGACATGCGCGTGCGATCGTAGGCAAGTTGCATCATCGGTCCGACGGTCATGCGCCCCGCCGTCGGCTCGAAGCAGACGACGACGCTGGAAAGCCACGTGGCCATCAGCCCGCGCCGCTGCGAAGCGGTTTTTCCGCAGAAGAGATTGGAAAGCCCGGCCATGCCGCCGTTGCGCCCGGTGACGCCCGCCGCGAAGCCGACCACGAGAAGGAACATCACGAGCTTGAGGCGTTGGTGTCCGCGATCGTCCGAGCTGATCGTCGAGACCAAAGCTTGTTCCACGCCGTAGCGAAAGCCGCCGACGGCCGGGTGCATCCGCGCGTAATCCGCCACGATGCCCAGCGCCGGGTCCGCTTTCATTTCATCCGCAACGGCGCCGGCGGCCTGTGCGGCGTCGGCGGCTTGCGAGTCGGCAGCGGCGGTTGGCGCCACGCTGTCAGGTCCGGTCCGCCGGATCTCGCCGATCGTGAGCATGTACGCGCCCGTCAGGATGCCGAGAAACAGCCCGGGCACGACTTGACGGAAGAGCAAGGAGAATACGAGCACAACGAGGGCGGGGGCGAGCACCCACAGCCCGTAGCCGTAGCGGTCGCCGCGCGCAGGCGTGTCGGCGGTCGCCGCGCCAGGCGAGTCGGATTCTGGATGGATCGTGCCGGCGATGAGATCCCTGCCGAGGTCATTCTGAGATTCCTGCTCGTCCCCCTGCAGCAGCCTGATCGCCGGTTGCGCCGAGGCGCCGGCAGGCGAAGATTGGGGCTCCTGCGGCGCACAGGCTGACGCCGGAAAGTTCGCGCCGCAGCAGATGACGCAGGCGGAGACAAGCAGGATCGAAACGCGGCGTCGGGGTGATGAACACATGGGAAGTTGACTCCGTTGATCGGCGGCGCCTCCTCCGCGCGGGGAGGACGACGGTGAACTGAAACGCTTTTCTAATCCAGCGGCCCGTCAGGGTCAACGCGATGCACCGCCGCTCTTCTGCTATCATGCCGGGTATGCAAGCAGGCATGACAGACATGAAAGCCGTGCCCCGGCACTCGATCCGCAGGCGCGTGGCGTTCGCAGCGTTTCTGCTGGGCGTGCCGACCATCGGGGCGATCCTGTTCTTCCCGGACGTCTCGCGGCTCGACCAGCGCGACAAGCCCCGGCCCGACATTCTGCTGGTCACGTTTGACACGCTGCGCGCGGACCACTGCTCTTTGTACGGCTACGCGCGGGCGACGACGCCGAATCTGGCGCGCCTTGCGGGGGACGGCGTAACGTTCGACCTGGCGTATTCCCCGATGGCGACCACGGCGCCGGCGCATGCCTCGATCATGACCGGGCTGTATCCGCTGGGGCATGGCGTGCTGCGCAACGGGTTCGTGCTGCCGGAGGGTGCGGTGACTCTGGCGGAGGCGCTGAAGAAGGAAGGTTACACGACCGCCGCGTTTGTCAGTTCGTTCGTGCTGTATCACAAGTTCGGGCTGGCGCAGGGCTTTGATCTCTACGACGACGACTTCTCGAAGACCGAGGGGACGCAGCCGCAGGCCGAGGCGTGGGAGGGCGTCGACGTGCCGGGGCGGAAGGTGGACCGCCGGGCGGACGCGGTGACGGATCGGGCGATCGCGTGGCTCAACGAAGTTCGCCCGGCGCGGCGCGTGCCCATCTTCGTCTGGGTCCACTACATGGACCCGCACGAGCCGTACGCGCCGCCGGCGTCGTTCGGCGATCCGTTCGGGATCGCGTCCGCGGCGAAAGGCAGCCTTGAAGAAGCCGTGGCGCGTTATGACACCGAGATCGCCTTCATGGATCGCGAGTTCGGACGGCTGCTGAAAGCGTTCGACGGCAAGACGCTGCGCGAAGGATCGTGGGTGATCGCTGCGGCGGACCACGGCGAGTCGTTCATGGAGCACGGATGGCGCGGGCACGGAACGCAGGTGTATGAGGAGTCGGTGCGCGTGCCGCTGGTGATGCGCTGGACGGGGCGGCTGCCGCGCGGATTGAAGATCGAAAGCCCCGTGGGGTTGCACGACCTGGCGCCGACCGTCGCCGCCGCGCTGAGCCTGCCGCGTTTCGACGGACCTCACGTGGGGATCAACCTTGCGCCGCTGTGGGCCACGCCGCCGCTGGTGGCGCCCGATCGTCCGCTGTTCTTCCAGCGGCGCTCGTATGAGCAGGACGGCCTGGTGGAGGCGATCCCGCTGCACGAGATGGACGGCGCGGTGTTTGGCAGCGGCGTTGAAGTGCGGGGGCAGAAGTTCGCGGTGCGCGTCGGCGCCTGGAAGTTCTTCGAGGCGAGCGAAGAGCTGGTGGCGCGGGAGCTGTATGAACTTGCGGCGGACGCGGGCGAGTTGAAGAACGTGGCGGGGGAGCGGATCGAGATCGCGGGCAAGTTATCGCGGATGATCGCGGAGTTCCGCAAGGACCATCGCCTGGCCCGCGGCGCGACGGTTTCGCAGACCGTCTCGCCGCAGGACCAGGCGATGCTCAAAGGACTGGGTTATACGGAACCCGAGCCGCCGTGACGGCGCGCGTCACGGACAGGCCGCATTCAGCGGCGTGAAACGCTTCTTGGGCTTGCTGCATCCGTCGATCTTGAACGTGGCACAACACTTGTTCTTATCATGCGAGTCCTTGATCAGGCTGTTCTCCTGGTCATCGCAGTCGCCCTGGCCGCCCGGGCATGTCTCGTCCGTCCAGTACTTGTCACCGACGATGTATTCACATGCCGTGTAGCCGTTGTAATACGTGATCGTATCCACCTTATAGCGGCACCGATCGCTGGAAGATCCGCACAGGTTTGTGTCGAATTCCCAGGGAATGTCGCACTCGGTGGTCACGACGTGGCGTCCGCGGCTGACCGGGCACCATTTGTAAACGGCTTTGCCCCGGTTGTTGGCGATCTTGGTGATGCACTGAACGTCATCGAGGCAGAAGGTATGCGTTGATCCCGGCGTCGCCTGGAAGAGCACGGCCTTCGCCAGCGTGCCGCAAGTTCGTGTCGAGCAGGAGACGTTCATGTACTCCCGCCCGTTGCACGCGGCGGCCCCGCCGCACTTGCCCACGATCTGAAAAGCCGCGTCGCCCGCGCCCCATCCTGCGACCTCGGCGCTGGTCCAGTTGGAGAAGCCATAGCCGGGCTGGCCTTGCGTGCAGCAGGGGTCGTTCGGGCGGCTGTCGCGCAGGTGGCTGTCGCAGCCCGTCGGCGCGTTGGCCGTATCGCGCACCTGATAGTACCAGTCGCCGTTGCCCGTCTCGTCCTCCGGCTGAATGTCCACGAACCAGCGCCCCGGCGGCAGCGTGATTCCGCCGTCGTTGAGCGTGGCCGTGACGTACAGCCCGGCAAGCCCGAAGAGACAGTCGCGGAAGGGCGCCACGGCTGTCACGGCCTGACAGTCGGCGGCGAAGAAGGCGTCGAGCGGCCGGCAGCCGCCATCCTGGTAGAACGTCACATTAGCGCCACCGACGGGGGGAGCGCCGAAAAACGTGAGGAACGCGCCCGTCACTTCCGTGATGGTGCATTCCGCATCGAGGACGAAGTCGTCACACAACTGCAGTCCATGAAGTCCGCCAAGCGCGCGGACACCCGAGCATGCATTGCCGTTGCCCGTCGTGTACGTGCAGTTGCGGGCCATGTCGAGCTGGTCCCACAGGATGTCCCCGGCAATGGGCTGCGGCGGCGGCGTGTTCTCATAACTCAAGGGGCCCGATCCCTGGACCAGCATGGGCCGCGAGATGTGCGTGGGTCCGTCCGATTCCTGCCCTCGGGGCGCCGTGGCAGAGACCAGTGCAAGCAGAATACAAGCGTTCATTGGCGTGCTCCTTCTGAAAAAAACATGGCCTGTTGGCAAGCCGGGAAAACACCCGGTCTGTTAGCCCTCATTCTCAACTCCCTCGTCTCACGTTGGCGCGCGGCATCCCACAGACCCGCTCGCCGCCGCACGCGGTCCGCGCCGGTTCGGTCAAGCGCGCAGCCCCGCTGCAGCTCAGGCAGTGTGCAGAAACGGTCAGGCAGAAGTGCACGATGGACGGCAGGCCTGATGGGTCTGCCTCGTTTCAGGACAACCCATTCCGACCCACTCCTAAGAGCGTAATCGGCGCGGAAAACTCACGCGCCATTTTCAGATCGAGGAACTTTTTTCTGGTGGAATGGCCCGGAGCGGGCTTTAAGGAGGCGTGTCAGGCGTGCGAAAGCAGCGCAGGCGCGAGGGGAATGCCCAAACGACTCGCGGCAAGTCGCAGCGCTCGTCATTCCCGCGCAGGCGTGAATCCAGACCCGTCATTCCCGCGCAGGCGCGAATCCAGACTCGTCTTTCGCGCGCTGGCGCGAATCCAGCCGGCGGCCGGCGAGGATGCACGGATCCAGCGGTTTTCCCGGGCGGACTGGACCCCCGCCTGCGCGGGAGTGGCGGGCTCCATGTCCCGTGTCGAGTTCCACGATGGACCGCTGGCGCCGGGCGGCGTTCACGATTGACCGCGGGCGCCGGGCGACCTTCACGATCCATCCGGCGCCAGCGCATCCAGCGCCAGCTCGATCGTCTGCGGCGCGTTGCCCTCGAAGCGATTGTTGACGAAGGCGAACAACGTTCGCTTCTCCGCGAGGCATTTGTCGATCAGCGCGGTCAGCGCCGACCGCCCCTCCGGATAGGGATCCTGGATCGACTCGTACGGCTCGAACATCTTGACAGCCTGCTCGTAGGTGCGCCCCGGCCGCAGCAGGAACCGCGCGGCCACGTGCGGCGCGGTGAAGCCGGCCGGGCGGGCGAGTTGCTCCTCGACGGGCGGCATCTGCGTCCAACTGTTGAAGCAGTGCGCCACGCCGTGCGAGCGAAGGCACGACAGGTATTCATCGGAGTCTTCCAGGAAACCGCGGTTGCGCACCTCGACGGCGAAGCGGAAGCGGTCGGTCGGCAGCCGCGAGAGCAGCCCGTCAAGCCGCTCCGCGAAGGCGCCCGGTTTGCTCAGCGCTCCGCGATAGATTTTGCCGAACTCGAACATGACGGGTCCGAGGCGGTCGCGGTGCGGCGCGATGCGATCGAGAAACAATTCCCGGAGCACGTCCGCGTCCATGAAGTGCGGATTGTCCTGCCCGGCGCGGTCGCCGTAGCGGGGGTGCTTCGGGTATCGCTCGGCCGTGATCTCCTCCGGGACTTTCAGCCCGAAGGCGAAGCCCGCGGGCACCTGGTCAAACAACTTGTGCCAGTAGTCGGCGGAGGGAAACTGGTAGAACGAAAAGTCGCCGCCTACCGCCGGGAAGACGCGCGCGTATTCCGTCAAACACTCCTGTTCGAACTTCCGCTGCGAGAAGCGCCCTCGGGTCGCATACCGCGACGGATCGTACACCTGCCCCAGCCAGCCCGCGTATTTCCAACTGGACGTGCCCAGGTATACGCCGCGCTCGGCCAGCCCGCGAAGGCGCGCGGCGAGGGGGGCGAGGCCGGGCATCACCGCATCCGAGAGTGAGCGTGTCGCCTCCGTGCATGGGGCAGGTGCTGCAGGCGGTGCAGGTCGTGCGGGCGATGCGGTCGGCGCGGCGTCGAAGGCGAACGATGCCTGGGCATCCGCCGAACGGGGAAGCTCGGCGCTCCTGCGCCGGGTGCGCTGCGCGGATGTCGCATCCGCACGGCCCGCCTCACGGTTTCGGCTTGTCTTTCTTCTCGCCGCCATCTTCCTGCCGCGGATCAAAGATCGAGTTGAGCAGCGCCGCCAGCCGCACGCCCGCCGCGGTGAGGCGATCCTCCACCACGGGCCGCGCGCGGTCCATGTATGCCTCGCCCAGTGCGCCTTCCGCTCCCACGGCATAGGCGTGCGAGAGGGCGAGCTTGTGCGACTCCGTTGCCCACTGAGCCGGGTCCGGCGAGTTCCACGCCTTGCGCTGATCGTCGGTCATGCGGCGCGAGAGTTCGTCGGCATACGCCTTCCACGGTCGATGCGCTCGCTCGACGAGGTCGCTGTCCCAGACCTCGTGCAGGTTTTTTCGTTCGCCGAGGAGATCGACGACGATCTCGTTGCCCCCACGGTCCTCCGCCAGACCGGCGTGGAGCGGCTGATGCACGTCGCCGACGAAATGGACCAGGAACTTCAAAGCCTCGACGCGCTGCTCGCGCGGCGCCTGCACGTCCTTCAGCGTCTCCGCCTGCTTGCGAATCGCGCTCACCACGCAGCCGGCCTTGGGGCAGTCGCGCTTCTCATCGTACGCTTCCGCGTCCTTAGGGATGTTGACGTAGTGCCACGGGGCGGTCGCGCGGTAGGCCGGCTCGTCGCGCACCGCATCCGCCCACGTGGAGACCTCCGCCAGCGATTCTCCGCGCAGCAGGTCTTCCACCTCCGTTCTCGTCCGATCCGTCAGCCATCGCGAAGCCAAGTCCGCGACGATGCGATGCCCGTCCTTGCCCCATCCGAACGCGCACGACAACGACCCCAGGAAGGCGAGCGTCCACGCACATGCGAGGCGCGCTGCGGGGAACGCGCGCCTGCGCCCGGCGCTGCGGCCGGTCTTCCGACTTTCCCTGCTTGCTGCCCGCATCAACGATGCGCCTCCCCCGCGCCTTGTCCGACTGGTTGCAGAATCCAACCGCCCTGAGGTTGCCAGGCGAGATTCTAGCGGATTCCCATGATGCGCGCACCATGCGAATGGGGCGTGGAGCCGACAGCGCTCCACCGATGAAAGGTGCTCCCAGTTGTGCGGGTGGCACGGCGGGTAGCATGGTCAACGGTATTCCGCTCGCCAGGGTCTTGCTCCGCTCGCCACGGCCTGGCGAGTACGCCAGACCGTGCCACCCCGACTCGCGGTCGGAATGCCCGCTGGGCTCGAGCCTGGAATGCAGTTCCCCGGCTCGCCTCGCGCCCGCCGTGGTCACGTTGTCGCCGCAACGCCGGCGCCGTATGATTCTCGCGTGAGTTCTCTCGTTGTTTTACCGCCGCCCCTGGAGCCTGGAGCCATGTTCGGCCTTTGGAACGAACGTCGTCTTGCCCTTCAGTTTTCGGTGCTGGTCGCGGTCGCCTGCGGCGCGGGCTTGCCGGCCTTGGCGCGGCAGGACGCCACGGAGACGCAGTTCCGCGCCGCATACGAGGCCAAGCAGTACCCCAAGGCCATCGAGCTGGGTCTGCAACTGGTCAAGAGCGACCCGAAGAGCTTCGTTCACCCCTACAACCTCGCGTGCGTGTGCTGCCTCAGCGGCGATGCGAAGAGCGGATTGGAATGGCTCAAGAAGTCCGCCGAGCTGGGCTTCGACGATGTGGAACTCTTCCGCACGGACCCGGACCTCGCCTCGATCCGCGGACAGGCCGGCTACGCCGAGGCGCAAAAGATCGTGGAGGGCAACGCGAGCAAGAGCGGCGGGGAGTTCATGGTGAAGGCGAAGGCCAGCGAGCCGCTGATCCTTCTGCCCGGCAAGCACGATGCGACGAAGCCGGCGACGCTGATCATCGCGCTGCACCCCTTCGGCGGCACGGCGGAGACGTTCGCTGATCAGTGGCGCGACGTGGCCGAGGAGGTCGGCGCGATCCTCGTGCTTCCCCGCGCCGTCCGCCCGCAGGGGACGGGCTTCGCCTGGGGCAACGTGGGCGAGAGCGACGTGATTCTGATGAACGCCTTCGAGAAGGTGAAGCAGAAGCACAAGATCGACGAGAAGCGCGTGGTGCTCACGGGCTTCTCGCAGGGCGGCCAGATGGCGTTCAACCTCGGCATTCGCCACCCGCTGCAGTTCGCCGGCGTCATTCCGGTCTGCGGGGATTACGATCCGTCCTACGCGCCCATTCCCTTGATAGCGACGACCAGCCTGCCCAGGTTCTTCATCATGGTCGGCAGCAACGACCCGGGGGTCGAGAGCAACCGCAAGGCCGCCGCGGATTTCGCGGCCGCTTCGATCAAGACGGAGCTGCGCGTGTACCCGGGCGTGGGTCATGCGTTCCCGCCGAACCGCAAGGAAGAGCTGCTGGCAGCGATGAAGTTCGCGCTCGGGACGTGAGGCGGGCGGCGTGCAAGGCCCGGGCTGCGGGCCGCGTCCGGGGAGAGGTTCAGTGCGTCGGCACAGGTTGGGAATCCTGTGCTCCAGCCACCGGTTGGAAACCGGTGCCCCAGGAGGCTTGCGCAGCCGGTTTTGCACGCTTCAGGCGCGGGACGCGGGCCGTGCCCGCCCTGCGCGCGCCGGACCCACGCAACTCTGGATGCCGACAGACTTCACTCCTTGTTCGCCAGCACGAGGAAGATGACGTACACGATCGCGCACGCCAGCAGCGTCAAGACGATGGCCGTCTTCGCCTGCAGCCGCTGAGCCACGACCGCGGCCTCCGGGTTCTCGTCCTTGCGATGCGCCCACAGCACCAGACCGGCCAGGCACAGCGACCCCGGCGCCAGGAACTCCAGCACGAGAATCAGCGACCCCTGCGTCATCGCGGGCGGATACATGAGCATCAGCCCGGAGAGCAGCAGGCAGAGAACGCCAAGCCAGACGCTGGTGAGTGCGAGCATGAGCGGATTCCAGGATGTTTCAGCGAACGGAGGCGGATGTTAATCGTGGGCTCGATCATTTGACACCTGGCCACGCGCTCGGCACGGCGTCACCCCGAGCGAGCCCGCCCACCCGCATGAAGTCTCACCATGGCGATGCGGCCGGGTGGCATGCTCTCGCGGTACTCAGCGTGAGCATGTTGCCAAGCGCGTAGGTATGGGACGAAGGGAGGTTGCCATCCTGCGCCTGTCCGCAAGGCCCTTCCATCCTCGGTCGCTGCGTGGACGCAGCTTGCTTGCCGGTCGAAAACGAAACGACGTGTGGATCGCCGAAGCCGGGAAAGGGGATAATGGAAAGGCCCTGGCGAGATGGCTCGTCGAGTTGTGCCATCCGCGTTTTGTGGTACACTGCCGGGCGGCGGTGCATCGCGTTCTCGACCGTCCGTCGGCTTTCTCCTGACCTGACCGAACCGTGGCTGAAGCGTCGATCAAACACCATTGCGGGCTGTTCGGCATCTGGGGGCATCCCGATGCCGCCTATCTAACGCACCTGGGGCTATACGCGCAGCAGCATCGCGGGCAGGAATCCGCCGGAATCGTCGTGTGCGATCACGGAAGGCTCACGCGCTACGCCCGCCGCGGACTCGTCAACCAGGTCTTCAACGAGACCGTTCTGCAAACTCTGCGCGGCGCCGCGGCCGTAGGACACGTGCGTTACTCCACCACGGGCTCCGACACCGAGGAGAATGCCCAACCGCTGCTGTTCTCCTTCGCCGGCGGACAGGTGGCGATCGCCCACAACGGCAACCTCATTAACGCCGCCCTCCTGCGCCGTGAGTACGAGGAGCACGGGCACATCTTCCAGACCACCAGCGACACCGAGGTCATCATCCACCTGCTCGCCAAGCCCTCGCACCACCGCCGCGCCCGTCCCCTCGCGCACGTGCTCAATCACCTGCAGGGCGCGTACTCGCTCGTGCTTCTCCAGGCCGATTGCATGATCGCCGCGCGCGATCCGCTGGGCTTTCGCCCGCTGTGCCTCGGCGAGCTGGCTGACGGATCGGTCGTCGTCGCCTCCGAAACAAAAGCCTTCGACATGATCGACGCACGCTACCTTCGGGACATCGAGCCGGGCGAGATCGTCACCATCAATGACGAGGGCATCGTCAGCGCGCATTTCGGCGGCGAAAACGTGGGAGAGCGGCGCGCGGCCTGCATCTTTGAGCAGATTTACTTCGCTGATCCGTCCAGCCGCGTGTTCGGCGAGAACGTGCACCTGGTCCGCGTAGCGCTGGGCATGAAGCTCGCGGAGGAGGCGCCGGCGAAAGGCGATCTTGTCGTGCCGATCCCGACGTGCGCCCAGTGCGCCGCCATCGGCTACAGCCGCCGGATCGGCATTCCCTACGGTCGCGCGTTCACCACGAGCCACTACGCGGGACGGTCCTTCATCCTGCCGAACCAGTCCGCCCGCGCGTCCACCGTCAAAATGAAGCTCAACGTCATCAAGGACGCGGTGGCGGGCAAGCGGCTTATCGTCGTCGAGGACTCCGTGGTCCGCGGAACGACCACGCGCGGGAAGATCAGCGCCTTGCGAGCGGCCGGCGCGAAGGAAATCCACCTTCGCGTCGCCAGTCCCCCGATCCGGCACGCCTGCTACTTCGGCATCGACTTCCCCGAGCCGTCGCAACTGATCGCCAGCACGCGCACCATTGAGGAAATCCGCCACTTTCTGGAGGTGGATTCGCTGTCCTACCTCTCGCATGAGGGGATGCTGGGCTGCGTGAAGATGCCCGCCAATCAATACTGCACGGCCTGCTTCTCCGGCGATTACCCGGTGGACGTGACCGAGCCGGTGGACAAGTTCGCGATGGAGCGCGGGCAGCTCAAGATGTTCGGATGACGGCGACGCGGAGAAACTTGTCGAACCGGGCCGAACATTCCGGGGTGAAGGGCAACGTTCGTCACTCCCGCGAAGGAGGGAATCCACCGCAGCCATCCCCGCGCAGGCGGGAATCCAGAGATCCCTCATGCCCGCTGGACCCCCGTCTGCGCGGGGGTGACGGGTGCTTGTCCGGTTCTGAGTTCCACCGCGGGCTGCCGAACCTCCATGCCCGGATCAACTTCGGACCTCCACGCCCTGCGCCGCAAGCACGGCCTTGAGGCTGCGCGCTTCAGCGGCGCCGTCGTGGAAAATCGACGCCGCCAGGGCGGCGGAGGCGCTCGTCTCCCGGAACAGCCGCACGAAGTGCTCAGGACTGCCGGCGCCGCCGGAGGCAATCACCGGAACATCGACGCGCGCCGCGACGCGGCCCGTGATGTCCAGGTCGTAGCCGCTCCGCGCGCCGTCGCTGTTGATGACGTTGAGCAGGATTTCGCCCGCGCCGCGTTCGACGCCCTCCACGGCCCACGCGACGCACTCGCGCTCCAGCACGGTCCGCCCCCCGTGCGTCGTAACCCGGTAACCGTCGTTCGTCCGCAGCGTGTCGATCGACAGCACGACGCATTGCCGGCCGAACTCGTCGGCCAGCGTCGTCAGCAGCGCCGGCTCCTTCACCGCCGCGGTGTTGAGGGCGATCTTGTCCGCGCCGCAGCGCAGGAGCTGCCGTGCGTCCTCCGCGGATCGAACGCCGCCGCCGACGGTGAGCGGAATGAACAGCACCTTGGAGACGCGCCGGATCAGGTCATACAGCAGCGGGCGCGCCTGCACCGAGGCCGTCACGTCGAGGAAGCACAGCTCGTCCGCCCCGTCGCCCGCGTAGCGCCGCGCGAGGTCCACCGGATCGCCGATGTCGCGCAGGTTCGCAAAGCCCACGCCCTTGACGACACGCCCGTCGCGGATGTCCAGACAGGGAATGATCCGCCGCGTCAACATGCCGCAAAGCTCCGCAGCAGTGCCAGTCCCGCGTCACTGCTCTTCTCCGGATGAAACTGCACGCCGTGCAGGGCGCCGCGCTGCACGACGGCGGCGATTTCCCAATCCTCCTGCTGCGCCACGGCCGCAAGATCCTCAGCCTCCCGAATCAAGGCCATGAAGCTGTGGGCGAAGTAAAAGTCCGTAGGCTCGCGCAAGAGCGCGCATGGACGCAGCGGGCGCACCCGGTTCCAGCCCATGTGCGGACACGGCCGCGTCCGCAGGCGAACGACCGCGCCGGGCAGCAGTCCCAGACCCGGCGTCCCCGGCGACTCCTCGCTCGACTCGAACAAAAGCTGCAGCCCCAAGCAGATGCCCAGCATCGGTCGGGCGCAGGCTGCGAAGTCCAGAATCGCGCCGCGCAGCCCCGTGCGCTCCAGGTGGCTCGCCGCCGGACCGAAGTGCCCCACGCCCGGCAGGATCAGGCGCTCCACGCCTTGCACATCGTGCGGCGCGCGGCACACGCGGTGGGGCGCGCCGATGTGCTCCAGCGCGTTGACCACGCTCTGCATGTTGCCCGCGCCGTAGTCGATCACGCCGATCACGGCAGCGCTCCGCGGACCCAGTCCGGCACGTGCATCAGCGACGGCACCACCGCCAGCGTGAATGGCGCGGCCCGCACCCGTTCCGCCAGCGCCGCGTTCCCCGCAGCCGACTGCACGTGGATGTACCGCAGCTTCGCGCCGTGCTCGATGCCGCCGCGGACCGACTCAAAGTCCGACAGCCCGTCGCCCACGTAGATCGCCTCCGGTGGGGACTCAGGGACCGCGCCGCCTTCAACGACGCGCACCGCCGTCGGGTAATCCGTCGCCGCGCACAACGCCGAGAACCAGTGCGGCTTCGCCAGCGGATAGCGCCCCGTGGACTGCTCCGCGCGGCGGACCGTTTCGTCGTCCACGAGCCGATCCCCGATGAACCCATCGAGGTGGAACTGCTCGAGCGGCGCTGCTATCTCCTTGCGGATGCGCCCCGTGCACACGCTCAGCTCATACCCGGCCGCGGCGCACTCCGTGAACGCCTTCAACGTCTCTTCCGGCGAATGCTTGAGGCGATACCGCTCGAAGGGCCACATGTCGGCGAACTCGGGATCGTGGAAGAAAGTCTGGAACAAGTCGACGGCTTCCCCTTCGCCCTCGCTGCCGCGCTCGATGCCGAAGCCCGCCAGCGCCTCGGCCTTGCCCGCGTCGCCGTGCTGCTTCCAAAGCTCCTCGGTGCTGCGCCGAATCATCTCCACGGCCGAGGAGTAAGCGCCCGTTTTCAGGAGCAGACCTAACTGATCGTCCGCGTCGGCCTCTTCAATGGCGCGCGTCAGCACGGCGGCCAGGTCCCAGTTCGAGTTGCATCCGCGCAGCTTGGTTACGTGCTGCAACCGCGCGTGCGTGAACGCTGCCGTTGAAAGCCGCGACCAATCTCCGACCGTCCAGTCCACCTCGTTGAGCAGCAGGGCCGTGGCGAGCGCGGCGAACCAGTAGGGCGTTTCGTCGAGAAACACGCCGTCGGCGTCGAGGATCAGACGGGGCGTGCTCACGCGCGGATCTCCGCGCCGCGGGCGGGCAGCGATGGCGAAGCCGCGTGCCACGTCTGGGAAGGACGCTCCCTGACGGTCGCGGCTCTGATGGTCGCGACGCTGACGGTCGCGGCTCTGATGGTCGCGGCTCTGGTGGTCGCGACGCTGACGGTCGTAGCGCTGACGGCTCCGGCCTTTCCTCGCATGGCGCTACCACTCCACTCCGAGCATGATGCTCGACAGCCCGCTGCCGATGCCCAGCAGCGCGATGCGATCGCCCGGCGCGGGGGGATTCTGCTCGGTCCCCATCGCCAATGTGACCGGCAGCGACACGGAGCCGACGTTGCCCAGCGTTTCCAGCGTCGAGAAGTCCAGCCGCGGATCCAGCTTGAGCAGCTCATACAGCCGCTCGCGGTGCGCTACGCCGACCTGGTGCGTAAAGCAGCGGTCGAGGTCGTCATTGCCCCAGCCCAGCTCCGCCTTGAACGCCTCCCATGCGTCCACCGCCAGCGCGCAACCCTGCACCAGCAGCGTCTCCGAGTCGGTGTTCATGATCATCCGCGCGCCCGCCGTGAAGCCCGTGTCGCCGCTGCCGTGGCACAGGTGATTGTGCTGCGTAGCCGAGCGCACCGCGCCGCCCATCAGCCGATGACCCGTCTGCGAGACCGAGTCGTGCGCCATGACCAGCGCGGCCGCGCCGGATCCGATCGTCAGCGAAGCGAAGGCATCCTTGAACTGGCGTCGCGTCAGGTCCGGCGTGTGCAGCAGGTGGTCGATCGTGCTTTCCAGAAGCTGGTGGCTGTTCTCGCCGGCGACGATCAGCCCTTTGCGCACCTGCCCCAGCTCGATCATGTTGCCCAGCACGATCATCCCGTTGACGAAGCCCAGGCAGGCGTTGGAGATGTCGAATATCATCGCTTCCGGGCTGATCGAAAGCAGGTCGTGAACGAAGGAGGCCGTTGCCGGCTCAAGGCAGTCGCGCGAAACGGCCGTGTGCAGCAGCGCGCCGATCTCTTCCGGCAGCGTGCCCGAGGCTTCCAGCGCGACGCGCCCCGCCATCGCCGCGGCCTGGCTGGGCAGCACGTCGGCGTCCCACACGCGGCGCTGGCGGATGCCGCTCATCAGCTCGATCCGCCCCTCGTGCAGTCCGAAACGCTGGTACACCGGCGCCAGGCGGCGCTCGATCTCCGCCGACGTCACCACCCGCGGCGGCAGCGCATACCCGAATGCTTCAAGACAAACGTGGTCGAACTTCAAGGAACGCCCTCACGCTGAATGTCGATAGGCAATCTGAAATCCCAAAGCTGAAAGCTGAACGCTGAAATCTGAAATCCGACAACCGACAACCGACATCCGACATCCAAAATCCAAAATTCCCTTCACGCCCGGTTCCGCGCCGCCAGCAGGTTGCGCACCAGGTCGATCAGCGCCTTGCGGTCAATCGGCTTGGCCACGTAGTCGTCAGCCCCGCACTCCGCGGCGCGCTCCACGTCGCCCGATTCATTCAGCGCCGTGACCATGACGACGATGATGTCCCGCGTCTTCGGGTCCGCCTTGACGCGCTTGCACACCTCAAAGCCGGACATCTTCGGCATCATGATGTCCAGCAGGATCAGGTCCGGCGGCGACGCGGCGATCCGCTCCATCGCCTCCAGACCGTTCGTCGCCGTCACCACGTCGGCCTCGGGCATGGCCTCCATGTACACCTCGAGCAGCTCCAGGTTCTGCGCGTTGTCGTCCACCAGCAGAATGCGACAGCGGTCGTCAGCAGGTTGTTTTGCCAAAGCCATGACGAGCTCCCATGTGGGGTCCAGCGTGCCCGCTGCATTATGGGGGCAATAACGTACCGGGACAATCATCGGCGGGCCGGCGGCGACAAGCGGCGGGGCGGAAGTGACAAGCGGGGATCTGGCGGCCACAAGCGGCGTGACGGAAGTGACAAGCCGCGGGGCGGCAGTGCAAGACGGCCAGCAGCCCGTGCCAAGCGTCGAGCCGCTTGTTACCGGGCAAACATCGAAGCGCCCTGCCGGGAGCCCACGCTACAGGTGACGACGGAGACCCTCGCTTGCGCTTCGGGTTCTGAGGAGGCCATCCAAGCCGGCATTCCGAACCCGAAGCGCGAGCGAGAGCGGCTCGACATTCGCGGACCCGGCGGTTATCGCCGTCCGACATTTGAACTCCGCCCCGCGCTTCCCTAGCATCGCTGCGGAGGTGAACGATGCGGTTAGCTTCGACCGTTCTGTTGGCTTTCCTGTTCGGCTGCGGCAATACGGCCCTTCTGTCGGTTCCGCAGGTCGGCGGCGAGGACGCCGTGACTGACCGGGCCATCGACGCGCCGGCCTGCGATCCTCAGCGCACGCTCCAGCTTCAGATCGTGACTGAATCCACCTTCTTGTCGCGGGATCTGCCGCAAACCGGCCTGTCAGCGGGCAGCTTCCTCCCCGCCTTCGACGCCGCTTCCTTCGGTCTGGCGCAGTCCGAGCGGGACGAAGTCGTGGCGCGCATCCGCGGGTACGCGGAGGAAACGCTCGCGCCGTTCGGGATTGAGGTCATCGGTGACGGCGAGGAGCAGCCGGCGGCGGTTGGACAGGGGATCGCGGCCGATGCGATTGAAGCAGCGCCCCTCGACGGGAACAGAACTGTTACCGACGCGAATGAGCCCGCGGCCTTTGTCGAGGTCAGCGCCGGGGCAGACGCCGCCGAAGCAGCCTCGACGCGTCCGGCGGAGCTGATCGCGCGCATCATCCTCACCCACGCCGAGGGCGTCCCGCAGCACTGCGGCTGTCAGGGCAGCACCGGCGGACTGGGCCTGCCCGCGGACGGACCGGCTGAGGGCGCCGTATTCGCCAACGCCTTCGTGGACAACGGCCTCGCCGAGGCACTGCTGCGATATTCGAGGGAAGAACGCATTGAGAAGCTCGCCGCGGCGCTGGCAAACTCCGTCCTGCATGAGGCCGGGCACACGCTGGGTCTGGTTCATCTCGACGTGCCCGGCCAGCCGACGCTGCTGATGGCCCGCGGGGGCGCGTCCGCCGCGCGCGTTTCGCTCGCCGCGATTACCACGCGGCAGACTTTCTCGGATTCCGATCGGGCCGTCACGCCCGACGCGCTGAGCGTGCGGGAGTGGCAGTGCGACACGTGCATGATTGAGGAAACCCTCGCGGCGCGGCGTCGCTGCGGGTCGTGAGTTTCCGCCGGCGGTAACTCACGGCTAGCAGCTCGTGGTGGAACTCGACACCGGACATGGAGCCCGTCACCCCCGCGCAGGCGGGGGTCCAGACCGCCCGGGAAACCGCTCGTTTCTCGATCCTCATAAGCTGCGGACTGGATTCCCGCCTGCGCGGGAATAACGCGCGTCGCCTTTCATTGCGGGCTGCCAGGAGGCGCCACGGCGTCCACTTCCTTCCCGTCGATTTCCTCCCCGCCAGGTTCCCCGCCTCTCACCGCGCGGTATCATCCGGGCATGAACGCACCGGGGACTCGAACTCAGGGAGGTGGACCCATGCACGCGCCGGCCAGACCCATGACTTTCACGTTGATGTTCGCGCTGTTTGCGGCCTCTGCCGCCGTTTCCGCCCAGGATCAGGCGCCCACGATGGACGAGATGCTCACGAAAGTCGCCGCCGCGCTGCCGGACAAGGCGCCCGCCATCCCCCAAGCCGCGCGGCGCCTGCTGGTCTTCACGCTGACGAAGGGCTATCGCCACTCCTCGATCCCCATCGGCGCCGAAGCCCTCAAACGCATGGGCGAAAAGACCGGCGCATATCAGACCGAGATCAGCGAAGACGTGAACTTGTTCAAGCCGGAAAGCCTGAAACGTTTCGACGCCGTGCTCATGCTCAGCACCACCGGAGAGCTGTTCGATGATCCCGCGATGCGGCAGGCGGTGCTCGACTTCGTGCGAAGCGGAAGAGGCTGGATCGGCATCCACGCGGCTACGGACTGTTTCTATCAATGGCCTGATTACGGAGAAATGATCGGCGGCTATTTCGACGGGCACCCGTGGCATGAGAAGGTGGGCATCAAAATCGACGACGCGAAACACCCGGTCAACGCCGTCTTCGCAGGCAACCCCTTTGAGATCGTCGATGAGATCTACCAGTTCAAATATCCTTACGCGCGATCCAAACTGCACGTGCTCACCAGTCTTGACGTGACCCGGACGGCCATGAAGAAGGATGGTATTCACCGTGCCGACGCCGATTTCGCGGTAAGCTGGGTGCGCGGCTATGGCAACGGCAGAGTCTTCAACTGCTCGCTGGGGCACCGTGAAGAGATATATTGGAATCCCACCGTGCTGCGGCACTACCTCGCCGGGATTCAGTTCGCATTCGGAGACCTTCCCGCCGAAAGCGCGCCGAGTCTGCAAACCACGCCGGGATGGACGCGTCTGTTCAACGGCAAGGATCTGGCAGGCTGGAAGGGGCTGGTGGCCGATCCGCCTGCGCGGGCAAAAATGAGCGCCGCGGAATTGAAATCCGCGCAGGTGACTGCGGATGAGTCGATGCGCGCGCACTGGAAAGTGGAAAACGGCGTGCTGGCGTTTGACGGGCAGGGATCGCACTTGTGCACGGCGCGCGATTATGGCGACTTCGAGATGCTGGTGGACTGGAAAATCGAGCCGGGCGGAGACAGCGGCATCTACCTTCGCGGCAGCCCCCAGGTGCAGATCTGGGATCCCGCCCAGTGGCCTCAGGGCAGCGGCGGACTTTACAATAATGAGAAAAACCCGAAGGATCCGCTGGCTGTTGCCGACCATTCGGTGGGGCAATGGAACACCTTTCATATACAAATGACCGGCGACCGCGTCACGGTCGCGCTCAACGACCGGCTGGTGGTGGACAACACAGTCCTGGAGAATTACTGGGAGCGCGGCAAGCCCATCTATCCTTCCGGCCAGATTGAGCTGCAAAGCCACGGCACGAAGCTCTGGTTCCGGGACATCTGGATCCGGCAGATCAGCAGCGGCAACGCGGGGAAATGATGATCCGCAGAGGATGCAGATAAACGCAGAGGATTGCTGCCCGAACCAGATGAATGCGGGTGAAATTGGATGCTGACTGCGCAGGTCGGACGTGAGCGGATGGGGGAGACAATCCGAGATCGCCTGTGGTATTGGTTTCCAAGTGTGTCTGTGGCGCCGATTTTCAAGTATGGCTGTGGCGCCGGTTTCCAACGGGTGTGTGTAGCACAGGTTTACGACCTGTGCGATTGCAGGACGGTTGTTGAACTCGCCCGCCGTGCTCTGCTCTGCGTCCATCTGCGTCCTCTGCGGATATTGTTCTTGAATGGAAGTTTGGCAAACATCGGGAGATAATGGGGCATGCCCAATCCACTGTGCCATTTCGAATTCATGACCGGCGACGTCCAGAAGTGCCGGGAATTCTATGGGAAAGTCTTCGACTGGACGTTCGACGACCAGGCCATGCCCGGATACACGCTGATCCACACGGGCGCGGACCCCGGCGGCGGGTTGATGTCGCGCCCCGCGGTCGCCCCGATGGCCTGCCTGACCGTCTATTTCAGCGTGGCGGATATGGAGCAGACCATCCGCAAGGTCAAGGAGGGCGGCGGGCGGATTCTTGTGGAACCCACGGACATCCCGCACGTTGGAACGTATGCGATCATTGCGGATCCTGAGCAGGTGGTTGTGGGTCTGCTCAAGCCCGCGGGATGAGGGGCTCAATGGGCCAAATGCGCCGAGAATTGGGGTGAATTGGGTTGTGACAATTTTATCGGCGACTGACCGCGAATCAAGAAAATCAGGACTGCCGCTCGCCCTGACACGCATGGGAGGTTCGATTTGCCGCCCCTCAACCGAAATCGAACGACGAAGAGCTTACAGTGAGGCGACTCGGCACGCGGCCGCCACCCGGAGGTTCCCATGAAATTGGTGCGACGCATTCAATTGGCCGTGACCGGCGCCACGGGGCGCATGGGGCAGCGCGTCCTGGCGCTCGCCTCGGAAGACGCCCGCTTCGAGCTGGTCGCCGCGCTCACGGAGGACGCCGACCCGCGTCTCGGCAAGCCCACCTCATTCGGGCGCGCGACCCTGACCCCGGACCGCCGCCGCACTCAGCCCTGCGACGTGCTCGTCGACTTCTCCACGCCGGACGGCACCATCGAGCACCTGCGCGACTGCGTTCGCGACGGCGTGCCCGTGGTCATCGGCACAACCGGTCACGACGCCGTTCAGAGCGCCGAGATCGAGCACGCGTGCTCCGTCATTCCCGTCCTCCACGCGTCGAACTTCAGCCTCGGCGTCAATCTACTGCTGTCGATTGTTGGGCGGCTCGCCAATTCGCTGGGTCCGGACTTCGACATCGAAATCGTTGAGGGACACCACCGCCGCAAAGCCGATGCGCCCAGTGGCACGGCCCTGTCTCTTCTCGACGCCATCCTCAGGGAAACCGGGCGATCGCGCGATCAGCACGTCGTCTTCGGGCGCCAGGGGCAGACCGGTCAGCGCCCTGCGGGTCAGATCGGCGTCCACGCGGTGCGCATGGGCGACCTCGTCGGCGAACACGAAATCCACTTTGCCGGACCGGGCGAGACGATAACCCTGAAGCACTCCGCTCTGTCGCGGGACACGTTCGCCGCGGGAGCGCTCCGCGCGGCCTTGTGGCTTGCGGGCAAACCGCCGGGGCGTTACGCGATGGCGCACGTGTTGGGCGAAGGGCCGGAAGCGCGGTGACCGGGAGCGAGATGCTCCTCCGCGCCCGCGCCGTCGGTTATGACCCTTGGCACTTCTGCATGACCCAAGACTCGACGCACGAGCAGAGCCGCGCCCGCAAGAAAGCAGGTTCTCTTCCCAACGTTTTCTTGCGCTGAGTCCGCTCCCTGACGGTCGCGGCGCCGTTGTTCAGGGATCCCGCCTACTTCGGCGCTTGCCTGAGAATCTGCTCGATCAGCTTCGGATCATCCGCAAGCAGGCCCGCTTGGACGAGTCGCGGAATCAGCGGCGGCCAGCGATTCGGCTCGCGCGCGAAGACGTCTTTGAAGATGGGAAGGGCGTCATCGAGCTTTCCGTGGGTCGCCAGCGTCACCGCCTGCCAGAAAGAAAGTTCCGCGATGTCGGGGGCCAGCCTGGCGGCGGCGGTGTATTCGCGGTTCGCCGCCGCGAAGTCCTTCTGCTCCACGGCAAGGTCGCCCGCGTTCATGTGGTTGTACGCGCGCTGCAGCGATATCAGCCGGCGCAGCTCCACCAGCGGCGCCGCGTGATCCTCCACGCGCAGGTCGAACAGCTTGTCCTCCCACGCGCGCCCGCTCGGCTCTCCTTTCACGATCAGAATCGCCGCCGACTGCCGCCCCCGGATGTCGCCGCCTTCCTTCTCCGCGGCCTCCAGCGCCGCCATCATCCGCTCCGCCAGATCCCCCTTCGCGCTTCGATACGCATCTGCCATCGCCCCGCAGACCGTGCTTTTTTCCATCAGGTTCGCTTGAACGGAGAACTGGCCGGCTTCGTCCACGACGTGTCCGGCCTCGGCGATGCAATGGCTGCCCGTATGCGCCGCGACGAGACCCTTGGCGTCGATCATGGCCACCTGCCGAATGTCACTCCGCGGGTCGGCTGCCAGCAGCCCGTTGAGCGCTTCCGGCGCGGACTTGCCCAGCTTCATCATGTCCAGCCCCAGCGGTCCATACGCCGGATCCACCAGCGACTGCGTCGCCACCGCGCCGACGCCCGCCGCCGCCCACGGCACCACCGAGCCGACGGAAAACCAATGCGACTGCACGGCCACGCCCATCCGCCCGCTGGCCGGATCGCGCGCGACGATGGAGTACGTGTGCACCGGGCGCAAGTCCGCGCCGCGCCGGTCCACCGCCGCGTCGCAGCGCATGGCGGCTGCCTCTTCAAAGACCAACAGGGCTTGCAACTGGAAAACTCCCGAAAGCACAACCAGCATCATGACGATCCCCTTTGACTCGAACAGGGCTATCCCTTCGTGCACCTACTCCACCCTGCGGCGCCCGTTTCCAACCGTTGCTGATCCTACCACGAATCTCCTGCCCCTTCCCTCCTGCTCGCCGGCACATCGGCGAGAAGCGCCCGCCCGCACCATCCACCCGTCAACCTCGAACCCCCGAGTGCATTCTCCGCTCGCGTCTCCACCGATCTCCACCGGCAGGCCGTCGCTTGTCAGCAAGTCCCGGATCGGAGAGAATGAACTGGAAACCGGCGCTGCGGCCCCAGACCGGAAACCTGTACACTCGGCTGATGACATGACGGATCAAGAGGAACCCAACCCGCTGCTCATCTGCACCATGCCCTTCCGCGTGCGCTATGCGGAATGCGACCCAATGGGCTATCTGCACCATGCCCATTATTGGGTTTACTTTGAGGAAGTGCGTACGGAACTGCTGCGCCGTCAGGGATTCGTGTATCGAGATCTCGAAGCCGCCGGCGTCCTTTTCGTGGTACACAAACTGACCTGCACGTTCCTTCGCCCGGTGCGGTATGACGATATTGTAAACGTGGAATGCAGGGTCGAGCGCATCACGCATACGCGCGTGGATCATTCTTATGCAGTCCTGCGCGGACCGGAAGTCTGCACCCGCGCGACCTCGACGCTCGCCTGCGTCGGCCGCGATGGAAAACCTATGGTCATGCCCAAAGAGTTGTGGCCCAAGCCATGACCGAGCGTGGTGAAACCCGAAACCGGGCCGTGGAACCGTCGCGCCCGCGCAGGCGGGGGTGCAGGGCGCATGGAGATCATGCTGGATTCCCGCCTGCGCGGGAATGGCGGGCGGCATCGCTCCTCACGCGCGGTCAGGCGGCGGTTCGCCAGACCTTGCGGAGCCGCATTCTCTGGGCAATCAGAAAAATCACCGGATACACCAGCAATTCCATGATGAAGCTGGTGATCATGCCCCCGATGAGCGGCGCCGCCATGCGCCGCATCGTGTCCGCGCCCGCGCCCGCCGCCCACATGAGCGGGAGCAGTCCGATGAAGTCCGTCGCCACCGTCATCATCTTCGGTCGAATGCGCATCACCGCGCCGTCGTGAATCGCGGTCATCAGGTCCTGCCTGTTGTTCATCCGCCCCTCGGCCTGGAAGCGGTCGAAACTGTTGTGCAGATAGAGGAGCATGACCTGCCCCGTCTCGGCGTCCACGCCCGCCAGCGCGATCATTCCAATATAAACGGCGAGCGAAAGGTTGTAATCCAACAAGTACAGCAGCCATACCGCTCCCACCAGGCTGAACGGAACCGCCAGCAGCACCACGCACGTCTGGAACCACGAGCGCATGTTGATGTACAGCAGCAATACAATGATGACCCCGGTCAGCGGAATCACCACGCGCAGCCGCGCCGCCGCGGCCTGCATGTACTCATACTGCCCGGACCACGCGAGGTTGTATCCCGGCGGCAGCGTTACGTGCTCCGCGACGCGGCGCCGCGCCTCGGCGATCCAGCCGCCGATGTCCGAGGTGCTCAGGTCCACGTAGATCCACACCGTCTTGCGCGAGTTCTCGCTGCGGATCATGTCCGGACCGGCCTCCACGCCGATGCGCGCGACCTGCGCCAGCGGCACCTGCGCGCCGGAGGGCGTGGCCACCAACGTGCGCTCCAGCGCCGGCAGGTTGTCGCGCAGCTCGCGCGGGTAGCGCAGGCTCACCGGGTAGCGCTCCAGCCCCTCGACGGTCCACGTCACGTTCATCCCGCCGATGGCCGTGAGAATGACGTCGTGCACGTCCGCGACGGTCAGCCCGTAGCGCGCGATCTCGTCGCGGTCGATGTCGAAGTCGAGATACTTCCCGCCAAGCGTTTTTTCCAGAATGGCCGCGCGCGTCCCCGGCAGCGTGCGAACTTCTCCGAGAATGCGCGTGCCCAGTTCGGAGAGCGTGGCGAGATCGTCGCCCATGATCTTGATGCCCACCGGCGTCTTGATGCCCGTGCTGAGCATGTCGATGCGCGTGCGGATCGGCTGCGTCCAGGCGTTCGTCAGACCCGGGAACTGGACCCCGTCATTAAGCCCCGGGTGGTACGCCTCGCCCTCGTGATAGCCGTTGACCAGCTCATCGACGGTGATGGGTCGAATCTCGGGCCAAAAAGCCTCGCAACCCGTCCAGCGGCTCATCCAGTCCGGCAGCGCTGAGTGCCACCGCTCCGCGCGGCGCGTCCGCCATTTCGCCGGGTCCGTTTCGAGCATGATCGTCGTCTCGATCATGCTCAGCGGCGCGGGATCCGTGGCGGTGGCGGCGCGGCCGACCTTACCGAACACGCGCTTCACCTCAGGAAACGTACCGATCAGCTTGTCCGTCTGCTGCAGAATCTCGCGCGCCTTGGTGATGCTCAGCCCTGGGTCCGTCGTCGGCATGTACAGCAGATCGCCTTCCTCCAGCGGAGGCATGAACTCGTGCCCCAGGCCGGGGAACGCGGCCGCCACCCTGGGAAAGCGCTCGGCGAGGTTCTCGCCGACCCACGGCAGCTTCGCCAATCCGAACAACGGAACCAGCGTGCTCACGGTGATCAGCACGGCGAGCAGGATCGTCACCCACGGCACGGCGATCGCCATCCTGAAGAACGGGTTGTACACCCACTGCATCAGCCGGCTGATCGGGTTGGCCTGCTCGTGGATGATTTTCTGCGGCAGCAGCAGCATGGCCGCAAACACCGCCCAACCCAGCGCGATCCACCCGCGATACGGCTCGATCGCGGGGAACGCGGTCGATGCGTAGTAGATCGACACCGCGGGCAGACCCATCGCCAGCAGCGTCAGCAGCGTGTTCATGCCTCGGCCCCAGTGCTTCGGCAGCACGCGCGGCGTGATGAACAGCACCATGAGCACGGGAATCACCGTCACCGACAGGATCGACCCCGCCGCCAGAGCGAAGGTCTTGGTGTACGCCAGCGGCTTGAACAACCGTCCGCTCTCCTCGCCGAGGGCAAAGACGGGGATGAAGCTGACGGTGATGATGAGCAGGCTGAAGAACAGGGTCGGTGCGACTTCCTTGGCCGCTTCGATGATGATCTCGGCGCGCGGGCGCTCCACGGCTGGTTCGCCCCGTTTCGCGGCCTGGTGGAGGCGCTCCTCCTCGCGGTCGAGGTGCTTGTGCGCGTTCTCGACCATGACGACGGCGCTGTCCACCATGACGCCCACGGCGATGGCGATGCCGCCGAGGCTCATGATGTTGGCGTTGAGGCCGAGCAGGTGCATGACGATGAGGCTTGCCAGGACGCCGGTGGGCACGACGAAGATGCTCACCAGTTCGCTGCGCATGTGCAGCAGCAGGACGATGCACACCAACCCGACGACCAGCATTTCCTGCAGCAGCGTGTCCGTCAGCGTCGCCGCGGCGCGCTCGATCAAGCCCGAGCGGTCGTATTCCGTGGCGATGTCCACGCCCGGCGGTAGGCCCGTCTTCAGCTCGTCCAGCTTCTGCTTCACGTCGCGGATGACCTGATAGGCGTTGCCGCCGTGGCGCATCACGACGATGCCGCCGGCCACCTCGCCCTCGCCGTTCGATTCGGCGATGCCGCGGCGCAGCTCGGGTCCGACGATGATCTCGGCGACGTCGCGCAGATAGACGGGCGTGCCCTCGCTGCTGGCGCGCAGGGCGACCTTTCCCAGGTCCTCCACAGCCTGCGCGGCGCGGATGCGTTGCAGCGGCTGGTTCGCTTCACGGGCGCGGCGCGCCTGCTCCGGCGTCAATTGCGCGAGGTACCCCCGGCAGCGGACCATGTACTCCGTCTCGGACATCTCGACCACGCTGCCGCCGACGTCCTGATTGGACCGCTCCAGCGCCATCCGCACGTCGCCCAGTCCGATGCCATACGCCAGCAGCCGGTCAGGGTCCACGACCACCTGATACTGCCGCACGAATCCGCCGATCGAGGCCACCTCCGACACGCCCTCGACCGCCGTCAACTCATAGCGCAAATACCAGTCCTGCAGACTGCGCAATTCGGACAAATCAAACTGCGATTCGACCAGCGTATGCGTCGCGTCCCATGGGCATGCTCCGGGCTGGTCAAATGCTCGGACGCGCTCCAGTTTGTCCCGCGCGGCGTAAGGGGCGTCCTGCCGGTGTGCATACCACTGATCCGGCGCTTCCGGATCGTGATACATGCCGTCCACGTGGTGCGGACAGTAATACCCATTGCGGACCGAATACTCATAAACCCAGCCGACGCCGGTGGCGTCAGGCCCCAGCTTGGGCGTGATCCCCTGCGGCAGTCGCCCCGCGACATAGTTGAGGTATTCCAATACCCTCGATCGCGCCCAATACAGGTCCGTGCCGTCCTCGAAAATTACATAGACAAACGAAAGCCCGAAGGAAGACTGACCGCGAACCACCTTGGCATAGGGCACGGCCATCATGGCGGTGGTCAGCGGATAGGTGACCTGCGCCTCGACGATTTCCGGCGACTGCTCGGGGTATTCGGTGACGACAATGACCTGAACGTCGGACAGGTCGGGAATGGCGTCCAGCCGGATGTTTTGCACCGCCCACACGCCCCCGGCCACGAGAAAGCCGGTGAGGATGAGCACGAGCATCCGGTTGGCGGCGCAGTAATCTATGAGCTTGGAAATCATGGAAGAGAGCTGCTCGCGGTCGTTGATAAGCTGCTAGCTGTTTGCTGCCGGCTACTGGCCAGAAACGCGGTCGCGTTTTCCCATTGCGACCATGAATCGCGTCCTGCCGAGCGTGCCGCAAGCGCGGGAGTCTTGCTCTGGCTCATAGCCGGCAGCTAGCAGCGAGCAGCTTCCTACTTCGTTTCCTTCAACTCGCCGCACTTGAGCATTTTGAAACCATAAAACGGGTTGGCCATCGCGTCCGTCTCCTGGATCCAGTCGCCCTTCGTCATCGGGCAATGGTAGATGTAGAGCTTCGGGTAATGCGCCGCATCCGGCCGGACCCGATCGAGGACGGCGCGCATCGCGTTGCTCAGTTCCACAAAAGTGGCCCGGTCGGCGTCGAGGTCTTTGCCGGTCGTGCGCACGGCCGCGGCACGCAACCGCTCCACGGCTTCGCGCAAGGACGCCGGCACGTCCCCGCCGACGGATGGCGCGGCCTCGCCCGGCGGCTGGGCGCGCTTGAGAATCTCATCCGAGGCCGCCACCAGCCCCAGCGCGTGCAACGCGACCTCCGTCGTCCGGTCCGACGCGAACCGCTGCTGCAAGGCGAGGTAATGCTCCATGAGGAAATCGACCTGCACGCGGACGGCCTCCGGCGTGGTGGCCGGTCTGGGAACCCGGTCGGCCGGCACCAGCTTCATGCCGCACACGGGACAAGGAGCATCCGCGCTCTCGCCGCGCTGATCCGGGTGCATCGGACAGCGGTACTCGCGTGCCGCCGCTGAATCCGCCGGCGCTTGGGCTTTCGCCGCGACGGGCGACTCGCCATCCAGCCATCGCTCGCGATACGGCGCGAGCGTCTTTCCGCATCGAGCGCAAACGCCAGGCCGCTCAAGCACGAGGTCGGCGTGATCCGCGTCGGGGCACGTATAGGCCACGATGAACGGCTTCAGATCCTTTCCGCATCGCGGACACGCGCCCGCCGACTCCGCGAATACGTGCGGATGATCCACGCAAGTATACGCAACGTCGCGATCCCCGGCCGCTTTCATCGCCGCGACCCAATCCAGCTCCTCCAGCGGCTTGAGATTCATGCCGCACCAGTCGCAGCGCCCCGGCTCGCTGGAAAAGAACGCCCCCTGTCGCGCGGGATCCGTCTCGTCGGGGTGCTTGTTCATCGGGCAGGAATACTTTGCATCCAGCGGAATCGTGACGCGCGCCCCCGCATCGACGTGAACGGAACCGTCCGCGCCGACGGAAGTTCCCGGCTCGACAGGCGAACCGCCGGAAGAACTTGCCGCCGCCGACATCTTCGCCACGGCTTCCTTCAGCCGGCTTTCCGTATCCAGAAGGAACTGTCCACTGGTGACCACGCGTTCGCCGGCGTCCAGCCCGTACACCAGCTCGACCATGCCGTCGCCCGCCTGGACCCCGACCTGAATGTCGCGCGGCTGGAACTTCCCCCCCCCCTGATCGACGAACGCCACCTGCCGAGTGCCGGAGTCGATGTAGGCTTCGCGCGGAATCAGCACGGCGTCGCGCGCCAGGTCCGCGCGAAGGGTGACCGTCGCGTACATGCCGGGCTTCAGCTCGAGATCGGGGTTCGGAAAGTCCAGACGCACCTTGACGACGCGCGTCTCCTTTTCCATGTAGGGGTAGATGTACACCACGCGCCCGTGAAACTCGCGCCCGGGAATGTACGGCAGCGTCATCGCCGCTTCCTGCCCCACGCGCACCCACGGAAGCTGGTACTCATACACGTCGAGAAACACCCACACGTGCGCCAGATCGGCGATCGTGTAGAGCTTCATCCCGGGCATGACGTACAGCCCTTCGACGGCCATCTTCTCGGTGATGACGCCGTCGCCGGGCGCGTGCAGGGTCAGCGCCTTGCGCGGCTTGCCCTCCTGGCCGAGCTGCTCGATCTGCTCGTCGGAAACATCAAGATAGCGAAGCTGCACGCGGGCGGCGTCGATCATCCGCCGCGCGTCGCGGCGCACGTCGTCGCCAACCGTCGCCGGCAACTTTTCAAGCCCGCGCAGAGCCACGAGATACTCTTCCTGCGCGTTGTAGAGACGCGGCGAGTACACGTCGAACAGCGGTTCGCCGGCGCGGACCTGCCGCCCCGTCTGATCGGCGTGCAACGTTTCGATCCAGCCCTCGACCTTGGGCGTCACATAGGAGAGCGCCTGCTCGTTGTAGTCCACGCGTCCGACCGTGCGCAGCGTCTTGACGAGCGGACCGCGTGCGATCACCGCGGTGCGGATGCCCATGTTCTGCCCGACGACCGGGTCGATCTTGATGCTGCGCCCCACCGGTGCGTTGCCTGATTCCGCCAGGACCGGCACCAGCTCGTGACCCATCGGGTCTCGGCCGGGTCGATCTGACGTGAATCCCGCGACCATCGGCGCGCGCCAGTAGAGAACCTTGCGCTCGCGGTCATCGACCTTCTCCTCCTGCCCGGCCTTCATGGGCGTCAGCTTCATGTGGCAGATGGGACAGTCGCCGGGCGTGGACTGAATCACGTTGGGGTGCATGCCGCAGGTGTAGAGCAGCGCGGACGCGGCCGTTCCTGCGTTCTCCTTGCCTGCGGCTTGCCCCGCCCCCGCGTCAGCGCCGCCGATCCCGGAAGCAGGTGAGACCGACCCGCCGGCGCTTGACGCCGCGCGCTCGGCGAGGCGCCGCCAAAGCGCCTCGGGCGCAAACGTCAGCAGCGCCGTGACGCTCGCCAGCAGCACGAACGCCACCACGGCGACCACGATCCAGACGCGCCCAGGCCTGCGCCGTGCATGGATTGTCGTTTTCAGGCTGGATCGAATCATGTGTGTGTCCACCGTTGTGCCACTGCTCTGCGAGCAGTGCATCCCGGTGTGCCACGGCTCTGTGAGGAAGCGGGCTGTGACGCTCAGAAGCGGAACCGCTCCCCTGTCAGACCGTGGCAAAAGTCCGAATCACATGTTTCGGCACACGCATTCTCCAGAAAAAGCACGTCCCGCAGGTCCGTGCCACCCCTTCTGCAACGGCCTGCTATGAGTCCGCAGTGAAAGGTAGCGCTCGTTATTCCCGCGCAGGCAGGAATCCAGCCGGTCGACTGCGGAGATGCACGAAACCTGTGGACTTCCCGGGGGGCTGGACCCCCGCCTGCGCGGGAGTGACGGACCCGAAGTCCGCTTTCCAGTCCCACCACGTGCTGAAAGCCCCTACTTGCCTTGGAGCTTCTTGACGTCCACGTGCACGCCCTGCTCGGCCAGCTTGGGCGCATACTTGGCGGCGTCCTTGTTGAACTTCTCGATGCAGTCCTTGCAGCAGAAGTAGACGCGCTGACCCGTGGAGAGGTCGGAGGCGACCGTCGGATTGATGTCCTCGCCGCTGACCGGGCATTTCGTCTGATATGTGTAACTGCCCTCCAGCGCCCCTTTGTACTTCGCAGGCTCAGCCTTGTACTTGTCCACGCACTGCGCGCAGCAGAAGGAGACCTTGTGCCCGCCCACGTCGGCCGAGGTCTTGCCGTCCACCGGCTTGCCGCTCACGGGGCATTTCGTCTGCACGCGCGCCCGCTTGGCGAGCGCCTCGCGCTGCGCCTTGACCGCGTCCGCGAACTTGGCCGGTTCCTTCTCAAACTTGCCGATGCACATCGGGCAGCAGAAGTAAACCGGACCCTCCGGCGTCTCCGCGCGGACCGAGAAGTCGATCTCCTCACCCATCACCGGGCACTTGGGCAGCGCCGCGGCCGGCGCCTGCGCGGCGGCGGGCGCCTTTCCCGCAGCCGGTGGCTGGGCGGTGGGCTTCTTCGCCCCGCCTTCCTGCGCTACCGCCAGGGACGCAGCACAACCTGCTATCAGACAAACACTTACGAACAGCCTCTTGAGCGATTTCATCGTGCGTTCATCTTCCCGTTGTAACCCAGCGCGGGGAGCCGCGTCCGACGCCGAACCGACCCGACCGCGCCCGACCGACATTGGATGCGCGACCAGGCGGGGTTCTTCCCGCGCGGCCAGTGCTGGAACTCAAGACCAGGCGTGGGATCCGTCTCCCCTGCGCACGCGGGGGTCCCGACCGCCGCGAAAAACCGCTGGATTCGTGCGCCATCGCTGGCCACGGGCTGGATTCCCTCCCGCGCGGGAATGACAAGGCTGGATTCCCACCTCCGCCGACCTTTCCACAACACGCCCGTGATTGTAAGTGCCGAAGCCCACGCGCAGGCTATGCTGGTGTGATCAGGCCCGTGTTGCCGAGGGCGTCGATAACAGCGTCGAGCGATTCGCGGATCGTGCACCATGATGCGGCACCTGCTCGCCATGCTCATCACCTTGTATCAGCGCTGGATTTCTCCCATGAAGGGGTTCCGCTGCGCCTACCGCGCCGTCACCGGCGGACCCTCGTGTTCGAATGTGATCCGCGCGGACTTGCTGCGCGAGGGCGTCTGGCGCGCTCTCCCACTGGCGCGCACTCAGTTCCGCCGCTGCCGCCAGGCTTACGCGTCGCTGCAGATGTCCGATGTCCGCCCTCCCGCTTCGTTGAACGACGCCCCGCGCCACGTGGATCCAGCGCCGCGGCATGCCCCCGCCACCGTTCGCAAGAAAAGCCCGAAGGATTGCTCGGACGACGTGTGCTGTGCGGCCGCCGAACTTCCCTGCGACGTGGGGATTCCGGAGACGGCCTGCGATAGGATCGTCGAAAGCGGAGACATCTGCTGCTGCGACATGCCGTAATGCAGGCGCCGGCCCTGGGAACGCGCGCCAGGCGAAACCCACCAACCCCGAAGGGGTTGCGTCCCCCATCCCAGGGTTGGTCGCCGCAGGCGCCCTACCCTGGGGCGACGCGCGGTTCCGGGCCGGCAACCTTGAAAGGGTTGTGGCCAATGCGCGACCGCGCCACAACGCCTTCGGGGTTGATGGCTCCTCCGACCGCACACACCCAGGGTAGACCGCTGGCGCGGTCAACTTTGGGTTGCGGGCCACGACCCCGTTGGGGTCGAACGCCGACCCGCCTGGCGTCGAACATCGTTGGGGTCGAACATCGACGCAGACGGACAGGGCAACCGCATTACACGACTTGCGACTGCAGGCGCGTTGAGGCCGCCCAAAGGCGCGACTTGATCGCGGCGGGATCGCGCAGCACCCGATAGGCGGTATCCCTTAAAGAAGCCTTAGAGGCTGGGATGCGGTTGCCCCTGACCTGCACGACCGTCGGCCACGGAGCACTACCCGATGAGTCCTCGAACTTCGTCGATCATGCGCTCGGCGACGCCGCGGTCCTTTGCTTCCGCGATGATGCGCAGGATCGGCTCGGTGTTGGACCCACGGACGTGGAACCAGCCGTCCGCGCGGTCCACGCGGACGCCGTCCACGTCGCTGATCCGCCCCTTCGCGTAAGCGGTCAGAACCCGGTCAAGGATTGCACGAACCCCGCCCGCCGGCAGGTCGAGCTTGGCCTTGACGATCTCGTAGCGCGGGATCGAGGCAACGATGCGCGACAGCGGTTGCTCGCGCCGGGCCATCAGTTCCAGCGCCTGCGCCATCGCCACGAGGCTGTCTCGAATCCAGCCGATGCGCGGATCAATCACCCCGCCGTTTCCCTCGCCGCCGATCACCGCGCCCGTCGCGCGCATGCGCTCGACGACGTTCGCCTCGCCCACGGCGCTGCGCTCGACGCGGCATCCGGGGATCGCGGCGGCCACGTCGTCGATCATGCGCGATGTCGAGAGGTTCGCCACCGCCGCGCCGGGCCTGGCGCCCAGGACGTTCATCGCCGACAGCGCCAGCGTGTACTCCTCGCCGACATAGCGCCCCGTCTCGTCCACGATCGCCAGCCGATCGGCGTCGGGATCCTGCGCGAAGCCGGCATCCGCGCCCGCGCGCCGCACCGTCTCCGCCAGCTCCGTCAAGTTCTCCTCGACCGGCTCCGGCGCGTGCGGAAACTCGCCCGTCGGCTCGGCGCCCATGTGCGTCACGCGGCATCCCAGCGCCTCGAGCAGCGCCAGTCCTTCCCCCCCCCCGGCGCCGCACACACTGTCCAGCACGACGTGAAACCGCGCGGCCCGGATCCGCTCGGCCTCGACCGTGGCGAGCACGGCCTCAACATGTTCGCGGAGCGCTTCCGCGCCCGCGGGCGTTGTGCCCGGCAAACCTGCTCGCAGACCGTGCGAAGCCGGGGGCGCCGCGCGAACCGAGGGCGGCGAGACGACGGGAGCGCCCGCGGAAATCGCGTGGATGTGCTCGATGATGGCCGCCGCGGCTTTGGCATCCGGAGCGCCGCCCTCAGCGGTGAGGAACTTGATGCCGTTGTACTGCGCGGGATTGTGGCTGGCAGTGAGGAGGATTCCGCCGTCGCAGGCCAGCCGTCGCACGGCGCGCCCCGCGCAGGGCGTTGAGACGATGCCCAAGTCAATCGCCGTGCAGCCACTCGCGGCAAGTTCACTAAGAAGATGCGCCGCCAGCTCCGCGCCGCTGGGACGCGAGTCGCGCGCCACCAGCAGCCGCAGCGGGCGCCTGGAGGACGCGCCGGCGAGGAAAGCGACAAAACCGGATGCCGCCCGGCGGACGAGTTCCGGCGTCATCGTCTGCCCGACGATGCCGCGGATCCCCGACACTCCCATCATCAACGTCATTCAGCCCTGCCACGTCATGCGACACACTCCGCAAACGCGGGAGTTTCCACCTTCCGCGCCGCTGGCGGCGAAACGGACGCCGGCGCAGGCACCGGCTGCCGATGACCCAGTTGATCTTCCAACTCCGTGATAAGAACCGCAAGGTTCATCTGCTTCTGTCCGGCAGGCGTACACCAGGCCACTTCTTCGTCGCCCTGCAGCATTTTCGACACACGGCGCGAGGCCAGGATGACCGTCGAGTGGTTCTTATTGCCCATGAACTTGCCGATCTCGGGGAAGCTCAGCTTGGTGTGCTTCCGCGCCAGGTACATGGCGATGGACCGCGCCAGCGCGATCGTGCGCGTTTTCCGCGAGGTGTGCAGGTCGCCCGCCGTCAGTCCGAAGAACAGCGCCGAAGTCGTCTCGATGTCGGACAGGCGGATCACCGGGGCCGTGTGGCGCACCAGCTCCGACAGCGCCCGCTCCGCCAGCGAAAGCGTCAGCGGCTGCCCGCTCAAACCCGCCATCGCCACCACCTTCAGCAGCGCGCCCTCCAGCTCGCGGATGTTGGCGCGGAAGCTGTCGGCGATGCAGTGCTTGACCGCTTCCGGCACCTCGACGCCCATGCGCTTCGCCGCGGCCGACAGCACGCCCATGCGCACCTGCACGTCCGGCGAGTCGATCCGCACGACCATGCCCGACACCAGCCGGCTGACCAGGTGCTCCGACAGATGCCCGATCATCTTCGGATGCGCATCGGAGGAGAGCACAACCTGTTTGCCCAGGGTGAAGACGGTGTTGAACGTGTGGAGGAACTCCTCCTGCGTCGCCTTCTTGGACGCGAAGAAGTGCACGTCGTCGATGACGAGCACGTCCACGTTGCGGTAGCGGTGCCGGAAAGAGTCAAGATCGCGGTTCTTGATGGCGTAGATGTAGTCGTTGGTGAACTGCTCGCCGCTGACGTAGCGCCACTGAAGGGACGGCTGCCGTTCGCGGATGCCGTTGCACACGGCCTGGAGCAGGTGCGTCTTGCCCAGGCCGCAGCCGCCGTGGATGAACAGCGGGTTGTACATCCCCGCCGGATGCTCTACGACCTGCTGCGTCGCGGTGTACGCCATGAGGTTTGACGGACCGACAATGAAGTCGTCGAGCCGACCGGGGAGGCGCTGCGGCGGGACGCAACCGTTCGTGCCGCGCGGATGCCGTGCCTCTCGTTCAGGGTTGGTGGCGATGAACTCCGCCTGGCGGTCGGGCTGCTTGCGTCCGGCGGCGGCGGCGAGCGCCGGATCGATGGTGAAGGTGAGGCGCAAGACCTGCCCGGTGACCTCCCGCGCTGATTCGAGCAGCGCCTCCGTGAAATGGCGCTCGACCCATTCTCCGATGAACGGGTTGGCGACCCACACGCGAAGGTAGTCGCCGGTGATCTCGAACCGCGTGACGTTCTTGAACCACAGGCTGAATCGCTGGGGACCGATCTTTTCGGTGAGCACCGAGGCGAGCGAGGACACGACATCCGATGCGCGTACGTTCACCGTTGCTCCTCCTCCTGGATGAAGCCGACCCGACGGACGAGATGATCAACGCCGAAAGAAAGAAGGCCTGAACGGACCAGACTCTTGAACCTTCGCCTGCGTCGCGGGCAGCCACGACGACCACGAACTTCGACCTTGCCGCCGGTTGAGGCGACGCGTGAAGTATAACACATCCTTCATCGAGTCAACGAACTTTTTTCGCGCGCGCGGCGCGCGCGGCTCGCGGCTTTCGCTCGGACAACGGTTTAGATTTCGCAAATATTTTTTGACGCATTCCACATACCCGCGCGTACGGGTGTCACATGCTGTGGACAACCGCGAAAGTCCACGCGCGAAGCATCAGGCGTCATCGGATACGACGTGAATCCAGGCGTCGCGCTCGCCGCTGGGGCGGAATCCCCAGCGATCGTAGAGCCGACGCGCCGACTCGTTGCGACGATCGACGGAGAGTGCCAACACATTGGCACTCGCGCGCACAGCTTCATCCCTTGCTCTGGCAAGGACTTGGCTCCCAATTCCCCGGCCCCGCGCCTCGCGCGCCACGCCGAGATAGGCCACTTCGAGCATCGACAGGCCCGGGTGCAGCGCCGCCAGCAGCACCGCCACGGGTTGTTCCTCAAGCAAGCCCAGCCCCCACATCTGGGTTCCGCTCTCGCCGGCCGCGGTGTGCGACTCCAGCGCGTCCTCGGCGGATCGTGCGGCCGACAGCTCGGGGAAATCCGTTGTCGCTTCGTACGATCGCGCCAGCATGGCGATAAACCGCGGGCGCTCCGCTTCGCTGTACGGAATCCATCGTAAGTCGCTGTGGCGGCTCGCGCTGGGATCCGCCGCCGACACGTTCCTCCGCAGGTGAAGCAGCCGCGTTACGAAATGCAATCCGCAATCGCGCAAGACCGCGGGCCAGGTTCGATCCTCGACTTCCGTCAGCGCTTGAACCAATCGAATGCCGGTGTCGACGCAACGTGCCTTCACGCGTTGCACGATAGCATGGGCAACCTGCGGCACGGTCCTCGCTGGCAAGCGGGGCGGCAGCAGAAGCAATGCCGCACCACCTGGCAAGCCCAGCGCTGCGGCGGACGCCATCAGTCGCTCGCCGTCGAACGCAGCGACGAGCAGGTCCGTGTTCACACGCAAACGGCGCTGGGACAACAGCCATTCACGCAGCCGGGTTGGATCGTCGATCAGCGTCCCCAACGCCGCCAAGAGCCCGCCCATCGTCGAAAGGTAGCGCGGGTCGGTCGAGGGCACGTCGCAGATCTGCATTCTTTGCGTCATCCATTCTGTCATCATGGCCGCAGGCCCGCAGCTTGGGCGTCAAAGCTGCGCCGGACATGGTCCACCTGCGTCTCGGGTGCATGGTCAACGATACTCCGTTGACCCTGGTCTCTTCCCTTTCGCCATGGCCAGGCGAGTACGCCAGGCCATGCCACCCGACCGTGGTCTCGTCCCGCTCGACATGGCCGGGAGAGTACGCCAGGCCATGCCACCCGATCGCGCGGGCTTTCGCACGCACCAGCCCTTCCCTATAATGCCGCCGGGCCGCAGACCGCGACAGGGACGGCTGGGCAGGCTCGGTGACGCAGTATGACCGTCTGCCGCCGCTGTGCCAATCGACCATGCGGATCGAACACGAAAGCAACGCGCCGACTTGGCGCGATCGTGCTTGGCATGGTCGCCGCCGTCGCGCCTGGCATGGCAGGGGGCGCGGGATGCGCCTCGCCGCGCACGTCGCAGGGGACGGCAGGGCTGGAGGATGCGGACCCGGTTCAGCGAGGCCGGGCCGTGCAGGCGGTCGCGCAGCAAGGCGATCCTTCGCTGGCCCCGCTGCTGGTGGACCGGTTGGAGGATGAGGACGCGGCCGTGCGCATGCTCGCGGCCGAGGGGCTGCGACGTCTGACGGGGCAGGCGATCGAGTTCGAAGCGGACTGGCCCGCGACGAAGCGTGCTGCGGTTGCGGATCAATGGCGGCGGCGGCTGGCAGAATCGGCTTCAACGGGCGATGAGCAAAGTCATTACATCCATTGACCGCCAGGGCGACACGGTCGTGGTCCGTCTGGCGGGGAAGATCGACATGTCCCGCTCCCCCGACTTCCACAAGTCGATGATCGAGCTGTGCAACGAGAAGCCCGGGCACATGGTGCTGCAGCTCGCCGCCGTGTCGTACCTGGACTCGTCCGGCGTCGGGACCCTGGTGGAGATCGCCCGGCGCGTGAAATCGTATTCCGGCAAGCTCACGCTCATGGGGCCCAACGCGCGGGTCCGCGGCGTCTTTGAGGTCACGCGGCTGGATCGCTTCTTCACCATCGTGGACGGCGAAGGGGAGGCTCCCGCTCCATGACCGACACGCCGCACGAAGGTCGATCCGCGCTGCATCGCGCGGTGTCTTCCGTCGGTCGGTTCGCGGACGCGCAGTGGCGCTTCGCTCGCGACTGCATCATCGCCTTCGGCGGCCTGGTGGATCTCCTGCGCGAGACGCTGCGCTGGTGCGTCGAAGGCATCATACGGCCGCGCGGGCGGCTGGGACGGGCGACTCTGCTGCAGCAGATGGTGCGCGTCGGCGTGCGCAGCATCGGCATCGTCGTCCTCGTGCAGATCTTCATCGGCATCATCATCGCCCTGCAAATGGCGCCCACGTTACAGCAGTATGGGCAGCTCGAACGCGTCGCCGATGTGGTGGGCATCGCCGTCGTGCGCGAGCTGGGACCGCTCATCACCGCCATCGTGCTCAGCGGCTTCGCGGGGGCGTCGATCGCCGCCGAAATCGGCTCGATGGTCGAGGGCGAGGAGATCAAGGCGCTTCGCGCGCACGCCATGAACCCCGTCCGCTTCCTCGTGGTCCCGCGCTTCGTCGCTACGGTTATCATGCTCACGGGGCTGTCGGTCATTGCCGACCTCGTCGGGGTGATCGGCGGGATGATCACCGCCGTCTTCGTCCTCGATCTCGGCGCCGAGGTGTACGTCGAGTTCACGCGGCAGGCGCTCAAGCTCTCCGACTTCTACGGCGGGCTCGCCAAAGCCGCGGTCTTCGGCGTGACCATCTCCATGATCGCCTGCTACGAAGGGTTCAACGTCAAAGGCGGCGCCGAAGGCGTGGGCCGCGCCACCACCGCGACGGTCGTGAAGAGCATCGTGTCTCTCATTGCCGTGGACGTTGTGTTCACGATCGTGTTTTACGTGTTCAAGATTTAGGGGGATCGGGGACTCGGGGGCTCGGGTATCGGGTGCTCGGGGACTCGGGTAGTCGGGTATTCGGGGGGTCGGGTATAGGGGGGTCACGCCAGGAGCCTCGACAACCGCTCTGGCCAGCAGCCAGCAGCTCATAGCCAGCAGCATCCTCATGGATTCCAACGCCGTCATCTCGATCCGCGACGCCGTCAAGTCGTTCCCCGACCGCGACGGCGAGCCGGTGCGCGTGCTCGACGGCGTATCCTTCGAAATCCATCGCGGGGAAACGCTGGTCATCATGGGCGGCAGCGGATGCGGCAAGAGCACGCTGCTGAACTGCCTCATCGGCGAATATCGCATCGACGGCGGCTCGATCGCTTACCACACCAGCGACATGGACCGCCCGCGCGACCTGGCGGCCGTGGACGAGGTCGAGCTGGACCGCATCCGCCAGCGCTTCGGCATCCTGTTCCAGAGCGGGGCGCTGTTCAATTCGCTTACGGTCTCGGAGAACGTCGCGCTTCCCCTGCGCGAGCACACCTCCGTCGATCCCGCGGTCATCGACATCATCGTGACGCTCAAGCTTCAGCAGGTGAAAATGCTGCCGCACCGCGACAAGATGCCCTCCCAGCTTTCCGGCGGGCAGAAGAAACGCGCGGGGCTGGCGCGGGCGACGGCGCTCGACCCGGAGATCCTCTTCTACGACGAACCCAGCGCCGGGCTGGACCCGGTCACCTCCGCCGCCATTGACGAGCTGATGATGGACTTTTCCAAGAAGCTCCACGTCACCAGCGTGGTGGTGACGCACGAGATGGACTCGGCCTTTCGCATTGCGGATCGGATGGTCATGCTGGAGAAGGGGCGCGTGCTGCGGATCGGAAAACGCGAGGAGTTCGAGCAACTGCGCGACGCCGATCCGGGGACGCTGCTGGGCGACGCGGAACAGTTGCTGCACCAGTTCCTCAACGGCGCCAGCACAGGCCCGCTGACGGATCGTGACGGATTGAGTATGTTTGAGAAACTGATTATTCAAGGATAGCAGTCCGTGGTGAAAGGCGGCGCGTCTCATTCCCGCGAAGGCGGGAATCCAGCCGCTGACTTGGGAAGCGATCGGGTGGCACGGTCTGGCGTACTCGCCAGGCCGTGGGAGATCGAACGTGGGAACGGATTCTGGCAGAACGCCGATCCGCGCTGCGAAATCATGCAACGAACCTGCAGCTTACGACACTCGTTGAGCCGCGAGTTTCCTGAACGTGGAGTCCGTCGTCGGCATCGATCATGGCCAAAGAGCGCGAACATTTCAAACTGGGGTTGACGGTCATCGTCATGCTGGGGCTGGCGGTGGCGTTTACCGTCTTCATCGGCAAGGGCGCCTTGCGCGGCGGCGCGGAGCTGCTGGTCCACTTCCCGGCCGATTCGCCGCTGCCGCTGCTGAAGCCCGGCTCGGCGGTGCGTTACGGCGGGCGGGACGTGGGGCGGATCACCTCCGTCGGAATCGTCGAGGGCGATGCCGCGGCGAATCGCGCGCCCGTCACGGCCGTGCGCGTGCAGGTGGAGAAATCGCTGGATGTCCGGCGGGATTGCAAGGTCACGGCGGTGGGTCCGCTGCTGGGGGGACCCGGCACGCTGGAGATTCGCACGCGCGGCGCCTCCGCTGAGAAGGCCACGGCAGGCACGCCGCTGGCCGGCGACGTGGGCGGGCTGACGGCGCAGTTTGCGAAGGTGGCGGGCGAACTGGATGCCGGCGTGCCCGACAGCCTGCTGGCGCGCGTCAAGACGCAGCTCGACGAGACGCGAGCGGATTCGCTCATCTCCGCGCTGCGCCAGACCGTCTTCGACCTGGCCCTGGCGATGCGCAATGTCCGCGAGCAGACGGACCCGCAGCAGCGCGACGCCCTGATGGCCCGCCTGCGGGTCACCGTCGAGCACGTCAGCGCGATCGCCGCCAACATCCGCGCGCAGACGGAAACGACGAACGACGTTTCGCTGGCGGCGCGGCTGGGGGCGGGCATCGACGAGCTGAATCTCGCGCTGTCGGAAGTGACGGGCATTCTGCAGGAAAACCGCCCGGACGTGCGCGCGACCATGGGACACGTGCGCCAGTCCACCGAGACGCTCGCGCTGCGCGTGCTCGAACCCATCGCCGGGGAGCTGAACCGCGAGGACGGCATGAGCCTCCTGGCCGAGGTGCACCAGCTTGCCGGAAGGCTCAACGCCGCGATGGCCGACGTCGAAGTTTTGGCCGACGCCATGCGCGAGCGCGTCGTGCTTAACCGACCCAACATCGACACCACGTTGAACAATCTCCGCATCATGAGCGACCACCTGGCTCAGACGGGCAAGGACCTGAAGCGCAACCCGTGGCGCCTGCTGTACCGACCCTCCCCGGAGGCCGAGAAGGAGAGCTTTATCTTCGACGCCTCGCGCGAGTTCGCGGAGGCGTCCGGGCGGATCAACGACGCGCTCGCGCGCGTGGAGGGACTCGTCGAGGCCGGCGCGACGGCGGCCATGCCGGACGATCCGGTGATGCAGGCCTTGCGGCAGGAATTGCAGAAGGCCTACGATCAACTGGGCGCGACGCGGAGCGCGCTGTGGGATCGACTCAGCAAGGAGTAAGAGGCTGCGATGGGGAACGGGGAGAGACCCGTCGTGTGGCACCGGTTTCCAACCGGTGGGTGTAACACAGGTTTCCAACCTGTGGAAAGATTGAGAAAACCCGCGAACCGCAGCGTGACGGCGAGTTGGCCCCGCGCGCAAGATATCCTTCGCTTCATGACGTGGCGCGCCTATCCCGTCCGCTGGTGATTCCGAGGGTCCGCGGGGAATTGGCAGTCGGCGCCGCGGATGGAGTGCGGCATCGGAGTAGCATGTGTCAATGAACGCGCGCGAATATGACATGGTGATCGCCGGGGCCGGTCCGGCCGGAGCGACCGCGGCGATCAAGCTGGCGCGCGCGGGCAAGCGCGTCGCCCTCGTGGATCGCGCGGGCTTTCCGCGCGCGGCCACCGGCGCCGGCTGGCTCAACATCAAGGCCCGCCCGATGCTGGAGGAGTTGAGAGCGCCGCTGGACGACGTCCTCGCCCATCCCTTCCAGCAGGTGACGTTTCACAACGCCGAGTTGACGAAATCGTCCTCCCCGAAGCTGAAAGACTCGCTCGGCTTCCTCGTGGATCGCACGCAATTCGACAACGCGCTCGTCGATGCGGCCACGCAGGCCGGCGCCGCGCTGTGCGCCGGACACGAAATCAGCGCGATTGAGCCGCTGGAGGACCGGGTCGTCGTGCATCGCGAGGCGGCGGAGCCGGTGGCGGGGAGGTTTCTGCTCCTGGCGGCCGGACGCGGCACCCTGTGGCTCGATCGGCTTAAGTTCTCGCGCTCCCCGGCCAGCCGGCCGGTCTGGTTGGGCACGGCTTTCTCCGGGGACGGCGCGGCCGAAGCCGGCAACGTCGGCGTGGTGCTGGGGTTGGATCGGGAGGGCAGCTTCGCGCTGCTGGTGCGCTCGCCCGCGGGTTGCGGCGTGACGCTCAACTGGTCCGGCGACAAGCCGCAGGTCCGGCCGATGTTTGTTCAGCTCTGCCGCAAGCTCTTCGAGAAGCAGCTCTTTCCGGTGGATCTTTCCGCGCCGGCCGCCTCCGCGGAGATCACCTTCTCCCCCGCTTCGTTCGCGCTGGAGATGGACACGCACGTCAGCAAGAACGCGCTGGTCGCCGGGGACGCGGGCGGGTTCGTGGCGGCGCTGAGTCACGAGGGACTGTACCCGGCCATGTGGTCGGCGCGCATCGCCGCGGACGTGCTTTTGGAAGCGTCCGCCGCTCCGCGACCGCAGGACGTGCTCATGACGTATGAAACCCGGTGGCGCGCCGAAATGGCCACCTATCTCTCGCCGCCCAACACCGACATGCACTACCTGCTGCCGATGATCTTCTCCAACCCCGCCATGGCCGACCGCATGGCGCTGGCGTTCTTCGCCGGGGAGAATCTGTAGAACGCGCGATTTCCCGGGGACCGGCGAAAGAACTGTCGGCCCGACGGAATCGCGTAGTGCCGGCGAACCACCGGTGGGCGAGCTTCGCCCGCTGCTTCATGGGGCGAATCACAACTCTGCGCCTACGAGCCGATCCCCAAGTCCGCCGTCGTAAACAGCGACTCGAACACGAAGCCCGCGCCTTCGATGTTCTCCCGCGCGCCCTCCCGGCGATCAATCACCGCGACGATGCGCTCGACCTTCGCGCCGGCGCCGGCGATGACCTTCGCCGCTTCGAGCACCTGCCCGCCGGTGGTGGCGATGTCCTCGACGAGGAGCACGCGATCGCCCGCCGCCAATCGGCCTTCGAACATCTTCTGTGTGCCGTAGTCCTTCTTCGCGTTGCGGATGATGACGAACGGCTTCCGCGCCGCCATCGCCGCCGACGCCGCCAGCGCCACGCCCCCCAGCTCCGCGCCGGCGATCAGCGTCGTCGCGGGCCCGACCTGCCGCGCAAACATCTCCCCCAGCGCGGCAAGAATGTCCGGCTGCGTCTCGAACAAATACTTGTCGAGGTAATACTTGCTCTTGCGCCCGGAGCGCAGCGTGAAATCGCCCTCCAGGTACGCCGCCGCCTTGATCCGCGAGGCCAGTTCAGTCCGAGTCATGAAACAATCCCCGATCCCGGAAACTCATAAACACAAGAAGATCATCCGCAGATTACGCAGATTTCGCAGATGAATGCAATGCATTTGGAGGATCCGGTCACACGACGTGAGCTAATTGTTCTAAACAGACCCGTCTGGAAGCTGTTCGCGGATTCGCTGCAGGCAGCCCATTCCAATCATGCATAAAACCGGAACCACCAGAAACTCATTCAACTTGTTGCAGAGATGCCGTGTCCCCCAGAGAGCCCATCTGCGAAATCTGCGAAATCTGTGGATAATTCCCTGTTACACATCCAGGTCCGCGCCGCGGCTCAGTGCGGACGCATACCGTTCCCGCACCGGTTGGACGAACTCCGCGATGAACTCATCCACCTGCTTCGGCGCCCGTCCGACATAGCGCGCCGGATCGAGCGCGTCGTCGATGTTGCACTTCGCGAACGCCGCATCCCCCCGCAACCGATCCAACAGATCATTCTCCCGCCCTTCGAGTTTCACGCGCCGCGCGGCCTCCTGCGAGTGCACGCGAATTCGCTCGTGGAGTGCCTGCCGGTCCCCGCCCGCCTGCACGCCCGCCATGAGGATTTCCTCCGTGGCCATGAACGGCAACTCCGCGCGGAGGTGCGATTCGATCACGCGCGGATACACGACCAGCCCCCGCGCCACGTTGGTGACGATGCGCAGCATCCCATCGGTCGCCAGAAAAGCCTCGGGAATGCTCAGCCGCTTGTTGGACGAATCGTCCAGCGTGCGCTCCAGCCACTGCTCGGCCGCGGTGGCGAGCGGCGACTGCGCCAGCGTGATGACGAAACGCGCCAACCCGGTCGCCCGTTCGCATCGCATGGGGTTGCGCTTGTACGCCATGGCGCTGCTGCCGACCTGCGACGTCTCAAACGGCTCCTCGATCTCCTTGAGATTGGACAAAAGCCGGACGTCGTTGGCGAACTTGTGCACGCTCGCCGCGATCCCGGCAAGAGTGGAAACCACCTCCGCGTCCACCTTGCGCGAGTACGTCTGACCGGTGACAGGCTCGATCGTGTCAAAGCCGAACGCGCCGGCCACCTCGCGCTCCAGTGCCAACACTTTGGCATCGTCGCCGCCCAAGAGCGTCAGGAAGCTCGCCTGCGTCCCCGTCGTGCCCTTGATCCCGCGAAACCGCAGCGCCGCCAGCCGGTGCTCGATCTCGCTCAAATCCCGCACGAAATCCCAGCACCACGTGGCCGCGCGCTTGCCGACGGTCGTGACCTGCGCCGCCTGGTAGTGCGTGTAGCCCAGCGTGGGCAGCGACCGGTGCTCCATCGCAAAGCCGCCCAGCGCGTCCACCACGTTCGCCAGCCACCCGGCCACGTGGAGCAGCGCGTCGCGCATCAGCACGAGATCGGCGTTGTCCACGATCGTCGCGCTGGTGCAGCCCAGATGGAGAATGCCGCGCGCGTCGGGCGCGACGTCGCCCCAGGCGTGCAGATGGGCCATCACGTCGTGCCGCAGCTTCTTCTCGTGCCGCGCCGCCGCGTCAAAGTCGATCTGCTCCAGCGTCGATTCAAGCCGGCGGATCTGCGCGTCGCTGACGGGGAGCCCCAGCCGCCGCTGCGCGGAAGCGATCGCCAGCCACAGCCGACGCCACGTCATGATCCGCCGCCGTGCGCCGAAAAGCTCCGCCATCTCACGCGAAGCATTCCGCGCCACCAGCGGCGATTGATATACGTCTGATTGAGACATGGACGCTGCCAGGCTCCGTTGCCACAGAGTCTAGATGGAAGCTCGCTGAAGGGAAACCAGGTGGCACGGCCTGGCGTACTCGCCGTGCCGTGGCGAGCGGAGCAGGACCATGGCCAAGGCCATGCCACCCGACATGCCACCCGCGCTCTGGGATTAATTTACAACCAACGAGAAGTCATATGGCCTCAAACGCCCCATCACGGAACTTTCACTCGGGCATGATGCTTTCAAGTTCCTTCAGTCTTCGAATCAGGTAATCCGCCTCTCCGGCGAAGGGCGGCGGCGGGCTGTCGCCGATCATGAGCACCGTGCGCGTTCCGGCCTGGCGACCGGACTGAATGTCGAAGAGATAGTCGCCGATCATCCAGCTTTCCGCGGGGGCGGCGCCGAGTTGCGAGCAGAGGGCGAGCACGGGCGCGGCTGACGGCTTGATGGCGCCGTCCTCGCGCGTGCGGACGGCGTCCACCTTGATCGCGTGCTTCGTGAGCACGACATCCACCCAGCGCCGCGCGTTGCGCGTCAGGATCGCCACGGGGCAGCCGCGACCGCGCAGCCAAGCCACGACCTCGACCGCGCCTTCGTATAGGATCGACTGCTCCGCCGCCTCCCGCTCGTGCTTTTCCAGAACCTGCTCCGCCGCGGCGCGATCGCCCGGCGTCATGCAATCCAGGGCTTCGAGAATCGGCCCGGAGGCGATGCCGATCTCCCGGCGAATCTGGTCGAAGTCGAGCATGGGTCTTGTCAGGGTGCCGTCGAGATCAAAGATGATGGCGGATCGACGCATGACACACCGTGGTGCGATAGACACTCGTCATTCCCGCGCAGGCGGGAATCCAGCCTCGTCATTCCCGCGCCGGCGGGAATCCAGTCCCTTCATGCCCGCGCCGGCGGGAATCCAGTCCCGTCATGCCCGCGCCGGCGGGAATCCAGCCGTCCAGCGGTGCACTCTGGACCCCCGCCTGCGCGGGGGTGACGACGCTCAAGTCAATGCCACCTTGGTTCGACCAGCAGCCTACGGCTGCATGTACAGAATCGAATGCCGGATGCCCCACTGGCTGATGAGCGCGCCGTCGTCGTAGTCGCGCATCGGCTCCGGGTCGATGCCCAGCCCGTTGTGCCCCACGAGCAGGTGGTTGACCTCGTAGGCGTGCTTGCCCGCGTCCCAGCGGAAGGCGAACACCGCGCCCTGCGGCGACAGCTCGAACGCGATCGGGCGGCGCGTCAGCGTCCACTCGTCGTACAGCATGTTGACCAGCCAGCCGTCGCGCAGCGCGCGGTTGCCGATCATCTTCGTGCGGTACATCAGCATCCAGCCGTTGGCGTGCGCGTACCCGGTGTGGAAGATGAGCAGCTCGCCGGCGTCCGTGCAGCGCACCGTCGGGCGCGTCGAGCACGTCACGCCCCCCCCCTCGCCGCCGACCCACCGCTGCTCCACCTTCCGCCAGCTCGTCTGCGACTCCATCTCAAACCACGCCGCGCGCATCCAAAGTTTCCGCGCCGGCTCCGGCGAGGCCGACCCTACCACGACCACGCGCCCGTCCTGCGGATTCACGCAGAAATCCACGGGAACCTGCGAGGTGAAATCCAGCGACGGACCGGGCACTAGCTTGTACGTTGTCGCGCCCTTGTCATCGCGCGGCGCGTCGAGCCACCACGTGGGCAGCGTGTCGTCGTCGCGCCGACCGACGAGCAGCACGCGGTCGCCGATGCGCCCGGCGCTCATCTCGATCGGCGGCAGCTCCGCGAAATACCGCGGCTCGTCCACCGCGTTCGCGTCGAACCGCGCGATCCACCAGCCTTCAGGCCTGCGGAACAGCAGGTATCCTGAGTCCTTCGTTCCCACGAGCACGGGGTCGAAGGTGGAGCTGCTGTTCACGACGGGCCGCGGATCCGTCCACTGCCCGTCGCCTTTGTAAGTGCGCAGGCGGATTTCCCCCTGATCCTGCGTGAGAAAGGCCAGGTGCAGCGTGTCGCCGACGCGGCACAGCGCCGGCGCGGAGCCGATCAGGTCGAGGCGGACGCGCTCGCCGCAGTTCGTCGAGCTGCCGTAGTTGATGTCGGCGGACACCGTGCCCTCGTCGAAGCGCCCGTTCTGGTTCCAGTCGATCAGCGTCCCGCCCGCGCCGTCGTCCTTGAGGGTGAAGTGGAACGGACCGGCCGCCAGGTACTTGAGATCGTCGAAGGCGTAGGGCAGGCGCTCCGACAGCGCCGACTCGCGCAATTCCAGATCGCGGAACTTGCCCGAGGAAAACTGCACCTTGCTGCCGTCGTCTCCCAGGCTGTAGTTGAAAGCGTAGTTCATCAGCGACGGGTACAGTGGACACCACGGCGGCGCGGAATCGCCCGTGTGGCTGAGGGCGAGTTGATGACCCAGCTCGTGCGCGAACGCCGCCCAGTTCGCCCCCGCCGCGCCGAGGTCGCCCAACTGCGACGACTGCCCGCCTCCGCCCAGACCCGTGACCATCATCCAGTGCATCAGCCCGCGCTGCCGCGCATTGAAGAACTTCGCGCCCACGTCGGGCCAGTTGCCCTGATCCGCAGGCGCGATCGGCGGGTCGAAGCGGTATTGCAGATGGATCCCCGTCGTGCCGTCGGGATTGGCGGACGGAATGCGCAGGTAGATCTTCTTCGCGTCTTCGAGGCTGACGCGCGCGGCCTGCAGATCCAGCCCCTCATACGGTCCGATGACGACGATGACATCCTGCTGACGCGGATTCAGCGGCGTCTCCGGTCCGGCGATGCCGCGCGGCATGCCCTTCACCTCCCACCCGTCGAGCAGCCCGTCGCCGTCGGTGTCGCGGTTGAGCGGATCGGTCGCAAGCTGCCGCTCTTCCTCGTCGGTCAGCCCGTCGCTGTCCTGATCCGCGGAGCTGGGGTTCGGCGTCAGCGCGACGCGGACGAGGCGGTGTTCGTGCGGCTTGCGGCAGGTGAATACCGTCGCTTCATCCGCGAGGCCGTCCGCGTTGAAATCCGCGCGCATTCGACCAAGTACCTCAGCCGTCGGTTCATACGGGGGCCGATCGGCGGGAGCGACGCCGGCGGGGAACCTGGTTTCCCCGACGGACGAAGCGCCGGCATCAGGATCCATGCGTTCGCGCGGCGCACGCGGCGCGTCGCTCGGCGCAGGCGGCGCGTCACCGGGCGCCGGCGGTGCGGCGGCGAGCCGATCCTCGTACTCGAACTTGCCTTCCTTCCACGCGCCGAAGATCAGCGCGTGGTCCGGCATCAAAATGACGACCTCGCTGCCCGGTCGCGACGCGTCCACTTCCGCAACGTACATCCGCAGCGCTCCCTCCGCCTTGAGCCGATCGGTCGCCATCGTCCACGGCGTGGCCTTCCAGCCGTTCAGGCTCAGCGAAACGCAGAGCTTGTCCCGCCCGCTGATCGTCACGACGTCGGCGAATCCGTCGCCGTTGACGTCGCCGGCGGCGAACAGCTCGCAGTCCCAGCCGGTGGTCGCCCAGTCAAACGCCGCGGCGCCCGCGTCCGCGGACTTGGGCACAATACCCTGTGTGGGCGCCAACCCAACGCCGCCGGCCCCAACGACCACGGCCAAGACCCAACTCAGCTCAGACATTGAGGACTCCTGGGATTTGGTTGCAAGCCTGGCATGTGGCATCGGTTTCCAAACCGGTGGCTTGTAGCACAGGTTTCCAACCCGTCTTGCATGTGGCACTGGTTTCCAACCGGTGGCTGTAGCACAGGTTTCCAACCTGTGCCAGTGTTGAAACGGTTCATCACGGCTCGAAGCCCCATCTTGATCCGAAATCGCAGGCGCTTCAATCAGCTTCGCCGCGTCGAGTCCCGCCGAGCCGACTGCTTTGTTTGGTTGCCGACGCTCGCACCGGTTGGCATGGATCCGTGTCGGATGGCACGGATCCGCGGCCGCTGCCCCGTGGCATGGGCGGATAAGCAATCAGCTTGTACCCGCCGTCTTGTTCCCCGAAGCGGAAGTGCGCGAATCGCCGGGGATGACCGTCCGTAGCCCGGACCGGTGCCCTAAACCGGTCCGGGCGTTCCTCTAGCTTTAACGCAGCAGCGAACATCGAACCTGATAACGAAAGCGGCTTGAACGAACGGGTCTACGTCGGTCTGGACTACGCGAGAGTGTGGCCCGTCGGTTTGGCGTCCGATGTCTGTGCTGCGCCCCGTCGTGCCTTGGCCCGAAGAGACCGGCCCGGAAAGCGCGCCACGCCTCCGTCGGTCCTCCGGGCTCCGGGGGACCAAATGAACGGTTTCAGGGGCGTCGTGCCTGCGGCGACCGTCGTGCCCTTGCGGGCGCAGCGCGGATGCCGGAATCCACGGCAAGCCCACCGCCCGCACGATCCGTTTGTTTCGAAGCCGATCGCGGATAGCATGGCGCGGTCGGATGGGGCGCGCCGGGCCGGCGCTCATGCGGCTTCCCATGCTGAGAGGAGTCCACGCGCGTCGAGCGCCGTCAGGCACCGTCGCGTCGAGCGCCGACAGGCACCGTCGCGTCGAGCGATGCGACAGCGGGAGTTCGCGGGAGGATGACCATGATTCCGCCTTCAATGCAGTCCTTTTTGGGATGGATGGACGATCACGAGGCGCGCGTGCCGTTGGCCGAACTCGTCGAGGCGCTTCGACGGCTGAAGGTCACGTATGACGACGTGCGCCACGTGGCCCGTTTCAGCCATGAGCGCTATCAGCGCAACCTGCTGCACGCCGGGCCGGGCTATCATGCGCTGATTCTCTGCTGGCGGAACGGTCAGCGCAGCCCGATCCACGATCATCGCGGCTCCTCGTGCGGCGTGCGGGTCATTCGCGGCGACGCGACGGAGACGACATTCGATCGCGCGCCCAACGGTCTCTACATTCCAATGCGCACGCGCACCCTGCACGAGGGGGAGGTGTGCGGATCGCAGGACAGCGACGTTCACCAGGTGTCCAATCTGCAGCCTGCGGGGAAGGACCTGGTCACGCTGCACGTGTACTCGCCGCCGCTGCTGAACATGCGGACGTATTCGCTGACCGATTCGAGCGTGGCCGAGTACGACGATCCGGTGTTCGAACTGGTGGACGGGGGCGGGATCTGACGGGTCGATTTCGTTGACCGCGGCGGATCGCGGCGCGACCGTCGAAGGGCTGGAGATTGCGATGAGCACGATGACGGTGGACGACTCGCGCGCCGCGCCGGCGTTGCAGCCGCTCTTTTCCTACTTCGGCGACCTGACCGACGACGCCTACGGCGCGCTCGGCTCGATGGAGGGGGTGTATCACCGACCCGTGGTCGAGACCGTGCAGAGCGCGGCGGCGCACGGACGGCAGGCGCACTGGCCCGGATACCTGTTCGCGGCGGCCGTGTGCGCGGTGGCGTACGGCATGCACTACCTGCCGTTTGCGCCCTTTCAGGTGGTCTCGGAGGCGGGCGTGAAGAGGCCGATCAGCACGGCCATTCTGGCGATTCTGGTGGGTCTCCTGGTGCGGAACTTCGTGTGGGCGCCGGCGTCGATTCTTGCCGGATGCAAGAGCATCGTCCGGGGCGTGATCCCGATCGCCATTGTTCTAACGGGCGCGGAGTTGAACCTTTCGTCCGTCCTGCAGGTCGGTCCCTCGGTGCTGATGATCATTGTGGTGTGCATCGCGCTGTCGATGGGCGCGGCGTATGCGTTCGGGCGGATGATGAAGCTGCCACGGCACACGGCGCTGCTCGTGGGTGCGGGGACGGGCATCTGCGGCAGCAGCGCCATCGTGGCCGTGGCCCCGCTGCTGGAGACGGAGGACGACGACCTGGCGTGGTCGATCGGGGCGATCAATGCGCTGGGCTTGATCGTGATGCTGCTGTGGCCCGTGGCGGGCAAGGCGCTGGCGCTGACGTCGTCGCAGTTCGGCGTGTGGGCGGGCACGTCGATTCATGCCGTGCCGCAGGTGGTGACTGCGGGGCTGGCATTCAGCAGCGAGGCCGGGGCGATGGCGACGCTGGTGAAGCTGGTTCGCGTGACGATGCTGGCGCCGCTGGTGTTCGCCTTGGCGCTGGCGGCGGCGCGGCGGCGGCGAGCGGGCGGCGCGGCGGGCGAGCGGATGACCGTGCACTATGGGCGGATAGTCCCGTGGTTTGTCTGGGGGTTTCTGGGATTGTCGCTGCTGTACACCGAGGGGCTGATCCCGGAGCTGAAGTTCCCGGCGAAGGGGCTGCTGGGCGGCGGTAGCGAGTCGTTTGTGCTGCCGCTGGTGCGCGTGCTGAAGGAGAGCGGATCGGCGCTGCTGGCGCTGGCGATGGCGGCGATCGGGCTGGAGCTGAGCGTCAAGAGCATGGCACGCGTGGGCAAGCCGGTGTTCCTGTGCGCGGCCGGGGCGACGGTCGTGCTTGGCGCGGCGAGCTTGCTCCTGGTCAAGCTGTCGCTGTGATGGGGGCGCGAGCTGCGGTCGTCATCCCCACAACTCCCGCATTCGTTTTCTCGGATCGGCGGGTTCGCCGGCTGCATGGGGCAGCCCGTCGCCCTGCGGCGTGGTCGTCTGCTCGAAATGAGTCAGCACGGATTTAGTGATGAATCGCGAGAGCTTTGCGAAATTATGCGCCGCGCCAAAGCGGTATTTCGCGTGATAGTACCTCAGCGGGAAATACACATATAGAAAGTCTTTTGCCCGGGTCAGGGCGACATAGAGCAGCCGGCGCTCTTCGTCCACGCCCTCGCTGTCGCCCGTGGACATGTCGCTGGGAATCATGCCGTCCGCCGCGTGGAGCACGTGAACCACGTCCCATTCGCATCCCTTGGCGGAGTGGATCGTGCTGAGGATCAAATAATCCTCTTCCAAGTATGGGGCGCCCGCCAAGTCGGACGTGGAATGCGGCGGGTCGAGCGTCAGGTCGGTGATGAACGCCTGGCGCGAGCGGTAGCCGGAGGCGATCTGCTCCAGTTGCTCCAGGTCTTTGAGCCTCATGCGCGCATTGTCGTGCATTCGCTCGCACAGAGGTTCATAATAACGGCGCAGGATTTCGATCTGCGTTGCAATGGGCGGCGGCGCCTGACCCCGAGTTTCGCGCGGCGGCTCGGGCTTCCTCTTGCGGACTTTTCCCGCGGCGCCGATCCCGCAACAGGCGCGCAAGGTCTGCCTTAGTTTCTCATAATGCTCCGTCGATCCCGCCGGCACGCGCGGCGCCCGCTCCAGCATGGCGAGCAGCGGCGACTGCACCGGGGTCTCCGCGCCGTGACCGTTGGTTCTGGCCGGCTCGGGCGGCGCCTGCCAGAGATCGTCCATGATCCGCCGGGCGCTCGACGGACCCACGCCCGGCAGCATCAGCAATACGCGATGCCAACTGAGCTGGTCATACGGGTTTTCGAGAATGCGCAGCATCGCCAGCATGTCTTTGATATGCGCCGTCTCGATAAACCTCAACCCGCCGTATTTGTGGAAGGGAATCTTCCGCCGCGTCAGCTCGACCTCCAGCACCGACGAGTGATGTCCCGCGCGAAACAGCACAGCCTGCTGCCGCAGAGGAATGCCGGCCTCCAGATGCTCGAGGATGCGATGAACGACGGCTTGGCATTGATCCGGTTCGTCCCGGCAATACACAAGCGAAGGCTTGCGGGAGGACACGCGCGAAGACCAGAGTTCTTTTGTGTATCGTTCTTTCGCGTGCGCCATGACGGCGTTGGACACGTGGAGAATCGGCTGCACGGATCGGTAATTCTGCTCCAGTGTCACAATTTCCGCGCCGGAGAACTGCTGCGGAAAATCCAGGATGTTGCGCACGGTGGCGGCGCGGAATGAATAAATGGACTGCGCATCGTCCCCCACGACCATGATGTTGCGCTGCCGTCGCCGCAGACCCAGGAGAATCTCCGACTGCAGGAGGTTGGTGTCCTGGTATTCATCCACCAGGACGTGCTCAAAGCGGTCGCCCAGCGCGTCGCCGACGCCGGGTTCCTGCGCCAGGGCGTTGAGAAACAACAGCAGGTCGTCGTAGTCGAGCACGTTCTGCTGCTTTTTGCGATCCTGGAATTCGCGGAAGATCCGCGCGATGTCCTCCTTGTGCTCGCTGCACCACGGGTAGAACACCTCCAGTGTGTCCGCCAGCTTTTCGCGCGCGTTGACCGATCGGGAGTAGATCGCCGCCAAGGTCTCCTTCCGCGGAAACCGCTTGTCGCCCTTGGCGAGTTCCAGCTCCGCGCGCAGCAGGTTCATCATGTCGGCGGCGTCGGACTGATCCATGATCGTGAACTCGGGCGGGAGATCGAGCGCCTGCCCATAGACCCGCAGCAGCCGGTTGGCGACCGCGTGAAACGTGCCGCCCCACACGCGCCCCACGATCGAAGCGTCCACGAGCTGCCCGGCGCGTTTGAGCATCTCGGCCGCCGCGCGCCGGGTGAACGTCAGCAGCAGGATGCGATCGGGGTCCACGCCCTTGTGGATGAGCCAGGCGACGCGGCAGGCGAGGGTCTTGGTCTTGCCGGTGCCCGCGCCGGCGATGACAAGGAGCGGTCCGTCGCCGCCGGTGACGGCGCGGCGTTGTTGCGGGTTCAAGTCGCCCAGCCAGATGGGAGTATCCATGCGAGTCGCGCCGATTGGACCTCTCTCTACGAGCAGGGTCAAGCGCGGCGGACAAGGCCTGGCGCGATGAGTGTGGGCAGCCGCGCCGCGGCCTCTGCGCAGTAGGGTACGGCCCGGCATGCTGGTTGGAACTTGGGGAGGGGATGAACCGCGAGCGGCGGGGCGCCGCACGCGCCCGCTGTCGCGGAGCCTTGCCGCTGCTGCGGCCTCGCGCAGTTTCCGCGATCCCAGATGCCGGTCGCGGACGATTTCACTCCCTTTTGCATCCCGGGGCATCCGATAGGACACTTCGGCGTTAGTACCTCCAGCGGGCGGTTCGGGATCGTCCGGCGGCCGGCCCGCTTTGGGCACGGGTCGAGGTCTTTTCCGTGGCCGCGGCGGGGGTCGCGCTGCTCGGCGGGTTGCATGGGTTGAGCATGACTGCGTTAGCCAAGGCCATCTGGTGGATTCTGTACGAGTCGAGCCTCTACCTGCTCGTGGGGTTCGCGTTGGCCGGGGTGTTCAACATGCTGTTTGCGCACTGGCGCGGCCTGGCGGAGCGGCTGAAGCGCGGGCGGATCCGGTCCGTGCTGTGGGCGACGTTGATCGGGGCGCCGCTGGACCTGTGCTCGTGCAGCGTGCTGCCGGTGGCGATGACGCTGCGGCGGCGCGGGGCCAGGCCCGGGGCGGTGTACTCATTTGTGATCTCCGTGCCCGAGGTGGACATGGTGTCCATCCTCCAGACGAATGCGCTGCTGGGGCCGGTGATGGCGGTGGTTCGCCCGGTCACGGCGCTTGTCACCGCGCTGGTCACCGGCGTTCTGGCGAATTTCCTGGAGCCGTGGCTGGAGAAGGGGGGGGGCGGATCGGGCGGAGCGGCCGGAGCGGAAGCGGGACCTGAGGGCGCGGGCAAGGCGTCGGATTCTTGCGCGGAGGAAAGCTGCGGCTGCGCGGGCGAGGCGGCGAGTATTTCAGATTCCTGCGGGCATGAGCATGGGCCATCCTCACAGGTTGGAAACCTGTGCCACACACAGGTTGGAAACCTGTGCCACACCTCACAGGGGGGCGACTCTTGCCACAGTCACCGGTTGGAATCCGGTGCCACAGGCGGCGGTGCTGGTCTGACTGAAGGCGGCGGCTCCGCGCGGACTGATGTCCGCGGCTCGATGCCGGCTGAAGTCGGCAGCTCAGTTGCTTGGGTGCGGCGGGCGGCACGGTTTGGGTTCGTGGAATTCTTCGACGACCTGATCGGTTCGCTGCTGCTCGGCGTCGTGCTGGGCGGATTGATCGGCGTGCTGCTGCCGAAGATCGGACTGGATCGGTTTGCCGGCGGGTCGTTCATCGCGCTGGTGGCCATGCTCCTGCTGGCGATTCCCATGTACGTCTGTGCGACGGCGAGCACGCCGATGGCTGTGGGGATGATCGTGGGCGGCGTCAGTCCCGGCGCGGCGCTGGTGTTCCTGCTGGCCGGACCGGCGACGAACGCCGCGGGCATTCTCGTCCTGGCGCGGGAGATGGGGCGTCGCGGCGTCCTGCTGTACCTGGCGTGCATCTTCGCCATCAGCCTGCTTGCGGGCGCCGCGCTGGATGCGGCGCTGGCGCGCGGCTGGGCGACGATGCCCGCGCTGACGCTGGTGGTAACGACGGAAAGCGTCAGCCCGATCAAGGTCGGCGGCGCGGTGCTGATGATGGCGCTGACGCTGGCGAGTCTTCGCCGCACGCATCTTGTCCGTCGCATGGCCGCGGGTCTTGCCGCGCGGACGGGATTGCCGCTGACCGGACCGCGGCTGGCGCTTTGCATGGCGCTCGTGGCCGCGATGGCGTATGTCGGCTCCGGCTTCTTCAGCGTTCCTCCCGGCTCGCGCGGGATGGTGCTGAAGTTCGGGCGGGTCTCCGCGTCGGACCTTCCACCGGGTCTGCACTTCAACTGGCCTTACCCGCTGGGCGGGCGGCGGATCGTGGCGGTGGATCGCGTGCGTCGCGTGGAACTCGGGTTCCGCAGCACGCAGGAGGAAATGGTGCTGGTGGATCCGTCGCGCGACCCGTACCGCGACGAGTCGTGGATGCTGACGGGCAACGAGGACATCATCGACATCCGCTGGACGGTGCAGTATCGCCCGCGCGAGGGGGCCGCGGCGCTGCAACGCTACGCGTTTGGCGTGGAGGCTGTCGGCGAGCTGGTGCGGGCGGCGGCGGAAGCGGCCATCCGCGAAGTTGTGGCCGTGCGCGGGATTGATCGGCTGCTGACGGAGGATCGCGCTGAGGTGGAGAGGCGGATCGCCGAGGATGTGCTGGGTCCGATGCTGGACCGCTGGGACGCGGGTGTGCAGATCGTGGACGTGCAGCTCGTGGACGTTCACGCACCCGCGCCGGTGCATCCGGCGTTCCGCGACGTGGCCAGCGCCTCCGAGCAGAAAATGGGCAAGATCAACGAAGCACTGGACACGGAAGGCATCACGATCAGCCGCGCGAACGCCGGCGCGACGGAGCGCGTGGAGACGGCGAAGGGACGCGCGGCGCAGATTGTCGGGCGGGCGGCCGGCGACACGGCGCTGTTCGCGGCGCAGCGCGAGGCGTTCGCAAAGCATCCGTCGGCGACGCGGCTGGAGGCGTATCTGGCCCGGATGGAAGCGGTGCTGCCGCGGCTGAAGAAGTATGTTTCGCTGGTCGGCAAGGGCGACGCGCAGATCGACTTGTGGATGGGGGCGGCGCCGAAAGGCGCTCCCGCGCCTGTGCCGCCTTCGGAGAAGGATTGACGGGCAGCGGTCCGACGAATGCGAGGGCGAGCACGCGGGCCTCGCGGCTGGAGCAAGACGGTCATGAAGAAATGGGTTTTTCTCGCATTGCTCGCCTTGGCGCTGGCGGCGGGGTATTCAAGCGTCGTCATCGTCGATGAGACGCAGATGACCGTCATCACGCGTTTCGGCGACCCGACGCGCACGCTCACCGATCCGGGATTGTACTTCAAAGCTCCGCTGCCCGTGGACCGCGCGTTGGCCGTGGACAAGCGTCTGCTGGTTCTCGACGTGCCCAGTCGTGAGGAGGCGCCGCGGGAGTTTCTCACGCTCGACAAGAAGAACATCGAGGTGAGCACGTACGCCTGCTGGAAAGTGACGGACGCGCTGCAGTTCATGAAGACGCTCACGTCGCGCGAGAGCGCCGAGGCGATCCTGCGCGACGCGGTGCTTTCCGCGTGCGGCAAGACGCTCGCCAGCCACCCGCTGGGCGAGATGTTCTCGATCACCGAAGGACAGATGAAGCTGGGCGACATTCAGCGCACGATCCACGAGACCTGCGAGGCCCAGCTCGAAAAGGCGTACGGCATCGACATCGTGGACGTTCGCCTGAAGCGCATCAACCTGCCGGAAGCCAACCGCAGCAGCGTGTTCGAGCGCATGCGAAAAGAGCGGCAGCGGTTCGCGTCGCAGTACCTCAACGAAGGAGAGGAAGAGGCCGTCCGCATCCGCTCCCAGGCGAAGACGAAAGAGCAGGAGATCCTCGGACAGGCGTACGAGGAAGCCAAGCGTATCGAGGCCGAAGCGGAAGCCAAGGCGTACGCCATCTATGCGGAGGCGTACGAGCGGGATCCGGAGTTTTATGAGTTTCTGCGGAACATGGAATCGCTGGAGAAGACGTTGACCCAGAGCACGACGCTCTTTCTTCCGGCGGATCACCCGTACCTCAAGGGTCTGACGCCGTGGCTGGCGCTGCCCAAGCCGATCCCGACGACGGACGTGACGACGCCACCCCCCGGCACATCGGGAGAGTGAAACGCAGGAACGCGCAAGCAAACGGATGAACGAAGGCAGCCATCGCAGCCCGTCGCGCCAGCGGGGGCGGGGGGGCCATTGCGAATGGCGAATGGCGCATGGCGAAGGGCGAACAGCAGGCAATGCGATCAGGAGTCCTCATGCAAGTGAGGGACCGCTTGTTGAGGCATCGAATCGCAGAGATCCGGAAGCGCGGAAGCCTGAGAACGTCAATGCGTCATGAACGGCAAGAGGGGCGAGTTTGATTGGATGCGTGAATGACCCGACCGGGGCGTAGAAAAACATGGATTCGCCGGGTGGCGCTCCTTGCGGCCACTCTCGCGGCGGGTGCGTGGGGATACAGCGGGTTCTACTCCATCGCGCCCAGCGAGCATGGCGTGGTGCTGCGCTTCGGTCGGGTCGTGGCGGACAACGTGCCGCCGGGGATGCACTACGCCTGGCCCGCCCCGATCGGGCGCGTGCTCAAAGCGCAGCTCACCGAAGTGCGCCGCATCGAAGTGGGTTACACGATGCTGGGGCGCAAGTTCACCGAGGCGCGCCGCTCCGACCTTATCACCGGCGACGAGAACATCCTCAAGATGATGCTCGTCGTGCAGTACCGCGTGGCCCCGCCGCCGACGGCGTTTCTGCTCCGCGCGGAGGATCCGCACTGGCTGGTGGAGCGCGCGATGGAGGCGAGCCTGAGCCGGCGGGTGGCGTCGCTGCCGGTGGACGCGGTGCTGACGACGGCGCGCAGCGAGCTGCAGATTCGCGTGCTGGAGGATGCGCAGGCGCTGCTGGATTCGTATGGCGCGGGCGTGACGCTGATTGATGCGAATCTGCAGGAAGTGATGCCGCCGCTGCCGGTGAGCGACGCGTTCACCGACGTAGCCAGCGCCAAGAAGGACGCGGAGCAGCGCATCGAGCAGGCACGCGAGGCCGGCGCGCGGACGCTGGCGAATGCACGGTCGGAGGCGCAGCGCCTGACGGAGGAGGCCCGCGGCAGGCGGGCGGAGCGAGTCTCGAAGGCGGAAGGCGACGCGCAGCGGTTCGTCCGCCTGCTCCCCGAGTACCGTCGCGCGCCGGATCTGACACGGAAGCGGCTGTACCTGGAGGCGATGGAGAGAATCCTGTCGCGCGCGAAGATCTATGTGATTGAGCCGGGCGCAGGCGAGACGCGCCCGCGCATCACGGTGCTGGAGGATCGCTGAGCAGGAACGCAACAGGTCTTCCAGTTGCCCTGCGCGGGGCCTATAGCCGGCAAGGCTCCGAGCCGGGCACTCCAAGGACTGTTTCAGAAACGAGCACAGACAAGGTCGGCTTCAGCCGACCGGCCCCTGCCACCGCCTCAGGGCGGTGGCAAGAACTGTCTGGCTGAAGCCGGCCCACGAACGCCCATGACCGCCTGGGAGGGCGCGCGACGCCCCAACGCAAGACACGTGGCCAACGCGAAACACGTCTCGGTGTACGTTCGGTTGCAATCCGAAACTTCGGTTCGCGGCCGTTGGCGCAGCAGGGCGGAAGATTCCGCGGTCCTACTCGTTTTGCGGTTCGACGCCGCGGCTCCACGTCACGCGCACGGGCTTGTTCGCCCAACTGATCGGAGTGGCATGAAGCCCTTCGAAGGTTTGCGATCCCGGCGTCGGGCCGGGCGAGTCGTCGAGGCGGTCGAGAACCTCGATCAGCACCGACGGACGGCGCGCGGCGTCGCGCTGCCACGAGGCCTTGTCGGTGTAGAGGACAAGCGGATACCTCGAAAAGTCCACCGGCGGGCAGGCGTATGGCGCGGGCGCGCGAAGCACGGCGATCGTCGGAGAGCGCGGCGCCTCGTCCGCCAGGTCGTCGCGCAACACGGCGGCGGCGATCCACCGGGTGTTCGCCGCGCCTTCATCCCTGTGGAAGTTGAGGAGATAGGCGATGCCCCCGCGTGCGGTTCCCGCGACGAGGATCGTCGTCAGCGCCAGGACGGCGATTCGCACGGCGGACCGACCCCGCGACGCATGATTCAGCCACGCGCGATCCAGCCGCGTGATGACGCAGCCCGCGCCGATCGCCAGCGCCGCGTCGCTGAATACGCCGAACCGGCCGTACTCCGCCGGCTTGCCCGCGCCGAGCAGCGTGAACTGCGCCAGCAGCACGCCCGCGACTGCAAGCAGCGGCGCCGCCTCCGTCCGCTGATTCCGCAGCCACAGGATCCACCCCGCGATTCCCACGAGCGCGATCGGCAGCCCCGCGCCCTCCGCCGTCAGTTCGGCCACGCGCAGGAAGCCCTCGCCGATGCGCGAGATTTCGTACATCGCCAGCGAGTTGCCGAAATTGCTCGCGAGCACCGGGCGGTTGATGAAGAGGTTGATCGCGATGTAGGGGTTCGTCAGCAGATAAGCAAGCATCGCGACCAGCCCGCCCCGCGCGCAGGTCGCCAGCCAGCGCGCGGCGGGCAGCGGCACGGCGTCGCGCGACAGGCTCGGCTGCAAGCCGTTCCGCGGCGAAGCTCCGCGCAAACGCAGGTATGCCGCCAGCGGGATCAGCACGCACACCGGAGCTGACGAGAGCACCATGCCCACGGCCGCGCCGCAGGTGGCGGACAGCAGCCACCACGCCCGCGCGTTCGCCCGCGACTCGCGGCGGGCGTTCGCCGCACGGGCATCTGAATCGTCCGCGCGATCCTCTTGCGTGTGCTGCGTGCAGCGCATCGCCAGCCACACCGCAGTCAGCATCAGCGCCGCGCCCGGCAGGTGCGGCTTCCCCTCGTGCGCCATGCAGATTGTCACGGGCATGAGCACGACCAGCGCCGCCGCCGTCAGCCCCGCCGCGTCCCCGGCGAGGCGCCGCGCGACGGCGAACGCGGCCAGCGACAACGCAAGCCCCCACGCCGCGGAGTACGCGCGCGCAACGACGTAGAACTTGCCGAACTCGTCGGGATGATCGAGATAGAACGCTACGTCGCCGCGGACGTCGATCAGCCCGACGGCGCCGCAGAGCTTCAGCAGCGCGCCGACGGGATAGATGAACAGCCCGCCGTACTGATAGAGCCGCGGGTCGAGCCGGAGCTGCGACGGATTCATGCCGCCCAGGGCGCGCATGACGATCATCTCGTCCGGCTGGTGGGTGTAAAGGCGGTAGCGCAGGTAGAGACGCGCCTGGTCGGCCTCGGTGGCGTTGAGGGGGGTTGGAATATTCGCCGCGAGTCCATGGCGCCGGCTGGTGGACGTGTCGAGCGGATCGACATCGACGTCTGCCCCGACGGTCGAGTCCGCCCAGGCGCCGCCCGCCAGTTGCAGGATGCGCGATCCTTCCCACGGCGGGGCGTCGCCGAAGAGGCAGGCATCCCATCGCCCCGTGGGCAGCCCCCAGCGAATGCCGAGCACGCTGGCGACGACGTGCGTCGTCAGGATGAGCAGGAGCAAGGCTCTAACACGCTTCGACAAGGGTGACTCCCACGTCATCAAGTTCGGCGAATTCCGTTGCACGGCGCCGCCGCCTCGTGACGACCGCATTCTATGCTGACAAGCCGATCGGGGGACATGCGCCCGCGTCGGATGATGCCGACCTGCATCGGATGAGATGGGCCCGCGTCGGATGCAACCCGTCAGCAGCGGGGGATCCCTGGAGCCTGCGAGGCAAGCGGGTTCTTCTCCAGCCACCACGGCCTGGCGAGTACGCCAGACCGTGCCACCCGCTTGCGGGCTGCGGACCGCTTCCTCACGGGCGCGGCTCTGTGCGGCGCGGCTCTGTACGGCACGCTTGTGCAAGCCCACGCGCGGGTTCAATCCCACGCGCGGCTTCAATCCCACGCACGGGCTGAATCCCACGCGCCGATTCACTCCACCGACCGAGTGTGCAGGTGGAGGATGCGCTTCGTGTGCGAGGTCAGCTTGACGCGCTCGTCGATGCGCTGACCGATGACCCAGATGGGCCCGAGCTGGTCGCACAGCACCGCGACGCGCTCCCGCTCCCGCGGATCGACCTTGGCGTCGATCAGGAAATCCGCCACTTTCTTGGTCCCCGGCGCGCCCAGAGGCCAGAAGCGGTCGCCGGGTTTGCGCGAGCGCACGATCAACGGGGGGCGCACGGCATCGAGCGAAAGGTACTCCTCGAACTCGGTGGCCTGGCGGCGCAGCGTCTCCCACTCGCCCGGCGCGGCGTCCCGCATCTGGCACTCGATCTCGAAACCGCGCAGCGGCAGGCGCGTGCGCCCCGGCAGGTGGATGGCGATTTCCGGCGCGATCTCCTCGCGCGCTTCATCCGCCGGAAGCGAGAAGATCAGCCGGTGATACGACTTCGTCACCTCCATGCCCTGCGGAAGCTGGACATGCTTGCCGCTGCCAGGCTCGGCGACAAGGTCCAGCACGGCCACGAGGTTGGCGAACGCCAGGTCCTGCTCTCCCAAGCCGAAGGAGATGTACGCCAGGCGGATCAGCTCGGTCTGCACGAGGCGGCTCTTGCGCGCGAGGGCTTCGACGTTGAGCTCGAGCTGTTGATCGGTGCGCGAGATGATGAGCGTCTCGAACGTGCGCTGCACGGTTTCGGTCAGGTACTCGCCCAGCCAGGCGGCCTGCTCGCCCAGGCGCGTCAGCGCCTCGCGGACCTGGGGGTTGACGCGATCTTCGACGAGCGGGAGGACTTCGTGGCGCAGGCGGTTGCGCATGATTTCGTTGGACTGGTTGGTGCGATCCTCGCGCCAGGCGATGCCGTTGTCCTTCAGATAATGGACCAACTGCTCCTTGGAGAACCGCAGGAGCGGCCGGATCAGCCGGACGGGGGAGCCGGCGCGGATGGGGCGCACATGCGGGATGCCCGCCAGTCCCCGAAGCCCCGTGCCGCGCAGGATGCGGTGCAGGATGGTCTCGGCGTTATCGTCATATTGGTGGCCCACGGCGACGAACCTCGCCCCCTGCTGCTGGGCGACGCGCTCGAAGAAGCGGTATCGCGCTCCGCGCCCCGCTTCCTCGATGCTCGATCCCTGCGATGCGGCAAGCGCCGCCACGTCCAGCGTTTCAATCGAGCAGGGCAATTCAAGATGGTCGGCCAGCGCCTGCACAAACCCCGCGTCGCGCTCACCCTCTTCGGCGCGGAGGCCGTGATTGAGGTGCGCCACGTGCGGCCGCAGCATCCAATCCTGCTGTCGGTTCAAGTCGAGCAGCAGGTGAAGCAGCGCCGTCGAGTCCGGCCCGCCGGAGACGCCGACGATGAGCAGCTCGTCACTGGCGAGAAGCCCGTCGGCTGCGAGCTGGTTGGAGAGAATGCGGAGCATCGGTTTATTGAATGTCGAATGCAGAATGCAGAATGCTGAGTGCAGAAGCGGTAACGCTTAACAGGCCGTGGCGAAACTCGATACCAGTCCTGGCACCCATCACTCCCGCCCAGGCGGGGTCCAGTCTGCCCGGGAAAACCGCTGGAATCGCGGCGACTCGCCCAAAGGGCTGGATTCCCGCCTTCGCGGGAATGACGCGCGGCGACTTTCTCCACGGACTGTTAGCGACGGACTTCCAAGTGCGAACCTGCACAACCCCCAAAGCTCCCAGCCTCGACTATTCTACCGCGCACGCGCTGCGTCGACCATGATTCGCATTCAGCATTCAGCATTCAGCATTTCCCCATTTCATCCCACCATCCCCGCCGCGTCGCCGATCATCTCCGACAGCGTCGGGTGCGGGTGGATTGTGGTCATCAGGTCGTAAGCCGTCGCGCCCATTTCTATCGCCAGCACGCCCTCGGCGATCATCTCCCCGGCGTGCGGGCCGGTGATGCCCAGACCCAGCACGCGGTGCGTTGCCTTGTCGCAGATGAGCTTGGTCAGCCCGTCGGTCCGCCCGATCGCCACCGCACGGCCGGACGCGCCCCACGGGATCTTCTTGATGAGCACGTCCAACCCTTTGTCCTTCGCCTCGGCCTCGGTCACGCCGGTCCAGGCGATCTCTGGATCGGTGAAGACGACCGCGGGAATGGAGCGGGCGTCGAAGACTTCGTTCTTGCCGGCGAGGATGTCGGCGACGACGCGCCCTTCGTGCAGCGCCTTGTGCGCCAGCATGGGGTTGCCGATGCAGTCGCCGATGGCGTGGATCTTCGGATCGCCCGTGCGGAACTGCGCGTCCACGGCGATGAAGCCCTTCGCGTCGAGCTGCACCTTGGTTTTCTCCAGGCCGAGGTCCTGCGTGTTGGGCTTGCGGCCGATGGAAACGAGCACTTTCTCAAAGGTCTTCGTCTTGGGCAGGTTCTTGCCGTCGAACCCAACTTCGACGCCGCCCTTGGTCTCTTTCAGCGCGGTCACCTTGGTCTCCACGCAGATTTCCTCGAAAAGCTCGCCGAGGCGGCGCTGCAGAGGCCGGGCAAGGTCCGCGTCCACGCCCGCCAGAATCGCGGGCAGCATCTCGACGACGGTGACCTTGGAGCCGAGCGCGGCGTAGACGGAGCCAAGCTCCAGCCCGATGTACCCGCCGCCGATGACGAGGAGCGTCTTGGGCACGTCCTCGAGCATCAGTGCGCCGCGGGAGTTCATCACGCGCTTGCTGTCGATCGCCAGCGCCGGCGGCAGGGGAATCGCTTTCGATCCGACGGCAATGATGCAGCGACGAAACTTGATGCGCGAGACGGTTCCGCCTTCGAGGACGACGGTCTTCGAGTCCTCGAACCTGGCCGTCGCCGTGACCTTGTCCACCTTGAACTTCTTGCACTGGCTGTCGAGCCCGGCGGAGAGCTTCTCAATGACGCCTTGTTTCCAGGCGCGCAGGGCGTCAAGGTCCACCTTCGGCTTGCCGAAGTTCAGCCCCATCTGCGTCGCGGAAGCGGCGGCATGCATCAGCTCCGTGGCCGCGAGCAGCGTCTTGGACGGAATGCACCCGCGATGCAGGCACACGCCGCCCAGCGCCGGCAGACGATCCACGAGGGTGGTCTGGATGCCGTGCTCGGCGGCGCGGAACGCCGCGTGATACCCGCCCGGTCCGCCGCCGAGGATGAGGAGGTCCGTTTCCTGAGTGAATTCACCGACGACCATAAGTGAAATCCAATGATGAATGGCGAATGCCAAATGCTGAATGCTGAATGCTGAAAGGAACCTGCCTCAATGGGTTGGGCGGATGGAACGGCCCAGCGCTCTTTCAGCATTCGTCATTCAGCATTCCGCATTCCTCTAATAGAGCAACAACAACTGCGGCTTCTCCAGCATGGTTACGACCTCGCGCGTGAACTTCGCCGCGGTGACGCCGTCGATGGCGCGGTGGTCGAAGGAGATGTACACCGGCAGGATCGTGGCGGCCTTGACGACGTCCCCGGCGCCGAACACGGGCATGCGGCGCGACCGGCCCAGGCCGAGGATGGCCACCTCCGGGTGGTTGATGATCGGCGTGGCGAAGGTGCCGCCCATGGGTCCGACATTGGTGATGGTGAACGTGCCGCCGCGCAGCTCGTCGATGGTGAACTGATTGGCTCGCGCCTTGTTGGCCAGCGCGACCAGCGCCTCGCCCGCGCCGACCACGCTGAGCCGGTCGGCATTGCGGATGTTGGGCACGACCAGGCCGCGGTCGGTGTCCACCGCGATGCCCATGTTCACGTATTCCTTGTAGATGATCGCGCCGCCTTCGTCGTCGAACGTGCTGTTGAGGATCGGGAACTTCTTCAGCGCCACGCAAAGGGCGCGGACCAGCAGCGCCATCAGCGTAAGCTTGACCCCGCCGGCGGCGCTGAGTTCCTTGCGCAGCCGCTCCAGCTCGGTGATGTCGGCCTCGTCGCCGTGCGTGACGTGTGGGATCGTGAAGGCGGACTTGGCCATCTGCTTGGCGATGGTCTTGCGGATCTGCGTGAGCGGGGCGGTGCGAATCGGTCCCCAGTTGTCCCTGCCTGGGTTGCCCGGCGGGGGGGTGCTGGGCATGGCAGCGACCATGGACGTCGTGGGAGCTTTCGGCAGGTCGGAGACCTGCCGGACCGGAGGCAGCTCGGAGAGCTGCCCCACCCTTGCAGGCTGACCCGCAGGGGGAGCGGACGCCGGCGCGGATGCGAGGACCGACGAGCTGCCTGATGGGCGCGCGAGCAGGTCTTCACGGGTGACGCGACCGCCTGGACCGCTGCCTTTCAGCGTGTCGATGTCCACGCCCATCTCTCGCGCCAGCTTCCGCACGGCCGGCGCGGCGGGCGTCGTCGTCTTGCCGAATGACTGTGCAGGCGCGGCTGCCGCTGTTGAACCTCTCGCGCCGGCCACATCGGCCGTGGTTGCGGGCGCCAGCACCGCTGGGGACGCAGCGACCGTCGACCTGCCGTCGGTCCGGCTCGGCGCAGCCATCGGCGCGGAGGCGCTGCCGGCGTCGTCGAAGGAGACGATCACGTCGCCCACGTGGATCGTCTGGGATTCCTTGACGTTCACCGCGCTGACCCGACCGCCGAAGGGAGAGGGAATCTCCACCGCGGCCTTGTCGGTCTCGACCTCCATCAGCGGCTGGTCTTCCTTGATCACGTCGCCGGTCTTGACCAGGACGCGAACGACCTGGGCTTCGTGAATGCCTTCGCCGAGATCGGGCAGTTTGAAGTCACGTGGCATAGGAGAGCACTCCTTGTCGAATTGCGAATTGCAAATGGCGAATAGCGAATGAAGAAATGCAGGCAGATGCAAACGCGCTGCGGGGCCAACTCCTCCCACCCGCCAAATCATCTGATCGCACCCTTTCAATCTCCATTTGTTGCCCGCCGCTTGTCTTTTCTTTTCATCCGCTGCCTGTTATTCTGCGCTTCGCCATGCGCCTCATGCCATCGGCTATGGGCTATTGGCAATTGCTCGCTTGCTCTCGCCGGCGATACGGCTCCTGATGCGCCTTTGGACGATCGCACGTAAGGCTCCTCACCTGCGTAAGGGGTTCTGATCGCATCGCTTGCTGTTCGCTATTTGATATTTGCCATTCGCCATTCGCCATTCGCCATTTCCTAGAACGCCAACACTTCCTTCGCCGCGTTCTTCACGCGGTCCGCATTGATGAGGTACGGCGCCTCGCGCGAGAAGTAGGGGAAGATGATGTCGTACCCCGTGACGCGCTTGATCGGCGCCTCCAGGTGCATCATCGACTCTTCCACGATTCTTGCCACCACCTCCGCGCCGATGCCGCAGCGCCGGTGTCCTTCATGGATCACCACCACGCGCCCCGTCTTCGCCGCGGACGCCGCGATCGTTTCCGTGTCCAGCGGCGCCACCGTCAGCAGGTCGATCACCTCGGCCTCAACGCCCTCATCCTCCTTCAAATCCCGCGCGGCCTCCAGCGTGGGGCGCATCGTGGCCCCGTACGATATCAGCGTAAGGTCCTTGCCCTCGCGCGCCACGCGGGCCTTGCCGAGGGGCAGGTATTCCGGCTCGTCCGGCACGTCCTCTTTGAACGCGCGATACAGCAGCTTCGGTTCGAAGAAGATGACCGGGTCCGGGTATTTCAAGATCGACGTCAGCAGCAGCGCGCGGGCGCTGCGCGGACCGGAGGGGATGACCATCGTCAGCCCCGGCGTGTGCGCGTAGATGGCCTCGCGGCTTTCGCTGTGATGCTCGACGGCGCGGATGCCGCCGCCGTAGGGCATGCGGATGACCATGTTCATGGGGACGCGCCCGCGCGTGCGGTTGCGCATCCGCGCGACGTGGTTCTCGACCTGGTGATACGCCTGGTAGAAGAACCCGGAGAACTGCATCTCGGGCACGGGCTTCAGGCCGTACGCCGCCATGCCCACCGCGCCCCCGATGATGGCCGCCTCGGCGAGCGGCGTGTCGATGACGCGGCTGGGACCGTGCTTCTTGAGCAGACCTTCGGTGACGCGGAACACGCCTTCGTCCTGACCGATGTCCTGCCCGAGCAGAACGACCGTGTCGTCGAGGGACAGCGCCTCGTCGAGCGCCTTGTTGACGGCTTTAACCAGCGTTAGCTCAGGCATGGTGTTCTCGCCAGAATATCATCGTCCGATCAGTGCCCAACGCAGCGTCGAGGTTGTCGCCGCTGGCAAGCCGCCAAAACACGCCACCCCGCAGTTACTTCCGTTTCCGCTTTGAAGCACCATGGCGATGTCCGTTCACGGGTTCGATCGCCGCCACGAGTAAAATGTCAATGGCCTTGAACCGGTCATTCGGGGCGGCAACGAAGACGGTCCGCGGACGGTTCGGATAATATGCCAAGCACTCAGGATGCCGTATTTCCACGTTCTGCCCGTCAGCCAATTGCAACAGAAACGGATGAAACGGCCTTGCCTGGTGATATTCCTTCAAGGTGCCAATGGTCATGGGCTACTCCTTCAGCACGCCCTCCTGCACGAGGCACCTCCGATACTCGGCGCGCTGCGCGACCAGCTCCGCCGGAAGCTCGGCGTGCATGTGGTCGAAGACGGTGGACGGGTCCACGTTGCGGCAGTGGGCCTCGTACCGCTCGACGGCGGCCTTCACCTCGCCTTGCACCTCGTTCTCGATCTGCTGCTCCAAGGCTTCATTAAGGATCCGCCGCTTGCGCAGGTACTTGCCGTAGCGATGAATCGGGTCGCGCTGTTCCCACGTCTTCACCTCGGCTTCGGAGCGGTACTTCGTCGGGTCGTCGGCGGTGGTGTGAACGCTCATGCGGTACGTCACGGCCTCGATCAGCGTCGGTCCTCCGCCCTTGCGGGCTTTCTCCGCGGCCTCCTGCGTGGCTACGTAAACCGCGAGCGGGTCGTTGCCGTCCACCTGAATGCCGTCGAAACCGTAGGCGACGCACTTGTGGGCGATGGTCTCCGACGCGGTCTGGTTGTGCACGGGGATGGAGATGGCCCAGTGGTTGTTCTGCACGAAGAAGATGACCGGCAGCTTGTACACGCCGGCGAAGTTCATCGACTCGTGGAAGTCGCCCTCGCTGGTGGCGCCGTCGCCGAGATAGACGAGGGCGCAGTGCGGATCGTTCCGCAGCTTCATCGCCCAGCCCAGCCCCATCCCGTGCGGAACCTGCGAGGCGATGGGCACGCAGAGCGGCAGGTCTTTGACCCCGTTGGGCACGCGGCAGCCGTCCTCGAAACCGCCCCAGAAGAGCATCGCGTGCTCGACGGGCCAGCCCCGATGAATGGCCGTGCCCGGCTCGCGGAAGGCGTACACGACCCAGTCGTCCGGCTCCATGACGATGCCGGAAGCGCAGTGGGCAGCCTCCTGCCCACGGCACGGGCCATAGGTTCCGATCCGCCCCTGCCGCTGGAGGTTGATACAGCGCTCGTCCATGCGGCGGGCGAGGAGCATGAGCCGGTAGAGATATAAGCTCTTGTCGCCTTTTAGTTTAGGGTCAAGCGCGGCGTCGGGGACGCCTTGCTCGTCGAGGATGGACAGGTACTCGACCTTCGTCTTGACGGGTAACTTCTTCCGCGGCACGAGCGTTCCTTCCTCGCTTCGATCTGCCCGACGATTCCGACCGCGCGGACCGCTTAACCTCGGCGGCATCCGACAGTCGACGCGCGGCCCGATCGCCTGGTCCGTCATGCTTGACCTGCTTGCGCGACGTCATCCGCGCTCCCCCGCGCCCGCATGGAGGTGCCCGAGCGGCAGGACCGGGGAATGTAAGAGCATGAACGGGGCAGGGTCAAGACGGAGCCGAACTCGGCGATACCAGGGTTGCAAGTCCGGGTGACAGTCCTTCCCGGTCGGAACGCCGGCTTTCCAGGCGGTGCTTCGCCGCGACATTGCAGGGGTTCACGAGCCGGCAATTTTTTTCCTCGGACTTTTGCGGCCGGCTGCGACGGCAACCGCTTCCTGAGCGCTGCCGGACCGGCGAACCCTCCGACCCGCCAATCCCCCGATCCATGGATTCCCTGACCGGCGACTCACCCAGCCTGCGCGTTGGAATCGTCCGCGGCACCGGATCCGCGTGACACCGCATGGTTCGGGGACTGACGCGCATGCGGCGGCTCCGTGCGGCGGGCGAACGCGCGTCTCGCTCCGCCTGGGATGGAGCTGTCCGGCGCCGTCTTCCTCCGCCGGCTTATCGGGCGGAGCGATTGCAGACGATGGCCGGCGCGCGTCCTCACATGAGTTTGTTTCTCGTCCGATCAGATTCTATGATCGAATGAGACGCGACCGGTCGGCTCTGATTTTCAGGCGCCGATCCTCGTCGCATGAAGTCTCATGGAGCGCGGTGCGTCGCGGGTTCGAGAGGACCCCCTCCGCCGCGCAGGCACACGACCCTCGCCGGCTTCCGGGCGGCGATGTTGCGGGCTTGCGTCCAACGTCGAGCGCGAGCCTGGCGGAATCGGGGGGACGCGCCGCTTCGCCGCGGCGCGTCCGGGGAACATGGCGCATGAGACCCGCGATTCGCAGCGATCATCCCATTCGAGGGTTGTTCTCCGGTCTCGTGGAGAACGCCTTCTTCACCGAGCTGGGCTTTTGCGAGCCGCGGCTGACGGCGTACCTCTGCGACCTGATGGTGGACTTTCTGCACGTCGATCGCCTTGACGTGCTGCGCAGCGCCTTCGGGCGGTCGCTGGAGCAGATGGCCGCGATCTTGGCGCTCAAGCATGACGCGGCGCCCCTGAGCCTCGAGCAGCGCGACCGGCTCATGTACCGGCACATCGGCGACTTCGCGCTGTTCTGGACGGGCATCTTCCCGGAGCATCTCCGCAGCCGGCGCAGCGGGGACCTGCTCTGCGCGTACGTCGAGCAGGGCAAGCGCTCATACGCCGCGTGCGCGCGGCTGTCGCAGGATCAGGACGTGCCTCCGCCCACACTGCTGAACTCGCTCAGCGAGGAGTTCGAGACGTGCGTGCACGGCTTGGGGCTGGTGCGCCGAAGCTGGCAGCGGACCGGCGGCGCGGCGAGCGCGGGGCCCAAGGACATTCTGCTCTGAACTCCGGGGTTCACCGCTTCCAGACGTGCGCGACTCGGTCATGCGAGAGGGGCGCTTCCTGACGGGCGCGGCTCTGCTGGCGCGGCTCAGTCGGCGCGGTTCGGTCACCGCGGCTACAAATCCCCCACCCGCACGGTCTTGAGCACCTTGACGCGCGCGTCACCGCGCAGCTCTTCGACCTTCTCGGCCACGATGCGCATGCCGGGGTACACGCCGGAAAGCACTTCGATGGTTTTGTCGGTTCGCGCGCCGACCTTGACGGGCACGGCGACCGCCCGATCTTTCACCACGGTGAACACCTCCGCCTCGTCGCTGCCGGGCGGCGCCTTCACGCAGGACAGCGGCAGCCACAACGACGCCGGCTTGGCCGGGGTCGTCGACGTCCGCTCGACGGGATCCAGAAACTCCACCTTCGCGGATCCTTCCACACGGAACTGCGGACCCGGCTCGAGGATGCGGACTTTCACCTGCACGGTGGCCTTGGCGTAGTTCCCCACGGGATCGATCCACATGACCTTGCCGGCGAAAGCGCGCTCGCGGTCCGCGTCCGGCGTGATGCGCGCGGGCTGATCGGCGCTGAGCCTTCCAACGTCGCGCTCGCTGACGTCGATCTCCACGCGCAGCAGCGTCATGTCGGCGATGGACACAAGCTGGGCATTGGCGTTGGCGCCGCGCCCGCCCTCGGCCGCGAGGAAGTCGCCGACCTGCGCGTTGCGCTGGAGGATGACGCCGCTGATCGGCGCGCGGATCGCGCAGTCGTCCACGCGCTTCTGCAGCAGGCGCAGCACCGCCTCCGACGCCGTCAGCTCGGCCTGCGCCAGCTCGACGGCCGCCGCGGCGGACTTCGCGGCGGCGGCGGCGGCGTCATGGGCGGCCTGCGCGGCTTCGTAACGATTGCGCGTGTTGTTGAACTCGAACTCGCTGGCTTGGCCGCTCTCGATCAGACCTTTGACGCGCTCGTAGTTGCGCTGCTCAAACTCGAACTCGGCGCGGAGCTGAAGCACGGTGGCGCGCGCCCTGGATTCCTCCGTGCGGGCGCGGGCGATGGCGTGCTGATTGCGTGCCACGTTGGCGGCGGCTTCGTCGCGCTGCGCGCGATAGACGACGTCCTCGACGCGCGCCAGCACCTGTCCTTCGACGACGGTGTCGCCCTGCTCTACGTCCAGCTCGACGATCTGCCCGGACACTTTGGTGGCGACGTTGACCTGCCGATCGCTGACAATGCGCCCGCTGCCGACCAGCGCGATGCGCGCCGCGTCGCCGCCCGACGCTCCTCCACCGAGGTCCGGAATCTCCATCAGGGTGACTTCGACCGGACGATCCACGAAGGTGTCGAGCACGTTGCGTCCCGTCGTGTCGGACCACCACCAGACGGCGCCGGCGGCGATCACGCCGACCACGGCGATGATGCTCAGCAGCAGCCACCGGCCGCGCGCCAGTCCCGTGGGGCGGCGATCGCGGGCGATGCTGAGCTTGTTCAGCGCGGCGGATCTGGGTTCAGCGATGTCGTTCATGTCGAGAAGGAATGCCCCTGACCTCAGGACTCCCGCAGCGCGTCGGTCACCTTCATCTTCGCCGCCCGCCACGAGGGGAACAGCGAGCCGATCAACCCGATCGCCGCCGCCACCGCCAGCGACGTGCCGATGATCTTGGGCGTGATCTGAAGCTGATAGCTCACGGTGGTGAACGTCGCGGGCAGGATGCTCTTGCGCATGCCGTGAAACACCAGGCTCAGCACGCAGCCCGTCGCGCCGCCGAAAATCGACAGCACCATCCCTTCCAGCACGAACGCCGTCAGGATGTTCACCCGCGCAAAGCCGATGGCGCGCAACATGCCAATCTCGCGCGTGCGCCCGGCGACCGCGGCGTACATCGTGTTGGCCACGGCAAAGGCGGCGGCGATGCCCATGATGACGATCATGGCGATGCTGAGCACCTGCGTGGCGTTCTGGTTGGTGTTCAGGTCGCGGAAGTAGGCGCGCTCCGTCTTCCCGTCCAGCTCGACCTGCGGACCCTTGATGTGCTCGATCAGCCGCGCCGCGCCGGCCTCGTCCTCCGCCAGCATCCGCGCCGACGAGTACCCGACGCGTCCATACACGTCGCGCAGCGTCTCCACGTCGCCCCAGATTTCGCTGTCCGCCGCCGTCCCGTCCGTGGTGAACACGCCCACGATGGTGAAGGACTGCAGCGCGCGCGTGCCCATCTGGATCTTGTCGCCGATCTCGTAATTCACGTACAGCCGGTTGGCTTCCGCGCCGACGACGACTTCCTCCACGCCCGGCTGGAACGCGCGCCCGCGCATGAGGCGGACGCGGTCATGCCGCACGGCGCACGCCGACTCCCACTCCACGCCGCGCACCGCCGCGTTGAGCTTCATGTCGCTGCTCTCATGCGTGTACGCGCTGCTGATCGCCACCATCTCCGGGCTGATGATGGGACGATCGCCGCGGCGCACCGCGTCCGGCGCGGACTCCAGCTTGTTGATCTGGTCCTTCCCCAGGCCGGAAACGGTCTCGCTCTCGGCCGAGGGATTCAGCACGATGATCGTGGTCGGATCGCCGGTGGCGGACATCGTGGAGAACGCGCTGTCTGTAACGGCCTGGAGATAAGCAAAGGCGGCGATGACCACGGCGATCAGCGCGATGGACGACGCCGTGCTCGTGGGACGGGCGAAGAGGCTCAACACGTTGTAACGAAAAGGCAAAGCCATGCGTCAGACCACCTTCCGCAGCGCGGTGGCGACGCGCAGCCGCCCGGCCATCACCGCGGGCGCCAGCGCCGCCAGCACTCCGCAGACCAGCGCCGCGCCCAGCGCCATTGCCATCGTCGTGTGCGCGATCAGCACCGGAATGGGAACGTCCGGCAATCGAATCGTGCTCACGTGCGTCAAGCCATACAGAGGCAGCACTCCGACAGCCCCGCCGATCAGCCCCAGCACGACGCCCTCCATCAGCACCATGCGCACGACGTAGCCCCCCGAAAAGCCCAGCGCCCGCATCACGGCGAGCTCGCGCGTCCGCTCGCGGAAGGCCTGGCTGATGGTGTTGAACGCCACCGCCACCGCCACGAGGACGATCAGTCTCCCCACGGTCCACACCAGCCCGACCCAGTCGCCGCCGCTGCGCATGAACGAAGCGATGAAGGTGGATTCCATTTCCGTGCGCGTTTCGTGGTCTGTGTTGGAGAATTGTTTGTCGATCGCCTCGAGCGCCCACGCGCGTGCCTGAGGCGAGCCGCACTTGACCCAGAAGTTGTTGACGCCGACCGGCTCGCCCGTCGCAGCTTGAACGATTTCGTTGTAATAATCAAAGGCGAAGCACAGCATGTCGCGGTCCATTTTCGCGGGGATGGCGACGATCAGGAACTCGGCCTTGGGAAAGGGCGGCACGCCGCCCGTGAGCGTCACGCGGTCGCCGACCTTCCAGTTGAGCTTCTTGGCAAGCGCCGGACCGACCACCGCCCCCCGCCGCTCGCGGTTAAACGCTTCGATCTCCTCCGGCGTCATGTCCCATTCGGAATACGTCTCCGGAAACGTGTCGCGGTCGAACCCGAGACTGGCGAAACGCACCTGCGACCCTTCGAGCTTTCCGCCGAACCACGCCGCCCGACAGACCGCCGTCAGATAGCCCGGCGGAGCAATCGTCTCGATGTCCTCGCGCATGCGCTGCGGCAGCCACGTGGTGAACGTCAGCTTCTGGTGAACCGCGACGCGCAGGTTGTTGTCGCTCGCCTGCAGGAAGCGGTTGTATCCGTCCACGAACGAACGCGCCAAGGTGAACGCCAGCATCGGCAGCGCGATGCCCGCGACTGTGAGCAGGCTGCGGAGGCGGTTGCGTCCGAGGTTCTTAAGTGTCAGCGTGGCGGTGGTCATCGTGATTCCTGATTCGCGCTTCGGTCATCGTGCTCCGCACATCGTGCATCGTTCATCGTGCTTGGCGCCGCCGGCTGTTGACCGCCCGGCCGCGGGTCGGCGTCAGTAGCGGATACGGAAACCAGCGAACTCTCCCGTCGCGGCGGACTCCGAGCTCGTCACCTCTCGGAGGTCCCCGGCGAACCTCCGAACGATCCGCTCTCGCAGCGCGTTCAAATCGGCGGGCGTCCCCTCGGCCATGACCTCCACGCGCCCATCCGGCAGGTTCATTGCGTAGCCTGATAGCAGCAGTTCGCGTGCCAGCGACACCGTCGTGGCACGAAACCCGACCCCCTGAACCCGCCCTGAAAAAAGCAGGGTCCGTCGAACGAATCCGGACTCCTCCATGCCCGCCTGATAGCCGCAAAAGCAGGGTTTGGCAAGTTTTCGCGTCCGAAGCGCGACCCCCCCATGGGCCACCCGCATGAGAGTGCAAGGCTGATCCAGCTCGACGCTTCCGGAGCATGAGAGCCGGCGTGATCAGCTTTCCCGTTTGTTGTACGTCGCGTTGATTCAAAACTCTTGAAAACCAGCGCCTCGCGCCTCCGCCGGCGGCGCCCGCGATACCATGCCTTGCATGTCAGATGCACCATTGCACGTGGTCACCGGAGCGCTGGGTTACACGGGCAAGGCCGTGACCGAGCGGCTGCTTGCACGCGGCGCACGCGTGCGCACGCTCACGAACTCCCCGTCCCGCGCGAACCCGTTCGGCGCCCGGCTCGAAATCCACCCGCTCGCGTTCGATGCCCCCGCCGCGCTGGAGGATGCGATGCGCGGCGCGGACGTGCTGTACAATACGTATTGGGTGCGCTTCAATCACCGGCTTTTTACGTTCGATCAGGCGGTGGCGAACACGAAGCGGCTCTTCGAGGCCGCGCGTCTTGCCGGCGTCCGCCGCATCGTGCACGTGAGCATCCTTCACGCCGACGAAGCGGATGACCTGGGTTATTACCGCGGCAAGCACGCGCTGGAGGATGCGCTGCGCGCCACGGGCGTTCCCCACGGCATCCTCCGCCCCGGCGTGCTCTTCGGACGCGGCGACATCCTCATCAACAACATCGCGTGGACCCTCCGCAGGCTGCGGTTCGCGGGCGTCTTCGGCAACGGTCAGTACGCGCTTCGGCCGCTCCACGTGGACGACATGGCCGACTTGATTCTGGAACATGCTTTCGCCCGTGGAGGCAATCCGCTGGAAATCCGCCGCGAGAACTCGCAGGCGGACGCCGTCGGACCGGAACGCTTCACGTACCGCGAGCTGCTGGCGTCGCTGACGGACATCCTCGGTCTGCGCCGTTGCGTCGTGCGCGTACCGCCCCGCATCGGCTGGCTGGTCTCCAAGGTGATCAATCCGCTCGTCGGCGATGTCGTGATCACCTGGGAGGAGATTGTCGGCATGATGCGGAACCTCCTCGATTCCGACGCGCCGCCGGCCGGCATGAGACGGCTTACGGACTGGGCGCGGGAACACCGGGAATCACTGGGCCACCGCTACGCCAGCGAAGTGGGCCGGCGCGTAAGGCGCGATGCGGCGTATGAGCTGATCTGACCCCGCCCCCATGTCGCCCAGTCCGGCGGTTCCGCGAGGCAAGCCCCTCGGGCGCTCCTCGCCGCGCGCAAACATGTTCTTCCTTCAGCGGAAGGGCATTTGTATAATGGCGCGTCGGCGGATGGCTCTTGAGCGAGGCTCGAGTGGGGACGGCGCCGGGTAGCCCCGGACCATCGCTACAAGCCTGTTTTCGGGAGACTCGAGTATGAAGTTACGCAGCAAGATCGCCAGCTTTCTGTTGTCCGGATCATGTGCCGCGGCAGTGTGCGCGCAAGACTTGGAGAGTCTGCGAATCGAAGGCCCGGCGGAGGTCGTGGAGAACGCGCAAGCCGTGTTCGTCGTCTATGCACTCTTTGACAACGGCTTGGAGTACAATGTTACGCTGTTCTCATCCCTTTCACTGGCGCCCGGTGATCACGCCGTCATCGATCCGTTCGGCGTCTTTACCGCTTTCGAAGTGAGCGAGGACGCCACCGAGGTGCTCGCCGCCAAGTTCACTTTTGGCGATCAGACCCGGCAGGCGACCCAGCCGGTCCGCATCAGGGACATCGGCCCGGCGCGCCACGGCTTGCTGTTCGACGCGGACCTGGACCGGGTCCACGTTGAGGCGGATTTGCTGAACCACCTTCCGTTGACACTGGAGGCATGGGTGAGGCTGGACTCCCTGTGGACGGACCACATGACGGTGATTTCCAATAACCGCCCTTTCTACTGGGGTCACGGCATCCAGATCAATCGCAGCGGCCATCTCGGCGTGATGGGGCATGATTTTCAGGAATACTCCAATGCGGCGCTCACCGTGGGGGCTTGGCATCACGTGGCCGTCGTGTATGACGTGGGTCTGTATCGGTTGTACCTGGATGCGCGGGAAGTCAAGACGCGCACCTACTCGCAGCAGCAACCTGACGCGCGCCCCTATTTCTGGATCGGCAAGAACACGGCCGACGACGGGAACACGCGAGAACGCGATTTTCCTGGGATCATTGACGAGGTCCGCGTCTGGCACCTCGCGTTGGAGGAGGACGACCTCCTTTGTGCCATGACGAAACGCCTTGACGGAGACGAGCCGGGGCTTGTCGCCTACTACCGCTTCGACGACGCTGCGGGGCAGCACACCGTCGATGCCACTCCTTTCGGACATGACGGGTTTCTGGGCGGCAACGACAATCCCGATGGCGATCGCGCCGATCCAACGTGGGTCATCTCCCTGGCTCCGCTCACGAACGACACGCCGGATGAATGCGGTTTCGATTCCTGTGAAGCAATGGTCCGGCTGAAAGTACGATGCGTCGATTTCAAGCTGATCGCCAAGTTGCAGACGTTGCTGCCGCCCGGCGCCGAGTTGACCCTGGACAACGAAGGCAAGCGGCGACAGGTCGTCATCGACGAGCGTGGACGAGGCAAGGCGACCTGGCGGGAGCAGTTCGGACTGCACACGGTGTACATCGTGGGCTGCGAGGATTTCGTGGATGCGGCCAATTGCGGCCCGTGAATTGACGTGGGTCGCCGCGCTTCCGGCTGTTCGATCGGCTCCGTGCTGGCATGACGAAGCTGCATCTGCTAGAAACATCCGGGACGGCGTGGATGCGCCGGTAGGAACTCGGGCGCGGCGGCGGATTTCGGCTGGGGCGGGTTCCAGCCGCAGCGGGTTGCGGCTGCGTCCGCGGTTCATGGAACTACCGGCTTGCGCTGCGCGAACCTGTCAGGAATCTGCAAGCCATGAATGAACGTTTTTCCGATCGGGCGCGTCACGCGCTCGCGCTCGCCAACCAGGAGGCCGGGAAGCTCAAGCACAACAACCTCGCGCCCGGGCACCTGATGCTCGGGCTGATCGCCGAGGGCAAGTCGGTGGCCACCGAGGCGCTGCGGCTGCTCGACGTGGACCTCGAGAAGGTCCGCGCGCAGGTCCGCACCGAGATGGGCGAGGGTGAGCGCGCCTCCTCCGCCGTCACCGTCCGCGCCCAGACGCAGGAGACCAAGGACGTCATCGCCCGCGCCATCGCCGAGGCCCGCAAGATCGGGCACAAGTACGTCGGCACGGAGCACCTCATCCTCGGACTCCTCGGGCAGGAAGACAGCCTGCCCGCGCGCATCCTCAAGGCGCAGGGCGTGCGCATCGACGCGCTCCGCGAAAAGACACTGGCCACGCTTCGCTCCGACCTGGACCCGTCGCACGATCTGGCGCACTCCCGCCACGGACACTTCGAGTGGATGCACCAGGCGGAACTCGCCAAGGCCTTCCGCAGCCCGAAGTTCTGGCACACCCTCATCATGGCCGTCGATTCCGCCAACCGCCTCGGCGCCGGCGAGATCGAGCACATCCACCTCCTGCTGGCGCTGCTGCGCGACGAGGAGTCGCCGGTGGGCAAGCTGCTGCGCGAAAAGGGCGTCACCGCCGACTGGGTGCGCGAGCGGCTGCCGGGGAATTCGGTCTAGCCGCCCGCGGCGTAAGGGCTCGCGGTGAAAGGTGACGTTCGTCATTTCCCCGGAAGCGGGAATCAAGCCTCGTCATTCCCGCGGCGCGTGGCAGGGTCTGCGGTACTCCGCCGGCCACGGTCTTGCCCCGATCGCGAAGGCGAGTGGGTGGCATGGTCTACGGTACTCCGTTGACCATGCTCTTGCTCCGATCTCCACGGCGGGTGGCATGGCCTGCGGTACTCCGCTGGCCATGTCTTCGCCTCGTTCGCCACGGCCAAGCGAGTACGCCAGATCGTGCCCCCCAGTCTCTCTTCAGCAAGCTTCGATGGGTTCCGGGTTGATGCCGCGGGACCGGCGTGTTGCGGCTTGATGTCGCCGCGCGGGCGTGGTTCAATGCTTTCCTCAATGCCCTTTCGCCCGTGCGGGCGCCGTCGGGGGGCATGGGTCCGGACAAATGGACGTGTTCGGGTTCTGTTGCAAAGTCACGATGACGGCAAGGCACGCACGATGCACGCACGCACGGACGCACGGACGCACGACGCACGACGCACGATGCACGATGCACGATGCACGATCCACGATGCACGACGCACGATGCACGATGCACGACGCACGACGCACGACGCACGATGCACGATGCACGATGCACGTTGCCCAAAGTCTCTCATATCTCAATCGGCAGAGCTGGCGGCGCGTTCATGAGTCTGGTCCGCGCCGCACTTCGACGGGTTCAAGGTGACCCATGGGCGCGCGGACGGCAGCGGCGACGACAAGGACAGGGGTGGAGGACTGCCCATGAAGAGCAATGCGACGTTTCAGACGTGCACGTTTGATTCCAACAAGGCCAAACTCGGCGGCGGAATGTACGCCGTCGGCGTGCCGATCTTGGATGATTGCACGTTCACCAACAAAGACGCCGACGACGGCCACGGCGACGCTGCGCGCGTGTTCCGGCGGACGGACGCAAGTGTGCATCGAAGGCTGCGGCGAGTCGCTTTGCCGCGGAGTGGAATGCCCGTAGGAAAGCTGGAAGTCGAAAGCTGAAACGGCGAAACGTCGAAAGCTGAAACGACGAAACGTCGAGAGCTGAAATGGCGAAACGTCGAGAGCTGAAACGTCGAAACGCGGAGACGCATCACTGCGGACGCGGCTCGGTTTAGACGTGCCACGACCAAGGCGCGGTGCGATTCGGGGGGGTCGCTTCCTCACGGGCGCGGCTCTGATGGGGCGCGGCTCGGTTCAGGCGCGCGACGCCCAAGGCGCGCTACGACCCAGGCGCGCTACTCCCCGGGCGCGCCGCGATCAGGGCGTGGTGCGCTCGAGGACGATGCGAGCGCGCAGGCCCTGCTCCTCAAAGTCCAGCCCCGCGTTGCAGCGGCGGAACGCTTTGAGCATCGGCGGCACGGGCGGACCGGGCTTCGGTGAGGCCGGGTGGCCGTACACCGTGGACTCCATCGTCTTCCATTCCTCGTTCCACACGTAGCTTCCGCCGCCGGGGCAGATGAGGCGCGTCTGCCACAACGACTCGTGCACCTGCACCGGATCGCGGTCCGGGTAGAGGCGTTTCCACTCGTTGAGCACGGGGATGTTGCCCCACGCGCGGAGCATCATGGTCACCTGGTAGTGGTCGCCGGTGAGGCTGCCGACGAGATCGAGGAACTTCTGCTCCATCTGCAGGCAGAGGCTCGTCCCCAGCCAGGGGCGATCGTCGGTCTGAGTGGCCGTGCCTACCGCGCCCTGAGTTGGCGCGCCCCCCAAGCCCTGACTTGGCGCGCCCCCCGCGCTCGGAGTTGGCGCGCTCCCCTCCCCCTGAGTCGGCGCGTTTCCGGCGCCCGGGTTCGGCGCGCCGCCGGCGCTTGGACGCGGCGAGGCGGCCGCGCGGCGTGCGATGTCGCGGTCCAGCGCGTCTTTCATCACCTGTTCGTTGAGCGTGATGATCAGCGCATCGGGCAGCGCGGCGTAGCAAAGCCATGCTCGAGGTTCATCCGACAACGCATCGCCCGGGGCCGGGCCGGCGCCGATCCGCACGAAGCTGCGCTCTCCATGCGTCACCGTTTCCCACGCGTTCAGTCCCGACGTGGTCTGGTCCATGTAGGCCCGCATGGCGGTGAGGAACAGCGTGAGCTTCAGCGAATCACTTACCTCAACGCGCAGCGCGACAGGCAGCCGGAAGTACTCGCTCGCGAGGAACTGCTGCCGATCGTCCCAGTCGCGCTGCGCCAGCTCCTGCCAGAAGGGCCCGTCGTCGGCGTAGATGGAGACAGAGGACCCCATCCAGCCCAGCGGGTTGAATTCCAGCTTGGGCGTCATGAACTTCGCGAAGTCGCTGAGCTGGCGCATGGGCGGGGACTGGAGGTTGACAGCCAAGGCGAGGTGGAACAGCGCGTCGTGCCGATCGCCGGCGTTGGGGGCAATGGCCGCCCCGCGCGCCAGCGCGATTTCGTCGCGATACTCCGAGCCGGCGATAAGCGGCATGACGGAGACGTCGGCCGCGAGGCGGTCGCGCTGCGTGGTGAAGCGCACGGCGATGGGGTCAAAGAAGTCGCGCCAGTTGCGCTGGTACGATTCGCGCCACCGCGCATAAGCGTCCGCCTCCTCGCGCGTCACGCGGGTCAGCGGAACCTCCGCGATGGGGGTAAGGAACTCCAGGCTGCCGTGCACGGACGACGTGACGCCCGAGGTGGTGAGCCGCAGGTCGCCCACGTCGGCGATCGGTCGCTCCATGTGGATCGGGCCTTCGGCAACCGAGTGTGCCGCGAGTGCGTCGAGATTCGCGGCCGTCAGCTCGGCCATCAGCGCCGAAGCGCGCGTGCGGCGCGAGGTGGCGATGCGCCATCGGGGCCCGCACCAGCGGCGGATCGCGGCGTCGCTGAGGAAGAGGAAAGCGGACTCGTCCGCATCGGCCAGCGGGTAGCGTTGGCGGAAGTAGGTGTACTCCGGAAGCGAGGCGATGGAGGCGCCGCCCTTGTGCACCTCCGCCAGTCGCCGCAACTGCGCCGGCGAATTCGTCACCACTACCGTGCGATCGAGCACCGCAAGATACGAGCACACGCGTCGATCCGGCGAAATCAGGGCCGAGTAGGACAAACCCTCGACCTCGCCGCTGGTGCTCCTGGCATTCGGGACGCCCTGCGCGGTGAGGGCGATCTGCGCCGCCAGCAGCCCCCGCAGAACCTCTGGGTTTTCCGCTTCAAACAGAAGGGCCACGTCCGTCCCGGTGCGGTAATACGGATCGGAGCCGGTCAGCGCGACGCTGCGCACGACGTGCGGTCCGAGCAGCCGTCCCAGCCCGGTCAGCGACAGCCCCAACTGCCGCTCGTAGCGCGCCTTCGTCCGGGCGTCTTCGCTGCGAACATCCACCAGCCGCAGCACCGGAATGCCCTGCGCGGCCGCTTCGTCCGTCACCGCGACCAGGGCGTCGAACGTGGGGAAGAAGACGGCGTGCTGATCCGCGGGGACCAGCGCGGCGAGCGCGTCTTTCTTGGGAGTCATGCCGGCCGTCAGCGCGGTCCAGTTCAGCTCGCGCACGGAAATGCCGGTGAGGGAGTCGATGTCCACTGTGGGCGTGTCCGGCTTGAACTCCGGCAGCACGCGGTCGAGCTGGAGGTTCTCGCTCATCGCCCGCCCGCCGGAGAAGATCGCATAGGTCTCTTCCAGCGATTCGGCGGGGATGACGGTGCCGCGCGTGGGCGAGATGGACATCGCGTCGTTCGCGTCATCCGCCGAGTCGCCCGTGGTGCGAAGTTGATGCCGGAACCACGCCGCGCCGGGCAGGCCGCGGCTGAGCAGATTGCGGTAGTGTTCCCGCCGCGCGTGCTCCCAGGGCTTCTGCGCATCGGCGGCGGCCGCGGTGGCGGGCAGCGCGAACCGCACGGACGACATGCTTGTCCAGTCCGGCCGCGGGATGACGACGTGCCCGGCGAGGTCCGCGCCGCGCGGCGCTTTGACCAGCAGCGTCGATCGCTCCACGGAATCCTGCGGGGTGGCCCAGCCGAACAGGGTCTCCGCGTCCGCGACCTCGACGAAAGCTTCGCCCTCGCCGTCGAGAATTGCATAGGGCTGCATCACGCTCGACATGCGGTAATAGCGCGACGCGGGCACCGGCTCGTGTACGGGCCAGGAGCCTTGCGTCAGTTGCAGTTGCGGCAAGGGGACGCGGTAGTAGGCGTCGTCGGCAAGGGCCGCCCCGGCGAGGCTGAGGCAGGCACATCCAACCAACGTGCAAAGCAAGCGAGTGGCTCTCATGGCAATGCTCCTTTCCAAAGGACTTGGATTACTCCTCGTCCGACGTGTCTTTCACTTTGACGTCCTCGATGCGGATTTCGCCATCCCAGATCTTGAAAACATCCATGGTCTCGCGGGCGAGTTCCTTGTCCGATCGAAGGATGACATCCACCGTGCCGTCTTCCGGAACTTTGAAGCCTGTTCCGTCGTAGGAGCGACTGCTGCCCCCGCCCGGCCCAAGCCCCATGGTTCCATCGCGATGTTCCGTGCCGTCATCCAGCACCACGATGACCTGGAATGCACACGTAACGGGGACTGAGCCGTTGCGCGAGGGGCCACTGAACCAGTCCACGCCGATTCGATAGCGCCCGGCGCCGTCAGCGTTGGGTTCGCGACGACGACCCCGATCCTCCTCAACGATCGCGAAGGCGGTGCGAGAGACTGAAGCCCTCACCTTGGCGTCCACTTCGGGGGATGACACCCCCTCCACCGGATCGGGGGCGTCTTTCGGGAGAACGTCCACTTCCGCAGCCAGCAGAATCTCCTTGGAGGCTGCGATTGCAGACTCACCGCTCCAGGTCATGGAAGAGTCCTCGGGTTGAAGCGCGACTCGGCCGGCGATGCGGAGCGGTTGTTTGCCTGGAGACGCTTCAAGGCGCAGCGTAGAGGACATTCCGCTCTCCTCCAGCCGATCGGGATCTCGACCCTGCCAACTCCAGTCTGTATTCAGGAAGAGTGTTCGCCCAAACTCATCGGAGGACTCGACGCCCTTCACGCCACCCAGCGCGGCCTCCGTGATTTCGAACAGGTAGCTGTACGGCAGCACCTCGGACGTCCGGTTCTTGTAGTACACCTCGTACACCACCGGATCCCCCTGCCGGATGGGGGAGCGGGCTTTCAACTCGAAGATGAACAGTTGCGTGTAGAACTGCTCCGCCTGCGCCGGTGTCAGGAGCTTGCGCTGTTCGATCTTCGCGAGCGTGTCGCACCACTCAGCCCAGCGCGAGGGCGCGGGGGACAGGCCGTGCTTGACGAGCGCCGCCTCGGCAAGCTGCCGCAAGGCGCCGTCGGAGAGCGTGTTGTTGTTGAGCCGTGCAAGCAGCTCACTGAAGGCGTCATCGCTTCCCGCGGCGGCAGACCCGATGAGCCATGAAGCGGGAAGGTAGGGATCGAGCTTGATCTGGGTGCCCGCGAGGTACAGCATTCCGCCGCCACCCAACAGCGTCGGGGCCAGGAGAATCGCGCCGCTGGCCATCATCACGGGCCGGCGACGACGCTCGCCCGTCTGCACGTGCTCCGCAAGCAGGTCCAGCCCGCACTCCGGACACGTTCCCGAGGTGACGCCGATGAGATTGTACTGACATCGTCGGCATCGCGGCCCGCCGCCCAGCAGCCGCCCCCGCCAGCCCAGGAAGATCAGGACGATCGCCAGCGTCAGGGAAGAGCCTAGCGCGAAGGGGATCAGAAAGGAAAGAGCCTGCGCGTTCATGCCGCACCTCATCGGGCAGAGAAGATGTTACTCCAGACGGGCCTCAACCGCACGCCGGGATCCGTGCACGGGTCGCTATCGGGTCCGTGACGGGATCGGCGGCCCCATCGGGGACGACGGCTGTAGCCACGGGAGCGGAATCCGTGGTCACGGTGGGCGTCGGACCCCGGCCCCGGAAGGCATCGCGTGCTTCGGCTTACGATGGGCCTTGGCAGCGGCCTACGCGGGGATCCCCGGTTCATCTGCGAGAGCCGACGCCATGGGGGTCGGAGACATCGATCCCACCCCTTTCTCGGCCTCCACCCTTACGCCCGGTTCCCAACCTCGAAGGGCTTGCATCTTCCAACCTCGAAGGGGTTGCGTCCTCCAGCCCAGGGTTGGTCGCCGCAGGCGAGCAACCCTGGGTCACCGAGCCCGGTCCCCGTCGCTAACCCCATTGGGGTTGAATCATGCTCGGCCATCGTTGACCCAGGGTAGACCTCTCCGCGGTGAACCCTGGGCTGGAGGCCGCGACCCAGTTGGGGTCGAAGGCCGCGACCTCGTTGGGGTTGCACCATTGGCTCCCGTGCGCGCACCGGAATCGCGGCAGACGTACAACCCCTTTCGGGGTTGGGTCACCCCGCGCTCGAGAGGCCGTGGGCTGCGCCCACGGCTACCCATGTGGATCCCCTGCGGGGATCAAGCTGACGATGCTGCGGAAATCGAGCTGAGTCGGCGTCGGATATCGACTGACTCGGCTGCGGTAATCGAGCTGACTCGGCGTCGGATATCGACTGACTCGGGTTCGGAGATCGATGGACTCGGCTTCGGAGATCGAGTCCACTTGACCTTGGAGAATGGGTCGAGCCTCGCTGGACGAAATCGGAATCGGGCGCGGCTAGAGCGGAACTGCCAAAATCCGTGACCAGAACCAGTGCACCCAGGGCAACCGCACTCTATCGCAAGCCCTTTGTTGAGCATCGAACGTACCCACAATTATGCGCGATTTCCGGCTGGAATCGAAGGTGTCACACGCGACTCGACTTCGAATGCGGATGCCCTGCCCGGTGCACCCAAGGCCTGAAATCTTGTCTTGACGCCTCGGCCGCGGTTCGCTAGTCTCCGGTTCTCCGAAGACCCTTCACCGGGCAGCTTCGGTTGAAGTGCGGGAACCAGATTGGGGCAGCGTCGCCGGGGACCGGGAACGGTTCTGGGCGGTCGATGGGCGTCGGCATTCGCGGCGGTACGCTCAGGCTTCGGTTTCCCGGCGGCCGCGATCCTTCCACGTGGAAGCTCACGCCGCTTTTTTTCGGGTTACGGGCCAGGGGTCTCGGATCGCGGGATCGGGGAATCCGGTCACGGGACCGCGAGGTCTGTTCGGCGATCCGGACGCGTCTGTACGGCGGCCCGCCAGGTCTCCTCGGCGAACCGGCGGGTCTGCTTGGCGATCTGGCTGATCGGTTTGGCCGTCCGGGGGGTAGCCTTGTGCCTCGATGGGGCAGTGAACCCTCCGGGACGGCGTCTTGTCGAGCGCGAACGGCAGGCGGATCTCGGCATGGGCGGGGTGGCGAACCCGGTGCGGGTTTGGCCGGCATGGTGGGGCGCCATCGCCAGTCCCGCGTCAGTGCGTCGTTGATGAGTGACGAAAACAAGGGTTCGACCGGCGGCGGGAAGCGGGTCGCGAGCGGCTCGGCCAGCAGCGAGCAGGCAGCTTCTTCTGCCCGGTGGTGTAATCGGTAACACACCAGGTTTTGGTCCTGGTATTCCTGGTTCGAGTCCAGGCCGGGTAGGTGCGGCGATCAAGGGACGGGCTTCGTAGGCGCGTTTGTGTGGGTGTTCGTGTTCAGGCGTGACCGTGTGGAACGGGAGCGTTGAAGATGGCAGGTCATTGCAACAACCATGTGCCGGTGGGCGATCTGAAGATCTTCTCTGGCACGGCCTGCGCGGACCTTGCGTCGCGCATCTGCCGCTATCTCGACGTGCCGCACGGCGGGGCGCAGGTCGAGCGGTTCCCGGACGGCGAGACGATCGTCAAGCTGGAGGACGACGTGCGCGGGCGCGACTGCTTCGTCGTGCAGAGCACGCGGCCCCCGGTGAACGACAACCTGATGGAGCTGCTGATCTTCATCGACTGCCTGCGTCGCGCGTCGGCGAATCGGATCACGGCGGTCATGCCCTACTTCGGCTACGCCCGTCAGGACCGCAAGTCCGAGGGTCGCACGCCGATCACGGCCAAGCTCGTCGCCAACCTGATCGTCGAGGCGGGGGCGCAGCGCGTGCTGACCATGAACCTCCACGCCGATCAGATTCAGGGCTTTTTCGACATTCCCGTGGACCACCTCTCCGCCGCCCCCGTGCTGACGCAGCACTTTCACACGCTCACGCTGGACAACCCGGTGGTCGCGTCGCCGGACGTGGGCAACATCAAGTTCGGCAGCGATTTCGCCTCGCGCCTCGGGGCGGACCTGGCGGTGATTGACAAGCGCCGCCTCGGGGCCGATCGCACGCGCGCTAATCGCGTCGTCGGAAACGTCGAGGGCGCCAGCGTCATGATGTTCGACGACATGATCACCACCGCCGGCACGGTCTGCGAGGCCGCGAAGCTGCTTCGGGAATACGGCGCCAAGGAGATTCACGTCGCCGCGACGCACGCCGTCTTCGCCGGGCCCGCCGTTTCGCGCCTCACCGAGGCCGGCTTCAAGCAGATCGTCGTGAGCGACACGATCCCCGTCAGCGATGAGGTGCGGCAGAAACTGACGAACCTGCGGGTGCTCAGCGTCGCGGGTCTGATCGGCGAAGCCATCCGGCGCATTCACGAGCACCGCTCGATCAGCGAGCTGTTTCACTGGGATCGAGGCAAGCGGGAGTAGGGGAAGGCAACAGGCAACAGGCAATCGGGAATAGGCAAAAAGAAGCGGACGGTGTTGCGGTGTTCCGCAGGCAGTATGCAGCGGGTAGCGGGTAGCGAGTAGCAAGTGGCGAGTAGCGAGTAGCGAGTAGCGAGCAGCAGACGGCCGGCGCGCCGGCCGAGCATGGTAATCGACAAGCGATTCTTGTTGTGGATAGGAGTTCAAGAGGCAGATGGAAACGGTAACACTTATGGCGCGGCGGCGCGGCAGCGTCGGGACGCGGGAAGCCCGCAAAGTCCGCGATTCGGGCCTGTTGCCCGCGGTGATCTACGGGCACGGCGAGGCGCCGGAAAGCGTGTCGCTGGATGAGCACGACTTCGTCGTGGCCATCGGGCACGGCGCACGCACCATGGCGCTCAACGTCGAAGGCAAGGACACGCAGTGCCTCATCAAGGAGGTGCAGTACAACTACTTGGGCAAGCGCCCGATCCACGTGGATTTCATGCGCGTGGACCTGACCGAGAAGGTCCGCGTCAAGGTCGGAATCGCGCTGCGCGGCGTGCCCATCGGCGTCACCCACGGCGGGGTGCTTGAGCATCCGCTCGTGGAGATCGAAGTCGAGTGCCTGGCCATGTCCATTCCCGGCACCCTGCACCCGGTGGTCAAGGACCTTGACGTCGGCCAGACGCTCTACGTGCGCGACCTCGTCGTGCCGGAGGGCGTCAAGGTTCTCAACGACCCGAACGAAATCGTCGCCAGCGTGCGCGTGCTGGCGGAGGAAGTCGTCGCCGAGGCCGCCGAACCCGCCGCCGAGGCGCAGGTTCCGGAGCGCATCGGTCGCGTGCGGCCTGAGGAGGGCGCCGAGGGCGAAGCCAAGGACAAGGACAAGGACAAGGAAAAGGAAAAGAAGAAGTAGCCGTGAAGCTGGTCGTGGGTCTGGGGAACCCGGGTCCGAAGTACGTCGGCACGCGGCATAACGTCGGGTTCGAGGTGGTGGACCGGCTGGCCCGCCGCTGGGGAGCGGACCTTTCGGGGGAGCGCTTTCACGGCTGGTTCGGTCAAGCGGACGTGCCGACGCCGGGCAGCGCCGCCGGAGACGTCGAGCGCGTCGCGCTGCTGAAGCCGACGACGTTTATGAATCGCAGCGGGCAGGCGGTCAGCGCGGCCGCGCGGTTCTACAAGCTGGCGGCGTCGGATTTGATGGTGGTCGTGGACGATCTGGCGCTGATGCCGGGCAAACTGCGCATCCGTGCGGACGGCTCGGCCGGCAGCCACAACGGGCTGCAGGACATCATCGACCGGCTGGGAAGTCAGGACTGGCCGAGGATGCGGCTGGGGATCGGCGACGCCGTGGGCATCCCGGCACAGTACGTTTTGGGTCGGTTCTCGGAGGACGACTTGGCGCTGATGAACGGCGCGTACGATCGTGCAACAGACGCCGTGGCGTGCTGGGTGAAGGAAGGGCTGGCGGCGGCGATGAACAAATTCAACGGATGAAGTGTGGCACCGGTTTGTAACCGGTGGACTGTGGCACCGGTTTGTAACCGGTGGAGTGGAGCCCAGGTTTTCCAACCTGGGGATGCGCGGGACAGTTTCCACGCGAGACGGCTTGAGATGAACGGGATTTGAGTCATGCACCGCCCCGACGTGGGGCGGCGCGAGTTTGAACGCGGTGTGAAAACATGGGCATGTTAAACCAGTACGAGACGATGATGCTGTTTGATCCGACGTTCGCCGCCAATGAGCAGGCGGTCCATGAGGAGATCAAGCGGTTGATGGATCGCGCGGAGGCGCAGGACGTGGTCACCGCCCGGTGGGACGAACGCCGGCTGGCGTACAAGGTCAAGGGTCGCAAGCGCGCGGCCTATTACCTCACGTACTTCAAGGCGCCGGGCGGGAAGATCGCGGGTCTGGAGCGGGACTTCCAGCTTTCGGAGCACATCCTGCGGGCGCTGGTGGTGTGCGCGGACCATGTGACGCCCGAGCGGATGCAGGAAGCGCTCAAGGGCGCGCCCAAGGAAGCGCCGCGCGATCCCTTCGGCGGGGACTCCTTCGGCGGCGGCGGGCGATTTGGATCGCGCGATCGGTTCGACCGAGGTGATCGCGGTGACCGAGGAGATCGCGGTGATCGCGGTGACCGGGGTGATCGCAGCGAGAGCGTTCCCGTTCCGGCATTGGACCCGTGACGGGGGACTGAGCTTGCCCGCCAAGATCTGACAGGGCACTCACAGGGGCCGAGAGCAGGTCCGGCGATTCCGCTTGGAATCAGCCGGGGGACAGGCCATAATGGCGTGCGTCGTGTGCGGCGAGGACCGTCCCGGGGCGAACTCGACGAAGCGTCGCTCCAGCGCATTCAATTTCCGAGGAGAGCCGAGGAATGGCCAGCTACAACCGGATCATCTTGGTGGGAAACCTGACGCGCGACCCGCAGCTCAGCTATCTGCCGAGCCAGACGCCGGTGTGCGAATTCGGCATCGCCACGAATGAGCGATGGCGCGACAAAGACGGCAACCAGCGCGAGGACGTTTGTTTTGTCGACTGCAAGCTGTTCGGCAAGGGCGCCGAGGTCTTCTGCCAATACATGGCCAAGGGCAGATCCGTCCTCGTCGAGGGGAAACTGAAGTTCGAGCAGTGGTCTACGCCCGAGGGTGAGAAGAAGTCCAAGTATCGGGTTCATGTGGAGAACTTCACCTTCCTGGGCAGCCCCGGCGGCGGCGGCGGAAACCAGGGCGACGCGGCATCCGCGCCGCGCGGGCAGACGGCCGCGCCCCGCAGCGCGCCGGCGCCGCAGCGCGGTGGCGGATACAGGCAGCCGGCTCCCGCCGCGGCGAACGCAAATTACGGCGGCGCGCCCATGGAGGAGCCGCCCTACGAAGAGGCGCCGGCCATGGGAGCGCCCGGCGAGGAACCGCCGTTCTAAGTGCGGCGCGGTATGAGCAGAGGAGACAGGTGCCACTGCTCCGTGAGCAGTGTCCGCCCAGCGCAATGCTGTCGCACGCCAAGGGAAAAGGGGAAAGAGCAGACACTCCGTCCGAATCTCCTGAGGAGAGCGGCGAGTGGGGAGCTTCCAGTCGGGGATCGGCAGGGAACGGACGTAGGATCAACGAAGAAAGAACGGATCGAGCATCATGAAAGTTTTGCTTCGCAAAGACGTGGAACCGTTGGGCATCGTGGGCGACGTGGTGGACGTGACTACGGGTTACGCCCGCAACTTCCTTTTCCCACAAGGTCTGGCCATGACGCCCAACAAGGGCAACATGCGCGCCCTGACCAAGGAGCGCGCCGCGGCCGAGCAGCGCCGCAAGCTGGCGCATGAGCAGATGCAGCGCGCCGCCGAGAAGCTGGCGGACGTTGAGGTGACCATCATTGCTGCGGCCAACGAGGAAGGCGTGCTGTACGGCTCGGTCGGTCCCAAGGAGATCGCCCACGCGCTGGCGGAAGAAGGTCACCCGGTCCGTCCTGAGCATGTGCGTCTGCCCGCGCCGATCCGCCACCTGGACAAGACGCACGTGGACATCCGATTCACGCAGGGCATCACCGCGCAAGTAAAGGTGTGGGTGGTGCGCGAGCGCAAGGAAGGCGAGACGGAGGAAGGCGCCGCCCCGGAGGGTCAACCCACGGAGGGGACCGCCCATGAGCCAAGCGACGGCTGAGCGTCCGCCGGCAGCGCCCAGGCTTCCCGCCGGGTCCGGGGCGGATCGCCTTCCGCCGCAGGACCTGGATGCGGAGATGGCCTGCCTCGGCGCGATGCTGATGAACCGCGAGACGGTCGGCGACGTCTTGCAGGTCATCCTGCAAAATGAAAGCCGCTGGTTCTATCACCCTCGCCACCAGAAACTGTTCGAGGTCTTGATCGACCTGTACGACCGCAACCTCCCGATCGACCTGATGGTCGTGGCGGAGGATCTGCGCCGGCGCGGTCTGCTCGAGGAGCTGGGCGGGCACGAGAGCCTGCTGCAACTGGCCGACAGCTTCGCCGATCTCGCCAACGCGCCGCACTACGCCCGCATCGTGCGCGACAAGGGCATGTTGCGCGACCTGATCCGCTGCACGCAGGAGATCGCCGACAACGCCTACTCCGCCTCGCAGGAAGCCAAGGACATTCTTGACGACGCCGAGCGCCGTCTCTTCGGGGTCACGGAGCGCCGCGTCAGCGCGCACGCCGCGCCCATCGGCGACATGCTCGCTCGGCTCGCCTCGCGCATCGAGCTGCGCGACGGGGGGCTGCTCACCGGCACACCCACCGGCTTCGCCGATCTCGACGAGCACACCAGCGGCTTCCAGGCGGGCGACCTCGTCATCGTCGCCGGGCGCCCCTCGATGGGGAAAACCGCGCTGGGGCTGACCATGGCCGAGGAAATGGCCGTCAAGCGCAATATCCCCGTGATCTTCTTCTCGATGGAGATGAGCAACGAGCAGGTGGCGCAGCGCCTGTTGTGCAGCCACACGCGCTTCGACTCGCACAAGCTGCGCCGGCGGCTCATCTCGGAGCAGGAGCTGCACCAGCTTCTGGAGGCCTGCGACTCGCTGTCGCACGCGCCGCTCTACGTGGACGACACGCCGGGCATGACCATCCTCGAGCTGCGCTCCAAGGCGCGGCGCATGGCGATGCAGCACCAGGTGCAGGCCGTCTTTGTCGATTACCTTCAGCTCATGCACGCGCCGGGCAGCGAGTCGCGTCAGACGGAAGTGGCCACCATCAGCCGCGGACTCAAGGCGCTGGGGCGCGAGCTGAACATCCCGATCATTGTCATGGCGCAGCTCAACCGCCAATCCGAGGAGCGGCAGGGCAACGAGCCGCGCATGAGCGACCTGCGCGAGAGCGGCGCCATCGAGCAGGACGCCGACGTGGTGCTGCTGATCCACCGCCCGGAGTACTACAAGCCCGAGGATGAATCCCTGAAAGGCATGGCCAAGCTCATCATCGCCAAGCAGCGCAACGGTCCGGTGGGCACGGTGGAGCTGACCTACCACAACCGCTACACACGATTCGACAACCGCAAGCGCTTCGGCGAGTCGCCCGAAAGCTACCGCGAGCCGTCGCCGTTCTGATGCGTCGGCGTTCCGAGGCGTCGCCGCAAGGCGGCATCGCCTCAGAGAGGCGTCGCCTCAAGCGGGCATGGCCTCAACCGCTCGGGGCGGAACTCTGAACTGGAGAGGTGCGACCCCTTCGGAGTCGAATCGCCGAGGGCGCGATTCCCGCGGGCTGCGCCCGCGGCTATTCACGTATTTCCCCTTCGGGGATCAAGACGATCAGCGCCTTTACAAATCGATCGACGCCTTCACGAATCGATCGGCACCTTCACCAGTAGATCGGCGCCTTCACGAATTGACCGGCGCCTCCACCGATGCTTTCGGGCGTGCCGATCGTTGTGAAAACGCTTTCTTGTAGCCGGGCCCGCGGTCCAATCCTGCTGAAGCCCCATTCCGATCGCTTCCTCAAAATTCTTGCTTGCATTCCTTCCGGGGGCGGCGTGCCAAAAAGAACGGCCAGACCCGCTGGAATCCAAAGCGGGGCACGCAAGCCGACTTAGCGTGCGGTGGCCTTGCGATCGGGTCTGCCCCCATTGCTTTGCCGTTTTGCCAATTCCCGTGCATCTGGGATAATGACCCGTTCGCGGGGCAGCGGAGGTTGTCTGGATGGCACGAGAGATACAAGGGCAGCTCAAGGCCGAAGGTCGGCGTTTCGCGCTGGCGGTCAGCCGGTTCAACGGTTTCATTACGGACCACTTGGTGGTCGGCGCGGAGGACGCGCTGAAGCGCCACGGCTGCCGTGACGCGGACATCACGCGGGTGTACGTGCCGGGCGCCTTCGAGCTGCCCGCGGCGGCGCGCAAGCTGGCGGAGTCCGGCAAGTTCAGCGCGGTGATCGCGCTGGGCTGCGTCATCCGCGGGCAGACGCCGCACTTTGAATATGTCGCCGGCGAAGCCGTCCGCGGACTGGGCTGGGTCGCGCTGCACACCGGCGTGCCGACCGCGATGGGGGTGCTGACCTGCGACACGCTGGAGCAGGCGATCGACCGCGCCGGCGGCAAGGCGGGCAACAAGGGCGCCGACGCGGCCATGTGCGCCCTGGAAATGATCAGCGTGTTTGAGCAGATCGGCCGCGCGGAGTGATGGCCCTCGCAATGAGACTCGCCGCAGGCGCGTGGACGCCGCTGATTAGATGATTGACAACTCGCCATCACCTTCCGAGAGCCTTCCGCCGGTCGAATCCCTGCGCCGCAAGCGCCGCCAGTCGCGCGTGCTTGCCTTGCAGATGCTCTGCCAGTTGCATGTGCAGGGCGACGAGGCGCTGGACGATCTTCCGGCTTTTTTCGCGGAATCCGGCGCGTCCGGCGACGTGTTCGAGTACGCTGCCCGGCTCGTCCGAAGGACGTGGGCGCAGCGCGAGACGCTCGATGCCCGGCTGGCAGCGGCCTCCCCGCTGTGGAAGCCCGAGCGCATGTCCACCGTCGAGCACGGCATCCTGCGCATCGCCGTGCTGGAGATGCTGGGCGACGAGGTTCCGGCCGCGGTGGTGATGGATGAAGCGATCGAGATCGCCAAGGAGTACGGCGGTGCCGAGACGCCGCGTTTCGTCAACGGCGTGCTCGACGCCGTGTACCGCAGGATTCGGGAGGAGACGGGCGCGATGCCGGATTGACGGCGGGCGTGACGACGCTGAGTGTGGCGACGGCGCTGCGGCGAGCTGCAAGGCGTGATCGAGGGGAGCGAACGTGGGGTTGTTGGATCGTTTCAAGCAGGGGCTGAGCAAGACGCGGGAGAAGCTCGCCGGCGGGTTTCGCGCCGTGCTGCGCATCGGGCAGAAGATCGACCAGGCCACCCTCACGCGCCTCGAAGAGCAGATGCTGCTGGCGGATTTCGGTCCGGGCACGACGAAAACGTTGATCCAGCTCGCCACCGACGGCTGGAAACGCGGCGAGATCAAGGAGGAGCAGGAGGTCATCGACTACCTCAAGGGGCAGATCGTGGCCAAGTGGCCCGAAACGGACCGGCGCCTGAAGCAGGCGCCGTCGGGCCCGACCGTGATCCTCATGACGGGCATCAACGGCTCGGGCAAGACGACCAGCGTCGCCAAGCTGGCGCAGTGGCTGACCGGGCAGGGCAAGAAAGTCATCCTCGGCGCGTGCGACACCTACCGCGCGGCCGCGGTCGAGCAGTTGTCCATCTGGGCGCAGCGCACGGGCGTGCAGATCGTCAAGCACGACCAGGGGGCGGACCCCGGCGCCGTGGCGTTTGACGCCTGCGACGCCGCGCTGTCGCGCAGCGCGGACGTGCTGCTGATCGACACCGCGGGGCGGCTGCACACGCAGGACCACCTGATGCGCGAGCTGGGCAAGATCCAGCGCGTCATCGAGCGGAAAATCCCCGGCGCGCCGCATGAAGTCCTCATCGTCCTCGACGCCACCATAGGGCAGAACGCCGTCCAGCAGGCAAAGATGTTCTCCGAGCACGTGCGCATCACCGGCATCTTCCTCGCCAAGCTCGACGGCAGCGCCAAGGGCGGCATCGTCGTGGGCATCAAGGACCTGCTCGATGTTCCCGTGAAGTTCGTCGGTCTCGGTGAGAAGCCCACGGATGTCGAACCCTTCGAGCCGGCCACGTTTGTGGAGGCGCTGTTCGCGGCGGGATAAAACATGACGAAGCTCCGCCGGTCAGGAAGCGGTTCCGCGCGTAGGACCGAGCCACGCCTGTCAGGAAGGGTCGCCAGCGGCGCCGTGGGACATGCGCTCCCTTACGGTCGCGGCTCGGTCCTACGCGCGCAACGGCGCGTTGGACGGACGCGTCGAACCAGGGGAATGCGGAGACGTGCAACCCGATGAGCACCGTGCAGTTCAGACATTCAACCTCGGATGCGAAGCTCGAAGTCCGCGTCGAGCAAGGGGCCAGCGCGGGGGCGTACCAGGTCCACCTCAACACCGGTGCCTCGCACGAGGTCGAGCTGCACGCCCGCGGTCCGGGCGAGGGCTGGCTCCACCTCCACGGGCGCGTCGTGCCCTACTACGTCGTGCATCGCCCCTCGGAGGTGGAGGTCTGGATCGACGGTCGCCGGCATGTGCTGGAGAAAGTTCTGGCAGGCACGCGCCGCGGAGCCGGACATGCCGCGGCGTCCCCCGACATTAAGGCGCCCATGCCCGGAACCGTGCTTAAACTCCTCGTCAGCCCGGGCGACGACGTGAAGCAGCATCAACCGCTGGTCATCATGGAATCCATGAAGATGGAGCTGACGCTTTCGGCCAACGGCGAGGGTCGGGTGGCGGAAGTCCGCTGCCGCGAGGGCGAACTCGTGCCCATGGGCGAGATTCTGGTACGATTCGAGGAGAGTGCGACCGAAGCCGTCTGAGCCGGCGGAGGCGCCCGGCACAACAGCGCGCATGGACAGCCGGGACAGGTCATTCCCGCGCAGGCGGGAATCCAGCCGGTCGGTCGCCAAGAGGCATGGAACCGGCGATTTTCATGGGACGCTCGGACTCCCGCTTGGGCGGGGGTGACGACGCGAATGGCCAGAACCCGGTTTTGCTGCAGCCTGACAAGGTGGATGTCCCGCCGCGGCGTCAGCGGCACGGCACTTGCTCCAGAATCCGTAAGTTATGAGATTCGACATTCCATCCCGTGTCACCGTCGTTGAGGTCGGCCCGCGCGACGGGTTGCAGAATGAGAAAATCCCCGTCCCGACCGCGGACAAGGCCGCGTTCATTACCGCGCTCGCCGACGCGGGGTTGACGCAGATCGAGACCTCCTCCTTCGTGCATCCCCAAGCCGTGCCGCAGCTTGCAGATGCCGCTGAAGTGCTCGCCTCCCTGCCCGCGCGCCCGGGCGTGACTTACTCCGCGCTGGTTCCGAATACGAAAGGCTACGAGCGCGCCAAGGAGGCGGGGATTAAGCGGATCGCGGTGTTCACCGCCGCGTCCGAGACGTTCGCCAAGCGCAACATCAACATGACGGTGGCCGAGTCGCTGGAGGCGTTTGCGCCGGTGGTGCGTGCGGCGCGTGCAGACGGCGTCAGCGTGCGCGGCTATCTCTCGACGTGCTTCGTGTGCCCGTTCGAGGGCGACATCAACAAGCGCCGCGTGCTCGAAGTTGCACAGGCGTTGCTCGACCTCGGCGTGCAGGAAGTGGCCATCAGCGACACGATCGGGGCGGCCGTGCCGAGCGACGTGGTGGAGACGGTCGGCTTCCTGCTTCAGTCGATCCCACGGGAGCGGATCGCCCTGCACTTTCATGACACCTACGGCACGGCGCTGGCGAACGTGGCGATCGGGCTTCAACTGGGCATCACGACGTTCGATGCCTCGGCGGGCGGATTGGGCGGTTGCCCGTTCGCGCCGGGCGCGGCGGGCAACCTCGCCACCGAGGACCTCGTGTACATGCTGGACCGCATGGGCATCCACACGGGCGTCAACGTCGCCAAGGTGACGGCGGCGGCGGAGCGCATGCAGTCGCTGCTGGGAAGACGCCTGCCCAGCCGCCAGTTGCAACGCCTGCACCGCGTGGCTGAGTCCACATAGGGCCGGATCCCGGGCCATCGGGTTCCGCGACCGGCCGGGCGCGCGGCATGCTTACACCCCCGGCGTACCACGGATTCGCAACAGCGGATGCGTGACTCGCGCGGCTTCCAGCACATGTGCGTCGCCGGGTCTACTGTTGAACAATAACGTGCGTGGATCGCCATGCCGCGTGGACCCTCACCTGCGTGAGGGGTTCTGATCGCTGCATTCGGCATTCGGCATTCAGCATTCGGCATTCAGTATTCGACACCGCGCTCGCCCTCGCTGGCGCTACGAGTTCTGATTTCGGCGTTTCGCGCGGGGTTGTCATTCGCGCGAGGTTGTCACTCACGCGCTGCAGGGTATGCTTGCGATCGTCCCATGATGAAAGGTGGACCAAGACATGCCCTTCCTGCGATTTGTGGACGGCGGCGGACAGGAGCGGACCTTGGAGCTGACGGCGGAGGCGGCCACGATCGGCCGCTCGCCGACGTGCCAGGTGGTGCTCGACCATGAGCTGATCTCCCGCGAGCACGCGCGCATCCAGCGCCTCGACGGCGGGCGCTTCGCCCTGCGCGACCTCGGCAGCCGCAACAAGACCTTCGTCAACGGGCAGGCCATCACCGAGGTCACGCTCGTTCCCGGCGACATGCTCCGCGTCGGCGAATTCGTCCTCGAGTACATCGACGAGAAATCGCGCCCGCAGGCCGGCGAGCTGGACTTCCTCACCCCCGACCGCACGGAGCCGGGCGACTGCGAGTGGCTCAAGGCCAAGTCGCCGTTGTCGCTCTCCGCGCAGCAGATCGAGCAGCTCGCGCAGCTCGGGGCGGTGACGCGCATCGCCCATCGCCCGGAGGACATCGCCGACCAGGCGCTCGCGCAGCTCATGCTCGACGTCGCCGCGGAGCGCGGCTTCATCGCCCTGCGCGGCGAGGGCAAGCGCGACCTCAAGCTCGTCACCCAGCGCGGGCTTCGCCGCGCCGCCGGCGGCTCGCTCATCCCCGTCAGCCAGTCCTTCGTTTACGCAGGCATCCTTCAGCATGTGGCCGGGCGATATCCGGAAAGCAGCAGCAACATCGATCTCGACTGCGGCTACGCTTCGACGGCGGTGGCCGCGCCGCTGACCTTCAACGGCGAAGTCGTCGGGGTCGTTTACGTGGACCGCCCCGCCGACAAGAAACGGGTCTTCACGCCCGCCTCACTCCTGTACGTCGCGGCGGCAGGGGCGCACATCGGTTCCCTGATGGGCCATGCTGCTCGGCGACTCGCACAGACGGCCGCACGAGAGGAAGCTGCATGGGTGGCGACGCTGCGCCGGCTGCAGACGAGCCTGTTGCACGAGCTGAAGGGCAACGACGTTTTCGCCTGCTCCGTGTCGCGGCTGCCCGGTCGCTGCCGCGGCGGCGACCTCTGCGACTTTCACGTCATCGACGAGCACCGCGCCTACGCCCTCATGCTCGACGGCGGCGGATCGGGCATCCTGGGTTTGGCGCAGGCGGCGGCGATCCGCGCGGCCGTTCGCACCAGCATGGGCGCGAATGAGGAATTCCTGCTCGATCCAGCGCCGGTGATGGACGCGGTCAATCGCCTGCTCGCCGCCGCGCACGAGCGGCAGGGCGTCACGTGCGCCTACGTGGGGCTGGACATCACAACCGGACGCCTGGCGTACATCAACGCGGGAGGCATGGCCCCGCTGCTCGCCGCCGCGCCGGGCCGGCTCATCACGCTTGAGCAGTCCTCGCTCGTGCTGGGCGCGGACGCGAACTACAGTTACGAAGTGACGGTCATCGACCTGCCCGAGACGTTCCGCCTCATCTGCTCCAGCGACGGCGTGACCGAGGCGGCGCTCACCGGCGAGGCCTTCGGCGACCAGCGCCTGCACGACCTGCTCATGACGCAGGAGGCCTTCTCCGACGGCGAAAACGTCACCGCCCGCATCCTCGACGGCGTCCGCGCCCACCTCGGCGGCAGCAACGGCGACGACGACGCCACCGTGCTGGCCATCGCGCGGAAGTGACGATCGTCGCGCGCAATCGGTTATCCCCCGGAGGATGTGGCGATCGAACCGTCCCCGCCCTCGCGCGTCACCCCGCGACCGGACACAGGCCGGGCCGTGGACGTGACGAACCGGCGGCTGAGCATGCCGACCCAAGGCGCGAGCTCCGTGCGTCCGCGCCCCCTGTATTCAGGCTAGCTCGCGCCAGGCGGGTCGTGAAGCAGGAAGGCTTCACTTGGAGTGCCACAACCGTGGCACTTAGACACTATTGTACAACTGAGCCGCGACCGTCAGGGAGCGAGGGTTTCCCCCGAATCCGCGGGTTCTGCAACAGTGTGTTAAAGCCGGCACGCCGGGCTTGTTTCGGTCGGGGCGGCAAAGTCCCGCTCGCTGGAACGCCGGAATGGGCGCCTCTCAGTCCGCATGACAGCGCGCCGCGGGACTTCCGGGATACGCACGGGCGGCGTCCCGGTCGGCGCGAAGCCGCGCCTCACCGACGCGGGTCAGGCGCCGCTCGTTTCAGAGCACCGCACGTTCGCGGTCAGCCACGCCTCGATCCGATCCACGGACCATGTCTCGTTCTCGGCGGAGAGGCACATGTGGATGACCTGGTCGGGGCGCGCGATGATCGACCCCAGGTCGTTCGCGTTCAGGAACCAGCCAAGGGTCGTGAAAGCCGTGCGCTTGTTGCCTTGCGCGAACCCGTAATTCATCAACACGCCTTGGAACAAGTACGCCGCCTGGCGCAGACCGCAGGCCTGCTCGTACTGAGACGCCTGCCGGGGCCGCGCCAAGGCGGACTGGAGCAGCCCCTCGTTGAGGACGCCGTAGTAGGTCTCGTGCATGATGTCGCGCATGAGATGCACGTGCAGAGCGAGGAGCGTTGGGCAATCGAGATAGGTCATCTCGAGCTACTCAGCCAGCGCCTTAAAGACCTGCTCGTGCTTGCGGTAGAACTCGTCGAGCCAAGCCTTGTCCGCGGGTGGAAGGGTGGGAATCATCTGGACCGGGCGAATCGAGATGCAGCCGTTTTCGACGCTGACATCCGCGAAGGCGCCAACGGATAGACCGACGGCCTCGGTGACCTCCCGCGGCAGAACGATGGCCTGGCTGTTTCCGTATTTGACGATCTTCTTCACCATCATCCGCAACCCTGTATCCAGAAACACCTTGCCCTAACAGTTTGACTGTATTACTGTATCGACAGTTTGACTGTATTACTGTATCGACAGTTTGACGGTGAGTCAAGCCGTCTGGATTGCCAGGCGAAGGCGGCGATTGCCCGCAGCAGGTGAATGCCGACGAATCGCCCCATAACTATGACGAGGAGGCTCAGGTGCGATGGCCAGATTCTCAGGAACACTCGCCCGGAAACTGCGATATTACGTTTACCTGTACGTCGATCCGCGCGACAACACACCGTTCTACGTGGGCAAGGGGCGCGGGAATCGTTGTTACGCGCACTCCGAAGGTCATGCGCACGCGGCTACGCAGCAACGTCTGGTTGAACCTCGCAAATTGGGCCTGCAGCCACGAATTGAATTCCTTCGGCATGGGCTTGAAGAAAGCGAAGCGCTCATCGTGGAAGCCGCGGCGATCGACTTGCTCGGCTTGGAGTCATTGAGCAACCGGGTGCGGGGTCATGGGATCCGGCAGGGGGGGCGGGCGAGCGTCGATTCGGTCGCGGCGATCCTTAGCGAAAAGCAAGCGAAGATCCGTGAACCCGCGATGCTCATCAACATCCGTCGCGCCTTCCGGCATGACATGAGCCTTCAGGAGATCTACGACGCGACCCGTGCGGCCTGGAAAGTCGGTTGGAAACGCGACCGAGCGCGATATGCCTTAAGCGTCTTCGGCGGCATCGTGCGCGAGGTGTTCGAGATCGCTCACTGGCTTCCGGCCGGCAGCACCATGCGCGCCCACGACAAGGACGGGCGGCCCCGTCTACCGCGCGACCGCTGGGAGTTCGTCGGCCGCGCCGCTGATGAACTGCTTCGGAAACGCTACGTAAACCACTCGGTGCGGCACTCCCTCCCCCAAGGCGCGCAGAACCCGATCATGTACGTGAACTGCGACTGAGGCCCGGTACCCGGCGGAATTTGAAGGCGGTTCGGGCCGCCGCAGGAGCATTCCACCGCTGTCTGACCCAGTTTCCCGGCCGCGCGCCAGCCGCAGGCACCCTACCATCAAACCGGCCGCGTGATCGGAGGATCACGCGGCCGTTGGGATCTGTTGCGATTATGACGTTACGTCACCCACGACGCTGCGCCCGCGCGCGTCGTCGTGCAGGCGATCTCAGTGCGCCATCGCGCGCTTGCCCGCGCCGCCTTCCTTCGGAATCCGCATCGAGTAGAACGAGCGCCACACGAACGTCAGCGCGATCAGCAGCATCACCGCGCCGATGTACGCCGTATAGTCCATGCCCTTGCCCTCGTGGGCGGCCTCTTTCATCTTGACCGCGATCTCCACCGCCAGCAGTCCGAACAGCGTCGAGAACTTGATGATCGGGTTCATCGCCACCGAGCTGGTGTCCTTGAACGGGTCGCCCACCGTGTCGCCCACGACCGTGGCCGCGTGCACCGGCGTGTTCTTCTCCTTGAAGTCCACCTCGACGAGCTTCTTGGCGTTGTCCCACGCGCCGCCGGCGTTGGCCATGTAAATCGCTTGGAACAGGCCGAACACGGCGATGGACACCAGGTACGCCACGAAGAAATTCGGGTCGAAGAAGGCGAACGCGAGCGTGATGGACATCAGCGCGATGAAGATGTTCCACATGCCCTTCTGCGCGTACTGGGTGCAGATGCGGACGACGGTGATGGAGTCGTTCATGTCCGCCTCCTTCTTGTCGAGGTTCATGTTCTTCTTGATGAACTCAACGGCGCGATAGGCGCCGGTGGTCACGGCCTGCATCGACGCGCCCGCGAACCAGAAGATCACCGCGCCGCCGCAGATGAAGCCCAGCAGCACCGGCGCGTCCGTCAGGCTCAGCGCCAGAAGCCCCGCTTTCTCCAGCAGCAGGATGATCGAGAAGATCATCGTCGTCGCGCCGACCACGGCCGTGCCGATGAGCACCGGTTTGGCCGTCGCCTTAAAGGTGTTGCCGGCCGAGTCGTTGGACTCCAGATAGTGCTTGCCCATCTCGAAGTCCGGCGTGAAGCCGAAGTCGCGCTTGATCTCGTCCTTGATGCCCGGAATGCTCTCGGTCTGCGCCAGCTCGAAGACGGACTGGGCGTTGTCGGTCACCGGCCCGTAGCTGTCCACGGCGATGGTCACCGGTCCCATGCACAGGAAGCCGAACGCCACCAGGCCGAAAGCGAAGATCGACGCATGCGCGCCCATCACGTTGCCCAGCTCGTGCAGGCTGACGAAAAAGGCGCCGGACATCAGCCCCATGATCAACATGCCCATCCAGAACGCGCTGAAGTTGCCCGCCACGATGCCGGACAGAATCGTCAGCGACGAGCCGCCTTCGCGCGACGCGGTGACGACCTCGTGAACGTGCTTGGAGTGCGAGCTGGTGAAGATTTTCGTGAACTCGGGGATGAGCACGGCCGCCAGCGTGCCGCAACTGATGATCGTCGCAAGCTGCCACCACAGCGTCGGCAGCGTCTTGACCGTCTCGTGCCCGTTCTCCATCACCGTCACCGACAAGTCGCTGATGAGCAGCTTGCTCATGCCGAATGACGTAGAGATGCACATGATCGCGGCAATCCAGATCAGGCGCGTCAGCGGCGCCTCGAAGTTGAACTCCTTCATGCCGCGGTACTTGGCCTTGGAGATGGCCTGGTTGATGAAGTAGGAAATGCCCGACATGCAGTCCATCAGGAACCGCATGGCGAAGATCCACACAATGAGCTTGGCCTGAAGATCGAGGTAGTTGGTCGTGTGCGTCGTGGAGTCGTGCACATTGAACGCGGTGTTCTCGCCCAGCCCGAAGATTCCACGAATAACGTTTTCAGTCAGCGCCAGGGTGATGAACGAGATCAGCGCCACGCCCGTCACGCCGTATGTTTCGAAGCCGTCCGCCGTCGGTCCGACCGAGTCGCCGGCGTTGTCACCGGTGCAGTCGGCGATGACGCCCGGGTTGCGTGGATCGTCCTCCTTGACCTTGAAGACGATCTTCATCAGGTCCGAGCCGATGTCCGCGATCTTGGTGAAGATGCCGCCCGCGATGCGCAGCGCCGAGGCGCCCAGCGACTCGCCAATGGCGAACCCGAGGAAGCAGTAGCCGACGATCTCGCGCGGCACGGCCAGCAGGATGAACACCATCATCACCAGTTCGAGCGAGATCAGGAACAACCCGACCGACATGCCCGCGCGCAGCGGGATGTTCACCACGTCCCACGGCTCGCCGCGCAGGGCGGCGAAAGCGGTCCGGCAGTTCGCGTAGGTGTTCACGCGGATGCCGTACCACGCCACGATATAGGAGCCTCCCATGCCCACGATGGAAAAGAAGAGCACCAGCGCGGCTGTGCCGGCGGTCTCCCCTTGCAGCCCGACGAAGTAGTAGGTCATGGCGCACGCCATGATGGCGAACAGCATCAGCAGGAACTTGCCCTGCTGAATCAGGTAGGTCTTGCAGGTCTGGAAGATGACCTCCGCCACGTTCAGCATGGACTTGTGCGCGGGGAGCTTGTGAATCTGCCGCCGCAGGTAGAGGCTGAACCCGCACGTGATGAAGATGATGAACCCGCCCCAGAACAGCAGCCACCAGGCGCTGATCGTCGACCCGAAGATCGAGAACTTGCCCGCGTGGAGGTCGGGGATCGCCAAGTCCGCCTCGCTCGCGCTGGCGGTCGTGGCGGTCAGGACCAGCGCCAAGCAGGCGAGCAGGATGGCCCGCAGCCCAACCTTGGCGGTGCCCCACGCTCCCGGTGAATCTACGGCGGAGGCCTTTGCTCCGTCACTTCGTGTACGTTCAATCCTGGACGTTTTGTAAATCATCACTGTAATTCCATCTGCCATGCTCAAAGAAAGCGGTTCGCTGCTGCCCCAGTCAGGCACGCGCCAAGGAGGGGTAGCTGAGTAAGTCAACTGCCGCTTGTCAAGCGGTTGCTCTGAATCATCGAGCCGCGACCGTCAGGAGGCGCGCCAGCGTCATGCAGTACGCGGGAAAAGCCCCCTTGCATTCGCGCGCGGCTGATACCGATCGAGCCCCTTGAGATCCCCACCCGGTGGACCAGTCTCCAAGGTCTGCCCAGCTCGGCAAAGCCGGATCAACCCCTGCAACCTCAACCTCTTGTGCAACTGCACTAACGTCATAATGCTTTTGCTCCACGATTACAAGGCCGATGATTCAGTATTCGGTCCCTGGCGGACCGGCTCGGTGATGGGCGCCTGGCGATGAGGGGTCGCCCATCGCTTTGCGGCGGGCGCTAACCCCGCGGAGGTCGTCGAGTCTTGTTCTTAAGTCGCGTGCGGAGAGGTTCAATCACCTTGCCGCAGCGGGCCGCGAGGATTAGCGTGCGCGTGGGTCGCACCGGGTCGCGTCCGCCGGCCGCAGCCGCCCGGGATTTCAATCATGAAAGGCGTTCGAATGCATCATCACGTGAAATGGGCTGGAGTCGCGGTTCTTCTCATGGTCGCCATGCCCGCGATGGCCCAGTTGCAGCGCGTCACCGCCACCGGGCAGGCCGACGGGACCAACTCCAAATCCGCCGACGAGGCGCTCAAGGACGCCAAGCGCAAGGCCGTGGAGCAGGCGTGCGGCGTGTTCATCAACGCCCAGACGCAGGTCGAGAACTTCCAGCTCATCAAGGACCGCATCCTGGCCGACGTGACCGGCTACATCACCGAGTACAAGCCCAACAAGAAGTGGAATGACGGCACGTACACCTACGTGGAGATCATCGCCGTCGTCTCCACGGCCAAGTTCGAGGACGCTTGGTCCCACTTCGCGCAGCTCAAGGAAGACGTCGGCAATCCGCGTTGCATGGTGGTCATCACCGAGGACAACGACGTGGACGACAAGAACCCGGCGAAAGTCAACGGCATCTGCCAGGCGAAGCTCGAAAGCTTCTTCCTCAGCAAGGACGTGGAGCTTGTGGACAAGACGGTGTCCGAGGCCGTCAAGGGGCGCGACGTGGAGCTTGCGGCGCTCGGCGGCGACACGGCGGCGCTCTCGGCGGTGGCGGCGAAGTTTTCCGCGGATGTGCTGGTGTACGGCAACGCGGAAGCGAAGGCCGGCGGACCGGTGACGGTGGGCGGCAAGACGCTGTACCGTTGGGATATTCAGCTCAACGTCAAGGCGGTGCAGGCGGATTCGGCGAAAATCCTCGCGGTCAACAATTACCGCCCGTCCAAGCCGCACCTGACGGCGTCCTCCGCCTGCGGCGACGACGCCTTCGACAAACTTGCCACGGAGGTGGCGGAGAAGGTGCTGCGCGACGTGGCCGAGGCGTGGCGCAAGCGCGCGACCTCGCATCACACGTTCGAAATCCGCTTCCTCAACTGCACGCGCAACGACTTCCGCAACCTGATCACGCCGGAGCTGGTGAAGCTCCGCGGCGTCCAGCAGGGCGAGGAGGGCGTCAAGATGCGCGAGCTGGTCAGCGACACGGTCACCGCGGAAATTTACTGGGCGTTCGACCTGAACATGCTCGCCGACGCGCTCTCCGACATGGCCCTGCCGGGCATCAGCATCGAAGTGAAAGAGCAGAGCGGCAACCGCATCGTGGCGGAACTCAAAAAGCAACAACCGTAGCAATCCACGATAACAGGCGGCGCTTGTCATTCCCGCACAGGCGGGAATCCAGCTCCGTCATTCCCGCGCAGGCGGGAATCCGGCGTCTTCCCGTGCGCTCTGGACCCCCGCCTGCGCGGGGGTGAGGGGCTCCGTGTTCGGTTTCGAGTTTCGCCACGGGCAGTTCACCCCTGCACGGAGCTTCCACGCACCAGCCAGTCCGCAGTGATGTCCCGAACAGGGCCTCACAGCGCAAGGGCATCGAACCGAATCGCGCGGTCCTTGCGCTTCCGCCCAGAAGGGGCGCCGGAATGTAGCCACGGGTGGAGGTCGCAAGGCGACCGGAACCCGTGGAGGAGAATCGCCTCCACATACTCCCGCCCCAACGGGGCGGAGGAGACCTGCGGCCGCGCGCGCGGTGAGCGCCGACCTCCTTTGCCCCTGTCGGGGCGAGATTCCGTCTGTCCGAATCTTCCACGGGTTCCGGTCGCTGCGCGATCTTCACCCGTGGCTACCGCCCGTTGCCCCGTTGGGGCAAGAGAAGGCCGTAACGCTGTCGTGCTCGCGATCGCTGCTCTGCGTTTGCCCAGCCGCCGTGACGGCGCGGGCGGGTCTGACTATCCTCCTGCATCATGGGGAAGCCGAACCGACCAACGCAACCGCCGCAGCCGCAGTCGCAGTCGCAGTCGCGGCCGGTGACGTCTTTGCCGGCGTTGCCGGCGCGGATCACGCTCGCGCCGGGATGCGACCTGACGCTGATGGACGTGGTCGCCGTCGCCCGGGGATCCTCTGAAGGACATTACGCCGAGGTCGTGCTCGGCGGCGACTGGCGCGACCGATGCGAGCGGAGCGCCGAGTACGTGCGCCACCTGCTCGACGCCACGCAAGGCAAGGATGACACCGCGCTGGCACAGCTTGTCCGCGAGCAATTCTCAGCCGCTCCCCCCGCGTCCATCGCCGAGCTGCTGGCCGCGCCGCCGGACCACGCCGCGGCGTCCCGTGCCCTCGCCGCGAGGGCGCTGGTGTACGGCGTCACCACCGGTTTCGGCAACAACAAGGACAAGCCGCTGCGCACGCGCGACGAAGCGCGACGGATGCAGCTCAATCTGCTCCGCAGCCACGCGGCCGGCGTGGGTCCGCCCGCGCCGACGGAGGTCGTCCGCGCCACGCTCCTGCTGCGCATCCGCTCCTTCGTCGAGGGGCATTCCGGCGTCCGACCGCAACTCGTCGAATTGCTCTGCGCCATGCTCAATGCGCGCATCCATCCGTGGGTTCCGCAACAAGGCTCCGTCGGCTCCTCCGGCGACTTGTGCCCGCTCTCGCACCTGTTTCTCAGCGTCGTCGGCGAAGGGGTCGGCTGGCGCCAAGAGTCTGATGGGATCAACGACGACCGCGAGCCTGCCCCTCAAACTTGCGGGGAAACTGCCAGCCCGTTGCAAAACTCCGAGTCGCAGGGTTCGGCGCCGGAATTTCCCAGGAGCAGGCACGTCCCGCAGGTCCGTGCCACCACTCTTGCAGCGGCTTGTAAGTCTGAACCGCATGCAATCCCGGCGATCTCGGGCGGCATTCGCGACCCCCGCCGCGGCGACCCGCGACCCGTCCGCGACCTGCTCCGCGAAGCGGGGATCCGACCGCTCGATCACCTTGAGCCGAAAGAAGGCCTCGCGCTGACCAACGGCACGACGTTTACGACGGCATACGCCGCGCTCGCCTGTTACGACGCCGCCGTTCTGCTGGACACAGCCAACCTCTCGGCCGCGATGTCGCTGCAGGCGCTGAAGGGCTGCACGCGCGCGTTCGACCCGCGTGTGCATCGCGTGCGACGCCATGCCGGACAGGCGCAGGCCGCGAGCGGCATCCTCTCGCTGGCGCGGGGCGGCGAGCTGCTCGATGCCTCGGACGACGTGCAGGACGCCTACTCGCTGCGCTGCGCACCGCAGGTGCACGGCGCGGCGGCGACGGCCATCCGCCACGCGAGCGAAGTCGTCGAGCAGGAGATCAATGCGGTCACGGACAACCCCTTGCTGCTGCTGGACGACGGCGGATGCCCCGCCGAGGAGCGCACGCCGCCCGACGGTTTTGGCAAGTGCATCTGGCGCGCGTACTCCGCGGGAAACTTCCACGGCGAGCCGGTCGGCATGGTCATGGACTACCTCAAGATCGCGGTGGCGGAACTCGCCTCCATCAGCGAACGCCGCACGCAGCACCTTCTCGACCGTCATCACAACCGAGGCCTGCCCGCCAACCTCGCGCCCGGCGCCGCGGGCGGACTCAACTCCGGTCTGATGATCGCGCAGTACACGGCGGCCTCGCTCGTCTCGGAGAACAAGGTGCTCGCGCATCCGGCGAGCGTGGACTCGATCCCCACGTCCGCCAACGCGGAGGACCACGTGGCGATGGCGCCCATCGCGGCGCGTCACGCGCGACAGGTGATCGAGAACGCGTGCAACGTGCTGGCGATCGAGGTGCTCTGTGCGGCGCAGGCGCTGACGATCCGGCTGGCACAAGGCGCGGCGCGCCCGCCGCGGCTCAGCGATGCCGCGCAGGCCGTGCTGAACTTGATCCGTGCGACCGACGGGATCGCGCCGCAGGCAGCGCTGCTCGACGACGAGGACGAGGTGCTGTGGCCGAAAATCGCCTCCCTCCGCCGACGCATCGCCGCCGGCGATTTGGCGGACATCGCCTGCCGCGCTTGGGGTTAGACTCTGTTGCACCACTGAGCCGCGACCGTGAGGGAGCGAGGGTTTCCCTTCGAACCCGCGGGTTCTGAAGCTGTGTTTTGGTCGTTAAGAACCAATCTCCCAAGACCGTCATGGACGCGCAACAACCCATAGCCGACGGCGGTTCACAGGCGACTGAATCACGTCTCGCACAACCGTCGCCGGCGTCGCCCCAGGCGCCGGTGTCGTCCGAGACCCCACCCGGCGCGCCGGGTGTGCCTCATCAAGCGCGGCACAATGGGCTGCGCGTTCCCATTCTGGCCGCCATTGTTGCCATTGTACTCCAGACCATTCTGACGCCTTTGACTTTGCTTGTGTGGCCCATTGTCTTCCCCGATCAGATCGTGGACGACGCCTATATGTTTCTGCGCTATGCGGATCGCATGGCCGCGGAAGGGCGCATCTGTTGGAATCCCGGCGGCCCATTGACCTATGGTTTGACATCGCCATTGTATGGAGTCTGGGTCTGCGTGGTGCGGTGGCTGTTCCCCGGCGATCCATCGAGGATCATGACTCTGGCCGCGCTGGGACCGGCATTGTGCCTGCTTCCACTGATGTTGGCCGTGCTCGCGCGTGCGGCGCGCAAGACGGGCGCTGCGACATGGGCAGCGCTGCTGGCCCTGCTGCTGGTGATGCGCTCGCCCTTCTTCAACCACCTCATTCTCGTCCACGGTTTCACCGGCATGGACACGACCTTCGCGGCCTTGTATGTCGCCGCCTGCTTGTCACTGTGGCGGCGGCTGCACGACTCGCCGACTCGGGGGCGCACATGGACGGCGGGTCTGTCCGGCGCCTTCACCTTTCTCGTCCGACCGGATTTGCTTGTATTCCCAGCGGGCGCGCTCCTCGGCCTGGGATTCCTGTCGGTTGATGCCGCCGAGAGACGCGCATCCCGGATCTCGCTGGTCATCATGGGAGCGGGTCTGGCGGTCATCGCGCTGACCGCCTGGCTTGTTTTTGGAACGCCCGTGCCCTTGTCCTTTTATGCGAAGAACACGGCGGCCTATGGCGAAGGCTTCGCCGCGGCGTATGCCGGCGTCTCGGCCTCTGAACTGAACATGTTCTGGAAGACCTATGCTCCCTTGTTGGTGCTTGCGGGCCTGTACGCGCTCAGCTTAGCTGCACCGCGCCGCGCCAGACTGCACGCCCTCGATGCAGGTATGGTCGTGGGTGTGGGTGCGTTTATTGTTTATCAAAGGTTTTTGCTTCTGCCCGTCATGCACTATTATCAGCGGTTCCTCGTGCCCGCGCTCCCCGTGCTGGTCTGGCTTGCATGGTGCGGGCTGTGGGAAGTGACCGCGTGCCTGCGATCCCGCGTTTCTGACCGGGCGGCGAACGGGTGCCTGCGGGGAGCGGCAGGGGCCGGCGCTTGCGTGACGGGCTTCGTGCTATTTTCCTGGACTCCCGTGGAGCGCGGGTTTGAGTCGGGCGAGCACCCCGGCCTGCCGTCGCTGCTGGACACGTCCCGCACGCTGCTGGACGGCGTGGCGCGCGGCGAGTTCTCGCAATTCGACATCACGGCCAACTACCGCGCGCGTTTCGGCGGTTACTGGCACCGGCTTGACGAGTTCTCGAAGCTGCCCGACGACCTGTGCATCGCCACCACCGAGGTGGGTTACCCCGGCGTCATGAACCCGGGGAAGCGCATCATCGACTTGGCGGGCCTCAACGACACGCGGCTCATGCTCGGCGGCTTCGACATGGAGGCGATGCTCCTGCGCGAACGCCCCGACCTGATCTACATGCCCTATCCGGACTACAAGGGTCTGGTCCGGGCGCTGCGCGAGGCGCCGACCTTCCGCGAGGACTACGAGGAGTTCGCGCCGGAGTCACTCGGCAACAAGGCTTTCGGCCTGGCGCTGCGGCGAGCTGGCGCGCATTACCACCGGCTTCGGGAGATCACGCTCGTGAAGAGCAGTCCGCGATGACGCGGCTCGATCTTCCAGGCAGGGCCCTTTTGACACCCGCGCCCCGCCCCCTATACTCCCGCCCACAGGAAGAACGACCCTCTCATGGCGCGGCAATCATCACGCTGTCCAAGAACGCCTGGCGCGGGTGAGTGGAGGGCGACGGGGGCCATCCCGCGTGGAAGGGGGATCGCCGCCTGCGTGCTCCTCTACCCCGTCGTCGCATGGGCGCAGGCGCCCGTGCCCCTCGGCGACAACGTCGATCAGCCGCTCGTCCCGTCGGCGATCCTGACTGAAGACGTCCATCTTTCCGGCAGCCTCGCCTACTTCTTCCGCACCGCCGACGGCGCCGACGTCGTCCACCTGGTCGGCCAGGCGCAAGTCCGCGTCGGCGACGTTGCCCCTCAGCTCCTTACCAGCCGCGAGGCCGTCGTCTGGCTGACTGACCTCAAGGACGAGAAGCGCCCGTGCACACGGCTGGAGGTGTACCTCCGCGACGAGGCGGAGGTCCGCGAGCCCGGCGACACCGTCTGGACCGGGCATGTGCTCTTCGTCACGATTCACACGTCGGGCAAGATCCAGGTCCATCACGATTTCCCGACCACGGATTCCTCGGAGGACAGCCCGGTCTACCGCGAAGGGCAGGCCGTCCGCGAAGCGCTGCGGAACGCGGCAGGCGCCGTCGAGGAGCCGGTCACCTCGATCCAGGTGTTCCGCCCCGCCGGCGCCGACGGCGACAAGCAGCCGGAGGTTCCAGCGCTGGTGACGTATCATTCCAAGGTGCTGACTTCGGACATCGTGGACAACCGGCGGATCATCACGGCCATCGGCAGCGTCTATCTGTATCGCGGCAAGCCCGGCTCAGACCGATTCGTTGAGATTCGCGCCGAGGGGGCCGTGCTTTTCCTGCCCTACGTACAGCCCTCCCAGCAGCCGGCTCAACCCTTGCCGGAAGCCGGCGCGCCGCCGCCTTCGCCGCCGGACACCATCCCGGCGCCCGAGCCGGGCGAACTACCCATCGACGCCCTGACCGTCGAATCCGACGTGCTCGGCGGGCTTGCCGGCAGCGGCACGCGGGTCGAGGCGGCCTACCTTGAAGGCGACGTGATCCTGACTTCCGCGCGCAACACCATCCGCGCGTCCAAGCTCTACTACGACTTCGAGCGCGACAAGGCCCTGATCCTCGACGCCGTCGTCCGAGTCGAGCTGACCGAGCGCAATGTCCCGCTTTACATCCGCGCCGCGGAGATCCGCCAGCTCTCCGCCCGCACGATCGAAGCCACCGACGCCCGGATCACCACCAGCGAGTTCCACACGCCGCACTACCACCTCGGCGCGCGGAAGATCGAGCTGGTGGACCGCACGCAGACGGACTTTTACGGTCAGCGCCGTTCCCCGCGCAGCGGCACGTTCACGCTGCGCGACGCCACGCTCAACGTCGGGGGCGCTCCGCTCCTCTACTGGCCCGCCATCACCGGCGACATTGATGAAGGCGAAACATCCATCCGCGGCGTCAGCGTCGGTTACAGCCGAAGCTTCGGCGCCGAGGTGCAGACGCGCTGGCGGCTCTTCAACCTCCTCGGCGTCGAGACGCCCGAGGGCTTCGACGCCAGCCTCAACCTGGATTACTTCTCCGAACGCGGTCCGGCCTTCGGCATCGACGCGGACTACAAGCTCGACAACGCCGTGGGCGAGTTCAAGAGCTACCTCATTCATGACAGCGGCGAGGACGACCTCGGCCGCGGTCGCAAGAACCTCGAGCCGGAGCACGAGCTGCGCGGCCGGCTCACCTGGCGGCATCGCGAGTATCTGCCCCAGGACTGGGAGCTGACGTTCGAGCTGTCGTACCTGTCGGATCGCAACTTCCTCGAAGAGTACGCCGAGAAGGAATTCGACACCGACAAGGACCAGGAGACGCTCCTTTATCTCAAGAAGCAGGTGGACCACTGGGCATTCACCGCTCACCTGCAATATCGCATCATGGACTTCGTCACCCAGACGGAGCGCCTGCCGGACTTCTCCTTCCGGCTGGTGGGTCAACCGCTGGAGCCGGGCATGACGTGGTTCAGCGAAGCGCGGGCGGGGTTCGTCCGCTACCGCGGCGCGGAGACGACGCTGCGCGATTTCCTGATCTACGGCCGCACGCACCAGGATTCCTCCGGCACGACGGCGCGGGCGGAAACACGGCAGGAGCTGGAACGCCCGCTGGACATCGGTCCGTGGCGCATCGTCCCCTTCGTCAGCGGGCGCGCGGGCGCGTGGGACGACACGCCCGAGGAAGGCGGACAGGACCGCGTGTTCGGCGCGTACGGGCTGCGCGGCAGCATGTACCTGTGGCGGACGGATGACGGTGTGCGCAGCGAGTTGTGGGACATCGACGGCCTCCGCCACGTCATCAAGCCCGACTTTGTCGTCTGGGGCAGCCACACGAACATCGACTCGACCGACCTCTTCGCCTTCGATGAAGACGTGGAGGGCATCGACGAAGTGGACGGCGCCACCGTCGGCGTGCGTCAGCGGTGGCAGACGCACCGCGGTCCGCCTGACGCGCGGCGCACGGTCGACGTCTTCACCTGGGACGTGGACCTCGGCGCGTTCAACGACGGCGAGCACGACGAGTTCACGAACGGATTCGCCTCCTTCTCCCGGCCGGAGAACAGCGTTTCGCGCAACTTCCTCAACCACTCCTTCGTCTGGCGCGTCAACGACGCCACCTCGCTGGTCAACGAGATGAACTTCGACCTCAACGACGCCGAGCTGGACGTGTTCAACCTCTCGGCCGTCGTGGAGCGCAGCCCGCGCCTCACCTACCTCATCGGCTACCGCTACATCCAGGAGACGCAGTCCAACCTCGTGGGCTTCGGCGCCAACTATGAGTTGAATGAGAAGTACATGCTCGCCCTGCGCGAGGAGTTTGACATCGACCGCGGCAAGACGCTGGATTTCACCATCGGCTTCCTGCGGCGCTACCCAAGCTGGAACGTCGTCGTCGCCTTCAACCTCGACGAGGCCGAGGACGACCTCGGCGTCACGATGAGCCTCGCGCCGCAGGGTTTCTCCGGCGCGGCGCTCGGCCCGAAGCGATTTACCGGCATGGCCGATTCGATGAAGATCACCTCACGGTAGGGCCGCGAGTCAGAGAATCCGCATGCGGATTCCCAACCAAGCCTTGTCTGGGAGGAAGCGGTTCCGATCCAGGCCGCGCCCGCAGCGCGTCGGGGCAGGGCAAGGGCCCTCGGTGGGGTGAGGGGTTCTCATTCCGCGCGCACGGGAAGCGGCTGCGTCCGCACGAACCGAGTCGCGCCCGTCGGGAGGCGGCGCCCCCGCTCCGCACGCCGGCGCCATCCTCGCGAACCGTCAGGAAATCCGAGGCGGGCATCTACACCGTCGCGTCACCCGATTCGCACCGGCGCTGGAACGACGGGCTGCGCGATTCGTATCGAGCTGTCAGCGGCTCGCCGCAGCAACGTGATCCGACGGAGCAAAACCTGCCACGCGGTTGCGTCCGTGGCGCTTCGCGCGGTACATCGCCTCATCCGCCAGCCGCAGGAGCAGGCTCGGGCCGACGCCCAGGTCCACGCCGTCCACGCACGCCGTTCCGAAGCTCGACGTGACGCGCAGCTCGCGCCCCTCGTGCAGCAGGACGATGTTCTCGATCCGCCGCCGCAGCTCCTCGGCCAGCCGGTCGAGCACATCCGGCGGCTCGCCCGGGACCACGACGGCGAACTCCTCCCCGCCGTATCGCGCCACCAAGCCGGTCGCGCCTACGGCCGCCTTCACGCACGCCGACAGCGAACGCAGCTGCGCGTCGCCGGCGAGATGTCCGTGCGTGTCGTTGAATACCTTGAAGTGGTCGATGTCCAGCAGGATCAGACCGACGCGCGAGCCCGCGCGCCGCGCGCGATGGAACTCCTCCTCCAGCCGCCGGTCCAGCGTCGCGCGGTTCGCAAGGGACGTCAGGCTGTCGATGGACGCAAGCTCCCAGATCGCCTCCTTCTCCCGCTCCAGCCGCTCCGCGTGGCGCACCGCGTCCTCCGCCTGCCGCTGAGACGCGGCGCGATCCAGCTCGGCCTCGAGCGTCAGCTTCGCCATCTGCTGCGAGGCTTCCGCTTGAAGCTGAGCGTACGAAAGAGTGGAGCCCACCTGCACGTTGAGCATGTGCGCCGTTTCCTGGACATGCTCGTCAAGGCTCTTGAGAACATCTTCCATGTCGGAGGACGAGATTCCCGTCCAGCGTCTGCATTGATCCTGTGCCTGCGGCAGCGTGGACGCGCCCTGGGCTCCACAGAACGCGTCGCAGATGCCGGCAGCCGCCATCACCAGGGCGCATAGCTTTCGCGTCTGCGGCTCGACCGCGGGGAGTTCGTCCTTGTGGTGCGCGCCCACCGCCTCGCAGAGTGCCACGGGGAGTTCCCAGTGATTCAGCAGTTCCCGCCCCAGCTCCGCATGATCGCAGCCAAGGCGTTGTCGCTCGAGAGCGCAGAGCGGCTGCGATGAAGCTTGAGCCTCCTTCAGCACGGGCGCATACACGTCCGCCGCACAGCGGTACGCCGCCAAAGTCCCGATCTCGCTGAGCAGTCCGGCCACGAACGCCTCGTCCGCCTGCGAAGCCGCGACGCAGCGACCCAACTGCCGCGCGGCCGTCGCCGTCGTGAGCGAGCGACGCCAGAAAGAAGTGTAATCAAACCCGCCGCCGGCGCCGCCGTTCAGCGCGTCCGTGAGTGAAAAACCCAGTGCCAGAACTTTGACACCCCGAAGACCGAGCAGCACGACAGCCTGCCGCACCGACGTGACCTTGCGCGCGATGCCGAACATGGAGGAGTTCACGACCTTCAGCAGACGCGCGGTCAGCGCCGGGTCGTTCTGCAGGACGGCCGCGATGCTGTCCGCGGAAACGCTTTCGTCGCGCGTGAGGGCAAGAATCTGCATCGCCACCGCGGGCAGCGACGGCAGATTCTCCGCGGTTCGGATACGTTCGATCAGATTCGCAGACATGACACCCCCGCGCCGGCGCTGTCCGGCATCGCGCCGCCGCGCTTGGATCGACATCCGACCGCCTCTTCGGATGACCCGCGACGACCTGCTTCTCACGACCGGAGGGGTGGGCAATCCGGTAGGCAATTTACCTTACGTGCGTGTACATCGGCAGGAACCTGGTCCGAACTGAATTGCACGGCACGAACCGGTGCCGGATGGAACACCGTCGCGAGGCCGATCTGGAAGGGTCGATAATTCGACAGCTCTGCCTTCGCCTCACTCGCCGAGGCGATGCCAGAGATAATAGACCGGCTGATGCCCGATCAACCCGCGAAACGTGCGCGCCAGCAGGTCCGGCGCCTGCCGAGCCACGCGAACGTCGCCGCCTCCCGTGGTCGCTTGGTACCACTCGCGCACGACTTGTGCGACCAGCTTGCGCACGCGACGGTCGCGACCGGCCATCTCGAGCAAGTCATGCGAATGCGCATCAACGCCCAGCTCCGTCAGACGCTCCAGCGCCGCGCGGCGACGAAGAGACAACTCGCATGGGCCGATGCGCTCCATGCCCGCTTTTTCGAACACCGGGTTCACGTCGCCCATCGAGGCCAGACACTCGACATACTCCGTCCCCACACGCGGCAGTGTGCGGCGCACCAGCCACTGCCCCAGCCCGCAGCCGCGCAGGTCCGGATGGATGACCAGCCTCCGCAACATGCGGACGCAGCGGTTCAGTTCCGCGGGCCGGCGCACGAACCGTCCCGCCGTCGCGCGATTGCGCAGGGACAGCTCCAGCGGACCGTGTGAGTACACCACGATGCCGAGCACCTCGCCCGCCGCGCCCTCGCGCATCGTGAAGACCTTGTCCACGAATCCCAGCTCATCCGTGGCGCGGTAGTGCAGCGGAGCGAACGCCTCGTAGTCGCGCTTGCATCCCGGCGCGATCACCATCCGCCGGCGCAGGCTCAGCGCGCCGCCCGGCGACGCGCCCGTCTCAATCTCGCATCTCCCCCCTCCTTTCATGCGCACGATCACGTCCGGCGCGAGATCTGCGAGGACGTCCTCCTGACTGCATGCGACGACGAGGCTGAGCTTCTCGCGCCGGACGATCTTGCGGAGGTTGTGCGCCACCGCCAGCGCCGCGCGACGGTGCAGCCCCGAGCAGAACTCGTCGCACAGCAGCGGCGCGGACCGTCCGCGCTCCAGCGCCAGACCCAGCGCGGCCGCAAGCCGCGCGCGGAACTTCTCCCCTTCCGAAAGCACGCTGAACCGCCGCAGCCACAGCGGCGCTTCCGCCAGTCCGCAAGCGCCGAGCAGCCGCAGAGCCTCGCGCAGCTCGAGCGTCGGCGCCACCGAGTCCACCACCGCCGCGTCGTCCGGGAACACGACGCGATCCACGCAGACCGCCTGCGGAAATCGCTCGCGCAGGCAAGCCAACACCGATGACTTTCCGCTGCCGCTGGCGCCGACGATGGCGGTCAAACGCCCCTGTGCGCAGGGCATGGAGGTGCGTCCCACAAGCGTCACGGCGGCGGGGTCCAGGCTCAGCCCGAAGCGCAGCGCCACATCGACCACGCGGCGCGAGCGGCGCGGCGGCTCGCACACGGCGCGGCGCTCCACGATAACGTCCTCGTCAGTCGTCAAGGCGTGGGGGCCGGTCCGCACGGCTTTTCGTGTCCCGGCGGGGCGCGACGGCCCGGCATCCGGGTGGGATCGCTTCGAAGCGGGTCGTGCGCCCGGGTCGGGATCGCCGCGCCGCGGGACGGGCGCGAACGGATGATGCCGATGGGGCGATCGACGACGGCGGGGCCGGCGAATGTCACGCTTGCGAACGGGCCGCTGGTTGGGCATGACGCTTGTCCTCCAGAACCAAACTTACACCAAACACACCGCCGTGTCAATTGCTGGGCAATATTCGTCGGAATATCGTTCAACATAGAGCCTCACAGTCTATATTATAGGACGATGCTGACCATCCCGAGGCCCGCATTCGTGTCCTGCCAAGCCTCGATCGGCCATGCGCTGCCCCGTAACGGTTTGTCGCTTAAGGGCGACGCTCGTCATTCCCAAGAAGGCGGGAATCCAGTCGGTGGCGGGCGAAGTATCACGAATCCAACGGTTTTCCCGGACGGACTCGACCCCCGGGCTGCGCGGGGGGGACCGGCTCGCCTCGGGTATCGAGTTTCGCCACGGGCTGGTAGGTGTCGCCGACCCCTTCGGGGTCAAGTCGCCGGGGGCGCGTTCCCGCGGGCCGCGAACACGGCGCTCACCTGCGAAAGCTGGACGTGATCGCCGGTCTCAAAGGAGTTGTCGTCGATCGTGCACGACGCGGCATAGAACGTGACCCTGCCGGCATCCGCATCCGGGGCGATCCAGGT
>JADZBE010000043.1 GCA_020852275.1 Phycisphaerales bacterium
AGCGCCTCACCAACATGCGCTCCTCCGGCGCGGAGAAGCTCGTCGTCCTCAAGCCGCCGCGCATCCTCTCGCTGGAGCTGGCGCTGGAGTTCATCGACGAAGACGAGTACGTCGAAGTCACGCCCGAGGCCATCCGCCTGCGCAAGAAGCTGCTGAAGGAGACCGACCGCAAACGCGCGGGAAGGGCGGAGAAGAGCAACCGGGTGGCATGCTTTCGCGGTACGCCGCGTAAGCATGTCTTTGGCGCGCCGATACGCACGCCCCAGCTCATTGCTTCGTCACTCGAGCGGAACCTTCCCCCTTGACATGCCTAGATACCCGATGTATGATACCTCGTTATGCAAGGCAAGAAGCCGCCAACGCCGCCCGGACCCGACGCGCAGCTCCTCCGCGGAACGCTGGACCTCGTCCTGCTTGAGACCCTCGCGCCGGGCGCGATGTACGGCTACCAGATCGTCAAGGCCGTCAACGCCCGCACCGCCGGGTTTTTCGAGCTGCGCGAAGGAAGCCTCTATCCCGCGCTGCACCGGATGGAGAAGTCGCGTCTTCTCAAGGGCAAATGGGTAGAAACGGATGCAGGTCGGCGGCGCAAGTATTACGAGGTTACGCCCAAAGGCGCCGCGGCGCTCGATCGCAAGCGGGGGACCTGGAAGGCGTTCAGCGCCGCGCTGCAACGGCTGGGGGAGCCGGATCATGCACAAGCCTGAATCACCCGGTCAGCAAGGCGGCGCGAAACCGACTCCCGGCGGGTGCACGCCGGCGGAAGCTTCCGCGGCACAGGCGCCGGCTGAAGCTTCCGCGGCACAGCGGCCTGCTGGAACTTCGCAGGCACACTCGCGGGCCAGATCTTCCGCTGCACCTGCACCCGCTGCACACGCTGAGGTCGCCGTTCACGCGGGCCGGGCGAGATCCCTGAAACATCTCCCTGACCGTGCAGCAAAGGCCTTGGTCCCGTCGCGGGACGCTTGCGCGCAGGGGAGCGTGCCGGTGCATGGAATAACCCAGCCTGCAACATGGTTCCCGTGGAAGTGCCGGCGCGGGACCGTCGGGGTCCGTGGCGCCCGAGATAGTCATGTCCGAGGAGAATCCCTGTGACGCTGAAGCTTCGACCTCGGTGGATGGCCTGCCGCAGGTCCCTTTCCATCGCGGGATCAATCCTATTGATGGCGGTTGTGGGGATTTGCGGTTCATGCGCCGTCTCGCCGCCGCCCGCGGAAGAAGGCGTCACGGACGTCACGATCGAAAATTTCTCGTTCTCGCCCAAAACCGTCACCATCAAGCAGGGCGAGAGCGTTCGCTGGACGAACGCCGAAGGGGTCGGAATTCCGCACACGTCCACCAGCGGCAACCCGGAGGATGACGATGCCGGCGCGCTGTGGAATTCCGGCACGCTCCTGTCCGGGCAGTCCTTCACGCACCAGTTCGACGAGGTCGGCGAGTTCGAGTACTTCTGCGAGCCGCATCAGACGCAGGCGTCCATGCGCGACGCGCTGGTCATCGTGGAGGCGGCGGACTAGGCAAGGACGCAGCACGATTCGCCCTGAACGGGTCGTGGCAGCCGTCGGGACAGGGATGGGCAACGTCGTCCCCACGGGAAGGTCGCCGCGCCGCGTCAGGAGTGGATACCCGCCTGCGCGGGAATGGCAGGGCTGGATTCCCGCCTGTGCGGGACTGACGGACTTGATTCCCGCCTGCGCGCCAAGGGAGGGATCCTCGTTTTGATGCTCACCATCGGCGAACCTTGGGAGCGTGCGCTTCGCGCCTCGCGCTCAGCGCATCACCCACTCGCGCCGCTGTCGCACCGGGATCGCCAGCTTGCGGCTGTCCTGATCCCCCGGCAGCCGGTACACGATCGCCAGCGTCCTGCGCAGGATGAACGACTGCGGGTTCTCTTCCGAGTTGCCGCGCTTCGGGTCGTACGAAGGATTCGGCACGCGCCGAATCTCCCCGGAGAAGCCCGACGCGAACACGGTGAACTCATCCGCGGCGGGGTCGAGGCTGGCGAACACGGCCGCCGTGGTGCGTGAGTTGCTCGATCCTTGCAGCAGGGTCCCCGTCACCTTCGCCGGCGGCGCGAAAAACGGGTGCTCCTTCTCGTGCCGCGCCTTGATCGCGTCGTACACCGACGGATGCACATTGTCGCCGGCCTGCACCGTGGTCAGCGTGTCCGTCACGATCGACACGGACGGGAAGAAGCCCACGTCCCGACCGGTGTTGTTAACGACCGTGTACAGGAGGTACCAGAAGGTCCGCGGCTCGGACTCGCCGGGCAGGGTCACCTCGATCCGCTGCGGATCGGAAAACGTCACGTCGAGCTGCCAGGAGGAACTGACCGGCGCGGGCATGGCCGAAGGAGACTGGGCCAAGCAGATGCCTCCCGAAGCCGCCACCCACAAACCGCACGCTGCCCATGACCTGATCATTCATTTCATCCTAGCGATCGGGGCAGCGCTGTCAAAACCCGTCGGAAAGGGCCATCGGTCAGCGCCAACCGACCCGTGGATCTGCTGGTGGAAACTCGGAGGGGAGGGGTTCGCGGTTGCAGACCCGGGAGACCTGCAACCATGCGGGCTTTCTGCCACTCCCCGCGGCCCGGCGGGTACGCCAGACCGTGACACCCCAGCGTCGGCTGGCATGGCCACCCAACGGCGGGTGGCATGGCCACCCAACGGCGGGTGGCATGGCCTACGGTACTCCGTTGGCCATGCTCTTGCCCGCCTCGCCACGGCTTGGCGAGCACGCCAGACCGTGCCACGCGCTGTCTAGCCAACCCCCGCGCGTTCCCGTCCTCCGCGTTGTCCCGAACTTCGCGGACGCCTAAGATTCGCGTGGGAGGACGCCCGATGAGCAGGATCGGGGCGGGCGGCCCGCACGGGACCTTCCGGCGGTGCGGGATTCAGTCAGGGCGAAGACATGCACTCACGGGAACAAGTGGGCTTCGGGGCGGATGTGACGCCGGCGCCGGACATGCCGCCGGGCGACCATCCTTTGGAAGTCGCCGCCCGGAAGGGGATCGGCCCGCTCAGCCCCGCCGGCAGCTCGGTCTGGCACGGACAGTGCGAGCCGTGCGTCTCCTGCGGTCAGCTCGTCACGCGAGGTTCCCACGAGTGCGACAGTTGCGGTCAGGACCTCAGCCCGCAGATGCGCCGCAAGATGGGGGAGGCGGCCGGGCCGTGGTTTGTTTTCGAGCATGTCCGCCCGTTTCCCGGCATCTCCTTCGAGCGGCTGGTGCGCCAGATCCGCAAGGGCGTCGTGACGGCCACGTCGATCGTTCGCGGACCCACGACGCAGTATCAGTGGCACTTCGCCGGCGAGACGCCCGCGCTCGCCCGGTATCTGGGCATCTGCTGGCACTGCGGCGAGACCGTGTCGCCCGCGGAGACCTACTGTCACGCCTGCCTGACGCACATGGATGGAACGCCGCAGGCGCAGCCGCTGACGGAGACGGCCGTCGCGGCCATGCACCTGCCGCCGCCGGAGACGAAACCGGGCGTTTTGCGGGCGGTGGCCGCCGTCGGCGCGGACGGAATCGGCGCCGCGTCGGGAGCCCGCGCCCTGACCGCGCCGCGCGTGACCGAACCGGTTGGCCGCATGTCCGCGGCCGCACCCCCAGCTCCCCAGCGCCCCGCATCGCCTGTTCGCTCTGCTGCGGTCCCTTCTCCGGAAGCACTGACGGAGGAATTACGCGCGCTCACGGCCGTGCTGGAGGAGGCCGAGAACCTGGGACCGGAGCCGGTGGTTGATGAGCCGGCGCGCATCGCGGGCATCCGCGCGACGTGGCTGATCGGCATTGTCTTCGTGATTCTGTTCGGGGCCTTGATCGGCGTCATCAAGCTGCGCGAACGTCAACATTCCAGCGCGCCGCCGCAGACCGAGCCGCCCGCGGCCACGCGCGTTCTGCCGGCGCCGTAACCCCCCGCGGCGGAAGCCATTCTCGATCGGGGCACCGGCTTTCCAGCCGGTGATGCTCGGAGGGGGTCGGCGAATTGCGGGGCTGGAAGGCGTTTCCGGCGTGCTTTCACGACCGACAGGCGGGCGTGGGCGCCTACTTCAGCAGGATCTCCCGCGCCGCCGCCGTGGCCTCGTCCATCGCATCCGTGATCTGATCGAACGTCAGCTTCGTCTCCGGCGGCATCTCCATGCTCAGCTCACTGCGCAGCGCCTCGCGCACGGGGATGTTGCGCGAATCACTGCGGGCGAGCATGCGCTCCACGTCCGCGGAGGCTAGAAAGTCGTAAAGCCGCCGCGCCCGGTCGCCTCGCGCTGCCCCGCCTCGCGCGGCATCGCCCCGCGCCGGATCACCCTGCCCCCCCCCCGCTATCAGCGCCACCGTATTGGGAATCACCACGGTTCCGCCGTCGCCCATGTCCGGGAAGCACATTTCGATCCGCGGATGCTGCTTTCGCGCCACAATCACGTCATCCGTGTCGGTCATGCATGCGCCGCGGTCCCCGCCCGCCACCGCACGAACGGCCGCGCTGTTGCCGTCCACCACCGCCGCGCCGTGGTCCGCCAGAAACTGCAGGAACGCTCGCGCCCGCGGAGGCCCCCACAGCGCGAACATCGCCGCCACATGCCCCCGCGTGGTGCCGAACAGGGGATTCGCCAGCGCCAGCCTCGGCGCCCAGAACGGATCGGCGAGCGATTCCCACGTCTGCGGCTCGTCCACGTCCGGACCCAGCAGCGCCGGGTCGTACGCCAGCACACGCGCCCGCGCGCCGAACGCCGTCCAGCGATGCTCGGAATCCTTGTATCGCGAAGGAATGTCCGCGGCGGCGGGCGAGTCGTACGCGACCAGACGCCCGCGCCGCGCCAGCAGGATCGTGTTGAAAATCTCGCCGGACCAGAAGACGTCCGCGCCGGGCCTGCCCGCTTCGTCGAGAATGCGCTGCACCAGCCCGGTGGTCTTGGCCGCTTCCGTGTCGAAGATCACGCGGACCTTCTCACCGGTCCGCCGTTCGTATTCCGCCAGCACCTCGCGCGCGAACTCGGCGTCCACGCTGCAATACAGGAGCACGCCCTCATCCGAGGGTTGCCCGCCGCGACGGCAGCCCGACTCGATCAGCAGCAGTCCGGCCGCGCAGGAGCACACGCACAGACCCAGCCACCAAGCAGAGCGTGAACGGTTGGGCCCGTTGGGTCGCATGGATCGGATCGCGGGGCGAGAAAACTGCACAAAAGTGTTGCCTCTTTGAGAGATTGTGCAACCGATGCACAGGTTGGAAACTTGTGCTACAGCCACCGGTTGGAAACCGGTGCCACACAGGGCAGGGGATGCCGACGGCGACGTCAAGGCGTCTTGTCAGTTCTCGGCGCGCCCGCCACAGTCGCCTCGGCCCTCGTCCGACGGCTCTGACTTCGATTGGGCACCGGACGACTGACCGTCCGGAGACTACTTGCCGTCCCCCGCCGGCTTGCCTTCCGCTGCCGGCTTGCCGTCCCCCGCCGACTTGCCGTCCCCGGTCGGCTTGCCTTCCGCTGCCGGCTTGCCGTCCCCCGCCGCCTCGCCGTCGGGTCTGCTTTCCCCGTCGGATTCAGGTTCGCCTTCCGCCGGCGCGGGCTTCTTCCCTTCCAGCGCCTTCTGCACGGTGGAGAAGAACGACTTCACGGACTTCTGGTACTGCCGCGGGATGCGGTCGCGTGTGACCGAGTCGGTCGCTTCGCGCTCTTCGGCGCTGACGATCTCCACAAGCTGCTTGGACGCCTGCCCCTTCTCCTGCTCGCCGTCGATGAGGAACTGCCCAATGATGGCGCCTTGGCGCGTTTCGACCTTCTGGCGCTCGACCTTGAAGGCGACGTTCGTCTGCTGCTCCGGCGCCAGCCCGCCGCGCCCTTGTCCCGGCTGCTGCCCCATTCCGCTGCCACTGCCTGGTTGATTGGGTTGGCCCTGACCAGAGCCGCCGCAACCCTTTCACGTCCCGCCCGGCTTCTGGCCGGTTCCCTGACAGTCCGGGCAGGGCTGCATCCCGCTCTTGGCGTTGTTCAGATCGGACAGCGTCGAGTTGAGCTGGTCCATCTCGCTTTGCATCTGCTCGAGCTGGCTGAGCTGGTCGCTCGCCTGCGAAAGACCCGCCGCCGCCTGCTGCGCCTGACCCGGCGAGTTGCACTGCGACGCCTGCTTCATCGCCTGCGAAAGCTGCTTGGCCATCTGGCTGGCGCTCTGCTGTTTCTGCAACTGCTGCGCCAACTGCTGAATCTGCTGCTGGTTCAGTCCCTGCTCCTGGAGCGCCTTCTGCACCTGCTCGAGGTCCTGCTTGCTGAGGTTCTCCAGCATGCGCTTCACGTCCTCGGGCTTGATGCCCGCCTGCGCGAGCTTCTGCTGGAGTTCCTTGTTTTCCGCCGCGGCCTCGATCTGCTTGGACAAGTCCTCAAGCTGCTTGCTGAGCTTGTCCGCCATCTCCTTATCTTCGTCCTGCTTAAGCGTGGCGAGCTGCTCCTGGAGCTGCTTGATTTCCTCCTGCGCCTGCTTGAAGTCGCCTTCGGACAACGACTTGGTCAGCTTCTGCGCCGCCGTGTCCGTTTCCTGCGGAACCTTCAGCCCGCGCAGCATCCGCTGCAGCTCGTTGGCCTTGTCGTAATTCGGGTCGTTGAGCTTGTCCTTCACCGCGTCGGCGAGGCTGTCGATCTTCTTCAGCGCCTCGTGGCGGATGGCGTCGGGCTTCTCCAGCGGCGCGGAAGGCTCCTCCGCCAGGCGCTTGAGGTCTTCCTTCATGTCCTCCAGCGCGGGGTTTCCCTCCGCCTTCTTGATGATGTCCTGGAACTGCTTCTTGACCGTGGTCTTGACCTGCTCGACCTGCGCGGTCTGCATCATGCTCTGCTTCTTCTCCTCGCCGGAGAGGAACCCCGGCGGCAGGAGCAGGCACAGCGCGGCCGCCAGCAGCGAGACGCCCGCGTAGTTGAGCGGTCGGGGATACGCGAGGCGGATGTGCTGCCGCGCCGAAAGCCCGGAGCTGAGGCGCTCCGCGTCCGCGACCACCGCCTGCGCAAAGGGGTCATCCGATGAGAGACAGAAGAAGCTGCTGCTGAGCCGCTCGCGCAGCCCCGCCGCCTCATCGAGCCGCGCGGCGGCCAGCGAGAGACTGACCCGCTCTGCCAGCGACCAGATCAGCGACGCCGTCAGCGCGACGCACAGCAGAATCAGCGCCGACTCCCGAAGGGGAATCCAGAGCTGCGTCGCCCGCTGCGTTACCGTCAGCATCGCCAGCGCCGCGCCGCCCAGCGCCACGCACCACGACAGCCGGTTCAGCCAGCCGTTCATCCACAGCCGGCCCCGGGCCTCGTGAACCTGTCTATCCCATTGCGTCATCGCCCGCCCTCCCGGTCCGCGCTCCGCCGGGGCGCGGCACCCATCCAAGAGAGTCTTCGACCGACGGACCCGATTATCTTACTCATCGGCGCGCCGGCGGACAATTCCAATGCCTCCGGCGCAGCCTCATACGGGAATGACGGTCGAGCCGACGTTCCGCTAGCGCCCCTGCCTGCGCCCTGCACGCGGGGAACAGGGCTTGCCTCACCTAGGCCTTTTCCGGCCCCGGATACTCGGGCTTACAATTTCGTGCCGTGCAAGAGAGGACATTCCAAAGCCGTCGCGCCAGCGAGGGCAAGCCGGATGCTTGAGCCGCGGGGACGATCCGCCCTCGCCGGCGCCCCGGGTTCGCAGCGGGGGCGGGCCCGCTTGCGGGTGCATCAACCAGCTCGGTTGCCCCAGCGCCCGCGCGGAGAATGCTGATATACTTGGGCGCGTGCGGCACGCACCGTCGCCTGACCCTTGGATTGGTTCATCATGAAGTCCATCGCTCACGCAAAGCCCTCAATCCGGCGAATCCGTCTGCTCGCGGCCGCGGTCATGCTCTTCCCATGCCTGCCCCCTCTCGCGCCGGCGCAGGAGCCTCCCACGCCCTCGCCCGCCCGGCAGGACGCCAAGCTCGATGACAAGTCCGTCGTCCTCGTTGAAGGACAGGTCATCAACTTCATCGGCGGCGGCGAGCGGGACGTGAAGGTGACGCTTCATCGCAAGGCCGCCGACGGAACGCTCGGCGAGCCACTCGCCTCCACCACGACGGACGGCATGGGCGACTTCAAGCTGGTCGCGGCCGCCCAGCTTTCCGGCGAGGCCGTCGTCCGCATTCTCAAGACCGGCTACGCGCCGATGCTCAAGGACGTCAAGCTCGGCGAGGGCGAGTTCCCGCCGTTCGTCGATGCCGCGCTCGAAGGCGAGTATGTGCTTTCGGGCAAGGTCGCCGACGCGCGCGACAGCGCCGCCATCGTCGAGGCCGAAGTGACCGTCAAGACGCCCTTCCGCGAGTGGAACGGCAAGACGCGCGAGGGCGGCAAGTTCCGCTTCGAAGGGCTTTATCCCGGCGATGTCGAGGTCGTCGTCCGCGCGAAGGGCTTTGGCCGCGAGAGCCAGAAGATCGAAATCCTCCCGGACGGCAACGAGCTTTCCCTCCTGCTCAAGCCCGAGCGCGTCGTCCGGCTCAAGACGGTGGACGAGTCCGGCAAGCCCGTTTCAGGCGCGATCATCGAATGCTACGACGCCGAGCGCGACGACTTCCGCAACACCGCCACCGACAAGGAAGGGTCGGCCGTGCTGACCGGCGTTCACTTCGACGCGGCGGGCTTCAAGCTCCGCGTGACGCATCCCGACTTCATCAGCGACGCGGAGTTCTCGCGTGAGATCGCGCTGCCGGTGGGGCAGGTCGAGTCGCTGCACGAGCTGCGGCTTTCGCGCGCGGGGCGCGTCATCGGCCAGGTCATCGACGCCGCGACGCGCAAGCCCCTCTCCGACGCACGCCTCATTGCCGGTCCGCAGATCACCGACTTCGCCTCGCAGGCCTTCAGCGACGTGGAGGGCAAGTTCACGCTGAAAAGCCTCCCGCCCGGAAAGCTCCGGGTCACGGTCTACCGTGCCGGCTCCGCGCCCGAGATGACCGAGGTCGAGGTCGCTTCCGGCGAGGAGAAGTCCATTCTCGTCAAGCTCGGTCCGCCGCGCGACATCACCGGCACGGTCCTCGACGCCGCGGACAAGCCCGTGGCCGAGGCGTTTCTGGAAACGCGCGCCTGGCGCGGCGGCGATACGCTGACCCTGCGGACCGTGAGCGACGAGAAGGGCCGTTTCACGCTGCTCGATGCGCCGCTGGATGAGTTCGAGCTGACCGCCACGTCGCGGGAAGGCGCTTCGGGTCGAGCGAAAGTCCCCGCCGACCACAGCGAGGTGACGATCTCCCTGACCGAAGCCCGCCAGGAGCCTCCGTCCAGGCAGGGCCGCGGTCCCGCCGCGGGCGCGGCCGCTCCGGATTTCCAGGTGACCACGCTGGAAGGCAAGACGCTGAAGCTCTCCGACCTGAAGGGCAAGGTCGTCCTGCTGGACTTCTGGGCCACCTGGTGCGGTCCGTGCGTCGCTGAGGTGCCGAACCTCGTGAAAGTCCGCGAGTCCTTCGCCACGCGCGAGGACTTCGTCATGATCAGCATCAGCCTCGACCGCGATGAGAACGCGCTGACGAAATTCGCTGGCGAGCGAAAGATGACCTGGCATCACGTCTTCGGCGAAAAGGGCAACGCCGACGCCACCGCCGAAAAGTTCGGCGTGTACGCCATCCCCGCCCTCTTCCTCATCGACCGCGAGGGCAAGATCATCGCCACGGACCTGCGCGGGCCGGACATCCAGAAAAAAGTGACCGAAGCCCTCGACGCCAAAAGCCCCTGAAGCGAAAGCCGGCAAGGCCAATGTCCGTCAGCGCAAGGCCCTTGAGCTTGTAATTCTTCCGCTTCAGCCTCGGGAGGGCGAACGTCCGTAGCCAGAGGTTTCAGCCTCTGGGAAAGAAACCGTCGGGTGGCATGCTCTCGCTGTACCCAGCGTGAGCATGTCCCGTCGCAAGGGGGCGGGTGGCATGCTCTCGCTGTACCCAGCGTGAGCATGTCCCCTCGAAAAAGGGAAGGACGATCGTCACGTCCCACCGTGGCCTGCCATGCGCTTGTCACGCGGCCGAGACCGATGCCTTTTGCCGCCTGCGGCGCGCCCGAATAAAGTCGGGCTCGTGACCGAAACACCCGTCGTGACCGAGACGCCTGTTATGACCGATGCGCTGCGGATGCTGGCGGGCGGCGGTCCGCGCCTGCGCGAGCGGTACGCCTTCGAGTGGCCGCCGCAGCACGACCATGCGGCGTACCGCCTGCGCGTTTCGCCACCCATGCTTGAAGGCGCCTGCCTTGCCGCCGTGGTCGGGGGGGCGTCTTCGGGCAAGAGCACGCTGTTCAACAACCTCCTTGGAGGGCGCTGCGCCAGCCGCGTCACGGCGCGGGGACACGCCACGCTCGGTCCCATCCTCGCGGCGCATGAATCGCGGCAAGCGCTGGTCGAGCGCCTGCTCGGCGGCGGATGGCTTTGGCCCACGCTGAAGCATTCGGCCATCGAGATGGATGCCAACGAAACCGGATCGCCCGCGTCCGTCCTTACCGTGTTCCACGAGGTAGACGAACTGCGCGACGTGCTGCTGGTGGACACGGCCGACTTCACCTCCGAGGACGCGCGGAGCGAGGGCGACCTGACGCTGAGCCTGCTGCCGTGGTTCGACCGGCTGATCGTGGTGATCGACCACGAGCGCTGGTTCGATCGCCAGTCGATTTCGGAGCTGAAGCGCCACGCCTCGCGGCTGGGTCAGGATCGCTTCGTCGTCTTCAACCGCACACAGGAAGGTCCGCTGGATCCGGCGCAGCGGGAACTGCTGGAGCAGCAGGCGAAGCGCCTCGGCGCGGATGAATCGCTGATCCTCGAGTTCCGTCGCGGGCGGGGATTCTGCCGGTTCCCTCCCGGCACGCTGGATGCGGTATTGCAGTTCCTGCAAAAGCCCCCGTCCTCGCGTGCGCCGCGGCTGCTGCGCAGGGTGGCGGAGGGCGCGCGGGACGTGCTCAACCAGAACAGCGAACGCACCGCCCGGCTGGCGGAGCTGCGCGCGGCGCTGCGGCAAGGCGTCGTGCGAGCGCTGCCGCGCGCGGGCGACGCGCTGCACGCCGTGATGACCGCCGCCGAGCGCGAGCACCTCGACGTGGTCTCACGCGTGCTGAAACTGCGGCAGACGCGAGAGTGGCTCGGGCAGCAGCGGCAGCGCCTCGACGGATGGCTGCGGCACGTGCCGTTCATGGACATCCTGCGCGGCAAAGCGGGTTCCGGTGCGGCGCCTCAGGCGTCGAAGTCGCAGGACCGCGCGACGCTTGCCGAGTCCTATTTCGAGCAGACCGCGCGCCGCCTCGCGCATGACGCGCAGCGCTCCGCGCGCCAGAGCGCCTTCTGGATCGAGATGCGCCGCTGGACGCGCGAGGAGCCGCCCGCAAGCGAGTTCGAGTGGACGCCGGAGCTTAAGGAACGCGTCGCCACCGCGGCTGCCGCGATCGACGATTCGCTGAATCGCTGGAAACTGAAGGTGGACGCCGAGTGTCAGGGCGCTGCGCCGCTGCTCGCGGGTGGGGTGGCCGTCCTGCTGCTGCTTGCCGCGCTGCCCGGACCCCTGACGGCGATTCCGCTGGGGGCCGTCTTCGCCGCCCTGGGCGCGGGCGCCGTCGGGGCGAAACCGGTGGGTCGCCTGACCTCCGTCGCGCGGGAGCGCCTGCTCGGCACGCACGAACTGGCGGAGGTTCGGCAAAGCGTCCAACGGTTTCTCACGGTGCTCGAGGACGACGCGAGCCGGCGCGCCGAGCAGCAGGCGCTGGCCGCCTCGCGCTGGGTTCTCACGCCGGACGATCCGCTGTTTCTCGCCTTGACCCGACTGGACAACGCCCGGGAGGACGAGTCATGAGCATCGCCGATCCGCTGCAATCCCATCCGTTTCGATCCGATCGGCTGCAACCCGATCGGCTGCAACCCGATCCGCTGAATATCCTCAATCTGCGGCTGGCGGAGCTGCTCCGCGAGCGACCGGCCGACCTCTCGCTCGGCGCCGCTCGGGCGCTGGGCGATGACCTCGTCTTTTGCGGCATGCTCGGCGGCAAGGACGTCGGCAAGAGCACGCTCATCAACAGCCTGGCGGACCGGATCATTTCCGCTGACGAGGCCGAAGTCGGCGAAGGCACCAGCCGCCCGATGGCGTATGTGCATGAAGCCGCCAAACTGGCGCTCCTCTCCCGGCTGAACGAGCTGAGCCGCGAAGCGCCGATCGACGTGGCGACGCACGCGGCGGACGCGCTGCGCAACGTCGTGCTGATCGACCTGCCGGACTTCGACAGTGATTTCCGCGACCACCACGACACCGTGCGCAGGATCGCCCCGCTGCTGGACCGCGTGCTCTGGGTCGTGACGCCGAGGAAGGTGGGCGACCGCGCGTGGATCGAGCTGTTCCGCAAGGTCATCAAGGACCCGGCCAACGTCCATTGCGTGCTCAACAAGATCGACGAGCTGCTGACGGACGCCGACGCGTTCCCCACGTCCGGCGGCGATCGCGCCGAAGCCTTCATGCAAGCACAGCGGGAGTGGGTGCTGGGCGCCCTGAAGCGCGCCGGGCTGAGCGGCGACGTGGACGACCATTTCCTCATCGCCGCCCGGTTCCCGACGGAGGAGACGCTGCTCGCCCGCGTTCAATGGCTGTGGGACGATCCGCAGTGGACGCGCTTCCAGGAAGATCGAGAGACGGCGGCCCGCGTGGCGGCGCTGGTTTCGTCGGAGTTCCGCCGCCTGCGGCAGTGCGTCCTGCGCACGGTCAGCCGCGACGACGTGCTCCATCTGAAACAAGCCAACCAGCGGCGCGAGCGCCGCGTCAGCGCCGTCGTCCTGCGCGAGCATTACGACCTCGATCGGCTGACGATCCTGCTGGGCGACGTGACCCGCTCCTCGTATCGCGACGAGCTGTGCGACGATGCCTTCGACGACGCGTACCTGCGCGAAGTCGTGACGCGCTGGACCGGGCGCATGCGCGGAGATTCCCTGCTGGCGGAGGACGTGCTTGTGCGCCGCCTGGCGGATTGGCCGTTGCTGGGCGCTGCGTATGGTCTCCTCGGCTGGCTGCCGCGGTGGCTGGGGCATCGGCTCGCGCCGACGGGCGCGGCGAGCGCGGCGACGAGCGGCGAGGTGTTTAAGGCGTGCGGCGCGAGCCTTGAGGAGCGCATCGCCGCGATGCGCTCGCGCCTCGCAACGGATCACGCCGCTCTCCTGACGCGCCTGCACGCCGGCGACGCCGCGTCGCCGGAGATCCGCCCGATGGCCGACGAGCTTCGCCGCGCCGGCGAGGAGCTGACGCTGGATTGCGAATCGCGGCTCATCGAGTCCATCTCCGCTGAAACGCCGCCGCCTCGCGCGTGGATGCAGGTCGCCGCCTGGTGCGTGATCCTCTGGTTTCCGCTCGCGCAGCCGATCCTCGAAGGCGTGCTGCACACGATGTCGGCGCAAGGCGCGGCCGGGACCGCGGCAGGGTTGTACCAGATCGTCGCGGCGCTGGGCGCGGTCAAGCTGCTTTCGGGGCTGCTGGCGGTCTGCGTCATCTACGTCGTCGCCCTGGCAATGATGTATGCCCGCTCGCTCCGCGCCGTGCGCCGCTGGCGCAACGACCCCGCCCGCGCCTCCGAGGCGCTCGCCATCCTCAGAGCCCTGCTCGACGTGCAGGTCGCGGGCAAGCTCCTTAAGCCGTTTGCGGAAAAACTGGCGGTGCTGACCGCGGCGCTGGAGGAACTGCGCACGCTGGAGAAACTGCCCAACGCCGCCTGACGATGGGGCGTCGACCTTCCAGGCTGGCGCAAGGGCCGGCTGGCACGGCGCGACGGCTGGTTCGGCGCAACGGCTGGTTCGGCGCGACGAGTGGCACAGCGCGATGGGGGACACGGGTCCGCGGCAGCGGACCCATCGCGGGGAGGCTCGCTGCACGCACCCGGAGCTGCGCGCCACCGAACGGTAACGGCCGTGCACGCTTTTTCGGACCAGTCGGCAGAACCCAAGCGCCGAGCCACGATGGCACTGCCAGAAACGTCGATGGCGCTGCAAGAAACATCGAGGGCGCAGGCCTTGCGAACGCCTCGCGCGGATTTCCGGGCACCCCCCACGCCTGCCTTGCTCATGCGGTTTCGGTTGGGCTCCATGCTGATAGACGTGAAGCGCAGGCGGGAAATCGCAAGAGAGCCGCGAGCATCGACCCTCCGATCCTGCCGATGGGCGCACCGCATGGGCGCTGGCGACTCTGCCCCCTGACCCCCGAGGTTTTCGGCTGTGGGTCAGAACAGGCAGCGAGGCAGGCGCTTCCCCTTCCGGGAACGGCACGGTCGACGCCTTCACGAATCGATCGGCGCCTCCCCCGATGCTCTCGGGCATGCCGATCGTTGTGGATGCGCTTTCTTGAGGACACGCCCGCGGTTCGCAGTTCACCGAAGCCCGATTCCAACCGCTTCCCGGAGATCTCTGCTTGCATTCCTTCCAGGGGCGGCCTGCAAGAAGAAATGACCAGACTCACCCGTGGCGCACCGCGTGCCGGAGTCGTGTCATCGCACAAGCGGGGCGGGAAGGACTGGCTCACGGGGGCGACGCTGTCGGCGAATCGGGCGCCTTGACCAGCCGCAAGCCCAGCGTGCCGGGATAGTGCTCTTTGCGGCGCGGCAGCATGGAGCCGTTGTATGCGATGGACCAGGCCTGGCCCGCGTCCAGCTCGTCGGCCGTCCACCAGTAAATGACCTCGCTGCGCGGGTTCCACAGCGGCGTCTCCTTGTTGGGCTGACGGGCGTATGCGAACTCGCCGCTGGTGGGGTCAAACGTGCCGCCGGCGTTGCCGCCGCGCCGCACCATCGAGCGCACGGCCTCGTCGCGCGTCGGCAGCCGCCAGATCCGCTGCGGCTCGTCGAGCAACCGCGTGCCGTCTTCGCTGAGATGCTCCGCCGTGTAGCGCGCGTCCTCCCATTTGACCCCGCCGCGCTGAGGCCAGCCCGGTCCCGCGGGCGCCCACACGAGCGTCACGCCGTTGCCTTCGATGGTGCGCACGCCGAGGTCGCCGTCGTCCATGCGCGTCAGCACTAGATACGCAGGCCGGGCGCCGCACACGATCGCCACGAGCAACGGAACGCCGGCCGTCGCGCGCATCGCCCATTTCCGCGGCTCCGCGCGTCCGAACCACCACAGCAGCATCATGAACCCGCCCGCGCCGGACATCGCCAACCCGACGGTCGCATGCGCGAGGTCGCCGCTTGCCAGCTTTCCCGGCACCCCCCACCACCACCAGAACCAGACCGTGAACGCCAGAATGACGGCCGCCCCGATCCGGGGAAAGCAGATGCCGATCAGCCCCAGCGCAACGAAGATCGCCGCGGGGACGAGGTAGGCAAACGACCAGAGCACATTCGTCAACCACGAGCCGTGCCACCAGCCCTCGTGGAATGCCTCGATCGAACCCCAGAATGCCCAGAACGCCGCGGTTGTGAGATTCACCGCGACGGCGACCCAACCGGCGACGAGCCGAACTCGAGTTGGCGGAACGGTGGTTGTCATCCGGTAGCTCCTCGCGCCCGCTCAGAGCCGCGCCTGCTCAGAGCCGCGACTGTGAGGGAGCGCGTTCTGACGATCCGAAGCGGGCACGGTCCCTGACGATCGCGCCCGGGCTCACGAGATCCGATTTCAACGAAGCGCGACACTATCTGATCGCGCCGCGTGCGGCTTCGATGAACGCGCGAACCTGCGCGGCATCCTTGATCCCCGGCGCCGACTCGACTCCGGAGCTGACGTCCACGCCGTCGGGCCGGACGCATCGAATCGCCTCGCCGGCGTTCTCCGGGGTCAACCCGCCCGCCAGCAGGAATCGCGGAAGCGCCGCCGCGTCGGCCCGGCGTCTTTCTTGAGCAAGGTAGTTCCAGTCGGCGACGACGCCGGTGCCGCCGAGGCGCCCGCCTCCGCCGGAGTCGAGCAACAGAAAAGATGGGCAGATCACATGCCAATCGACAAGCGCGGCGGCGACATCCGCGTACAGGGGCGCACCGGTGGCGACATGATGTACATGAATCACAGTGCAGGCGTGATGAAGCATGCGCTCCTGCACGGGAGGCGCCGGGATTCCGTACGCTTGAAACCGGCGGATGCCGCGGTCCATCGCCCAGTCGAACCCGGGCGGCGTGCGATCCGCCGATTCCCACCGCACCAGAGCGACGACCGGCGCGGGACCGCCGATTTGAGCAAGAATGCGCTCCGCCCGCGCGACGTCGATGCACCGCGGCCCGCCGACGAAGTTCAGCCCGATCCAATCCGCGCCTGCGTGGAGCGCGTCGACGGCGTCATTCGGCGTGGTGATTCCGCATATCTTGACGAGCACGTTCGAATCCTCCGGGTTCCTGCGGCATCCCATGCGGTCCAAGCCGACCCGCAGATAGTCTTGCCCGAGCCGCGCGGCTCGGGGATGTGTCGCGCGGGCCAAAGCCGCGCGGCTCGGAGATGCGTCCGATACTCCGCCGACAAGTTCCGATACGACGCAGACTTGCCAGCGCGGTTGACCCGATGTGTCGCCAGCATAAAGTAGCACACCCTGCCGGACGAGACGAACAAAAGGCTCTGGCGGCGGGATGTCCCGCCGGAGCCGCCGAATCCGATGGGTCGAATCCTGCGGCGAATCCGGCGACTAACCCGGATGCCCGTGCGAACATCCAGAGAGTAGCCGTCGGCTCGTGCAACGCCGAAGACCGCAAAGCGACCCTGCGGACCTGAGGCGCGTGGAGAATTGACCGTGAACAGCAGCACCCTGTCCAGAATCGGCCTGTTGATCCTCACGCTGGGCTTGCCCGCGCTATCCGGGTGCGGGGGCGGAGCGGACCTGAAGCGCGAGAAGTTCGGCAAGACGTTCTATCTCGACGGGGCGGGCAACCTCGGCTTCGGCGCGTCGGATGTGCCCAGCGGCCTGCGCCGCGCGGGCTACAAGGGCGACGTGGAGCTGTATGTCTGGACGACCTCGTTCAACCCGTTCATCGACCAGCTCAACATCCCCGCCGCGCGGTTCAAAGGCTCGGTCCTGGCGGACAAGATCCTCGCCTACAAGAAGAAGTACCCTGACAACGACGTGAACATCATCGCGCTCTCCGCCGGCACGGGTGTGGCCGTGTGGGCGGTCGAGGATCTCAAGGGCCGGGCGCAGATCAACAACCTCGTGCTGCTGGGCTCGTCGTTGTCGCACGATTACGACGTGGGCACGGCTCTGGCGAACATGCGCGGCGACATCTTTGTCTATCACTCGTCGCAGGACGCGGTGCTGGGGATTGCCAAGGTCGTGGGCACGATCGACGGCAAGCGCGGCGTGGACTCGATCGGGCAGGTCGGGCTGACCGCACCGTCGGGCATGGCCAGTCGCGTGCACAACTACCGCTGGAGCGAGGAATGGCTGCGCCTCGGCTGGGCTGGCACGCACACGGACTGCACCAGCGGACCCTTCGTGCAGGCGCAGATTTCCAAGCACATCATCACCGACCGCACCCGCAGCCAGCGCACGGCGCGCCATGCTTCATTCGAAGCAGAAGACGAGGATGAAGCGGAGGAGAATGAGCATGAGGCGCTGGGCTCCTCCACGCACTAATCTGACAGCGCTAAGGCATCGAACGAATTCGCGGGGGCTTCACGCTTCCGCCCCGAAGGGGCGCCGGAATGTAGCCACGGGTGGAGGTCGCACGGCGACCGCAACCCGTGGATGAGAACCGCCCTCCCAAATACCCGCCCCATCGGGGCGGAGGAGTCATGCGGTCGGGCGCGTGATCCACGCCGGCCTCCTTCGCCCCTGGTGGGGCGAGATTCCGTCTGTCTGACCCTTCCACGGGTTTCGGCCGCTGCGCGACCTCCACCCGTGGCTACAACCCGTTGCCCCGTTGGGGCAGGAGGAGGGTCCAGCGTTGTCATGCCTGGATGGCTCGCATGACGAGGCGAAGCGCCCTTCATGCTTCGATTCTGAGCGCTGCCTGGCCTCTTGCGCGCTCCACCGCGAGCGCCAGCTCCACTTCACCCACCGATCTGGACAACTCTCTGGCGATCTGCCTCGGCGACTTGCCGCGGGCCGCGAGGCGCGCCACCGACTGCGCTAAGGATTCGCGGCGCTCGACTTTCGCGGGTGTGCCGGGTCCGGCGGCTGCTGGCGTTGCGACGGCGTCGTCCACGGTGAAGTCGATGGACGGCGACGGGCTTGTTCTCGATCGCGCGGGTGGGACTGATTCGTGCAATGCTCGTATCCGCTCGTCCGCCGCATGCGTGGCCGACTCCAGACGCGCAAGCTGCTCGTTGACCTGCGCCTCGACTTTCCGGGCAAGCTGCTCGAGCCGGATCATCACGGCCTCGACGTCCTCCGCGACGCGGCGCTCCTCCTCCTCGATGCGCCGTGTGCGCTCGCGGACGCATGCCTGCGGAGAGTTCTGACGATCCTTCGCGCGGCGGCGGCTGGAGATCACGACCGCCCCGGCGACGAAAAGGCCCAGCGTGAGGATGGCCGTCTGCGCAGTCGAGAGCCATGAAGCGGAAGCCCCCCCCAAGAGCCACTCATGCAAGCTCATCATCGGCGGCACTCCGCTCGGGGCAGGCCTAGACTCTGTTGCACAACTGAGCCGCGACCGTGAGGGAGCGAGGGTTTCCCACCGAACCCGCGGGCTCTGAAACAGTGTGCCAGCGAGCAAGTGGCACGGTCCGGCGTAGCGAGGTCGTGTTTGCCGGCCCGTTCACGGCTTGGCGAGTACGCAGGACCGAGCCGCCCAGGTTCCCTTCTACGAGCCATCAACCGGCGCCCTCGTTACCGGCGACTTCGCAACTCCCACGCGCGTCGCGCCGCATCCATCACGGTCTGCACCGGCGCGTTGGAGCGAATCGCCGCCTCGCGGCAATCCTCATACTCCGGCGCGGCGGTCTGCACGTCGCCTCGTTGACCCACCTTGACTCGAATCGGACCGAACTCGGTCGCAACCGTTTCATGGCGGCGCGTCAGCGTGCTGCGCTGCGCGGTCGTGCGCCGGACCCCAAAGGTCGGGGTCTGGCTGAAGATCACCCGCTCCGCCTCCGTCGCGCGATGCGGCTCGCACAGCACGCACAGCAGCACGCCCGTCCGACCCTTCTTCATCTGTATCGGCAGCGTGTAAACGTCGAGTACACCGGTTTCCCACAACCGCTCGACGGCAAAGGCCACAACCTGCGGCGAGGCGTCGTCGAGGTTCGTCTCCAGCACTACGATTTTGTCATCGCCCGTCGGCTCGGCGGACTCGCCGATCAGCACGCGCAGAACGTTGGCGCGTTCCTTGAAGTCCTTCGTGCCCGCGCCGCACCCGATCGCCGAGAGCGTCATCGCCGGCAACGGTCCGAAACTCGAAGCCAGCGTCGTCAGCAGCGCCGCTCCCGTCGGCGTCGTCAGTTCGCCCGCGACGTCCGCAGTCGCCAGCGGAACGCCGCGCAGCAGCTCGGCCGTGGCGGGCGCGGGCACGGGCATGTCGCCGTGAGCACAACGGACGGTTCCCAAGCCCGTGGGAATCGGCGAGCAGGTCACGCGCTCCACGCCGAGCTGATGCAGCGCGAAGCACGCGCCGACCACGTCCACGATCGCGTCCACCGCGCCGACCTCGTGGAAGTGCACCTTCTCCACCGTCGTGGCATGCACCTTCGCCTCCGCCTCCGCGAGCCGCTGGAACACGCGAACCGCGTTTGCCCGCACCGGTTCCGGCAGGGGCGCGGTTTCGAGGATCTTCACGACGTGGTGCAGATGCCGGTGCGGCTGGGGCTGCGACGCGTCCAGCGTGACGACGAACCGCCTAGCGGCCAGCCCGTGCCGCTTCACGCGCTCAAACTCGACGGAGTATCCCGCAAGCCCCAGCTCCTTGAGGAAGTGCGCGAGCGACTCCTCCGGCAGACCCACGTCCACCAGCGCGGCGACGATCATGTCCCCGGCCGCACCACAGAAGCAGTCGAAATACGCGGTTCTCATGGCAATCCCCGGCCCGCGTGGCGCGCGAGCGGAGGCGAGTGTAACGCCGCGATACTCGGACGGAAGCGGCGCAGGATCTGCGTCAACATGTGGATCGGCGTCATCATCGGCAGGCAACATCGTGCGCCTCAAGGGCTTGCGCGTGGCTTCAAGGCCGAATCCGCATCGAAATGTTGACGCCGATCCACATGCGCGGCGTCCGAAAGTTCGGTTTCGGCGCGCCGCGGCCGCCATCGACTTGAATGTAATCCGCACGCACACCTACACTTACACAACAAAGGGTGGCGCCGCGGCGCGCCGTGGCACGGCGGGTGTCTTAGGGTGAGGGGCAAGCCCGCACATGCCGATCGGCGGCGTGCCTCGCGGCGACCGGATGGGGAACTCAAGGGAAGCACACCATCATGAAAGAGGAAACGTTCCAGCGGAAACTGGCGGAACTGGTTCGGGAGATCGGGACCCTTCCGGAGGGGGAACGGGAAAAACTGCAGCTCCTCGCCGATCAGACGCGCGAGCGCCACCGCCAGCTCAAGGAAACCGTCAGCAGCCTGCAGGAGAGCATCGACTTCCTGCGGCTGAGCATCAAGTATCTGATTTTCGATCTCGAAGCCACCCGGCGCGAGAACGCCCAGCTTCGTCGCATGTTGGATGAAAGAAACGGGGGAGAGGCCTGATGCGCGAGGTCCGGCGCACGGCGCCGCATGGAGTTCCGTGATCGTCCGGCAACGGACCGAGGGGACTTATCGGCGACATGCCGCTTGACGAGCGGAGGAGGGGGAAGCCCGCTCGGGCGTAATGGGCGATCCGCACGGACATCGCACCATAGACTTTGACGCACCCTTGCCGTTCGATGCAACCGGGATAGCCCGACGCAAGACCACTCAACCACAGGCCGCGGGCGATGCACCACGCATCGCCCGTTTTCATGCGCAGGGTCGGGCGGGAGTCGCTCACCGGCTCGGAGAGCCGGTGGACCGGTGGCCGCTCGGAGAGCGGCCTCACCTTGCAGCGGCCGTACCTTGCAGCCCCACCTTGCAGCCCCGCTTTGGTGCGCCACCTTGCGGCGGGAAGACTGCTTGCATTCGTGCTGCATCAGGGTTGCGAGGCGGCCATGTGCGGGCTTGTGGAGTCGCCGGGCTTCACGTCAAGGGCCTTGAAGCCGCGAAGCGCGCCCAGACCCGCCAGCGCGAGCAGGATGCCGAACGCCGTGCAGAATGCGCCCGATACGCGCTGCGTCCGCGGCTTGATCGTGATGCCCCACGTGATCAGCGCCGTCCACAAGCCGTTGGCCAGGTGGAACACGCTCGCAAGGATTCCCAACGCATATGCCGGGGCGATCCACCACGACTGCTGAATGGCCTCGGCGGTCGTCACGGCCGAGCGGATGTTGTCGCCGTGCTCGTACTCGAACGCGCCGCCGCCGAAAGGTCTGCCCAGCCAGTGGACCTGCCACAGGTGGTACATGATAAAGATAAACGCGATGATCCCCGTCGCCCGTTGCAGCGTGTAGCGGACGTTCCCCCGATCACGATATTCCATCACGTTCGGACGGCTGCCGCGCCAGATCACCAGCCCATAGCCGCCGTGGAAGAGCAGCGGAATGAAGATGCCGACGACCTCGACGATCGTCAGTGCAGGGATACCGTGAATGCGCCCGACCTGCGCCTGGAACGCCTGAGGTCCACCGAGAATCGCGGCGTTGGAGAGCAAGTGGACGACGAGAAACACGCCCACGGGAACGACGCCCGCCAGTGAGTGCAGCCTGCGAATGAGGAAGTAGTTGCGGTCGGCAAGGCTGAACTGGGCCGACTGGTTTTCCGATCCGTGACCTGCCAAGGCTGATTCCTCCCGCGCCGCTGCTGCGGACAAACGCGTCCATGGGCGGTTGCCGAAACACAAGGTTCGGCGGCGCATGCGCCCCGAAGTATAGTGACGGCTCCGAGGCGGTCAAAAACCCGCCGTCACCCGATGAGGGTGGCATCCAGACAACGGCGCGCTGCGAGCTTGCAGTGCGGTCGAAATGCGTTATGCTGCCATTCCCGTGCTTCGCGAGGGAACCCCGCCATGAGCAGACGTACCGGCGAATTGCTGTTCGACAAAATCCGCACCGCTGCGCCGCCGAGCGGCGCCCCATCAGCGGAATCTCCCTCGTCGCCCGGCTGGCAGAGCGGGACCGGTCCGGAAAGCGTGCGGGAACCTGCTCCGTCGCGCCTCACCGTGCCTTTGACGACTGCGACGCGCACGCTCGCACCCGTTGCCGCGCGGACCTCGTCCGGCGTCGCTTCACATCCGCCGCTCGAAGGCGATCCGGTGGTCAGCTTCGACGCAGGCCGCATGAATCTCTCGCTGACCAGCACCGCATCCGGCATTGCGGCTTTTATCCTCGTCCTTCTGCTCGGCGGTGCGTTCATGGTGGGCCGCACCGTCGGCGTGAAGTCCGGGCGTGAGATTGGATTCAAGCAAGGGAGAGATTCGTTCAGCTCAGACGCAATGGATGAGATTGAGCAGGCCCGTACTAAGCCTCCGAAGCAGGATATCGTCTCCAATCTGCTCACGGGCAAGCCTGTGGAGGAGAACCCGATCGGCGAAACAACGGAGGCGAAACAGGCGCTCCCAAGCGCCGCGGAGGCGAACGCCGCGAAACTTCCCGGCTCCAGCGACGTTGCATGGATCGAGGGGCACAACTATATTGTCGTGCAGGAGTTCGAGCCGAACGCTCTGGCGGATGCCCAGGCCGCGCGGGATTTCCTCTTGGAAAGCAAGATCCCAACGGTGGTGGTTTCGGTCAAAGGGGGACGGTATCGCCTGCTGACGGTCGAGGGGTTCAATTTCAAGGAGCCTGCGCAGCGGCAGCGGGCGGATCTGCTCAAGAAGCGGATCGGCGAGGTCGGGGCGAAGTTCTTCGCCGCCGGGGGTCGGTACAGGCTGGAAGGGTACTACGCCGCCTACAAGTCCGGCGGGTGGTGAGAAAGGGTTCGTTTCATGTCGCGCGATAAGTCGTTGAAATCACGCAGCACGCTGGCTCGGCATCGCAACGTTCTGTCGCGGGCGGAGCGGATCGAGAAGATGCAGGAGTTCGGACAGTGGGATGACGGGCGCTCGCCGCTCGGGCTTCCCAAGATCGCTCATCGCAAGGTCGCCGTCGGCGGCAAGACCAAAAAGGCCGGCAAGCCTGAAGAGGAAGCCGGCAAGGAAGGCGCCGCCGCCCCGGCCGCGGAAGCGAAGAAGTAGTCCACACTCACGGTCATCCGAGCCGTGTCGGCGCGCGCCCGGAATACCCGCGCGCGGGCACGCCGTTGCCATACCCTGCTGCCACACGGGCCGACGGCAGGCGTTCGTAAAGCAGTTCTTCGTAACCGCGGCGTCGCGATTCTCGCGGCTGCCGGTGCGCGCCGCCGTGAGGCCGTCGGCGCCGCGATGATGGCGGACGGCGCGATGCGCCGTGGAGTTTCGACGTGGGACATGCGACGCAACCGGATTCCGCGCCGTCGCCGATCACGACGAACCGCGTGACGGCAGGCGCTCATGTCGCGCCTGCATCAACGCACGCTTCGCCGGCATCGACCCACGCGGCTCCTGCATCGACCCACACCCCGCCTGCGACGACCGGCGGGTCCCACGGAGCGCCATCGCCGCTTCATCTCGCTCTCGCCTTCGCCGCGCTCTACCTCATCTGGGGATCGACCTACCTCGCCATCCGCTACGCCGTTGCGACGCTGCCGCCGTTCCTGATGGCCGGGGCGCGGTTCATCCTGTCCGGCGTTGTTCTGTTCTCCATCTACGCCCCGCGATCGACGGAGAAACTGACCGGCCGGCACTGGGCTACGACAGCCATCGTAGGGACGCTGCTGCTGCTTGGAGGCAACGGGCTGGTCTGCTGGGCGGAGCTGACGGTTCCTTCCGGTCTGGCGTCGCTGCTCGTGGCGACGATGCCGCTGTGGATGGTGCTGCTCGACTGGCTCGTGTTTCGTGGTCCCCGACCCACGGGGCGCATCGTCGCGGGTCTGACCATCGGGCTGATCGGGGTGTACCTGCTGATCGGCGAATCCTCGAAGCTCGGCGCCGGCGCGAATGTCAAGGGCGCGGTCGCGCTGCTGTGCGCGTGCCTCTTCTGGGCGACCGGGTCGCTGATCGCGCGGCGCGGCGGGCTGCCGAGTTCGTCGTTCGTGGCGACGGGCATGGAAATGCTGGCGGGCGGGGCGGCGCTGCTGATCGTGGGGTTGATTCGTGGCGAGGCGGCGGGGTTTGAGGTGCGCGCGGTGACGTGGTCCTCATGGCTGGGTTGGGCGTACCTCGTCGTCTTCGGCTCGCTGCTGGGATTCACGGCCTATGTCTGGCTGCTGAAGGTCAGCACGCCGGCGCGTGTTTCCACCTACGCCTACGTGAACCCGGCCATCGCGGTGATGCTCGGGGCGCTGTTCGGCGACGGGGAGTTAAATGCCCGCGTCCTGCTGGCGTCGGGCGTGATTCTCAGCGCGGTCGTGTTGATCGTTCGCGGCTCGCAGAAGAAGACTGAAAAAAACGTCGCGCCGCAGATTCGCCCGGCGGCCAAACTCGCGGTCTGCGAGCGGCAGGGGTAAGCTCACAGGGAGGCGGCGGCGGATGATCGCCGATCGCCGGGCCTTGCACGGAGCCACGCATGTGCGCCGCGACACTCGCAGGTCTTGCTTGGGTCTGTCTGGGATTGCTCCAGGACGGCACATCCCCTCAGCCTCCCCCCGCACCACCGTCTGCTCCACAAGGGCAGCAACCGCAAGCCGCACCTCAGCCGGCGCTGCCACCATCGCCTGAATGGCTCGCGGATGCGTCCTGCTACTGGATCGACGTTCCACGGTTCGCGAATGGAACGAAAGACAACGACCCACCCGGCACGCGGGCGTGGAACCAGCCGCTGGTGCCCGCCGACGCCCCCTACGAAGCGCAGTTCGAGACCCGCGACCTGCCGTATGGCGGCGACCTGCAGGGTGTGCGGAACAGGCTTGCGTACATCCGGCAACTGGGATTCAACACGATCTGCCTCTCGCGCGTGTTCCAGACGCGAACGCCAACGACTCGTCTGCTGGCCGACTCGTGGCACGTGCGCGAAGACGCCAGTTTGCCGGCGTCGTCTCAAGGTCCGGCGTCGTCGACAACGGGACAAGACGCAAGGACGCCGGGCGACCGCCTGCTGCTGGAACTCATGCAGGATGCACGTAAGCTGGGGATGCGCGTCATCCTCGACACGCCCTTTGCTCTTATTAACCCAATGCATGTATGGAACGAGAACAACCGCCCTGCGAAACTGGAGGACGTTCGGGGTGAATTGCGGCGTTGGACGGCGCCGGCGGTGACGGGCGCCGACATGGCCGGCCCGGATGCGTTTCTGCTGTGCACAGCCGAGTTCATTTGGCGCGACACATTACCCTTCGCACAACCCTACCGTGATCTTGTGCCCGATGCTTCCAAGGCTCCTGTCCTGCTGTTTCCTTCCATCGCGAACCAGGATGAGGCCGGCCGCCATGACGATGGCGACCGCCTGGGCCGGGATTTAGCATGTTGGATTAGGACCGAAAGCGCAACCACATCCGCACTCGCTCAGTCACTCGAGCAGAGCGCCAAGAACTCTCAAGGCGCGTCGTCCGCCCCGCAACCGTTCGGGGAACCATTCTTTCTCATTGAACGAGCTACGACTTGGTTTCGGGACTCGTTCGCCTCGGGATCGGACGCCAAGGCCGCACGCCTCGCGGCAGATCGGTCCTTGCGACTTTTCCACGCCATGAGATTCTGCCTGCTTGGCGCTGTGGTGATGCCATACGGCGACGAAGTCGGCATGACCGGCAGGCAAGCTGACGCAAGTTTGTCGCCCATGTGGTGGGTCGAGCCGGGGTCCAAGGAGGCGCCGTCGCCGGATTATCGCGCGGATTTCCTGGCGCTGGTGCGGCTGATGAACCGCATTCGCGCGGCGCACGAGCCTTTGCGGCGGGGAAACTTCGAAGTCGTGCTCGCCGACGACGCGCGACGCTTGCTTGCCTTCTCCCGGACGTACGGAGAAAAGCAGGTCATCGTTGTGGTGAATGCTTCCAACAAGAAACAGGAGGTTGAGATTGTGGCCGGCGTGCCCGGCGGGCTGGTCGGCGTCATGCGACCCGAACTGGAGCCTCTGCTGCCCCGGTCACAACAGGCGTTGGTCGATCCCACCAAGCCCGTCCTGGTCGAGCCGAAGCTGCGCATCGCGGGGAACCGGTCGATCGTCGATGCCGCGGGCAAGGTGCGACTTAATCTCGATCCCATGAGTCTGAAGCTGGTTCTCGTGGGCGGGGACGTTGGGCAGTGAGCCGCGCGTCAGTGGATGGACCCGCCTCATGCGGGTGCACAGGTTGGAAACCTGTGCCACATCTCACAGGTTGGAAACCTGTGCCACACAGGTTGGAAACCTGTGCCACATCTCACAGGTTGAAAACCCGTGCTACACTCGCTGGAATCCTGTGGCCCATTTTACAATTCCAGCCCGTACTCCCTCCAGCGCCGTTCCACTTTGCGCAGGATTTCGTCGGGCATCGTCAATTCCTCAGGCCACTCGCGAACCACGCCCTCGCCGGCGATTTTCCGCGTGGCGTCAATGCCGATCTTCGCGCCCGTGCCGTAGTAGGGCGTGGCATGGTCGAGCACATCGCAGGGACCGTCGGCGATCACCGTGTCCCGTCGCCAGTCCACATTGGCGCCCATATGAAACAACACGTCGTCCGCATTGTGGACGTCCACGTGCTCATCCACGACGACGATCATTTTGGAGAACATCATCTGTCCCGCGCCCCAGATGCTGTGAATAACCTTGCGAGCCTGCATCGGGTATTCCTTGCGGATTTTCACAAACACACAATTGTGGAACGCGCCGAACATGGGCAGGTCATAATCCAATATATCGGGGATCAACATGCGCAGCAGAGGCAGGAAAATGCGCTCAGTGGCTTTTCCGAGATAATAATCCTCCATTGGGGGCTTGCCGACAATCGTGGCGGGCAGCACGGGGTTCTCACGGTGGGTCATGGCCGTAATGTGATAGGCGGGGTAGCGGTCCGCCAGCGAGTAGAAACCCGTGTGATCGCCGAACGGACCTTCGACCAGCGTCCGCTCGATGTCCACCCAGCCTTCGATCACAATCTCCGCCGCCGCGGGCACTTCCATGGGAATGGTCTTGCACGGCACGAGGTCGATGCCGCCGCCGTTGAGAAAGCCGGCAAACAATAACTCACTCACATCGGGTGGCAGCGGACACGTGGCGGCATACGTCAGGACCGGCTCCCCGCCGAATACAATGGCCAAGGGCATTTTCTCGCCGCGCGCCTTATGTTTGCGGAAATGCCGCGCCCCGTCATGGTGCATGTGCCAGTGCATCGCCGCCAGTCGCGGACCATATGCTTGAACACGGTACATGCCCACATTGCGATCGCCCGAATCCGGGTCCTTGGTATAGATGCCGGCGAACGTTATATATCTCCCCGTCCCCACCGGCTCGTCCACGCCATTGTCGGACCGGCTCCCCAATGCCGGTTTGCCGCCATACCCCGGCTCCCCATCGTGAGGCCAGCACTGAATGAGCGGCAGTTCCAACAAGTTGGTCGCGTCGCCCTCCTTGACGACCTGCTGGCAGATGCCGCGCTTGACGACCTTGGGCCCGAACGACGCCATCTTCGCCAGCTCGGGAAGCTTCTTCATCTTGTCGAGAAAGGTGGAAGGCATTTCCGGCTTGACGAGTTTCTGCACACGCTCGGCCAGCTCGTCGAAATCCGCCACGCCCAGCGCGAGGCGCATGCGCTCATAACTGCCGAACACATTGATGGCCACGGGAATCGCCGAGCCTTTGACCCGCTCGAAGAGCAGTCCGACCCCGCCAGAGCCGCCGTGCGCGAGATCTTCCCTCGGCGCTTGCGCGGAGCAGGTCAGCGCGGAAGGCGGCCGCGCGGAAGAGGGCTGCGCCGCCCCGGCAGGCGCATCGCCCCTTGCGGCCGGCTGCTTGCTGACGCGGTCGGCGATGGCGCTGATTTCAAGGATCGGGTCCACCTCGACGGCGATGCGACGAAGCTGGCCGCGCCGTTCGAGTTCGCCAAGGAACGATTGAAAGTCCGGGTACGCCAAGTCGAACACTCCCCTGTGGATCGCCTTCCTGCCGGCCCGCGCCGCCGCCCTGGCGAAGGGATTCCTTCGGCATGTTGCGGCGTCGTGCATGGGCGGGCAAGGGGGGAACCGAGCCCTGTGGCCGAAGGGCAGCGTCCCATGCGAGGCAGGCTCGGCGCGCACGGTCCGGCAGAGCGGTTTATAATCCCGCCCATGCCGCACGGGGGATGGAACATCTGGGATCGCCTGATGGGCGCCGCCGCGCGGGTGCACTGCCATCGGCTGCTGCGCCGGTTCTACAAGGACGCGCAGTCCGCCGCCGCCGTGCAGGAGCGCGTGCTGCAGCGCCTGATCGCGCGCGGGCGGGACAGCGCGTTCGGGCGCGAGCATGGGTTCGCACACGTGCGAACCGCCGCCGACTATCAACGGCAGGTTCCGGTTCGCACCTACGCCGACTTCGCGCCCTATCTTGATCGCGTCCGCGCGGGCGAGACGAACGCCCTGTTTCCGGAGGGCGAGCGAATCCTCATGTTCGCGCTCACCAGCGGCAGCACGGATCGCCCCAAGCACATCCCCGTCACGCCGACGTTCGTGAAGGATTATCGCCGCGGATGGAACATCTTCGGCATCAAGGCGCTGACCGATCATCCGGACGGCTTCCTGCGCGGCATCCTCCAGGTCACGTCGCGCATGGACGAATCGCGCACGGCGCGCGGAGTGCCCTGCGGCTCGATCTCCGGTCTGCTGGCGGCCACCCAGAAGCGCCTCGTGCGCAAGTACTATGTCGTGCCGCCGCAGACCGCCGCAATCGCCGACGCCGAGGCGAGGTATTACTCCATCATGCGCTTCGCCGTGCCGCGCGACGTGTCTTGGATCGTCACCGCCAGCCCCGCGACGACGCTGAAACTCGCCAGGACGGCGGCCGATCACGCGGAACGCCTCATCCGCGACATGCGGGATGGAACGCTAAATCCTCCGGGCGAGCCGCTTGAGCCGCCGCTTCGCGCTACGCTGGGCCGGACCCTCGCGCCGGACGCGGTTGCGGCGCGACGGCTCGAAGCCCTCGTCGATCGACACGGGTCGCTGCGCCCGCGGGACTTCTGGCGGCTCTGCTTTTTGGCCAACTGGACGGGCGGCACGATGGGGCTGCACCTGCGGGACTTCGCCGCGCCGTTCGGCGACACGCCGGTGCGCGACATCGGGCTGCTGGCGACGGAAGGCCGCGTAACGCTGGGCGTCGAGGACGGCACGCCTTCCGGGCTGCTCGACGTTGCGGGCGGCTTCTTCGAGTTCCTGCCGCCGGAGGAGGATGCCGATCCGTGCGGCGGCGGGGGCGCGGCGCTGCTGTGTCACCAGCTCGAAGGGGGCGCGGAATATCGCGTGATGCTGACCAACTCCGCGGGTCTCTACCGCTACGACATCGGCGATCGCGTTCGCGCGACCGGTTTTGTCGGTCAGGCGCCGCTGCTGGAGTTTCTGCATCGCGGCTCGCGCGTTTCGAGCATGACCGGCGAGAAGCTCACGGAGTGGCAGGTCGTGGAGGCCTATCGCCGCGCGTGCGAAGCGCTGCACATCGAGGCACGGTTGTTCGTCCTGTCGCCGCGGTGGTCGGACCCGCCTTTCTACCGCCTGCACGTCGAGACCGGACGGCCAGGCGTTGAAGCGGCGACGGCGACGCTCGGGCTGGTGATGGACCGGGCGCTGAGCGAACTGAACATCGAGTACGCTGGCAAGCGCGCCACCGGCCGGCTGGCGCTGGTCGAGGTGAACCTGCTGCCCGCCGGCACCTTGGAGACGATCGACGATCGCCGCCGGGCGCAGCGCGGCGGCGCCAACGAGCAGTTCAAGCGGCAGTACCTTCACACGCTCCCCGGCGAGGACGCCGAGCTGCCCATCGCGGCGCCCGACGCGTTCTGTCCCGCCGCGATAACCTGATCGTCGCCCCGACCCCAGACCAGTCCGCGCAGGCGCTGCGCCGATTCCGGTCGCGTAAAGAGCGTGACCCCCACGCCGATCGCGCCGCTGACGACCACTCCGAAGCACGCGCGCATGAACTTGTGCTGCTCCAGTCCGCCGAACACGCCCTCCCTGTGAACCCCGCCCGGCACGCCCTGCGCAAACGGCTCGATCACCGCGGGCCAGATCAGCGAGATCGTCACCGCCGCAATCCCCCCGATCAGCGTGTACACCGCCGCCGCTTTCGTGAACCTTTTCCAGAACACGCTCAGCATGAGCGCGACCACCAGCGGCGGAGTCACTGCGGCGGTCATGGCCGCGTGCGCTTCGTAGATCGAATTGAATTGCATGTACACGGGAACCAGCGCGATCCCGACCAACGTCACGCTGACCGACGTGAATCGCGCCGCGGTGAGCAACTCGCGGTCCTGCGCCTGCGGGCGGACATACGGGCGGTACACGTCGTTGATCGCCACCGCCGTTACGCCCGTCACCAGCGAATCGACCGACGACATCAGCGCGGCCGTCAGCGCCGCCATGACGAGACCGAAGACGCCCGACTGGCTGAGGAACTCCGAAGTGATGAACACCATGTCGCCGTTGGCGATCGTGGACGGGAGCACGCCGCTGTGCACCAGCGCCCGACCGACCCAGCCGACGCTGCCCACCACGCACGCCGCCAGCGGCATGAGGATCAGCATCTGCACGACGGTGGCCTTGCGCGCGTCGCCGATCGTCCGCGCGGACATGAACCGCATCACCATGCCCTGGTTGAGGAAGTAGAAGAACGGCGTGTTGGCCATGCCGTCCTGCCAGAAGACGCCCGTGCCGGAGAACGATGCGTCGCCGCCGGCGGCGGGGAAGGCGAGGCGGTGCTCGCGCGGCAGGTGGGTCCAGAACGCGTCCCACCCGCCGAAGTGGCGCACCCCCATGTAGAGGATGAGCAGCCCCGCCCCCAACAGCAGGATCCCCTGAAACAGATCGGTCATGATGACGCTCGTCTGCCCGCCCGCCGTGACGTAGATCGCCGTCACGCACGCCACGCCGATGGACGCCGCCATGATCGGCCAGCCCACCAGCGCGTTGAGCGCCTTGCCCATCGTGAACAGGTTGATGCCCACATAGCCGATCAAGTAAACGAGCAGGATCAGCGTGGCGCACAGGCGCACGCTGCGGTCGAAGCGCCGCTCGAAATACTCCGGGATTGACGTGATCCTGGAGAAGTACAGGATCGGCAGCCACCCGAAGAGCAGCAGCGGCAGCCAGAACCAGTCGTTGAAATACGCCTGCGTGCTCGACAACCCCCAGACATATCCGACCTCGCCGTACTTGACGAAGCTGTACGAGCCGACGGTGTTGGAGATCAGGCTGAAGGCGATCATCACCCAGCCGAACCGCCGCCCGGCGAAGAAGAAGTCGTTGACGTTTTTCGCCCCGCGGCTGAAAACCGTGCCGACCAGCAGGATACAGCCGAAGTAGCCGCCGATGACCGCGAAATCCAGCCAGGTCCCCAGGACGTGCTTGCGCTGAAACGTGCCGTCGTGCGGAATCGCCGGGGCGGTCTCCATCGGCGCGTACTGAAGATAAGCCTGCACTCCCGCAAACAGCGCCATTCCGCCGATCATCACCGCCAGCGTCGCCAGCCCCCGGCCGCGGAGCCCGACGTAACCCTGTCTGGCGGCGTAGATCAGACCGACGACAAACACCGCGCCGCCGATGGCGTATTGGTAGGTGAAGGAATCCATGTGCGCATGCTACATGCGTCATCAGGGGCCGAAAGTCTGGAAGGCTGCGCCGGGCCGAATCGCTCTGAATGCTTGCCTTGCCTGCCATGCAGGCTAAGATTGCAGGCATGAAGGGCGCGAAGCGACAACCTGCCAGGAAGCCTCGAATCCGCGGCGGGAAGGCGTCGTCCGCGGCAGCGCGATCCGCGCGCCCGGCCCGGGGCGCCCGCGGGCGTTCTGCGCCTTCGCGACGCCAGTACACGCTGCGCGGCGTGCCGCCGGAGGTGGACAGCGCGCTGCGCGAAGCCGCCGCGCGGCAAGGCCGCAGCCTCAACGACGTGGCGCTCGAAGCCCTGCGCCGCGGAGCGGGGATGACCGGGGAGAAGAAGGTCCATCACGATCTGGATTTCCTGTTCGGGTCGCTTGAGCCTGATCCCGTGTTCGAAGCGGTTCTCGAAGAACAACGCAGGATCGACCCTGAAATGTGGCAATGACCCATGGCCCTTCGCCTTGCGCTCGACACCAACCGTTATCACGACTACGTCACCGGCGTCGAGGACGCGCGCGCGGCAGTGGCCGCAGCGGCGGAGATTCATCTTCCGTTCATCGTCGTCGCCGAAGCCCGGTGCGGCGGGCGGCACGGCTCGCGGCCTGAAGTCAACGAACGCGTGCTTCAGGATTTCATCCGAACCCGTCGCGTCAATGTGCTCTTCGCCGACGAGGCCACGACGCACTTTTATGCCGATCTCTATGCGGAAATGCGCCGCACGGGCACGCCCGTGCCCACGAACGACCTCTGGATCGCCGCCCTCGTGATTCAACACGGTCTGACGCTCTTCACCCGCGACCGGCACTTCGAGCGGATCTCCCGCGTGCCCAGAATCTGACGGCTTGACGCAGCCCGCCTCTTGCTGCAACGCTTGACAGTCCGCGGTGAAAGACAATTCCGAGTGGGGCACCGGCTTTCCAGCCGGTGATTCCTCGGTGTTCTGGTGGGGGTTACAAGTCGGGAATCGCATTCCCGGACTTTCGCCACAGGCCGTTGAGCCGCTCATGCCGAAGCGTGTGCGCACGCGCCTCGGGAAGACGGGGAAAACTGGAGAGCTGTCGAATGACGAAACAACACGGGTACATTGTGCTGTCGGGCCTCGCCTTGATCCTCGCTCAGGGCGCGCCGGTTCAATCGCAGGACGCGCCGAAGAAGTCCTGCGCCGAGGCCGCGCTCAAGACTTTCCACGACCGCGGCGCGTACGAGCGCTGCGTGCAGCAGGTGTTCGACGCCGCCTGGGAGCACATCGAGCGGGCGCGGCAGGGCGATCTCTCGCCCGCCAAAGCCGCCATCGTTCTCGACGTGGACGACACGTCGATCTCGAATTACGCGCTGCTCGCCGCCGACGGCTTCTGCATGAACTACGAGCACCTGTACGCCTCGTGGGAGAAAGAGGCCACGCCCATCCCCGCGGCGCTGGAGTTTTTCAAGAAGGCGCGCGCGGCGGGCATCGAGGTCTTCTTCATCACCGGGCGCTCCGAGCGCCACCGCGCCGTCAGCGAAGCCCAACTCGCCAAGGCCGGCTATGCGGGCTTCGCCAGACTCACCCTCAAGCCCGACGGCGACCGCACGCCTTCCGGCCAGTACAAAGCCGCGGCACGCAAGCAGATTCTCAACGAGGGGTATCGCATCCTCGCCAACATCGGCGACCAGCCGGCGGACCTGGAAGGCGGCAACGCGGACCGGGCATTCCTGGTTCCGAACCCGTTCTACGGCGGCTGAGCCGCGGACTTCAGTCCGCGCGAACGCAGCCGACGGTTCGTTCTCGACCCGTCAACGAGACTTCGTGGATTCAAACGCTCACCCTCGCTGGATGTCCGCAAGGCTGCTCGCCGGGTTATCCGCGTGGAGCGCGGGTCCGCTGGACGATGCGCGCCTCGGCGCTTAGCCTGTCGAGGCTGGGGCATGGACATGGGTCTTCCCAACATGGAGCTGCGAGAAGAAATCTGCGAAATCGGCCGGCGGCTGTATGCGCGGGGGTTCGCCGCGGGCAATGACGGCAACATCTCCTACCGTCTCAGCGACGATGTGGTGCTCTGCACGCCGACGCTGATCTGCAAGGGCTTCATGCAGCCCGACGACCTCTGCACCGTGGACCTGCAGGGGCGGCAGCTTTCCGGGCCGCGGCCTCGCACGAGCGAGATCTTCCTGCACCTTGAAGTCTACAAGGGCGACCCGGCGGTCAAGTCCGTGCTGCACTGCCATCCGCCGCATGCCGTGGCCTTCGCCGTGGCGCACGAGGAGATTCCGACGGGAATCCTGCCGGAGGTGGAGGTCTTTCTGGGCGCCGTGCCGCGCGCGGAGTACGAGACACCCGGAAACGATCGCTTCGCGGCCACGATCCGTCCTTTCATCGGTCGGGCGAACACCGTCGTGCTCAGCAACCACGGCACGGTGAGCTGGGGGCCCACCGTCGAGCGCGCGTTCTGGAATACGGAAATCCTCGACGCCTACTGCCGCATCCTGATTCTCGCCAAGCTGATTGGCCGCGTGGAGCGCCTGCCCGAGGCGAAGGTCAACGAACTGCTCGACCTCAAAAAAAAGTTCGGCGAAAGCGAGGACGCGCGCCGCCGCCTGGGCATGGACCTGATCCTCAACCCGGACTTCGGGCGCGGCTGAGGCTCGATGCGGCGGGCGGATCGTGTCGGATAAACAACGGAACATCGCCCATAAGGAGGCGGATGAGGGAGCAATTCTCGACGGAAGACCTTCCGTCGCGCCGCTCGGCTCGGTCCGCGCGTGCGGTGCTTCGGGGGAACACGTTTTGGCACGAGCCGGACGCCATTCAATTGTGAGGTCGATAGCTCTACCTCTGCACAGGCGCATTTCACACCGCCGAGGCGAATCATCTCTTTCAGCGAAGGAGTAAAAACGTGCTCGCTGGAATTGCTATGGCTTTATCGCCGATCGGTCCTTCCGCGGTTTGGGTGATGACGAGTCCGAAATCGGCGCCATACGCCTTCTTCCTGCAGAAAGCGTGGATGCCCGCGAGGTCGGTTCCTCCCGGCGCACTGCGCCGATATTTGACCTCGACGGGGATACGGGCCGTACCGATGGTCAGCACGAAATCGACCTCCGGCTCGTTCGGGCGCGCCGGGAACCACGACAGTTCCGCTCCCGGGATGCCCTTCAGGTAGTAGCCAAGGATGCTCTCGATCAAATGCCCCACGCGGCCCGAAACCGCTTCGTCGCATTCCTTCAGGGCTTCGGGGTCGATCGGGAGCGTCTCTTGCAGGATGCCGTTGCGGACGAAGTGATCGCAGATGCAGAGCTTTGGAGGGTGTGACTGGCGCTGGCCAAGACCCTCGAAGGGTGGAATCAGATAGAGCAAGAGAGAATCGGCAAGAAACGCAAGCGACTCGTTCACCTTCTCCTCGGTGACGCCGATCTGGAGCTTAGCGCGGATTTCATCCGCGAGAACCTTTGTGCGCGGCGACTCTCCGGCGTAGCGGCACGCGAGCCGGAAGGTATCGCTCACCAACGGAACATCCAAAACGTGGGTTCGTGCGCGGTGCGGCGGATCGAAGTTGATGGTCTTGGTGATAACCTCGTCGATCACCTGCTGCCGGATCTTGTCGACGTCCTGCTCGCTCGTGCTGTGGCAGAGCGGATAGCCGCCGCGCTCCGAGTAGAGGCGGTAGGCCTCATCCCTTTCCTTGGCATGTTTCTTTCCGTGCGCGATCAGTCCGAGCCAGAAATCACAAGTCTTCCAGTCCTCCAGCTTCGCGGTATCCGCGAAAGCGGGAAGCGATTTGAGGCGGCGCATGCCTGCGATTTCGGTTAGGCGCAACGGCCCAAGTTCGATCCACGTCATGCGGCTGGCGTTGTGTTTGTTTTCAGCCAAGCGCATGGCCGAACTGCCGGTCACGAGCGTCTTCACATCGGTGTGGTCCACCAAAGCCTTAAGTTGCACGGCCCAGTCCGAGAGGTTCTGAATTTCGTCGAAGAGGAGGTACGCGGGCTCGCCTCGCCTCGCGGCGGCGTTCAGTGTGCACTTGAGTACGTTGTCTTCGTACCAGCGGACCAACGAGAGGATCGGCTGGGTCATTGTTCCTAGCTTGGGAATCTCGTCGAACTGCACATAAAAGATGTGCGCGGGATTCACCTTTTCGAGCAATAATAGCCGCTCGACCAGTTGATTCTGGATGACGCTCTTGCCCACGCGGCGCGAGCCCCGAATCACTACGATCTTCTCAAGTCCCGACTGAAGGCGATCAACCACCGCTTCGAACGCCCATCGCTTGAAACGCTTTGCTTCGGGCGCAGGTTGGGCCTTCCACCACGGGTTCTGAAACTCCACAAACTCCACAAGTTCCTTGTCGAGTCCGCCGAGTGGCGCGGTCTCGAACAATGGCTTGGGCTTGCGGGAAAGTTTGGCGACGCGCGATACGCCTCTCCAGAGCTCGTGCTTACTCAGTTTCTTCCCGGTCAGCTTCGCAAACCGCCGATGCAAATCGTCGAACTTGGGCGTATACGGCAGGTGATCCCTGTTGCCGATGCCGTCGGGCATCAGCCGCAGGATTTCCAGTTGCTCCTCGGCGCTCAGCGTCGGGGTGCGCGGAGCCTTTTTCTTGCCGCTTTTTTTGCCCAGCCCGCCGCCTTTGCCGATGCTTGACAGCATCCGCCAGAAGGCGAGGTCAGTGATCGTCGCCTTCCGATCCTTCTCAAAGCGATGCTTAAGCTGGTCAAACTCGTCGGTGTACGGGAGCGCATCGCGAGGAAGGTCGCTCTTGTCCAAGAGCGACAGGACGAAAGACTTGAGGTCTTCAGAGTACTTCGTGCGGGGATTCTTGTCGGCGAAAGCGGTTCTCCTGGTTCTGAGCTTCTGTCGGTCCTTAGACCCTCCAACTCGATCGGTCGCGCTTACACTCACACCCGGAGAGTATACCCGCAAACGACCGACTGCGAAACTCGGGCCGAGAGCACGATATCGATCGAGTAGGCTTCAGAAAACGGAGTTAGACTCGACCGTGGCGGCGCGTTGTCGCTCCATTCTGTTTCGCCGCGCCGTTGAGCTTTCCCCGGTCCACGAGTGGTTGGATTCGGTCGATGTTCGTCGCAGGCGCGCTGAGCGCCGCGTTGTCCGGGCCTTCAAGCGGGTCGCCTTCACGGATCGACTTCAAGCGTCCACGGATTTGCTTCACATACTCCGCCGACAGCTCGAAGCCGACGAATCGCCGCCCCAGCTTCTTCGCCACCGCCAGCGTTGTCCCGCTTCCGCCGAACGGATCCAGCACCACCTCTCCTTCGTTCGAGCACGCGCGGATGATGCGGCCTAGAAGCTGCTCCGGCATCTGGCAGCCGTGGAAGCCCTGGCGCTCGGCGAACGTGCCGGCCACGCGCGAGTAGAACCACGTGTCGCTGTGCGCGGGGAATCGCTCCGGAATGTCCTGCGGACGGAGGATGAAGCCATCCGCCGTGGGCACTTCCGGTGGAAGCACGGGCGCCATCATCCACGTGTCGTCCGGCATGCGCCCGCCCGCCTCCGCGCGCTTGTCGCCGTACACAAGCTGCCGCGCGGACGGGACCCGGACATCGCCGGCGTTGAACGTGAAGCGCTTCGCGTCCTTCACGAAGTGGAACAGGTGGGCGTGGCTCCGTGTGAACTTCAGCTTGCAGTGAACCCCGAAGGTGTAGTACCACACCACCCAGCTTCGGCAGTGCAGCCCCAAGTCTCGCGTGCACAGCACCTTCAGCTCGGCCGCGAACTCATCGCCGATCGCCAGCCAGAACGCCCCGTCCGGCTTGAGCACGCGGCGGACGCCCTCGATCCAGCGTCTTGACCACGCGAGGTACTCGTCCGCGCTGCGCCGGTCGTCGTAAACGTCGTAGTCGTAGCCGATGTTGAAGGGCGGATCGGCGAAGGCAAGGTCCACGCTGCCCTCGCCAAGCCCTTCCATTCCCGCAACACAGTCCCCGGCGTGGATGCGATCAAGCGCGATCGGCATGGCGACCTCCTACCGCATATTGTATGCGCTTGGCATCAGACCTCAATAGATTGTTGCCATATTCATGATTAACAAGGATTTCACAGGCTGACTCCCTCCTCCTCCTCCACAGAGCGGGTGCGTTATGGCTCGAGTTGGGGTCGTGGCTTGCATGATGGGTGGGACGGCGTTGGGTGGCATGATCTCGCGGTACTCCGCGTGAGCATGAAGTTGGGTGGCATGCTATCGCCGTACTCGGCGTGAGCATGAGGTTTCCCCGTGCGGCTCGGCATGGCTACCCGCTGCACATGAAGCCATGCCACCCGCCACAGGCGTCTTCCTCGTCGGCGTCTTCCTCGTCGGCGCCTTGCTCGCCGGCGCCTTGCGCGTCACCGAGTGCATGGCGCCCTGCTGCTTGGGCTGCATCACCGCGCTTGCATCCGCTCGTATCGCGCTTATTCTCCAACGACGAAGATCATACCCCTTGGCGCGGAGGATCGACCTTGGCCCGAAGACGAGGACTGCGACGAAACACGCGGCGCACGCTGGGCGCCATCGGCCTGCTGACGCTCGGCGCCGGCGCGTTTTATTACGGCTACTTCGGCGGCTTCTTTGGGGGCCGCAGCGCTGATGAGACCGATGCACTCGCCATGCTTCCTCCCAAGCTGACGACGGACCGGCCCGTCGAGGATGACGCCGTGGCCAACCCGTACCCGGAAGTTGCGGAGAAAGGCGCGCAGGCGCCGCCGCCCGCCGCGCCCATGCAACCCTCCGCCGAAACCGAGCGCAGCAACAAGATCATCGAATCGGCACGGCAGTTGTCGCAGTCCGGCAATCCCGTGGCCGCGCGTCAGAAGCTCAGCGAAGCGATGAACCTCGCGGCCGAGGCGCCGCCGGCGGGTCTGCGCGCGGAGCTGGTCCGGCTCGGCGAGGAAACGGTTTTTTCGTCGCGCATCTTCCCGGAAGATCCTCTGGTCGCCGAAGTCGTCGTTCAGCCGGGCGACTCGCTCGACAAGATCGCCAAGGCGCACGACATCACCGCCTCGTTGATTGCCCGCATCAACGGCATCAGCAACCCCAACATGATCCGCACCGGGCAGCGCGTCAAAGTGCTCAAGGGTCCGCTGAACGCGAAGGTCAGCAAGAGCGCGTTCCGCCTCGACATCTATGTGCAAGACACGTTCGTTGCGTCGTTCCCCGTCGGGCTGGGCGCTGAAGACAGCACGCCTACCGGGCAGTGGCGCATCACTGAAAAACTTCCCAACCCGAAGTACTACGCGCCACGCGGCGGAAAGAACTACGAGCCGGATGATCCGGAGAACCCGCTGGGGGAACGGTGGATCGGATTGGAAGGCGTCAGCGGCAACGCCAAGGGGCAGATGCGTTACGGCATTCACGGGACGATCGACCCGTCCTCCATCGGCCGCAGCGTCTCGCTCGGCTGCATCCGCATGCACAACGCCGACGTCGAGCGCGTGTACGAGATGCTCATCCCCGCCAAGTCCAGGGTCGAGGTCGTCGAGTAGCCGTCCGGCGCGAGCGTGGATCAGCCGGTCGCTCGAACTGTGTGCGGGTCGCTCGAACTGTGTGTGGGTCGCTCGAACTGCGCGTGGGTCGCTCGAACTGTGTGTGGGTCGCAAGGCTCGTAGGGCGGGCTATGCCCGCCTCTTTGTGGAGGATCGTCCGCGAACGAGGCGGGCATGGCCCGCCCTACCCCTGAGCGCAGCTACGCCGCGACTTGATATGCAATCAGCGCGCCGACGTACGCGAGCGTCGTCATGTACGCAAAGGCGAACACCGGCCAGCGCCAGGAGTTCGTCTCGCGCCGGATCGCCGCCAGCGTGGACACGCACTGGCAGCACAACGCGAAGAACACCATCAGCGACAGCGCGACCGGCAGCCCGAACAGCGGGCGACCGTCAGGCCAGGTCGCGCTGCGCAGCGCCTCGCGCAGCGCGGACGACTCCTCGTCCGAATCCGCCCCGAGGTTGAAGATCGTGCTGAGCGTCGCCACCACCACCTCCCGCGCGGGAAACGACGCGATCGCCGCCGTGCCGATGCGCCAGTCCCAACCCAGCGGACGCACCACCGGCTCGATCCACCGCCCGGCGCGCCCGAGGTAGCTTTGGCGCAGCGACTCGCCGGCCTCTGCCTGATCGATCCTCGCCCGCTCCGCGGCAAGCTGATCCGCCCTGTCCGGCGAGTCCCCAAGGGCCTTCTCCGCAGCTTCGCGCCGCGCGTCGTACTGCGCGTGCAGCGAAACGGGGCGTGGATAGTAGCCCAGCGCCCAGACGATGACCGAGCACGCCAGGATCACCGTCCCGGCGTTCATGACGAACTCCCGCCCCGCGTGATACGTGCGGTAGAACACCGTCTTCGCCTGCGGTCGCGTGTAGTTCGGCAGCTCCAGCAGAAACACCGGCGACGCGCCGCGACCCACGGTGAGCTTGAGCACCCACGCCACCGCGACGGCCGCCACGATCCCCACGCAGTACATCCCCAGCAGCGTCAGCGCCTGCACACCGATCCACCCTCCCAGCCACGTCCGCGCCGGCACGAACGCGCTGATCATCAGCGCGTACACCGGCAGCCGCGCGCTGCAGCTCATCAGCGGCGCGATCAGCACGGTGATGAGCCGGTCGCGCCGATCCTCGATTACGCGCGAGGCCATGATCCCCGGCACCGCGCACGCAAACGAGGACACCAGCGGGATGAACGACTTGCCGCTCAGTCCCAGCTTGCGCAGATGCCGATCGAGCACGAACGCCGCGCGCGCCAGGTAGCCGCAGTCCTCGAGTACCGCGATGAAGAGAAACAGGATCACGATCTGCGGCACGAAAATCAGCACGCCGCCGGCGCCGGCGATGACGCCGCTGACCAGCAGGCTGCGCAGCGCGCCCTCCGCCATCGCGCCCTCGACCCAGCCGCCCAGCGCGCCAAAGCCGCCGTCAATCAGGTCCATCACCGGCGTCGCCCAGGAGTAGATCGCCTGAAAAACCAGCGCCATCAGCGCCAGAAAAACCAGCAGTCCACCGACCGGATGCGTGAGCACGCGGTCGAGCCGATCGGACATCGCCACGCGCGCCGCGCCCGTCTTGCGCACCACGCGCTGCACCACCTCATCAATCCAGCAGTAGCGCACCTCCGCCTCGATCGTCGGAAGATCGACGCCTTCGGCGCGAAGCTGGTCGCGGTGTTGCTGCATGGCCGCGATCAGCCGCGCGTCGCAGCGGCGGCTGAGGTGGCCCTCGACAATGCCCGCCGGGTTAAGCAGCGTCTGAAGCAGCTCCGCGCGGCAGGGATGGTGGCACGCGGCCGTGCCGCCCGTCCGTGCTGCAAACTCATGCGGCGCGGACTCCAGGTGATCCAGCGCTGAGCAGATGCAGTCCGGAAACTTCAGGCAGTGCGAGTTCGACTGACCCTTCAGTGCCGCGTCCAACGCCGTCGCCAGCCGATCCATCCCCTCGCCCTTGTGCGCCAGCACCGTCACCACGCTGACGCCGAGCGACGCGGCCAGCGCGGCCTCGTCCACGACCTCGCCGCGCCGCGCAGCCACGTCCGACATCGTCAGCGCGACGACGACCGGGCATCCCAGCTCGAGAATCTGGCTGACGAGAAAGAGGTTGCGCTGGAGATTGGAGGCGTCCACGACGCAGATGATTCCGTCGGGTCGCGGCGTCGTGCTTTCGTAGCCCAGCAGCACGCGCAGCGTGACGTCTTCATCCGCCGCGGAGGCGTTCAGGCTGTAAGCGCCCGGGAGATCAAGGATATCGATGGCGGACTTGAGCTCGCCCGCGCGCAGCCTGCCGGTCTTTTTCTCGACGGTGACGCCGGGATAGTTGGCGACGTGCTGGCGGAAACCCGTCAGCGCGTTGAAGAGCGTGGTCTTGCCCGTGTTGGGATTGCCGACCAGCGCAACGGTCCAAAGTCGCGGCGAAGGCAGGGTGGTCAGTGGAACCGCGACGCCCGTGCTCATCGTCTGCGCCCGTCAGGAATCACCTATCGACATGGCCTCAAGTGCGGGCGACACGGCGTCCGCCTGCGTGGACCGCGCACGCCTCGCGCTACGCGCGAGCCAAGCGCGGGACCTCAACCAAGGGTTCCGGTTCTCGACGTTGCGGCGGCGCGCTGCCGGCCGCCTCGAAGCTCTGCGGCGCCAGAAGAACGGAGCCTTGCAGGCAGGCGCTAAGCCCGAGTCGCGCGTGGGCCAGCTTCACGATGCACGGCGTGCCGGGGTGGAGCATCTCCACGGTCGCCCCTGGGATAAAGCCCAAGTCCGCCAGCCGTTTCGCGGAGGGGTGCCCGCCGTCCACGGCTAGAACCCGTGCCGAATCACCGCGTTTCATCATTGTCAGGTTTCGAGCGCCCATGCCAAGCCCTGTAAGCGACACGCAGCGACGACCGAGCATCGGTCGTAACACCCAGTCTCGTCGGCACTCACGTCATTGAGACCGAGTCTCAACTCAACATCCCAATTCTACACGCGGGAATCCGGCCCGTCAACGGAGAATGCTGAGCAATCCACATGCCAAACCCGGTGTCCGGCTCGAGTCCAGGCTCCATTTCAGAACCGGAAGCACCGGCGAGGGTGCGCACATTCCAGTGCTCTCTGCACGCCCTCGCTCTCGCTACGGGTTCAGAGATGGGGACTGCGTGTAGGCCGGGAATCCCGCGCAAGAGCGCTACACAACCGAGGAGCCCTCTGCGCAGCCAAAAAAAGAAGGCGACGGGCTGGCTGAAATCATCGCCAACCCGCCGCCTTCTACAGTCGAGCGTAGCAAGTTGCCCCGGACAGGCCCAGCAAGCCCCGAGACCGAAGCAGCGTAGCCCCACCCTCGACCCGCGCGACCCCTCGCTCAAGGGAATTCTCGCAACTTGGGGAGAATCTATCCGATGGCTTCCAGCACAGGCTCAAAGCGACCCAAAAAGCTGTACGAAAAAAAAAAAACCGCCCGCCGGGAGGCCGCAGGCGGCGCACCGGCGGGCGGATTGGATCCTAACCCCAGCAGCAACAACCCATTAAGTTCAGCGGACGACCCACTCCGACGGCATCATCATGATGACCTTCTCGTCATTCACTAGTTGGAGCCGCTTGAAGGCGGTCATCAGCGCCGCTGCCCGCTGCGGATCGAGGGTCTTCACCACCGGCAGAATCTCCGAGAGAAGCGGCGATCCCGTCGAAAACAGGCCAGTCGCCACGGAACTCTGTGCGTGGCCCTCATCCTCCAAGCCGAACAACATCTTGAAAATGTTCGGCTGCTCCGGCAGAACGCGAAGCTCGAAGTCCGACACGTTGGCCTTTTCCGACGCGTACTTCACCGCGTCCGAAAGCCCCCCGATCTTGTCGATCAGACCCAGCGCCAGCGCCTGCGAGCCGGTGAACACGCGGCCGCCGGCCATCTCGTCGATCGGCTTGGTCAGCTTCTTGCCGCGGAACTCGGTGACGTGGCTCTTGAACACGCCGTAGATGGTGTTCATGTATTGCGTCATCTTCGCGCGCTCGGCGTCGCTCCACGGCGCTTCCGAACTCATCATGCCCGCCATCTTGCCGCGCTGGTACGAGTGCCAGTTGATGCCCAGCTTGTTCCAGCCGCCGGTGGTGACCATCTTGCCGCCGATGACGCCGATGGACGCGGTAATCGTTGTCGCGTCGGCGAAGATCATCTCGCCCGAGCACGCCACGTAGTATCCGCCGCTGCCCGCCACGTTCCCCATCGACACGATCACCGGCTTTTTCTTCTGCACGCGCCGCACCGCGTCCAGGATGATCTCGCTCGCCAGCGCCGACCCGCCCGGCGAGTCCACGCGCAGCACCACCGCCTTGACGTTGTCGTCCTCGCCGGCCTTGTCGAGCGCCTTGCGGATCGTCGTGGAAAACGCGCCGGAGCTTCCGCCGAACGGGCTGAACTGCGCCTCGCCGGTCTCGATCGCGCCTTCGACGTACACGATGGCAATGGCCGGCTTGTTGCCGTGCTTCGGCGTTTCCGTCAGCATCTCGAAGATTTTCGAGAACATCGTGAACGGATCGGAGGGCATCTCCGACGCCAGGTCGCGCTCGCCGTAATCCCGCTGGAACTTCACGTCCGCGCCGTACTTGCTCTTGAGCCGGGCGATGAAATCCTGCCGATGCTCGACCGCTTCGATCAGCCCTGCTTTCAGCGCGTCTTCCGCCGAATACGGTCCGCCGTCGATGGCGGCCTTGACCTTGTCCGCCGACAGTCCGCGACCCTCGGCGATCATGGCGACGATGCCCTCGTAGATGCCGTCGAAGAGCCAGTTCTCCATTTTCTCCGCGGACTCGGACGGACCGGTGCGCATGAAGATCTCGCCGGCGCTCTTGAAGTCGCCGCACTGGAGGAAGTCCGGCACGACGCCGAGCTTGTCCAGCATTCCGCGCAGGTACGGCGCTTCGCCGTGCAATCCCGTCAGCCACAAATCTCCCGTGGGGGTCAGCGAGATGTGCGACGCCGACGTCGCCAGCGCGTACGTGCCCGTGCTCAGCGAGTCCGCGTGAACGTACACGGGCTTGTCCACCGCCTGAAACTTGCGCACGGCCTGGCGAAGCTCCTCGAGCTGGGCCGTGCCCAGCGCGGCGTTCTCCACGTCGAGGATGACTGCGACGACGTTGTTGTCCTCGCGCGCCGCCCGCAGCCGCGCCAGCATGTCCTTGAACGCCACCGGCATTTCCGACGCGAAGAGCGGCGGCATGTCCTGCGGCGTCTCGGCCATCGGTCCGGAGAAATCAAAATGCGCGACGACTCCGGCCTGCGCTGTTCCCGTCAATGTCGCCACACACGCCAGCCCCGCGGCCAGCACCCATCTCGTACGCTCAAGCCTGTTCATAGCCCACATCTCCCACACACACAGGATTGCACCACAAGCCCACACGATCCGGTTGAGACGGGGGCGTTTGAAACCGGACACCGCCCAGCGCTCGCACGCAAGCTTGCGCCGCCTCGAACGGGCGAGCGAACCCTCGCCCGCTCCCTCGCCTTCATCTTATTCGGCGGGGGCGATCCATTGCAGGTGCGAAACCTCGACGCCACAAGAACATACACGTGCACCTTGGGCTGCCCGGTCCGCAAGGGGCAGGATCCTACAGAAATTGACACTCAGGGTCTGTGTGGCGCTGCGCGAGTGAGGCAGGGCACCACGCCCGAAGGTGGTTCCTGCGCGCTTGAGGCCGGGGACGGTTGGCGCGTGGGTCTGCTGCGCTCCGTGGACCGTGGCTGGCGGTGTCAGATCTTGGAGGTGAATGCTCGCGTTGTCAGGCGCGAGCACCTGTCGCTGCCGCCGACGCGCTGTCGGCCGGGCGGTTCTCGCAGCGCGCAGGTCGGTCACGCAAGTCGATCGCTCTCCGACGCCTGCGGCTCACCAAGGTCGCGCGTGGAAGCCCACGTCCACTCGACCGAGATCCTCCTGGCCGTCGGTGCGCGTCGTGGTTCGCTTCAATTCGGGGAAGCTGCCGGCATCCTCGCTGCCGGCGTCGACGCACGGGCTGTCGGCGTCTTGACCCGCGGCGATCTGGCTGAGGTAGTAGTCGCTGCCCAGCCCCGCGACAAAGAGCGGGTCGAGATCAAAATTGCCCGTGCCCGCAAAGCCGCCCATCACGTCGCAGAAGGTCAGGTCGGGCGCGCCGAAAACTTGCTCTCCGTTCCCCGAGGCCGCGTCGTTGTTCCAGAAGATGCAATCCAAGCCCGCGCCTGATGAGAGCACCATCCCGCCGCCGTCGCCGCCGTCGAAGGCATTGCCCGCGTCGCCCGCCGCGTTGTCCGCGAGCGTGCAGAACTGAATCGTGCTGCCCGCAGGCAGGTGAAGTCCGCCGCCGTCGCCGTCTCGACCTTCATCAACAGGTCCGCTTCCCAGGCCCGAACGATTTCCGGCGATCAGGCAGTTAAATAAGGTCGAGGCGCTTCCGGCGTACAGGGCACCGCCGTGCCCGCCGCGCGCGCCGGTTCCTTCCTGCTGCCAGAGGGGTTCGCCGCCGTCTCCGGCCAGATTGTCTGCGAGAATGCACTCCCTTGCCTCCACTGCGCCAACGACGTAAACCGCGCCGCCGTCGCCTCCATCTCCCATGTGCCCACGCATCCAATTGTCGTGCATGCCGCCGCCGGGCCCCGCGAGATTCTCAAAGAAGCTGCAGGCGTCTAGGGTCGCGTCGCCGGCGCTGCAAAGTCCTCCGCCGAGACCGCCCTGACCTCCGTCGTCGTCCTTGGCGAGTCCTCCCAGCCCGGCACGGTTTGCGTAGAAAAGGCAATGGAACATCGTCGCGCCGCCCCCGGCAAAGACGCCGCCGCCCCGACCGCCGTTTCCGGACCTGTCGTGCCTGGAAGTTCCGCCGTCGCCGGCGAAGTTTTCGAAGAAGAAGCAGGACCGGAGAGAAACCCGACCCAGCGCACACAGTGCTCCGCCGTCTCCGCCGTTGTAGGTCCCCACCAGCGGCATGCCGGCTTCCGTTGCCTGATTACGACGCACGTCGCACTTCTTGAGCGTCGCATTGCCTTCGACCCACAGCCCGCCGCCGCTGCCGCCGTCGCCATACACTTCGTAATTATCTCCGCGCAGACCCGCGCGGTTGTCGTTGAGGGTGCTGCGCCGCGCATTCAGATCGGCCCCAACGACATGGACCGCTCCTCCGCTGCCGCCCGTTCGCGAGTACCAGCCCCAACCGTCCAAACCCCCGCTGTCGCCCGCGTGATTGGTGAGCAGCTCACAGCTCTTGAGCTGGACCGCGGTCCCCACCGAGCTGATCGCGCCGCCGTCGCCACCCTTGCCCGCACTATCCGCATCGCCCCCCTCGCCCGCGCGATTATCCTCGAGCCGCGAGCGAATCACGACGAGCGTCCCCGTGGACGACGCCTGGATCGCGCCGCCGGATCCTCCCGTTCCCCCGTAGCCCTCGACGGCAGCATCCCGCCCGTCTCCGGCATGATTGCCGATGAAAGCCGACGATCGAACTTTGACGCGACCCGCATCCACGATGCTGATGGCGCCGCCGTGACCTCCGGCGTTGCGGTTCTGGTAATTGTCGCCGTACCCGCCGCCGCCGCCCGCGCCGGCGGCGTTGCCCTCGAACCTCGTGGACTTCACCACAAAGCTGGAAGCATCAATGTGCAGCGCGCCGCCGCATCCGCCGTCGCCGTGGCTGCCATCGTCGAGGTCCATGCCGCTCGCGCCGGCCTCGTTCCCCATGAACTTGCAATCCCGCACCACGATCTCGCCGCCTTGCGCCGCCAATCCACCGCCGTGTCCGCCGCGCTGCGGGATCAGCGAGGAATTCGCAACGTTGCCTCCGGCGCCGGCGACGTTGGCGCGTACTTGGCAGTCTTCAACAATAACAGACGCGTTGAGGCCGAAGATGCCGCCGCCGTCGCCACCTGGCGTCGGCACATTGCCGGATTCTCCGTCCGCCGTGAGGCATGATTCGATGATGCAACCCAGCAGCTTCACTGAAGAGTCGGCCACGTACACCCCGCCGCCGTGGGGCCCTCCGGTTGCAGAGCCGGCGGCGAAGCCATTGCGGATGGTCAGGGTCTCAATCCGCAGCGCCGCAGGCTCGCCGCTGGTGATCTGGAAGCCGCGCGCCGTGCCCTGCGCATCGATGATACATGTCTCCGCGCCGCCGTCGCCGCGAATGACGATGCCCTTGCCGCGCGGGTCCAGATCGACGTTGCCCGCGCCGCTGTAAACGCCCGGCCAGATCAGCACTTCGTCGCCATCCACGGCGAGGTCGATCCCCGCCTGAATCGTCGGGGCATCGCGGGGTACAACGATGGTGTCGGCCACGGCAAGTGGGGCAAGGCACGCCAGCGCCGCGAGATCCGCGCAGGTCCACAGGGTAAGCAGATTTCCCCTCGCGTTCATGGTGATCCTCCTTCGCAAGTTGAGGCAATGGGCGGGCGGTGCCACGAAGCGCCGCCGGGGTCGGGCTTATGGGGTTCGGGCGTCCTGCCGAGGTCCCCCTTGGAAGCCCTCACGCCTGCCAACGCCATCAGAATCCCCAGCATATCGAGCTCGCCTGGCGAATGCCAATCGAGTGGGTTTCCGCAGGTGGAGGGCATGCCCGAGACAATGGGCATGCCTCTGCGCCCTCGCTTGCGCTTCGGGTTCTGAACCCGTGGCGCCAGCAAGGGAACCTCATCCGAACCCGTGGCGCAAGCGAGGGGGCGTCCGTACCCGCACGGTCGCGGTTCATGACCCGCAAGAACTGCGCCTGCCGCTCGCCTCCCGCAAACTTCCGCCGCGGCTCGACCCTTCCGATAAACGCCGTACGGGCCGCGCGCGTGAACCATCCACGCTCCGCGCCATCCATGGGAGCCGCAGCTTATGAGAACCGCGCATCAGGAAGAAACAAGGCTCGATCCGACGCCTGTTCTCGATTGCAGGCCCGCTCTCGATAACGCGCCCGCTCTCGATTCCGCATCGTCTGCAACCCTGCTCGCGTCGCCCGAATCAGGTGAAGAAATGGACATCCTGCTGATTAACCCCCCGTGGATCAGCAAGGACCAGAACATCTGGCACGGCATCAAGGGCGCCATGCCTCCGCTGGGGCTCCTGAGCATCGCCGCCTACGCCGAGCGCGAGGGCTTCCACGTGCGCATCCTCGACCTCCACGTCGAGCGCTGGGGCATCGAGGAATTCCGCTCATGGCTCGCCACGGTGCGCCCCCGATGCGTGGGGCTGACCTTCATGACCGCCACGGCCATCGCCGCCAACCGCGCGGCCGTGGTCGTCAAGGAAGTGCATCCCGACTGCCTCGTCATCGCGGGCGGCGTCCATGCGGAGGCGATGCCGACGGAGTGCCTGAAGAACCCCGCGATCGACCTGGTGGTGCGCGGCGACGGGGAGATCACGCTGACGCGCATTCTGCGCGGCGAGCCGTGGGAGTCGATCAAAGGGCTGAGCTTCCGCCGTCCGCAGCCCGGCGGCGGATTCCGCGCGGTGCACAACCCGCCGGCGGACGTGATCGAAGACCTCGACACGCTGCCCATGCCCGCCTACCACCTCGTGCCCATGCACCGCTACTTCCCGTCGCTCGGCGCGTACAAGCGCCTCCCCGCCATCAACATGCTGATGACCCGCGGCTGCCCGGGGAAGTGCACCTTCTGCAACAGCGCGGAAACGAAGCTGCGGACGCGATCGGCCGCCCGCGTCGTCGAGGAGATCGAGCACCTGCGTCGCACCTACGGCATCCGCGAAATCCAGTTCTACGACGACACGTTCACCGTATTCAAGCAGAACGTGATGACGTTCTGCCGGCTGATGAAGGAGAAGAAGCTTGGCGTCTCGTGGACCGCGTTCGTGCGCACCGATTGCTTCGCGGAAGACCTCGCGCGCGAGATGGAGGAGGCCGGCTGCCACCAGGTGATGTTCGGCGTGGAGAGCGGCGACGACGAGATTCTGCGCAACATCCGCAAGCCCATCGACCGGCGGAAGACGGAGTGGGCGGTGAAGATCGCCAAGCGGCTCGGGCTGGAGGTGCGCGCCACGTTCATGCTGGGCAACCCCGGCGAAACGGTGGACACCATGCGCCGCACGATCGACTACGCGGTCGAGCTGGACCCGGACCTTGCCATCTTCAACATCACCACGCCGTACCCCGGCACGCAGATGTTCGAGTGGGCCAAGCGCCACGGGCTGCTGCTCACCGAGGACTGGGGCGATTACGAACTCAGCGGCGCGATCATGCGCCTCCCGACCGTGTCGTATGAGGAAGTGGCCGAGTGGTACAAGAAAGCGTACGCCGCCTTTTACAACCGCCCGATCATGTTCTGGCGACGGGCGATGAAGACGCGCAATGTCCACCACCTGCTCGATCACATCCACGCGTTCTTCTACATCATCCTCCGCCGCAACCTCGGCCGCCGCGCGTATGCCCGCCGCGAATGGATCGCCTCGGTCAAGGAGGATTTCTGGAAGGCGGACGTGACCGACCCGATCTTCGGGGACCGGCTCATCCGCACGAACGAGATTCACAAGCTCCAACTGGGCGAGCCGCCTTCGGGAGGGACGAACTCGCGCGAGTCGAACGCGATCGAGCGGGATACGGTGCACCCGACGCGCTGCGGGACGACGCCCAGCGAGGGGGTCATCGAGGAACCCGGCGTTTTCGCACTTCCGGTGCTGGCCGGCGCAGCGGGGTCGTGACCGCTGACAGAACGAGTCTGGGATGCGGGTCGAGCAGGCCTCTGACGCGAGTGGAGCAGGTCTCTGACACGGGTGGAGCAGGTCTCCGACACAGGTGGAGCAGGTCTCTGACACAGGTGGAGCAGGTCTCTGACACAGGTGGAGCAGGTCTCTGGTTTGCTACAGGTCCGGCAGGTCTGCGACCTGCCGAATGAGGCAACAGCAAGGGCGCCTGCAACCTCAGCAGGGTCGTGCCTGACGCCGGCTCAGAGAGCCAGCAGACCCGTGGCTGCTCAGAGAGCAGCCCCACCGTGCAGCCTCACCTTCCAGCCCCACCGTGCAGCCCCATCGTGCAGCCCAGCCGGTCAATTCCACTTCACGCGGTTTACTGCCCTGCCTGGCCCGGACCCACAGCGCCTTCCATCCTCACCCGTACCCCGCATTCCGGGCACACGCCGGAGACGTTGCCGGTGAGGTTGTACCCGCAGGTCAGGCAGGCCGGCGCGTCGTCCGGTCGATACCGTTCCCGCGCCACAAGCACAAAAGCGGCGATCGTCTGCGCAAGATACAGCAGCGGCGCAAGCTCGAACGCCGCAACGTCGAACGGATCGAAGATGAATCCGTTGTAATAGGCAGGAACGGCGGGCAGGATCGAGCCGCCGATGATGCCGGTCGAAAGAATGACCAGCCATCTACGTGCCGCCCACGGCCGCTTTAGCACGGCGCATGCCGGCAACAACAGCGCAAGCGCCAACAGCGCCATCGGAATCGTTCGGTGGGACAGGTAGCCGTAGGAAAGCCGGCCAACCATGATGCATTCGGCTCCATCCGAGATGAAACCGACGGCGGCGTCGCCGGCATAACCGAAGAGCGTCACGGCGATGAACATGCGGAGCGGATAACGGAAGGCGTTCGCTCGCCCCGCAAACCACAGCCACGCGAATGGGAGGCTCAACTGGCCGAGGATGCCCAACGTTTCAGCGATTCGCAAATGGTTCCGCACGGCTCCCAACGACCACCAGACTCCTGCGTCGAGCAGGGCTTCCGCCATGCGGGCGAAGCAGTATGCCGTCAGGGAAGCCGACGCCCTACGGGGTTGACCGGCAACCCTCACGCCCAGGACCATCGCCAGGACGTTGATGCCCTCGTGCACGGCCACGTAGGGCAGGGCGCACCCTGTCCAGTCGTCGGGAATCCCGCCATTGCGAATCGCGTTCGCAAGCGTCAGCCAGACGGGAGGTGTGTTTGAGAGAACCTGACAAGAAGTCAGCACCAGCCAATGCGCCGCGGTGGAGAAGAAGAAAAAAACGAGCAACTGCTGCCAGACGATAGGCGCGGGAGCCGGAGCAGTGCCGGAGCGAAGGTTATTCTTTTGCGTCGTCGTTGCGCAACCTCGTGGCGGGCCGTCGGGGATCCGCGCTCGTCGGCCGGTCGTCGCTCACCTCGACGCCACATTCCGGGCACCTCTCCGACACGTTTCCCGTCAGATCATACCCGCACGTCGCGCAGCACCCGGCGCGGAATCCGCGCCGCATTCGACGGATCATCACGATCGTCAGCAGCAATGACGCCAGCGCGAAGGGCCACAGAGGCAACCTCACTATCTGCGGAAAAAACCACCCGGCCATCGTGGCGGCCGCGCCGTCCACGATCAACCCGCTCGGGTACGTGGCGTTCCACCGCCAGATGCGCAGGTGGCCGAAAGCCGCCGCGACGGAAATCGTTCTCCCCTGCCAGCCGATCATCAGCGCATGACTGACAAGCCAGGTGCAGCTCAGCGCGAGCGTGCTGAGTCCGCAGAGCGTAACCGCGAGGCGTCTCGCGCCGTGCCTGCGGCGCGGTGCAAACCCTGCTTCATGGCGGCTCGACTCAATCACGAGGAAAGAGTTTATCCGCAGAGGGCGCAGATTGCGCAGAAATCAGCGGACTCGAGGCGGAACGAGCGTGCGCGGGGGGTGACGGCGGTCGTGCCCGGTCTTGAGTTCCGCCATGGCTTGCCGGAGAAGGGCGCGCTCAAGACGAAAGTCAAATCTCTACGCCCGCTCGATCCGCTCCCGTCCGCCCATGTAGGGTCGCAGCGCCTCAGGGATCGTCACCGCTCCGTCCGCGTGTTGATACAACTCCAAAATCGGAATGAGAATCCTGGGCGAGGCGATCACCGTGTTGTTGAGCGTGTGGCAGTAGTGAATCTTCTTCGCCCCGTCGCGGTAACGCAGCTTCAGCCGCCGGGCCTGAAACTCATAAAACCGCGAGGCCGAGTGCGTTTCGCCATAGCCCCCGCGCGAGGGCATCCACGTTTCGATATCGAACTTCTGAGCCTGCCCCTGCCCGAGGTCGCCGGTGCAGACGTTGACCACGCGGTAGGGGAGCTTCAGCGCCGCCAGCACGTCCTCCGCGTTCTTCAGAATCTCGGCATGCCACCGCTTGGACTCGGCGGCGTCGTTCCTGCAGATGACCACCTGCTCGACCTTCTCGAACAGGTGGATGCGGTACAGCCCGTGCGTGTCCTTGCCGGCGGCGCCGGCCTCACGGCGGAAGCACGTGGACTGCGCGACGAACTTCTTGGGCAGCTCGCTCTCGGCGAGAATCTCATCGCTGTAGTAGGCCGTGACGGGCACCTCGGCCGTGCCGACCAGCGACATCGCGTCGCGCTCGCAGAGGTACGCCTGGTCGCGCCCGGCGGGGAAATAGCCGGTGCCGACCATGACCTCCTCGCGCACCAGGACGGGCACGGTCATGGGGACGAAAGCTCGGGCGATCATCATGTCCTGAGCGAGGCGGAGGACGGCCTGGTGCAGCAGCGCGCCGTCGCCCTTGAGGACGTAGTTGCGGCTGCCGGCGAGCTTGACGCCGCGCTCGATGTCGAGGATGCCGAGCTGCGTGCCGAGGGTGACATGGTCCTTCGGCTCGAAGTCGAACCGCCGGACCTCGCCGACGCGCTTGATCTCGACGTTTTCCGTGTCGTCCTTGCCGTCGGGCACGTCCGGGTCCGCGGGCTGCGGCACAGTGAGCATGAGCGCATCAAACTCCACGGCGACGCGTTGCTCTTCCTCCTCGAGCGCCTTGATGCGCGGCTTCAGATCGGTGAGTTCCGCCTGGGTCTGGTCCGCCAGGGTCTTGATGTCGGCTTCGGTTTTTCCCGCGGAGATGGCCTGTTTATGCGCGGGGGACTTCGGGTTGCGCAGCAGTCCCATCATCTCGCCGCCCTCGCGCACTTTCGAGCGCAGAGCGTCCAGTTCGACCTGAACCTCGCGCCGCCGCGCATCCACCGCGACGATGCGGTCCACGTCGCAGGGCACGCGCTTGGCTTTCGCCGCGCGGCGGATCAGGTCCGCGTTTTCTCGAATAAACTTGGGATCCAGCATGTGCGCCCGATTCCATAACGGAAGGGGCTCGGCTTTGCAACGGCGAATGCCGATGGCATCAACAGCGCCGCGACCGTAAGGGAGCGGTTGAGTTCAGTTTCGCCGGCCCTCCTGCTCGATTTCCCGGATCTGCTTCTGCAGGCGGTCCAGCGCGGAGCGCACGCTGTCCAGGAAGCGGTCCACCTGCTGCTGCCCCTGGTGCGAGGCGTCGTGCCACTCCTCGAGCAGGTCCATCAGCTCCAGGATCAGCGCCGCCATCCAGTCGTTGTCGTGCGAGCGCACCTGCTTGACGGCGTACTGATACTCCTTCTCCGCGGCGAGATACTCGGCGCTGTCGTGCGGCACCCGGCGGGCGATGACGTGAAATCGATGCACACCGTCGGCCAGCTTGCGAATCTCCTCGGCCACCGCGCGCTCGCGACGAACGAGCTCCCCGGCGGCCTGCCGGTGCTCACGCGCCTCGGCGACGTGCAGCATGTCCTCGCGCATGTGCCGGAACCGCTCGGCCGGCAGCACGAGCGGGCGGGCGGCATGGATCGCCGAGAGCCGCTGCAGCGCCCGCGCGGCGCCGTCCTGATCGCCGGCACGGGCGCAGGCCACCGCGTGCTCGTGCAGCTTCGCAACCTGCGCGCCGAGCGCCGTCTTGCGCGCCTCGACCCGCGACAGCTCCCGGTTGCAACGGATCAGGTGGTCCGCGTCGATGCAGTCGGCATAGTCGGCCAGCAGCGCCTCCATTTTCGCCAGCGCGGATCGCGCGCGAGGCTCGTCGAGGCGCGTGAGATGATCGTGGAAGTCATGATCCAGCTTCGCAAGCACCGAGATCACCTGCTCGCGCGTCCAGAGCGCCTCTTCCACGCGCGTGACCGGCTTCAGCGCGACGGGCGCCGCCATGACGTGCGCCTCGGTGCGCGTGGTTTCTCGGGAGCGGCGCGCGAGATCCTGCTGAACCTGCATGCAGCAGCCGCGGATCATCTCCGCCAGTTCCGGATCGGAGGCGACCTCCGAGTCGTCCATCGCGCGGGCTTGAACGCGGAGCAGCGAGGCGTTGTCGCGCGATTCGCGCAGAACTTCCGCGTACCAATGCTGATACACCTGCTCGCGGCGTTTTGCGTCGTGAGCGTGATCCGTTGGGACACGCCGAGACATGATCGTGGATTATACCCCCTCATGCCGGCCTGCAAGCTTTTTCTTATTGCGGGAAGAATCGGAGTGTACCCAGAGATGCGGGCAGGGCGCTCGCACGGGCGGAAGCACGGATTTCAGCCTGGGCATGGTGGCGCCGGTCTGCGAAACGGTGACGGGACGCGCGCGGCGCAGGCTGCCTCGATGGCTGCGCGTGGAGCACAAGGCGGGGAAACGAGAGGACGCCACGATTTCTGATCAGCGCCTTCACAAGGAGCTGGGGACTTGCCGGCTCCCCTGCATCACGCCCTGCATCTCGTGCGCGAGATCCTGAATCCGCTGGTCCGGGAGCCGGATGCGGGAAGATCGCCCGTCCGGTTCGATGAGCGGGATGTCGAAACGGAGCAGGGTGAGGCGGGTGAGGCACTGGCAGACGAAAGTGCCGGAAAAACAGACATGGTTTGCCTGAACCGCCGCGCCCTGGACCCCCGCAGGCGCGGGCGTGACGGTTTTGGGGTCTGCGCGGGGGTGACGGGCCCCGTGTCCGGTTTCGCGTTTCACCCCTGGCTGTCATCCCCGTGGGCGGTGCGTGGCGCTCGCCGCGCCCGCGCCTTCCGCTCGCCACGCCCCGTGCACGCGGTGCATACCGGCTCCCAGCAGATCCAAGCCCTGTGGGGACTGGATCAGGCATACGAGCAGTGCGGCGGCGCCCTTGATCAGCAGCATCAGTGGAAAAGCGATGTTGAGCATCAGGAGCGTGGTCGTAAGCGTCTGCATCAGCAGGGCGCCGAGCACCGCGCCGATCAGACGGATGCGCCCGCCGGTCAGACGCGTTCCGCCGATCACCACCGCGAGGATCGCGTCCAGCTCCAGATACAATCCGCAGTTGGATACATCGGCGGCCTTGGCGTCCGCGGTGGCGATCAGCCCCGCCAGCGCGGCGCACAGTCCGCTGAGGAGGTACGTCGAGCACTCCAGCGCGCGCTGGGGCAGCCCGCAGAGGTACGACGCCGCGCGGCTGCCGCCGATGGCCTCGAGGTACAGGCCGATCGTTGTGAACCGTGCGATGACCGCGACAACCAGCGTCGTGCCGAGCGCGAGGTAGATGGGCAGCGGCAGCCCCAGCAACGTTCCGGCGGCGAGGCGCTCAAAGCTCGGCGATTCGAAGGTGATGACCAGCCCCTCCGTCGGAAGCTGCGCCAATCCTCGACCCGCTACCAGCAGGATCAGCGTCGCGATGATGGCCGGCAATCGCAGCAGTCCGACCAGTGCGCCGTTCCACGCGCCCGCCAGCAACCCCACGCCCAGCCCGGCCGCGATCACGCCCCCCGCGCCGCAGCCGTGCCGCGTCAGCGCGATCGCTCCGGCCGCGCCGGACATGGCCATAATCGATCCGACGGAAAGATCGATGCCTCCCAGCGCGATCACCAGCGTCATACCCACGGAGAGGATCATGACGGGGGAAGCCTGGCGCAGAATCTGCACGATCGCGCCTTCCCATCGACCGTCGCGGAATTGCAGATGCCCGAACCGTGGCACGAGCAGCAGGTCCAGCAGCACGAAAACGGCAAGCGCCAGCAAGGGCAGAGTCCACGAGGGCCAGCGCCGAAGCGCACGCGAGGCGGGCCTGTCCATTCCTTGGGAAGCAGCGGTCTGCCCGGCCGGGATCGCCGCCGGCTCCACCGCGCTGCGCGTACCGGCTTCTTTTCCCGGAGATTCGGCCGCTCGGCATTCCGACGATTCAGCGGTTCCGGCCTCTGCGCTTGGCGGGCCGGCGTTTCGGGGCTTCGGCGCTTCCTCCCCCCCCCCGGCCATCAGGTGAAGGATGTGCTCCTCGCCGGCCTGCGCACGGGGCACCTCGCCGACGGGTTGGCGGTCGTGCAGCACGAGGATGCGGTCCGACGCTCGCAACACTTCATCCAGTTCCGAGGAGATGAAGATGATCGCCATGCCCTGCCCCGCCAGGTCGGCGACGAGCGACTCGACGGCCTGCTTGGCGCCGACGTCGATGCCGCGCGTCGGCTCGTCGAGGATGAGGAGCCGCGGCTGGACCGCCAGCCAGCGCGCGAGCACGACTTTCTGCTGGTTTCCGCCGGAAAGTTGACCCACGGGCTGCTCCGATCCTTCAGCAACGATGCGCAGCCGCCGAATCATCTCCTCCGCGGCGCGACGCTGGCGCGCGCGGTGCACCCACCCCCAGCGGGACAGATTCCGCTGCAGCACGAGGCAGATGTTCTCGCGCACCGAAAGCTCGGGGATGATCCCCTCCGCCGCGCGATCCTCGGGGCAAAAGCCCATGCCGAGTCGAATGGACCGCGCCGGCGAGCCGCAATCGATCCGCTCATCATCGAAGCGGATATCGCCGGCATCCGGTCGATCCGCGCCGAAGACGAGCCGCGCCGTTTCGGTTCGACCCGACCCCAGCAGACCCGCCAGACCCAGCACTTCGCCGCCGCGCAGATCGAACGAGACGGATTCGACGGCAAGGGGCCGACCGAGCCTGCGGACGGACAGGAGCGGCGGGGAGGCGTGCGGAGGTGGGGCATCGAGCTGTGCCGATGGCATTTCGGATTTCGGATTTCGGATTTCGGATTTTCGAGTTGAGATATCAGAAGTCGGATTTGTGATTTCAGATTTCAGATTTGAGATTTCGGATGCCGGACTTGTGATTCCGGTTTCGCGGTTCGAGAACCCGAATTCGGTTCGCCCCAGCATGTGCCGCACGAGATCGACGCGCGGCAGCGTTGCCGTCTCAAAGACGCCGACGAGCCGGCCGTTGCGCAGAACCGTCATCCGGTCGCTGACCGCGTACACTTCCTGGAGCGAGTGCGAGATGAACACGACCGCGACGCCGGTCCTCCGCAGACCCTTCACCCGTTCGAGCAGCCGCCGGGCCTCCGGTCGATCGAGGCTGGACGTCGGCTCGTCCATGACGACCAGCCGCGACTGCACGCTGACGGCGCGGGCGATAGCCACCATCTGGCGGACGGCGGTCGAACAGTCGTCGAGTCGCCGGTCCACATCCACGTCGATGCCCAGATCGCGCAGAATCCGCCGCGCTCGGGCGCGCGCCTCGCGCCAATCCAGTCCGAACCGGCCGCGCGGCATCCGTCCGATGAGCAGGTTCTCCGCGACGGACAGCGTGGGGATCAGGTTCAGCTCCTGATGGATCGTGCTGACGCCGCCGGCGAGAGCCTCGGCGGGGGAGCGCGGTTGAAAAGGACTTCCGTTGAAGACGATTTCGCCGGCGTCCGCGCGATGCACGCCGGTGAGGATTCGGATGAGCGTGGACTTGCCCGCGCCGTTCTCCCCCATCAGCGCGTGGACCTCGCCGGCGCGAACGCTGAAATCCACGCCGGACAGCGCCGCCGCGCCGCCGAAGCGCTTGGAGATTCCGCTCATGGCGAGCAGCGGCACGTCGTCGTTTTCTTGCGGCATGGTCTCGTCAGCGCGCGGCATCTCGTCGTTGGTTTGCGGCGTGGCGTCGATCACGCAAACCCTCCCGTCAGAAGCGCCGTCGCGGCGATCGCGGCCGTCTCGACGCGCAGAACCTGCCGACTCAGCGACGCCGGCGCAGCGCCGGCGCGAATCGCGGCCTCGCGCTCCTCATGCGTCCAGCCGCCTTCCGGTCCGACGAGCACGAGCACTTCCACCGCCCCGAACGCGTCTTTCACCCACGCCGAAGGCGGCGCGGCGTCGGGCGACGGATCCGCAAGCAGCATGAACCCGCCCGCGCGGCGCTCGTCGAACACCGCCGCGCATTCGGCGCCCGCGCGCACCTCTGGAAGGTGGTCCCGTCCGCACTGGCGGCACGCCTCCAGCGCCCAGCGCTGCCAGTGCTGCTGCAGCGCGTCGCCGCCCTTCACGACGGATCGCTCCGTCCGCAAAGGCTGAAACGCGGCCGCGCCCAGCTCCGTGCATTTCTCCACAAGAACCTGCTGTCGCGGGCCCTTCGGCGGCGCCACGGCGAGAATCACATGAGGCGTCGGCTGCGGACCGGAGGGCGCCACGCCCTCGATCGTGACGGCGACGTGCCCGCGGCGCACGTGCGAAATCGTCGCCGCCGCCCGTCCACCGCGCCCGTCAAACAGCTCGATCCTCGCGCCGATGCGAAGCCGCAGCACGCTTGCGGCGTGATGGGCCTCGTCCCCGGTCAGCTCGCCGTCGCCTTCGCGCAGCGTGGGAAGATGAAAACGCGGCAAACGCATGGCGTCGGATTATCGGGGGAGACGGCGGCGCGGCAACGGATCGGCGAAATCCTCACGGAACCACCGGCCATTCGCGGACAAGGCGCGGTCCGACGGGACATTCTCGGCAGGCGCTGCAGGGCGCCGCGGCCGGAATCCGAAGTTTTTCCTCCGCATGCGCGGCGTGGAACTAAAGTGCCCCTTCGCTTCATCCGATGCCTTGCGCGTCGATCGTGCGATCGACTCATTCAAGTCACTTGATGGAGAGAACGAATGGCAAGTGGAACGTATCGGAGCGGCTCGTGGGGTTCGTATCGCAGCCGCAGCACGGGAAGCTCGAGCAACCGCTCGACCGGCAACTGCGCCCCGGGCTACAAGACCTGTTACAGCAACTTCAACAGCAAGATCACGGCGTTTCGGACGCTGTGCAGCCAGACGACGGGCAACGCTTCCTACAAGCGCCCCTCGCCGACCACGCTGAACAGCTTTGCCAACTGGATCGGCAAGGGCTGCAACGTGTTCTGCGTCAACCCGACGCAGGTCTCGAAGTGGGCGCCGCGCTCGTCCAACTTCAATCCCAACAGCACCACCAGCGTGAAGAACACCCTGTACCGCAAGTTCGGCCGCAGCACGATCAAGGCCGTCTGCCGCGACAAGCAGGGCAACTTCCTCGTCGCCTGCTCGCCGACGTGCAAGGGCAGGCCGTTCTGTTTCCCGTGCTAAGCGCGGGCTGACGGAATGAACGAAGATCAGAAGGAGGCGACCCGCGCGGGTCGCCCTTTCTGTTTTTTACGCCGTCCGCGCGCATCGAAGGATCACGATGTCTTGAACGGGTACGCCAGTGAAATGCGGATCGTCTGCCCGACGGATTGGCATGGATTCGCCACCACTGAGATCGGCGGTTTGAGCTTCGGTGGTTGCGCGACGTGAGGTTTCTTCCAGGGCGCCACCGGCGCGATTTCAGTAGAAGAGCTTGGCTCAGGATCAGCACTTCCACGGCGCAGTTTCACGGAGAGGCGCAGATTCCGCGCTTGAAAAGCCCTCATTGGGATTGTGCCGAGTTTCACGATCTTGTGATCGAGTTTCTCCAGGGTTTCGCTTGACACGCACGGTTTCATGATGTAGTCTGATATAAGAGGTGCCACAGCGACCCTGCTGCGGTGGCCGCGCGCCAGACTGAGGACCGACTTCCATGGTCGGAGTCCGTACACTGATGAAATCGGCTGATCGATCCTTGGCGGAGCGCTGCCCGGAGCGGCGGACACAGCCCCTCCCCGCAGCCAGCCCCCCCCCGCAACTTCGCTAACCGCCATAAGCCCTCCGCTGCGTGCGTGTCCACCCAGCGCGCCCGAAGGATCTCCGGGCTTGCGCGCATCCAGGAATCCACCTTGGTCGCACTCCCGCGATTCTTACCGCCGATTTGTGATGTCTCGACCGATCGGAATCGAAAGACCGCGTTGATGTTTACGAAGGAGTGACTATCATGAAGAATCAGAAACGAGTCGCCGGCTTGGGGCCGGCGGCGATGCTGCTGCTGCTGGTGTTGCGTGTAGGTGTTGCGTGGAATGGAGCGCCCGCGCCGAACCCGGATCCGATGCTCCGCGTGGCGTACACGTGGAATGCCAATGTGTCCTCCGGTGACTGGGACAACGGTGGGAACTGGGAAGGGATCGACAGCGGCTATCCGGACGACTCTGGAGACGATGCGACGCTGCAGGGCTTAGGATACTACGATACCGACATCGACCTCAACGCCTCCT